>NZ_JBNAFO010000001.1:0-779640 GCF_049800715.1 Ruegeria profundi
ATATCGCTGACTGTGAATGGCATGTCTGTGAGCGGTGATGTTGAGGGTCGGACGTTATTGTCTGGTTTTTTGCGGGATCATTTGTCTTTGACGGGGACGCATGTTGGCTGTGATACGGCGCAATGTGGGGCCTGTGTGGTGCATGTGAACGGCGAGGCCGTGAAGTCGTGCAACATGCTGGCGGTTGAGGCCGACGGTGCCGAGGTCGGCACGATCGAGGGTCAGGCGGCCGAGGATGGGACGCTCAATGCGATCCAGCAGGCGTTTCAGGATCACCACGGGCTGCAATGCGGCTTCTGCACACCGGGCATGGTGATGAGCGCGGCGGCCTTGCTGAAGGACAATCCCCGCCCGTCCGAGGCCGAGATTCGCAAGTATCTGGAAGGCAACCTGTGCCGCTGCACAGGCTATCACAACATCGTCAAGGCGATCATGGCCGCTTCGGGCCAGGACGTCAGCAGCATCGCCGCCGAATAAGCGGCCCGAGGGAGGAGAACAAGCAATGCCCAAAGACAGTGGCATCGGAGCCAGTTCCAAGCGGCGCGAGGACGTGCGCTTTCTGACCGGAGCAGGCAATTACACCGACGACATCAACGTGGCCGGACAGGCCTATGTTCATTTCCTGCGCTCGGATATCGCGCATGGCCGGATCACCAGCCTTGATACCTCGGCGGCCGAGGCCATGCCGGGCGTGGTCAAGGTGTTCACCGGCAAGGATTTCGAAGGCGTGGGCGGCATGCCCTGCGGCTGGGAGGTGACGGACAAGCACGGCGCGCCCATGCAGGAGCCTGCGCATCCCATTCTGGCCCAGGGCAAGGTGCGCCATGTGGGCGATCCCATCGCCGCCATCGTGGCCGACAGCCTGGAGCAGGCGCGTGACGCGGCCGAGGCGATTGACCTCGAGATCGAGGAACTGCCCGCCGTGATCGACATGAAGGCCGCAGCGCAAGAGGGCGCGACGCTGGTCCATGACGATCTGAAGAACAACATCTGCTATGACTGGCAGCTGGGCGAGACTGACGATGCAAAGGTCAATGAGGTCTTCGCCAATGCGGCCCATGTGACCACGCTGGATCTGGTCAACAACCGCCTGGTCGCCAACCCGATGGAACCACGCGTGGCGGTTGGTGAGTATAAGCGGGGCACGGATGAGTACACGCTCTATACCACGTCGCAGAACCCGCATGTGATCCGCCTGCTGATGTGCGCCTTTGTGCTGGGCCTGCCCGAGCATAAGGTCCGCGTGGTGGCCCCGGATGTGGGCGGCGGTTTTGGCACCAAGATATTCCACTATGCGGAAGAGGCGTTCTGTACCTTCGCCGCCAAGGCCTGCAACCGCCCGGTCAAGTGGACCTCCAGCCGGTCCGAGGCGTTCATGTCGGACGCCCATGGCCGGGATCATGTCAGCAAAATCGAACTGGCGCTGGATGCAGACAATAACTTCATCGGGTTGCGGACCAACACCTACGCGAACCTTGGAGCGTATCTGTCGACCTTCTCCAGCTCGGTGCCCACATGGCTGCACGGCACGTTGATGGCGGGCAATTACAAGACGCCGGTCATTCAGGTGAATGTGAAGGCGATGTTCACCAACACAGTGCCGGTGGATGCCTATCGCGGCGCGGGCCGGCCCGAGGCGACGTTCCAGTTGGAACGCGTGGTGGATAAAGCTGCGCGCGAGCTGGGAGTCGATCCGATTGCCCTGCGCCGTCAGAACTTCATCACCCAGTTCCCCTATGACACGCCGGTCGCTCTGACCTATGACACTGGGGATTACAACGGGACCATGGACAAGCTGGAAGCTGCGGCTGATCTGGCAGGCTTTGCCGCGCGCCGTGCGGCAAGCGAGGCCAAGGGCAAGCTGCGGGGTCTGGGCATCAACTGCTATATCGAAGCGTGCGGCATTGCGCCCTCGAACATCGTTGGCATGCTGGGGGCCCGAGCGGGTCTTTATGACGCGGCGACCGTGCGGGTGAATGCCACCGGCTCGATCAGCGTCATGGTTGGCGCGCACAGCCACGGGCAGGGGCATGAGACCGCCTTCCCGCAGGTTGTGGCCGACATGATCGGCATTGATGAATCGATGGTCGAGATCGTGCATGGCGACACCTCAAAAATCCCGTTCGGCATGGGCACCTATGGCTCGCGCTCTCTGGCGGTCTGTGGCTCGGCCATGGTGAAGGCCACCGAGAAGGTGATCGACAAGGCCAAGAAGATCGCAGCCCACCTGCTGGAGGCGTCTGAGGCCGATATTGAGCTGAAGGACGGTCAGTTCAGCGTCGCGGGCACCGACAAGTCGGTGGCCTGGGGCGACGTGACCCTGACAGCTTATGTGCCGCATAACTTCCCGCTGGAGGTTGAGCCGGGGCTGGAGGAGACCGCGTTCTATGACCCGGCCAACTTCACCTTCCCCTCGGGCGCTTATGCCTGCGAGGTTGAGGTCGACCCCGAGACCGGTCAGGTCAGTATCGAGGCCTTCACCGCGGCGGATGACTTTGGCAACATTGTCAATCCGATGATCGTGGATGGTCAGGTGCATGGCGGCATTGGCCAGGGTATCGGCCAGGCTCTGCTGGAGAACTGCGCCTATGATGAGAATGGCCAGCTGTTGAGCGCGTCCTTCATGGATTACGCCATGCCGCGCGCCGATGATGTGCCCTTCTACGGCGTGGATCATTCCAGCCAGACGCCCTGTACGCATAACCCGCTGGGTGTGAAGGGCTGTGGTGAGGCCGGGGCGATTGGCTCTCCGCCGGCTGTGGTCAATGCCGTTCTGGATGCGATGAATTCGGGCGGCAAGGCGGTGGATCACATCGACATGCCAGTAAGCCCGTCGCGCGTCTGGGCGGCGATGAACAGCTGAGTTGAGAGGGCGGACCGGGGGCCAGCCCCCGGACCCCCGAGGTATTTTTAGCCAGATGAAGAGCGGATCTGCGCTCTTCGGAAAGGAAAAGCGGAATGTACAGTTTCGAGTTTGAGAAGCCTTCGAGCATTGCCGACGCGGTTGCTGCGTTGGGGGCCGAGGATGCGCAGCCATTGGGCGGGGGTCAGACGCTGATCCCGACGCTGAAGCAGCGCCTGGCGGCCCCTTCGGTGCTGGTCAGCATGGGTGGGATTGCCGAGATGCAGGGTGTCTGTGTCGAGGATGACGGCTCGGTCGTCATTGGCGGGGCGACGCCCCATGCCACGGTGGCGCGTGAGGCGGCGGGGTCGTATCCGGCGCTGGCGGCTTTGGCGGGTCAGATCGGCGACCCGGCGGTGCGCAACCGCGGCACCATTGGCGGGTCGGTGGCCAACAATGATCCGGCGGCCTGTTATCCGGCGGGTGTGCTGGGCTCAGGCGCGACCATCGTGACCAACGCGCGGCAGATCGCGGCGGACGACTTCTTTCAGGGCATGTTTGCCACCGCGCTGGATGAGGGTGAGATCATCACCTCGGTCCGGTTCCCTGTGCCGCAGGCGGCGAGCTATCAGAAGTTCCTGCAGCCCGCGTCCCGGTTTGCATTGGTCGGTGTCTACGTGGCGCGGTTCGCGGATGGTGTCCGCGTGGCCGTGACCGGCGCCAGCGAAGACGGCGTGTTCCGGTGGGCAGAGGCCGAAGAGGCCTTGAACAAATCCTTCAGCGCCGAGGCATTGATGGGGCTGAGCGTCAACCCGATGAACATGATCGCCGACCTGCATGGCAGCAAAACCTACCGCGCGCATTTGGTTGGGGTGATGACGAAACGCGCCGTCCAAGACTGCGTGTAACCACAAAAACAACAAACCCAAAAGCCCCGGGCAAAACCCCGGGGCTTTTGCTATGTTTTTCTAACTTTTGGGAGCTTTGCAGGCTGCCAATAGGCCCCGGTGTCTTCGCGTGTTTTCTCATAGGCTTCCACGCGGCGCAGGGCGTTTTCTCCGCCGGCTGCGAATAGGTGACTGAGCAGGCATTCCAGAACGGCCATCGCTCCGGAGAAGCTAGAGAAGTGGTGCATCGACCGCGTGCTGATCTGCAGGCTCAGGTCCGGGCGAATACCGGGTGCGATCATGTCGCTGTCCGAGATAAGGATGATCTTCAAACCTCGGTCCGCGGCGAAGCGCATGGTTCGGATCGCCTCGGACGAATAGGGTCGAACGGTTATGGCCAGCAGACAATCATTCGGCCCCGCATCCAGCAGATCGTCGGTTGCGGACCCCATGTGACGCGGGATCAGTTGTAAACCCGGATGGGCCATGCGGCCTGCATAGTGGAAGTAATGAGCGAGCGCATAACTTGCGCGCGTTGCTGTTATGAAGCAGCGGTTAGCGTTTAAGATAAGCTGGATCACGGCGCTTGTTTTCTCCGGATCCATCAAACGTAGGGATCTTGCCACGACGTTCATTTCATTTCGCGCAAACCCTGCCTGAGCGGTGTCGAACGAAGCATCTGTTCGCACCTCGTTCAACCAATCCCGATCCAAGCGGGTCTCACCATCTGTGACCAGGGCATGTCGAAAGGGTTTGCGCAAGGCGTTGTAGCTATCAAAGCCCATCCGCTGGGCGAGGCGGACAAGAACGTTTGAGCTAACACCGATCTTCGTCGCGGTCGTGCGGATCGGGTCGAGGCCAAAGTCGCCCGGATGGTCTATCACATATTTGGCTGCCGCCTGTAGTTGCGGCGGCATTTGGTCGATTGATTGCCGGAGAGCAGAGATCAGAGGGCTGAGCGCATCGGTCATAAAACAGAAGAAAACATATGTTTTTAGAATAGCCAATTGAAAACGAACTGTATGAGTGTAGATCGACCTCATACAGAACGGAGTGTTCAATGACGTCCACCGCCCCAAAGCCATATGTCCTAGTTGCCCCCAATGGGGCGCGGCGTGGTCATGCGGATCATCCTCAGCTGCCGGTGAGCTTGCGGGAAACCCTTCAAACCGCGCATGACTGCCATGCGGCGGGAGCGGACGGGCTGCATCTGCATGTTCGGAACGCCGAGGGGCGACACTCTTTGGATACGGGGCTGTATCGTGAAGCCCTAGGTGAGTTGCGTCAGCAGTTGCCGGGTCTGGAGGTGCAGATCACAACCGAGGCCGCGGGGGTCTACGACGCAGAGGCACAATTCGAATGTTTGCGGCAGGTGCGCCCCACATGGGCCTCTATCTCTGTGCGCGAAGTCGCGGAGATAGCAGATCGGGTCTACGGTCTTTGCCAAGATCAGGGGACGCGCGTGCAGCATATCCTCTATGATGCTGAGGACGCGGCTTTGTTGGCGCGATTGCAGGCAGAAGGTGTTGTCAGGGCCGGGCAGGTGGATCGCCTGTTTGTTTTGGGGCGGTATGCGACGGGGCAGAAATCTGCACCCGAAGACTTGGATCAGTTTCCGAAAGAGGGTGGTCCGTGGATGCTCTGTGCGTTTGGGGCAAAGGAACACGCGTGTCTGCTGAAGGCCGCACTGCAGGGCGGGGATGTGCGCGTCGGGTTTGAGAACAGCCTGACGGATTCCTCGGGTCAAACCTGGCCGAACAATGCAGCTTCGGTTGCAGCTCTCGTGTCGTTGATCAAAGGAGAACAAGAATGAGCCATGTGTTTCCGCGCCACACCAAAGCCGAGCTACCCATCGCGGCAGGCGGCGATGGGTGCTACCTGATTGATGCCGACGGCAAGCGCTATCTGGATTGTGGCGATGCAGCGGTGTCTTGTTTGGGGCATTCCAACCGCGCGGTGATCGAAGCTGTTCAGCAGCAGGTTGAACAGATCGCCTTTGCCCATAGCGGTTTCATGACCTCGGAACCGGCGGAAGAGTTGGCCGATCTGCTGATCCAGCATGCGCCAGGCGATCTGGACCGGGTGTATTTCGTGTCCGGCGGCTCCGAGGCGACTGAGGCGGCGATCAAGCTGGCGCGCCAGTATTTCCTTGAGATCGGTCAGCCTGAACGTCGCCATGTGATCGCGCGGCGTCAAAGCTATCACGGCAATACGCTGGGTGCGCTGTCTGCGGGCGGCAATGCATGGCGGCGGGCGCAGTTCGCACCGATGCTGATCGAGATGACCCATATCGCGGCGTGTTATGAATATGCGGAAAAGCCCGAGGGTGAGAGCAGCTTTGACTACGGTCAGCGCGTTGCGAATGAGTTGGAGCAGGAGATCGTGCGTCTTGGGCCGGAAACCGTCATGGCGTTCATGGCGGAACCAGTAGTCGGGGCGACCCTCGGTGCTGTTCCGGCGGTCGAGGGGTATTTCAAGCGTATTCGCGAGATTTGTGACCAATACGGGGTTCTGCTGATCCTTGATGAAGTGATGTGTGGGATGGGCCGAACCGGGCATCTGTTTGCCTGCGATCACGATGGCGTCTCACCGGACATTCTGTGCATCGCCAAAGGGTTGGGGGCCGGGTATCAACCGATTGGAGCCATGCTCTGCACGGACAAGATGTACGAAGCGATCCAACAGGGCTCGGGCTTTTTCCAGCATGGTCACACCTATATTGGCCACCCGGTGGCGACGGCTGCGGCCCTAGCCGTGGTTCGTGAGTTGACCAGCCGAGACCTGACTGAGCGGGCCGGTGTGATGGGGGGCAAACTTCAATCCGCGCTGGAAGCGGCTCTTGGTCAGCACGCCAATGTGGGCGATATCCGAGGCCGTGGCCTGTTTCGTGGGATTGAGCTGGTCGCGGATCGCGAAAGCAAAACTCCGTTCGATCCGGCGCTGGGTGTGGCCGCAAAGATCAAAAAGGCTGCATTGGCCGAAGGGTTGATCTGCTATCCGATGTCGGGAACGCGAGACGGCAAGGCCGGAGATCACATCCTGCTGGCTCCGCCCTTCATCATCGAAGAGGAGCAGATAGACGAGCTTGTCACCAAGCTTGGCCGGGCGATCGCCGCCGTGATCTGACAATCCGGTGACAGCCCTTTTCGCCCAACGCAAATTCGGTAAGTTTGACGCGAACTGAGAAGAGGGCGCGGTCGTGGTGCAGGATATTTGGCATAGTTTCCGAGGTTTACCCTTTTGGGTGCAAATCTGGGTGGCCGTGATTTTGGTTCCGGTCAACCTGATGCCGCTGTTCTTTCTAGACCAGCCGCAGGGGGAATTGATTGCCGCTCTTGCGATCACGGGAATGGCATTGAACCTGCCGATCATGATGGCCGCGCGCGGGATGAGCGGGACGATGGCCCTTCCGCATCTCCTGTGCTGGGTTCCGCTGGTCATTGTGGTTGCGGGGATGCTGAGCGCAGCAGACACGCTCAACCCCAACTATTTTCGGTTCCTGTGGCTGCTGATGATTGTCGATGTCATCTCGTTGGTATTCGACGTGCGGGATGCAGCCCATTGGATGCGCAACCGGAAAGCGGGATGAAAAAAGCCCCTTCGGAGATCGAAGGGGCTTGGGTATTTGCGGTGATAGGCCGAGTTACTTCTGCGGCAGCGGGCCGATCATCATGATCATCTGACGGCCTTCCATCTTGGGCATATTCTCAACCTTGCCCAGTTCCTTGATGTCTTCGGCGACACGCTCCAACAATTCGCGACCCAGGTTCTGGTGCGCCATCTCACGGCCACGGAAACGCAGGGTGACTTTGACCTTGTCGCCCTTTTCCAAGAACTTATAGACGTTCTTCATTTTGACTTCATAGTCATGCGTGTCGGTGTTGGGTCGGAATTTGACCTCTTTCACCTCGATGATCTTTTGTTTCTTGCGGGCTTCGCTTTCGCGTTTCTGCTGTTCGTACTTGAACTTGCCAAAATCCATGATCTTGCAGACCGGCGGGTTCGCATTGGGCGAGATCTCGACCAGATCAAGGCCGGCATCGGCGGCAAGTTGCATGGCTTTGGCGGGATGAACCACCCCGACATTTTCACCTTCGGCACCAATCAGGCGGATTTCGGGGGCACGTATCTTTTCATTTACGCGCGGGCCAGTGTCTCTCTGCGGCGGCGCGTTGTGGGGTCTGCGAGCTATGGGTTCATTCCTTTGATTATTGCAGAATTTCGAGGTGGGAATTTAGACGGGTGCGCGCAGTGTTTCAAGCAGCATAAAGGCTTAAAGACTGGAATTTCCCACGATTGATCACAGGAAACAGCTGGCCGGGACCCGATGGACCCGGCCAAATAGGTTGATCAGCCAACAAATGCTTTTTCGATCACGAACTCTTTGGGCTCGGAGTTTGCACCTTCACGCATGCCGAATTCCTCGAGGATTTCCTTGATGTCCAGGTTGAAGGCCAGCGAACCGCAGACCATCGCACGGTCGGTTTCCGGCATGATACCACCTTCGATCCCCAGATCGGAAAACACGGTGCCGTCTTTCAGCAGGTTGGTGATGCGGCCCATCTTTGGGCTCTCTTCCCGAGTCGTTGTTGGGTAGTAACGAATCTTGTCGGCAAAGCCTTCACCCATCAGCTCGGCCAGCATTTCGTCCTGACGGATGTTCTCGATCAGTTGGCGACCATATTCCAGCTCAGCCACTTCGCGGCAGGTATGGGTGATGATCACCTCGTCATAGTCCTCATAGGTCTGTGGCTCGCGCAGCAGCGAGGCGAAGGGGGCAAAGCCGGTGCCTGTGGCGAAGAACCATAGGCGTTTGCCGGGCAGCAGAGCGTCATGCACCAGCGTGCCCACGGGCTTGGGCCTCAGGATGATCTGATCGCCGGGCTGGATGTGCTGCAGCTTCGACGTCAGCGGGCCGTCCTGTACCTTGATCGAGTAGAACTCCAGCTCTTCGTCCCAGGACGGAGACGCAATTGAATAGGCGCGCAGCAGCGGTTTCTGTCGACCGGTTTTGGGATCAGGATCGCCCATCAGGCCGATCATCACGAACTCACCCGAGCGGAAGCGCAGCGTCGCAGGGCGCGACACCCGGAACGAGAACAGGCTGTCAGTCCAGTGTTTGACCTCGGTCACGGTCTGGGCGTCCGGCAGAACGGGGGCCTTTATGGCGGTTGCTTCACTCACGGGCTTCATCTCTGTCATCGTTTCGCTATCGGTCTGCTAAACCGACATCTCCGTTTAATCTTTGATCCAAGTCAGGAAAAGGGGCGAAATGCCCCTTAAGCGTCACAAGCTGGCGATGTGGGGTCAGCCCCGCAGGCGAGCCTGATAGTTGTTTTCTTCCCAGTTGGCGCGAGCCAACCACTGATCTTCGGGCTGGCGAGAGGCGAGGGCGTCGTCGATCTCGACCTCGTCAAAGCCGCTGCGGCGGGCCATGGCGTATTGATCAGCCAGAACGTGCCCTTTGGCGCGCAAACGGCCCGTATAGCCTTTCAGGCGTAGCACGCGGGCAATAGTGAAACCGCGACCATCCGCCGAGGACGGGAAATCCACCCGCACCATCTGGGCGTTGCCAAGACGCTCGACTAGCTCATCGGGGTCGGTGTCCGAGGCCACATCAAGCGCCACAACATCATTGGCCGCGTCCTCAAGCGTGACAAAGCCGTCTGTCCAATCATCGGGGGAGAACCCCTCATCCGATACAATTACGTTCATGTTTTCTCTCCGGCGCGCACCATTTTGCCATCGACGAAATGGATGCCGCATTCTTCTTTGTTCTGGTCGCGCCAACGTCCGGCGCGGGGGTCTTCGCCTTCCTTGACCGGCGAGGTGCAGGGCGCACAACCGATGGAGGGATAGCCTTTGGCCACCAGCGGATGGCGGGGCAGGTTGTTTTCATCCATATAGGCGCGCACGTCTTCGGGCGCCCAATGGGCCAGCGGGTTGACCTTGATCCGGCCAGTGCCGTCCTCGACCTCAAAGAACTCGAGCGTGGCGCGGGTGCCGGCCTGAAACCGCTTGCGACCGGTGATCCAGCCGCAATAGCCGGCAAGGGCTTGTTGCAGCGGGAAGGTCTTGCGCAGGTTGCAGCACGCATCCGTATCCCGCAGACGCAGCGCGCCATAGGGGTCTTCACGCTGAATGTCCTCATCCTCGGCGCGGATGATTTTAATGTTCTTCAGGCCAAGGCGTTCGCTGACATCCTGCTGATATTCAAGCGTTTCCGCAAACAGCATCATGGTGTCGACAAACAGAACCGGCGTCATCTGGTCGACAACGGCAGCCATGTGCAACAGAACAACCGACTCGGCCCCAAAGCTTGAGACCAGAGCCAGATCGTCGATTTCCTCAATCGCCCCGTGCATGACATCATGCGCCGAGTGATGGCGGAACCGGGCGTTCAGCGCGTTGACCTTTTCGGTCAGTTCAGCGCGATCTTTACCCAGTTCCGTCTGGATCAGATCAAGCGGCATTGGCCTGTGCCTCGGGGTAGAGTGCAGCCTTGAAGGGCGCCATACCGATACGGCGGTAGGTTTCCAGGAAGGTTTCTTCAGCGCTCTCCCGCTGGTTCAGATAAGTGTCGACGATGCGCTCGACGGCCGGAACGATCTCATCATAAGCAAAGCCGGGACCTGTGCGGTCGCCGATGGCCGCGGTCTCGGTACCGTCGCCACCCAGCGTAATCTGGTAGTTCTCGACGCCAGCGCGATCCAGACCCAGAATGCCGATATGGCCGACATGGTGGTGACCACAGGCGTTGATGCAGCCCGAGATCTTGATCTTCAGGTGGCCGATATCATGCTCCAGCTTCAACTCATCAAAACGGGTCGCGATCTGTTCTGCAACCGGGATCGAGCGGGCTGTCGCCAGCGCACAATAATCCATGCCGGGGCAGGCGATGATGTCGCTGATCAGGCCGATATTGGCTGTGGCCAGCTCGTGCTCTTTCAACTTGGCGTGGATCGCGGGCAGGTCCGATTTGTGGACATGCGGCAGGATCACGTTCTGCTCATGGCTGATGCGCAGTTCGTCATAGGCGAACTCTTCGGCCAGATCGGCCATCACACGCATCTGCTCGGCGGTTGCATCGCCCGGCGTTTTCCCGTGCTTCTTGATCGAGATCGTGACGATCGCGTGGTCCGCGTTCTTGTGCGGCGCGATGTTGGTGTCGACCCACGACCGGAAGACCGGATCGTTGGTGTAGGCGGACTCAAACGACGCAACCGAAGCTTCGCGGAAGTCTGGCGCTGCAAAATGACCCTTGATCTCTTCCAGCAGCGCCATGTCGGCGCCTTTGAACTGCGGGCGTACCTGCAAGAAGCGCTCGTTGACTTTGGCGCGGATGGCGTCGATGCCATGCTCGTGCACGGTGATCTTGATCCGTGCTTTGTATTTGTTGTCACGGCGACCGATCTGGTTCCACACGGAAACGGTAGCCTCAAGATAGGCCAGCAGGTCGTCAAAGGCGACGAACTCAGACAGTTCCTTACCGATCATGGGTGTACGGCCCAGACCGCCACCTACGATCACGCGAGCGCCCAGAACGCCGTCACGCTCAACCAGTTGAAGGCCGATATCGTGCGCTTTGATCACGGCGCGGTCGTTTTCCGAGCCCGTGATGGCGATCTTGAACTTACGCGGCATGAACTGGAATTCCGGGTGGTCAGTCGACCACTGGCGCAGCAGTTCGGCATATGGGCGTGGGTCAGCGATTTCATCCGCGGCAGCACCGGCAAAGTGGTCGGCTGTCACGTTACGGATCGTGTTGCCCGAGGTCTGAATGGCGTGCATGCCAACTTCGGCCAGCGCGTCCAGCATATCCGGCACGTCTTTCAGTTTCGGCCAGTTGTACTGGATGTTCTGACGGGTGGTGAAATGGCCATAGCCCTTGTCCCATTTCTCGGCCAGAAGTGCCAGTTGGCGCATCTGTGCGCTGGAGAGCGTGCCGTAGGGAATGGCAACCCGCAACATATAGGCGTGCAGCTGCAGATACAGGCCGTTCATCAGGCGCAGCGGCTTGAATTCATCCTCGGTCAGCGAGCCGTCGATGCGGCGTTCGACCTGTGCGCGGAACTGACGGTTGCGCTCGGCCAGGAATGCTGTGTCAAACTCGGAGTAGCGATACATGTGTAGCTGTCCTTAAATGCAGCCCCGAAACCTTGGGGCCTTAATGGGGAGAAAGGGGCCGGAGGTCAGGCCCGGGGCTGCGACTGTGTTTCCTGCTTGCCATGGGCATAGTTCGAGGGTCCGGTGCGGCGGAACTCCTCTCGGAAATGGGTGGGTTCGGGGCCGTTTTCACCGGCGACTGCATCGGCCAGATATACGCCGACGATCTTGTTCGCCTGACGCGCGGCGTCCAGCAAACGGACCTGCGCATGGGCCTCATCGGTGATCAGCTCGGCCTCGGACAGTTCACGCGACCAGCGGTCATCTTCGGTCTGATATATCACGTCACCTTCGAGCAGATCGTTGGCGGTGACGACTTTGGGGGTAAAAGCGCGGGCCATCAGGCATGCTCCTTTTTGAATTCGGTCAGGGCCAGGGCCGCTTGGCGCGGGGCGAGGCCATAAAACATGAGGGCAGGGCCGTCCATCTCGGCAGCAGCCAGATCTTTTGGCAGACGGTCCAGATTGGTTTCCAGAATGCGTTGGTCGGGGCGCGAGGCGTTCTCGATCAGCGTCACAGGCGTCTGTCGGTCGGCGCCGTGCATGATCAGGCGGCCCTGAATGAAACGTGCTGATTTCTTACCCATATAGACCGCCGCAACTGATCCCTCGAGCGCAAGGGCCGCCCAATCGTGATCCGCGAACCCTTTCATGTCGTGGCCGGTCAGGAACCGAACCGAGGAGTTGCGACCACGGCGCGTCAGGCTTTGACCGATCCCGGCCACGGCGGCAGAGGCAGCGGTGATACCCGGCACGATCTGCCACGAGATACCCGCGGCCGCGACAGCCTCAATCTCTTCATCCAGACGTCCGAAGACGGTCGGGTCGCCCGATTTTAAACGCACAACACGTTGGCCGTTGATGGCGTAGGAGACCAGCAGCGCGTCGATGTCTTCCTGTTTCCATGAAGGACCAAAACCTGCCTTGCCCACATCGACCAGAACGGCCGACTGACCAACAAGTTTCAGAACCTCTGCGCTGATGAGGCGATCATGCAGCACGACATCCGCCCGCTCAAAGGCTTTGAGCGCCTTGAGCGTGAGCAAATCCGGATCACCGGGTCCTGCGCCGACAAAATCGACGTGCCCTAAGTTTTTTTGTGACTCCGACTGCGTCATCTACTGTTCCAGTTGGTTTGACTTGTCCTGATATATAGGAAATATTCCCGGTATCGCGCCATATGTTGCGCCAAATAAGAACATACGTTCTTGTGAGTTTAGAATTCGGAACGCTGGTTTCGAAACGTAAGGAAAATTAGAATGTCGGTGCGAATAGACGACACAGATCGGAAAATTCTGGCTGAGCTGCAGCGCGATGCCAGCCAATCTCTGGACGAAATAGCGGCGCAGGTCGGCAGTTCCAAGACGCCTGTTTGGAATCGAATCCGCAAGTTGAAGGGGGCCGGTATCATAGGTCAACAGACCGTTTTGCTTGATGCCGAAGCGCTTGGTTTCGAGGCCACGTTCTTCGTCTTGATCCGGACCTCAGAGCATGAGGCCGAATGGCAGCGCAAGTTCCTGAAGGCCCTGCGTGATCAACCTGAAGTCCAAGAGGCACATCGGCTAGCAGGGGACATCGACTATATCCTGAAAGTGAGGGTCAAGAATGCCCGCGCCTATGATCAGTTCTACCAGCAGCTGATCTCAGAGGTGCGTGTTCATAACGTAACCGCTCTCTTGTCGATGGAAGAGATCAAGTCGACCACGATGCTGCCTCTCAACGCTTTGGTGGAGAGCTAGCAATAGATTGGGGGCGCTGCCCCCGCCGCCCCTGAAGCGGCGACTCCCCCGAGATATTTTTAGCCAGATGAATAAAGGATCCGATGCTTCATCTGGCCCTAAATATCCCCGCCGGAGGCATCGCGCGCTAGCGCGGTTTTGCAGAATTTTCACCCGCCCGGAGGCTGATTTATTTCGTCTTTGCGGCGGGATGCAGTCTGGCACGAAGCTTTTTGGAAGTTGTGCAGACTTGCCATAAGGCGCCGCCAATGCAAGACCGTAGGACATGCAGCGCATTTTGATCATAGCCGGATTTCTATTGATGGTCGGAGTTTTGTCTTCGGTTGTATGGTCCTATGGCTACCGGCAGGCTGTGTTTCAACTCAGCGAAAAGGCTGAGGCTGATCTGGATCTAGCTGCGGATCGGTTGACCACGCAGTTGCAGGTTTATCAGGAACTGGCGGTGCTGATGGCGAGCCACCCCGTGCTTGAGGATCTGGATACACTATCCGGACGCGCCACCGCGCAGGCGTTGCTGTTGGAGGTCGCGGATAAAACGGCGGCGGTCGAGGTTCTTTATGCCGACCGGTCCGGGGCGGTTCTGGCGTCTGCGCATGAAAGTGTCGCTGGCTCGGTCCAAGACAATCCAGCTTTCACACGCGCCATGCAAGGCGCGCTAGGGAGCGCGCATGGTATTCTGCCGGGGCCCGGCAATCGGATTTTCACCTATGCTGCGCCCGATTTCGATATCAGCGGAGCGGTGATCGGGGCTTTGATCGTGATTGCCGACGTTGAGGATATCGAACAAACTTGGCGCGGCAGCACCGAAGCGGTGTTCTTTGTCGATCACTCCGGTCTGGTCTTCATTGCAAACCGGCTGGAACTGCTGATGTGGCAACGCGTGGACGCAGAGATTGGCTTGACCCCTCCGGATGGCCAGGCGGTGTCTTTTCAGGCGCGGCGCTTGGGGCCATATGAACTCTGGACGTTGGATTGGAGTCCATATCTGCCGCGACGGGCTTTGCATCTTGTCAAGGAATTGCCGGTCATCGGCATGACCGGTGAGGTCTTGATGGATGTTGCTCCGGCCCGGCGACTGGCGGGATTGCAGGCCGCGACTGTTGCGGCCCTCTGTTTGGCTTTCGGCGCGTTGCTGTTTCTGGCGACCGAGCGGCGGCGCACGCTGACAGAGGCAAACGCTGTGCTGGAAACCCGTGTGGCAAAACGCACCAAAGATCTGACGAAAGCAAATGCCGCGCTGCGCCGCGAGATCACAGAGCGGCAGGAGGCCGAAGCCGCCCTGAAGCGCGCTCAGGCGGATCTTGTGCAGGCCGGTAAGCTAAGTGCACTCGGACAGATGTCCGCTGGGATCAGCCATGAATTGAACCAGCCTTTGATGGCGATCCAGCAGTTTGCCGACAATGGCTCAGCCTTCATGGAGAGAGGGAAATCCGAGAAAGCCGCGGAAAATCTGGGTCGAATTTCTCAGATGGCGGCACGTATGGCGCGGATTATCAAGAACCTGCGCGCATTTGCCCGCAATGAAAGCGAACCGATGGGGCGTGTGGATCTGGTGCAGGTTCTGAACGCTGCTGTCGAGTTGACTGAGGCTCGGCTGCGTTCCGAAAATGTCTTTTTGGACTGGTCCGCGCCCGAACATCCAGTCTTTGCGTGGGGCGGCGAGGTCCGGTTGGTGCAGGTTTTTGTGAACCTGATCAACAACGCGGCCGACGCGATGAGCCAGCAGGAAGACCGCCGCATTCAGATCGAGATTCATCCCGGCGAAAGGCTTTCAGTTACCGTGCGGGACATCGGGCCGGGGATCGAGAATACGGAAAAGCTGTTCGAGCCATTTTATTCCACCAAGGCCGTTGGTTCTTCCGAAGGAATGGGGCTTGGGCTTTCGATCTCCTACGGTTTGGTCCAGAGCTTCGGGGGCAACATCCGTGGGATCAACACGGAAGAAGGGGCAGAGTTTACGGTCGAGCTGGAGCCTTGTGAGAAGGAACAGGCAGCATGACTCGGGTCGTTTTGTTGGTAGATGACGACGCTGCCGTGCGCGAGGCGCTGGCCCAGACCCTCGAACTGGCGGAGTATCAGCCGATTGCGGCGGGGTCTTTTGTGGCCGCCAAAGACCACATTCGATCTGATTTTCCAGGGGTGATCCTGTCAGACATCCGGATGCCAGGGCGGGATGGGTTTCATCTGCTTAGCTACGCGCAAGAAATCGACCCGGAGTTGCCGGTTGTTTTGTTGACAGGCGAGGGTGACATTCCGATGGCGGTTCAGGCCATAGGGCAGGGGGCCTTCGACTTTCTGGAGAAACCCTGTGCCGCGGCGGACCTTCTAGCGGTACTCGACCGGGCTTTTGACGCCCGCGAGCATATCATCCAACAACGCGCGTTAAAATCAGAGCTGGAACGCGGAGACCCCGCAGCGCGACTTTTGTTTGGCCTTTCCCCTCAAGCCGAGGCCTTGCGTGAGCGGGTGCGCAGTGTCGCTCCGACTGGCGCCGAAGTGCTGGTCACAGGCCCGGCGGGCAGCGGGATTTCCAAGGTTGCCGAGGTTGTGCATCTGATGTCGCCCGTTGGGCAGGGACCGTTCGTCAAACGCGCGGCGGCCGGATTGAGCGTTCAGGAATTCACCCAAGCCTGCGAAGATGCCAAGGGCGGGTCCCTGTTTTTGGATGAGATATCGGCCATGCCGCAAGCGACTCAGTATGAAGCGCTGGACGTGATTGAGCGCGGCGCAGGGGCGCGGATCATTGCGGGCACGACCTCGGACTTGTCTGCGATCTCGGCTGAGGGCCGGTTCAACGCCGATCTCTACTACCGTTTGGATGTGATGCGGGTACGCATACCGTCTCTGGCAGAGCGACCCGAGGATATCCCGACGCTCTTTCGTCACTATGTCGCGCAGGCCGCCGAGCAGGCGGGAATTGCTGAACCGGACGTGTCACCTGAGCATCTTGCGGCGTTGATGGCCAGCGATTGGCCGGGCAATGCGCGCTCTTTGATGTCGTCGGCCATGCGGTTTGTTTTGGGGATGCCCGAAGAGGTTACCGAGGCGACGGATCTGGGCTTGAACGAGCAGATGGCACGGGTGGAACGTTCGTTGCTGATCGCTGCGTTGGGGCGGCACAACGGAAAGGCCTCGGACGCGGCGAAGGCGTTGAAGCTGCCGCGCAAGACGTTCTACGACAAACTGGCGCGGTATCAGATTCGCCCCGAGGATTACCGGCGATAGGAGGGGCTCCCGCCAGCTTTGCCCGCATTTGCATGCGGTTAAAGCTGTTGTGCCAAGCAGTCCGCTAAGGCGGACTGCGGGTGGTGCCAGAGCGATTCGAGGGTGATTCGAAAAACTGTGCGGGATTCCGCACAGCACCGTCGAGAGATGTGCGGGATTTCGCACATGTGCGCTCGTGGCAGAATTTCGTGTTTTAAATGCAGGTTGTAATATGCTGTTTTAATGCGAAAAATCCTGACGTCGCAAAGCCTGTTACAAATTGTTGTTTCACCGTGAAGCAGTCGGTTCACTGCCGTCCATACGGTGCCGAAATGGGGCCGATGAGACATTTCGAGGAAGTCTGGGAGGAAAACAGATGAAATTCCTAACAACAGCAGCCACAGCGCTGGCTTTGACGGTAACGGCGACAGCGGGCATGGCTGCGTGTGACGACGGTGAGATCGTCGTAAAGTTCGCGCATGTGACGAACACCGACAAGCATCCCAAGGGCATCGCGGCCTCGCTGCTGGAGCAGCGCGTCAATGACGAGATGCAGGGCGTCATGTGCGTCGAAGTATATCCGAACTCGACGCTCTACAATGATGACAAGGTTCTTGAGGCGATGCTTCAGGGCGACGTTCAGTTGGCCGCGCCCTCGCTGTCCAAGTTCGAAAAGTTCACCAAGCAGTTCCGCCTGTTCGACCTGCCGTTCATGTTCAAGAACATTGACGCAGTGGATGCCTTCCAGGCCTCGGATGCCGGTCAGGCAATGAAGGACAGCATGCAACGCCGCGGTTTGCAGGGGCTGGGGTTCTGGCACAATGGCATGAAGCAGATGTCGGCGAACAAGCCGCTGGAAACACCGGCTGATGCAGATGGTCTGAAGTTCCGCGTACAGTCCTCGGACGTGCTGGTTGCGCAAATGGAAGCTATCGGTGGCAGCCCGCAGAAAATGGCGTTCTCTGAAGTCTATGGTGCGCTGCAACAGGGTGTTGTCGACGGGCAGGAGAACACCTGGTCCAACATCTACGGCAAGAAGTTCTTTGAGGTGCAGGACGGCATCACCGAGACCAACCATGGCATCATCGACTATCTGGTCGTGACCTCGGTGGACTGGCTGGACAGCCTCGACCCCGAAGTGCGTGACCAATTCCTGACCATTCTGGCTGAGGTCACCGAGACCCGTAACAAAGAAGCCTTTGCCGTGAACGAAGCCGCCAAGGCCTCGATCACCGAAGCGGGTGGCATCATTCGTCAGCTGACGCCCGAACAGCGTCAGGCCTGGGTCGACACAATGAAGCCGGTTTGGGACCAGTTCGCGGATGACGTAGGTCAGGACAAGATCGACGCCGCTCAGGCCATTAACGCTGGGTTCTGATCCCGGTTCAAGCCGCGCGCTGGGGACTGGGGAGTAATCTGCGCGCAGGCCGGGCGGGCCGGAATAGGCCCGCCCCAACACTCTCATCATCACAAAAAATGTGGGGACAGATAGATGTCTGGTGCGAAATCCGGCCCGGCTGGGCTGGTCGACCATATCGAAGAAACCCTGATCGCAGTGCTGCTTGGCCTGATGACGGCCGTGACCTTTGCCAACGTGATCGCGCGATTCTTCTTCAACTCGAATATCCTGTGGGCGCTTGAGCTGACGGTCTTCCTGTTTGGGTGGCTGGTGCTTTTGGGGGCGTCCTATGCCGTCAAGAAACACGCCCATCTGGGCGTTGATGCGATCCTGAACATGCTGGCCCCTGCGCCGCGTCGGATTCTGGCGCTGATCTCGGTGGCCTGTTGTCTCGCGTTTTCGCTGCTGCTGCTGAAGGGGTCATATGACTATTGGGCTGTCTTCGCGGATCTGCCGCCAACCTCGGGACGCTGGTTTCCCACGGGTCTGAACTTCGACGCGCGCAGTCAGAGCTTTTACGAAGTTGACGATATCCCAATGATCGCGCCGTTCCGCTTTCTCGAGGACTTGATCAACTACGGCGAATATTACGAGAAGCTGCCCAAGGTTGTTCCATATTTCATACTTCCGCTGTCGATGTTGCTGCTGGTGATCCGCTTTGCGCAGGTCGCGGTGCAGATATGGCGTGGTGAGGCGGACCGTCTGGTCGCGAGCCACGAGGTTGAAGATGAGATCGAAGAGGTTCGTGCGCAGCAAGGAGAGCATGACTAATGGACGTTGTACTTCTTTTTTCCATGGTCATCGGCCTGCTACTGATCGGGGTTCCGATTGCGGTGGCACTTGGCCTCAGCTCGACCCTGTTCCTGCTGATCTATTCCGACAGCTCACTAGCATCGGTTGCGGGCACATTGTTCGAGGCGTTCGAGGGGCACTTTACACTCCTGGCGATCCCGTTCTTCATCCTCGCGTCGTCCTTCATGACGACCGGAGGTGTCGCGCGGCGGATCATCCGTTTCTCGATTGCCTGTGTGGGACACCTTCCGGGTGGCCTGGCGATTGCGGGCGTGTTTGCTTGTATGTTGTTCGCAGCGCTTTCGGGGTCGTCCCCTGCGACTGTTGTGGCCATCGGCTCAATCGTCATCGCAGGGATGCGTCAGGTTGGCTATTCCAAGGAGTTCGCCGCTGGTGTGATCTGTAACGCCGGTACGCTGGGTATCCTGATCCCGCCGTCGATTGTGATGGTTGTCTACGCGGCCGCCGTTGAGGTCTCGGTCGGGCGAATGTTCCTCGCGGGGGTCATTCCTGGCCTGATGGCTGGTTTGATGCTGATGATCACCATTTACGTCATGGCGAAGGTCAAGAACCTGCCCAAGGGTGATTGGAAGGGTTGGGGTGAGATCTTTGTCTCCGCCCGTGAAGCCGGTTGGGGCCTGTTCCTGATCGTTATCATCCTCGGCGGTATTTATGGGGGCATCTTTACCCCGACTGAGGCTGCTGCGGTGGCTGCTGTTTATGCCTTCTTCATCGCCAGCTTTGTCTACAAGGATATGGGGCCGCTCAGCACCGAGGAAGGCACGCAGAACCTGTCGCTGCTGAAAAAGCCCTATGCGTTGCTCACGGCTTTTTTCCACCCCGATACCAAGCACACGCTGTTCGAGGCCGGCAAGCTGACCGTCACGCTGTTGTTCGTGATCGCCAATGCGCTGATCCTCAAGCACGTGCTGACGGATGAGCAAGTGCCGCAACATATCGCCAGCGCCATGCTGTCGGCTGGGCTGGGTCCGGTTACTTTCCTGATCGTGGTAAACGTGATCTTGCTGATTGGTGGTCAGTTCATGGAGCCTTCGGGCCTGCTGGTGATCGTGGCGCCTCTGGTGTTCCCAATTGCGATCGAACTGGGCATCGACCCGATCCATCTGGGTATCATCATGGTGGTCAATATGGAGATCGGAATGATCACACCTCCGGTCGGGCTGAACCTGTTCGTGACCTCTGGCGTTGCCGGGATGCCGATGATGGGCGTCGTGAAGGCTGCGCTGCCGTTCCTGGCTGTCCTGTTCGTTTTCCTGATAATGGTGACGTATATCCCGTGGATATCGACCTTCCTGCCCAACACCTTCATGGGGCCGGAAATCATAACCAACTAGGGGTGATAAACGAGTGTGAACCGGGCGAGTTTTCTCGCCCGGTTTTTTCGTGCCTTGAAGACGGGTGCGAAGTACCTAATTAGAGCGTCAGAGGACGACCTCCCCACCAAGGGTGATCATTCGGGACGACCCGAATATCAGAATAGGGGTCCTCGATGTCCTGGATTTTTCTTCTACTTGCCGGCCTGTTGGAAATTGTCTGGGCCGTTGCAATGAAGCAATCGGCCGGTTTCACGCGGCTGTGGCCCACGGCTGTGATGGGCGTGTCGATGATCGGGTCCTTCGCCTTGCTGGCGCTTGCGATGCGGACCCTTCCTCTGGGGACAGCCTATGTGATCTGGACGGGCATTGGCGCGGTTGGCGCGTTTCTTGTTGGCATCATGTTTCTGGGCGAGGCCGTCACCGCCACGCGTATCTTCGCAGCGGTTCTGATTGTTGCGGGCCTGATCACGATGAAACTGGCCTGAGGGTCCTTAGGCCGTTTCCAGTGCTTCGACGATGCCCGAGAAATCGGCTGCTTTCAGGCTGGCCCCACCGACCAACGCGCCATCCACATTGGACACGCCAAAAATCTCGGCTGCGTTGGACGGTTTGACTGAACCACCATAGAGCAGACGCACCGAGCGCCCGACGCCTTCGCCAAAACGGCGTTCCAGTCGGGCGCGGATGAAGTCATGGACCTCTCCGATCTCGTCCAATGTCGGAACTTTGCCGGTGCCGATGGCCCAGATCGGCTCATAGGCGACAATCAGGTTCTCACCGGTGGAGCGGTCCGGGATCGACCCCGACATCTGACCTCCGATGATGTCCAGCGTGTTTGCGGCCTCGCGCTGCTCAAGGCTTTCGCCGACGCAGATGATCGCCTGGAGGCCAGTCTCCATAACGGCGTTGGCCTTGGCGCGCACATCTTCGTTCTGTTCGCCATGGTCCTCGCGCCGTTCGGAATGCCCCAGAATCACGGCCGTTGCTCCGGCGTCTTTCAGCATCTCGGCGCTGGTATCGCCGGTATGCGCGCCCGAGGGTGCGGAGTGGCAATCTTGTCCACCGACGGCAACGCCCGTGCCTTGGGTGCGCTCAGCGGCCCGGTGCAACAGCGTGGCGGGGGGGCAGATCAGGACATCAACGCTAGGCGATGGGTGCTTAGCAGCAAGCGCGTCCAACTCGCTCAGCGCCGCGCTGGTTCCGTTCATTTTCCAGTTTCCAGCCGCCAGTTTGCGCCGCATCTCCGCGTCTCCCTTGTCGCTATTTTGAGGTTTTTCCATGCGATATCACCCTTGGTCCGGCCTTACAATTCCGGTTGCAGTTCTGGTACCGGAAAGGCAGGGTCCGCGCAGCGATTCCGAGGGTTCCATGATCGACAAACTCAACCTTGAAAAATTGGATAATCAGGACATTGATGAGCTTGCCAGATTGCTGCGGGCCGTCGGGCAGGTGGGGTTTCTGACCGTCGGCAACACTGGGCTTAGCGCTGAGCGGGTTAAGCACGTCATCGAGGCCTACCGCGCCTTTTTCCACTTGCCTGAGCAGGAGAAAAAATCGGTCGACATGGCGTCAACCGGATCGAACCGGGGTTGGGGCGCGCCGAGATCCGAACAGGTCGATCCAAACGCAAATCCCGATTTCAAGGAAGTGTTCGATTGCGGCTTTGAGCTGCCCCCGGAAAACCCATATCGCGTGGAAAAACTCAGCGTCTATGCGCCGAACCTTTGGCCTGCGAAGCCCGAGGGGTTCCGGGAATCTATTCAGTCCTACTACACCGACGCCTGCGATGTCGCGATGCGTGTTCTGCGGGCAATTGCGGTTGCTCTGGGGCGCGGCTCGGACAGTTTTGACGACGCTTTTGACACGCCCATGGCTTTGTTGCGTGGCAACTATTATCCGCAGCGCCCGGAGTGGGCTGGGGAGAAGGATTTCGGCATCGGCGCGCATACCGACTATGGCTGCGTGACCCTTCTGGCGACCGACGGCACTGCGGGGCTTGAGGTGCGGATGCCCGATGGTAGCTGGGAAAAGGTCGAAGCCGAGCCGGGCGTGTTCATCATCAACTTTGGTGAGATGTTGGAGTTCTGGACTGCCGGTCGCGCCAAGGCGACCGAGCATCGTGTGGTTGGCGGCACGAATGAGAGGATCTCGGTCCCGCTATTCTTCAACCCGTCCTACCACACGAATGTGGCCCCTCCGACGTCAGATAAAGTGATCACTGCCGGAGAGCACCTGACACGGCGTTACAACGAGACCTACATTCACTTGAACGCAAGTTAGGATTGCTGGGCGAGGGTTTCGTCGAACTTGATGGATTCGCCGCAACCGCAGGCGTCGACAACATTGGGGTTCTTGAACTTGAACCCGGATTCCAGAAGCGAGACCTCGTAGTCGATTTCGGTGCCGAACAGGAACATCTGGGCCATTGGGGCAATCATCACGCGCGCACCGTCTTGTTCCACGACCTCGTCATGGGGATCGGCCTCATCGACGTAGTCCATGGTATATTCCATACCAGCGCAGCCACCCTTTTTCACGCCAATGCGCAGACCGGCATGGCCGCCAGACTTCATCAGGCGGGTGATCTGCTCTGCCGCTTTGGGCGTCATGGTCACGGCTTGCTTGCCGGGGATGCCGAACATCTGAGTCTCCGTCGTCGCGCGATAGATGTAATTTAGGGTCGTCTTTCAGTAGGCTCAAGTCAGAGCGCCCCTAGAAATTGAAATTTGATACTGAAAGCACAGCCGAGTCAGTGTTGCTTTCGCATTGAGGATAGGCATAGCCTGTTTCTGGGTGATCGCAGCCACGCGCTTGAGGTCAGAGATCTTATTTGGGGAGAATATATTAAAATGAATAGGTTAGAAGGTAAAGTGAAGGTGTGTTTAAGGGCTTTTTTGGTTGGTGGGAGTCTTGTGGCCCTGTCGGTCCCAGCTACTGCCGATGAAACTCTGAAACGACATCCTATCAACTGCGCAACCGCCGAAGGCGATCTGCGTGCGATTGCAGCTGAGAAGAAACATGCTGAGGACAAGCAATTGGAAAGCGTTGCCGCTATCACTCCTGCAGGCGCTTTGCTGGGTTTGGTGACCGGGACCGAGGGCAAGCGGTTGCAGATGCTGTCCGGTGACTACATTAAGCAGCTTGACGCGCGATCGGATGAAATCAAAGCCAAGTGCGGGGTTAGCTAGGGTCAAAAAAATGACCGCCCTCGGGCAAGGGCGGTCCAATTTCGGGGCCGGTATCATGGGGGGCGGTGTCTTCCAGTCAGGCCCGTTTGCGAGAGCGTTTGGGAATACAAACACTTGCGCCGCATGTGTCCCGCAGTACTGTGACAGTAGCTCTACACTTTGGTAACAGAAGGGTTAACCTTTTGTGACAAAGGCTTAGCTAGGTGCTGATGCTACATAAAGCCTAGCTCAAGCCGCGCTTCGTCTGACATCATCTCCATTCCCCAAGGCGGTTCCCAGGTCAGTTCGACGTCAACTTCCTTCACGCCAGCGACGGGTTCGATGGCTTCCATGATCCAGCCCGGCATGTCTCCGGCGACGGGGCAGCCCGGCGCGGTCAGGGTCATGATCACCTTAACGGCGTTGTCGTCCTTGATGTCGATCGTGTAGATCAGGCCCAAGTCGTAGATATTGACCGGGATTTCCGGATCAAAGACCGTCCGGCATGCTTCGACCACCTGATCATACAGGGGGTGTTCAATGCTCGATGGCGCAATCAAGGGTGTGCCTTCTAACTGTTCACTCGGGTGAGTCATCTTTGCCTCGGGTCAGTTGCCTGAGTATTTATATAGGGAACAGGTTTGGCAGCGTCCAGTCGTGCAATGACTCTTGGGTGCCGCCTGTGCTTAGTCGTTGATATCATGTTCAAACGTTTTCACCTGCCCATGCGGGTGCGCGAAGGTCTTGCGCAAGGCCAGCCATGCAACCAGCGATAAAACTGCGAAGATCAGCATCAGAACCGGCAGAGAGGGCGCAAGACCCGGGATCAGAAGCAGCAAGCCGGTGCCCGCGGCCCCGATGGCGAATCCGAGAAAGATGAACCCGGGCAGGACGATCTCGAGAATGCCGAGCGCCAAAGCGCCCGCCATCCAGATCCACCACGTCATCCAAAACGGGTCAGCCATCATTTAACCCCTTTGAGCATCTTAAACGCATCGCCAAACGCCTCAAGCGCGTTGGCCGGCACAACAATCGTCTGCTTACCTGTACCATTACCCAGGGCGTTCAGCGATTCCACCTGTTTCAGAGCAACCTGGTACTGCGCGGCCTCGATGCCGTTGTCCTGAATGGCCTTTGCAACAACGCCGGTTGCGTAGGCTTCGGCTTCGGCCTCAATGCGGCGGGCCTTTGCGGTTTGCTCGGCCGCGTAGAGTTCGGCGTCCGCCTGCAGCTCGACCGCGCGTTTTTGACCTTCAGCCTCAGTGACTTGAGCGCGGCGCGCGCGTTCCGCGTTCAACTGCTGCAGCATCGCATCGCGAGTGGCCTGATCGAGGTTCACATCCAGAATCTCGGCCCGGGTCACTTCGATACCCCAGTCGTCGACAGCGGTTTCTACGCTGGCCTGAATTTGCGCAATCAACTGCGCGCGGTTCGATTGGACCTCATCCAGGTCCATCTTGCCGATTTCAGCCCGCACGATACCCGCGACCGTGGTCGCAATCGCGCCGTCCACATCACGGATACGGTAGACAGTCTTTTCCGGCTCGAGAATGCGATAGAAGACCGAGGTATCGATCTGTACCAGCACGTTATCCTTGGTAATCGCGTCCTGCGTTGCGTTGGGCAGCTGGCGCTCAAGAATGGATATCTTGTGACGTGCAACATCCAGAAACGGAACGATAAAGTTGATCCCCGGCCCAAGGACCGAGTGCAGGCGCCCGAACCGCTCCACCACATACTTCTCAGATTGGGGAACGATTTTGATACCTTTGAAAATGACGACCACCACCAGAATGGCGGCCAACAGGTAAATGATATTCGACGAAAGCAATCCGATGATCTGCTCTTCTGTCATAACTGTCCTCTTTTATTGTGTACTATAGTATACATTTGGGGATTGAGTCGCCCGATTTCAACTCTGGTATGGCGGGAACCGGGGTGGTTGCAAATCCAGAATACCCGAAATTTATGGCTGAACCTAAAGTCAGTGACCGCTTTGCATCTGTGAATGCTTGCGCTATCGGGTGAGGATGAAACTGATAATCGACACAGACCCCGGCATCGACGATGCAATGGCGATTGCCTACGCTGCGGCCGCACCCGAGATTGACCTGATCGGGCTAACCACCGTTTTCGGAAACACCCATGTCCATCAATCCAGCCGCAACGCGCGCTATCTGGTTGATAAGCTTGGACTAGCTGTCCCGGTGGCACAGGGCGCCCCCTTTGCTCAAGGCGAGGACGACCATCGCCCATCCGAGCATGTGCATGGGCCGGAAGGCTTTGGTGATCTGACCGAAATCCCAGAGATCGGGCAGAACCACGACCTGAGCGCGGCCGCGTTTCTGGTTGAAACGGCACGCCAACATCCGGGTGAGCTTGTCGTGTGCGCGGTCGGCCCCTTGACCAATATCGCGGATGCAATGGCTCTGGATCCAGAATTCGCCTCGAATCTTAAACGCCTGGTGATAATGGGCGGCGCAGTCTATTGCCCCGGCAACATCACGGAACATGCCGAAGCGAATATTTACCACGACGCCAAAGCCGCCGACGCGGTGTTTTCGGCACCGCCTGAGACTGTTCTGGTTGGTTTAGATGTGACGCTGAAAACGCTCTACAAGAGTGCTGATTTCGAGGATTTGGCCCTGAGATCGCCTGATATGGGGGCATTTCTGCGCGATATCTCTCGGTTCTATCTGAAGTTCTACAAAGAGATCGGAGGGTTGGAGGGCTGCGGCTTGCACGACTCGACCGCCGTCATCGCCTGCACGCATGATCATATGTTTGAGGTCGTTCAAACAGGATTGAAGGTGGCAACCGAAGGCGAGGCAATCGGAGCCACAATCCCGGATGAGGCGCGGCCCCCGGTTTGGGTCTGCCGGGACGTTGACGGGGCAGGGGTTGTTGATCTGTTTACGGCCCGCGTGGCCTCTCTGCCCTGACGGGTTGCAAAGACCCGGCGGATCGGGCAAATCCTGCCCGGTTCCGCGATCCGAGATGATGACATGACCCAGCAGTTTTCCTTTGACCTCAAAGCAACCGACGGCAAAGCCCGCACCGGCGTGATTAACACGCCACGCGGCGAGGTTCGCACACCTGCCTTCATGCCGGTTGGCACTGCAGCAACGGTCAAGGCGATGATGCCCGAAAGTGTGCGCGCCACCGGGGCCGATATCCTGCTGGGCAATACCTACCATTTGATGCTGCGCCCCACGGCCGAACGGATCGACCGTTTGGGAGGGCTGCACAAGTTCATGAATTGGGAACGTCCCATCCTGACCGACTCGGGCGGTTTTCAGGTCATGTCTCTGGCAGGGTTGCGCAAACTGACCGAAAAGGGCGTGACCTTCAAATCTCATATCGACGGCTCCAAGCATGAGCTGACACCGGAACGGTCAATGGAGATTCAACGCCTTCTGGGGTCGGACGTCGTGATGTGTTTCGATGAATGCCCTTCACTGCCTGCGGACCGCAAACGTATTGCCGAGTCGATGCAGCTGTCGATGCGATGGGCGAAGCGCTCGCGGGATGCGTTCGGGGATCGCCCGGGCCACGCGCTGTTCGGGATTATGCAAGGCGGGCTGGAACAAGACCTGCGTGAGGAAAGCGCCGAGGCGTTGAAAGCGATCGGGTTCGAAGGCTACGCCATCGGTGGTCTGGCCGTGGGTGAGGGGCAGGAGGCGATGTTTGACTGCCTCGATTTTGCCCCAGATTTCCTGCCCACTGACAAGCCGCGCTACCTGATGGGGGTGGGCAAACCGGATGATATCGTGGGAGCTGTGGCGCGGGGTGTGGACATGATGGATTGCGTTTTGCCGTCCCGGTCCGGACGCACCGGTCAAGTTTTTACACGGCACGGCGTGGTGAATATCAAGAACGCGCGCCATGCCGATGATCCACGTCCGTTGGATGAAGAGTGCACATGCCCTGCCTGTTCGAACTACTCGCGCGCCTACCTGCACCATGTCTTCCGTTCGAACGAGATGATCTCTGGCATGCTGTTGACCTGGCACAACCTACATTACTTCCAGGAAATCATGCAGGGCATGCGCGACGCGATTGCGGCAGGAACGTTTGAGGCCTGGCAGACCAATTTCCATGCGCAGCGTGCGCAGGGCGATATTGAGCCGATTTAGCAGGCACCGGCACAATTTCGGTGGATATCTTCTCGGCGTGCCTTGCGGTCCGCAGAACCTTTGGTCATGCTGCGAATTGAGACACGGTGGTGAGGTTGAAATAGGGCGGTAACAGCCCCACCTTAAACCATCCAAGACAGGAGACGGCCAGCGGTTGCCTCAAGCAGGGACCAGAGCCGTCTTGCCAATGATAAGGATAGAGCATGCAAGAGCCTCTGAATTCCTCATACCCCGTCCTGCCGCTGCGCGATATTGTGGTGTTCCCACATATGATCGTGCCGCTCTTCGTGGGCCGAGACAAATCGGTCCGCGCGCTGGAAGAGGTTATGCAGGATGATAAGCAAATTCTGTTGTCCAGCCAGATCGACCCCAGTGTCGATGATCCGGATGTGGATGGTATCTATCAGGCTGGCGTTCTGGCCAATGTTCTGCAGCTGCTGAAATTGCCCGATGGCACTGTCAAGGTGCTGGTCGAAGGGCAGGCGCGTGTGCAGATCACGGAATTCCTTGAAAACGATCAGTTTTTCGAGGCCCGTGCCGAGTATCTGACTGAAATTCCGGGCGATGTCACAACGACCGAAGCGCTGCTGCGCACCGTCGCGGATGAGTTTGAGCGCTACGCGAAAGTGCGCAAGAACATCCCCGAGGAAGCTTTGGCTGCCGTAGGTGAAACCACCGAGCCCGCCAAGCTGGCCGACCTCGTGTCGGGTCACTTGGGCATTGAGGTCGAGCAGAAGCAGGAACTGCTTGAAACGCTCTCGGTCAGCGAGCGGCTTGAGAAGGTCTATGGCCTGATGCAGGGCGAGATGTCGGTTCTGCAGGTCGAGAAAAAGATCAAGACTCGCGTCAAATCCCAGATGGAGAAGACTCAGCGCGAGTATTATCTGAATGAGCAGATGAAGGCCATTCAGAAGGAGCTTGGCGATGGCGAGGACGGCTCGAACGAAGTCGCCGAACTTGAAGAAAAGATCAACGAGACCAAGCTGTCGAAAGAGGCGCGTGAAAAGGCTGAAGGCGAGTTGAAGAAGCTGCGCAACATGAGCCCGATGTCGGCTGAAGCCACTGTCGTGCGTAACTATCTGGACTGGATCCTGTCACTGCCGTGGGGCACCAAATCCCGCGTTAAAAAGGATCTGGGTCGCGCGCAGGACATTCTGGATGCCGATCACTATGGACTTGAGAAGGTCAAAGAGCGGATCGTCGAATATCTGGCGGTTCAACAGCGCTCGAAAAAGCTGAAAGGCCCGATCCTGTGCCTTGTTGGCCCTCCGGGTGTGGGTAAAACCTCGCTGGGTAAATCGGTCGCAAAAGCCACGGGGCGCGAATTCATTCGCATCTCGCTGGGTGGTGTGCGCGACGAATCCGAAATTCGGGGTCACCGTCGGACTTATATCGGGTCGATGCCCGGCAAGATCATTCAGGCGCTGAAGAAGGCGAAAACCACAAACCCTCTCATCCTGCTCGATGAAATCGACAAGATGGGGCAGGACTTCCGTGGCGATCCAGCCTCGGCGATGCTGGAGGTGTTGGACCCGGAACAGAACAACACGTTCATGGATCATTATCTTGAGGTCGAATATGACCTGTCCAACGTGATGTTCCTGACCACGTCGAACAGCTACAACATGCCTGGGCCTCTGCTAGACCGGATGGAGATCATCCCGCTGGCCGGTTACACCGAAGAGGAAAAATCCGAGATCGCCAAACAGCACCTGATCAGCAAACAGGTCAAAAACCATGGTCTGAAAGCCAAGGAATTTGAACTGACCGATGAGGCGCTGCAGTCGATAATCCGCACTTATACTCGCGAGGCGGGCGTGCGGAACCTCGAACGTGAAATAGCCAAAGTGGCACGGAAGTCGCTGACCAAGATCATCAAGAAAGAGGCCGACTCGGTTACCGTGACGCCTGAAAATCTGGATGATTTCCTCGGCGTGCCCAAGTTCCGCTATGGTCTGGCGGAACAGGACGATCAGGTTGGTGTTGTCACCGGTTTGGCCTGGACCTCGGTCGGCGGGGACCTTCTGCATATCGAGGCGCTGAAGCTGCCCGGCAAGGGGCGGATGAAGACCACCGGTAAGCTGGGCGATGTGATGAAGGAATCCATCGACGCGGCCTCGTCCTATGTGCGGTCGATTTCGCCTCAGATCGGGGTGAAGCCGCCTCAGTTCGACAAGATCGACATCCACGTCCACGTGCCGGATGGCGCAACGCCTAAGGATGGCCCGTCGGCTGGTTTGGCGATGGTGACTTCGATTGTGTCCGTGCTGACCGGCATTCCGGTGCGGAAGGACATCGCTATGACCGGCGAAGTCTCGCTGCGCGGGAATGCGATGCCGATTGGTGGTTTGAAGGAAAAACTGCTGGCTGCTCTGCGCGGTGGCATCAAAACGGTTCTGATCCCGGAAGAAAACGAAAAGGACCTGGCCGACATTCCGGACAACGTGAAGGAAGGGTTGGAGATCATCCCGGTCAAACACGTCTCGGAAGTGCTGAAACAGGCACTGGTAGAAGAGCCTGAGCCCATCGAATGGGACGAAGCCGCAGAAGAGGCTGCGGCTGCGGCTGCGAAAGCGGCTGAAATCTCTGGGCCGTCTGCTACGGCACACTAAGACACACCGAAAAAGGCGGGGCTGGTCCCCGCCTTTTTCTATAGCCCGATAACGGGTTGTTTCGGGTCCAAAATTTCCTCTTCTTCGATGTATTTCTGAAACTTTTCGTCTGCTAAGGACGACCGGACAGCGATCATGAAGATTGCCGTCGAGAATAGAATGCAGACCAGAATATCCCAACCGAACGGGATGAGCTTCAGAGCACCTTCGCCGAACTGGCCGAATACTGAGATTACGCCGATGCCGGCGAAATAGGGCATCAGCCAACGCGCTTCGGCCACATCCATTTCATCCAGGCGATTGTGAAAGCGGATCAGCAACAAGATCATTCCGATGATCAACGCGACGCCCAAGCGCCATACAGTGTCCCATCCGCTCCAATAAACGATCAGTGTCGCGATGGCGAAGGCCAGAGCGCCTACGAAACGGACAGCGGGGATTCGGATCGAGCGTGGATGATCTGGCATCAGCTTTCTGAGGCATACGACAGCGATTGGTCCGACCGCGAAAGACAAAACGATGGCCGCCCCGTTCAATGCGATGACCGTGGTAAACGGGACTGTAAGCAGGAACAAAACTCCGATCCCGAAATTCAATGCAAGCGCCCAGAGGGGTACTCCGAACGAGGACAAGCGCATGATACGTTGAGGAAGAAATCCATTCTTCGACAGGGCCATAGCGATCCGAGCATTTGATCCTGTTGCAACAAGCCCGTTGCCGAATGGCCCGATGACCGAGCCGACATTCAATATGCTTAGGAACCAGACAATGCCGACGGACATTATCACGGCATCCAGCGGCCCTTCACCGCCGAAGTTGAGACTGGACCAGCCTTGAGCAAGCGAAGTTGGGTCAAGGGCGCCGATGAATGCGATCTGTAAGGCTAGATAGATGGCCGCACACATTACGATCGAGAGGATCAGTGCGGCTGGGATTGCGAATTTCGGGTTGCGGACCTCACCCGCCATATCGACGATGTGACGAAATCCGATGAAGGAAAAGATCACGCCCCCAGTCGACACCGCAGCCATGATGCCTTGCAGTCCGTATGGGGCGAACCCGTCGGGTCGGCTGAAGTTCTGAACCTCAAACCTGCTCACGATCAAGAGTACTGAGAGAATGACCGGAATCGCTATCTTCGCCCAAGTTAATGTGGCGTTGACACGTGTGAAGAATTTGACGCCCAAGGCGTTGACGGCAACGAACAGAAGCATGAAGGATAGAGCAATCAGCACACCTGCGCTCGTCAGATCTCCGCTCTCGGAAGTGTGCAGCCATGGCGCGTAGGGGGCTAAGTACTTCAACATAGCTTCAACCTCGATTGGCGCAGTGGTGTTGTAGCCGATCCAAGCCGTCCAACCCATCGCCATCGCGACGATGTTGCCATGAGAGAATTGAGGAACCCGGGCGATCCCACCTGGGATAGGCAGCATGGCTGAGATTTCGGCGAATGTGATGGCCAGAACAAACATGGCCACCGCGCCGATGATCCAGGACAGAACCGCAGCTGGTCCTGCATGTTGCACAGCCAAGAGCGGGCCGAACAGCCATCCAGAGCCTATAATGCCACCGACGGAAATGAAGGTCAGACCCAGTAGGCCAATGTCACGCTTCAATTTGGCCATCTGCGTCAACCCTTTACACTGCGTGCATCAAGGATACGCAGGCGGCTTTTGACCTGACAAGCGTTGTCTGCAGATGGGAAAAATTGGAGGTGGTGGGTGATAAGAGATTTGAACTCCTGACATCTTCGATGTGAACGAAGCGCTCTACCACTGAGCTAATCACCCATTGCCCGGCGTCTTATCGCAGCTTATCTGCGGCTGCAAGACTTATAGGGGCGGGACCCCGGCCAGTATGCAAGCCGGGGTCTGATCTTCTTTAGAGGCCGGGTAGTTTGTCCAGAACGCCACGGCGTCCGAAGGTTGTGCCGCGCTCGTTGCCCAGATTGATACGGACACCTGCGCCAAGGAAGGGTTCGGTGCTGCTGCCGCTGCCGATGGACAGGTGGGCTGCGCCGAATTCGCCGTAAACCTGTGCATTGGTGCCAACATTATAGGTCGCGCCAATCGAAAATGCGCTGACGTCCAAAGCGCCTTCAATGTCGTTCAGGTAGTCGTATTTGCCGATCACTGTCCATTTGTCATTGACGGCCCCTCCGGCCGAGAAGCCCAGAATTGCGCCATCCGCGCCCGAGGCTTCTTTCAGGTCTTGAAAGCCCAGGTACCCTTCGATCTGTGCAGGGCCTGCGCCGAAACCGGCCTCAACGCCGTAGAATTGGAACGTCTCGTCTTCGATATGGTCCTGCCCGTAGAAAGCTCCGAAAGAGGCGGTTTGCGTGTGCAGGTTGGCGTGCAGGGTGACGTTTGTGCCGTTATAGTCCTCGTCCTCGAACCGGTAGCCGCCCGCATCCAACTGCAGGCTGAACGCACGGGAAAACGCCAGCTCGCCCGCGCCGTTAAGGTTGTAGACGTCGCCAAGATCGCTGTCCGTGAAGGTGGAATAGCCCAGGTCCACATATCCGCCAGTCACCTCGACGGCATATGCTGCGCCGGTCAGTAGAAGGCTGGTCAATGCACTGGTAGCAATGATTTTTTTCATGTTGCTGCTCCGATTTGTGTTTTTGTTGGCGCGGGTTAAAATGAGACTACAGCGCATGAATGTCTGGTTAGTTTTTATCGTTAAGGAGGAGTAGGGGGTCGGCGCGATTTCAATATGCTGTTGCAGGTGGGGCACAAATGCTCGGTCACACGCGCCGCGCCTCGAAGGATGGCCGAGGAGCGGCTGCAAACAAAAATCAGGCTTCAGGCAAAAAACTTCAAAACGCCGCTTGACGATGCCCGAGCGTAGCCATAATACACCCCAACGTTCAGCAACGAACGGGCAGCGGGCGGTTGTAGCTCAGTTGGTTAGAGTACCGGCCTGTCACGCCGGGGGTCGCGGGTTCGAGCCCCGTCAACCGCGCCATCGCTGCCAGACTTGGTCCAGTTAAAAGGCCACGAAAATAGATGCGCGGTTGTAGCTCAGTTGGTTAGAGTACCGGCCTGTCACGCCGGGGGTCGCGGGTTCGAGCCCCGTCAACCGCGCCATTTTCCCTCGAAATTTCCGAAAATCACTGGTTCTTGGCGCGAGGCCGGCTTTGTTTTGGGCTGATGTCAGTATGTGTCGGCAATAATCGGTACGTTCACATTTTGTTCTAACTTTTCTGTTGGAGACTCAGCGCCGCTCGCCTATCTCTGAGGGACGTGTTTGTTGGGGGCCAGAATGGCTGAGCTGAAGAATATCGAGGTGCGCGGCGCGCGCGAGCATAACCTCAAGAGCATCGACGTGGATATCCCGCGCGACCAGCTGGTGGTGATCACCGGGCTGTCTGGCTCGGGTAAATCCTCGTTGGCCTTTGACACGATCTATGCCGAAGGTCAGCGCCGTTACGTCGAAAGCCTCTCGGCCTATGCGCGGCAGTTCTTGGATATGATGGAAAAGCCAGATGTGGACCATATCAGCGGTCTGTCTCCGGCGATTTCGATCGAACAGAAAACCACGTCCAAGAACCCTCGCTCGACCGTTGGAACGGTGACCGAGATTTATGACTACCTGCGACTGCTGTTTGCGCGTGCGGGGACACCTTACAGCCCTGCGACTGGTCTGCCCATTGAAGCGCAACAAGTGCAGGATATGGTCGACCGGATCATGACGATGGAGGAGGGGACGCGCGGTTACCTGCTGGCCCCCATCGTGCGCGACCGGAAGGGCGAATATAAGAAAGAGTTTCTTGAACTGCGCAAGCAGGGCTTCCAGCGCGTCAAGGTGGATGGTGAGTTCTACGAACTGGATGAACCGCCGACGCTGGACAAGAAATTCCGCCACGATATCGACGTGGTTGTGGATCGTCTCGTCGTGCGCGAAGGGATGGAGACGCGGCTGGCCGACAGTCTGCGTACCGCTCTGGATCTGGCTGATGGGATCGCGATTCTGGAAACCGTGCCGCGCGAAGGGGATCCTGAGCGGATTACTTTCAGTGAGAACTTTGCCTGCCCAGTCAGCGGGTTTACGATTCCCGAAATTGAACCGCGACTGTTTTCGTTCAACGCCCCGTTCGGGGCCTGCCCGGATTGCGACGGTCTGGGGGTTGAGCTGTTCTTTGACGAACGACTCGTGGTACCTGATCAGACGCTGAAGCTGTATGACGGGGCCCTGGCGCCGTGGCGAAAGGGGAAATCTCCGTATTTCCTGCAAACCATCGAAGCCATTGCGCGCCACTATGAGTTCGACAAGAACACGCTGTGGAAAGACCTGCCTAAGAAGGTGCAACAGGTGTTTCTGCGCGGCTCTGGGGATGAGGAAATCCAGTTCCGCTATGATGAAGGTGGGCGTGTTTATCAGGTGACGCGCAACTTCGAGGGCGTCATTCCGAATATGGAGCGTCGCTATCGCGAGACCGACAGCGCCTGGATTCGGGAAGAGTTTGAGCGCTACCAGAACAACCGTCCTTGCGGCACCTGCGAAGGCTACCGTCTGCGCGCGGAAGCCTTGGCCGTGAAGATCGCTGGCCTCCACGTTGGGCAGGTAGTCGAGATGTCGATCCGTGAGGCTCTGGCTTGGGTCGAGGACGCGCCGAACCATCTGAGCGTTCAGAAAAACGAGATCGCACGAGCGATTTTGAAGGAGATTCGCGAACGCCTCGGGTTCCTGAATAACGTGGGATTGGAATACCTTACGCTGTCGCGTTCAAGTGGAACTCTGTCCGGTGGTGAAAGCCAGCGTATCAGGCTTGCCAGCCAGATCGGATCGGGCCTGACAGGCGTTCTCTATGTTCTGGACGAGCCGTCAATCGGCTTGCACCAACGGGACAATGATCGCCTGCTAGGCACTCTGAAAAACCTGCGAGATCAGGGCAATACGGTGATCGTCGTTGAGCACGATGAGGAAGCGATCCGTGAGGCCGACTACGTGTTCGACATCGGCCCTGGAGCGGGTGTTCATGGCGGGCAGGTTGTAAGCAAGGGAACGCCAGCCGAGATCACGGCAGATGCGGCCTCCGTCACGGGGCAATACCTGGCTGGTACGCGAGAAATTGCGGTGCCTGCCGAACGGCGCAAGGGCAATAAGAAAAAGCTGACCGTAGTGAAAGCGACCGGTAACAATCTAAAGAACGTGACCGCCGAGTTCCCCCTGGGCAAATTCGTCTGCGTGACCGGCGTGTCGGGCGGGGGCAAGTCGACGTTGACGATTGAGACGCTGTTCAAAACGGCCTCGATGCGCTTGAACGGCGCGCGTCAAACGCCTGCGCCCTGTGAAACGATCAAAGGGTTGGAGCATCTGGACAAGGTTATCGACATCGATCAGCGTCCCATCGGGCGCACTCCGCGTTCAAATCCAGCGACTTATACCGGGGCATTCACGCCGATCCGCGACTGGTTCGCGGGGTTGCCCGAGGCCAAAGCGCGCGGCTACAAGCCCGGGCGTTTCAGTTTCAACGTCAAGGGCGGTCGATGTGAAGCGTGTCAGGGCGACGGTGTCATCAAGATTGAGATGCACTTTCTACCTGATGTCTACGTCACGTGCGAGACTTGCAAAGGTGCGCGGTACAATCGCGAAACGCTGGAGATCAAGTTCAAAGGCAAGTCCATCGCCGATGTGCTTGATATGACGGTCGAAGACGCGCAAGAGTTCTTTAAGGCCGTTCCGTCGATCCGCGACAAGATGGATGCTCTAGCGCGCGTTGGGCTGGGCTATATCAAGGTGGGCCAGCAGGCGACCACGCTGTCTGGAGGTGAGGCGCAGCGGGTCAAACTGTCAAAGGAGTTGTCGAAACGCTCAACCGGGCGGACGCTGTATATTCTGGACGAGCCGACCACGGGTCTGCATTTCGAAGATGTACGTAAGCTGTTGGAAGTTTTGCATGAATTAGTCGATCAGGGGAACACGGTTGTCGTGATCGAACACAATCTGGACGTTGTGAAAACCGCGGACCACATCATTGATATCGGCCCGGAAGGTGGCGATGGCGGTGGCGAGATCGTTGCCACCGGAACACCGGAAGAAGTGGCTGAAGTCGAGCGGAGCCACACGGGGCGTTACCTCAAACCGATGCTTTCAGGCACCCGTGTCGCGGCTGAATAGGCTGCGACACGATTTTTTGCGAGGCTCTGCCTCGCGCTCCGCGATATTTTTTAGCCAGATGAATGAAGGATCTTTGTTCTTTTTTCTCGCGTGCCTTATTCTCGGCTACGTTTTTCAAATCTGGGCAGCATGGCTGAGAAATCCTGGCCCAATCCCCCTTCGGACTCGACGAACTGCTGATAGAGCGCAGTTGCGGCTTGGCCCATCGGGGTGTCGGCATCGGCGCTTTCGGCAGCTTGCTGGCTGAGGCGCAGGTCTTTCAGCATCAACTCGGCGGCGAAGCCCGGCTGATAGTCGTTATCCGCAGGGCTGGTGGGGCCGACTCCGGGGGCGGGGCAATAGGCGTTCATGGTCCAGCTATAGCCGGAGGACGTGCTGACCACGTCGAACATCTTTTGCCGGTCCAGACCCAGTTTGTCGGCCAAGGCGAAGGCTTCACAGGTTGCGATCATGGTGACGCCAAGGATCATGTTGTTGCAGATTTTTGCCGCCTGACCGGCACCTGCCTCACCGCAATGCACGGCTTTTTGCCCCATGATGTCAAACAGGGGAGCGGCTTTGGCAAAGGCGTCGGATGATCCGCCAGCCATGAAGGTCAGGGTACCGGCCGAGGCCCCTCCGATTCCGCCGGAGACCGGCGCGTCCACGGACAGTAGCTGAGCCGCGATGGCTTGCTCTGCCACGGCTCGGGCGCTGTCTACATCGACAGTCGAACAGTCTATCAACACCGCGCCCTGTTGCATGGCCGGGATGATCTGGTTGGCGACCGCGCGTAGGATGTCGCCGTTCGGCAGCATTGTGATGACGGCATCAGCGCCCGAGACGGCCTCGGTTGCGGCTTGCGCTTGCGTCACGCCATCAATTCGAACGTCCGCCGTGTCAAAACCTGTCACCTGATGCCCGGCCTTCGCAAGGTTGGTCGCCATCGGCGCGCCCATATTGCCCAAGCCGATAAAACCGATTTGCATCTCTTAATCCTCCTGAAAAGTCAGTGCGTTCGCGCCAAGCGGTTGCAGCATTTTTGACACCGCGACAGCGGGTACTTTCATATCCGGGTACTGCCAGCTTGGGCTACGATCCCTATCTATGATCAGCGCGCGGATACCTTCGATGAGATCTCCGTGTTCCTGTGCGCGATAGGTGAAGCGATACTCCATATCCAATGCACGGTGCATGGTCAGGGACGGGCCGCGCAGGCGGTGGATCATCTCGACCGTGCAGGCCATGGAGAGCGGGGCATGCTGACCCATCATTTCCATGGTTTTCGACGTGAAATCAGTATCCTCGGAGCGAAGGTTGATGAGGACATCCTCAAGTGTCTCGCCGGCAAAATACTGGTCGATCCCGGGCTGCATTTGCTGCAATTTCCCGTCAGGTGCGGGTTGGGCGTGGTCGGTGACCAGTTCGGCATTACCAGACGCCTCAAGCAGTTCGATCAGGTCCGGCCACGTGGTCTGAGGGATAAAGTGATCGGCGAAACCAGCGTAAATGGCATCCGCCGGTCCCATCCGGAAGGCGGTGAGGCCCAGATATTCGCCCAGCCGCCCTGGTGCCAAGGCCAACATCAACGAGCCGCCGACATCCGGAACCAGTCCGATCGCGCATTCCGGCATCGAGATTTTCGACGTCTCTCCGACCACGCGATGGGTTCCGTGGCACCCGACACCGACACCGCCGCCCATGGTGAAACCCTGCAGAAAGCTGATGATCGGTTTGGGGTATGCAAAGATCAGTGCATTCAGGCGATATTCATCGCGCCAGAAGGTTTGCCCGTGTGAGAAATCCCCTGCGAGTCCGGTTTCATAGAGTTTGGCAATGTCGCCGCCTGCGCAAAAGGCTTTGTCGCCCTCGGCGTCGAGGATGATCAGGTCGACCTCGTCGTCTTCGCGCCAGTTGCGCAGGGCGGTGTCGATGGCCATGCACATCTCATAGCTCAGGGCGTTCAATGCCTTTGGGCGGGTCAGGGTGATGCGCCCGGCGCGACCGGTCGTGCGAATGTCGATGTCAGGCATGATCCCCTCAGGTTCCGGCCAGCAGGTGGCGCGCCACGATCACGCGCATGATTTCGTTTGTGCCTTCGAGTATTTGATGCACCCGCAGGTCGCGCACAAGTTTTTCGATGCCATAATCGGCAAGATAGCCATAGCCGCCATGCAGTTGTAGACATTGATCCACAACATTTGAGCCGGTCTCGGTCACGAATTTCTTGGCCATAGCGCAGAATTTCGACGCATCCGGCGCGCCTTGATCCAGTTTCCAGGCGGCCTGTCGCAGGAAGGTGCGCGCGGCCTGTAGTTCGATCTCCATATCGGCCAGGCGGAATTGCAGAGCCTGGAACTGGTCGATGGATTGGCCGAATGCCTTCCGTTCAGACATATATTGCAGGGTCATGTTCAATCCAGCCTGCGCAGCCCCAAGCGAGCAGGAGGCGATGTTCAGACGTCCTCCATCAAGGCCCATCATGGCGTATTTGAAACCGTCCCCTTCAGTGCCGACCAGATTGCCTGCAGGAATGTTGCAATCGTCGAACTGGACCTGCGCGGTGGGTTGGCTTTTCCAGCCCATCTTCTGTTCCAGCGCTCCAAAGCTCAGACCCGGCGTGCCGTCTTCGACATAGACGGTCGAGATTCCTTTTGGACCTTCCGTGCCCGTGCGGACCATGCAGACATATGCATCCGAATACCCACCACCTGAGATAAAGGCCTTGGTGCCGTTCAGCGTGTAGCCCTCGTTCGTGCGCTCAGCCCGCGTCTTCAGTGCGGCGGCGTCCGAGCCGGAGCCGGGTTCGGTCAGGCAGTAACTCAGAACTGTGTTCAGGCTTAGCACATCTGGCATGACTCGCGATTTCAGCTCATCACCGGCGAAACTGTCCAGCATCTTGGCGCACATATTGTGGATCGACAGGAACGCCGCGACCGAGGGGCAAGCCATGGACAGCGCCTCGAACACGAGGGTTGCGTCGAGACGGCTGAGGTCTGCGCCGCCGCTGTCTTCCGAGACGTAGAGCGCGCCAAAGCCAAGCTCTCCGATACGGGGCCAAAGCTCTTTGGGGATTGTGCCTTCTGCCTCCCACTGGCGGGCGAATGGGGCGATGTTGTCCTGCCCAAATCCATAGGCCATATCGAAAATGGCCGTTTGTTCCTCGGTCAGCCCGAAATCCATTGCGCACCCTCCCACAGGCAAAGAATTGAACGATTGTTTATTTCGCAATCGTTACAGAACTATTTCAGGATGAGCAATCCTGAGAGCTGTTTAAGTGTAGAGTTCGCTAGAGGTCCGCGTGAAACTCTTCGATCAGATGGCGGACAACGGCTTGGCCGGGGTCTTCACCCTTCGCGACGGCTTCGGCATGGACGCGACGTTGGCGAGTGGCGGAGGTGCCTGTCTCGGCGATCTGACGCAGGCGGGCGAGTTCGGTCATGGTCCCCAACGCCTCAGCATCTTCAGCCAACATTCCCATGAGTTCGCCGATCAGCTCGGCCATGGGTTTGATCGACCGATCCCCAAAATCAATCAGCCCTTCGCCGACCCCATAGCGTTGCGCGCGCCAGCGGTTCTCACCGATCAGGAACCGGTCATATTGCCGCCAGCGCAGATTGCGGGCCTTGAGGCGACACAGCATACGGGTCAGCGCCTGCACGAGGGCGGCCAGCGATAAGGTGTGCTCAAGCCGCGGCTGGACGTCCATAATCCGGGTTTCCAGCGTCGGGAACCGATGTGAGGGGCGCAGATCCCACCATATTTTCGAGGTGTCTTCGATCACGCCAAGCTCGACCAGGACGCCGGTTGTGCGTTCGTATTCGCTCCAACTGTTGTAGACCGGCGGCAATCCCGTACGCGGTAGATTGTCGAACACTGTCAGGCGATAGGAGGAAAGCCCCGTATCCTCGCCATTCCAGAACGGGGAGGACGCCGAAAGCGCCAGCAGATGGGGTAGGAAGTAACTGAGTTGCGGCATCAGGTCTGCGCGTAGGGCCGGGTCCTCGACCCCCACATGCACATGCATCCCGCAAATCAGCATCCGCCGTGCAACGCCGCCCAAAGCGTGTTGCAGCGCGTCGTAACGCTCTTTCCGTGTGTGGTGCTGTTTTTTCCAATCGGCAAACGGATGGCAGGACACGGCGATCGGGCTGAGGTTATACTCGGCGGCCCGCTTTGAAACACAAGAGCGCAGACGCCTGAGATCTTCGCGCGCGCTTTTGACGGTCGTGTGTGGACGGGTACCAACTTCGATCTGACACTGCAGGAATTCAGGGCTGACCTGCCCTTCGAAATCGGCCTGGCAGGCCTCCATCAATGCGGCGGGAGCTTCGGCCAGATGCAGGCTGTCGCGGTCGACCAGCAGATATTCTTCTTCAATGCCGATCGTGAAATCTTGTTGCATGGGCCTACCTGCCGTTTTCCAATGCAATCAGTGAATACGTAAATCAACGTTTTGCCAAGGGTTTGCCGCTGCGCCGCTTGCGGAGCGACCTCAAGCAGCGCTAAGGAACGGGCAGCAATGCGATAACGGAGCCGGCCTCGTGAAACCCAGAAAATTCCCGCAGATCAACGCAGCCCTTGATGAGCTGGGGGTGAAGCTGGTCGACAAGGTGACCGAACAGGACGAACGCGCCCGGTTGGAGGCGTTCGAGCGGGCAGGCGGGCTGGAGCGCCCGGCTTACGCGCTGTCACCGGGGATGGAAAATTTCGACATCGCCGAATTGGTCGCCGAATACGGCCAACATAAGGAGGCGCTGGAGGCCCTTAAGGACCCGGCCCGGAACCAGACGGGATACCGGCTGGGCAACGGCTATTACGATAGCCCCGATGCTGACGCTCTGTATCTGATGATCCGCAGGTTCAAACCGAAACGTGTGATCGAGGTCGGCTGCGGAAACTCAACCCGCGTGACGCGGCAAGCCATCCTTGACGGAGGGTTGGACACGCAAATCACAGCCATCGACCCGTACCCGCGGGCGGATATCGCTCATGTGGTCGATGCGTTCGAACAAAAACGGCTGGAGGAGGTAGATCCGGCTCTGTTCGAACAGCTTGAGGCCGGTGACGTTCTGTTCATCGATTCCAGCCATGTTGTCAGGATGAGCAATGACGTCGCGCATCTGTTCTGCCGCATCATCCCGACGCTGAAACCGGGCGTTGTCATTCACGTGCATGATGTTTTTTTACCTTACGAATATCCCAAGCGTTTTTTCTACGACTGTCCAGGTTGGGGTGAGCAGTACATGTTGCACGCCCTTCTGCAATCTGGAGCGTTTTCAATGCTTTGGCCGGGATATTATCTGCAACAGGACCGCCCCGATGCGTGTGAGGCGCTGCCGTTTCTGAACGATGGTCGGGCCCAAAGTATCTGGGTTCAGATCAAAGAACAGTGATCCTAAAGTGATCCGGTGCGAAGCATGCGCCGTAACCCTTTCCATAACAAGCTGGAGAGGAGAAGACAGCCATGTTTCGTCGCACATTGATGGGCGCTGCCGCCGCCGTTGCACTTGCCATGCCGATCAAGGCTCAGGCAGCTGACATCGTTGACACCGCCGTATCTGCGGGATCGTTCACCACACTGGTCGCAGCCGTTCAGGCCGCCGGTCTGGTCGACACGCTGAAGGGCAACGGTCCGTTCACCGTTTTCGCACCGACGGATGAGGCGTTTGCTGCTCTGCCCGAAGGCACGGTGGAAAGCCTGCTGCTGCCGGAAAACAAGGACAAACTGGTTGAGATTCTGACCTACCACGTCGTACCTGCCAAAGTGATGTCGGGCGATATCGCTGGCAAGCGCGCGAAGGTTCTGACCGTTCAGGGCGATCGCCTGAGCGTCAACGCTAAAAATGGAGTCCGCGTGAATGGCGCTGATGTGGTGCAGGCCGACATCGAAGCCAGCAATGGCGTTATCCATGTGGTCGATGAGGTTATTCTGCCCGAATAACTTTGGCGCCCCGCTAAACAAAAAGCCCCGGACCTGATGGCCGGGGCTTTGCTGTTCCTGGGTTTTGAACCTCAGACCAAACGTACCTGCGTACCGATTTGGACCAGCGGGTACAGCTCTTCCACATGTTGGTTGTAAAGGCCTATACAGCCGGAGGAACTCTGCCGTCCGATCTTGCGGGTGTCGTGGGTTCCATGGACCAGATAAGCTGGCCAGCCCAGATACATCGCGCGCGTTCCCAGCGGGTTGCCGGGGTCACCACCCTCCATCCGAACGGGCAGAGACGGATCACGTTCCCGCATCGAGGCGGTTGGCGTCCATGTCGGGTATTCGGCCTTGCGGACAACCTTTGTGTAGCCGCGCCTCGTCAGCTCTTCACTCATCGGAACCGAACTGGGATACAGTTTATAAGTCCCGTCCGGTCCCCAATAGTGAACCGCGCGGCTAGTGATGTCGGCCAACAGGCAGCCCGCACCCAACTGATCAAAATGGTCTTGCCAGTTCTGCTGCGAGAAGGACGAGACGTTTCGGCGTACCGGCAGTTGCGTGCTGATCGCGTCTTCGCTTTGCGGGAACGCATCGGAACTTTGCGCACGGACGAGGGCCGGAGTGGCCAGAACGGATGCAGCCCCCAAAAGGGCCGAACGGCGAGTCATGTTGGATTTGGACAAGGCGACCTCCGGAGATTCAATCTGCTCGAAAATATAGTTGCGCCGAAAATATTTGCCAGGCTCGCAAATTGCCAGCCTCTACAGTTTGAATTTATCGTGAGAATCCGGGTTTTGGAGGGTTCTGGCGGAACCCTGCCAATGAAAAACCCGGCCAGAGCGGCCGGGTTTGAGCAGATTTGGCTTTGGATCAGTCCATCGCTTTGAAGTTGAACTCGCCACCTTCCTTGATGCCCGACGGCCAGCGGGCCGTGACAGTCTTGGTGCGAGTGTAGAATTTGAAGCTGTCCGGGCCGTGCTGGTTTAGGTCACCGAACATGGATTTCTTCCAGCCGCCAAAGGTGTGGTAGGCCAGCGGAACCGGGATCGGGACATTGATGCCAACCATGCCAATGTTGATCCGGCTCGCGAAGTCACGTGCAGTGTCACCATCGCGCGTGAAGATCGCGGTGCCGTTGCCGTATTCGTGGTCCATTGCCAAGCCAATCGCCTCTTCGTAGGAGCCTGCGCGAACGGTCGACAGGACCGGGCCGAAGATTTCCTGCTTGTAGATATCCATGTCTGGCGTCACGTGGTCGAACAGGTGCGGGCCGACAAAGAAACCGTCCTCATAGCCCTGCAAGCTGAAATCGCGGTTGTCGACGACCAGCTTCGCGCCTTGCTCAACGCCCGAGTTGATCAGGCCGAGGATGCGCTCTTTTGCAGCTCCGGTCACAACGGGGCCCATGTCCACGTCGTCTCCGGCTGTGTAGGGGCCGACTTTCAGCTTTTCGACGCGCGGGATCAGTTTTTCGATCAGACGGTCCGCTGTTTCTTCGCCCACAGGAACGGCAACCGAGATCGCCATGCAGCGTTCGCCCGCCGCACCGAAGCCCGCACCGACCAGCGCGTCTGCGGCTTGGTCCAGATCCGCGTCGGGCATGACGATCATGTGGTTCTTGGCGCCGCCGAAACACTGCGCGCGTTTGCCATTGGCCGTCGCGCGGCTGTAGATGTATTGCGCGATCGGGGTCGAGCCGACAAAGCTGACGCCCTGAATGATTTCGCTGTCGAGGATAGTGTCCACGGCCTCTTTGTCGCCATTGACGACCTGAAAGACACCCTTGGGCAGACCGGCCTCAATGAACAACTCGGCCAGCATCAGCGGAACTGAGGGGTCACGCTCGGACGGCTTCAGAACCACGGCGTTGCCGCAGGCCAGCGCCGGACCAACGTGCCACAGAGGCATCATCGCCGGGAAGTTGAACGGCATGATCGAACCGACAACACCCAAAGGCTGGCGCATCGAGTACATGTCGATACCCGGACCTGCGCTGTCGGTGAACTCACCTTTCAGCATTTGCGGTGCGCCGATGCAGTATTCGATCACCTCCAGACCACGCTGCAGGTCGCCCTTGGCGTCGGGGATGGTCTTGCCATGCTCACGGCTCAGCGCTTCGGCCAGCTTGTCCATGTCGCGGTTCATCAGGCCGACCATGGCCATCATGACGCGCGCGCGCTTCTGCGGGTTGGTCGCGCCCCATGCGGGTTGTGCGGCTGCGGCGGCCTCGATCGCGGCGGTGGTTTCGGCCGCACTTGCCATTGGGCATTTGTACTGAACTTCACCCGTTGCCGGATTGAAAACGTCATCAAAACGGCCCGAGGTTCCGGCCACGTTCTCGCCATTGATGAAATGAGTCAGATCTTGCATTGCAAACTCCTCCGATATGTTTGCGCGCAGAATAGGCTTGCAGAAATAACCTGAACAGAGGCAATGTCTCAAAAGAGCTTTGCAAAAATGCAAGGGGGGCGGGATGACGCCAAATTGGGATGATATGCGCGTTTTTCTTGCCGTCGCGCGTGAGGAAAGCCTGTCGTCAGCGGGGCGGATTCTCAAGATTGACCCCGCTACCGTTGGCCGGAGGATCGCCCGGTTAGAAGGCAGTCTGGACGCGCAGCTGTTCACTAAGTCGCAACAAGGCTACATTTTAACAACAGCCGGAGAACGCCTGCTGGATCACGGTCTGCAAGCCGAGGAGGCGATGCGCGCTGCCGCTGGCGCAGTGGTTGGGTCGACCGAGTCGCTGAGTGGTCAGATTCGAATTGGTGCTCCGGATGGTTCGGCGAACTACCTGTTGCCTCAGGTCTGTGCAAAGATCAGCGACGCGAATCCGGATTTGGATATTCAAATCCTAGCGCTGCCGAGGATCATCAACTTGTCGCGGCGTGAGGCGGATATGGCTGTTACGGTCAGCTCTCCGACCGCAGGCAAGCTGCTGGTGCAAAAAGTCAGCGACTACAAACTGCATCTGGTTGCGGCGCAGGACTATCTGGACCGACACGCCCCGATCCAGACGGTCGAGGACCTGAAAGCCCACCGTTTGATTGGCTATATCCCTGATATGATATTTGATCGCGAGCTGGACTACCTCAACGATCTGGGGATTGACCGGGTAGCGCTTGCGTCGAATTCGGTACCGGTTCAGTTGCGTCAGGCGGCGCTTGGGGCGGGGATCTGCGTTGCGCATGACTTCACGCTTCCGTTTCATCCGAACCTGCGCAGGTTGTTGACCGATCAAGTCAGTCTGACCCGCAGCTTTCATCTGGTTCGACATCAGGGCGATCAGCGAAACGAACGCCTCAACCGCTTTGCGCAGGCATTGACCCGTGGGATTCGCGACGAAGTTGCACGGCTTGAGGCGGAAGCCGGAACTTGACACACATGACCATTCCGGCAACGCTTTGGAAAACAGTACGTTATTGCCGGAGGTTTTTTTTATGCTCGTTCAAGCCATTCTGACATCCAAAGCCACCGATGAGGTGGTGACCGTCGCTCCATCCGCGACTGTGTCCGAGGCGGCGAAGATACTGGCGGAAAGACGCATCGGTACAGTTGTTGTCTCAGAGGACGGAGGCAGCACGGCCATCGGTATCCTGTCCGAACGCGACATCGTCCGAGAACTGGCGGCCAGCGGCAGCGGGTGCCTGAACCAATCGGTCGATAGCTATATGACCAAAGACCTGATCACTGCGACACGACAGGAATCGGTCGAAGATATTCTGGCACGCATGACCGAAGGCCGGTTCCGCCACATGCCGATTGTCGAGGATGGCAGGCTTGTCGGCATCGTCACCCTCGGGGACGTGGTCAAGGCGCAACTGACCGAGCTTGCAATGGAAAAAGACGCCCTGCAAGGCATGATCATGGGGCATTGAGGGGGGCAGGGCATAACGCCCTCTTGCACCTGCAGCATGATTGTGTTTGCTATCGTTCAGTTTTTGAACGCAGGAGAGCGTGATGCGGGTTGGCCTTTATCCCGGAACTTTTGATCCGATCACCTTGGGGCATATCGACATCATCCGTCGGGCCTCGGCGCTGGTAGACAAACTGGTGATCGGCGTGGCCATCAACCGTGACAAGGGGCCTTTGTTCTCGCTGGAAGAACGCGTTGCCATGATTGAGGCGGAATGCGCGCATCTGTCGGAACAGACCGGAACCCAGATCGTGGCACATCCGTTCGAGAACTTGCTGATCGACTGCGCGCGGGATGTGGGCGCGCAGGTCATCGTGCGCGGGCTGCGGGCCGTTGCTGATTTTGAGTATGAATTCCAGATGGTTGGCATGAACCGGGCTCTAGACGATTCCATCGAGACCGTGTTCCTGATGGCCGAAGCGCGGCATCAGGCCATTGCTTCGAAACTGGTGAAAGAAATCGCGCGTTTAGGCGGGGACGTGTCGAAATTCGTCACGCCCAGCGTGAATGTGGCCCTTAAAGAGCGGTTAGGATAACGCGCCCATCGCGGCGGCTGTGTCCAGCATCCGGTTCGAGAAACCCCATTCGTTGTCATACCATGCCAGCACGCGCACCAGCGTGCCATCTGTGACCTTGGTCTCCGCCAGCGACACGGTCGAGCTATGGGCATCGTGGTTGAAATCGATCGAAATCAGCGGTCGATTTTCTGCGGCCAGCACGCCAGGGATTTTGGCAGCGGCCTCAACAAACAGGGCGTTGACCTCGTCCTCGGTCGTTGGGCGAGAGACTTCGGCCACCAGATCAACCACCGAGACATTCGGGGTCGGCACGCGGATCGCCTGACCGGTCAGCTTGCCCGCCAGCTGAGGTAGAACCAGACCAACAGCTGCGGCAGCACCGGTGGTTGTCGGGATCATCGACAGAGCCGCCGCGCGTGACAGGTAAGGGTCTTTGCCTGCGGTATCATGTACCGGCTGGCTTGCGGTATAGGCGTGAACGGTGGTCATGTTACCATGCACGATCCCCAACCCGGCATCCAGCGCCGCAGCAACAGGCGACAGGCAGTTGGTTGTGCATGAGGCATTCGAAACGATCGTGTCCTCAGCGGTCAGTTCGGAGTCGTTCACCCCAAATACGATCGTCTTGACGCCGCCGTCTCCACGGGCCGGGGCGGAGATCAGGACTTTCTTGGAGCCGTTCTTCAGGTGACGCTCAGCCGCTTCCCGGGTCCGGAATACGCCGGTGCATTCCAGCACGACATCGACATCCGACCAGTCCAACGCTTCGGGATCGCGTTCGCTGGTCAGTCGGATCGGACCCGCGCCAACGTCGAGACCGGCCTCGGACAGGGTGACGGGCTTGGAGTAGCGGCCATGAACGCTGTCAAATTCGAACAGATGGGCGTTCATTTCCGGCTTGGCCAGATCGTTGATCGCAACGATTTCTACGTCGGTCCGTCCCGACTCCATAACCGCGCGCAAAACTCCGCGCCCGATACGTCCAAATCCGTTAATGGCCAGTTTAAGTGTCATGTCCTGCTCCGTCAGAGTCTCTGCTCGAAATGAGTTAGCGCTAACAAAGCGAGATCGGCGAGAAAGTCAAGTAAAACCTTGCTCAGCGCCAGAAGGCGAGCCAGTCGAGAAAGTCGTAAAGTTTCTTGCCGAGGAACAGAAAATGCTCGGTCCCGAACAGGGCATAGTCAAGCATGATTGCGCCAAAGATCAGCAGCGCCAGCCAGATGGCGATTTGATTTGTCATGAGGGCCCCGAACAAAAACGCCCGCTCAGATAACCTGAGCGGGCGAAGCTGTTCAAGCGATCATGGGGTAATCAGTTAAGGCGCCCCATGGCGACGGCAACATCGGCCATACGAACCGAGAAGCCCCATTCATTGTCATACCACGCCAACACGCGGACCATGCGGTTATCCACCACGCGGGTCTGGTCAGGAGCAAAGATCGAGCTTTCCTCGGTATGGTTGAAATCGGTCGAGACCAGAGGCGCGGGCTCATAGCCCAGGACGCGCTGCATCGGGCCTTTGGCGGCCTCTTCAACGATTGCGTTGATCTCTTCGACGGTCACGTCGCGCGAGGCGCGGAAGCTCAGGTCTACGGCCGAAACATTTGGAGTAGGGACGCGGATTGCCGAGCCGTCCAGACGACCTTTCAGATTTGGCAGAACCTCGCCCAAGGCTGCCGCTGCACCGGTCGAGGTCGGGATCATCGACATCGCCGCCGCGCGAGCGCGGTACAGGTCGCTGTGGCGACGATCCAGTGTCGGCTGGTCGCCGGTATAGGCGTGAATGGTGGTCATGATACCGTGTTCGATGCCGACACCTTCGTCCAGAACCTTGGCAAGCGGAGCAAGGCAGTTCGTGGTGCAGGAGCCGTTCGAGACCATGTTGTCATTTGCGGTCAGCGTGTTGTGGTTCACGCCAAACACGATGGTCTTGTCGACATTTTTGCCGGGGGCCGACAGCAGAACCTTCTGCGTGCCGCGATCCAGGTGGGTTTTTGCCTTGGTGCCGTCGTTGAACTTGCCGGTGCATTCCAGAACGACGTCGCAGCCTTCCCAATCCAATTCGTTCATGTCGTAGGTCGAGAACATCTGCATCGGGCCTCGGCCCAGATCCATGGTGTCGCCTTCAATCGATACTTCGCGCGGGAAACGGCCGTGAATGCTGTCATACTTCAGCAGATGCGCCGATGTTTCGAGCGGGCCGGTGGCGTTGACTTTGATCACTTCGATGTCGTTGCGGCCCGAGGCGGCAATGTGCGACAGGGTACAGCGGCCAATGCGGCCAAAACCATTGATACCGACCTTGATGGTCATGTGACGTCTCCAAATGCGCTTGCGTTTGAGGCCATATAGCCTTGAAACCGGAATCTCAAAAGGGCAAAAGCGGCATATTTTTAAGGTGTTAGCGCAAACCTGGGCAGATTGCGCTAACGCTTGCGCTAGCTGTTGGATCGGGTAGGGTCCGTTTGCGGCAGGTGACAGGAAAGGACACGCGATGAGCGGACTGTTGGCCCTTTTGGATGATGTGGCGGGGATCGCCAAGGTGGCTGCGGCCTCGGTGGATGATGTCGTGGCGGCTGCTGGTAAGGCTGGAGCCAAAACGGCCGGAGTGATTATCGATGACGCAGCGGTTACGCCAAAATATGTCCAAGGCTTCGCGCCCGCGCGCGAGTTGCCGATCATCTGGCGCATTGCCCGTGGGTCGGTTTTCAACAAACTCATTCTGCTGCTGCCGGTCGCACTGTTGCTTGCGAATTTCGCGCCGTGGCTGATCACGCCTTTACTGATGTTGGGCGGGTCATACCTGTGTTTTGAAGGGGCTGAGAAGATATTCCACGTTCTGTTCCCACATGGCAGCCACGCCATTGAAAAGGACATGGATGTACGCGATCCGGGCCACCTTGAAGAACAGAAGGTCAAAGGTGCGATCAAGACGGATTTCATCCTGTCGGCTGAGATCATGACCATTGCGCTGGCCGCGATTGAGGCTCCGAATGTGTGGATGCAGGCGGCGACTTTGGCTGTTGTCGGGCTTGGGGTGACGGTGGCCGTTTATGGCTCAGTCGCCTTGATCGTGAAGATGGACGATGTCGGGCTGTATCTGGCCGGAAACGCTCCGACGCCGGTGGGCCGAGGTCTGGGGCGCGGATTGGTCAAGGCCATGCCCACAGTGATGAAAACCCTGTCGATCGTCGGAACGGCGGCCATGCTGTGGGTGGGCGGGTCCATCGTCATCCACGGGATGGAGGTTCTGGGCTTTGGCTGGCTGGGGCATCATATCCATGACTGGGCTTATGCGGTTGGTCATTCGGTCTCCGCGCAGTGGGAGGCCGCGGCGGAGTGGATCGCCAAGGCGACCATGGACGGCATCTTTGGTCTGGCCTGGGGGATGGTCTTGATCCCCCTGGCAACCAAAGTCATCGGGCCCGTGATGGGGGCGTTTTCAGGTTCATCCAAAGAACACTAGGCGATGACGTAAGGTCCATCTGGCCTCCGTCTTCAGCCGTATTATCCTCGCCGCACCAATTACTAGGTGAAGTTCTCATGTCCGAGCCATCCCTGTTCGATGTCCTCAGCGCCGCTGAGGCGCAAGACGATTGCCTCAGCTACCCAATACCGAAGAACTGGAAGCAAGGCCGCACAACATTCGGTGGGTTTTCGTCAGCCTTAATGTTGTCAACGGTTTACAATCGGCACGCCGATCTACCGCCCCTCAGATCGGCGTTGGTCAATTTCACGGCGCCGATCATTGATGCGCCGCAAGTCAGAACGGAAATCTTGCGCGAGGGGCGCAATGTGACGACCATCAACGCTCTTGCCGAAATCGGTGGCAGTGTTGCGGCGCAAGCGACATTTTCCTTTGGCCGCGCGCAAGACAGCCATGTCGCGTTCGACTGCCCGGCCAAGCCCGCAGATTCGCCCGAGATGACGGAGTATTATTTCTCTCCAGATTTGCCACGACCGCCGATACCTTTCCTTACAAACTTTGACGTCAGAAAGGTCGAGGGTGAATTGCCTTTCATGGGGGCAGATCGCGGGTATCTGCGCCTTTGGGCCCGACACAACGATCCTCGGATGTGGAATAGGACGGAGGGGTTGATTTCAATCGCTGACCTGCCACCGCCAGCTATCTACCCCACGCTAAAGAAACCCGGGCCAAATTCGTCAATGAACTGGATTTTCAACGTGTTGTCCGAGGATTTTCAAACACGCGACGGTTGGTTTTTACTGGAGCATCAACTGACTGCAGGCCGCGATGGCTATAGTTCGCAGGTCATGCGCGTTTGGAACACAGAAGGCGATTTGATCGTGGATGGAATGCAGTCTGTGATCATCTTTGTCTAAGAAAAAAGCCCCGGTGTGGACCGGGGCTTTTCATTTTGTGGCAGGCTGTTTTAGCCCAGCAATTCTTTGACCTTGGCAACGGTGGCCTCGGCGGTGATGCCGAAATGCTTGTACAGCTCGCCAGCCGGGGCAGAGGCACCAAAGCTCGACATGCCGATGAAACCTGCCTTGGCTTCACGACCACGCTCACCCAGCAACCATTGGTCCCAGCCTCCGGCGCGCACGGCCGCTTCGATTCCTATGCGGACAGCACCGGCGGGCAGCACGCGTTTGCGGTAGGCTTCGTCTTGTTCAGCGAAAAGTTCCATACAGGGCATGGAGACAACACGGGTGCCGATGCCTTCGGCTTCAAGCATCGCTTTGGCTTCCATCGCCAGCGAAACCTCAGAGCCTGTGGCGATCAGGATCGCTTGACGCTTGCTCTCGGCTTCGGCCAGAACGTAAGCGCCCTGAGCGGTCAGGTTCTTGGCTTTGTGATCCTTGCGCACGGTCGGCACGCCCTGACGGGTCAGCGACAGGACCGAGGGGCTGTCTTTGAAGGTCAGCGCCAGTTCCCAGGCCTCGGCGGTCTCAACGGTGTCGGCGGGGCGGAACACATAGGTGTTCGGCGTCGCGCGGCTGATTGCCAGATGCTCGACGGGCTGGTGGGTCGGGCCGTCTTCACCCAGACCGATCGAGTCATGGGTCATCACGAAAACCGACGGGATTTTCATCAGCGCGGCCAGACGCATGGACGGGCGGGCATAGTCGGTGAAGGCCATGAAGGTCCCGCCATAGGGGCGGATGCCACCGTGCAGCGCCATACCGTTCATCGCTGCGGCCATGCCGTGCTCACGGATACCGTAGTGGATGTAGCGACCCTTGCGGTTTTCGGGCAGGAACACTCCCATATCAGCCGATTTGGTGTTGTTCGAACCGGTAAGGTCGGCCGAGCCGCCCACGGTCTCGGTCATGATCGGGTTCACAACGTTCAGAACCTTCTCGGACGAGGCGCGGGTGGCCAGCTTGGGCTGGTCTTCCGACATCTGTTTCTTGAACGAACGGATCGCACCGGCCAGCTTCTTTGGCGCTTCAAACGCGTAGGCGCGGTTGAACTCGGCCTGTTTGCGCTCTGAGATTTGCGCAAAACGCTCTTCCCATTCCGCTCGTTCGGCGGCGCCACGGGCACCGATGGCTTCCCAAGCCGATTTCACGTTGGCAGGGATCTCGAATGCGTCATGCGGCCAGCCATAGCCTTCTTTGGCGGCTTTCAGCTGCTCCTGATCTGTCAGCGCGCCGTGACCTTTCGAGGTATCCTGTGCGGCGTGACCCAGAGCGATGTGGCTTTTGCAGGCAATCATCGAAGGCTTTTTCGACTTTTTCGCCTGCGTGATCGCCGCGTCGATGGCTTGCGGATCATGGCCGTCGATCTCGATAACATGCCAGCCCGAGGCGGCAAAACGGCGCACCTGGTCAGTGCGGTCGGCAATGTCCACAGTTCCGTCGATGGTGATGTTGTTATCGTCCCAGAAGACGATCAGCTTGCCCAGCTCATGACGACCGGCCAGAGTGATCGCTTCTTGGCTGACGCCTTCCATCAGGCAGCCGTCGCCTGCGATCACGTAGGTGTAGTGATCAACGATCTTCTTGCCGTAATGCGCGCGCTGGATTTCCTCGGCCATGGCAAAGCCAACGGCGTTCGAGATGCCCTGACCCAGCGGACCAGTGGTGGTTTCAACACCGTTGATCAGAAAGTTTTCCGGATGGCCTGCAGTTTTTGCGCCAAGCTGACGGAAGTTCTTGATCTCTTCCAGTGTCACATCCGCGTGGCCGGTGAGGTACAGCAGCGAATATACCAGCATCGAGCCGTGACCCGCTGACAGGATGAACCGATCACGGTCGGGCCAGCTGGGGTTCGAGGCGTCGAATTTCAGGTGCTTTTCGAACAGCACGGTCGCAACATCGGCCATGCCCATCGGCATGCCGGAATGGCCGGAATTGGCGGCGGCGACGGCGTCCAGGGTCAAGGTGCGGATGGCCGCAGCTTTGTCCCAGTGTTCGGGGTTTGCATTGCGCAGCGCAGTCAGGTCCACGGGCGTTGTTCCTTTGGATTTGAAGCAGATTGCGCGCTCAATAGCATTCAGCCCTCAAAGTGCAAGCAGAACCGGGCGAAACAAGGTCGCACCGCTTGAAGAGAGCTGTCCAAGCCTTTGAAACCAAACAGTGGGTATTTTCCGTCACATTCCGTTAGACTGGTGCCAAGCGGGACCGATTCTTGATTCGGACGGTTCGGCAACAGAATGAACCTTGGTTAAGAGGTGACAGGGGCATGAGCCAGATTGAAGAGTTACAGCAACGCATTCTCGCCGCGATGGAGCGTATTGGCACAGGCGTGACCGCCCTGCATAACGCGCCGGTGGGCGATGCAGATGAAGGGTTGCAAGCGGCGCTGGACGATGAACGCGTTGCCAACGCACAGCTGCAAGAGCGCCTGACCTCGTTGAAGGAACGCCACGAGCAGGAAGTTGACGGTATGCGCGCCGATATGGAGGCGCTGCGTGCTGCGCCAGAGCCTACGGCCGATGTGGACGCTCTGCGGGCTGAGTTGGCCGAAGCCGCAACAAAGCTTTCTGCGGTCGAGGCTGCGCGGGCCGAACTGGCTGAGGCGAAGGCGGCACTGGAAAACACCGAGGAACTGGACGCTCTGAAAGCCGAGAACGCGCAATTGCGGGCTGATCTGGAAGGTCAGGAAGACCCGGCCGCGCTGCGGGCCGAGATTGAAGAGATGAGGGCTGTTATCTTGCGGGCTGGAGACATCGAGGCCGAGAATAGCCGTTTGAGGGCCGAATTGGCCGATAGCGAACGGGTTGCCGAGCTGAACGCGGAGCTGGAGATGTTGAGGGCCGAGCGCGCCAGCCACGGGGCTGCCATGTCACGTCTGGATGACGATCTGCAGAGGATGCGGCAGGCGAATGAGCAGCTCCGCAACTCGGTTGATGCCCTGCGCGCTGCGGCGCAAGAGGGAGTTCAGGACGCGGAGCTGTTGAATAAGGCGACTGTGGCGGAGTTGGAAGCAACGCGCGCGGCGCAAGCGACCGATGCGGCCGAGGCACGGGCTGTTCTGGCTCGCCTTGAGCCTCTGCTATCGCAGGCGAAACTGGCAGAAGGTGAGGTTGAGTAATGCCCGAAGTGACCATTCATATCGGCGGGCGCGGGTTTGACGTGTCTTGTCAGGACGGGGAAGAAAGTTTTCTGCAGGCCGCCGCGAAAATGCTGGATGACGAAGCGCAGGTGCTTTCGGATCAGATTGGGCGTATGCCCGAATCCCGCATGTTGTTGATGGCCGGTCTAATGTTGGCGGATAAAACAGCCGCGACTGATGACAAAGTCAAAGCGCTTGAGGCGAAGCTGGCCGAAACCGAGGCCGAGCTTCAAACGCTACGCAGCGCGCCGGCACCTGAACCCGAACGGATCGAAGTCGCTGTCGTGCCGCCTTCGGTCACGGATACACTGGCCGAACTGGCCGCACGGGCAGAAGCCCTGGCATCAGATATCGAGGACAAAGCAAAATGAAACGAGCATGCGGCTTGATCTGCGGGGCCGTGGCCCTTGTATGTGCATCCAAGGCAATTGCCGAGATCGACATACTGACGGTGACGTTCAACTGCGAGAACGGTATTCCGTTGCCAGTGACCTATTTCAACGCATCGGACGGCTCGGGCGCCGCGGCAACGATGGTCGACAATTCTCTGGTAGCGATGCGTCAGGTCGAGAGCGGCTCGGGCATTCGGTACGAATCGGTGGATACGAACGGAACCTATATCCTGCGGTCAAAAGGGTGGAATGCCACAGTAAGCTTCCTGGCGACAAACGCCGCCAGTGAGCAGGTCATTTTTCAGGATTGTTCCAGCCGTTAAGGCCGGATCAGGCGTTGGCCTCACGGATTTTGTCGGCTGCGTCCTTGTTGTAGCCGACACCATTTTCGTCAAACAACGTGTCCAATTCACCCGACAGGGTCATTTCAGTGATGATATCGCAACCACCGACAAATTCGCCTTTGACATAAAGCTGCGGCACTGTCGGCCAGTCCGAATAGTCCTTGATACCCTGACGGACTGCTTCGTCGGCCAGAACATTCACATCGGCATAGTCCACGCCCATGTAGTTCAGCACACCTGCCACACGGGATGAGAAACCGCACTGAGGCATCTCTTTGGTGCCTTTCATATACAGCACCACGTCATTGGCTTTGACGGTTTCGTCGATCTGGGTCTTCACGTCGGTCATTTCGCGTTTCCTTTGCTCTTCGGCATCATAGCTTTGGCGTAATCTTGCGTTTCCTTGGGGATATGGGTCTCTGCCGAGCTAATTGTAGCGTCATGTGATTGATAGGAGGAATATAGGAGGTGTTATCCCTGTCCGGGCGGCGATCCACGCCTCGTCTTGCGCCCAGTCTTTGATTTGTTCCGCGCCAACAGAGTGATGAGCAGAACAAAGACGGAAACCGCAATTGAGATTACAATCGCATGTTCCATCCTACTCCGGCACTTTGGTGGTCAGCGCCAGCGCGTGCAGGTCACCGTCCGGGCCGTCCATTTTGCCTTTCAGGGCCGCATAAACAGCGCGCTGTTGCTGGACGCGGTTCTTGCCGCGAAAGCTCTCGTCCACGACCATGGCGGACATGTGAACGCCATCGCTGCCGCCAACCTGAATTTCCGCGTTGGGAAAGCTCTCGCGCAGCAGGGTTTCAATCTCGTGGGCGCTCATTGGCATCTAGGCTTACTCCTGAAGGTCTTTCCCAAGATGTAGAGCGATGGGAAGGCGCGTGCAAGATGTGGAAGGTCTTTCAGATATGCAAATCCCGCACCGATCAGGGCGCGGAACTATTCCTTTGCAGAACGAGAAGTGAGATCAGGCGACCGCGGTGGCAAAGCTTTGGCGGAAAACCTCAGTCAATTCGGCCAGAGGGACTTCGGAACTGCCGATCTTTACAGTTTCGCCCGTAAAGCGACCGACTGAGGTCAGGGGAACGCCAGCCTGGCCGGCTGCGATCATCAATGCCTCGGCCTGATCAAAGTTGCAGGCGACCAAATAGCGGGCTTGATCTTCGCCGAACAGTACCTCGGTCGAGGCATCGTCAAGGTGAACGCCAACGCCAGCTGCGTCGGCCAGTTCAAACGCGGCAAGTGCGAGGCCGCCGTCGCTCAGGTCGGTGCAGGCCTTGATCATCTCGCGGTTGGCGCGGATGAAGTCGCCGTTGCGCTTCTCGGCCTCAAGATCCACGTGGGGCGCATCGCCTTCTTCGCGGTTGAACACCTCGGCCAGAAGGGCGGATTGACCCAGATGGCCTTTGGTTTCACCGATCACAAGGGCCACGTGGCCTTCGCGCACCTCGTTTCCGATGATCTCATCAGTGTGGTTGAGCAGGCCAACAGCGCCAATGGTCGGGGTGGGCAGGATCGCCTGACCGTCGGTCTCGTTGTAAAGCGAGACGTTGCCGGACACGATGGGCACATCCAGCGCGCCAACGGCGGCTCCGATGCCTTGGATTGCGCCGACGAACTGGCCCATGATCTCGGGCTTTTCGGGGTTGCCGAAATTCAAGTTGTCGGTTGTGGCCAGCGGCTTGGCCCCGACAGCGGTCAGGTTACGATAAGCCTCGGCCACCGCTTGCTTGCCGCCTTCGATCGGGTTGGCGCGGACATAGCGCGGTGTCACGTCTGAAGTGAAGGCAAGTACCTTATCGGTGCCGTGAACACGCACCATACCGGCACCCAGACCCGGCGTACGGGCGCTGTCAGCCATGACCATGGTATCATACTGCTCATAAACCCACTGCTTGCCCGCATAGTTGGGCGAAGAGAGCAGGGCGCGCAGACCGTCAATCGGGTCGATCTGCGGCACGTCGGCCAATTCCGCAGCCTCGGGCGTCGCAACCCATGGGCGGTCATATTCCGGCGCGGTCGACGAGAGTTTCGACAGGACCAGATCAGCCTTCACCTCACCATTGTGCATAATCAGGAAACGGTCTTCCGCGATGGTTTCGCCGACGATGGCAAAGTCGAGGTCCCACTTTTCGAATACGGCGCGGGCTTCGGCCTCCAGCTCGGGCTTCAGAACCATCAGCATGCGTTCCTGAGACTCGGACAGCATCATCTCATAGGCTGTCATGTTCTCTTCGCGCTGCGGTACGTTTTCGAGGTCCAGACGGACACCCAGACCACCTTTGTCGCCCATCTCAACGGCCGAGCAGGTCAGGCCTGCCGCGCCCATGTCCTGGATCGAAATCACGGCGCCGGTTTTCATCAGCTCCAGCGTCGCCTCCATGAGGCGCTTTTCGGTGAAGGGATCGCCGACCTGAACGGTTGGGCGTTTCTCTTCGATGGTATCGTCGAACTCGGCCGAAGCCATGGTTGCACCGCCCACGCCGTCACGTCCAGTTTTGGCACCGAGGTACACGACGGGCATTCCGACGCCAGAGGCCGCCGAGTAGAAGATTTTGTCACTATCAGCCAAACCTGCTGCAAAGGCGTTCACAAGGCAGTTGCCATTGTAGGCTGGATGGAAACGGACTTCGCCGCCGACGCAGGGTACGCCGAAGCAGTTACCATAGCCGCCGATACCTTCGACCACGCCGTTGACCAGTTGGCGGGTCTTGTGATGGCCCGGTTCGCCGAAGGACAGGGCGTTCATCGAGGCGATCGGGCGCGCGCCCATGGTGAAGACGTCGCGCAGAATGCCGCCAACGCCGGTTGCCGCACCCTGATAGGGTTCGATGTAAGACGGGTGGTTGTGGCTTTCCATTTTGAAGACAACAGCTTGCCCGTCGCCGATATCGACAACACCCGCGTTCTCACCTGGTCCGCAAATAACCTGAGGGCCCGAGGTTGGCAGGGTACGCAGCCATTTCTTGGAGGATTTGTACGAGCAATGCTCGTTCCACATGGCCGAGAAAATGCCAAGCTCGGTGAATGTCGGCTCACGCCCGATGATCTCGAGGATCATGTCGTATTCCTCGGGCTTCAACCCGTGGGCGGCAATCAGATCAGGTGTGATGGCTGGCTCTTGCATCCTGTTTCGGTCCCCGAGATGGCAATGTTTGGCGCCTTTTAGGGGAAGGGACCGCCGGGGGGAAGAGAAAAGGCACTTTCCGCGCGCTGTCCTGTTGCAAACCGGACAAAGGTGCAAATTGTGCGGATCGTACAGAGCCTCAATCGAGGGATCGGCACGCGACAAAAACAGCCGCGCGCCGGGTGAGTTTACTTCTGCTGGTCTTGTTGCTGCGCTTGCTGCGCGACCGCTCCAGCGGCGGCGCCGACCGCTGCTTTCTGGTCTTCACTCAGGTGTTCAGCGTCATCCAGACCGGGGATGGCAACGCGCACTTCGCGACGGGCAAAGTCGATGCCGTTCTCCTTGAAGGCTGCCTTGACGCGGTTGAAGATCTCTTTACGCAGGGTGAACTGCTTGCCGGGTTTTGCCATGAACTTGCCCCGGATGATCATGCCGACATCGTCAAAGTCGAACACACCCTGAGACTTGAAGGGCTGCAGGAAGCCATCCTTGTGGGTCTCGTCCTCCATCATCTCGGCGCCGATCTTCTTAAAGATCTTCTTCACCTTGTTGGGATCGGTGTCGAAAGGCACGGTGAACTTCAGCTTCATGATGACCCAGTCGCGGCTGTAGTTAGTCAGCTTCTGAATCTCACCATAGGGAATGGTGTGCACCGGCCCGCGATGGTGACGCAGCTGCATCGAGCGGATCGAGATCTTCTCGACCGTGCCGGTGGTGCCACCCACATCGACATACTCACCCACGCGGAAGGCATCGTCGATCAGGAAGAAAATGCCGCCAACGATGTCAGACACCAGTTTTTGCGCACCGAAACCGATGGCCAGACCCAGGATACCAGCACCAGCCAGAAGCGGTGTGATGTCGAGCCCAAGGGCGCCTAAGGCCAGCAAAACGAAGATCACGGCAATCGCCACCTGAGCCGTTACCCGCAGCAGCGGCAAAACCGTTGCAAGACGCGAGCCACCAGCACCGCCGCCTTCGCCAGCTTCTTCGTCCGGGCTTTGCGCGGCGGTCATCTCTTTTGCCAGTCGGCGGTTGATCCAGAGCGAGACGACCTCATTCAAGATGTAGCCGACGGCAATGATGATGAAGAACTGCACCAGTTTGCTGCCTGAATCCGCGTCTCCACCAGCGATTTCCTGCAGATCGAGATCCCAGGCATTGGCGATCATCAAGATGACAAGAATGCCCGCCAGAACCCGACCGATACGGATGTAGCTGCGCTTGGTTGACTTATAGGCGCGTTCAGCCACCGAACCTTCGCCCTGCATCGGCGGTTGCAGATGCCGGACAAGCCCTCGGATCAGTGTGTCGAGCGCCGGGGCGATCAACAGCCAGAACATGGTCGTGAAATGCGCGCCCTGAACCAGCAGAGCCAGCGATGCCGGGTTGCGCTGAGCCACCAGGAACTCGACCAGCAGCCATGTCGCAGCCGAGACCGCAATGGCGAAGTACGGGTAATAATGTGCCACTTCCTCGTCGAACTTGGTGTGGTCCGGGTCAGTTCCCAGCATCATCTGCGACAGACCTTCGCGCGCTTTCCACGCGATCAGGCCGATATAAATGTGAATGCCTGCGTTCAGCCAGAAGCCGATACGCGTATCATCACCCGTGATGCCGTTCAGGCTGTTGAAGTGTAGCAGGAACAGGGTGAAACCGATCAGGATCAGCAACCCGATCAGGTTGCGATGAAGGTATTTGGCCCAGTGATCGTCGATATTGACCAGACGGTAATGGGGTTTGTTCGGCGCCAGCACAAAGCGCGAGGCGGCGGCACCCAGCCGTGGCACCCAGATCAGGTAGAACACAAACGGCCCGGCATAGGTGATTTGCTCGGGCGTCAGCAGTCCACGCCCAACCGCGCGGATGACCACGTAAAATACTACAAGCCCTGCGATTTCCCGACAGAAACGACCGAAAAGATACCGGGCAGCGCCCCAGAGATCGCCCTCGGCCTCCGCCTCGGTCTGGACATGCCAGCGGCGGGTCAGAATCTCGAACAGTTTTTCGGCGATGAAGCCCACAACCAGAACACTAGCAATCAGCCCCATCAGAACCAACGCACCGAATGAGGTGAATGTGGTCGCAAAATTCTTGATGGCGGTGGCTTGCGCGCTGAAGATATTGGGGACGGTCGTTATGACATGCGTCCAAGAGGCGACCATTTCGCTCCAGACTTCATTCAACTCGGTAATCGGATCCTCGCGATCCTCTGCAGCGGCTGCGTTTTTCTCGGCCACCGCGTCCAGACGCTCCAACAGGATAGAGCGGACCTGATCATCCGACATCCGTGCAACCAAGTCATCAACCTGCTCGGGCGTCAGGTCTTCGGGAATGCTAACAGGGGCAGGCGCACTGGAGGTCGACGTGCCCGCGACTTGGGCATGCAGGGGTCCAACCAGTAAAAATAGTGAAAAAATCGCCGCCAGAAGGCGGAGGGGGCTTATCATGGTGCTGTCCTCGAACACGAATTTTTAAACGTTTTTTCGGATCATAGGCAGGTGATGGAGATTTTCCCAGAAATTTCATCGCTCTGGACGGTGAGTTTGGGGAAAACTAAAAAATGAATCTTGGAGAAGCCAAAAAAAAGGCCGAGCACTAAGCTCGGCCATAGTCCAACAGGGAGGTATGAAGATGATGAGCGTTTCAGCATCACCGCCTTCGAGTGCTCATTTAGGGGTCGGTTTGTGAACGTTCAAGAAGTTTTAATCTGATCGTTCAGCATTGCTGCTATGCTGCGAGTGCATAGCTAGAGTTTACCCATCATTTTCAGCTGCTTGCGTTGCGCGATGATCTCGTCCTGAACGAAGTCGCGGAATGCTCCGACCCGCTTGGAATGGCGCAATTCTTCCGGGTAGGCGAGGTAAACGGGAACGTCCGCGTTTTCGATTTCCGACAAGATCGGAACGAGGTGCGGGAAGTCCTGCGTCACGTAGTCGGGCAGGACGCCAATTCCCAAATTGTGCAACACACCCTGAAGCACGCCGAAATAATTGTTCACTGTCAGCAGGGACCCCGGATTGAAGGTCATCAGATGGCGCACCATCGCCGCGCTTGCGCCCACCTGCGGGGCCGACGGGGTCTGGCTGATCAGGCGGTGTTCCTTGATCTCGTCCAGCGATTTCAGCATCCCGCCATGGGATTCCAGATACTCCTGTGTGGCATATAGCTTCATCTGAACGGTCATCAGGCGTTTGCGGATCAGATCGGCCTGGCTGGGCTCTTTCATGCGGATGGCAACATCGGCCTCACGCATGGGCAGGTCCAGAACACGCTCTTCCAGCATCAGGTCGATGTTAAGATCGGGGTACTGTTCGTATAGCTTAGGCAGGCGCGGGGCGAGCCACAGGGTGCCGAAGCCGAAAGTGGTGGTCACACGCAGGACGCCGAACACTTCCTCTTCGCTGTCGCGGATGCGCGCGGCGGCGGCGTCTAGACGTTTGGACATGGCCGAGGTTGCATCAAACAGCAACTCACCCTGTTCGGTTAGAATCAGACCGCGTGCGTGGCGGTGGAACAGGGTCGCATCGAGTGATTCTTCCAGCGCGCGGATCTGACGGCTCACGGCGGATTGAGATAAATTGAGCCTGTCCCCCGCATGGGTCAGGCTGCCGGCATCGGCCACCGCGTGAAATATTCTAAGCTTGTCCCAATCCATCGCCGCAACTTTCGTTATCCTCGTGAAGCCCTATATGAAATAGGTAACAAGTTCCACAATCAAACCATGAAATCCTTGGGATTCAGGGGATAATGGCTATACAGGTCAATAATTGTGACCTAAAATGCGTGAATATAAAGCACACTGATCTGACGAGGGGAGACGTCTGATGAGTCAGCCACTCATAACGCTGAACGACCGCTTCGATCTTGAGAAATCACCCGTTCTTTTGAACGGAACACAGGCGCTTGTGCGTCTGATGTTGATGCAGAAGGCCCGCGATCAACAGGCCGGGTTGAACACCGCCGGACTGGTGACAGGCTATCGTGGCTCACCTTTGGGTGCGGTGGATCAGCAGATGATGCGCGCCCAGCGCTATCTGGCTGAAAGCGATGTGACCTTTCAATATGGGCTGAACGAGGATCTTGCCGCCACCGCGCTTTGGGGCAGCCAGCAGTCGGGCCTGCGCGGCGATGGCCGGTATGACGGCGTGTTTGGTCTTTGGTACGGCAAAGGGCCGGGGGTTGACCGGTCGGGCGATGTGATGCGTCACGCCAATATGGCGGGCACCGCGCAATATGGCGGTGTATTGATGGCGATGGGTGATGACCATACGGGTGAAAGCTCCACCGTGTTGCACCAATCGGAATGGTCTCTGGTCGATATGTATATGCCCGTGGTCAGCCCAGCAGGCGTTCAGGAGATTCTGGACTACGGCATTTACGGCTTTGCGCTCAGCCGGTTCGCGGGTGTCTGGGTTGGTCTGAAGACGATGAAGGACACGATCGAGGTGACCTCGGTCGTCGATGGCAGGCCCGACCGGATGGGCGTCGTGATCCCCGAATTCGACATGCCCGAAGGTGGGTTGAACATCCGTCTTGGCGATACGCCGCATCTGCAAGAGGCCCGCGTGATCGACTACAAGCGTTTCGCGGCCGAGACGTTCTCGCATGCCAACAAGCTGGACAAACGTGTCTGGGGCAAGCCGGGGGCCAAGATCGGGTTCGTAGCGGCAGGTAAGAACTGGCTGGATCTGACCCATGCACTTTCTTTGTTGAACATTGACGAGACCGAAGCAGAACGGCTGGGCATCACAACTTACAAGATCGGGCAGACGTTCCCGCTAGATATGGCCGGGTTCCATGATTGGGCCGAAGGTCTGGACCTGATCGTGATCGTTGAGGAAAAGCGTAAGCTGATCGAGGTGCAGGTCAAAGAGGCGATCTTTGACGACCGCCGGGGTCGCCGCGTTTATGGCTGGTACAAGGGTGGCGCGGGTACGTTGCATCGTGAGGAGTTGTTCCCCACACGCGGCGCGTTGGACCCGATCATGATTGCCGAAAAGCTTGGGGGAATACTGATCGAAGAGGGGCGCGATACGGATGGTGTCCGCGCAGGCCTCGCCAAACTGTCCGAGGCGCGACGGGCTGATAACGCACAAGAAATCGCGACGCGTTTGCCCTATTTCTGCTCGGGCTGTCCCCATAACAGCTCAACCAAAGTGCCCGAGGGCAGCCGCGCCTATGCAGGTATCGGGTGCCACTACATGGTGCAGTGGATGGACCGGGAGACGACTGGCTTTACCCAGATGGGCGGCGAGGGTGCGAACTGGATAGGCGAGGCTCCGTTCTCGACCACCAAACACGTGTTCCAGAACCTCGGCGACGGGACGTATAACCACTCGGGCGTGCAAGCGATCCGGGCGGCGCTTTCGGCGGGCACAAACATCACCTTTAAAATCCTGTTCAACGATGCGGTTGCCATGACTGGCGGGCAGGGGAACGAAGGCGATTTGACGGCTGAAAGGATCGTGGCCGAGGTCAAAGCCATGGGCGTGCAGCATGTTGCGCTGGTCTATGATGAGAAGGAAGACGTGAACCTTGGGGCTCTACCTTCGGGCGTGGAAAGCTTTGAACGTGCCGAGTTGATGAAAGTGCAGGATCGGTTCCGCGAGATCGAAGGCGTCTCGGTCATCGTCTATGTCCAGACTTGCGCGGCTGAGAAACGCCGTCGCCGCAAGCGCGGTGAGTTCCCGGACCCGGACAAACGCGTCTTCATCAATACAGATATTTGCGAAGGATGCGGTGATTGCGGGGTGCAGTCAAACTGCGTCTCAATCGTGCCCAAGGAGACCGAACTGGGCCGCAAACGCGCGATTGATCAATCCAGCTGCAACAAGGATTTCTCGTGCCTGAACGGGTTCTGTCCGTCCTTTGTTTCCTTGGAAGGGGCAAAGATCCGGAAAGAGGCGACCAAACAGCTTGATCTGCCCGATCTGCCGATGCCTGATCTGCCGCAAATCAAGGGTACGCATAATGTGGTTATCACCGGAATTGGTGGCACAGGTGTTGTGACCCTCGGGGCGATTCTGGCGCAAGCGGCACAGATTGACGGCAAAGGCGCGGGTATGATGGAGATGGCCGGCCTCGCCCAAAAAGGCGGCGCGGTGCACATTCATTGCCGTCTGGCGAACAGACCGGAAGATATTAGCGCCATTCGCGTCGCAACCGGCGAGGCGCATGCGCTGATCGGCGGCGACCTCGTGGTCTCGGCCGGGGCAAAAACTCTGGGCCTGACACGGGCCGGACAGACCGGCGCGGTGGTCAACAACCACAACACGGTGACCGGCGATTTTACCCGCGATACAGAATTCCGTATTCCGGGCGAGCAGTTGGAGCTGGCGCTGCAAGCGCGGCTGAAGAACGGGGTGAGCCTGTTCGATGCGACCGATCTGGCCAAGATCGTGATGGGCGATTCGATCTACTCCAACATGATGGTCTTCGGCGCGGCATGGCAGCGCGGTACTCTGCCTGTCAGTCATGAGGCGATCATGACCGCGATTGAGCTGAACGGAACCGCCGTGGAACGCAACAAACGGGCTTTTGACGTGGGTCGCTGGGCTGTTCTACACCCGGAGGAGGCACAGGCGATACTGGCACCTTCCGTCTCGGAATTGCCCAAGACCCTGGACCAAATGATCGACTTCCGGGCGCAGCACCTGACCGACTACCAGTCGGCCCGATTGGCGAAACGCTACCGCAAGCTGGTGGACGGTATAGCAGATGAAACGCTGCGCGAGGCTGTAGCAAAAGGCTATCACAAGCTGTTGTCCTACAAGGATGAATACGAAGTCGCGCGCCTTTTACTGACCAGCCGGGACAAGGCCGCAGCCGAGTTCGACGGCGATTTCAACATGACTTTCCATCTAGCCCCGCCGATTTTTGGTGGGGAGGGTAGCAATGGCAGGCCGCGCAAGCGCGCCTTTGGGGAATGGATGCTTGGACCTCTTAAACTGTTGGCCAAGTTGAAGAGTTTGCGCGGCACGCCTTTGGATATCTTCGGCTACTCAGCCGAGCGGCGGATGGAACGCGCGCTGATCAAACAGTACGAACAGGACATGAAAGAGGTACTGCCTCTGATAACGGAAGACACGCAGGATGCGATTGTTGCACTGGCCCGTTTGCCACTGGATATCCGCGGTTTTGGCCCTGTTTTAATGCAAAACGAAGCCAAAGCTGCCAAACGGCGCGAGGAGCTGCTGGCGACGATCCGCAGCGGAGGACCGGAGATGCGCGCTGCGGCGGAATGAGGCGTCACAAACCTGTCACCTTCGCTAGGCAAAATCTCCGCTCAACGTATAATGCAGGCAGTTAGTTCCGGAGTCCTCAGATGCCATCGCGCCGTCACGTCGTTCGAGACATTTCTTATGCCCATTCCGCCGAAACCAAGGGCGGTCGGATGGTCATCAAGCTGATGGAAAACACCACAGGCCGCATGCGCCTGATCAAGCGTGCGGACGGGTACGAACAAGACGTCGCCAAGGGGCGCGATTTCTGGGATGTCATGGTCGAACGCTACGGTTTGACGCTGGATGTTGTGGGCGGGGCGCTGTCGAATATCCCGAAGGACGGCCCTCTGATCCTGATTGCCAATCACCCTTACGGCATTCTGGACGGATTGATGATGGGGCATATCCTGTCTGAAACGCGCGGCGATTTCCGGATTCTGGCCCATCGCGTGTTCCGCAAGGCGGAAGATCTGAACCGCATCATTCTGCCAATCTCGTTTGATGAGACGAAAGAGGCGATGAAGCTGAACCTCGAAACCCGCAAAACCGCCTTGAACTATCTTGGCGACGGTGGGGCGATTGGAATCTTCCCCGGTGGCACCGTCAGCACGGCCCTCACGCCGTTCGACCACCCGATGGACCCCGGCTGGCGCGGATTCACCGCTCGGATGGTCGCCAAATCCCATGCCACAGTGGTGCCGGTTTTCTTTGACGGCCACACGTCTCGTTTGTTCCAGATCGCCAGCCATTTGCACAACACCCTGCGGATGGGATTGCTGATCAAGGAGTTCAAGAAACGCGTCGATACACCTGTGAGAGTGGTGATCGGCGAACCGATTGGCCGTGATGTTCTGGACCCACTCAGCAAGGATACGCGCAAGATGATGGATTTCCTGCGCAAAGCCACGTATGAGCTGTCTCCGACACCGCTGAAGTCATATGACTACGGCTATGAATTTGAGGAACGGCATCGCGCCTGAAGGGGCTAATGGCAGTAGGTATCTTTGATTCCGGTTTGGGCGGTCTGACCGTCCTGAACGCCGCGCAGCAACGGCTGCCTGACGTGGATTTCCTGTATTACGCGGACAGTGCGCATGCGCCTTACGGCGTGCGCGATGCCGAGGATATCTATCAGCTGACCCGCAAGGCGGTCTACGACTTGTGGGATCGCGGCTGCAATCTGGTGATTCTGGCCTGCAATACCGCCAGCGCGGCTGCCCTGCGCCGGATGCAGGAAGAAGGCGTGCCCGAAGGCAAACGGGTTCTTGGGGTCTTTGTCCCTCTGATCGAGGCGCTGACCGAGCGGCAATGGGGCGACAACTCGCCTCCGCGGGAAGTGGCGGTCAAGCATGTGGCCTTGTTTGCAACGCCCGCCACAGTCTCCAGCCGCGCCTTCCAGCGGGAACTGGCGTTTCGCGCGATTGGTGTGGATGTCGAGGCACAGGCCTGCGGCGGCGTGGTGGATGCCATTGAAGACGGTGATTTGATTCTGGCCGAAGCTCTGGTGCGCAGCCATGTGGATGCGTTGAAGCGCAAGATGCCCGAACCTCAGGCGGCGATTCTGGGCTGCACGCATTACCCCTTGATGGCCGAGACGTTTCAGGCTGCTCTGGGCGCGGATGTTCAGGTGTTCAGCCAGGGCGATCTGGTGGCTGAAAGCCTGGCCGACTATCTGCAACGCCACCCGACCATGCTCGGTGAGGGAGAAGGCGGCTATCTGACCACCGGCAAGCCCGGTTTTGTCAGTGATCGGGCGACACAGTTCCTCCGACGACAAATCTCGTTTGAGGCGGCCTGATTTAGGTCAAGGACGCCACCCCTCCGATTTTCTAAATCCAAGACCGTCACAGTGGCGGTCATGATATGTGACACATGCAAAGAAGAGGTCTGACATGACCCATAAAATCGCAATTCTGGGCGCCTCGGGCTATACTGGCGCTGAACTGGTGCGGCTGATCGCCGAGCACCCGAACATGGAGATCGTGGCTCTAGCGGCGGAACGAAAGGCGGGCCTGTCGATGGCTCAGGTTTTCCCACATCTGCGCCATATGAACCTGCCGGACCTGTGCAAGATTTCTGAGATCGACTTTTCCCAGATCGACCTGTGTTTCTGCGCGTTGCCGCACAAAACTAGTCAGGAAGTGATCCGGGACCTGCCGAAGAACCTGAAGATCATTGATTTGTCTGCTGATTTCCGGCTGCAGGACGCCGATGAGTATGAAAAATGGTACGGCAACCCGCATGGCGCATTGGAGCAGCAGGAAGAGGCGGTTTATGGCCTTACCGAGTTCTATCGTGACAACATTCGGACCGCACGGCTTGTGGCCGGTACGGGCTGCAACGCGGCAACCGGACAATATGTGCTGCGGCCGCTGATTTCGGCTGGGGTTATTGATCTGGACGACGTCATCCTCGACCTGAAATGCGCTGTGTCGGGCGCTGGCCGGTCGTTGAAAGAAAACCTGCTGCATGCCGAGCTGAGCGAAGGCGCGAATGCCTATTCCATCGGTGGCACGCACCGGCATTTGGGCGAATTCGATCAGGAGTTTTCGAAATTGGCCGGGCGCACGGTGCATATCCAATTCACACCGCACCTGATCCCGGCGAACCGGGGTATTCTGGCAACCTCCTACGTGAAGGGCGACCCGCAGAGCGTTTACGAAACGCTGGCAAAAGCCTATGCTGAAGAGCCTTTTATTGAGGTTCTGCCGATGGGCGAGGCGCCCTCGACCCACCATGTGCGGGGATCGAATTTCTGCCACATAGGTGTTGTTGCGGACCGGATGGAACGGCGCGCGATTGTGATCGCCGCTTTGGATAACCTGACAAAAGGTAGCAGCGGGCAGGCCTTGCAGAATGCCAACCTGATGTTAGGTGAGGATGAAACCCGAGGGCTGATGATGGCCCCGTTGTTCCCGTGAGGACGGTATGAAAACGCTCAAGAAACGTCGCCGAGTTCAGATCATTCTGGTGGCCGTAGCGGCCCTGGCGGTGTCGACTGCGTTGATTGGGTATGCAATGCGCGATGGCATCAACTTCTTCCGCTCGCCCAGCCAGGTGATCGCTGAACCGCCCGCGCCGACCGAGGTGTTTCGAATTGGTGGTCTGGTCGAAGAGGGCTCGATCGTGCGGGGGCAGGGCGAAACGGTGCGCTTCGTGGTCACCGATGGCGGAGAGAGTGTTCCCGTGGCCTTTACCGGGGTTCTGCCGGATCTCTTCTCGGAAAATGAGGGTATGGTTGGGACGGGTCGCTACGTGAACGGTGTGTTTGAAGCGACTGAAATCCTTGCCAAACATGATGAGACTTATATGCCGAAAGAGGTCATGGACGCCTTGAAAGAACAGGGCGTTTACAAGGATCCTGGCGAAAGCTGAACGCAGCTGCGCTGCGTGCCTCCGGCGGAGGTATTTTTGAACAGAAGAAGCAGGGGCGTTGCGCGCGGATGGCAGGCGGCGCTCTGTTTCGTTTGGGGTTGTTAAGGAGTTTGCAGGATCGTTCCCTCGACTAGTTCAGGTGGGGGTCGGGATGCAGACGGTTCGACAGATTGCCGAAGAAATCGTGCAGCGGGAAGGTGGGTTTGTGGATGACCCGGATGATCCGGGAGGAGCCACCAATTTCGGCGTGACCATTCACACGATGCGGCGTTTGGGCTTGGATTTGACGCGGGACGGGGTGGTTGATGCCGCGGATGTACGGGCGCTCAGCCGCGCGCATGCCATTGATATCTTTGTGCAGCATTATTTTGAGAAACCGGGGATCGCTGCTTTGCCTGAGGCGCTGCAGGCCAGCGTGTTCGACATGTATGTGAATGCGGGCGCGCAGGCGGTACGCATTTTGCAATCGCTGTTGGTGAAGATGGGTTTTGGCGTTGTGGTGGACGGGGTTATCGGCCCACAAACCATAGGCGCCAGTCAGGACGCGGCGCGCCCGAATTCGGTTCAGTTGCGGGACGCTTATGGGGTGGCGCGGCGGAACTATTACTTTCGGCTCGCAGATCGGCGGCCTGCATCGCGAAAGTATGCGCGTACCCGTGCGGGCGGGAAAGGCGGTTGGATCAGACGGGCGGAAGAGTTCCTGTCTGATCGCTATCACCTGAGCGATGAGGCGTTTCAGAGGAGGGTTGCGGGATGGGATTGATAACGGGCGTTTTGGGGTTCTTGTTCGGTGGCGGGCGCAACGTGGTGCGCGAAACTGCAGAGGTCTTTCGGGAAAACGCGGATGCGGGCGCCCAGCGCCGGATCGTGGCGCAAATTCAGGCCATGACCCAGTTCGGGGCTGAGTTTCAAAGGCCGCCCAAAGGCATGTTCGACCGGTTCATGGATGGGTTGAACCGGCTTCCGCGTCCGGCCTTGGCGCTGGGAACGTTGGGCTTGTTTGCTGCTGCCATGATCGATCCGATCTGGTTTTCGGCGCGAATGCAGGGGATCGCGCTCGTGCCCGAGCCTTTGTGGTGGTTGCTGGGCGTGATTGTATCGTTCTATTTCGGAGCGCGACATCAGGCGAAATCGCAGGATTTGCAACGCGATATCTCGGACGTGATGGCGCGGACTCCAACAGTTCTGGCCAATCTTGATGCGCTAGGAAATATGCGTAGTGACCGACCCGGTGTGGCAGATACGGGGCCGGATGCGCGCTTGTCGCAAGAGAGCCTGCTGGCCGATGCGAACCCGGCGCTAGAGGATTGGCGACGCGAACGAGGCTGAGTTGCGACACTATGTGCCCCGAAATCAAACGAAAGTGGTTGGCGATTGCCGTGCCTCCGGCATATATCCTGCCCTATGGTTACAGAGCTAGGTCACTTCGCGCTAATCCTCGCCTTTTTCGTCGCTATCGTGCAAAGCGTGGTGCCCCTGATCGGGGCATCGAAACGCTGGGCTGGATGGATGGCGTTTGCGGAACCGGCGGCAATCTCACAATTCCTGCTGACGGCGTTCTCCTTCGGAGCGCTGGTTTGGGCGTTCACCACGTCTGATTTCTCGCTGAGAATCGTGGTTGAGAACAGCCATTCGGCGAAGCCGATGATCTATAAGATCAGTGGTACATGGGGGAACCACGAAGGCTCGATGCTGTTGTGGGTGTTGATTGTGACCCTGTTCGGCGCAATGGCCGCGTTTTTTGGCGCTGGCCTGCCGCCGACGCTGAAAGCTCGCGTGTTGGCTGTGCAGTCGGCTGTGGCCGTGGCGTTTTTTGCCTTTATCCTGTTTACCTCGAACCCTTTTGATCGTCTGGCGATTGCTCCGTTCGATGGGCGCGACCTGAACCCGCTATTGCAAGATCCGGGCTTGGCGTTCCACCCGCCGTTTCTGTATTTGGGCTATGTCGGTCTGAGCATGGCGTTCAGCTTTGCCGTGGCCGCGTTGATCGAGGGCCGTATCGATGCGGCCTGGGGCCGGTGGGTGCGACCGTGGACTCTGGCCGCTTGGGTGTTTCTGACCATCGGGATCGCGCTGGGGTCGTGGTGGGCCTATTATGAGCTTGGCTGGGGTGGCTTTTGGTTCTGGGATCCGGTCGAGAATGCCTCGTTTATGCCGTGGCTTTTGGCGGCTGCATTGTTGCACTCCGCCATTGTGGTGGAAAAGCGCGAGGCGCTGAAGAGCTGGACAATCCTGCTGGCGATCATTGCCTTCGGATTCTCGCTGATCGGGACATTCATTGTGCGCTCGGGCCTTCTGACCTCAGTCCATGCCTTCGCAACAGATCCAGAGCGGGGCGTGTTCATTCTGTTGATCCTTGTGTTTTTTATCGGCGGCGCGCTGACGCTGTTTGCGGCGCGGGCGCAGGCGATGGAGGCGAAAGGCGTCTTTGGCATGGTCAGCCGGGAAAGCGCACTGGTCGTGAACAACGTGCTGTTGGCCGTCAGCTGTTTCGTAGTGTTCGTGGGCACCATGTGGCCGATGGTGGCCGAGATGATGTTTGACCGGAAACTCTCGGTCGGACCTCCGTTCTTTAACGCGGCCTTCACGCCATTCATGGTGCTGTTAGGGTTGGTCTTGCCGGTTGGCGCGATGTTGCCGTGGAAGCGCGGCAAACTGGGCAAAACAGCATGGTCGCTGCGCTATGCGTTTGTGCTGGCCGTCGCCCTTGGCGTGCTGGTCTGGGCCATGCAGACGGGACGCAGTGCCTTGGGGCCAATTGGTCTGTTTCTGGGCGCATGGATCACCTTCGGCGCCGTTCTTGATTTATGGAGTCGGACGGGACGCAACGGCAGTCTGAAACGCCTGTTCCGCCTGCCCGGGGCCGATTGGGGCAAGGCGGTTGCCCACACGGGTCTGGGTGTGACCATCTTCGCCATCGCCGGTCTGACTGCGTGGGAGGTTGAGGATATCCGCGTTGCCCAACCAGGACAGCCTTTTGAGGTTGGTCAATTCACCTTGACGCTTGAGGATGTCAATCGCGTGCAAGGGCCGAACTATTTCTCGACCATGGCGGATGTGAAGGTGGAGACCAACGGGCGCATGATCGGGACGTTGCATCCCGAAAAACGCGACTATCCGGTTGCGCGTATGCCCACCACCGAGGCCGCGATTGACTACCGGGTCATGCGCGATCTCTATGTGGTGATCGGAGACCAGCAGGCAGATGGAGGCTGGGTCTTGCGGACCTATATCAAACCCTTCGCCAACTGGATCTGGGCCGGATGTCTCATGATGGCGTTGGGCGGCGTCCTCAGCCTCTGCGACCGACGATTCCGGGTGGCCGCTGGTGCACGCAAAGCCCCTTCCGCCGGAGTACCCGCAGAATGAAACGTCTGATCTTGATCCTCATGCTGGTGGCTGCACCGGGTTTTGCGGTGCAACCGGATGAAGTGCTGGACGATCCGGAGCTGGAACAACGGGCCCGCGACCTCAGCACCGGGTTGCGCTGTCTGGTATGTCGAAACGAGAGTATCGATGAAAGCAACGCCGATCTGGCGCGCGACTTGCGTTTGCTGGTGCGTGAAAGGCTGGTGGCCGGGGATACGGATGAAGAGGCGATCGCCTTCATCGTTGACCGCTATGGTGAATATGTGCTGCTGAAGCCGACGGTCACGGGCTCGAACCTGATGCTGTGGTTGGCCGGGCCGATCATGTTGCTGATTGCAGCTGGTGTGGGCTTGGTCTTTCTGCGCAACCGGGCCAAGGCGCAAGCATTGGGTGAAAGCGACGGGCTGAGCGACGCCGAAAAAGAGCGCCTGCGCCAAATTCTGAAAGACTGACGCGTGGTTCCGCTTTTCCTCGGCCTGTGAATACGGCAGTGTCCGCTCACGCACAGGCGCGAGGGAGAGCTTTATGGACTACGAAACGATCCTGCTGGACATCACGGACGGGCTGGCGGTGCTGACGCTGAACCGCCCCGACAAGATGAACGCGCTGACTACGCAGATGCGAGCCGAGATCACCCACGCGATGAAACACGCGGCTCGAAATGCGCGGTGCATCGTGTTGACCGGGGCCGGACCGGCCTTTTGTTCCGGGCAGGATCTGGGTGATGCGTCCTCGACCGGAAAGATCGACCTGGAACGCTCGCTGCGCGATGAATATGAGCCGATGCTCGAGACCATCCATGACAGCCCGGTGCCTACCATTGCTGCGGTCAACGGACCGGCAGCTGGGGCAGGGGCCAACCTTGCGCTCTGTGCCGATGTGGTGATCGCGACCGAGAGCGCCTATTTCCTGCAGGCCTTTTCCCGCATCGGCTTGCTGCCGGATGCTGGTGGCACATGGTTCATGCCGCGTCAGATGGGGCTGGCCAAGGCCATGGGGGCCGCGTTGTTTGCTGACAAGATCACCGCACGACAGGCCGATGATTGGGGTCTGATCTGGGAAGCCGTCGCCGATGATGCGTTTGATGCCCATTGGCGTAGTCGGGCCGCACATTTGGCCCAAGGTCCGACGGCGGCCTATGGCGCGATCAAACAGGCGCTCCGCGGTACTTATGAGAAGACCTTGCCACAGCAATTGGCGACCGAGGCGCATTTGCAAGGTGAATGTGGACGTTCGCGCGACTTTGCCGAAGGCGTGGTGGCCTTCATGGAAAAACGCCCCCCGAAATTCGAGGGGCGCTAACTCAGGCGCGGCGGCGGCGTCGGGTGCGGCGCTCGGGCGCGGCGTCGTCGCCCGTACCATCCGAGGCGGATGAGAACGGCCCTAGCGCATCCGTTATCTGATCAAGCGTCGGGCGTGCGCCACGCTCTGTGCTGTCCAGAGCTACACGCATTTTCTCAAGATGTGCGGGCATGGTGCCACAGCAGCCTCCGATGATCCTTGCACCTGCGTCGCGGGCCATCACGGCATAGTCGGCCATCAGATCAGGCGTGCCGTCATAGTGGATATGACCATCGACATATTTCGGAATTCCGGCATTGCCTTTCGAGATCAAGGGCCGCTCGGTCCCTTGCGCGGTGAACCCAAGTACAGTGCGCAGGATGTCCGACGCTCCGGTGCCGCAATTCGCGCCAAACGCTATCGGAGGGTTGGGCAGCGTTTCGACCAGAAGGGCCAGATCCGCCGAGGTAACACCCATCATGGTGCGCCCAGCAGTGTCAAAGCTCATGGTGCCACACCATGGAATCTCGGCCAGCGCGAAGGCCTCGGCCGCGGCGCGGAATTCTTCCGGGGCGCTAATCGTTTCGACCCACAGAACATCAACGCCACCCTCTTTGAGGGCCTCAGCCTGTTCGTGGAACATCTCGACCGCTTCGGAATGCGACAGGCTTCCGACTGGCTCCATGATCTCACCGGTTGGCCCGACCGAGCCGGCAACCACGATGGTGCGTCCGGATTTGTCTGCGACCTCACGCCCGAGTTCAGCGCCAATGCGGTTCAGCTCACCCACGCGGTTTTGCGCGTCATGTAGCTTGAGCCGGGCCGAGGTGCCGCCGAAGGTGTTGGTCAGGAACAGATCGCTGCCCGCATCGACCGAGCCCTGATACAGCGCGCGGATCTTGTCCGGCGCATCCACATTCCACAGCTCGGGTGCGTCGCCCGATTGCAGTCCCATGTTGAACAGATTTGTTCCGGTCGCACCATCGGCCAGAATGGCCTCTTTGGTCTCGAGAAGTTGGGTCAACGCGTTTGTCATGGGCTTGGTCCGACGTGTTTGGCGCAAAGCGCCCGTATGAATATGAGACGCCCCGTGTCTCATGACCGGGGCGTCAAATCAAATTCATATTACTCATGAAGATCATGAGGTGGCCGGTGGCTTAGTTCGTCTCGCTCATGACCTGAGCTTTGGCTTCGGGCAGAAGCTCGGCCATTTTGGCGCGGATTTCGTCATCTGAGGATAGACCGCCCAGATCGGCAGAGACCTTGCGCACGACGTCTTCGTGACCTGCCTCTTCCATATCGGCGATCACGACGGTTTTGGCGTAGTCGTCCGCTTCAGAGCCGGTTTTCCCCAGCTTTGCCGCCGCCCAAAGGCCCAGCAGTTTGTTGCAGCGGGCCTGGGCCTTGAACTGCATTTCTTCGTCATGGGCGAACTTGGCTTCAAAGGCGTTTTCGCGTTCGTCGAACGTGGTCATTTTATTGGGACCTCATAGCGTGGACATTCCTCATCTAGATAAGAAACGAATTTCGGAATGTATAGCGAAAATGGGCCTTGCGCGACCAAATGCGCTGTGTTGCTGCACGCAGGCTTCGTTGGCAGGTCTTAAGGGTGCGCAATACCTATGAGGAACCTTTCGAAAGCGGATGCTCTGATGGAAAGCAACCAGACAACTTGCGGGTTGGGGCGGGCTGTTCTATGAGGGCCGCAGCCGCGCGATCTGCGCGTATTGCCGATATGGAAGGGGCCCCGATGGCGCGTCGCAAGAAAATCTACGAAGGCAAAGCCAAGATTCTGTATGAAGGCCCCGAGCCGGGCACAATCGTGCAGTACTTCAAGGATGACGCAACCGCGTTCAACGCGGAAAAGAAAGACGTGATCGACGGCAAAGGCGTCCTGAACAATCGCCTGTCCGAGTTCTTCATGAACGGCCTGACCCAGATCGGTGTTCCGAACCACTTCATCCGCCGCCTGAACATGCGCGAGCAACTGGTGCGGAATTGCGAGATCGTCCCTCTGGAAGTGATCGTGCGCAACTATGCAGCCGGTACGATGTCCAAACGTCTGGGCATTGCAGAGGGCACGCAGCTGCCGCGTCCGATTGTCGAGTACTGCTACAAGGACGACTCTCTGGGTGATCCGCTGGTCACCGAGGAACATATTGCGGCCTTTGGCTGGGCCAGTCAGCAGGACATGGACGATATCCTCAGCCTCGCACTGCGCGTGAACGACTTCATGAGTGGTGTCATGCTGGCCGTGGGCATTCGACTGGTTGATTTCAAAATTGAGATCGGCCGCGTATTCGACGGTGATTACCAGCGTCTGATCGTCGCTGATGAGATCAGCCCCGACAGCTGCCGCCTGTGGGATATCGAAACCGGCCAGAAGCTGGATAAGGATGTTTTCCGCCGCGATCTCGGCAACCTGACCGACGCCTATTCCGAGGTCGCGCGCCGCTTGGGTGTTCTGCCGCAAAGCAACGTGACCAAGCCGACGCTGATCAACTGATCTCGGCCTCTGCCTAAAAGATTTGCAAAGCGCCGTCCCGATCTGGGCGGCGTTTTTCGTGCGAGAGCAGGGTATGCCGTTCGACCCGCATCACCCGCGCGGACCGATTTGAGGCACGCCCTTTCGTAGCTTTTCAATCTTCGCCGCAAACAGGGTTGTCCCAAAGGCGCAACCGCGCTATCCCCCGCGCAACGAAATGGGCCTTCGATCGTGGCCCTCAGGTGGAGTTGCGAAGATGAAGGCACGGGTGCATGTGATGCTCAAGAATGGGGTGCTGGACCCTCAGGGTGAGGCGGTCCGCCACGCATTGGGTGCCATGGGCTTTGATCAGGTCAAAGCTGTGCGCCAGGGCAAGGTCATTGATCTGGAACTGGCCGAAGGCGCGACCGAGGCAGACGTGACCGAGATGTGCGAAAAGCTGTTGGCCAACACTGTCATCGAACGCTACGAGATCGAACTGGTCTGATTGGATGCGGGCAGCGCGTCTGATCACCTATCGCCAGCCGCTGGAGCTGACCACCATTCCCGACCCTGAACCGGCCGAGGATGGCGTTGTCGTCCGAGTGTTGGCCTGCGGCGTCTGCCGGTCAGATTGGCATGCGTGGTCGGGTTCAGACCCGGATGTGATCCTGCCGATGACTCCCGGTCACGAATACTGCGGTGAGGTAGTTGCGGTAGGCAGCCGCGTCCGCCGCTGGAAAACCGGTGATCGGGTGATTGCGCCTTTCATTCTGGCTTGTGGTCATTGCCAGGACTGTGCTCAAGGCAACCAAACCACTTGCGCCGACCAGGTCGTGCCGGGGTTTACCTGTGACGGTGCGTTCGCCGAGTATATTGCGGTTGCGCATGCGGATGCCAATCTGACGGAACTGCCCGAGACACTCGCGCCCGAGATCGCGGCGGCGCTTGGATGTCGGGTGACGACCGCGTGGCAGGCGCTGGTTGGACGCGCGCAGCTACAAGGCGGCGAATGGCTTTCCGTGTTCGGCGGTGGCGGAGTAGGCGTCTCAACCCTGTTATTGGGCAAGGCGCTTGGCGCACGGGTGGTTGTCGTCGATATTTCGGAAGACAAGCTGAGCTACGCCAAATCCCTGGGCGCGGATGCGGTTGTGAACGCGGCGACATGCGATGCGCCTGAAGCGGTGAAAGATATCACTGGCGGTGGTGCCCATGTGGCAATCGAGGCGTTGGGGATTGAAGCCACGACCGTGGCGTCGATGCGGTCCCTGCGCAAACTGGGCCGGATGGTTCAGATCGGCATGCCTGCGGGCGATCATGCGGCTATGACGCTGCCGATGGATGTGCTCTATTCCGGTCAGCTTTCTGTATATGGAACACGAGGGATGCCCAGTTGGCGCTATCCATCGCTTCTGTCGTTGATCATGGGTTCGGATCTTGATCTCAGCCCGCTCGTGACACGACACGTATCTCTGAACCAGGTGAGTGAAGAACTCGCCGCTTTCGACGCTCCTGCACCTCCGGGTGTGGCGGTTGTCACTGATTTTACTTGCTAGGAGGGTCCGCCATGCGCGCAGCCGTCATCGTATTCCCCGGATCAAACTGCGACCGGGACCTTGCCGTAGCCTTTGAACAGGCCGGATTCGCCGTTGACATGGTCTGGCACAAGGATGCCGCGCTGCCCGAGGGGGTCGACATCGTCGGCGTTCCCGGTGGCTTCTCTTATGGCGACTACCTGCGCTGTGGGGCCATCGCGGCGCAATCTCCGATCTGCAAGGCTGTGGTCGATCATACCGAGCGTGGCGGCTATGCTGTTGGCATCTGTAACGGGTTCCAGATCCTGACTGAAACCGGAATCCTGCCCGGTGCGCTGCTGCGCAATGCCGGTCTGAAATACATCTGCAAAACGATTGGCCTAAAGGTCGAAACGAGCGACAGCGCCTTCACGCAAGGCTACAATGCAGGCGACATGATCGGCATTCCGATTGCCCACCATGACGGAAACTATTTCGCCGATGACGCCACCTTGTCCGCGCTGAAGGATCAGGACCGGATTGCGTTCACCTATACCGAGAATCCAAATGGCTCGGTCGGGGATATCGCGGGCATCTTGTCGGAAAACCGTCGCGTTCTTGGCATGATGCCGCACCCCGAACGCGCAGCGGATGAAGGGCATGGTGGCACCGACGGGACGGCATTGTTCCGCGCATTGTCGGGCGTTCTGGCCCCGGCGTGACTTGAGGTCGCCGCTCAGCCCGCGTAACTTTCGGGAATGAGTTCAGGCCTTCACTCGATTAAGGACAAAATGACCCGTCCATTTCGCGGCGCCCCTTTGGGGTGGCGGCTACGTGTGGCTGTTATTCTCGTCCTTTTGACCGCTGTTGCGACGATCTGGGTGACGAACCGGTTGCTGACCGACCGTTTCACTGAGTCGACCCGCAACCGCGCCGAGCTGCGCCTTGCCCTGTATTCTGGCAACCTCCTTAGCGAATTGCGACGCAATGCGATTGTGCCGCAGCTTCTGTCGCGGGACCCGACGCTGATCTCGGCACTGCAATCCAGTGACTATCTGTTGTCCAGCCAGCGTCTGATCTCTTTCGTGGAAGAGATCGGGGCCGCGTCCCTGATGCTGATGGACGGGGATGGCGTAACGGTGGCGGCTACTGACCGCAATCGCCTGCTCGAAGGGCATCGCAATGCGCCCTATTTTGTGGATGCAATCCGCTCGAACGCGACGATTTTCACGGTCAGCCCGCGCGAAACCGGCGACTACAGCTTTATCTACTCCCGCAGGATCGAAGCGAATTCCGAGATCCTCGGCGTGATCGTGGTAGAGGTTGACCTGCAGAAATTCGAACGCGCCTGGGCCGGGATCTCCGATGCCGTTTTGGTGCGGGACAGCACCGGCAACATCATTCTGTCGACCGAGCCGCAATGGCGGGGGCTGGACGAAAGCTCGGCCATGCTGCGGCAGACGCCGGAAAGTGCGATCCAGCGCGCGCTGCGGGCGACGGCCGACTGGTCTGCATTGCCGCCGGATGGTTATCTGGAAGGTGAGGCCGTCATTCGGCTTGAGACACGCATACCGTTCCGCGGTTGGCAAATGGCCTCGTTCACCACCTATGACTCGATCCGCGAAAAGGTGAACAGCGTGCTGGCGCTGGAAATCATGGGCTTTGCGATTCTCCTGGCGGCGGCGTTCTATCTTCTCAGCCGTCGTGCGGCCTCGCGCGTGGTTCTTTTCCAGCGCGAGTCGGCAGAGCTTCGCGCATTGAACGCAAGGCTGCAGCGAGAAATCGCTGAGCGCGAACGGGTTGAAAAGACGTTGGATTTGGCGGAACAGACGCTTGCGCAAAGCTCCAAACTGGCCGCCTTGGGCGAGATGTCAGCGGCGGTAAGTCACGAGCTTAATCAACCTCTGGCTGCAATGAAAACCTATCTTGCCGGGGCACGTCTGCTGCTGCGCAGAAACCGACCGGAAGAGGCCCTCGCCAGCTTTGGTCGCATTGATGGTCTGATCGAGCGGATGGGCGCGATTACCCGGCAGCTAAAGTCTTACGCGCGTAAGGGGGCGGATGCGTTTTCGCCAGTAAACCTTGGCGAAGCGCTGGCCTCGTCGCTGTCGATGATGGAGCCTCAGCTGCGGCAGCGCCATGTGAAGATCACGCAGATCCTGCCCGAAGACCCTGTCATTGTTATGGGCGACCGGATGCGGATTGAGCAGGTGATGGTCAACCTCTTGCGCAACGCACTGGACGCCACCAAATCTGTAGCAGAGCCGGATGTTGAGATCATCCTGGCGGCGGGCGACATGGCGGTGCTTACCGTGCGCGACAACGGGTATGGTATCAAGGATATCGAAAGCCTGTTTGAGCCTTTCTACACCACCAAGCAGCCCGGCGACGGAGTCGGGCTGGGGCTTGCTATCTCGTCAGGGATCGTGAACGACCATGGCGGACGGCTAACCGCACGCAACGGCCAGAAGGGTGGCGCGGTCTTCGAGATGCAACTGCCACTGGGAAGCGACGGCCTCCAGGCCGCTGAATAACACGAGGGAATACTATGGCACAGGCCATGAAAATCGCCATTGTCGATGACGAACAGGACATGCGCCAGTCGATCAGCCAATGGCTGGCGCTGTCGGGATATGACACCGAAACCTTTGCCAGCGCAGAAGATGCACTCAAGGTTCTCGGGCCGGATTATCCGGGGATCGTGATCTCGGACATCAAGATGCCGGGCATGGACGGCATTCAATTGCTGAAAAAACTGATGGGGGCGGATAGCACGCTGCCCGTTATCATGATCACCGGCCACGGCGATGTGCCGATGGCGGTTGAGGCGATGCGCGTTGGCGCGTTTGATTTCCTCGAAAAACCCTTCAACCCCGACCGCATGTCAGAACTGGCCAAACGCGCCAGCAACGCACGGCGGTTGACGCTGGACAACCGGGCCCTGCGGCGTGAGCTGTCCGGTGGTACGCAGATCATGAACAAACTGATCGGTGCTAGCCCGGTGATGGAGCGTTTGCGCGAGGATATCCTCGATCTGGGGCAGGCGGACGGCCATGTTCTGATTGACGGAGAGACTGGTACCGGCAAGACGCTTGTCGCGCATGCTCTGCACGCCGTTGGCAGCCGAGCGGGCAAGAAATTCGTTCTGGTGTCCTGTGCGGCGCTGGAAGAAGAAGTGCTTTCGAAACGCCTGTTCGGCCCGATGATGCCCGAGGATGCGCAGCTTCCCGCGATTGAAGAGGCGCGAGGCGGTACGCTGGTGCTGGAAGATGTCGAGGCGTTGAGTGACACGTTGCAGGCCCGCCTGCTGAGCGTGATGAACGAGCAGGGGACACCGGCAGAAACGCGGATCGTCGCGATCTCAAACCTGCAAGAGGCGGGTAAAACCTCCGAGGACGTGCTGCGCCCGGACCTGTTCTACCGCCTGGCCGCACTGCGCATTACAATGCCGCCGCTGCGACAGCGCGGTGAGGATATCCTGACGCTGTTTACCCGCCTCAGTGAGCAGTTCGCCGAGGAATATGGCTGCGACGCCCCTCAGGTCAGTGCGCAGGAAGCGGCGCAACTGTTGCAAGCCCCTTGGCCGGGCAACGTGCGGCAGTTGATCAACATCGCTGAACGCGCGGTGCTGCAATCGCGGCGTGGTTCCGGGACGATTGCGTCCTTGCTGATGTCCGATCACGAGGAAATGCAGCCGGTCATGACCACCGAAGGCAAACCCCTGAAGGAATACGTGGAAGCGTTCGAGCGGATGCTGATCGACAACACCATGCGCCGCCACAAGGGTTCGATCGCGTCGGTGATGGATGAGCTTTGCCTGCCGCGCCGGACGTTGAACGAGAAGATGGCCAAATACGGTCTGCAGCGGTCCGACTATCTTTAAGAACCATGCAGGCGCTTATTCAACGCTCCGATCACTCAGGTGGTCGGGGCGTTTTTTATGGTGAAAAGGCTCGCGCTGGGTTTTTGAACGTATCTTAAAGAGATTTTAACCCGTTATAGGGGAAATCTGTTATACTGCATTCACTTATCGTTGATGCAGATTTGAATTTAGCAGTGGCGTTCCTAGGTTAAACACTCAAATACGCGGGTGTTTGGTCCGCAAAAAAACCGGCGATGCGCCTAATTTGGAGACGTGTATGAAGCCCCTCTCGGCCCTTATTGTCGCTGCGACGATGGCGATAACCAGCCCGGCCTCGGCCGAGGACTGGACGGGGGCCTATGCGGGGTTCAGCTTTGGCTACGCGGATGCGGACGGGTCTGGTGGCGCGGGTGGCAACGATACCGTTTTCGGACCTCATGTCGGGTATGACCGCGATTTCGGTGCCTTCGTTCTGGGCGGTGAGCTGGAGTATAACCGCCTGTCCCTCAACCTTGGTCAGGATCAGGGCAGCGTTGACAGTATAACCCGGCTGAAGTTTCGCGGCGGGTATGATTTTGGCGCGGCAATGGGGTATGTCGTGGTCGGCGCTGCGCGTGTTGAAACCTCGGAAGAGAATGACACAGCGGCGGTTTATGGAATCGGCATTGCCTATCCCATCGGCGACAACTTCGTGATCAGTGGCGAAGCGTTGCGGCAGGATTTTGACGATGTCACCCGCTCGGGCGGTGGGTTGGACACGAATATCTTCAACCTGCGCACAACGTTCCGGTTCTAAGCGCCTTCACTCGGCGGCTTGCTGACCTGCCATTTCGGATGCGAAGGCACAGATCGTCTTCAGAGCCGTTTCGAAGCGGTCATCATCGATGGTCATGGCAACCCGCACGTGTCCTGCAGCGGCTGTACCGAAGCTCTCTCCGGGCATGACGGCAATCGCGTGTTTATCGAGAAGGGCATTTGCAAACCCCTCACCGGTCAGACCGGTCGCACGGATATCCAACATCAGGTACATCGCGCCATCCGCGGGGACGAGGCCGATGGTATTCTGTTCGGCCAGCACCTCTAGCGCGCGGGCGCGGCGGCGACGGAAGGGGGCCGCAATCTTGTCTTCCAGCGTTGAACCCGCGTTCAGCGCAAAGCGCGCGGCATCCTGAATGAAGCCCGGAACGCCATAAGTGGTGTGGGTGGCGAGATTGATGAGGTGGCTGATGACCTCTTCTGGGCCAATGATCCAGCCACAACGTGATCCGGTCATTGCGTGCGATTTGGACATGGAACCGACGACCAGAGTGCGATCGGCCATACCGGGCAGGGCACGCGGAGACAGATGCGCGCCGTTCCATATCTGTGTGTCGTAAACCTCATCCGAGATCAGCCACAGGTCGCGCCTCTGGCACAGCTCGGCAATGGCTTGCAGCGTTTCGGGCGAGTAAACCACTCCGGTCGGGTTGTTCGGTGTGTTGATCAGCAATGACACCGCGCCATCGACCTTGGCCTCGATCTGTTCGGCACGCGGTTGAAAGGCATCTTCAGCCGAGGTCTGAACCGCCCGCGCCACAGCGCCGGTTCCGCGAATGGTGCCGGGATAGGTGGCGTAGTAGGGGTCAAGGAACAGCCCGACGTCGCCGGGGTTGCACACGGCCATATGAGCCGCAAACAACCCCGCCTGTCCGCCTGGAGTGATCAGGACATTGTTTCGGGTGGTTGGTACTCCGGTCCGGGTCTGAACCCGTGCGGCGACCGTGTCGCGCAGCAGATCGGTGCCCGGCACCATGGCATAACCGGTATGGCCGTCGCGGGCCGATCGGTTCATCGCATCCAGGATCGAGGCATCGGTGCCGATGTCATGTTCGCCGATTGTCAGCTGCGTCACGGCGTGGCCTTCGGCGACCATGCGACGCGCGCGATAGAACACATCCCACCCGTCGCTGCCGCCTCCGGTGATCTGCGTGATGCGATCTGACAGTTTCATGATCTTGCCTCGGTTTGTATTTGTGGCGACAGGGACAGAGCGATCCGAAATTGTCAATCAGCTTCGCGCAGGAAGGGTGGCCTGAACCTTTTTCGTGAGCGATGCCCGTACCAGATCGTAAGAGGCGGCAAGGCGGTACCGCATTTCGTCCTCATCCGCGTCAAAGGGCAGGCGAACCCAGCTGCGGTGGAAATACGGGGCTTTCACACCGACACCTGCATCAATCAGCATCTGCGCGGTTTCGATATCGGGTGTTTTAACCGAAACGCCATCATTCGCGGTCCCGATGCAAGCAAACATCTTATCGCCGACCTTCCACGCATCATGGCCGCCGCCCCAAGGATCCGACCATTCGGCGCCCGGCAGCTTACGGCAGATAGAGTTGACGAAATCCCGGCTCATGCGCGCAGAGTGCTGGAGAAGACGCGCGAACTCAAGCCTTGGCTTGGCGCGTGACGCATGATATGCCGAGCGCATGAACCGGATGATCTGCACCATTATCTGCTGCATTACCTGCTGAATTCTCAAGCGGGCCGGTTTCTTTCGTTTTCATCCCTGAGACAAGTTGCTAAGCCCGCGCCAACGCGCAAGCTTTAGGAGCCCGAGTGATGACGACAATCAAGCTGCACAATACACGGACGCGGACGAAGGAAGACTTTGTTCCGATCGATTCCGATAACGTGCGGATGTATGTCTGTGGACCCACCGTTTATGACCGGGCCCATTTGGGGAACGCGCGGCCGGTGGTTGTGTTCGACACGCTCTATCGATTGCTGCGCCATGTCTACGGTGCGGATCAGGTCACCTATGTGCGCAATTTCACCGACGTGGATGACAAGATCAACGCCACCGCTCTGGCCCGCAAACAGGCCGGGGCCGAGGGGTCGTTGGAGCAGTTGGTGCAGGAACGCTCCGATGAGACCATCGGTTGGTATCTGCATGACATGGGCGCGCTTGGGGCGTTGGAGCCAAACGCAATGCCGCGCGCGACCGAGTATATCGCGCAGATGATCGAAATGATCGACGGGCTGATTGCGAAAGGTCATGCCTATGCCGCTGAAGGTCATGTGCTGTTTGCTGTCGATAGCTGGAAATCGGGGTACGGAAAGCTTTCCGGTCGCTCGGTCGATGACATGATTGCCGGTGCGCGGGTTGAGGTTGCGCCTTACAAAAAGAACCCGATGGATTTTGTGCTGTGGAAGCCCTCGACCGATGAGCTGCCGGGGTGGGACTCGCCTTGGGGTCGGGGCCGTCCGGGGTGGCATATCGAATGCTCGGCCATGAGCTATGAGTTGCTGGGGGCGAGTTTTGACATTCACGGCGGCGGCAATGATCTGATGTTCCCACATCATGAGAATGAAATCGCCCAAAGCTGCTGCGCTCATCCGAAGGGTGAGTTTGCGCGCGTCTGGCTGCACAACGAGATGCTGCAGGTCGAAGGCAAGAAGATGTCCAAGTCTCTGGGCAACTTCTTCACTGTGCATGACTTGCTGGAACAGGGCGTGCCGGGTGAGGTGATCCGCTTTGTTTTCCTGCAGACCCACTATCGCAAGCCAATGGACTGGACTGAGAAAAAGGCGCGTGAAGCCGAGGCCACCTTGCGCAAGTGGCGGGCGCTGACAGCGGGCGTCGAGCCCGCCGCCAGCGCGGCCCCCTCGGTCATCGAGGCGCTGGCGGACGACCTGAACACGGCGGGTGCCATCGCGGAACTGCACCGTTTGGCTGCGGATGGAGATGCGGCGGCTCTGCTTGCCAGCGCACAAGTTCTCGGGCTTTTGGGCAATGATATGGGCGCTTGGGCCGAAGCGATGGATCTGAGCACTTTCGCTGCCCGGTTGGCTGAAGCACGGGCCGAAGCGATGCAAAGCAAGGACTTCTCAGAAGTGGACCGTTTGAAATCCGTTTTTGTCGCCGCAGGTCTGGAAGTGCGCATGAGCAAAGAAGGCGTTGAACTGGTTCCGGCTGCGGGATTTGATGCGTCGAAACTGGAAGATGTTTGAAGGAAATCCGCGCGCCACGTGGAAAGATCGACTACTCTGGGCCAGCGGGAGCAAGCCATGACCAAGGAACGCCTCTATCTTTATGACACGACCCTGCGTGACGGGCAGCAGACGCAGGGTGTGCAGTTCTCGACGGCGGAGAAAGTGCAGATCGCGCAGGCTTTGGACGCGCTTGGGGTGGACTATATCGAAGGCGGGTGGCCCGGGGCGAACCCCACGGACAGCGCGTTTTTCGAGGTCGCTCCGAAGACCTCTGCCCGGTTGACAGCCTTCGGCATGACCAAACGCTCCGGACGGTCGGCCGAGAACGACGATGTCCTGGCGGCCGTTATGAATGCCGGGACGCAGGCCGTTTGTTTGGTGGGCAAATCGCATGACTACCACGTGACCCATGCGCTTGGCATTTCACTGGAGGAGAATGTCGAGAACGTCCGCGCCTCGGTCGCGCATCTTGTGGCGAAGGGGCGTGAGGCGCTGTTCGATGCGGAGCATTTCTTTGACGGCTACAAGGACAACCCGACCTATGCGACCGAGGTCTGCCGGGCCGCTTTGGATGCGGGCGCGCGTTGGGTAGTGTTGTGTGACACGAATGGTGGCGCTTTGCCATCCGAGGTCGGGCGCATTGTGTCCGAGTTGATCTCCGCAGGTCTGCCGGGGGATCGGCTGGGTATTCACACCCATAACGACACCGAAAACGCCGTCGCGTGTTCACTGGCGGCTGTCGATGCGGGCGCGCGCCAGATTCAGGGCACTCTGAACGGTTTGGGAGAGCGATGTGGCAATGCCAACCTGACCGCTCTGATCCCGACATTGCTGTTGAAGGAGCCCTATGCCTCGGGGTTCGAGATCGGTGTGAACCCGAACGCGCTGGCCGGTTTGACGCGGGTGAGCAGGATGTTGGACGATATCCTGAACCGGGTGCCGAGCAAGCAAGCGGCTTACGTAGGGGCCTCGGCTTTTGCGCACAAGGCGGGGCTTCATGCGAGTGCGATTCTCAAGGACCCATCGACCTACGAACATATCGACCCGGCGACGGTAGGGAACACGCGGATCATTCCGATGTCGAACCAGGCCGGGCAGTCGAATCTGCGCAAACGGCTGAACGACGCTGGCCTGATGGTTGAAAAGGGCGATCCCGCCCTTGGCCGTATTCTCGATCGGATCAAACAGCGCGAGGCTGAGGGGTATTCCTACGATACCGCTCAGGCGAGTTTTGAGCTGCTGGCGCGTGATGAGCTGGGGCAGATGCCCGAGTTCTTTGAGGTCAAGCGCTACAAGGTCACCGTTGAACGCCGCAAGAATAAGTACAACAAGATGGTCAGCCTGTCCGAGGCCGTTGTTGTGGTGAAAGTGGACGGTGAAAAGAAGCTCTCGGTCAGTGAATCGGTGGATGACCAAGGCAGCGACCGAGGGCCGGTGAACGCGCTCTCCAGGGCGCTGGCAAAGGATCTGGGGCAGTATTCGCAGGTGCTGTCGGATATGCGGCTGGTGGACTTCAAAGTGCGGATCACCCAAGGCGGAACCGAGGCGGTGACCCGCGTCATCATCGACAGCGAAGACGGGCAGGGGCGGCATTGGTCGACCGTGGGTGTAAGTGCCAACATAGTCGACGCCTCGTTCGAAGCGCTGCTGGAGGCGATCCAGTGGAAACTGGTCCGCGATAGTGGGCATCGGAAAGCGGCGGCCGAGTGACCGCCGTCTTTGACGAAGACGTAAAGGCTTGTGCGGCCCTTGTGCAAAAGGCCGATCCGGACCGTTTTCTTGCCACCATGGCGTCCCCCGTCGAAGCGCGGGCAGTTCTGTTTCCGATCTATGCGTTGAATGCCGAAATTGCGCGCGCACCATGGGTCACACAAGAGGCGATGATTGCCGAAATGCGCCTGCAGTGGTGGCGCGATGCGTTGCAGGAAATTGCCGAAGGGCGACAGGTGCGGCGGCATGAGGTGGTGACCCCTCTGTCCAGGGTGTTGTCGCCACATCTGGCCGGTTTGCTGGATGAATACGTGGCTGTCAGGCGGTGGGATATCTACCGCGATCCGTTCGAGGATACAGAGCATTTCGAGAAGTACATCGACCAAAGCGCTGGAACGTTGATGGTAGTCGCTGCGCAATCCCTCGGGGCTGCGGATGAGGGCGTTTTGCGCGATTTCGGCTACGCAGTCGGCGTCGCAAACTGGTTTCGGGCCATTCCGGAACTGGAGGCCCGAGGGCGGATTCCCTTGCTTGACGGCACTGAGGACGGAGTACGCGCGTTGGCGGACACTGCGTTGAGGCGGTTGAAGTCCGCGCGCAGCAGGCGATCTGAGGTTTCCCGCGCCGCTCGCCCGGCGCTCTATGCCGGATGGCAGGCCGAGTGGGTTTTGCGGAAGGTCCTGGCCAATCCCGCGCGTGTCGCGCGCGGGGATCTGGCGCAGGGGGAACTCGGGCGCAGGATCTCTCTGATGTGGACGGCCAGCACGGGCCGCTGGTGATCAGGCGGTGTCTGGCTCGGCCGGGCGCATGACCAGCCACAACAATGCGCCTCCCGCCAGCGTAAGGAGGGGGACCATGGCAAGGTTGACAGCCGTCCACCCTTCGACCGGGGACCCACCCGAGCAGTTCATCAACCCGCCCGAGGCCAGCGAGGCAAAGGTCACGCCGCCAAACACCAAAAGGTCGTTCATGCCCTGCATCCGGCCACGCTCACTCACGTCATGAGAATCGGCCAGCATTGAGGTCGCGCCAATGAAGCCGAAGTTCCAGCCGATCCCCAGCAGGATCAGAGCGATGAAAAAGTTGCCAAGCTCCACCCCTTGGAGTGCGACGACGCCTGCGGCGCCGAGAATGGCAAGGCCGAGCGCAACGATTTTTTCAACGCCGAAACGGGCAATCAGGTGGCCGGTGAAGAAGCTGGGAATATACATGGCAAGCACGTGGCCAGTCACCACATCTGCCGCATCATTGGCCGTGTATCCGCACCCGACCACAGCCAGAGGGGTCGAGGTCATCACGAGGTTCATCAGCGCGTAGGACACCATGGCGCAAATAATGGCGACGGCGATCCGAGGGGTCTTCAGCATCTCGATCCGCGACCGGCCTTTGGGGCTGTCTTCGCTCGCGCGCGGAGGTGTGGGGATGTCGAGAAAGAAGAACAGCGCCGAGCCGATGACGTTGATGCCGATCACCGCCAGATAGGTGCCCAGGAACGGAATGACATAGGCCGTTGAGGTCAGCTTGACGATCTGCGGGCCAATTATGGCAGCTGCGAGCCCGCCCGCCATCACATAAGAAATCGCTTTGGGCCGAAACGCGTCCGATGCTGTGTCAGCCGCCGCAAAACGGTAGAACCCGTGCGCGCTCATGTAGATGCCGGTCAACAGACTGCCGATCAAGAAAACCGGGAAAGAGCCCAGATACAGACCATATGCTCCGATCAGACCGCCAAGCGCACCGGCGGTTGTTCCGACCAGAAACCCGGCGCGGCGGCCCCAGCGTTGCATGATCGCAGAGATAGGCGTTGCCGCCAGCATTGATCCCAAAACGATCAGCGAAATGGGCAGCGTCGCAAGGCAGGCGTTTGTGGCCAGAGATTGGCCGGCCAGCCCTCCGACAATGAACATCATTGGCATTTGCGCGCCCAGAACAGCTTGCGCTGCCACAAGGACTGCAACATTGCGCTTGGCCTGATAGTCGTTCGGAGTCTCTGAAATCACAGTCATGACGCCATGCGTATCGGCGATCTGCGGCTTGCACAAGCGGGTTGCATACGCGGCAAAGCGCCCTAACGTGCAAGTGACCGAAAACACCGGAGCGCACATGTCCGTCGGACGCATCATCGAAACCAACGCCTGTGTGTCCGAAGGGGCCGAGTGGCTTGCCCAATCCTGTCCGCGTATGGCCTATGCGATGGAACAGACGGGGCCTCTGCCTCTGCGTCGTAAACCGGATGGTTTTGCGCAGTTGTTGAGCGCAATCGTCAGCCAACAGGTCAGCGTTGCCTCGGCCAATGCGATCTGGAAACGAATGCAAGAGGCGAAACTGACCGGCCCGCGCAAGATTATGTGGGCGACTGATGAGGATTTGCGGGCCGTCGGGCTAAGCCGCCAGAAGATCCGCTATGCCCGTGCTCTGGCTGAAGCGCGTATTGATTACAGAGCGTTACGCGACGCTCCTGATGTAGAAGTCATCTCGACCCTGACCGAAGTGTCCGGAATCGGTGTCTGGACGGCCGAGATTTACGCGATGTTTTCACTTGGCCGCGCCGACGTGATCGCTCCGGGCGATCTGGCCCTGCAAGAGGCCGCGCGCGTTCTCTACGATCTACCCAAACGTCCAACAGACAAAGAGCTGCGACAGATGGCCGAGGCATGGTCTCCGTGGCGGTCGGTTGCGGCGCGGGTTTTGTGGGCCTATTACCGGGTGGCCAAGCAAAGAGAAGGGATCAGATGACACGGGTTTTGAACGCGCTCAGGAAAGAGCCGGTTTCGGGCGACACACGCTCGGTCGTGGTGTTCGTACACGGCTATGGGGCGAACGGAGCCGATCTGTTGGGCCTTGCCGACCCATTGGGCGAGCATTTGCCCGATACGCTGTTCGTAGCCCCTGATGCGCCGGAGCAGATCCCAGGAATGCCAAATGGATTTCAGTGGTTCCCAATCCCGTGGATCGACGGATCGTCCGAGGAAGAATCCCGACGCGGCATGGAGATGGCAAGCGACGACTTCAACGCCTTCCTCGACGCGCTTATGGTGGACGAAGACGTGCTTCCCGAGCAGGTCGTACTGTTCGGGTTCAGCCAGGGCACAATGATGAGCCTGCACGTCGCCCCGCGCCGTGAGGACCCAGTGGCTGGCATCGTCGCCTTTTCAGGCCGTTTGCTGGAGCCTGACTTGCTTCCAGACGAAACGGTCAGTCGGATGCCGATCCTATTGGTCCATGGTGATGCCGATGACGTCGTGCCTCCGCAATCGCTGCCCGAGGCGGCCGAGGCCCTGCAAGCGGCGGATTTCAAAGAGGTCTACGCCCATGTCATGAAAGGCACCGGCCACGGTATCGCGCCGGACGGCCTGAGTGTGGCGCTAGCCTTCATGCGCGACAAGCTGAGCCTGTAGCTGTGATTGCGGTTCGCCCCATGATGCCCGAGGATGTGGCCGACGCCTGCCGCATTCTCAACGATATCATCGCCGCAGGTGGGACAACCGCACATGAAATTCCGTTTTCGGAGGCGTTGTTTGCAGAAAGCTATCTGACCGGGGCCGATAAGATCTGCTGCCACGTCGCTCTGGACGACCAAGGCGCGTTAGCCGGGTTTCAGTGGTTGGGAACTCACGATGCCTTGCCCGAGGATTGTGCGGATATTGCCACCTTTACCCGGCGCGATCCTCCATTGCGTGGTGCAGGGCGTGCGTTGTTTCAAGAAACCTCGAAAACAGCGGCGACCTTGGGGTTCAAGGCGATCAACGCTACCATACGTGCGGACAATTCGCCGGGCCTTGGCTACTACGAAAAAATGGGGTTCGTTGACTATTCTGTGGACTATGGCCGCCCACTGCGGGATGGCACACCGGTCAATCGAATTTCGAAACGCTTTGATCTTGGAAAGGGCAACGCATGTTGATTGTCACCGGAACCGTCGAAGTCTCGGCCGATCATGTAGAAAAGGCGGCCGAGGCTGCAAAGGTGATGGTCGCAGAAACGGTGAAAGAGCCGGGCTGCCTGATCTATGAGTTCAGTCAGGTACTCGGCCACGCGAACCTCTTCCGGGTCTATGAAGAATGGCAGGATCAGGCGTCGCTAGAGGCGCATTTCGCCGCCCCGCATATGGCGGCGTTCCAAGCCGTATTGGCTGAGGTCGGTGTGATCTCAAGCGAGATCTATCGCGTTGTGGGTGGGGAAAAGCAGTCCTTGCGCTGACGGTTTCAGGCCCAAAGGTGCCCTTCGGCAAATTCGACCGAGTTGCCAGAAGGATCCCGCACGTAAAGGGACCGCGCGCCGTTTGGCCAATCGAACTCGGCATCCAGGGGGATGTTCCAATCCAGCAGATGCTTTCGCATTGCAGCCATCTCATCCCGCGTCAGGACGAGGCACACATGCCCTGGCCCTAGCGCGCCGTGCGGAGGGACAGGCAGGTCTGGGTTTAGCGGTGGCAGCTGGGTCTTTTCAGGATTGAATATCAGCAGAACAGAGGCTCCGACCCGATAAAACACGTGGCGGTCCTCAATGCGTTGTATCTTTTCCAGACCCAGAACCTCACCGTAGAACCGTTCGGCGGCGTCCAGATCATCGACATAAAGCGCCGCTTCCAAGATGGCAGAGGGGGCCGGTATCTCGGGTGTCACCTTCATGCGGTTCAGTTTAGCCCGGCGCTTGTGGTCTGTCACCGTCGGGGGCGTCGATCCCGTTTGCGCTGAGCCGTAACCTGTATCTGCGGCATCGGCAGGCTGTCCCACTGGCCCGTCTTGAGCCCTTCAAGCGTCCAGTCTCCGATGCGACAGCGGATCAGGCGCAGGGTCGGCAGACCAACCGCCGCTGTCATCCGGCGCACCTGTCTGTTCTTGCCTTCGCGAATCGTCAGTTCGATCCAGCTGTCCGGCACGGTCTTGCGTTCGCGGATTGGAGGAATACGGGGCCAGAGGTCTTCGGGCTCTTCAATTTCCCGCACCTTGGCGGGGCGGGTTAGGCCATCCTTCAACTCGACACCGTCGCGCAGGGCCTTGAGTGCCGCCAAATCCGGCTCGCCCTCGACCTGCACCCAATAGGTTTTGGCGATCTTGTGCTTGGGGTCTGAAATCTGCGCCTGCAGCTTGCCGTTGTCGGTCAACAGCATCAGCCCTTCGCTGTCACGATCCAACCGACCGGCGGGATAGACGCCGGGCAGATCGATGAAATCCGACAGGGTGCTACGCGGCGACTCGGCGTTTGCGCGGTCGGTGAACTGCGGCAGCACATCAAAGGGTTTGTTGAATCGAATGAACCAGCTCATACCTCCGCCATAGCCTGCAAAACACGCTGTGTGCAACCTGTGGATAACTGTCATCTGTCTGTTACGGATTCGGCTTACCCAGTCTGCGACATATTGTGGAAACTCAGGGCTTGTCAGAGTTTTAACACGATATATAGTTATCTTAAGGCCGGAGCGGGTGCTCTCCGCTCTGGTGTCACAAACGGGCAGCTGAGAGCGAGGAGCGATTCTGTGATGGACGGAGACTTCAGGACCGATTTTGTAAGAGAACCGGGTATGCTCAAACAGCATCCGGCCTTGGTTTTGAATGCCGATTACCGCCCTCTATCCTACTATCCCTTGTCTCTGTGGCCGTGGCAGGAGGCGGTCAAGGCAGCCTGGTTGGACAGGGTCGACATCGTGGCTGAATACGACGAAGTGGTCCGCAGCCCGAGTACCGAGATACGAATACCGTCGGTGGTTGTCCTAAAAGACTATGTAAAACCCAGAAAGCGCGTGGCCTTCACGCGCTTTAATTTATTTCTGAGGGATGAATTCCGCTGCCAGTATTGCGGAAGCCGGGACAACCTGACATTTGACCATGTGGTGCCGCGCGCCGCCGGAGGTGTGACGAGCTGGCAGAACGTGGTTGCGGCATGCAGCCCGTGCAACCTGCGCAAAGGCTCCAAATCGCTACGTCAGGCAGGAATGAACCTGCGCAAACCACCGCGTCAGCCCGATGCAGAGGCTTTGCGCAATATCGGACGGAAATTCCCGCCGAACCACCTGCATGACAGCTGGATCGACTTCCTCTATTGGGACGCGGAACTGGACGAGGCTTAAGCCTTCGCCCGCCACGCGGCCAGCCAGAGCAATACCAAAACCGCAGATATGGCTGCGTTCCATCCGGCCATGGACAAGCCAAACATTTCCCACGGAATCTCATCGCAGCGCACCAGCGGGGCAGCCATGATCTGGTTCATCAGCTCTTCTGCTGACAACCCTCCGATATCGCCCGAGGTGCAGGTTGAGGGACCTTCCCACCATCCTTGCTCGACGCCCGCGTGGAAGAAGCCAATTCCGGCCGTGATCATCGCGGCCAAGGCTCCTATCAGCGGTAGCGGGTTGAGTTTTGGCAACACCAAGGCCAGAGCCCCGATCACGACTGCAGCAACATGGGGATAGCGTTGCCAGATGCACATTTTGCAGGGTGCCAGGCCACCAATATGCTGAAATCCCCATGCGCCCAACAATAGAGCTGCCGATCCTCCGGCTGCGAGGATCACGTAAGTCGATCGTTTTGTCATAGATATTTAACCGCCAGAAACCCACCAAACAGCAGGATGATGAACAGAGTGAACATAAGCCCGAGGCGCTTTTCGATGAAGTCCCGGATCGGCTCTCCGAACTTCCACAGTAGGCCTGCCACAAGGAAGAACCGCAACGCACGCGCCAGAATCGAGGTCGCAATGAAGGTACCCAGCGGCATGCCGGTCCAGCCGGACATGATGGTGATTACCTTGTAGGGGAAGGGGGTAACACCGGCCGCCAGCACGGCCCAGAAGCCGAAATCGTTGAAGCGGGTGTTGAACTCTTCCATCGCGTCGGCCTTGCCCATGGATTCGAGAATGGGTTTTCCGATGCTTTCATAGGCAAAGGCGCCAATCGCATAGCCCAGCATACCGCCCAGAACCGAGGCCACCAGGGCAACGCCTGCAATGAGCCACGCCTTCGAGGGGCGCGCCAGAATCATCGGGATCATCAGGACATCGGGCGGAATCGGAAAGAATGAGCTTTCGATAAAAGCCACGACTGCAAGAGCCCATAGGGCATGAGGGTGCTCGGCCAGCCGAATGGTCCAGTCATACAGGGATCGCAGCATCACACTCTCACAGTCGCGTCTTGGGTCGTGACAGGCAAACCACGGGCGTGCGGGAGGGTCAACTGCCGTGCGGCCAACAATCGACGGGGCAGTGTGTTTTTGCCTCTGGACCTTCCCAGTCAGGGACGCTAATCCAATGTCCGTGGCCCAAGTGGCGGAATGGTAGACGCAGGGGATTCAAAATCCCCCGGTAGTGATACCGTGCCGGTTCGAGTCCGGCCTTGGGTACCAAAGTAAAAACAGAGAGTTAGGGGAACCTGCTCTCTGTTTTTTCTTTTTCAGGTGATGTCATGCTACGCAAGTACACCCTAATTGGGCATTTAACCCGCGATCCACTGAACAAAATGCGTTTTGCCGCGATGTGCGGTCCAATGGGTCAGAAGCCCCAGCGCGATGGGGAAAGATTTGAAAACAACCTCATATCTGATGCGTGGGGCGTTCTGTTGAAGGGCTGGCCTTGACTTTCAGCGTATCTGAATGAAACCTCGGACCTGTTGGGAGATATCGGAAAATCTATACAGCTGGCCCTGTTGCAATGCGGATTGATCTGACCTATCGGCACAATCCCCAATGCGGGTCCCGGAAGGGAGGCGTCAGCCTTTTCCCGCCCAAGTCATAATAATGGGAGTTCTTAAATGAAAAACAGCAGCAAGCTTAGCCTCGGCGCGTTTGTGACCGCTGCAATGATGGCACCTGCCGCCTATGCGGAAGAGTTCATCACCATCGGTACAGGTGGCGTAACCGGCGTGTACTATCCTACCGGTGGTGCGATCTGCCGTCTGGTCAACAAAGGCCGCAAGGAACACGGCGTACGTTGCTCGGTCGAATCGACCGGCGGCTCGGTCTACAACATCAACACCATCCGCGAGGGTGAGCTGGAGTTTGGTGTGGCCCAGTCCGACTGGCAGTACCACGCATTTAACGGCACATCGAAATTCGAAGAGGCTGGCCCCTTCGAAAATCTGCGCGCCGTATTCTCGGTACACCCCGAGCCCTTCACCGTTGTGGCCCGTGCCGATTCCGGCATCGCCAGCTTTGAAGACCTCAAAGGCAAGCGCGTAAACATCGGCAACCCCGGTTCCGGTCAGCGCGGCACCATGGACGTTGTTCTGGAAGCTATGGGCTGGACGCTGGACGACTTCGAACTGGCATCTGAGCTTAAAGCGGCCGAGCAGTCGGCAGCTCTGTGTGACAACCAGATCGACGCGATGATCTACACTGTGGGTCACCCGTCGGGTTCGATCCAGGAAGCGACCACCGCATGTGACTCCGTTCTGGTGAACGTCACTGGCGACGCGATTGACGGCCTGATCGACGGCAACTCGTACTACCGTACCGCGACCATTCCGGGTGGCATGTACCGTGGCTCAGATGGTGACACCACCACCTTTGGTGTGGGCGCGACATTCGTAACTTCGGCAGATGTGTCGGAAGATGCTGTGTATGCAGTTGTCAGCTCGGTCTTCGAGAACTTTGACGATTTCAAAAAGCTGCACCCTGCATTTGCAAACCTGAAGCCCGAAGAGATGATCGCGGACGGCCTGTCGGCTCCGCTGCATCCGGGTGCTGAAAAGTACTACAAAGAAAAAGGCTGGGTTCAGTAAACCAGACCTAAAGCAGGGTGCCCAAGGGCGCCCTGCAACCCAAGCCCGGATCGAACGGGCAAAAATAAGGCCAAAAAGGCCAGATGACGGGGAGACATTTATATGAGTTCCGACACGCAATCCAACCGACCGCTATCCGAAGAAGAGCTGCAGGAGCTTGTAGCCTCATCCGACGCGGGCGGTCGTAACCCGGTCGGTAGTGTCGGGATCTTTCTGGCGATCGTCGCCGCGCTTTGGTCAGTGTTTCAGGTCGTTTTGGCCTCTCCAGTATCAAACGTCGTTTTGCCCGGCAGCGTGGTCAACAACTCGCGCCAGATCCACTTGGCCTTTGCGATGTTCTTGGCTTTTGCGGCCTATCCGGCGCTGAAATCCAGCCCTCGGAACTATATCCCCGTGCAGGACTGGCTTATGGGCCTGCTGGGCGCGTTTGTGGCGCTCTATGGGTATTTCTTCTACGACAAGATCGTGAATGCGGGCGGTCTGGCGGACGACACCGATAAATGGGTCGCGCTGGGTGGGTTGCTGTTACTGTTCGAGGCCGCGCGTCGTGCGCTAGGCCCGGCCATGGCGATTATTGCAACGATCTTCTTGGCCTATGTCTTCTTCGGTTCGTCCGAATGGGTACCTGAGGTGATCCGCTGGAAAGGCGCGAGCCTGAAAAAAGCCATGAGCCACATGTGGATTACGTCCGAAGGCGTGTTCGGCATCGCGCTTGGAGTCTCGACGAAATTCGTCTTCCTGTTCGTGCTGTTCGGCGCCTTGCTCGACAAGGCCGGGGCAGGGAATTACTTTATCAAGATGGCCTTTGGCGCCCTTGGCCACCTGCGCGGTGGCCCGGCCAAGGCGGCTGTTGTGGGGTCTGCGGCGACCGGTCTGATCTCGGGCTCGTCGATTGCAAACGTTGTGACCACCGGTACATTCACCATTCCGCTCATGAAGCGCGTCGGCTTCTCTAGCGAACAGGCGGGCTCGGTCGAGGTTGCCTCATCCGTGAACGGCCAGATCATGCCACCCGTCATGGGGGCCGCGGCCTTCCTGATGGTGGAATATGTGGGCATTTCTTACGTTGAGGTCATCACTCATGCCTTCCTGCCGGCGGCGATCTCTTACATCGCGCTGGTCTATATCGTGCATCTGGAAGCCGTGAAGCGGAACATGCCTACGCTGGGCAACCGTGAGGTTCACCTCGCGCGGACCGTGGTCGGGATGCTGTCCTTCTTCATCGTCTTTGCTGGCCTGTGCTATGGCTCGCAATACCCGGTCGAAGCGGTCACCAGCATGGTGCCAACCGCCGCTGGCATGGTGCTTAGCCTGATCGTCTGCGCAGTCTATGTGGCGCTGCTGTATCTGGCTGCGCAGGTCCCTGACCTTGAGCCGGATGATCCAAATGCCAAAGAGGTGGAACTGCCCGTCATCGCCGACATCTACAAGGCTGGTCTGCACTATCTGCTGCCGATCATCGTGCTGGTCTACTTCTTGATGATCGAGCAGAAATCGCCGGGGCTGTCCGCCTTCTGGGCAACGGCGCTGCTGTTCGTGATCCTTCTGACGCAGAAGCCGCTCAAGGCGATCTTCCGGGGCGAGAGCGAGGTCTACAACCGCTTCATCGATGGTGTTGCCGATCTGTGGCAGGGCCTGATCGACGGCGCGCGCAACATGATCGGGATCGCTCTGGCTACAGCCACGGCGGGCGTGATCGTGGGCACCGTGACCCTGACCGGTGTGGGCCAAGTGATGGCCGATCTGGTCGAATTCCTGTCGGGCGGCAACCTGATCCTAATGCTGGTGATGGTTGGTATCCTCAGCCTGATCCTGGGTATGGGCCTGCCGACCACGGCGAACTACATCGTCGTAAGTTCTCTGATGGCGGGTGTGGTTGTTGAGCTGGGCGCGCAGAGCGGACTGATCGTGCCGCTGATCGCCGTGCATCTGTTCGTGTTCTACTTCGGGATCATGGCGGACGTGACGCCTCCGGTTGGGTTGGCGAGCTTTGCGGCTGCGGCTGTGTCCGGTGGTGATGCGATCCGTACCGGTTTCACGGCCTTCTTCTATAGCCTGCGGACCGTTGCGCTGCCGTTTGTGTTTATCTTCAACACAGACCTGCTGCTGATCGACGTGACATGGGTCGAAGGGATCACCGTTGCCATATTTGCTACGATTGCGATTTTGGTCTTCACGGCGGGTACCATGGGTTATTTCCTGACCCATAACCGCATCTATGAAAGCGTTGCTCTGATCGCGGTGGCCTTTGCGCTGTTCCGGCCAGACTTCTTCATGGACCGGATCTCGCCACCCTTTAGCTCGGTCGAGCCAGCCGCCTTCGTGGAAACCATCGGAGAAACGCCTCCGGGCACCGAGGTCCGCGTTGTTGTCAGTGGACCGGACTTCGACACGCTCGAGATGACGGACACTACCGTTGTCGTGACTGTCGGCGATGAAGAGGGCGGTGCCGCGCGCGTTGACGCCATGGGCCTGCTGCTCTTGGAAGAGGACGGACTGGTCAAGCTCGAAGAGCCTCTGTTCGGTTCGCCTGTCGCGGATGAGCTTGGCATATTCGACTATTACGGCGATGACGCGGTGCGTCTGAGCTCGGTCAGCCTGCCGTCCGCTCAGCCTCCGAAACAGCTGATCTATATCCCGGCGATGCTCTTGTTGGGCCTGATCGCCTTCCTGCAACGCGGCCGGGCCGCCAGACAAGAAGAGGTGGCGGCATGACACAATCGGTTCTCTGCGCCGTAGATATCAGCAATGGTGATCTGGACAGCCCGGTGCTGAAGAAAGCGGCCGCACTGGCAGATATGGACGGCGCGCAACTGGATGTGGTGACCGTCCTTCCAGACTATGGCGAAAGCTGGGTCTCGGGATTCTTCGAGGCCGACCACCACGAGAAGGCGTTGGAACAGGCACAGGCTGAGTTGACCGAGTTATGCGTGGCGACCTTGGGTGCAGAGCGCAACGCCTCCGTCCGGCATGTCGTGGCCACCGGGACCGCTTATCAGGAGATCCTGAAAACGGCGGAAAGCGCGGGGTCGGACTTGATCGTAATCGGGGCGCACAAGCCGGACCTGAAAGACTATCTTCTGGGGCCGAATGCCGCCCGTGTGGTGCGGCATGCGAACGTCTCGGTCTACGTTGTGCGGTAGATCAGTATCCGGTCATCTCCAGATAACCGCGCCCGGCGTGGCTGCCTGAGACGGTGACCGGGCCTTCCCAGTACTCAAATCGCGTTCCCATCCACGCATCGGGGAGCAACGCCGCGACCTCAACATCCAAGTCATAGTCCGGCAATGTGACGTTCCAGCGTATCGGCACGTCGCGCCCGGCAACCGACGCGGTTTCAAGCGGCGTGAAGGAGGCCGACCCGTCAGGCAAAGCCCGCGTGGTGCCATCTGCATTGATCCAAGTGGCCGCCGTAAAGTCCTGACGATCACCGCGCAGGCGAAAACCCATCAGCTTCTCGCCAGTATCAAGGCTGAGCGAAAACCAATCCCATCCGCTCTGATCCTCGGCCAGCGGCTGCGAGGACCACTCGCGATCCAACCACGCCTGACCGGTGACCGTGACGTCCCGGTCCGGCAGATGCAATGTGCCTTCCACAGCGTAGAACGGTTGCGAATAGTAGTAGCTCGCCTGTCCGTCGGCGGATTTTACGGAATAGCCAGCACCCCCATGAAAGACCAACGGCCCTTGAGCGTTCAGCGCAAACTTATAGCCAAAATCCGTGCCATTGGCGGTCAGAGACAGAGTATCAAAGTCAGGTCCACTCATCCGCCACTCGTCGATCCATGCCGCAAAAGGCTGCGCCGTGACACCGGCCTGGCCCACGCCACCGCGTGACAGGCGTTCCGCAAAGAAATGGCGTTCAGGCGTGGTGACTGCCGCGTGACCCATCCAGATCTGAGGGCTCTGCCAGCCTTCGGTTTCAAAGGGTTTGAGGGCTGATCGGAACAAGGTCCATTGAATGCCATAGTCCTGCCCATCGTCTCCCTTCAGGTTGGCCGTCAAATACCACCACTCGATCCGATACGCCGGATGAGGGCCGTGATCTGCGGGGAATTCGAAAGTGTAGCCGCGTTGAGGGACTTCGAACCCTTCTGCAGAACCGCCAAGCCCTGCATACCCCTGAGCCAAGGCACCGAGGGGAAAAAGAAGCAGGGCTATCAAAAGGGCCTTAGCGTTCATTGGCAAATACTCTCAGCAGGTCGGCGGGTGGCAGCCGTAACAGACGCAGGGCGGGCAGGGCGGCCGCGGCCAGCGCGGCAACGAGGGTCAGCAGGAAGAGAACCAGCCAGTCCCATGGGAAGACATACATCGGCAGCCGCCAGCCGAAGGCCTCGACATTGATCACGGCCAGCAGCACCCAGGCGAGGATCAGCCCAAGAGGAAGCGCAAGGCAAGCCGTCATCGCGGCCAGAATGGCGCTGCGCGAAAGCTCCAGCCGCGCCAATTGCGCGCGATTCAACCCAAGCGCCCAAACCGGAGCGATCTGGGGCAAGCGCTGCGTCCAGAGCGTCAGGAGGCTGGTGAGGATGGCAAAACCGGCAACCCCAAGCGTTAGAACATTCAGGGCAGAGGTCACCACAAAGGTTTTCTCGAAGATCGCGCGGGATTGGGCTTTCATCGCGGCCTGTTGAACGATGGCCTGAGGCGCAAGGTCGAACCGCTCGCGCAGAGTCTGCGCCAAATCGGTTGCGCGGTTCGGATCGCTACGAATGCCGAACCGGCGCGCTTCTTGCCCCGGTGCGATTTGGTCCAGTTGCGCCATCGAAACAATCGCTTGCCCGGTCGGGTTGCCATAGTCCGAGTAAACCCCTGCGACTGGCAGTTGGTGGTTCGGACCAAGGCGTAGCACGTCACCGGGCCAAAGGTCGGCGCGTCGCGCAAGCTGTTCGTTGATCAAAACCGCACCACCCGACATGACCCGATCCCAACTGTCATCGGTGCGCGCGATCAACGGCCAATACTGGCGGTAGGTCGGGTCGTCGACCACGCCATACAGGAACAACGGCCCGGTTTCATGCGCCAGTTCAACGTTGCGTATGGGGAGGATGGCGGTGACTTGCGGCTCTAGCCACTGGGTGATCTCACGCCCTTGTTGGTTGCTCTCAGCCGTCAGGTAAAGCTCGGATGTCAGTCGTTGATCCAGCCAGCCGACAAAGGTGAGGCGGAAGCTGGAGACCATGGTTCCCACGCCGATATTCGCCGCCAGGGCCAGCAGCAGCGCCATCAGGGCGAGCGACAGACCGGGCAGTTGTGCGCGCATGTCGGCCCAGACCCATTGCGCAACCGGTCCGCGGGCGCGACGAGCGCAAAGTTTTAATGCAATGGACAGGCAAAGTGGTAACAGCAAGGCTGCACCGGTCAACAGACCGGCCAAGAGTGCGAAACCTCCGAGGAGGCCTCCGACCGCGGTGTAGGCGAGGCCCCCGAAGACAAGCAGCGCCACGCCGCTGTAGGCCGCTAGCCGTTGGCCTTGCCCGCTGCCGCGCCAGGCCTGCACGCCCGGGCCAGCCAATAACGGCATTCGTGACAGGCGCCAAAGGGCTTGTGCGCTCGCGATCAGAGTGCCTCCGAGCGCCATTCCCAGTCCGACCATCGCCCATGCGGGTTGGAGGGTCAATTGCCCGGTCACAGGCGCCCCATAGAGACCACGCAATGTGGCGGCCACATCTGGCAAAAGTGCTCCGGCGAGGAAGAAACCCAGGATCAGGCCGATAGTGCCTCCGATCAGAGCCAGTAGGGTAAGTTCAGCTAGGATCAACCAGACCAGCCGCCGCATCGAGACCCCCAGCGCCCGCAGGGTTCGGATCATGCCCCGACGCTGTGCAAAGGCCAGACCGACCGTGCCGTTGACGATGAACAGCCCCACGGCAAAGGACAGCATTCCAAACGCGGTCAGGTTCAGGTGGAAACTATCGGTCAGCTGCGCGGTGTCGACTTGTGAGGCAGGGCTGGCCCGCTCCAATTCGGGCGCGATTTCCGACAGTGGAGGGACCGAGCGGGGTTGGTTCGGCAGAACCACAAGGCGAGAGATTTGGCCGGACGCGCCGAGCAGGGTTTCGGCGACTCCGATGTCCGTCAGGATCACGTCGGGTGGAAGCTCGGTCGTGATCAGGACCGGCGGCAGATTGTCCTGTGACTGCAATAGGGTGGCCAACTCGTCCGAGGCCAGCAAGCGGCCCGGGGCCGTCAGGATATCAGCGGGATCCGTTTCGGCCTCAGCCTCGGTGATCGCAGGCAGAGCCGGATAGGCGACCATGTCGACGCCTAACACGCGCAGCGTTCGGCCTTGGATGCGATAGGGCCCCTCGAGCACCGCTGCGACTTGCCAACCTGCGCGGCGCAGGTCGGCGTAGCGGTCCAGCGGGATCGCGCCTGAAGGGTCGCGCAGTTCGTCAAATTGACCCAAGGCAAGCTGCGCATTGGCACGGGCGTAGCTGGCGCGGGCCTCGGCGTTGATCGCCTGAACGGCCGACCAAAGCCCGGTTGCCAATGCGATCCCAATCAGAAGCGTTGCAAGCTGCAACCAATGGCTTCGCCAATGAGACGACAGCGCCTGTATTATGGCAGCCGTCATTGAATACGCCCGCCTGCCAAGTGAACTCGGCGATCCAGTTGGCCTGCGATCTCTTGCGAATGGGTCACGAGCAGCAGCGCGGCACCTGACTCAGCCACGAGGGACAGCATCAGATCCAGAACGGCCGCACTGGCGGTTTCATCCAGATTTCCCGTTGGCTCATCCGCGAGCAGTAGGTTGGGTCTGACGGCCATCGCGCGCCCTATGGCGACGCGTTGTTGTTGACCGCCGGACAGTCGCTCAGGGAAGCGGGACAGAAGATCACTTAGGCCGAGGCGATCAGCTAGATGAACCTCCCATTCGGGGTCGTGGCACTCAGCCAACCGCGCGTGGAAGGACAGGTTCTGGGCGACCGTCAGCGATGGGATCAGGTTGAACTGCTGAAATACCAGCGAGACGTGTTTCCGTCGTAGCCCGGCGCGCCCGGCATCATCCAGACGTGACAGAGCAATACCGTCCAGCGTGATCTCTCCGGCATCAAAATGATCCAGCGCAGCCGAAAGGTTCAGCAGGGTGGATTTGCCACTGCCGCTTTCACCGGTTAGCGCCAAGGTTTGGCCGTGGTCCAGCGACAGCGAAACATCCTGCAGCACAGGCCGTCCACCGGGATAGGTCTTGTGAACATGTTCAATCGACAACAGCATGATCCGCCTCGCTTTTCGTCCTAGATGTGCAACTGTTTGACCCGCTGTCCAGTGCCGACTGGGTCTTGATACCTGACATCGGCCTGTGCCCTTGTGCTTGCGGGCCGCAAAGGTCATGCTGAGACGACCTTACCGCAGCTTGATTCAGGACGTAAAAACATGACCTTGCTACATCAGATTGTCTGGGGAAGCACGTTTCTGGGCCTTTGTTTTCTGGTCGAAATCCTGCTTTTGACATGGTGTACCGTGGTGATCATGAAGATGGAAACCAATCTGGAAAAGAGAGGCGTGTTTCTGGGCACGGCGATGCCGATTGCGGTGGCTCTCGTTTTCATTGTCGCGATCCACACCATTCAGGTTTGGATTTGGGCGATCGTCTGGGTGTTGCTCGACGTTCTGCCGGATTGGAACACCGCGATTTACTTTTCCTTGGTGACCTTCACGACCCTGGGCTACGGCGACATTGTTCTGGGTGAGGCACTTCGGATTTTCGGATCTTTCGCTTCTGTGGCGGGGCTGTTGGCCTTTGGCCTGTCGACCGCTTACATGGTTGCGATGATGACGCGCGTATTTCAGGACCGAATTTTCTCTTAAAGAATAGGGGCAAAGAGCCGCGCCAGAGGGGCACCAAAACGGATATGGGCTGGTTGCTGGGGCATGGATCGCGTTAGCTCATAGCAGTTCTCGAAATCGGCCGACAGCATCTCACTGACGGCTTCCGCCGCGCGTGGGTCGAAGAACAGCGCCATTGCTTCGAAATTCAGCCGGAATGAGCGGTTGTCCAGATTTGTCGTTCCAACCGCAGCCAGGGCATCGTCGACCACAAACGCCTTTTGATGCATGAAGCCGTCAGTGTAGCGAAACACGCGTACGCCGCAGTCTCGGATCTCATCGAAATAGGCGAAGGCGGCCAACCACGGCAGGCGGTGGTCGATCACGTCTGGCAGCAGAATACGGACATCGACGCCGCGCATCGCGGCGTGCTGCAGGGCGGTCATGATGTCGATATCCGGCACAAAATAGGGCGAGGCGATCCATAACCTTTCCTTGGCCTCAGCGATGGCGGCAAAGAACAGCATTGCGCCGGTTTCGGTGTCATCTCCCGGCCCGGTTGCCACCAAAAGGGCATTCATGTCCTGCTCGGCCTCGCTTCCTGCCCAATCAAGGTGGTCAATCAGATCCTCATCGCGCGCCCAGTGCCAGTCTTCGCAGAAAATCAGTTGTAGTTGCCGCACGATATGGCCGGTCATTTTCAGGTGTGTGTCACGCCAATGGCCGAAACGATCGCTTTGGCCCAGATACTCGACCCCGACATTGTGACCGCCGATGAAGCCGGTTTCGCCATCAATGATCACTGTTTTGCGGTGATTGCGATAGTTCAGCTGAAACCGGAAGTTCGGGCCACGTTGTTCTTTGGGGTCGGCCACATCTATCCCGGCCTCGCGCATCGTTTCGAGATACGTTGTCGGAAGGCCGTAGCTGCCGACAGCATCCGTCATGAACCGAACATGCACACCGCGCTTGGCAGCGGCGATCAGCTTTTTCTGCAGCTCTTGCCCAAGCGTGTCATCCCGGACGATATAGAACTGGATCAGGATGTAGTTTTCAGCCGCATCAATGGCCTTGAAAATCGCGTCAAACGTGGCCTGCCCATCGACCAGCAGCTCGGCCCCGTTCCCGCGTGAGACGGGCAGGTGGGCCAGAACCTCGAACGGACGCGGGTTGAGTGTCATGGTCGAGGGATCGGGTTTCGAATAGTCGGCAAAGGTCTTGATGCCTTCGACGACGCGCTCGCTTTCCTGTCGCGCGATGCGGTAGCCGCGAAAGCGGTGGTGGCCCAGAAACAGATACATCGGTACCGCCAAGAACGGGGCCGAGATCAGGAAGACCACCCAGCCCACGGCCCCCTGAGGGGTACGCGCGGTTTGTGCCGCGCGCAGCGAGAACAAGCATGCTGTCACGTAGAGACAAAAAACGAGAGCAGAAACAAGCAATGTCCACATGGGCTTAGGGCCTCCGGCGCAGGTTAGTCAGCACCAGTGTAGATGCGAGACCAGTCCTGCGCCATATCCACAATGACCCAGCCCATGTCGGGGCCTTTATCCAGCCCGTCAACCAAGCGGCCAATTGGGCTCTCGCGGTCATAGGCCCATTCCCGTTCCGCATCCGTGTGGTGGACAAGGACCCCAAGACGCGGACCATCACCCGCCGTGGTCCACTCCATCATGGCGAAGTCGCCGTCCGAGTTACCCCCGGCCAGAATGGGGCGTTTGCCGAGCGTGCGTTCGATGTTGATCGGCTTGCCTTCTTTGTCGTCGATAAAGGCGATGCCCGGTTCCTTGACGATGGTTGGAACACCATCGACCTGCGCATAGCTGGTAGTGCCATAAGTGCCGAGGATCTGTTCAGGCGGGATACCATAGGCCTGTTCGGCAAAGACCCGCATGAAATGAAGACCGCCGCCTGAGACGATGTAGGTCGTGAACCCCTCATCACGCAGATAACGCAGCAGCTCGACCATTGGTTGGTAGGTCATCTGATCAAAGGGTAAACCAGTATCGGGGTGCTGTGTTGTGGCAAGCCAGTCTGCTACGGCTGCCTGAAACGCCTCGACGCTGACGCCGGAATGCGAGGCGTTGACGACCTCGATCAACGCGTCGTGCCCCCCTTCCAGGACGGTCGCAAGATCACCCTCTGCAGCGGCTTTCAAGGTCGGAGTGGTCAGGATGCTTGGATCTTGCTCAGCCATCGCGGCCAGCCGATCCATCGCAAAGATGAACTGGAAATAGACAGGCTGTTCCGCCCAAAGCGTGCCGTCATTGTCAAAGACCGCGACCCGGTCCGCAGGGGTGACATAATCCGGGCCGTCAGGGTCGGTCACGGCCTGGACAAACTCTACAATCGCGGCTTTCGAGTCACTTTGCGTCCAGCTGGGCAGGGGGTCCGCCAGCGACGCAAAGGGGGCAACAGACAAAAGGGCGCTAAGAACAGCGTGTTTCATGAAATTCTCGGTGGTTTTGGAATGGAAAAGGGCCGCCCCATGACGGGCGGCCCGGTATATTTGAACGCCGGTATTAGTTGTTGGTCGGCGTTGTCAGCTTCTCCATAACCTGATCTAGGTTGAAGCTTGCCGCTTTCTGGCGCGGTGGGAATTCCTCAAACGTGCTCAGGAACGTACCGACATATTGCTGGGCGGGAACCAGGAAATAGGCCCGATCCAACAGCCAGTCATAGTATGTGTTCGAGGTCCGGTATGCGCGCTCATACGGGTCGCGTCGCAGGTTGATGATCAACGGGATGCGCAGCTCGGTCCAGGGTTCGATCCAGGCGCGCAGGGTTGCCCATGCTTTCTGCTCCAGGAAGATCAGCTTCCAGTCCTCAAAACGAAGCGCCGTCAGGTCGCCATCATCCGAGAAGTAGAAGATCTCTTTCCGGGGGCTTTCGGTGGACTCACCGGTCAGCAAGGGCAGGATATTGTAGCCATCCAGATGCACCTTGTAGTCACGGCCCATACCAGACGAGCTATAGCCCGCTTTCAGCTTTTCCTTGATGTCCGGATCGCCGGCGACTGCAAGATAGGTGGGCAGCCAGTCCATATGGTGAACGATCTCGTTGGTGACAGAACCGGCCTCAATCTGGCCCGGCCAGCGCACCATCGAGGGCACACGCCATCCGCCTTCCCAGTTGGTATTCTTCTCACCCCAGAAAGGCGTCGCGGCGGCATCCGGCCATGTGTTCATGTGCGGGCCGTTGTCGGTGGAGTAGTGAACGATCGTATTGTCGGCGATGCCAAGCTCGTCCAGCAAATCGAGCAGTTGCCCGACATGCATGTCATGTTCAATCATGCCTGCGGTGTACTCATCGGCCACACGACCCGAGATTTCGTTGGCCTTGGTGCGCATCTCGTCCTTGACGTGGGTCCGGAAGTGCATTCGGGTCCCGTTCCACCAGACGTAGAAGGGCTGACCCTGCTCGTGCGCGCGGGTGATGAAGTCGATTGCGGCCGCCACGGTCTCATCATCTACGGTTTCCATGCGCTTGCGGGTCAGAGGGCCGGTGTCCTCGATCGTGCCATCGGATTTGGATTTGATCACGCCACGTGGGCCATACGCCTCGCGGAAGGTGCGGCCATCAGCCAACACGCGATCACCGGGATAGTCTTCGTTTTCCGGTTCTTCCTCGGCATTCAGGTGATAAAGATTCCCGAAAAACTCATCAAATCCATGGTTTGTCGGTAGGTGCTCATCCTTGTCACCCAGGTGGTTCTTGCCGAACTGACCGGTCACATAGCCGTGGTCTTTCAGTAGGCCGGGAATGGTCGGATCCTCGACCTGCATCCCCAGATCAGCACCGGGAAGGCCAACCTTGGACAAACCGGTCCGGAACACGGACTGACCCATGATGTAGGAGGATCGACCTGCGGTACAGGACTGCTCACCGTAATAGTCGGTGAAGATCATGCCTTCTTTGGCAACGCGGTCGATATTGGGTGTCTGATATCCCATCAGGCCCATCGTGTAGGCCGAGATATTCGACTGACCAATGTCGTCGCCCCATATCACAAGAATATTGGGCTTTTGATCCTGCGCCCAAGCCGGCAGGGCAAGGACAACGGCTACGGTGGCAACAGCGACCCTGCGCACTGCACTGCGCCAATTGTTAGCAATCATTCGTGGAGGTGACATGTAGTACTCCTCAGTAAACGGGAATTAATGGCCCGGTAATTTTATCGTTAATGGCAGCGGCCGACTTAAGGAAAAGACCGCGAGCAAGGTGTTGATTGTCGGACAAAAAACTATCTATTGGTCCGAGAATCGAACAGAACTAGATTAGGCTATGAAACGTATCGAAAACTTATCATATGATCGCTTTGAAAGATACTAATGTTTGATGTTGATGAGGATATCCGAACGCTGACCCAGTCGGATTGGTTTGGCGCGCGCGGCCACAAATTTCAGAGCGATCTTATGACCTGCGCCGTGCGAAAAACCTTTGATGCGGGGGAAACGCTTTATCTCTACGGCGATGAGGCAAATGGAATTCACGCGGTTCTCAGCGGCGCTGTTCAGATCACCGCCCCGGCCGATGATGGACAGGAATTTGTCGTGCATCGCGATGGGCGCGGGTTTTGGGTTGGTGATTTGGCGCTGTTCGCCGAAGCGCGACGCCTCATTAGTGTGATGGCGACCCAGAAAACCCGGGCCTTGTTCTTTCCCACCTCTCGGGTCGAGAGGCTGGTTCAGGACAACCCGGAATACATACGCGATTTCTACGCATTGACGCGCGAGAACATGAAAACATCCCTGCGCATCATGGCCAATCTGGCCGTCACGGGCACCGAGAAACGCCTTGTTTTGCGTCTGTTGCATCTGGACGAGGGTGCTGCGAAAGCCGACGGATGGATCATCGTATCGCAAGAGGAGCTGGCCGCGATGGTCGCGGTTTCTCAACCGACCTTGCATCGCAACCTGCATCGTTTGGTGGATCTGGGTCTGGTCGAACTCGGCTATGGGCGCCTTCGCCTGATCGACCGCAGCAAACTGATTGCCAATTGCCAGAGTTAATTTAGGGGTTCAGCGGCGGCAAAGCATCCTTGTCGCGCGCGACCGCATCTTTCATTGAGGTTAGGCTTTGCAAGGCGGAACTCCAGTCTTCAGATTGATCGCGACCGGAGTACCGGGCAGCGCCGATACGGGTCAGGCATTCCTCTAGCTTTTCTGCATTCTTAGAGTTGCCGCCACGCGATCTCCAAAGCTCCAACGCGGTATACGTCGCATTTAAATCATGAGCTTGTACCGCGGTCTTCAAAGCGTCTTCAGCATATCTCCGCGACGCGAGATACTGATCACGGTGTGCCTCTCTCAGATCGCGGATGCGTGCGGAAAGAAAACGCCACAAAGCACCAGTCGCAAAAAGGGCGATTGCGGTAAAGGCAACGAACTTTAGAACTGCGTCCAGACTTGGCGGCTGCCATTTTGGTGGCGCAAGCGTCAGGTCCGTCGCGGGAACTGAGGCGGTTTCGATCTGGTTGGTCTGCAGGTTGAACCAGTCGATGGAAACCTCGGGCAACTGCGCGTCACCTTCTTGCTGCGCGATATACACGACCTCCTCCTGACGTTGGCCGGACAACACTCCACGTTCTTCGGTTTCTGAAATCCGGGGTTCTTTGGGATAGGCGCGCAGCAGTGGGCTTTGCTGCTGCGGTGTCAGAACCGGGATCAACAGCGGCGTTGTACCAGAGATGCGGGCAGTCAATTCGCGCGTGATGACGTCACCGGCCTGCATGTCGGTTGGGCCTTCGAGTTTCTGCTCGAGGGTAAAACCGGTTGCGATGATCAACGGATCGAGGCCTTCCGCGCCACCCGGTATTTCTGCAGTGATTTTGACCGGAGGCAGGTCGACCGTGGCTTGTACCGGGGCATTCGTGACAGGATCGGCATAGGTCACGGCGACCGTCTGCGCATCGAAGGTGATGTCGCCGGCGATCAGAGGATACACTCGATAGCTGCGCTGGACACCCGACCATGTCTCGCCGTTCACGGTCTCACTAACCGGCCCCGAGGCCCGTTCGGGTAGGCGCACCAAAAGGTTCTGCTGCTCCAAGGAGGGAAATTCCGGCGGTTGAGGCATGAAGGTCGGCACCAGAACCTTGATCCGAACAATCGCTGGCTGGCCGACGATGACGGGCTCCTGCGGGGCCTCCACGGTGATCAGCGGGGCACTTGTTTCGTTGCCTTGTGCGAAGACAGAAACGGGGAAGAGGAGAATGAAGAGGAGCGCGTATCTCATTCCGTTCGCTCCTGATTTTCCAACAGGAAGCGATTGCGCAAGAAATCCTGCATGTCGGTATCAATGGTGCTGATCCATTGCTCCGCATTCAGCGTTTGTGGTCCGTCCTTGGGTGCTTGGACCGTGGTTTCGCTACCGCGCGCGTCGTCATTGTCGAACACAGTATCGTCCGCGCCGATGCCAGCTTCCTCGCCCGTGTCAGACTGCTCCCGGGTCGTTTCGACATAGTCCAAGATGGCCTTAGACACCTCAAGGTTATGTTGCGCCTCTGGCCAATCCGGGCGACGTTCCAGAGCGGTTTCAAACGCTGCAATTGCCGGGCGGTATTCGCGGTTTCGGATACGGGCCATGCCTTCGGCAAAAGCGGCCTCGGCCGTGTTCAAACCGGCGAAAATCTCAGAGGCCTGTTCATATTGTCCGTCTTTGAGATAGGCATAGCCCTTGTGATACGGGTCCTCAAACAGCTCGGCCGCGTCTCCAAACTGCTTCTGATTCATCGCAATTTGCCCCTGCTGATCCGGTGTCAGGAACCAATCCCGCCAACCCTCGGCGCGCGCGCCCGAGGGCGGAAGGACGAGCAACGCCAAAAGCGCCCAACGGATCACCCAACCCTTACGGAACCACAAAAGAGACATAAGCGCAGCGGGCCAGGCCAGCATCCAACCCTTGTCTTGCCAGTCCAAACGATCGTCATCGTCCAGGGCTGCGGTATAGGCCGACTGAATTTGGCGTTGCAGCCGAGAGATATCCCGGTCGTCATCCGTGAACGCAACAGTCGAAGCAGCGTGGACATTTCCCAGCTGCGCAATCCGGTCGTTATCGGGCAGCATGGTCAGGAAGAAAAGATCATGGGTTGGGGTGCTTAGAGCGGGAACCTGAGACGGGTCGAGATCGTCCAGAACGAACAAAACCGCACCCGGGCTCTCGCTTTCGTCCAGAATGGATTGTGCTAGCGCCAGGGCATCAGCGGCGGAATCACCTGGTTTGGGCATCACGGCTGGCGTCAGCCCCTCAAGCAGCGGGCGCAGAATGTTGGCATCTTCGGTCAGAGGCGCAACACGGTGAGGGGAACCGGCATAAGCGATCAGGGCGGTGCGTGCTCCGGCGCGTTCGTTGATCAGGTCGGCGATTTTGAACTTGGCCCGATCAAGGCGCGACGGCGCAAGATCGGTGGTCTCCATACTTTCGGAGACTTTAAGGGCGATCACCAACGGCGCGGTATCCGCGATAAGCGGGTTGGGCGCGCGCGACCAAGTTGGCCCCGCCGCCGCTAGAGTGACAAGCGTGGCGATGATCATGGCGACGTCGATGGGGTGAATTCGACGGTTCTCCTCCGCGCCCAATTGCAGGGCGGCAGCAAGATGTGGTGCGATCCCTGCAGTCTGAATGGATTGACGGGTGGGCTTAGGCCTGATCCTCCACCACAGAAACGCCATGGGGATGAGGAGTAACAGGTAATACACTCGGATAAAATGGAAATCCGTGAGGTCCATTGTCAGCTCACTCCCTTTTTTCGGTGGGAGAAATGGAACCCGGCTGTGCTAATCAGAATGGCCATCAGCGCCAGCAGCAAAGGAATATGAGACAGGCTTTGACGGGGTCGATAGCTTTGGGTTTCGACGGTTCGTGGGTTCAACTCATCAATGCGGGCGTAGGTTTGCGCCAAAGCTGTTGTATCGTCGGCAAAGAAATACTCTCCGCCCGTCCGGTCGGCTATGTCTTGCAGGGCCTGCAGGTCGACGCGATCTTCGCCAGAGGCGTTCGGGTCTCCGACGCCAATCGTGTAGATGACCACGTTTTTCTCGGCAGCAATGGCTGAGGCGTTTACCGGCGTCATGCGGCTTGAGGTATCGGCGCCATCGCTGAGAACGATCATCAGGCGCTGGTCGACTTCGCTTGACTCGAATGTGCGAATTCCCAAGCCGATCGCATCGCCAAGCGCCGTGTTTGGACCGGCCATACCGACTTGAGTTTGATCCAGGAACCCATTCAAACTATTGAGGTCTTCGGTGAACGGGGCTTGAATGAATGCGCGGGTTCCAAAGATAATCAAGGCCATCCGGTCGCCATCGCGCTCGGCAATGAACTGTTTCAAAACGCCTTTGACGGCATCCAGCCGTTGCATAGGCGCGCCAGATTCAGTCTGAAAGTCGCGCTGATCCATCGAGCCTGAGATATCCAAGGCAAGAACAACATCCCGCGCGGATTTCTCGATCACAATTGGCTCGCCCAAACGCTCCGGTCTGGCGAGGGCCAAAACCAGAAGCACCCAGATAGTGATGATACTGGCTGTTTGCAGTCTGGCGCGCTTTCGGATCACGGAGCCGGATTTTGGTTCAACACCAGCGGCTTGCGCGACTCGGCGAAAAAAGGGAATGCGGACGGAGGCCGTCTTCTCACGCCGAGGTGGGGCGAGGAAATACACGGCTGCGGGCAACGGCAGCAGGAGAAAGACCCAGGGAGCAGCGAAGGAAAACATCATGCGCTCCGATACGGTTTATGAGACTTGACCCAATGCCGGGCCATTTGCCTCAGGTCTTCGTTCGAAGGTGTCGCCTTGTATGGCGCTTCGGTCAACGCATGACTTAACTCTTGATTTAATGTATGTATATCAGAGGATTGGTTCAGAAACGTAATCCAATCCTCACCATATAGACCTGCGACCTGGTCCCTCGGGTATGCGGCCAAAGCCGTCCGCCGCAGCACCTCGGCGATCTTTGCAGAAGGGATGTCTGGCACCGACAGCTCTGCCAGAGCAGCACGTCGATAGGCGTTTGCGCGTCTGTGTTTGTGAACTACCGAGAACGCGGCGAATAAGACGATCAGCAGCAGGATTGCCAAAGCAGCCCATCCCCATGTCTGAGGCGTCATAGAAATGGGCGAAGGTTCGGGCGCGGGTTCGAGCATGTTCAGCAAGTCGACCAGAGATTTTCCGGTGGTGTCGATGCTCATCGCCGTGCTCCGCCATGTCCGAACAAGCGCAGCAACTGGTCCAGCGCCGGTTCCGAGGTCGTCAAGGGAACCACAGGGAACCCGTACCGGCGCGACCATTTGTTGAGCTGCGAAAGACGGTCCTCCATGGAGGCGCGGATTTTCGCGGAAAGCTCTGGATCGGAGCTGTCGATTTCGATCTGCGCGTCCCCGTCAGAGACGGTCAGTTTGAGGTCAGGTGCCAAGCTGCGCGATGTCGGATCGGTGACGTTGAACACAATCAGATCGTTCGACACGGCAAGACGGCGGAGCAGGGCTTCCGATCGGTCATCCAGCCCGTCGCAGTCCGAGAACAGGCAGATCAACCCGCTGGTTTGGCAGACACGCGCGGCCTCGGTCAGCATATCGTTCAAAGATAGGGTCGGTTCTGGCGTCAGGCCCGCATGCAGGCCAGAGTTGGCCGCCGCTATGGAAGACAACAGTCGCGTCAGGGCGGTTGCGCGGCGTTGAGGGCGATGTTCGGCCACGCTGGTATCGCTGAAGACGAGGCCGCCTACGCGGTCTCCCTGACCCAACACGCGATGCGCTGCAATCGCTGCGGCCTCGGCGGCGATGACGGATTTCATGTAGGCGACGGTTCCAAAGAACATCGAAACACGCTGATCGACCAGCAACAGGGCCGGGCGGTCGCGTTCCTCGGTATAGACCCTCACATGGGGGTCTCCGGTTCGGGCGGTAACCTTCCAGTCGATGGTCCGGATGTCGTCACCGGGAAGATAGCCGCGCAGTTCTTCAAAATTCAGGCCACGCCCGCGCAGTCGCGAGGCATGCCGGCCATTCAGGATCGACCGCGCGGGTTGACGGGGCAACAGGCTGAGCGCTCGGGCGCAGGGGCCAAGACGCACAAGCTGGTCGGCATCCACATGGATGCGCGGGTCTTTGGAATATGGCGCAGTCTGACTCATGCGGCCGGTATCCTTAAGGTTCAGGGCAAAGCAACCAAACGCAACAACTCGGCGATCACGTCATCTGCGGATTTGCCGGAACCTTGCGCCTCGAAACTGAGAGTCACGCGATGGCGCAGCACGTCATGGGCAATGGCGCGGATATCGGCGGGGTCGACATAGTCGCGTTCGTTCATCCACGCATGCGTGCGCCCGCATTTGTCCAAGGCAAGCGAGGCACGAGGACTGGCGCCGATCTCGATCCAACTGGCCAATTCGGGGCTGAGCGCTTCGGGCGTGCGGGTGGCCTGCACGATATCGGCCATGTAGCGGTCCATCGCATCCGAAACGTGAATCTGTCCGATCTCAGAACGGGCGTCAAAGATGGCGTCTTGCCGGATCGCTGGCGGACGTTCCTTAGGGGCATCTTCGCCTGCGGCTATATCTTCACCACGCACCAGACGGATAACCTCAACCTCATCCTCGACCGGAGGGTAGGTGATCTGCACATGCATCAGAAACCGGTCCATCTGCGCCTCGGGCAGAGGGTAGGTGCCCTCTTGCTCGATCGGGTTTTGGGTGGCCATGACGATGAATAGCGGCTCCATCTTATGGGTGGTGCCGGACACGGTGACCTGACGTTCTTCCATCGCCTCAAGCAGAGCGGCCTGCACCTTTGCGGGCGCGCGGTTGATTTCGTCGGCGAGGACGATGTTGGCAAAGATGGGGCCAGGTTCGAATTTGAATTCGCTGCCTTTATCCGTCTGTTGGTAGATCTCGGTCCCTGTCACGTCCGAGGGCAGCAGGTCCGGCGTAAACTGAATGCGGCTGAACTGAGCGTCCATGTTCTTGGCCATGGCCTTGACCGCGCGCGTTTTTGCCAGACCCGGAAGTCCTTCGATCAGTAGGTTGCCGTTGGCCAGAAGACCGATCAAAAGGCGATCAATCACCTCGGTCTGTCCAATGATCGACTGCGCCATGCGGGATCTGAGATCCATGATCTGATTGAGTGCGCTCATAAAAATATCCCGTTCCGGCCCGAAAGGCAGGCCGTGCAGCCTAGTACCTGCAGGGACCCGGATTCGGGATTTTCAAGTAATGAGAACATGTTATCAGCGCGATACCACGCAGACCAACAGGAATTCCGACTTCCTTATATTTGATTGTTTTCGCGCGTCGCCGGAATCAGCTGGAAACCGCGTCGTTACTGTCATCCCCAAGCCTGCCATCCAGAGACATCAGGATCGCGACGGGCCTCAGCGCGGGGATATGGCTGAAGACGATCAGGATACAGACAGTTAGGGGAACGCTCAGGAAGGCTCCGATCAAGCCCCATACGGTGGTCCAGAACATCAAGGCCAGTATGACCAGAAAAGTCGACATGTTCAGCGAACGGCCCAGCAACGCCGGATCGAGGAAATTGCCGATCAGGAACTGAATGGTACCGCAGCCCAGTACCACGATCAGAAACGGCGCGATGCTTTCGAATTGTACCAGGGCGATCATCGCAGGGAAGATGACGGCAATGATCGACCCGATTGAGGGGATGAAGTTCAGCGCAAAGGTCAGCACGGCCCAAGTCTCGGCATATTCAAGGCCCAGCAAACGAAAAATGCTGTAGCTGATGCCAGCCGTGATTAGGCTGATCAGGGTTTTGACACCAACATAGCGTTGCAGACTGATCGATATCGCATCCAGCATGGCCGCGAATTCTCGACCAGTTTGAGGGTTGCCGGCGGCCATCTGGATTTTCTTTCGAAACGCCAGACGCTCGGCCATCAGAAACGCAACATAGAGGCTGATCAGGAAGAACTGGTTCAGCAACGATGTCGCGCTGCCCAGTAGGATGCGGGCGACATAGGACATGTCGATGCTGACCAGATTATCCCGGATAAAACGCGTCACGTCGCTGCCGACCAATCCGGCGACGCGGTTCACGGCATTGTCGAATTGCTCCTCATAGGTGCCGACGGTGCGGGCGAACTGTGTGGCCTGACTACCGAGGATATACATAATCATGAAAAGGCCAGCCAGAACGACGGTGACACCCGCGATGTTGGCGAGCCAAACGGGGACACGCGTCAGGGCGGCGATCCGGTCACTCAGCGCGATAATCAGGACGTTGACCAGAAGGGCCATGGTCAGTGGGATCAGGAACGCAGCCCCGGCGTATAGCCCCAAAACCAAAAGGGTAGCGACAATACAGGTATCACGCACCACAGGCAGTGTGGCGCGGGGTACATCCGTGGTGGTGTTCGGGTCCAGAGGCATGTGCAAACCTGATTGAGCCATAGTACTTGATACGATCCTGCACAGGGCAAAGAGTTTATGCAATGCGCTCAATTATTTATATGATTGATTTTCCGCTTGGGTGGCTTCTACCTGTAAGGTGCGCAGGGTAGAGTTCTGTATGTCCAGTGCTGCGAATCCCATATCAAGCCGTTTGATAAAGGCGCTTTTCCTGGCCGTTCGGCGCTTTGGCGAGAAGAACGGCTTTGTCATGAGCAGCCATGTCGCCATGTCGATGATGATGGCGCTTTTTCCCTTTGTTCTGTTCACCGTGGCGCTGGCGGGCGCCTTGTCTCAAGGCTATGTGAACGACGAATTGATCGAGTTGATTTTCGGCGCGTGGCCACAAGATGTGGCTGAACCGATCGTCTCCGAACTGCGCGCGGTGTTGCAAAGCTCTAGCTCGGGCGTGATCACCATCGGAGGTCTGTTGGCGGTCTATTTCGCTTCCAACGGAGTGGCTGCGGTTCGGGCGGCGATGAATCAGGCCTATCATGATCAGGACAGCTGGCCATTCTGGAAAACGCGGCTGCTGTGCATTGGCTTGGTCATTCTGGGCGGCGCTGCGATCCTGATCATCGCCGCGGTCGAGGTTGTCTTGCCCGTTTATACACAGCTTGTGTCCGAGCATACGGATGTAGATGTCTCGAACTGGTTGTCGGTGGACCGGCTGCGCTGGACCTTCACGATTGCGGTTCCGGCGGGCACGATCCTGCTGGCGCATCTGATCCTGCCGACCGGTCGCCATCGGGTGACGCAGATCTTGCCCGGCGTTGTTCTGACACTCGTTCTGCTGGGGGCAGGAGGGTGGGGGTTTTCCATCTATATCGGCCAGTTCGCCAGCTACAGCGCAACCTATGCCGGGTTGGCGGGGGCGATGGCGGCGTTGATTTTCCTGTATCTGTGCGCGGCGATACTGATCCTCGGTGCGGAGTATAACGGCGCTCTGATGGATATACAGCGCGACGAAGAAAGCGCTCCGGCATGAGGTGGGTTTTGCTCTTTGTTGCATTGGCCAGGGCCGCCAACGCGCAGTCATATGTCGGGTCTGATCAATGCAGTGACTGTCACGTGGATGAGGCCGAGGCCTGGGCAAACTCTCACCACGCGCTGGCCTGGACCGAGGTTGGGGCAGGGAAGATGGTTGCCGATTTTGATGGCACCGGCTTTGAGCATGGCGGTATGTCGGTCCTGTTCGACCATAGCGGCGAGGTCCCAACCGCTCAGGTCACCGAAAAAGACGGTGTGATGACCGAATATGACGTCCACTCGGTCGTCGGTATTGAACCCTTGCAGCAATACCTGTTCGAAACCGATCCCGGCCGACTGCAGAGTTTTGATGTGGTCTGGGACACGGAAAACAAACGCTGGTTTCACCTCTATCCGGATCAGGATTTGCCCCCTGATGACGGGCTGCACTGGACTGGGCCTTACAAAAACTGGAACGCCCGGTGCGCCGAATGCCACGCAACGGGATTTGAAAAGAACTACGACGCGCAAACCCGCAGCTACCAGTCTAGCCAAGCTGAGATCGGCGTCGGGTGTGAGGCCTGCCACGGCCCCGGTTCGGCGCATATCGACTGGGTCAATGGCCGTATATTGCCCGAAGGGGTAGGCGAGGCCGGCTTCGCGATGTCATGGGGCAAAGGCCAGACCGAGGCGGAAATTCAGCAATGCGCAGGGTGCCATTCCCGTCGCGAGGCGCATGAGCAGGGCAACCCTCTGCCCGGAACGTCTTATCACGACGCCTACAATCTCGCGCTTCTGCGACCGGGGGCCTATCACCCCGACGGTCAGATTCTGGATGAGGTTTATGTTTACGGGTCCTTCCTACAATCCAAGATGTACGCGCAGGGCGTGGGCTGCATGAACTGCCACGAACCCCATAGCGCGAAGCTGAGGGCGGAGGGCAATGGGGTCTGCACGCAATGCCATTCACCGGCGGGTAATCCGGATTTCCCGACCCTGTCTCGCAAGGAGTATGACACCCCTGATCATCATCACCACCCCGAAGATAGCACAGGCGCGCAATGCAAGACGTGCCACATGATCGAGCGTGTCTATATGGGCGTTGACGGTCGGCGGGATCACAGTTTCCGTGTGCCGCGCCCTGATCTGGGTCTTGGTCAGGACGCCTGTACTGATTGCCACACAGACAAGGACCAGCCATGGGCCGCGGCGCAAATCGAGGGCTGGTTTCCGGACTCAACCCATCGCGGCCCGCATTTCGGTTCGGTGTTCGCTCCGGCAATGGCGGGGCAGGCGGACAATCCCGAAGGGCTGCTGGCGATTGCCACCGATCCGTCTCAGGCCGGGATCGTGCGCGCGACAGCGGCGTATCTGTTGCAACCCTTCGGCTCCCGTCAGGTGGCCGACGCCACGGCGGATTTGCTGACAGATGCTGACCCGCTTGTTCGGGCCAACGCCGTGACTTTGCAACGTCAGGCCTCACCCCGCGATCAGGTGCAACGGTTGGAGCCGCTGCTCTCAGACCCGCTGCGCAACGTTCGGATTTCGGCTGCGAAAGAGGTCCTGACAATTCCGCCCGAGGCGATGACCGAGGAACAGCGGGTTTTGGCAGGGCAAGCCGCCGCCGAGTGGCAAGGGGCTATCTCAAACCGTCTGGATTTCCCTGAAACCCATATGGTGCTAGGCGGAATGGCGCTGACCTTTCGCAACGCACCCGCCGCCGAGCGCGCCTTTCGCGAGGTCGTGACCCTCGACCCTCAGCGTTCGGAAGCCTGGCCGATGCTGGTGCAACTGGCGCAGATCAATCGCGGGCCGCAGGCCGCGCGTGAGGTCGTGCAGGAAGGCTTGCAGCGCATTCCCAATGATCCAAACCTGCAAGAGCTGTCCCGCCAACTCGGGCCATAAGAACGGCCCTTGCGTGCCCGTTTCGCGCCATCATCCCGGCAGATTTCACACGTAGACCTGTGTCTGAGGGTGTCAGGCCAACGGGTCGTAAAAGGTGTCACATGTCGGAACATGTTTTGAAACATCCTGCCTCACGGGGCAGGCAGGTCTCATTGGATCAACGGATCGCGGAACTTCGGAACCGCAAGCCGGTTGACCTGAACCATGGTGAGGGGCTGATGCTGCAAGGCATCGCAGCCGCGTCGTTACGCGAACAGCGGCTGGCCGGTCAGATCGCGCCCGAGGACTAGGCGCCGCCACGGAACCCGGTCGCAACCACGAATTTCTCGGAACTGTCCGAACGCGATGCAGGCGGTTTGACGTTTGCGACTTTCTCAAACTTCTGCTTGAGCAGCTTTTGCAAGTCGCCCTCGGCGCCACCTGCCAAAACCTTGGCCACAAAGGTGCCGCCATCCTCCAGCACATCAAAAGCAAAGTAAGCGGCGGTTTCGCACAAGGCCATGATCCGCAAATGGTCGGTCTGCTTGTGACCCGAGGACGCGGCGGCCATGTCCGACATCACAACGTCGGCCTTGCCGCCCAGCCACTCTTTGACCTTGAGGTCGGCGTCATCTTCCATGAAATCCAGCACATGGGCCGTCGCGCCTGCAACCGGTTCAACTTCTTGCAGGTCAACACCCAGAACGGTGCCGATACGCTTGCCGCTTTTCTCACCCAGTGCATTCACCCGCTTGACCGCAACCTGCAGCCAGCCACCGGGCGCACAACCCAGATCGACGACGCGCGCGCCGGGGACCAGAAAGCGGAATTTGTCGTCCAGTTCCAGGATCTTGAACGCAGCGCGCCCACGATACCCTTCGGCAGTCGCGCGCTTGACGTAGGGGTCGTTCAACTGCCGCTCGAGCCACCGGGTCGAGCTGAGCTTGCGCCCACGCGCCGTCTTCACCTTGACCTTCAGGTCGCGCTGTCCACGGCCTGAGGTGTTTTTTCCACTCGGTGTCTTCGCCATCAAAACGGTCCGTCTTCCAATACGCCGTCCGCGCTCATCTGCGCATAAAGCAGTCCTTCACGCAGCCCCCGGTCCGCCACGGAAAGGCGGTCGGTGGGCCAGCAACGCAAAAGGGCTTGCAAAATGGCCGAGCCGGACATGATCAGGGCCTGCCGGTCATCCCCAATCCGAGGGTCCCGGCGTCGCCCGTGAGGGCCGAGTTCTAAATACCCGCGTATAACTTTGTCAATCTGATCGCTGGTCATGCGCAAACCGTCCACCTTGGTCCGGTCATAGCGCTTCAGGCCCAAATGCGACGCCGCAACGGTTGTCACCGTGCCGCTGGTGCCGACGATCTGAAATCCCGCTCGGGTCTGTTCGTCCTTGTAGGGGGCGAAATCAGCAAGGTTTTCCTCGAAAAACCAGCTCATCAACGCAAACCGAGCCGAGTCATCCTCAACGTCATGAAACTGGTCGCGCAGGGTTGCAACGCCCAGTGGGACGCTGATCCAGTCCACGACCTTGGCGGCTGGAAAGGGGCTGTCGGCGGTGTGAAACCCGTTATGCAGACGCATGATTGCAGCTGGCCGATCGCGGCGCGGCACAGACGAGATGTCGATCCACACCAGCTCGGTCGAGCCGCCGCCGATATCGACGACCAGCAACTGCTCGGTCTTGGTCGACACCAGTGGCGCGCAGGAGATGACTGCCAGACGGGCCTCTTCCTCGGGCTGGATGATCTCAAGGTTCAGGCCGGTTTCGCGCCGCACCTGCCGGATGAAATCACGTGAGTTCTTGGCGCGCCGACAGGCCTCGGTTGCGACCAGGCGCATCCGTTTGACCTTGTTGCGCTTCAGCTTTTGCTGGCAGATCCGCAGCGCTTGAACAGTGCGCGACATCGACGCCCGGGACAGTCGTCCCGTGCGTTCCAACCCCGCGCCCAACTGCACGGATTTGGAAAAACTGTCGACCACATGGAACCCGCTCCCCTTGGGTTGGGCTATCAACATGCGGCAGCTATTTGTCCCCAGATCCAACGCCGCATAGAGTGCATCTGGATCGGGTCTTGCCGGCGCGGGGCTTTCGACCGCCTTCGGGAACGCGCCCGCACCTTTGGGACGCTTGGGCGCCATTCGTAACGCCCTCCGATTTTCGAGTTAAGTTGACCCTAGGCGGGGTCTCGCCGACGCGCAAGTGATTTCAATTTTGAATTTAACGTGAGTGTCACACAGCGTTCATACTGAAATGCAATTCCCGTGCCGATCCCCATTTCGGGATTCTCTACAAGCTTACAGCCAGATACGGAGACTGCCATGAAAGATGAGCGCACCCTGTCCTTCGATGAATTTGACGAAGTCGTAAATCCGCGCCCCGAGGAATGTGAATTCGACCGCGTGGTCGAGCGCGCCTTGTCGCGACGTGGCTTTCTGGGGGGCGTTTTGGCCATGGGCAGCTTTACCGCAGTAGGCGGCTCGCTTCTGCCCACAGGCGCGCGCGCGTCAGCTGATCGGTTCTCGTTCGAGGCGATTCCCGTCTCGACTGCCGATGAGGTGGTCGTGCCCGCAGGCTACAAGGCCGAAGTCATGGTGCGCTGGGGGGACCCGCTGTGGTCCGACGCGCCGGAATTCGATCCTGCGACCCGTGGCACCGCCGCCAGTCAGGAGCGCGCCTTTGGCGACAACACCGACGGTCAGGACGTTTTCTTCCATGACGGTCACGTTCTGTTGGTCGTGAACAACGAATACACCAACCGTGACATCCTGTGGGGTAACAATCCGGACGCCAAGGCGGCCTCGGACGACGATGTCGCAAAGGGCATGATGGCCCATGGTGTGACGGTGGTCGAGATTGCCAATACCGACGGCAAGTGGGGCATCGTCAAGGACAGCCCGTATAACCGCCGCATCACGCCGCAGACCGACATGACCATCACCGGACCGGCTGCGGGCCATGACCTGATGAAAACCGCCGCTGATCCAACCGGCACGACCTCAAAGGGGACGTGGAACAACTGCGGCAACGGCTTGACGCCTTGGGGCACCTATCTGGCCTGTGAAGAGAACTTTAACGGCTACTTCTCGGCAGAAGACGAAGCCCACGAAGTCAGCGCAGAGCTGAAGCGCTACGGCGTCTCTTCCAAGGATTGGGGTTATGGCTGGGCCAAGATCGACGACCGTTTTGACGTCTCGAAGAACCCCAATGAACCAAACCGCGCCGGTTACGTGGTTGAGATCGACCCTACCGACCCGACCTCGACCCCGCGCAAGCTGACCGCCCTGGGCCGTTTCAAGCATGAAAATGCCGAGTCTGTGGTCAATAATGACGGTCGCGTTGTCGTCTATATGGGCGATGATGAGCGCGGCGAGTTCCTGTACCGTTTCGTCTCGGACGGTGTCTATGCGGCGGGCGTCGATACCAACGCGCTGCTGGAAAACGGCACGCTGTCGGTTGCCAAGTTCAACGATGACGGCACCGGTGAATGGCTGGACCTAACGCCCGAGACAACCGGATTGGCCTCGCAGGCTGAAATCAGCATCCACACCCGTCAGGGTGCGTCTGCTGTCGGCGCGACCACCATGGACCGCCCGGAATGGGTAGCTGCCAACCCGAACGTAGCCGAGGTCTATTGCTGTCTGACCAACAACAAGAACCGGGGCGTCAAGCCGAATGCCGGTGGGGATGACACCTCGGTCAACGGTCCGAACCCGCGCGAGGCCAACAATTATGGCCAGATCGTGCGCTGGCGTCCCGAAGGCGGCGATCATACCGCGCCCGGCTTTGCCTGGGATCTGTATGTGCTGGCGGGTAACCCGAATGTCCATCAGGACGCCTATGGCGGGTCGGACAACGTCAATGCCGAGAACATGTTCAACTCGCCTGATGGTCTGAAATTCGACAGCAACGGTCTGCTGTGGATCCAGACTGATGGCAACTATGGCAACGAAGGTGATTTCGAAGGTCAGGGCAACAACCAGATGCTGGCAGGTGACCCGGTCACCGGCGAAATTCGCCGCTTCCTGGTCGGCCCGAATGAGTGCGAGATCACCGGCCTCAGCTGGTCGCCGGATCGCCGCACCATGTTTGTGGGCGTCCAGCACCCCGGTGAGGACGGCAACAGCCACTGGCCCGAAGGCGGCGATGCCGTGCCGCGCTCGGCCATCATCGCGGTCACGCGCGACGATGGTGGTTTGGTCGGCTAAGGCCAAAAACGCCCTAAAAAATAAGCCCTGGACGGTATTCCCGCCCGGGGTTTTTGCTTGTGTTGAGCCATCCTCATACAAGCGTTGAAAGTTTTGATATCTGGTTTTCTGTGAAACCCGGCTAAAACGACTGTACACCGTCATAGGCAAAAAGGTCGCTTGGAAGGCGCTGGGTGTCGAAAACCGACCTCCTTAGCCCAATATAGACGTTTAGAACCGCCCCATTGGTTAGGAGGAATCACAGCTATGCCTGACGTCACCATCGTGTACTGGCGCGACATTCCCGCTCAGGTCATCGTCGGCAAAGGCCGTCGTGGCGCAAAGCGGCAGTTGGAAGAACGGTTTGAACAGGCCATCGACCGCGCCGCAATGAAGGTGAATGCCAAGGACAGTGATGCCTACCTGGCCGAATGGCGTAAAGCCGAGCCTTTCGCGGTTGAGGGCGACCCGTCCGAGATTGCCGAAGCGCAGGCTGTGCGTCTGGAAACGGAATACGATCAGGACCGCATCAAAGCACTGATCGCGAATGACGGTTGGGCATGAGCCCGAAATCTATATGGGAGGCCGCAATGGCTTTGCTGAACTTCAAGAAACGTGATGCCGCCGAAAACGGCCCTGTAAATCCGACCGTCGAAGCCTTTCTGCAGGGCTACTCGATCGAGGTAATGCCCCGGACCGCCGAAAAGGTCGAAGATTTCCGCGCGCTGCTACCCGAAGGCACCCGTGTCTACATCGCCCATATCGAGGGCACTCCGATCGAAGACATGGTGAAAACCGCTAAGCGCATCGCCGCCGAAGGTTACCCGGTCATGCCGCACTTCCCGGCGCGTATCATCAAGGATGCCGCGACGCTGGAGAACTGGATCTCGATGTATCAGGGCGAAGCGGGCGTTGATCAGGCGCTTCTGCTGGCCGGTGGTGTCGCCAAGCCCCATGGTGATTTCGACAGCTCGATGCAGCTGATGGAATCCGGCCTGTTCGATAAAGCAGGTTTCAAGCGCCTGCACGTTGCTGGTCACCCCGAAGGCAACAAGGATATCGACCCAGACGGCTCGACCAAGAATGTCGACGACGCGCTGCGCTGGAAGCAGAAATTCAGCGAAACCACCGACGCCGAGATGGCGCTGGCCACGCAGTTCGCATTCGACGCAAAGCCGATCATCGAATGGGCGAACGGCCTGAAAGAGGCGGGGATCGACATCCCGGTTCATATCGGTATCGCAGGCCCTGCCAAGTTGCAGACCCTGATCAAGTTCGCCATCGCCTGTGGCGTTGGCCCGTCGCTGAAAGTTCTGCAAAAGCGCGCCATGGATGTCTCCAAGCTGCTGCTGCCTTATGAGCCGAACGATGTGATCACCGAGCTGGCCGAATACAAAGCGGCGAACCCGGATTTCAACATCACCAATGTACACTTCTTCCCCCTTGGCGGCATCAAGACCAACGCCAACTGGGCCATCAACAACGGCGGCGCTTCGGCTAAGCCGGCCAACGCTTAAGGAACGGACATGACCCGTACAGTCGTAGAATCAAAAACAAAAACCGCCGTTCTGGGCTTTGACGAACCGTTCTGCGTGATTGGCGAGCGGATCAACCCTACGGGCCGGAAGAAACTGGCCGCTGAGCTTGAGGCGGGCGACTTCTCGACCGTTGAAAAAGACGCGCTGGCCCAGGTCGCTGCAGGCGCAACCGTTCTGGATATCAACGCAGGCGTTGTCTACAACTCGAACCCCAACCCGAACGAGACCGAGCCGCCGCTGATGCGCCAGATCGTTGAGCTGGTTCAGGGTCTGGTTGACGTCCCGCTCTGCATCGACTCGTCGGTTCCCGGCGCGCTGGAGGCCGGTCTTGAGGCGGCTGAAGGCCGTCCGCTGCTGAACTCGGTCACCGGCGAAGAAGAGCGTCTGGAGCTGGTTCTGCCGCTGGTCAAGAAATACAACGTTCCGGTTGTTGCGATCTCGAACGACGATACCGGCATCTCGGAAGACCCCGATGTGCGGTTCGACGTGGCCAAGAAAATCGTTGAGCGCGCTGCCGACTTTGGCATCCCGGCGCATGACATCGTTGTTGACCCGCTGGTTATGCCGATCGGCGCGATGGCAACGGCTGGCCAGCAGGTCTTCGCTTTGGTCCGTCGTCTGCGTGAGGAACTGGGCGTGAACACCACCTGTGGTGCGTCCAACATCTCGTTCGGTCTGCCGAACCGCCACGGCATCAACAACGCGTTCCTGCCGATGGCAATGGGTGCGGGCATGACGTCCGCGATCATGAACCCGGTTGCTCTACCGACGACGCAGAAGAAAATCGCCGAGAAGAAAGAGGCCGTTGCCGCCGCCGGTATCATCCTGCCCGAAGGCATGGATGATGAGGCCTTCGTTCAGATGTTCGGTCTGGGCTCGACCCTGCCGCGTGCCGGTAAGGAGATGGAGGCCATCCGCGCCGCCAACCTGCTGACCAACAACGACCCGCATGGCGGCGCATGGATCAAGTTCAACAAATCGCCTGAAGAAGCGGCTGCGGCCGGTGGGGCAGGCGGTCGTCGCGGCGGTGGCCGTCGCCGTCGCGCTTGATTTTCTGAACTATCAGATCAAAGGCCGGGCCCTGCGCCCGGCCTTTTTCGTTTGACCCTGATCAATGCAGCAAGCGTGATATCGTAGAGACTGGGGTGGTCTTTTCCGCAACGATCAGGTGCTTTCATGTCCAAACATCACCCTCCAAAACTGGCCGACGCAGACCTGAGTGAGAAGTTGGGCAAGAAGGTCTATTTCGACAAGCTGATCGATCTGCAGGCGAAACTGGCACGTATTCAGCAAGCTTTTCTCTTCCATGGAACCAAGGGTGTAATCGTCTTTGAAGGTTGGGATGCCGCTGGCAAAGGTGGCACGATCCGCCGTATCAGCCAGGCGCTTGATCCGCGCAGTTTCAAAGTCTGGCCGATCGGCGCACCGCGCAACTACTATCTCAACCGCCACTATCTGCTGCGGTTTTGGGAACGCTTGCCGCCAGAAGGTGCAATCTCGGCCTTTGACCGCAGTTGGTACGGGCGTGTTCTGGTGGAACGGATCGAGAAGTTCACTCCGGAGAAACGGTGGCGGGCGGGATATCGAGAGATCAACGATTTCGAGCGCATGCTTGTTGATGACGGCACCCGGATCGTAAAGCTGTTCTTTCATATCTCACAAGACGAACAAATGGCGCGTTTCACAGAACGCCTGCGCAACCCATTGAAGCGCTGGAAGCTGACTTACGAGGATTTCCGCAATCGCGAACGTTGGGACGAGGCCGGGATCGCCGTCGATGAGATGCTGGCGCGTACATCAACGGAGATTGCACCGTGGCACGTTATTCCGGCTAACAACAAAAAATCTGCGAGAATCAATGCAATGCAAACCATCGTTGATGCATTCTCAAAGGACATAGATCTAAACCCACAGCATTTGGACAAACGGACTTTGGACGCGGCGTGCGAGGCATTGGATGTTGACCAATCATTGATCGACTCTCTGCGGGCGAGGACAGAGTAATCCATAAACCTCACCGAAAGGCGCTTGCAGTTCCTCAGGTGGCGATGGTATCTCAAATTTCGCGGCGGGTATGATGTAATGGTAGCCTGTCAGCTTCCCAAGCTGAACGCGCGGGTTCGATTCCCGCTACCCGCTCCATAACATTATACTTTAGAAAGCATCGCGTTATGTAAATGTACCGATGATCGAAGTAGGTGCGTCTTAGGCGGGCTCGAAAATTTGTCGCGCCTCACGCGCTAAGATACAAGGCGTAAGCGGGTTCAATACCGTTTGAAAGGTAATGGAATATGTCGCCGAACACGATGTCTTCTGAAAAATTGGCACCTGTGTGCCTTTTTGCGTTCAACAGACCACAACATACCCTTTCGGTGATCGAAACTCTGAAGGCCTCGCCTTTGGCCAAAGAAACTGAAGTTTACGTCTTTATAGACGGTCCCCGGTCTGGGGATGAACGCGCATTGGTTGATGAGGTTGCAGGACTGTTCTCTGACTTGCAGGGGTTTGCCAAGGTCCATCTGTCACGACGCGAAGCGAATGCTGGGCTAGCGACCTCGATCATCGAAGGCGTTTCGCATGTTGTTGAAACGCATGGTCGGGTCATTGTTCTGGAGGATGACATCGTTACGTCACCAGCTTTCCTAAGTTACATGAATAAAGCACTACAACGTTATGAAACTGATGCGAATGTCTGGCACATTTCAGCCTACTGTGAGCCATACTCAAAAGAGGACACCCAGCGCGGTTTGTCCTTCCTGCGTTTCATGAGTTGCTGGGGTTGGGCTACTTGGGCAAACCGTTGGTCGCACTTCGAAAAGAATCCCGAAGAGTTGATCTCAAGCTTCTCTGACGAGGAGATTTTCAGGTTCAATCTGGATGGCGCGGCAGATTTATGGGTGCAAGTGTTGGACAACGCACGAGGCGAAATCAACACATGGGCCATCTTCTGGTACGCCACGATTTTCCGGAATCGCGGGCTTTGCCTTTCGCCCCACGAAAGCTACGCTGAAAACATCGGTCTCGACGGATCCGGGGTGCATTGTGGCGAGGATCTAAATCGCCCAGAACGAGCGTTGAATACCGATGGGTCGCCGCATTTCCCCGATATTATCGCCGAAGATGGAACGGCTCTGGAACGTTTGCGGGCATACAAAGACCCCAAACTGACTAAGACGCAGAAGCTTGCTCGTGAATGGCGGAGATTGCGCGGCCAAGCGCGGAGACTGTTTGGTGCCGCCTAGTCTACGACGCACACCTCTCATCTCTGGCGAAATGGTTGACGCAAACTCCCGTCGTCTGCCGTTGTTTTACAAGAATATTGGCCGTAGTTGCGTTCTGCTTTTTTGCTGTTCTTCGAAATGTAGTTCGGTGGGCCCGAAAACGCTGAATTCGGCTCTTCGTTCAAGTGAAGGCCCACAAATTGATGTGAGCCTTCCGCTGCTTTAAAACCTCAACTTACGATCGTCTGCGACGACGACGTCCTCCGCCGGCTTCGGTTTCCCCACCACCGGTGTTAAAGGACGGTGCGGGAAGGGTGACGACCTGTGCGAGTTCCGGGAATGGGTCGGTTTTGTGCGGGATCGCATTGGCGGCGACGAAGTGGTCTTGGAACTTCGGCTCGATGGCGGTCTCGATCTTGGTGATCTCGCGCACGACGCGCTCGATCTCGGCGCGCGAGCCGATGTTGCACAGTGCAATCCGGGCGCCGGTGCCAGCCGCGTTGCCCGCGCTGGAGACCTTGTCGAGCGGTGCATCCGGGATCATGCCCAGAACCATCGCGTGCTTGGTCGAGATATGCGCGCCAAAGGCCCCGGCCAGAACCACGCGATCCACTCGGTCGACCTCCATCTCGTCCATCAATAGGCGCGCACCCGCATAAAGTGCCGATTTCGCCAGCTGGATGGCCCGGATATCGCCTTGAGTGACGGTGATCCGAGGGCCACCTTCCGCGCTGGAATCATAGATCAGATAGGCGTGTGTGCGCCCTTCAGGAACACAGCGAGGGGTGCCGGTTTGCTCCGCCGATCCGATCAACCCACTTTCGTCCAGCAGACCCGCGATGCGCATTTCGGCCACGGCCTCGATAATCCCGGACCCGCAGATGCCGGTGATTCCGGTGGTGGCGATGTCCTGATCGAACCCGTCCTCATTCGACCATTTCTCGGACCCGATCACGCGGAAACGGGGTTCCTTGGTGACGGGGTCGATCTCGATCCGTTCAATCGCACCAGGGGCGGCGCGTTGGCCAGAACTTATCTGCGCGCCTTCGAACGCTGGCCCTGTAGGCGACGAGCAAGCCAGAACACGGCTGGTATTGCCGAGCAGGATTTCGGCATTGGTGCCCACGTCCACGATCAGCACGAGGTCTTCGGACTTGCCGGGCTCTTCCGACAGGGCAACGGCGGCACAGTCGGCGCCCACGTGACCGGCGATACAGGGCAGGATGTAGATCTGCGCGCGCGGGTTCATTGTGGTCAGGTCCATCTCACGCGCGGGCAGGGACATGCTTTCCGAAGTCGCCAGCGCAAACGGAGCTTGCCCCAGTTCGACCGGGTCCAGACCCAGCAGCAAGTGGTGCATGACCGGGTTACAAACAAACACCGTCTCAACGATCAGGCTTGCGTCAATGCCCGCTTCTTCCGCGATCGAGGTGGTCAGGTCATTGATCGCCTCGCGCACGGCCTTGGTCATCTCCTGATCGCCGCCGGGGTTCATCATGGCGTAGGAAACGCGGCTCATGAGGTCTTCGCCGAAGCGGATCTGGGGGTTCATCAGGCCCGAGGATGCCTTGACCTCACCTGTCTCCAGGTCGGTCAGATGCGCGGCAACCGTTGTCGAGCCGAGGTCGATGGCCAAACCAAAGAGACCCCCTTCGTGCAGGCCGGGCCAGATTTCGACGATGCGGGCCACCGGGTCCTTATGACCTTTGTGAACGGCAACAGTGACTTCCCATTTACCTTTGCGCAGAACCGGTTGCAGCTTCGACATCAGGGACAGATCTGCGGTGACGGCCTCGATCTTCCACTGCTCGCGCAGGGCACGTTCCAGACGCTCCAGATCGCCGGTGGGCGAGTGCATATCGGGTTCCTCGACTACGACGAAATAGAGCCGCGTGGCCGGGTCCATGGTGATGGCGCGCGCAGCTGCGGCCTTGCGTACAACCTGGCGGTGAACCTGACTTTCGGGCGGCACGTCGATCACAACATCACCCTGAACCGAGGCCTGACAGCCCAAACGACGACCGGGTTTCAGGCCACGTTTGTCGTCATAGCGCTGCTCGACCGCGTTCCATTCGCTCAGCGCGTCTTCCGAGACCGTCACGCCGTGCTTGGGGAACTCGCCGTAGCTAGGCGTGATCTGACATTTCGAGCAGATGCCGCGCCCTCCGCAAACCGAATCCAGGTCAACGCCCAGCTGTCGGGCGGCGGTCAGAATCGGGGTGCCAACGGGAAAGTGCCCGCGTTTGCCCGAGGGGGTAAAGACGACAAGGGGGTCGGTGGTCATGGTCGGCCTGCCTAAATTGTGTTCGCGCGTATGCCGGGGAAGATATGAGTTTATTCACAAAGGGAAAGCCCTGACAGCGGCACGTTTTGTACAACGAGCGTCGTTTTGTGACGTGCTATTCCCACCCAAGGGCAAACAACTTGGGTTCTGGGGCTTTTCCTTCGGGTCAATCCATGCAATAGGGTCACCGCCAAACGGGCTTTTGCATGGGGTTTGATGATGCAGATTCGTGAGGCACTTACCTTTGACGACGTACTTCTTGTTCCGGGCGCATCTTCGGTGCTGCCGGCAACGGCGGATACGACGACGCGCGTGACGCGTCAGATTTCCATGAACATCCCGCTGCTCAGCTCGGCCATGGATACTGTGACCGAGGCGCGCATGGCCATCGCCATGGCGCAGGCCGGTGGGATCGGTGTGATCCACAAGAACCTGTCGGTCGAGGAACAGGCCCGCGAGGTACGCCGGGTGAAGCGGTTCGAATCGGGCATCGTCTACAACCCAGTGACGCTGCGCGCCGATCAGACGCTTGCAGACGCGCAGGCGTTGGTTCAGCGCTACAACTTCACGGGTTTCCCGGTTGTGGACGAGCAGGGCCGTGTTGTAGGCATCGTGACCAACCGGGACATGCGCTTTGCCACGTCGGATGACACGCCGATCAAGGCCATGATGACCTCGGACAATCTGGCGATGCTGCAAGAGCCCGCCGATCTGGAAGAGGCCAAATCCCTGATGCGCGCCCGCCGGATCGAAAAACTGCTGGTCGTTGATGGTGAGGGCAAGTTGACCGGTCTTTTGACCCTGAAAGACACGGAACAAGCCGTTCTGAACCCGACGGCCTGCAAGGACCACCTGGGCCGTCTGCGCGTTGCCGCCGCGACCTCCGTCGGGGATGCGGGGTTTGAGCGTTCGGAACTGTTGGTCGACTCGGGTGTCGACATCATCGTCGTCGATACCGCTCACGGCCATTCCGAAGGTGTTCTGGAGGCGGTCAAGCGCGCCAAAACGCTGTCGAACGAAGTTCAGATCATTGCAGGTAACGTCGCAACGGCTGACGCCACCAAAGCGCTGATTGATGCGGGCGCGGATGCGATCAAGGTTGGCATCGGGCCGGGCTCGATCTGTACCACGCGGATGGTGGCCGGTGTCGGGGTGCCTCAGCTGACGGCGATCATGGACTGCGCCTCAGCCGCCGGAGATGTGCCGGTGATTGCCGATGGTGGTATCAAGTTCTCGGGCGATTTCGCCAAGGCCATCGCGGCGGGTGCGTCATGCGCCATGGTCGGTTCGATGATCGCGGGTACGGATGAAAGCCCGGGTGAGGTGATCTTGTATCAGGGCCGTTCGTTCAAATCCTATCGTGGCATGGGCAGCTTGGGTGCAATGGCGCGCGGCTCGGCGGATCGCTATTTCCAGAAGGATGCCGCCAATGACAAGCTGGTGCCTGAAGGGATCGAAGGGCAGGTGCCCTATAAAGGCTCTGCCGGAGCGGTTGTTCACCAGCTGGTCGGCGGTCTGCGCGCGGCCATGGGCTATACCGGCTGTGCCACAGTCGAAGAGATGCGCAAGAACTGCAATTTCGTCAAAATCACCGGTGCGGGTCTGAAAGAAAGCCACGTGCATGACGTGCAGATCACCCGCGAGAGCCCGAATTATCGGGTTATGTGATCTGGTGATCTGTTGCAGGCGGCGCCCCTACGCGGGCGCCGTTTCGCGTTCTTGGAAAACCCGACGGAGAGAAAGATGACACCGGCAGCTCGTGTTCAGGCCTCAATCGAGATCCTTGACCAAATTCTGGACGGCGCGCCCGTTGAAAAAGCCCTAACTGGGTGGGCGCGGCGCAGCCGGTTCGCAGGTTCCAAGGATCGCGCGGCGGTGCGGGATCACGTTTTTTCGGCCTTGCGCTGCAAACGGTCCTTTGCGGCGCTTGGGGGGGCTGAGACGGGTCGGGGCCTGATGATCGGATCGCTGCGTGCTGCGGGGCAGGCGCCTGACACTCTCTTCACTGGCGAACGCCACGCGCCTGCGCCGATTGAAGCGTCTGAGCAGGGTCGCGGTTTCGTATCACTGGCCGAGCAGTTTGATATTCCAGACTGTCTCTGGCCCCGGTTTTCGGCGTCTTTGGGGGATGCAGCCACGGACGCCGCGGCGGCGCTGCAAAGCCGCGCTCCGGTGCATCTTCGGGTCAATTTGCTCAAAACAGACGTGGAAGGCGCGGCCCGTGCTTTGGCGGCTGACGGGGTTCAAACTGACCTCCATCCCGCCTGCGAGACGGCTCTGACCGTGATTGAGGGCGCACGCAAGGTTGCTCAAAGCTGGGCTTATCTGGACGGTCTGGTCGAGCTACAGGATGCAGCCAGTCAGGCGGTTGTGGCGGCTTTACCGCTCAAACCCGGTCTGCGCGTTCTTGATTATTGTGCCGGCGGTGGCGGGAAATCACTGGCCCTCGCGGCCCATCGTGGGGTCGAGGTGTTTGCACATGACATCAACCCGAGGCGCATGCAGGACCTGCCGAACCGTGCTGACCGCGCGGGCGTAAGAGTAACCTGCGTTGAGACCGCGGAACTAGCCGGTTTCGCGCCCTTTGACATCGTACTGGTCGATGCGCCCTGTTCCGGCAGCGGCTCGTGGAGGCGCGCTCCGGCCGGGAAATGGGCTCTGACCGAAGAGCGTTTGATCGAATTGACCAAGCTGCAACGCGCGATTCTGGGTGAGGTCGCGGCACTGGTTCATCCCAAAGGTCTTCTCGCCTATGCAACCTGTTCGATGCTTCAGGACGAAAACGCGCAAGTTGTCGAAAGCTTTGTGTCGGAGAACCCCGATTGGATAGCGACGCTAGAGCGGAATTGGCGCATCACCGATGGCGTTGACGGGTTTTTCACTGCGCATCTGACAAAGTAGCCACTCAAAACAACCTAAGGTAGTTTTCGAAGCCTCTTAACTCTGTTAAGCGGGCATTAACTATTTTGGATCGTTATTGCTCTCAAAAAAGCTACCAGGGTCGTCCATGTCCGATTCTACATATCCGTTCTTCGGTTCCCGCTCGCGTAGAACGCCGTCAGCGGCGCGTGTTTTGGCGCTGGTTGGACTGGCCGGTCTTTTATACGTGGCGCCATATACGGGCCGGGTGCCTGCGGACTGGACGCAGGGCATGATCGTCGTAGGAGTCTCGGTCCTGTTTGCGACTCTCTGGAGTCTGATCGGGGGCCTCTTTGCCGACAAAGCTGCTCATCAAACCCTTGATGTGCTGGCTGCTTTTGTAGATCACGAGGATTGCGCAAGCGTTATTGCCGATGGAGAGGGCACTGTTCTGGTCGCCAATCCAATTGCGCGCGAACAGTTGAAAGCCAGCCCGGAGGCAACGCTGCCTGAGGTTCTGCGCTCGGTCTTCGCCAACCCGTCGAGCCTTCTACTGAGGTTGCAGACACTGGCCCAAGCAAATGGTTCAGCGGATGAGGACATCATCAAAGTTGGCGAGAATGTCCCGGTTTCGGTTGTTCGATTGGGAGACCATCTGTTCTGCTGGCGGTTCAAACTTGGTCACCAAGGGCAGTGGGACAAAATCGCCCTTCCCATACTGACCATCGGCCGGGGTGGGCGCCTTTTACACCTTAATACTGCCGCGAGGGCCTTTTTCGGCACGGCACCGGGTTCGATTGACAATATCTTTCCGAACGGATTGCCACATGATGGTCAAATCTGCTCGGTCCCTGCTTATGAGGGGGAAACGCGCGTCGCAGTCACTGGCGTATCGGCGTCGGGGGCTGAACGGCACCTCGTTTTGATGCCGGTTTCTCAACCTGTTCATCCGGAGCATGGATCCTCACTTGCCGAACTGCCTGTGCCGATCATTTGCATGACGCCCGAGGGGACCATACTGCAGGCAAACCAGATGGCGCTGGCTCTCTTGGGTGATCTCTGCCTAAACGAGACCAATATTGACCAGATCCTGCAGGGGCTGAACCATCCAATTCTCGAGTGGCTGGCGCAAACGGCATCGGGCGAGGATTCCGCCCGATCCGAATTCCAGCGACTGACCCTCGACGACAAAGAACTGTTTGTGCAGGTCACTCTGGACCGTGTTCAGATCGACGGGAAAACCCACCTCATCGCGGTTCTGAACGACGCGACCGAGTTGAAAACACTCGAGGCGCAATTTGTTCAGGGACAGAAGATGCAGGCTGTCGGCCAGTTGGCCGGTGGGGTTGCGCATGATTTTAACAATCTATTGACCGCGATATCAGGTCATTGCGATCTGCTGCTGCTGCGCCATGATCAAAACGATCCCAACTATGGTGACCTCGTTCAAATCAATCAGAATGCCAATCGCGCGGCGGCTCTGGTCAGCCAGCTTCTGGCCTTTTCGCGCAAACAGACCTTGCGGCCTGAGGTTCTGGACGTGCGCGACACCATCTCGGACCTCATCCACCTATTGAATCGATTGGTCGGTGAGAAAGTTCAATTGACGCTCAGCCATGATCCTGTCCTTAAGCCTGTGCGTGCTGATAAACGGCAGTTGGAGCAGGTGTTGATGAATCTCGTCGTTAATGCGCGCGATGCGATGCCTGAAGGCGGTGAGATTCGCATCGAAACCGAGTTGCTGGGCCTGACCGAGCCCTTACGCCAAGACCGGGCCACGGTTCCGCCCGGCGATTACATGACCGTCAAGGTGATCGACAGTGGGGTCGGTATTCCCGCCGACAAACTGCAAAAAGTATTCGAGCCGTTCTACACGACCAAACGCACGGGCGAGGGGACTGGGCTTGGCCTTTCCACCGTTTATGGGATCGTCAAACAGACGGGAGGCTTTATATTCGTAGATAGCGCTGTCAGTCGCGGCACCGAGTTTTCCCTGCTCCTGCCGGTTTGCGTCGAAGCGAAGCCCGTCGCGGTTCAGCCCGAAGATGTGCCGGATTCCAAAACCGCGCGTCAGGGTGAGGGCGTCGTGCTTCTGGTCGAGGATGAAGCACCGGTACGCGCCTTCGCGACCCGTGCGTTGCGCCTGAAGGGCTATACGGTGCTCGAGGCGGAATCCGCCGAGGATGCTTTGACCTTGCTGGAAGATTCCGACCTGAATGTCGACGTGTTCGTAACGGATGTGGTCATGCCCGGAATGGACGGCCCGACCTGGGTTGCCAAAGCCATGGAGACAAGGCCCGATGTCCGGGTCGTGTTTGTCTCGGGCTATACCGAGGGCGCGTTTGGCGACTCGGGCCCCCAGGTTCCGAACTCGACCTTTCTGCCCAAACCATTCTCTTTGACGCAACTGACTGAGGCCGTTTTTCAGCAGATGAACTGACGCCTATTGCGCCGCGTCATAGACCGCAAAATCGGCCCTAGAATGCTTGCGGTATGCCGCTTCGGTTTCAGAAGACAGAATTGTCTCTGCGGGTGGCGAGACGTTCTCGCGCTGCAAAGTGAAGTCGTAGTTCAATCGGCTTTGCAGGAATTCCACGATTCTGTCCTGATGGTCGTATTTGAAAACATAACTGGCCCCAACGCCGTTGTTTCGGGGGCGGAAGAACTGACTCTGACTGCCGACATTGGCAAATTCGGGCTGAGGGGTCTGCATATAGGCCTGCACGAAGGCGTCGAAGCTAACATCGCGCGTAGAATGCGGATGACCTATGCGATCTTCGCGCCGACGAAACCTGTACCAGCTGCCCAGCCAATCAATGGGTTCACGGACAACGGCCATGATTTCCATCTCGGTGTCGTACATTTTGCGGAACATGTTCTGAATGAATCTGTCATATCGGCGCACCGGTGCGTGTTTCAGCTCGGGCGGGTGGGTGATCACAAGATCGGCTCGGGCGCGCAACGCGGAGTGATATGCGGTGCTGCCGGTTTTGGGGACAGATAATAACGCAAGGCGTTCCTTATAGAAAACAAGCATTTAGCGTTCCCATGTCGATGATAATTCCGATGACAGATTGGCGTAAACGGATCTTTAACACAATTGGCCAAGAGTAGGTTCTGTAAGTTTTAGTTGAAATGTTCTCTTTTTAGTCCCATAAGGAACAAGAGGCGAACAAAGCAGCGATTGCCGCCCGGCAAAGGGTGTGACAAAAGGGAAGGCGACAGGACAATGGCGGATCTTCTGACGATGAGCGACAAGAAAAACGCGGACAAGCAAAAGGCGCTCGATAGCGCGCTGGCCCAGATCGAACGGCAGTTTGGTAAAGGCTCGATCATGAAACTGGGCGAGGATGCCAAGCAGGATATCGAGGCGAGCTCGACCGGCTCTCTGGGTCTGGATATTGCGCTGGGAATCGGCGGTCTGCCAATGGGCCGGATTGTTGAGATTTACGGGCCTGAAAGCTCAGGCAAAACAACGCTGACCCTGCATTGTATTGCCGAACAGCAAAAGCGCGGCGGTGTCTGTGCGTTTGTCGACGCAGAACATGCGTTGGATCCGCAATATGCCCGTAAGCTGGGCGTTGATCTGGATGAACTACTGATCTCGCAGCCTGACACTGGTGAACAGGCGCTGGAAATCACCGACACACTGGTCCGGTCTGGCGCGGTGAACATGGTCGTGGTCGACTCGGTGGCGGCGCTGACGCCGAAATCCGAATTGGAAGGCGACATGGGCGACAGCAACGTCGGCGTTCAGGCCCGTCTGATGAGTCAGGCGATGCGCAAACTGACCGGCTCGATCAGCCGTTCGAACTGCATGGTAATCTTCATCAACCAGATTCGGATGAAGATCGGCGTGATGTTTGGCAGCCCGGAAACCACGACCGGTGGCAACGCGCTGAAGTTCTACAGCTCGGTTCGTCTGGACATCCGCCGTATCGGCGCAATCAAAGATCGAGATGAAGTGGTCGGTAACCAGACCCGTGTCAAAGTCGTTAAGAACAAGGTGGCCCCTCCGTTCAAACAGGTGGAATTTGACATCATGTATGGCGAAGGCATCTCGAAAATGGGTGAACTGCTGGATCTGGGCGTCAAAGCCGGTGTGGTCGAGAAGTCGGGTTCGTGGTTCAGCTACGGGGATGAGCGGATCGGGCAGGGTCGTGAGAATGCAAAGCAGTATCTGCGCGATCACTCTCGGATCGCTTTGGATATCGAGGACAAGATCCGCGCGGCCCATGGTCTGGACTTCGACATGCCGCCCGGAGCGGCCGAGGATGACGATATCCTCGAGGCCTAAGGAACGCGCGAGAGGGAACACCAGAAATCTCCCGGCGCTCCGACAGTGCTGAGAATAACTTAAACAGGGCGGTCCGTCGGGGCCGCCTTGTTTCGTTTGGAAGGTCAATGCTGTGGACACTCTGCAGGCACGGCGATAAACCTGCGCAGACCATTATGATTGCGCGCTGAGAGAGCCCTATGCCAACGTTGAACGACATCCGATCGACCTTTCTGAACTACTTTGCCAAGCAGGGGCACGAAGTGGTGGCGTCCAGCCCTCTGGTGCCGCGCAATGATCCGACTTTGATGTTCGTGAACTCGGGCATGGTGCAGTTCAAGAACCTGTTCACCGGTGTCGAAACCCGCGACTATCAGCGTGCAACCACCGCGCAGAAGTGTGTGCGAGCTGGCGGCAAGCATAATGACCTCGACAATGTGGGCTATACGGCGCGCCACCACACCTTCTTTGAGATGCTGGGGAACTTTTCCTTCGGTGACTATTTCAAGCACGACGCGATTCCCTTCGCGTGGGAGTTGATCACCAAGGAATTCGGCATCGACAAAAACCGTCTTCTGACCACGGTCTATCACACCGACGACGAAGCCTTTGAAATCTGGAAGAAAGTCGGCGTTCCTGAAGATCGCATCATCCGCATCGCGACCAGCGACAATTTCTGGCAGATGGGGCCGACCGGACCCTGCGGGCCATGTACCGAAATTTTTTATGACCACGGCGATCACATCTGGGGCGGCCCTCCGGGATCGGCCGATGAAGATGGCGACCGGTTCATCGAAATTTGGAATATCGTTTTCATGCAGAACGAGCAGTTCGAGGACGGCTCGATGGTGGAACTCGACATGCAGTCGATCGACACCGGCATGGGGCTGGAGCGGATCGGCGCGCTGTTGCAGGGAAGCCATGACAACTACGACACCGACCTGTTCAAAACACTAATAGAGGCCTCGGCGGACGCGACCGGCGTTGATCCTTATGGCGATCAGAACGTCCACCACCGCGTGATCGCAGACCACCTACGGTCTACTTCATTCCTGATTGCTGATGGCGTGATGCCCAGCAATGACGGGCGTGGCTATGTTCTGCGCCGGATCATGCGCCGCGCCATGCGTCATGCGCATCTTTTGGGCGCGAAGGATCCGGTGATGCACCGGCTGGTGCCCTCACTCGTACAGCTGATGGGCGCTCAATACTCGGAACTGGGGCAGGCGCAGGCCTTGATCGAAGAGACTCTGCTGCTGGAAGAAACACGGTTCAAGCAAACGCTGGATCGCGGCCTGAAACTGCTGGATGACGAGGTCGCAGGCTTGCCCGAAGGCGCGGCCCTCCCTGGTGATGCGGCGTTCAAGCTTTATGACACCTATGGTTTCCCACTCGATTTGACCCAGGATGCCCTGCGGGAAAAAGGCCGGACCGTCGATACTGACGGGTTCGATGCGGCCATGGCAGAGCAGAAGGCCAAGGCCCGCGCAGCATGGGCCGGGTCGGGCGAAGCCGCCGATCAGGCGGTCTGGTTTGACGTGGCTGACAGCGCTGGCGCGACCGATTTCCTGGGCTATGATACTGAAAAGGCTGAGGCTCAGATTGCAGCGCTGATCGTCGATGGCGCTCTGGTCGACAAGATCGAACAGGGTGGCAGTGGCTGGGTCGTCGTGAACCAAACACCGTTCTATGGCGAGGCTGGTGGTCAGGTCGGCGACAGTGGTGAGCTACGCCGCCTCGATGCGCGCGAAGAAATTGCGCGCGTTGAAGACACCAAGAAATTCGCCGATGGCAAAGTCTATGCACACAAGGTGACCGTGGATCATGGCACCCTATCCAAAGGTGACGCGGTTGAGCTAGAAGTGGATCATGCGCGCCGTTCGGCCATTCGTTCCAACCATTCTGCCACGCACCTTTTGCACGAAGCTCTACGAGAGACTTTGGGCAATCACGTAGCTCAGCGGGGTTCTTTGAATGCCTCGGATCGTTTGCGGTTCGATTTCAGCCATTCCAAGGCTCTGACGCTGGAGGAAATCCAAAAGGTCGAGCGTGAGGTGAACGATTTCATCCGCCAGAACTCGAGCGTAGAAACCCGGATCATGACGCCGGACGACGCACGTGAACTGGGTGCTCAGGCTTTGTTTGGTGAGAAATACGGCGACGAAGTTCGCGTTGTTTCGATGGGTAAGGCGCCGACCGGCAAGGGCCAGGATGGCGAGACCTGGTCGATTGAACTTTGCGGTGGCACGCATGTCCGTCAGACCGGCGATATCGGCACGTTTGTTGTGCTGGGAGACAGTGCAAGCAGTGCGGGTGTTCGGCGGATTGAGGCTCTGACGGGCGATGAAGCCTTCCGCTATCTGTCCGCGCAAGATCACCGCTTGGCACAGATCGCGTTAGAGCTGAAGGCGCAGCCGGATGACGTGGTTGCCCGCGTAAAATCGCTGCTGGATGAGCGGAAAGCCTTGCAAAACGAAGTCTCTCAACTGCGCCGGGATCTCGCTATGGCAGGCGGAGCCGGGCAGGGCGGCGGCGCGGAAGAGACTGAGGTCAATGGCGTCAAGTTTCTGGCCCAGGCACTCAGCGGTGTGTCCGGCAAAGATCTTCCTGCATTGATCGACGAACACAAAAGCCGACTGGGATCTGGCGCGGTTCTGTTGATCGCGGACACAGGCGGCAAAGCGGCTGTCGCGGCTGGGGTCACTGCGGACCTGACCGATACGGTTTCTGCGGTTGATCTGGTCAAAGCCGCAGTGGTTGAGCTAGGCGGCAAAGGCGGCGGTGGTCGCCCGGATATGGCCCAAGGTGGCGGCAAGGACGCGAGTAACGCAGATGCGGCGATCAAAGCCGCCGAACAGGTATTGGAGGGATAAGATGGCTGCTCTTTGGATTGCACATGTCACGGTAACTGACGCCGAAGCTTATGGAAGATACGCAGAGCTGGCAGGACCCGCGATCGCACAGCACGGCGGAGAGTTCATCGCGCGTGCCGCGCGTTACGTACAGCTCGAAGGTAAGGAGCGTCCGCGCAATGTGGTCGCACGTTTCCCTTCAGTTGAGGCTGCGGTCGAGTGCTACAACTCCGCCGCATACCAAGAAGCGCTCGATCACGCCCGCGGGGCAAGCGAGCGCGAATTGGTCGTTGTTGAAGTCACCGACTGAGAATCAGCTGTTTCAGCAGAGTCGGTTTGACGGACTCGGCGAAAATCATCACATGAATCGCTGCGCGGCTTCCATTTCCTTCTTGGGGGTCGCGATTGCATTGAAAGTTCGTTAAAAAACAATACATTGCAACGATTCAACATTCTAACCCAGTCATAAATGTGGCGGATTGCCCTCAATTCTTGCCCGAAATTGCCGCGGATTGTGACGAATTTCCGCCTTTTTTACCCCTGATCCTCAACACTGATTGCGTCAACAGAGCCAGTTGCTGTTAAAGTCGGAATACTTCGACACCCTGATTGGCCGGATTCACGCGGGCAAACATGGATTGAGGAACGGGCATGAAACATTCGACATTAGGTTTTTCGGCGAGTATTCGATTGGTCGCCCGTTTTTCAGTGCGCTCAGTTAGGGTTTGCGCTCTGGTCCTGACGTCGTTCTTCACTGCCTCTGTGGTGCAGGCGTCCGAGGGCGCGTTCATCACTGCTATTTCGGCCTCTCCGCCACCGTCCGGAGCACAACAGCTATGCCGTCAATACAGCTGGGCCTGCTCGAGCCAAAAGGCGGCATCGTTGACGAGCAAGCAGGAGATGCAGATCGTCAAAAAAGTGAACTTACAGGTCAACGCTTCCACTCGTTCAATTACAGACCAATCGCAATACCGTCAGCGAGAGTTTTGGGCCTTGCCGACGACTAGGGGCGGTGACTGCGAAGACTTTGCCTTGTTGAAAAAGCGGAATCTGATCAAAGCAGGCATTGACCCCAGCAAGCTCTTGATCGCCACTGTCCTGGATAGGCGTCGGAACGCGCACGCTGTATTAGTCTATCGATCAGCTCAGGGTGATCTGGTTCTGGACAACTTGACCAATAGCATCAAACCTTGGAAAGCGACCCGGTATCTTTTTCTGAGAATGCAAGACCCTAAGCAACCACGCCGTTGGGTTGGTGTCTACGGGAACAGTTGACCAAATCTACAACCCAGAGAGCTAAGGGCGCCAGTTTGGACGCCCTTTTTGACTTTTTTGGTAGACAGTAATCCTGTTGTTGGAATTGTGTCCTAAGCAGGATTTGCGGCCTCAGAACAATGTTATGCGGTGTCGCCGCCCTTACTACTGTCGGTGCCGCCCTTACTACTGTCGGTGCCGCCCTTACTACTGTCGGTGCCGCCTTTATTACTGTCGGTGCCGCCCTTATTACCGTCGGTGCCGCCCTTATTACCGTCGGTGCCGCCCTTATTACCGTCGGTGCCACCTTTGTCGTCAGGACCACTGTCCCCACCTTTACGATTATCAGATGGATCAGATGGACCACCCCCAACTTCTGGATTTCCGTCGGGACTTCCATCACCTGACCTTTGTTCCGCTAGCCCAGTTGATGCAGTCGGAATGTCAGACAGCAGCGCTGCCAATTGCGGGCATTCAGCGCCAGTACGGGCTAGATAATTGCCAAAGTCTGCGCGGCGCTGAATATAACGGATCATTCCTGATGTAACTGCGGAACATTCACACAAAACTTCAGGTGAGCTTGCAGCCTTCCGCGCCGTCGAGACTGTGCATGCGGCTTGTGCAGCTGAAACGCCTACCATTTGAATGGCTACTGCTGCGGCGATAACTTTTAGTTTACTGGAATGGATGCCCATGATGGAACTCCTCGGTACTCGTTAATCTCTGCGTCGAACTTATGCACCAAAACCAAATGGGCTTGTATGAACGACGTCACACTTTGGACAAGTTTACACCTTTTTAAGGTCGAACTTACAAGTCGCCGCCGACTTGGCGAGATTGCCAAAAGACCGGAAAAATCGCAAAAATCATGAAAAACCAATAAGAAAGGCCAGTCGAGGGCTGACCTTTCCTAGAATACCATTTTTCAGGTTTGAGGAAATAATGTCACAAAAATGGCATTGTTTCCCAATCGAGAACGACGTTTTATCCGGCTTTCGCCATCCGTTTCCGCTCATGCGGGTCAAGGAATCGCTTGCGAAGACGGATTGCGTTGGGCGTCACCTCGACCAATTCGTCGTCATCAATATAGGCGATGGCTTCTTCCAGCGAGAACTGGATGTGGGGCGTCAGGCGCACCGCGTCGTCCGAGCCGCTGGCCCGCACGTTGGTCAGCTTCTTGCCTTTCAGCGGGTTCACTTCCAGGTCGTTGTCCCGGGAATGTTCACCAATCACCATGCCCTGATAGACATCAGTCTGAGGGCCAACGAACATGCGGCCACGCTCTTCGAGGTTCCACAGGGCGTAAGCGACGGCCTGGCCGTTCTCCATCGAGATCAGAACGCCTGCGCGACGGCCCGGGATCTGACCTTTATGTGGGGCCCAGCCGTGGAACACGCGGTTCAGAACACCAGTGCCGCGGGTGTCCGTCAGGAACTCTCCGTGATAACCGATCAGGCCACGGGACGGCACATGCGCGATGATCCGGGTCTTGCCGGCGCCGGCGGGGCGCATCTCAACCAGCTCGCCCTTGCGAGCACCGGTGATCTTTTCGATGACCGCACCAGAATATTCGTCATCCACGTCGATCGTGACTTCTTCGACGGGCTCAAGCCGTTGACCATCTTCCTCGCGGAATAGAACCTGCGGACGCGAGATGCTGAGCTCGAACCCTTCGCGGCGCATATTCTCGATCAGAACGCCCATCTGAAGTTCGCCGCGTCCGGCCACTTCGAACGCCTCGCCGCCTGGTGTGTCGGTGATGCGGATCGCGACGTTGGATTCCGCTTCTTTCATCAGACGGTCACGGATCACACGAGATTGCACTTTTTTGCCGTCACGACCCGCCAGAGGCGAGTCGTTGATGCCGAAGGTCACGGTGATGGTTGGCGGGTCGATGGGTTGCGCGGGCAGGGCCTCTTCAACCTGCGGTGCGACCAGCGAGTCCGCGACAGTGGCTTTGCTCATGCCTGCGATGGTCACGATGTCACCGGCCTCGGCTACATCGATCGGCTGTTGTGCCAGACCACGGAAGGCCAGGATTTTCGATGCGCGGAAGTTCTCGATCAGCGAGCCATCGCGGCTGAGCGCCTTGAGGCTGTCGCCCGCTTTCAGAGTACCGCTTTCCACACGGCCCGTAAGAATACGACCGATGAACGGATCGCTGCCCAAGGTAGTAGCCAGCATGCGGAAAGGCTCGTCCTTCTTTTCGGCCTGTTTGGGGGCAGGTACGTGATCGACGACCAGATCAAACAGCGCGGTCAGGTCCTTGCGCGGCCCGTCCAACTCCATATCCGCCCAGCCCGAACGGCCCGAGGCATACATGGCTGGGAAGTCCAGCTGATCATCATCTGCGCCGAGGTTGGCAAACAGGTCGAAACACTCATCCAGGGCTCGGTCGGGCTCGGCATCGGGTTTGTCGACCTTGTTGAGGACCACAATGGGGCGCAGGCCCAGTGCCAGCGCCTTGGAGGTCACGAATTTGGTCTGAGGCATCGGGCCTTCAGCTGCGTCAACCAGCAGGACAACACCGTCCACCATACTGAGGATACGCTCGACCTCACCGCCGAAATCGGCGTGGCCTGGGGTGTCGACGATGTTGATGCGCGTGCCTTTCCATTCGACCGAGGTCGCTTTGGCCAGAATGGTAATGCCGCGCTCGCGTTCCAGATCGTTGCTGTCCATGGCGCGTTCCGCCACGGCCTGATTTTCCCGGAACGCGCCGGATTGTTTGAGCAGCTCATCCACCAGGGTCGTTTTACCGTGGTCCACGTGAGCGATGATTGCGATATTGCGCAGGTCCATGAGAGGTCAGCCTTTGAACGGGAAGTTGCCCGGCGCATAGCGCGGCTTGACCCAATATACCAGCCCAAACCGGCGTTCAGTGACCTGCGGTCTTTGAAAACAGATGAATGATCAGGATTCCGGCCAATATCAGGGCCAGCCCCAGAACCGCCCAAAGGTCGAGCTTTTGCCCAAACACCACAAAGCCGATGATTGCGATGAAAAAAATCCCAAGCCCGGACCAGATCGCATAGACGATACCCACCGGCATGTATTTCAACGTCAGCCCCAACAGGTAGAACGCCACTCCGTAAGCAACTACGACCAGAACCGAAGGCCAGAAGCGCGAGAATTGCTGACTGGCCTGCAAGGCCGTTGTACCCACGGTTTCGGCAAAGACGGCCATCAGCAGGATCAGGTAGGCTTTGGGCATGATCTCGACCTTTTGCATGCAAATCACGCGTGAATTCTCAACATGAAACAGGCTGCCCCGGCAAGCACATTCGGTTGTTTGGGTGTGTGGAGCCACAAGATAAAGGTCGGGTATACCTGACTACGATCTGATCACAATTTATGCAAATAACAGAACAGTATTTGTTGATTTGTTTTCGAGTTTTTCAATGACTGTGTTTATTAAATACGTCGTTTTTGCTTCGACTCTTATTGCGGCGCTAGGGTGGCTTGCAGACGGGGGGTCCGTCAGTTCTGATGCAACCCAATTGTTAGTTGGTTTCTTTGTTTTGTAGTTTTGGCGTTAATCAAGATCCAAGCAGGGAAAAGGGCCGTTTTTGGCCCTTTTTCTTTTGCCTATGGCGTTTCAGGATTTACATGAGCCACAAAGTGACACGAATGTCCCGAGAACGCTGAAAGCGTGGCAGGGTATTGGTGTCTCAGGTTTACTTGGAAACGCTTTAATCTCTAGCTGAAACCGTGAAGTAATCCGCCAGGTGCGGTTGCAACCAATCCCAAAGACCGGGCGCGCCGCGTTCGATGGCGGGCCGTACCCGCGCTTCGATCTGAGGGTAGGTCACGGCATAGTCCACCCACGAGCCGCCGCCCGTTTCAAGATTGGCAATTGGAGTCTGAAACCGATCAACAGCCTTGGCGAACCGCGCATCTGCCGAGTTGGCGCTCTCAAACTCATGCCAGAGATCCGAAAACGCCTGCATTTGATCCTGGGGCAATAATCCGAAAAGGCGTCGCGCTGCAGCCTCTTCCTTTTGAGCTTGGGCGGCGTGATCGACCTGAGCGTGGATCGGGTGATCTCCCGCGTCGATCTCGACAATATCGTGAAGCAGCAGCATGTGCAGGACGCGGTTCAACTGGACCTCAGCATCGGAATGTTCGGCCAGAACCCATGCGTACAGCATGATGTGCCACGAGTGCTCGGCCGAGTTTTCGAACCGATCGACCGCCATCAGGCGCGACGCGCGCATGACGGATTTCAACTGATCTGCCTCAACCAGAAACGTCAGCCGTTGGGTGAAGCTGTTATCCTCGGTCGGTGCTTCCGACAATAACGCAACCGCGTGTTCATAGGCTTGAGGCAGCGCCTCACTCAGATAAGCCGCGCGCCCGGTCGCGAGGTTCTCACGGGCGATCTCTATATGGTCGGGCCGTTTAGGAGAAGCATACAGCACCTGAAACAGGGGCTGACACCGGTCGAGCATCTTGGCGAACTTGGCGTCGGGCGTCTGGTCAGCTTCGAATTCCGTCCAAAGGTCCAGAAAACCCTGGGTCTGGTCTGGCGGCAATAGACCGAACAAGTCCAGAGCCGCGGCGTGTTCGGCCTTGGCGACGCTCTGCCAGTCGGTCTCGAGATGGATTGGGTGGTCGCCCACAATGATCTCGACCAGATCGTGCAGCAACAACATGCGGATGACCCGATCAATTGACACATCCGGCCCGGCCAGAGGCCCCATGACCAGCGCCCAAAGCGCAAGATGCCAGCTATGTTCTGCAGAGTTTTCCGGGCGAGACTGATCCAGCAGGGTGTTTGCCCGATCCACCGTCTTCAACTTGTCCGCTTTTTTCAGAAACGCGATTTGCGCGGACAGTCGGTCATTCATTGTTTTTCAATCGCTTTCAGCTTGGAGCGGTGATCTGTCAGGCGTTTGATCACGAATTGGCGGGCTTGACGTTCGGACAGGCGCACGCGGATTTCGGTCAGAAAGGCCTCTTCCAGAGACTGGGAAGAGGCCGCCAGCAAGTTGCCGACCTCCATATAAAACCGGTCATCGCCGGTTTCATCCATGACCTTCAATGTATCCTCGGCCAGTTTGGCAGCGAGGGTATTGATGGTGTCTGTCATCAGCGCGTGTTCTCGGTCAGGCGGCGTTTCACATAATCGCTGACATCGGTGATGAGCGTGTCCATGTGCTGATCCTGGAAGAAGTGATCCGCGCCTTCGACTTCATTATGCGTGATCGTGATGCCCTTCTGCTCATGCAGCTTGTTGACCAGCGCGGTTGTATCCGCCGGAGGCGCCACGCGGTCGGACGAGCCGTTGATGATCAGGCCCGAAGACGGGCAGGGGGCGAGGAACGAAAAGTCGTACATATTCGCCGGGGGCGACACGCTGATAAAACCGGTGATTTCCGGGCGGCGCATCAACAACTGCATTCCGATCCAGGCACCGAAAGAGAAGCCCGCAACCCAGCAATGCTTGGAGTTGTTGTTCATCGACTGCAGGTAATCCAGCGCCGATGCCGCATCGCTCAACTCGCCTACGCCTTGATCATATTCGCCCTGGCTGCGGCCCACGCCGCGGAAGTTGAAGCGCAACACGGTGAAGCCCATGTTGTAGAACGCGTAGTGCAGATTATAGACCACCTTGTTGTTCATGGTCCCGCCGAACTGAGGATGCGGGTGAAGCACGATGGCGATCGGTGCGTCTTTTTCCTTTTGCGGGTGGTAGCGGCCTTCCAGGCGGCCTTCGGGTCCGGGAAAAATCACCTCGGGCATGTGTGCTTTGGTCCTGTCTTTATCTTGGGCGCCGGGAAATACTTGACTGTATTCGTTGGGCACCTTAGAACGGTTCTAAATGTGATATCCTGCGCAACGCGCTGTCAGTCGGAGATACGCACTGGCGGCGGCGGCGTCAATGATTTCGCGTCCAACTTGCCGAAGGGAAATGACAATGAAGCTGTCGACAAAGGGCCGGTATGCCATGGTGGCGCTGGCGGACATTGCGCTGCAGCCCTCGGACAAGATCGTGACACTGGGTGAAATCTCGGAACGGCAGGATATCTCGCTACCGTATCTTGAGCAGTTGTTCGTCAAATTACGCCGGGCCGAGCTTGTGACCTCAACCCGAGGTCCGGGTGGGGGATATCGCCTTGCACGACGGCCATCTGAGATCCGCGTGGTCGAGATTCTGTCCGCCGTCGATGAAACGGTGGATGCTATGGCCAAGGGGGCCGGGGCCTCGGGCGCGTCCTCGGGCAGCCGGGCGCAATCCCTGACGAACCGTCTTTGGGAAAGCCTCAGCGCACATGTCTATGTGTTCCTGCATCAGACCCGTCTGTCTGACGTGATCAAGAATGACCTCGCGCCCTGTCCGGCGGTTCCGAACCTGTTTGCTGTTGTGGATGAGTGATCCGTAGCCTCTGAGTACAAGTTTCAGAAATATCTGGGAAAAGATGACTCCATGAATCGTGTTTATCTCGATCATAACGCCACAACGCCTTTACGGTCCGAAGCACGGGACGCGATGATCGCGGCAATGGATGTCTGCGGGAACCCATCGTCGGTCCATGCCGAGGGTCGCGCGGCGAAGGCTTTGATCGAACGCGCACGGGCGCAGGTGGCATCGGCTTTTGGGGCTGATGGTGCGGATATCATATTTACCTCAGGCTCGACCGAAGGCGCCGCTTTGGCTTTGGCGGGTCGAAATCTGCACGGTGCATCAATTGAGCATGACGCGGTAAGAGCATGGATTGCCAAGGATATCTTGGTTTCTTCGGACGGGATGGCCACTGTGAGCGATCCAGCGAATGCGACGCTGCAAGTCGCGAACTCGGAAACGGGTATCGTGCAAACGCTGCCCAAGGGGCTGGCGGTGACCGATGCGACCCAGGCATTTGGCAAACTGCCGATTGCGTTCAACTGGATGGACATTCAGATGGCGCTAGTGTCTGCGCATAAACTGGGCGGGCCGAAAGGGATCGGAGCTGTCGTGATGAAACGCGGCACGGACCTGCCTGCTCAGATCAAGGGCGGCGGGCAAGAGATGGGCCGGCGCTCTGGAACCGAAAATGTCATTGGGATCGTGGGGTTCGGGGCCGCTGCTGAAGCTGCTGCCAGAGATCTCGCCAATGGCGTTTGGGAGCAGGTCAAAGAATTTAGAAATATTCTAGAAAACGCCCTTGAGGCTGGTGAAAGATCACCTATTTTTGTCGGGAAAGACCAGACTCGCCTGCCAAACACGTCATGTTTCGCGTCGCCCGGCTGGAAGGGTGAAACGCAGGTCATGCAGATGGACCTGTCTGGTTTTGCGGTCAGTGCGGGCTCGGCCTGTTCAAGCGGAAAGGTCCGCGCCAGCGCTGTTCTGACTGCGATGGGATTTGATGAGGGGACGGCAGCCAGCGCAATCCGCGTGTCACTGGGACCTCTGACTACCAAGGAAGATGTGCTGCGTTTCGCCGAAACGTGGCTTGAGAAAGAGAAAAAGCATCGCGCGCGGGCCGCGTGATCTGACGGAGGGTAAACAATGGCCGCTTTGGACCAGACCCAGGTAAAAGAGGGTGTCGATCAGGAAACCGTGGATGCGGTACGCGAGGTCAGCACTTATAAATACGGCTGGGAAACCGAGATCGAGATGGAATACGCGCCCAAAGGCGTGAATCCAGATATCGTTCGACTGATCTCGGAGAAGAACGAAGAGCCCGAATGGATGACCGAATGGCGTCTGTCGGCCTTCGAACGCTGGACCAAGATGGAAGAGCCGAAATGGGCCATGGTCAACTACCCTGAGATCGACTTTCAGGACCAATATTACTATGCCCGTCCAAAATCCATGGAAGAGAAGCCCAAATCCCTGGATGAGGTCGACCCCAAGCTTCTGGCCACTTACGAAAAGCTGGGTATCCCTCTGAAAGAACAGATGATTCTGGCAGGCGTTGAAGGCGCAGATGATATGCCCGCCGAGGGTCGCAAAGTGGCCGTCGACGCCGTGTTTGACTCGGTTTCTGTCGGCACGACCTTCCAGGCCGAGTTGAAAAAGGCCGGCGTGATCTTCTGCTCGATCTCGGAAGCGATCAAAGAGCATCCTGAACTGGTGAAGAAGTATCTGGGCACCGTGGTTCCGGTGTCGGACAACTTCTATGCCACGCTGAACTCGGCTGTGTTCTCGGATGGCTCGTTCGTCTACATCCCGCCAGGCGTCCGCTGCCCGATGGAGCTCAGCACCTATTTCCGTATCAATGCGGAGAACACCGGCCAGTTCGAGCGTACCCTGATCATCGCTGACAAAGGCTCTTACGTATCTTACCTGGAAGGCTGCACCGCGCCTCAGCGCGACACCGCGCAGCTGCATGCGGCTGTTGTCGAGATCATCGTCGAAGAAGATGCCGAGGTGAAATACTCGACCGTTCAGAACTGGTTCCCCGGGGACGAGAACGGCAAGGGCGGTATCTATAACTTCGTGACCAAGCGTGCCGATTGCCGTGGGGACCGCTCCAAGGTGATGTGGACGCAGGTGGAAACCGGCTCGGCCGTGACTTGGAAATACCCGTCCTGCATCCTGCGCGGCGAGGAAAGTCAGGGCGAGTTCTACTCGATCGCGATTGCCAACAACTATCAGCAGGCCGATACCGGCACCAAGATGGTTCACCTAGGCAAGAACACCAAGTCGCGCATCGTCTCCAAGGGCATCAGCGCAGGCAAGGCGCAGAACACCTATCGTGGTCTGGTCTCGATGCACCCGAAGGCCAAAGACAGCCGCAACTACACCCAATGTGACAGCTTGCTGATCGGCGACAAATGCGGGGCGCATACAGTGCCGTATATCGAGGTCAAAAACAACTCGAGCCGCGTCGAACATGAGGCAACGACCTCAAAGGTGGATGACGATCAGCTGTTCTACTGCCGTCAACGTGGCATGGACGAGGAAGAGGCCGTGGCGCTGGTCGTCAACGGGTTCTGCAAAGATGTGCTGCAGGCGCTGCCGATGGAATTTGCGATGGAGGCCCAGCAACTGGTGGCCATCAGTCTCGAAGGGTCTGTGGGTTAAACCCAAGCTTCTCTGAAATCAGAATTTACGCGGGGGCCGCGCGCCCTCTTGCGATACGCAAAAGGACAAAACATGCTGGAAATCAAGAACCTGCACGTACAGCTTGAAGAAGAAGACAAGCAAATTCTCAAAGGTGTGGACCTGACGGTCGAGGCCGGCAAGGTACATGCGATAATGGGGCCAAACGGCTCGGGCAAGTCCACGCTCAGCTATGTGCTGTCGGGGCGCGATGGCTATGAGGTCACCGAAGGCTCTGCCACGCTGGACGGCGAAGACCTGTTGGAGATGGAGCCGGAAGAGCGCGCCGCAGCTGGTGTGTTCCTCGCGTTCCAATACCCGGTTGAGATCCCCGGCGTCGGCAACATGACCTTCCTGCGCACCGCTGTGAACGCGCAGCGAAAAGCACGTGGCGAAGAGGAACTGTCGGCTGCTGACTTCCTGAAACTCGTTCGCGAAAAGGCGAAGTCGCTGAAGATCGACGCGGATATGCTGAAACGCCCGGTCAATGTCGGTTTCTCGGGCGGTGAGAAAAAGCGTAATGAAATCCTGCAGATGGCGATGCTGGAGCCCAAAATGTGCATTCTGGACGAGACCGACTCGGGCCTCGACGTGGATGCGATGAAGCTGGTCTCCGAAGGCGTGAACGCGCTGCGGGATGAGGGCCGTGGTTTCTTGGTCATCACCCACTACCAGCGCCTGCTGGACCACATCAAACCGGATGTCGTTCACATCATGGCCGATGGGCGTATCGTGAAATCGGGCGGTCCTGAGCTGGCACTGGAAGTTGAAAACAACGGTTACTCCGACATTCTTGCCGAGGTGAACTGATGGCCTTACCGCAAGCAAAACAGACTGCAACCGAAGAGCGTCTGGCCTCACTGACGATGCCTGATCCCGGATGCACCAAGGCAGCGCGCCAAGCGGCTTTGGCCCGGGTGCGAGAAATGGGGCTTCCAAGCCGTCGCGACGAATACTGGAAATATACGCGTCCAGATACGCTGGTCTCGGCCCATGCGCCCAAGGCTGCCATTTTCGACTCGGGCGAGCCGATGGTGTTCAACGATGTCGATCGGCTGCAAATCGTATTCGTCGATGGTGTGTTCGACGCCGAAGCCTCGGATGATCTGAGCCTCGAAGGTGTTAAGGTCGACCGGCTGGAGGATATCTGCTGCAAGGATATCCACTGGGCCAAGGATCTTTACGGCAAGCTCGAGGAACGTGGCCAAAGCCCGGTTCAGCGGCCTCTGGCTGCTTTGAACACCGCATTCGCGACCGACGGCGTTGCCATCCATGTAACCGGCAAACCGTCGAAGCCGATCAATCTGGTGTACCGTCACGAGTCGGAAGACTCGGACGCGATCCTGCACCACGTGATCCGCGTGGAAAGCGATGCCGAGGCCACGATTCTCGAGAATGGTCCGGCCGCGTCGCGCTTCAACAAATGCATGGAGATCGACATCGCCGACAACGGGACCTTGCACCACGTCCGTGCACAGGGCCGGGATCATGAACGCCGGGCCGCGACCCATATGTTCACGCGGCTTGGTCAGGAATCGACCTACAAGTCGTTCACCCTGACCGCCAATGGCGTGCTAACCCGTAACGAGCAGGTGGTTGAACTGACCGGTGACGACGCCGTAGCCCATGTGGCCGGAGCCTGCGTCGGGGACGGTGATTTTCACCACGACGACACCGTTTTTGTAACTCATGACGCTGTGAATTGCGAAAGTCGTCAGGTGTTCAAAAAGGTCCTGCGCAACGGCGCGACAGGCGTTTTCCAGGGCAAGATCCTTGTGAAGGAAGGCGCGCAGAAGACCGATGGCTACCAGATCAGCCAGTCGCTTTTGCTGGACGATGACAGCCAGTTCCTCGCTAAGCCTGAGCTTGAAATCTACGCCGATGACGTTGCCTGTTCGCACGGGTCGACCTCGGGCGCGATTGATGAGACGGCCTTGTTCTACCTACGTTCGCGCGGGGTTCCGACGAAGGACGCCACCAACATGCTGACGCTGGCTTTCCTTGCCGAAGCGGTGGATGAGATCGAGGACGAGACACTGGCCGAAGAGATCGTGACCCGTCTGGAAGGCTGGCTTTCGCGTCACAGCTAATATGCCCGTCTCATCAGATATCGTCGCCACATACCGGGGGCCGGGGCGCGTTGTGCGCCGGCTTCTGGATATGGGGCCGCGCGAAGACCGAGCGCTAATCTTCGTCATGGCCTTTTGCGTGGTGGCGTTCATCGCGCAAATGCCCAGCCTAGCGCGCCGCGCGCATCTTGAGCAGGTCGAGTTGAACATGCTTCTGGGTGGAGCGCTTTTGGGCTCGGTCTTCATCCTGCCGCTGTTCTTCTACACGCTGGCCTTGGTGTCTCATTGGGCAGCGCGTCTGGTGGGCGGGCAGGGCAGTGCCTATGGTGCCAGATTGGCATTATTCTGGGCGCTCTTGTCCTCAGCACCTTTGGTATTGCTAAACGGACTGGTCGCCGGGTTCATTGGCCCCGGTCCGACTCAAACTTTGGTCGGATTGATTTGGGTTGCCGTTTTTGTCTGGTTCTGGTTATCCGGATTGCGACAAGCACAAAGGTCGGCTGAATGACTATACCCCCCCTGGGCCCGCTCGCGAGCCTGACGCTCAGAAAACCTGCCGAAGCGGCGCGACAGATTTTGGCCCTCAACCCGGGGCGAGAGGTTCTGTGGTTGGCATTCTTTCTGGCCGTTGTCCTCAATTGCATCGCGCAGATGGGCATAGACATGTCGATCGCCGCATCGGGTGGCCCGACTGTATCCCAGTCGATTCCGGTTGTGCTGATCCGGTCTGCCGGGACGATGCTGTTCAGCATCCTGGCTTTTCTCTATGTCGGGCGCTTTCTGGGCGGAACGGGGCGTTTTGAAGATCTGATGATCCTGACGATCTGGTTGCAGTTTCTTCAAATTGCAGCGCTGGTCGCGACCCTCGCGCTGAGCTTGATCGCGGTCGCTTTTATGGCCCCTCTGATCCTGGCGACGGCCATCTACAGCCTCTACATAACGCTTCATTTTCTGAATGAGGCGCACAAGTTTGGGTCTCTCGGCAAGTCCTTTGGTGTCATATTGTTGTCGGCGTTGCTGGCGGTACCTTTTGTCCTATTTCTCAACCCGTTGGGTCCTGTCTAGAAAGATCTCTCATGTATGATGTGCAGAAAATCCGGTCCGATTTCCCGATCCTGTCGCGGCAGGTGAACGGCAAACCCCTGACATATCTGGACAATGGCGCGTCGGCGCAGAAACCTCAGGTCGTGATTGATGCCGTAACGCGCGCCTACGCCGAGGAATACTCCAACGTGCATCGCGGGTTGCACTACCTCTCGAACCTCGCGACCGAGAAATATGAATCCGTGCGTGGCACGGTTGCGCGCTTTCTTGGTGTTGCGGATGAGGATGAGATTGTTCTGAACTCCGGCACGACCGAGGGGATCAATCTGGTCGCCTATGGCTGGGCCATGCCGCGACTTGAGGCCGGGGATGAGATCGTCCTCAGCGTGATGGAGCATCACGCCAACATCGTGCCTTGGCATTTACTGCGCGAGCGTCAGGGCGTGGTCCTGAAATGGGTCGATGTCGATGCAGACGGCGGGCTTGATCCGCAAGCCGTGATTGACGCAATTGGCCCCAAAACCAAGCTGGTCGCGGTCACGCAATGTTCGAACGTGTTGGGTACCGTGGTCGATGTGAAGGCAATCACGGCTGGCGCGCATGCCAAGGGTGTACCGGTTCTGGTCGATGGCAGCCAAGGTGCGGTTCACATGCCGGTTAACGTGCAGGATATCGGCTGTGATTTCTATGCCATCACCGGGCACAAGCTCTATGGCCCATCCGGTTCCGGCGCGATCTATATCAAATCCGAGCGTATGGCCGAAATGCGTCCCTTCATCGGCGGTGGTGACATGATCAAAGAGGTCAGCAAGGATCAGGTCATCTACAATGATCCGCCAATGAAGTTTGAGGCTGGCACGCCGGGCATTGTTCAGACTATCGGTCTCGGGGTGGCCCTGGACTATATGATGGATTTGGGGATGGCGAATATCGCCAACCATGAAGCGGGTCTGCGCGATTATGCCATGCAGCGTTTGAACGGTCTGAACTGGCTACAGGTTCAGGGCACACGGCCGGATAAGGCAGCGATCTTCAGCTTCACGCTGGATGGGGCGGGGCATGCGCATGATGTCTCGACGATTCTGGACAAGAAAGGCGTCGCGGTTCGCGCCGGTCACCATTGCGCCGGTCCTTTGATGGATCACCTTGGGGTGACGGCCACCTGCCGCGCCAGCTTTGGCCTCTATAACACCACGGATGAGGTCGACACCCTGATCGAAGCGCTTGAACTGGCGCATGATCTCTTTGCCTAAATCTCAGCTGAGCCGGACAGTTTTCCAGTTGCACCCGGCTCGGAACAAGGTTAGCTAACGGCCAAGGCACCTGTAGCTCAGCTGGATAGAGCGCTGCCCTCCGAAGGCAGAGGCCAGAGGTTCGAATCCTCTCAGGTGCGCCATTTCAATCACTTAAATTTAGCGAATCAGAAAATTATTCTCTTATTGCGCTCTATTGAGTTGCACATGGAAGTAGTTGCTTCAGTATTGGCCAATCGGAATAAATACTACTCCAGTGAAGCGGCTAACATGCGCGGCATACTATCGACATCAAATTCGGTCTGACCTGCAGAGAAAAAACTAGGGGAAAAACCCATTTGTCCTATTCGCGAAAACAGATAGTTCGTGTTTGCAACCATAGTGTTCAGACCGCACCAATAGACGTATTTTTCAAGAGTATTAAGATGGCGGAAAGCACATCAAGGATACGTAGTATCATCTATGACTGTCAGGTTACGATTGAACATGACAATCTTCTGAAGTCTCTCGTTGTTTTTGGGTAAGGGCCATCGACCATGACCATAGCTAAGCAAGATGCCGCTTCATCGGGGCAACTCAACGTTGTTGCGCCGGTTTGCTTGATAGTCACATTCATTTTTCAAATCGTATTCACATACGGTATATTGAAACCGTCGATTGGTTTCGACGACGCCAATATTACACAAGTGTACGCTCGTCACCTCGCTGAAGGTCATGGCTATGTTTACAATATAGGCGGAGAGCGCGTTGAAGGGTCGACTTCTATTTTGTGGACCGTCATGAACGCTGCAATGTTTCTGACTCCCTATCCAATCATGATGATAACTGTTACATCTGGTCTGCTTACAGTCGGTACAATGGCGTTCACAGGACTAATCACCCGGTCGATTGGTGGTTCTGTTGCAGCAGTAGCGACAAGCTATTTGCTTTTCAACCTTTTCCCAGGCTTCTTTTCTTGGAGTATTTGGTCGCTCATGGACATATCGCTCTGGGTTTTTGCCGTGACTGTTATTGTTTGGAGTCTAGTACGGCTCGATGATCCTAAAATCGAGTTGTTTGCGAAAGTGACGTTAGTAGTCAGCTCGTTTTGCTTGCCTTTGGTTAGACCAGAAGGAATTGCTCTAGTTCTTGGCTTACTTTTATTCTGCCTAGTTTTTCGCCGTATCAATCGCAAACCCCTATCAGTTGTTATTGGGTCAGGGCTAGCGGCTATTACTTCACTTATAGCAGTGACGCTGTGGCGGTTATCATACTTTGGCTATCCAGTTCCAAATACGTTTTACGCTAAAACTTCTTCAAACCTATCTGGTCAAATACAACAGGGTTTCGAGTACATTAGTGGTTTTGTAGGCAATCCGACAACAGTGCTACTATTTGTTTTTTCTGCGATCGGTGTGATGATAATCCAGACTCGATCGAACCAGTATTCTGCTCGTTTCTTTAGTATTTTGGTGCTCTATCTCACGATAGGTGGTTTTATTGTCTACACTATCCTCGGTGGTGATCACTTTGGATCATATCGTTTTATGATCTACCTGTACCCCCTTTCCATACCTTTGGCATCTATCGCTATAGTCAATATCTTGAAGACAAACCCCAGTTCGTTTGGGAAGGTCGTGTTTTTGTTAACTATCGTGGGTTATACAGGTATCGCCCTCAAAGTATTCAGAGAAACCAATGGTTATTTGAGAAACGAGCTGCGAATTGCTGAGATTCATCTAGATATTGGCAACGAACTTGCGGAATTGCATAACCTACCATCGCTTGCGACAATTGCGGCTGGGGGGATCAAAATGGGATATCCTGGCATGGTTTATGACGTTCTTGGACTCAATTGGACAGAAATGGCGCATTCTGCAGAGACCAGTACAGACGTTCCCAAAAACCACGGCAGTTTTAGTTCGACGATTTTTTGGAAGGCGAACCCAGAAATTGCTTTTCCAAGACCAGGGCAATGTAACGATGAGAAAAATAGCGTTCTGGATAGTTTCCAGATGAACCTAACGCGACACATCTCTCAAACGGAAAGATTCGCCAATCGCTTCGTTGCGATGTGTAATGAAAAGGTTGTTCTCTATGCTTCGCGCGAAGTCGAGCCGTTGCTTCAGCAACAGGGTTATGAGTATTATTTTGACTAAACGGAATCCCCTTATTTCGACTAGTAAAGTTCAGAATAAGGATGCCTACCGGTACACTACTAGATTTGCTAGACGCGAGGAAGCCATGGCACATCTAGCGTGGCGGGTAGCTATATGTCGCCACCCCTTCAACCAGCCGCAACTTAGAGAAAACCTCTTCCGGCTTCGGTCGCTTGCTAACCATGTGGTTCCTCCGTTTTCGCAACCATAACGGCGGACTACTTCAATGGGAAAATCTGTCAAAACGCGGCTTGGCGTGAGAACTAGGAAAACAAGTCTCAAACGTGCGTTCTAAACGCCGATCAACTAAAACAAAATTTGCTTTTCAATTGATTTTGAACGACGAATCGCGAGTCAAATTGGAAAGTCCATGAAACTTGACTATAAGAGCCAAAACATAAAATACCTAAAGCTCGGAGCCTGGCGAGTGCGAGAATAGAGAACAAAAAAAGTTGATCCTATTTTCATTCCAAACCACCTAAAATTAATATCATTTGTCGGGCATTGTTGCATTGTATTGACCATCGAAGGTTTTCTTTGATGATTATAAAACAGGTGTCGTCTAAATATTCTGCTTCGCGAAAATCGTTCAATACTCAGATATTCCACGACAGAAAAGTGAGGACTACTATCCAACTTATTTGACCTGATTGAATTGAGAGATGGTGGTTCAATATTTGGACAGCTAACACGAAGTGTGACACAGATATTTTAGCGCAGGCGTAAATATAAGAAAAAAATAGTGAATTTATTCTAGTATTGAGAAAGTGGTTCTCTCAAGTGGGTAAATTCGTATTTGATGAAGAGGGTAATACGCCAACTCGGCACGTGAGTCATTGCTCACGCACCTGACAGAACACCCCCCCGTCAGACGCAACTGAAATGGGGGTTAAAGCAATTGCACAAGAAAGGACGCCAGTTCAGCCGCGCCAACTGCGAACGACGCCGCAATCCATGTGAACGAAGTTCGAACGGTAGTATTGTCCAACACCGCCTGCACGACAGGACATGGCCGCTTTGGCCATCTGCGAAACCGAACGGGATGCGAGGCGCAGGTCAGCCGCTTGTCCCTGCATATGGAGCGAGTTCCGCGCCACCCGGCGCGATTTGGACCGCAACATGGCGTTGGTTTGTGGCGAGCGATACCCCGACAGGAGCATATAAGGCTCATCAGCGTCCAAAAGGTTGTGCGACGCCGCCATGATGTCGATTGTACGCAGATCCATCGCTTTCGACTGATCGGTGCGCCAGTCGCGCATGAAGTGGTTCACTTCTTTAACGGCGTCTTTGATGTATTTGCCGTCAACCCAGTAAACCATATCAATCCGCTCACCCGTGCGACCGGAATACATGCGGATGCGGCGAATATCGCCACCACCACGAAGAAAACCTGCCGCGTTGGAATAGGTCGGTGCTGCCGCCACGGCCGTTGCCGCGAATGCGCCCAGAAGGGCACGACGGGTAATACCCGAAGTACTGCTCTTGGTCATTTTTGTTTCGTCCCGTACTGTTCCTGCCTGCGCACGATGTTACGCGCGCTGTATTAATATTTTCCCATCCCAGATGGCGAATGTATGGCACAGTTGGAATCGTCGGCCAAGAAGTCTTTGGAATGCACCTTTGTTAGGGGGAATTTTCGGCAGTTTTTTGCGCAGGTGATGCAAATGAGTCATTTTATTGAGCAACTGAGTGTTTTCGGCATCGGGTAGATGCAAACGCGCATCAGGGTGCTAGAGAAGAAAAAAGGTAAGGTATTTGTGAATAGACAAGCCCAATGGCTGAAAACCATATATAAATAAAGCTCCGACAGACATCGCATAAGTTATTGAAGAACCAAGGCCATCCCATGCTCTCAGTGTTACGGACCACTACCAGTTTTGTTTTCACCGCCTGTTTTCTGGCGACGGCATCCATCGCGAACGCGTCATCAGGCGAGGGTTCGAACACGGCGTTCCGGATGGCGGTTGCCGAGAATACCTCGCCCTCTGATCAGATTGCCGAATTTTACCGCAGCAACGGCTTTGTCCCTCTTTGGGTCGGCGATACGCCAGAACACGCCAAACGCCGTGCGGCGTTGATCAAAGCACTGTCAGAGACCGAGCGCCACGGATTGCCCGCTGCATTTGATGTGCAGGCCCTGGTCGATCAGATGGCTGACGCACGTTCGGTTCGCGATTTGGGCACGGTCGAGGCTCAGTTGACGCGTATCTTTTTGTCCTATGCAGATGACATCTATTCCGGTGCCCTGCGGCCCGCCAGTATTGACGATGGCCTTGTCCGCGAGGTCGAACGCCGCGATGCAAACCAGCATCTTGAGGCGCTGAACACCCAGGGTGCGGCGTATTTTGAAACTCTGATCCCGCAGACCGCCCAATATCGCGCTTTGATGAAGCAAAAGATCGCGTTGGAGAACCTTATCCTCCAGGGCGGGTGGGGGCCGACCGTTCCAGTCGCCAAACTGGAATACGGCGATACCGGTCCGAATGTAGTCAAACTGCGCAACCGGCTAGTTGCGATGGGTTACCTTAAGCCCACGGCCAGCCCGGAGTTTGATGACGCGCTGCTTGGGGCTGTTCAGGCGTTCCAAAAAGCACATGGACTGGAATCAGACGGTGTTGCCGGACAAGGTACCATCACCGAGCTGAACCGACCGGCATCGGACCGGTTGAAAGCCGTCTATGTTGCCTTGGAGCGGGAACGCTGGCTGCCGCGCGATCGGGGCGAGCGGCATATTTTGGTCAATCAGGCCGACTTCTCGGCAAAGATCGTGGATGACGGGCTGGTCACGTTCGAGACCCGCGCCGTGATCGGCAAAAACGTACATGATCGCCGCAGCCCGGAATTCTCGGATGAGATGGAGCATATGGTGATCAATCCCAGCTGGTATGTGCCACGCTCGATCATCACCAAGGAATACCTGCCGAAACTGAAATCGAACCCGAACGCGGTGGGCCATATCCAGATCACGGATCGCAGTGGTCGTCAGGTCAATCGAGGGGCCGTCGACTTCACCCAGTTTACCGCACGCAACTTCCCGTTCGCAATGCGTCAGCCGCCCAGCAAAAGCAATGCGCTTGGGCTGGTGAAGTTCATGTTCCCCAACAAGTACAACATCTATCTGCATGATACGCCTCAGAAATCTCTGTTTGCACGTGAGGTTCGGGCGTTCTCCCACGGGTGCATCCGCCTGGCGCAACCTTTCGAGTTCGCCTATGCGCTGCTGGCCAAGCAGGAGGAAGACCCCAAAGCGTTCTTCCACAGTGTGTTGAATACCGGCAAAGAAACGACGGTGAAGTTGGACAAGAAAGTGCCCGTCCACCTGATCTATCGCACCGCCTATATCGGCCCGAAGGGTGAGGTTCAGTATCGCCGTGACGTCTATAACCGCGATGCCAAAATTTGGGACGCGCTGCAAAAGGCAGGGGTGGCCCTGCCGGACGTTCAGGGGTAAGCACTCAGGGTAAATCCTGCCCAAGAGGACGCCCGCTATGCAGTTCACCATCCAACAGATCGCCGACAGCCTTGGGGCCGAATGTCAGGGTGAAACAGACCTGACAATTCTGCGCGCCGCTGAACCGGGTGATGCCGGACCAACCGATCTGGCGATGGCAATGTCCCCAAAATACGCCGAAACGCTTTCGGGCGGTGAGGCCCGCGCGGCAATGCTGTGGGAAGGCGCGGATTGGCAAGCAATGGGCCTGCGCGCTGCGATCTTTGTTACGCGCCCCCGAATGGCGATGGCTGGTATCACGACAATGCTGGACCGGGGGCAGGGTGTTGAGCCGGGAGTTCACCCCTCGGCTGTGATCGACCCGACGGCCGAAATTGCTGAGGGTGTTTCGATCGGTCCGCTAGCCGTTATCGGCGCGCGGGCGAAGATTGGCGCGGGGTCGGTGATCGGTCCGCACTGTACAATCGGAATGGACGTGGTGTTGGGTGAGCAATCCCATCTCCGCGAAATGGTCAGCATCGGTGCGCGTGCGCAAATCGGAGACCGCTTCATCGCCCAACCCGGCGCGCGTATTGGTTCCGACGGGTTCAGCTTTGTTACTCCTGAGATTTCAGGTGTTGAAAACGCGCGCAAGACGTTGGGCGACCAGGGCGATGCGAAAGCGCAAAGCTGGCTGCGCATCCATTCTCTTGGCGCAGTGGAAATCGGGGACGATGTCGAGGTCGGCTCTAACTGTACGATCGACAATGGTACGATCCGAAACACGCGAATTGGCGATGGTTCGAAGCTCGATAACCTTGTGCATGTGGGTCACAACACGCGCATCGGGCGCGATTGTCTGCTGTGCGGTCAAAGTGGATTGTCTGGCTCAGTCGATGTGGGAAACAACGTGGTTCTTGGCGGTCAAACCGGCGTGGCTGACAATATCTTCATTGGCGACGGCGTGATCGCGGGGGGCGCAACCAAGATCCTGTCTAACGTGCCAGCTGGCCGTGTGATCATGGGCTATCCGAGCGTCAAGATGGAAACCCATACTGAGATCTATAAGGCACAACGCCGCTTGCCGCGCATGGCTCGCGACGTCGAGGCATTGAAAAAGGCTGTTTTCAAACAGTCTCCGAGCGATTAAATCATCCTCAGATTGATAGCCAGGGGATCAACATGAGCATCAGCGACCGCGTCATCGCAATCATTGCAGAGCAGGCCGTTCTGGAGCCATCGGATGTCACACCCGACAGCACACTTGCGGATTTGGGCATCGACAGCCTGGGTTTGGTCGAAAGCATCTTTGCCATCGAGGAAGAGTTCGACATCTCGGTTCCCTTTAACGCCAATGAGCCCGAGGCCAACGATTTCGACATCTCGAACGTGGCCGCGATCATTGCCGGCATCGAACAGCTTGTGTCGGAAAAGGTCTGACCCGAAACAATGAAACGGGTTGTCATTACCGGGGCGGGCACCATCAACTCGCTGGGTCATTCGGTCCCCGACACGCTCGAGGCCATGCGCGAAGGGCGTTGCGGTATCTCGGATCTTGAATTCCGTGATGTTGACCGTCTAGCGATCAAGATCGGCGGTCAGGTGCGGGGGTTCGAGGCCGAAGGGCGCTTTAACCGCCAGCAGATGTCTCTCTATGATCGGTTCACGCAGTTCACTCTGACAGCCGCGAAGGAAGCGATCGACCAGTCGGGCATTCAGTTCCACGGCGAGCTCGCGGCACGATCCGGCGTGGTTCTGGGCACGGCGGGCGGAGGTGTCTCGACCTGGGATGACAATTACCGCTCGGTCTATGAGGACGGTAAGAACCGGGTACATCCCTTTGTGGTGCCCAAGCTGATGAACAACGCGGCTGCCAGCCATGTCTCAATGGAGCATAACCTGAAAGGCCCCAGTTTTACCGTTTCGACGGCCTGCGCGTCGTCGAACCATGCAATGGCGCAGGCGTTTCAGATGGTGCGCAGCGGTGCCGCTCCTGCCATGATCACCGGTGGATCGGAATCCATGCTGTGTTTCGGCGGTGTAAAGGCCTGGGAAGGTCTGCGCGTGATGTCCAAGGACGCCTGCCGCCCCTTCAGCGCCAACCGCAACGGGATGGTGCAGGGCGAAGGTGCCGGTGTCTTTGTGTTCGAAGAATACGAACATGCCTGCGCCCGCGGCGCAGATATCCTGTGCGAGGTTGTGGGATTCGCCATGTCCTCGGACGCGTCGGATATCGTGATGCCCAGTAAGCAGGGGGCAGCACGAGCGATGGCGGGCGCGTTGGCGGATGCCAAGCTGAACGCCAGCGATGTATGCTATATCAACGCGCACGGCACTGGCACTGCGGCGAATGACAAAACGGAATGTGCCGCCGTGGCGGATGTGTTTGGACCGCATGCGGATGATCTGATGATCTCATCGACCAAATCCATGCACGGCCACCTGATCGGAGGCACCGGAGCGGTGGAGCTTTTGGCCTGTATCATGGCGCTGCGGGACGGAGTCATCGCGCCCACCATAGGTTATGAAGAACCCGACCCGGAATGCGCGCTGGACGTTGTGCCAAATGTCGCGCGGGAGGCCAAGGTCGACGTAGCGCTCAGCAATGCGTTTGCGTTTGGTGGGTTGAATGCGGTCTTGGCGCTCAAAAGCATCTGAGCTGCAAAGAAAACCGCCGCTACAAAGCTGCGGCGGCGATCTCAATTATTGAAAGTCTTAGTTGACGTTAACGCTCAACCCGTCAAAACCCGAGGTGAAGCCCGACAGGGACATGTCCATCGTCAAAACCTGATCGGGGAAGCGCGCTGGAACCAGCGAAAAGGTCGCTTTGCTGCCCGCTTTCATCGCATCAATGTCACCCTGGCTTAGGCCCAGCTGCGCGACACAGCCAACGGGCAGACAGTGGTGGTAGTTGTAGAGCTTGCGCGGTGCGCCGTCGATCGACAAGGCCAGTTGCGCCTGCAGCAGAGTCTCCAACGGTACGATCACATTGGCCCATGCAACAGCCGCTCCACCTTCGGGCAGCTTGCCGATGGACACTTCTGCAATCGGATCACCCTGAGCGCCGTTCAGAACCTGCACGATCGCACATGGATCTTCGCCTTCCGGTGCCTTGATGCAGGAGACATCCCAATCGCCGGATTCTTCTTTGACAAATTGCTCACCTACACGAGGACCGGATTGGCCCAAATCGAGGCCCGCGCCTGCATCGGCCCCTGTTCCTTCATTGGTCGCGCCTTCGGAGGTCGTTTCCTGCGCGCTAACCGCTCCGCACATCAGAACGGCTGCCAGAGTATTAAACGAGAGGAGTTTCTTGAACATGAATGCCTCGGTTTGCTGTTTGTTTTGCCTCATCTAGCATCCTTCGCTGCGGCTGTCAGTCGTTAACCGAATGACTGAAATTAATGTGACCGTTTTCTTGGGCCAAACCCCGCTCAAGAACCAATACAGGCAAAAGAAAAGAGGGCTGGTGGAGCAGCCCTCTTCCCAAAATTTTTCTCCCCGTCGGACTGGCCGACTTAGTTATGCGCAGACGTTACGAAAGGGGGGAGCAGGGGTCAACCGCTAACAGAAAAATTTAATGCACTAATCAGCACAGTTTTAATCGCCCACTTCCGTGAAAAAAGCCGTGCCCGAAGGCACGGCCAGTCGACAGGGAGGAAGTGTCCCCTTGGCAACCCGGGGCCACAAAGGGAACGAATAGACTATGGCAGCCAAAGGTTAAGTTTGTATGCTGGATGCGGATCAGTGAAAAAAGGCTGCAATTACATGGGTAAAGAGATTTTTCTCGGCGGTGCGGGAGAGGGATACGGAACGCCGCAAGGTTTGACGCTGAAATATGCGAACCGCCACGGGCTGATCGCAGGGGCCACGGGGACGGGCAAGACGGTCACTCTGCAAATCCTGGCCGAGGGTTTTTCGCAAGCGGGCGTGCCGGTTTTCCTGTCGGACGTCAAAGGCGACTTGTCTGGTCTGGCCCTGGCAGGCAGCGAAACCCATAAGTTGCATCAGGCGTTTACCGAGCGAGCCGAACGGATCGGCTTTACTGATTTTTCCTACGCCGCATGTCCAGTCACGTTCTGGGACCTGTTCGGTGAACAGGGGCATCCGGTTCGAACCACTGTCACTGAAATGGGCCCTCTGCTGCTGTCGCGCCTAATGGAGCTGAGTGAGGCGCAGGAGGGGATTCTCAACATCGCGTTCCGAGTCGCTGATGAAGAAGGGATGCCGCTGCTGGATCTCAAGGATCTGCAGGCGCTTCTGGTGTGGATCGGTGAGAACAGGGCGAAGCTGTCGCTGCGCTACGGCAATGTCTCAACGGCCTCCATCGGAGCCATTCAACGCCGCCTTTTGGTATTGGAAAACCAAGGCGGCACCAAGCTGTTCGGAGAACCCGCGCTGGATCTGGCCGATCTGATGCGAGTGGATGGAAACGGGCAGGGGATGGTGAACATACTGGCCTCGGACAAGCTGATGGGCGCCCCCCGGCTTTATGCCACGTTCCTGTTGTGGCTGCTGAGCGAACTGTTCGAGGAACTGCCCGAGGTCGGAGATCCGGAAAAGCCCAAGCTGGTCTTCTTTTTCGACGAAGCGCACCTTCTGTTTGATGATGCGCCCAAGATTCTCGTCGACAAGGTCGAGCAGGTCGCGCGCCTGATCCGTTCCAAAGGGGTTGGAGTTTACTTCATTACGCAGAACCCCGCCGATATTCCCGAAGACATTTTGGGACAGTTGGGCAACCGGGTACAACACGCGCTGCGCGCCTTCACCGCACGTGACCGCAAGAATCTGCGTATGGCGTCGGAAACCTATCGCGAGAATCCCGCCTTCGATACCGAGGCCGCAATCCGAGAGGTGGGCGTTGGTGAGGCCGTAACCTCAATGCTGCAGAAGAAAGGCGTGCCGGGGATTGTCGAGCGGACGTTGATTCGCCCTCCCGGGTCGCAGCTTGGGCCGATTTCGGGATCTGAGCGCCTGGGTATCCTGCAAGCCTCACCCATGGCGACCAAATATGACACGCCGGTCGATCGCAAATCGGCCTTTGAGATCTTGCAAGCCCGCGCTGACGCTGCCGCCCAAGAGGCCGAGGCCGCGGAGGCGGAAGAGATCATCGAACAACAATCCCCGATGGAGCGCGAATACAGCTCGGCGCGCCGGTATTCAGGTAGCCGGGTTGGGCGTTCAACGTCTCGGGTCGTGCGGAAGAAAGACACTTTTGCAACGGCGATGAGTGAGGCCGTCATCAAAGAGCTGAAGGGAACAACCGGCCGCCGCATTGTGCGGGGAATTCTGGGCGGGTTGTTCCGAAATCGCTGATCGGAGGCGCCCAGCACAGGGCGCCAACCGGCTTACTTCAGGCGGCGCTGGCCTTCCTGACGGCAATAGGCATCAGCCTGTTTCACCGACATCTTGGTGGCCGGGAAATCTATCGCACGGTCCCAGGTCACACGATCATGACGGTAGAGCTGACAGGTCACGACGCCCTGCGGAGTGTTGACCTGAACAGGAGTGGTCTCAAGATCTTCGGGCGAAGGAATACAGGCCGTCAGCGCGGCCAGAACCGGCAACATGACAACGGCTTTGGTGATCAATGTTTTCTTGGTCAAGTCTGATACTCTCATAGTGCGAATGATCGCAAAGATCGGTCGGGTTTCTTCTGAGCATAGGCCGGACCCAAAAGGTCCGAACAACGAGCGGTAGTCTCGTGTACTCAGAAACCTCTTTAAAAATCAAGAAGCCGCGCCGATTGAGAGGCCCGGCTTCGGTATTGTGATCGCGATGCGACTATTTCTCGGGGATCAGCCCTCGGGGGCTGAATCTGAGAACAATCAGCAAAACCAGACCCATCGTAAACAACCGCATATGCGCAGCACTTTCGATCAGATGCGTCTTCAGCGCGCTGCCGTCGGGCATGCCCGAGGTAATCAGGTTCATCAGCCAAAGGCCCATCGGCTCGACCTGGACCCACAGGAACCAGATCAGGAACGCCCCCAGCACGGCGCCGAAATTGTTGCCCGAGCCACCGACAATCACCATCACCCAGACAAGGAATGTAAAGCGCAGGGGGTTGTAGGTACCTGGCGTCAGCTGACCGTCCAGCGTGGTCATCATCGCGCCCGCGATACCGCAGATGGCAGAGCCAAGCACAAAGATCTGCAGGTGGCGGCGGGTGACGTCCTTGCCCATCGCCTCAGCCGCGACCTCATTGTCGCGAATGGCGCGCATCATTCGGCCCCACGGGCTTTTCAGCGCCATCTGCGCCATCCACAGAAGCACCAGCAGAACGACCAGGAACAGCAGCGAATAGCCCAGCTTGACCGAAAGGGTCGAGGCGATCACCGGATCAAGCCCCAGCCAGTCCGCCCGCGCAAGGAACGAGGGGTCTTGCTGCAGCTCAACCTCATAGCCGACCACGGGTGAAGGGCGCGGGATGCCGTAGACGTTCTTGACGCCACGGGCCAGCCAGTCCTCGTTCTTCATGACGGCAATGATGATCTCGGCAATACCAAGGGTCGCAATCGCCAGATAGTCCGAGCGCAAACCCAGAGCCGTCTTGCCGATCAGCCACGCAGCACCTGCGGCCAGTAACCCTCCGGCAGGCCAGGCAAGCAAGACCGGCAGGTTCAAACCACCGATATTGCCGGCAACGGCTGGATCAATTGCTTCAATCGCGGCGACGTTCGGGTCAAAGATCGCGCGGTAGACAAAGAACCCAACTATGAGGATTCCGACGATGGCCAGCGTCCGCGCGCGCCCTTTGGGCATCTTCTGTGCGACCATGACGGTCGCGACAACGGTCGCGGCCCCCAGAAGCAGCGCCAGAATGACGCCGTAACCGCCCTCGGACCAGGCTCCGGGAGTTGGCGGTGTGGACACAAGGACAACTGCCAGTCCGCCCAAAGCGACAAAGCCCATGACGCCGACGTTGAAGAGACCAGCAAAGCCCCATTGCAGGTTCACCCCGATCGACATGATGGCCGAGATCAACCCCATGTTCAGGATCAGGATCGCGGCGTTCCAGCTTTGGGTGAAGCCGGTCAAAAGGATCAGCGCGCCAACTGTGACGAAAAGCAGGGTGTTCTTGGTAACCTCGCTCATACCGATTTTCCTTTGAACAGGCCCGTGGGCTTAAACAGAAGCACGATCAGCAGGATGGCAAAGCTGACGGCGAATTTGTAATCGGTAGAGAGGAACTGAACCAATCCCGACGGTTCCAGATTTTCCGGAGCCAGATAGGTCAGCACCTTCTTCCAGGCGTATGTGATGGTCACCTCGGAAAAAGCGATGATGAACCCACCCGCGATGGCGCCGAGAGGGTTGCCCAAGCCTCCGACAATGGCCGAGGCAAAGATCGGCAGCAGAAGCTGGAAATAGACAAAGGGTTTAAAGCTCTTGTCGAGGCCGTAAAGCACACCCGCCGTGGTCGCCAGAGCGGCCACGATGATCCAGGTGATCATCACCACACGTTCAGGGTTGATGCCGGACAGAAGCGCCAGATCCTCATTATCCGAATAGGCGCGCATCGATTTGCCGGTCCGGGTTTTGTTCAAAAACCAGAACAGAGCGGCCACGGCGATCACTGCGACAACGACCGTGATGGCCTGAGAGGTCTTGATCGCGAGCCCTTCGTTCAGCCCGGTCCATTCTTTGAAATCCCGCGCCTTGATCAGGAAACGCGCGCCATCCGAGAACCGCTGATCATCCGGCCCGATAATGAACCGGACGATACCGTTCATGATAAACATAACGCCCATGGACACGATCACCAGAATAACCGGTTTTGCCTTTTGCTCCCGGTAGAAGCGATAGACCAGCCGGTCGGTGATCAGCACCAGAACGATACAGCCCAGAATGGCGAAGGGCAGGGCAAGAAGAGCCGTCGGCAACGGCCCGAAACTGACCCCTGCGGCCTGCAAGCCCCATGTAACCAGAACGGCGATCATCGCGCCAAAGGCCATGGTGTCGCCATGGGCAAAGTTCGAAAACCGCAGGATGCCGTAGATCAGCGTCACCCCCAAAGCGCCCAGCGCCAACTGGCTGCCATAGGCGATTGCGGGAACAAGAACGAAGTTGGAAAGCGCCACAAGGGCGTTGAGGAAGTCCATTAGTTGTTCACCTCACAGCTACCAAGGCCAGTCAGGCTTATACCTTTTCCCACAAAGGCGTGGGTCGTGTAAGCGACAATCCCATCAGCGAACAAGCTGAAGGTGTAAGAAGCTAAGCGATCAGAATCCCAGCCATGTGCTGTCATCAGGTCGTCAGTCACTTGCTGGGCTTTCAGTAAAGGCAATTCATCGCCTCCGAGATCAAGACGAAGCTCGTTGTCGGGCAAGAGTACAAACGTGAAATCAACGCCGTGACCCGTCTTGGTTGACTGGCAGGCATTGATATTGGCACACGTGTATTCCAGCTTACACTTCGTGACTATTTGTTCGGCGGACGCACCGGTAACGGCAGACAGAACTGCTGCGAGAAACAGAACTTTCATCCTCAGCCCCCCAAGAAACTCTTACGCACTTCGGGATCGGCCAGCAGTTCCTTGCCCGTGCCGGTATAGGCGTTCCGCCCCTGAACCAGCACGTATCCCTTGTCTGCGATCTCCAAGGCCTGACGGGCATTCTGTTCGACCATCAGGATCGGTAACCCGGTGCGTGAGACTTCGATGATCCGGTCAAACAGTTCATCCATCACGATAGGCGAGACACCGGCGGTCGGCTCATCCAGCATCAGTACCTTCGGCTGAGTCATCAGCGCGCGGCCCACGGCCACCTGCTGGCGCTGACCGCCCGACAATTCGCCGGCCGCTTGATGGCGTTTATCGCGGAGGATGGGGAACAACTCATAGACCTGCTCCATCGTGTCCGAGAAATCATCCCGGCGGATAAAGGCACCCATCTCAAGGTTCTCTTCCACCGTCATCGAGGTGAAGATGTTCGAAGTCTGCGGCACAAAACCCATCCCACGCATCACCCGGTCCTGAGGCGTGAGAGAGGTGATATCCTCGCCGTCCAACCGAACTGCGCCCGAGCGCACATCCAGCATGCCGAACACGGCCTTCATCGCAGTAGACTTGCCAGCGCCGTTGGGCCCGACGATGACTGCAATCTCGCCCCGGTCGACGGCGATGGTGCAATCGTGCAGAATGTCGGGCCCTTTGCCGTAGCCACCTGTCATCGTGTCGCCGATCAGAAACGGCCCACCATCGACCTTGTGTGTTGCGCCGCTTTTGCGATGGGCCGGGGTCATGGTGCCGACGCCTTGCGTGTTCGTGATCGACGCGTCCTTGTTGCCTTTGTCGTCGTGATAAGGATTATCGCTCACGCTCCGGCCTCCAGCTTGTCTTTGTTCTTCAGGCCAGTGCCCAGGTAGGCCTCGATCACGTGTTCATTGGCTTTGATCTCGTCCAGGGTTCCCTCGGCCAGCACCTTGCCCTCGGCCATACAAATGACGGGGTCACAGATCTTGCCGATGAAATCCATGTCATGCTCGATGACGACGAAGGTATAGCCGCGTTCTTTGTTCAGACGCAGGATCGTGTCGCCAATGGTCATCAGCAGGGTGCGGTTCACACCCGCGCCGACCTCGTCCAGAAACACGATCTTGGCGTCGACCATCATGGTGCGACCAAGCTCCAGCAGCTTCTTCTGCCCGCCCGAAACCTGACCCGCTTTGTGATCGGCCAGATGTTCGATTGTCAGGAACTCCAGCACCTCATCAGCTTTGGCCCGCAGCGCGCGTTCCTCATCAGCAATCCGTTTGCGACCGAACCATGTGTTCCAAAGCGATTCCCCGGATTGCGCACCGGGCACCATCATCAGGTTCTCGCGGCAGGTCATGGACGAAAATTCATGCGCTATCTGGAAGGTGCGCAGCAAGCCCTTGTGAAACAGCTCATGTGGGGGCAGGCCGGTGATATCTTCACCATCCATCACCACCTTGCCGCTGGTTGGAGGCAAAACACCCGCGATCACGTTGAACAAAGTGGTTTTTCCGGCCCCGTTCGGTCCGATCAGACCGGTGATCGAGCCCTTTTGGATTTCCAGCGATGCCCCGTCCACCGCATGAAACCCGCCGAAATGCTTATGCACGTCTTCGACGACGATCATCTTTTCCCCTAGCCGCCGTTTTCCGGCGTTGTTGCCACATCCCTGTACGAATGGTGCGGGCTTTTGTCATTGAAACAGCCCGGACACAAGGCCCGGGCTGCTTGTTTTTATGACTGTTAACCTTGGATCAACGGAAGTTGACGGTTTTGTTCTCGCCGTCGGTGACTTCGATCTCACGGTAAGAACCCGCGCTTTCACCGGGGCCGATCAGCTCAACACCGGAGGCACCGACATAGTCGATCTCCTGACCGGCAGCGAGCAGTTCCAGACCCTTGGCCAGCTCACCCGGATAAATCTTCTCACCAGGTTCGTTGGCGACGTCCATGATCTTGGAGCCATAATCCGCCGGGTTGGTCGAGCCTGCGGCCTGCATGGCCAGCATGAACAAGGCAGCAGCGTCATAGGACTCAGGCGAGTAAGGCGACGAGCCGTCGAAACCCGCAGCTTCGGCCATGGCAAAGTACTTCTCAGCACCTTCACCGCCCGAGCCAGCGATCTGACCGAACGAGCCGTTCAGGTCCGGACCGACATTTGCAGGCAGCGAGTCACCGATCATGCCGCCGGGCAGACCGAACGTATCAAACGCGCCGCTGTCCAGAGCCGACTGGATTATGCCCAGACCGCCTTGGTCCAGATACCCTGCAACGACCAGAATGTCGCCACCGGCCGAGGCCAGCGCGCCAACTTCAGCTGAGTAGTCGGCCTTGCCGTCTTCGTGGGCTGTGACGATGGTCACTTCACCACCCGAAGCCTCGAACGAGGACTGGATCGCATCCGCCAGACCCTTGCCGTAGTCGTTGTTGGTGTAGGTCAGAGCGATCGAGCTGATCCCGCGATCGTTCAGGATGTCTGCCATCACCTGACCTTCACGCGCATCCGACGGTGCGGTGCGGAAGAACAGGCCGTTGTCTTCCATGGTCGACAGACCGGGCGAGGTGGCAGATGGCGAGATCATCACCATGCCATTCGGAATCGCGACGTTCTGCAGGATCGCGCCGGTGACGCCCGAGCAGTCACCGCCGATAATGCCAGCAACGCCGTCAGCGATCATGCGCTCGCCGTTCGACGTGGACAGGCCGTTGTCGATACAGCCGGTATCTGCGCGTGTCGCGGTCACGGTTGCTCCGTCCAGCAGCTTGCCGGATTCGGTGACTTCAGCCATCGCCATCTCGGCGCCCGAACCCATGGCAGGTGCCAGCGATTCAATCGGGCCGGTGAAGCCGAACAGAACGCCGAGCTTGACGTCTTCGGCCATTGCGGTACCCGCCAGCAGAGCGGAGGCTGCAGTTGCAGTCAGCAGCTTTTTCATATGGTTACTCCCTATTGTGAACGTATTCGTTCTGCGCATGACCCTAGGCAAGCAATCCGGAAAAGAAAAGTCCTAACGCAATCGTGTTTTTACGCTCCATAATCCTATTTGTTCTCATGGTGATAACGCTTTCAATCCGAAAGGAAGTCCTATGACGCCCAGACCCTTTGCGATTCTTGCCTTGATGATCAGCACAGGTCTCGCCTGCGCCGAGGAGCTTGAGACATCCCAAGGCCCGGTTCAGATCGAGCCGATGATCGAGGGACTGGATGCGCCCTGGGCCGTCGGCATCCTGCCCGATGGATCGTTTCTGGTGACCGAACGGGATGGCGATGTGCTTTATGTGTCGGACGGGAAATCTCAAAAAGTGAAGGGGGTTCCGAAAGTGGCCGCCAGAGGGCAGGGCGGCTTGCTGGACGTGACCATCGCGAAGGACTTCCCACAGACGCGCGAGGTTTTTCTGACCTTCTCGAAACCTCAGAGCACTGGAGCTGGCACCGCGCTGGCCGTCGCGCGCCTGTCGGAGAACGGCAAGCGCCTGACCAACACGCGCATCCTGTTCGAGGCCACGCCAGGAGGCTCGGGCGGGCGTCACTTTGGCTCTCGGGTCGTTGAGGCCGAGGACGGCAGTTTGTTTGTCACCATCGGGGATCGGGGGGATGGGCCACAGGCTCAGGACCGCTCAAACACTATCGGGTCGATTATCCGCATTAATCGGGATGGCTCGGTTCCTGCAGACAACCCGTTTGTCGGGCAGGCGGATATTCGGCCCGAGATCTGGTCCTACGGGCACCGCAACCCTCAGGGTGCCGATCTGGATGCGCAGGGGCGTCTTTGGACATCCGAACATGGCGCGCGCGGAGGGGATGAGGTCAACCTCGTGCAACCGGGGCTGAACTACGGCTGGCCCGTCATTTCCTATGGCAAGCACTACTCGGGCAAGACGATAGGCGAAGGCACCGCCAAAGAAGGGATGGAGCAGCCGCGCCATTATTGGGACCCTTCCATCGCACCGTCGGGCTTGATGGTCTATTCCGGTGCGCTCTGGCCGGAATGGAAAGGCGACATCTTCGTGGGATCGCTCAAGTTTGATTACATCGCTCGGCTTGACGGCACTCCGCTGCGCGAGGTCGAACAAATCATAGGCCCCGAAACAGAGCGGGTCCGGGACATCGTTGAGGCCCCGGACGGGTCGATCTGGTTCATTTCCGTAGGCAATGGAGCGGTTTTCCGGCTTTCCCCGGATAGGTAGATCAGTGCTCGCCCTCCTTGACTGATGTCCAGAAACCGAGCTTGATTCTGCGTTAAGAAACCATCTGAGGGTACGGTCCATTGTGCGACTTTTCGATTGAAATGTGTGACACCCTGCCAGATCAGGATGAGTTGAACGGCATCCTGTCCCAATACTATGCGTTGATCGTAGAGCGCATGACAGCCATGGGGTTTGACATCGACCCAGCTGCGCCGCAAAGCGCGCTGGCCGAGTTTTGGGCACACTCAGAAGACTATCTGCCACCAAACGGGTGCCTGGTTTTGGCGCGAGACAGCGCGGGTAAGATCATCGGCTGTGGCATGATGAAACGGCTGGATCAGGACACCGGCGAATTGAAGCGCGTGTTCGTGACCGCAGCGGCGCGAGGCACAGGTGCGGGGCGTGCCATGATTCAAGCCCGAGAAGACGCAGCCCGCACACTGGGGTTAAAGCGCCTTGTGGCTGACACGCTTACTCCGAATGTCGAAATGAGGGACCTGTATCCGAAACTGGGATTTGTCGAACTGTCCGAACCCATTGAGACGACGACCTATCTGGATCAGCCCATGCTTAGGCCTCATCTGCACTATTTTGCAAAAACCCTTAGCCCGCGTCAGACGGACAGCCGCCCCGATTGAGCCCCACGCTCACGGTAAGGCGTAGTGTTGTAATGCGCCCGGTAGCATTTCGAGAAATGGCTCGGAGAGGCAAAACCGCAGGCCAGAGCCACGTTGATCACGCTCATATCCGTCTGCATCAGCAGGTTGCGGGCTTTGTGCAATCGCAATTCCATATAATAGCGCTTTGGGGAGCGGCTCAGGTAGCGACGGAACAGACGCTCCAGTTGACGGGTCGACATGCCGACATCCTTGGCCAGAATCGAAGGCGAGATCGGCTCTTCAATGTTCTTTTCCATCATCAGAATGACCTGGCTCAGCTTCGGATGTCGGACCCCAATCCGAGTGGGCGTCGACAAGCGCTGCGTGTCCTGATCCGTGCGGATTGAAGAATAGATCATCTGATCGGCTACGGCGCTGGCCAGACCCTCGCCATAGTCATTCGCGATCAGCTTTAGCATGAGATCAATGGATGAGGTGCCCCCCGCGGTGGTCATCCGGTTGCCGTCAACCTGAAACACGGATTTGGTCAGTTCCACATTGTCGAACTCTTCAATGAAGCTGTCCGAGTTTTCCCAGTGGATGGTCGCTCGCTTACCCTCCAGCAGCCCCGCCTTGGCAAGCGAATAGGCTGCCGTACACAAGCCACCGATCCGCAGCCCTTTGCGGGCCTCGCGCCGCATCCAGTTCAGGATCTTCTTGGTGGTTGCGGTTTTTACCTCAACCCCGCCACAGATCAGAACGATGTCATCGCGCTGCAGCTCGATCAGGTCCTGATCCAGCTTGAAAGTCGTGCCTGCCGAGCAGGTAATTGTGTCGCCCCCTTCACCGATCAAAGACCACGTATAGACAGGCTTATCGGCCATCCGATTGGCAATGCGCAGGCTGTCCAGAGCCGACGCAAAAGACAAAAGCGAAAATCCATCCAATAAGACGAATACAAAATTGATCGGCTTGTCGACGTTACCGTCGACTTTGACAACTTGGCGTTGTTCTTGCATGGGTTTTTGTCCTTGATTCGGTGGCCGATGCGCCTTGGGCGCGCATGATTTGACAGATACCATGATCAAAGCTTGTTTACGACGTCAAGAGCCGCAAATCGGATATGGTCTCTCTTCCCGGCTTTTTGTATAGAGACCACCTGAATACTATCAGCGGAGATCAAGGCTATGACCGAATGGCAAAAATCGAACTGGCGCAACAAGCCCCGGGTTCAGATGCCAGACTATACCGACGCGGCCGCGCTGGCCAAAGTCGAGGCGCAGCTTTCGCAGTATCCCCCGCTGGTCTTTGCCGGTGAGGCGCGGCGTCTCAAGCAACATCTGGGTGCCGCCGGTCGCGGCGAGGCTTTCCTGTTGCAGGGCGGGGATTGTGCTGAAAGCTTTGAACAATTCAGCGCGGATGCGATCCGTGACACGTTCAAAGTGATGCTGCAAATGGCGATGGTTTTGACCTATGGCGCCAAGGTGCCGGTGGTCAAAGTGGGCCGTATGGCTGGGCAGTTTGCCAAACCGCGTAGTGCACCGACCGAGGTTGTGGATGGCGTTGAGCTGCCCAGCTACCGTGGCGACATCATCAACGAGCTGGACTTCACGCCCGAGGCGCGGATTCCGAATCCGTCCAAGATGCTGCAGGCCTACACACAGGCCGCCGCCACGCTGAACCTGCTGCGCGCGTTCTCGACCGGTGGTTTCGCCGACATGAGCCGCGTGCATTCTTGGACGCTGGGCTTCACGGATGAACAGGACGTTCAGAAATACTCCGAGATTGCCGACCGCATTCAGGACACGATCGACTTCATGGGTGCTGCGGGCATCACCGCCGAGACGACGCATGAGTTCTCGACCGTTGAGTTCTACACCAGCCACGAAGGTCTGTTGCTGGAATATGAAGAGGCGTTGACCCGTCTGGATTCGACTTCGGGCAACTGGCTGGCAGGTTCCGGTCACATGATCTGGATCGGCGACCGCACCCGTCAGCCCGACGGCGCGCATGTGGAATTCTGCCGTGGCGTTCAGAACCCGATCGGTCTGAAATGTGGCCCGACCACAACGGCCGAGGACCTCAAGGTGCTGATGTCCAAGCTGAACCCCGAAAACGAAGAGGGTCGTCTGACCCTGATCGCCCGCTTCGGTGCAGGCAAGGCGGGCGAGCATTTGCCGCGTCTGGTCAAAGCGGTCAAGGAAGAGGGTGCCAAGGTCACTTGGGTCTGCGACCCGATGCACGGCAACACGATTAAATCGGCCACTGGGTACAAAACCCGCCCGTTCGATTCGGTCTTGCGCGAAGTGCGCGACTTCTTTGGCGTGCATCAGGCCGAAGGTACTATCCCCGGCGGTGTACATTTCGAGATGACTGGTCTGGACGTCACTGAATGCACCGGCGGCGTGCGTGCCGTGACCGAAGAGGACCTCTCGGACCGGTATCACACCGCATGCGACCCGCGTTTGAACGCGTCGCAATCGCTGGAACTGGCCTTCTTGGTCGCCGAAGAACTGACCAACCTGCGCCGCGACCGCACCAAGCGCGAAGCAAGCTAAGGTCCGAACAATCAAAGAAAACGGCGGGTCCTTGGCCCGCCGTTTTTCTTTGGATCAATCGTCGCGCGATGCAACCAGCCTGAGGTGCCCCTTGGGGCGTTTGAACTCTGCCTTGCCCTCGGCAAAGCCCTCAGCAAAACCCTCTGTGACCTCCAGCTTTGGCTTGGCCGGGGCCTGAACCTCGCTCACGGGTTTGATCCGGGTGTCTTGGATCGAGAAGCGGCGCGGTGTCGCTCCGATCGCGCCGTCACTGACCATGACGCCCATGACGCGGCTGACATCCCCCAGATCGCTTTTTAGCGGCAAAAGCAGCATCCGCGCCTGCATCCGGGCGCGTCCGAATGCACCGCTCGACACCATATCCCATTCGGCAATGGCGGGGTTGGCAAAGACCTGCTCCAGAGCATTCGTGGCTGTCTTGCGCGCCTCGGGATCGAAAAACGCGGTCAGAGGCATGCCGCGCACCTCCATCCCGGCCAGCTTGTTCAGGTGGCTACCCGCAAGGCGAAACCGGGCCAGACCGGGGGCAATCCGCTCGAGAATGAAGGTGTATTCCAGAATATTCTCAAGCCCGCGCGGATCAATCTGCGACCGCATAGGCACCCCATTGCCGTCAAGCAAGGCGGTCCAGTAGGCCTCGGCCTGACGGATCGGTGAGAGGCTGCGCCCGCTGTCAAAGCGATCCATTGCGACAATCTTTCCAAGTTTGGACTTCGAGCCAGTCCTAAAAAAGGTTTTCATTTTCATCACCCTAGCGCCTAATCACCGTCATTTTCATAAAATGCAACATATCGGAGGCATTTTCGGCCAAACGACCGAGCTAGAGACATGATTGACACGGGTTGAGTAAATTTTGGAGTAATTCTTTAACGAATGGTTAACTTCTGTCGGACAGAGGCGGTCTCAGCAAACTCTTGCCCTGCACCGGGCAATGGCATTAGGTGCGGCAGACACGAAGACTGACAGCGATGGAAAGGGCAGTGATGATCAAATCCATGACCGGGTTCGCCTCGGGCAAGGGAGAGTTCGGCCTCCATAGCTGGACATGGGAACTGCGCAGCGTGAACGGCAAGGGGCTGGACATGCGCATTCGCGTCCCCGACTGGCTGACGGGCCTTGAGGCCGCGTTGCGGGCCGTTCTGTCCAAATCGCTGAGCCGAGGCAATGTGACCCTGTCGTTGCGGATCAGCCGGGACGAATCCCAGCCGGATCTGGCCTTGAATATGGTTGCCATGACGGCGGCCTTGGATGCCTTGCAACAGACACAGGCCATGGCCGAGGCAAGGGGGATGGAACTCGCCCCCTCCAAAGCAAGTGATCTACTGACCCTTAAAGGCATGCTGGATGCAGGTGCCGAGGCCGACGATCCGGCGCCGCTGGTCGCGCAGATGACCACCGAGTTCACTCCGCTTTTGGCAGCGTTTCTCGAGATGCGTCAGACCGAAGGCGAGGCTCTAGCCGCGATCCTGGCGTCTCAGTTAGATCAGGTTGCGGCATTGACGTCGAAGGCCGCCGAACTGGCCGAACAGCGCAAGGACAAGATGGCCGAAGCGCTGCGCGAAAACCTCTCCCGCGTGCTGGACAACGCCCAAGGGGTCGAACCTGAGAGAGTGGCGCAGGAACTCGCCCTGATCGCCGTCAAGGCCGACATCACCGAAGAGATCGACCGCCTCAGCGCCCATGTCACCGCCGCGCGGGACCTTCTGGCGCAGGATGGTGCGGTTGGCCGCAAGCTGGATTTCCTGATGCAGGAATTCAACCGCGAAGCAAACACCCTTTGCTCCAAGGCACAAAGCGCCGATCTGACCTCGGTCGGGTTGGAATTGAAGGCGGTGATCGACCAGATGCGCGAGCAGGTACAAAACGTTGAATAACAGTAGGAAGAACTGACATGGCAGATCGCCGCGGCCTCCTTATCATCCTGTCATCCCCGTCGGGCGCGGGTAAATCCACCTTGGCCCGCAGACTGATGACCTGGGATACCGAACTCGAATTCTCGATCTCAGCCACAACCCGCGAACCACGTCCGGGTGAGGAACATGGCCGCGAATACTACTTCTTGTCGGAAGACGAGTTCAAACAGCAAGTGGCCGATGGGCAAATGCTGGAACACGCGCATGTCTTCGGCAACTTCTATGGCTCACCCGCCGGACCGGTGCGCGAGTCCATCGAATCCGGCAAGGATGTCCTGTTCGACGTGGACTGGCAGGGTGAGGTGCAGATCCGAAACTCAGATCTGGGCAAACACGCGCTGTCGATCTTCATCCTGCCGCCCTCGATCCCCGAACTACGCCGTCGGTTGGAAAGCCGGGCTCAGGACAGCGCCGATGTGATCGGCAAGCGCATGCTGAAGAGCTGGGATGAGATCAGCCACTGGGGCTATTACGACTATGTATTGGTGAATGACGATCTGGATTCGACAGAAGAAAAGCTGAAGACCATCGTCAGCGCCGAACGGATGCGTCGCATTCAGCAACCGAAACTGCAAAACCACGTCCGCACCCTGCAGATGGAATTCGAGGAGCAGTCATGACGATCTACGCGCTGGGAGGTCACACGCCCCAAATCCACGAAGACACCTGGGTTGCGCCAGACGCCAATCTGATCGGCAAGGTGGTGTTGGAAGAGGGCGCCTCGGTCTGGTTTGGGTGCACGATCCGGGCGGATCACGAAGAAATCCGCGTCGGTGCGGGCAGCAATGTGCAAGAGAACTGCGTCATGCATATCGACGCGGGTTTTCCGCTGACCATCGGGGCGAATTGCACCATCGGGCACAAGGTCATGCTGCATGGCTGCACGATCGGTGAGAATTCTCTGATCGGGATGGGGGCGATCATTCTGAACGGTGCAAAGATCGGCAAGAACTGCCTGATCGGGGCAGGGGCATTGATCACGGAAAACAAAGAAATTCCTAACAATTCGCTGGTCATGGGGTCTCCGGGTAAGGTGGTTCGTCAGTTGGATGAGGCCGCGGCCCAGCGGAACACGCTCAGCGCGCTGCACTATCAGCAGAACATGCGCAAATTCAGGGACACCCTAAAACCGTTGGCTTAAGCGGCAGGAAACCAATCGAACATGGCTGAGAACCTTCTGGAAGAATATGTGTCGGCCATTCCGATGCCAGCGCTTCTGGTCGACCAGACCGAGCGGATCATCGCCGCTAATACCGACGCCAAAACCCTGCTGAGCCAGAACATCACGGGCCGTCATTTTGCGACGATCCTCAGGCAGCCTCAGGTCATTGAAGCGATCGAGCAAAGCCTGCGCAGCAAGGGCCCGGCCAAAACGCGGCACCTTTCAAATGATGGCGCGCAGGATACGACCTTCGAGGTGATCTGCCGCTATATGAACGGCATCGGCGCGGTGTCGGGCGGGGCGGTGCTGACGATCTTTCAGGACATCACGCATCTGGAACAAGCCAGCCAGATGCGTCGCGATTTCGTCGCCAATGTCAGTCATGAACTCCGCACGCCTCTGACCGCCCTTATGGGCTTCATCGAAACCCTGCGGGGTCCGGCCCGAGATGACGACGCCGCGCGTGAGCGATTTCTGCAGATCATGACGGATGAGGCAAACCGCATGAACCGCCTTGTCGGAGATCTGCTGTCGCTCAACCGGGTCGAAAGCGAAGAACGCGTGCGCCCGAAAGAGGAAGTGGAACTAACGGGCCTGCTGCAATCCACCCTGAACTCTTTGCGCCCTCTGGCCGATGATGCTGAGGTGGTGCTGACGCTTGATGCGCCTGAAGATCCGGTGACCATGACCGGTGACAGCGATCAGTTGCGTCAGGTGTTTACCAACCTGGTCGAGAACGGCATCAAATATGGCGGCAGCGGCGGCAGTGTCGAGTTGCGCGTGACCACCTCAGAGAGGGACACGGCCATGCGTGGTCCTGCGGTTAGGGTGCAGATCATCGATCGGGGGCCTGGCATTGATTCCGTTCATCTTCCGCGACTCACCGAGCGGTTCTATCGCGCCGACAGTCATAGATCGCGCCAATTGGGCGGAACCGGGCTTGGACTAGCGATTGTGAAGCATATCGTTAACCGTCACCGAGGGCGCCTACGGGTGGAAAGCGATTTAGGAAAAGGCACTGTTTTTACAGTGATTTTGCCGCGCTGATGGGCGGGTTTCCGTAAATCCATCATGGCCGTGCCAAAAGTTTTATGACATCAGGACGCAAGAAAAACCCGGCTTGTCATAAAACTGTTACGTACCTGTCACAAAAGCCTTACGCACTGGGCCTAGTGGTTCGCGCAAGATCATCATGGGGGTGATCAAAAACCCAATTCTCAAGGAGACTGAGATGTCCTTTGTAAAACTGTCGGCATCTGCGCTGGCAATTGCTGCCGTTTCGGCAACCACTGCTGTAGCTCGTGACAACGTTCAGGTTGCTGGTTCGTCAACCGTTCTGCCTTACGCATCGATCGTCGCAGAACTGTTTGGTGAGAACACCGATTTCCCGACACCGGTTGTTGAATCGGGTGGTTCGTCGGCTGGCCTGAAACGTTTCTGCGAAGGCGTTGGCGAGAACACCATCGACGTTGCAAACGCGTCGCGCGCGATCCGCGAGAAAGAAATCAAAGCCTGTGCCGAAAACGGCGTGACCGACATCATGGAAGTCCGTATCGGTTATGACGGCATCGTGTTTGCAAGCCAGCAGTCTGGTCCTGCCTTCAACGCGTTTGAGCCTTCGGACATCTTCAACGCTCTGGGCGCGAAGGTTCTGAAAGATGGCGAGATCGTCGACAACCCATACAACACTTGGGCCGAATTCAACGGCGACCTGCCTGACGTTGAAATCGCAGGCTTCATCCCCGGCACCAAGCACGGCACCCGTGAAGTGTTCGAAGAAAAAGTTCTGCTGATCGGCTGTGAAGCAACTGGCGCCATGGAAGCGATGATCGCTGGCGGCATGAGCGAAGATGACGCAGAAGACGCATGCTTGGCTGTTCGTACCGATGGCAAATCGGTCGACATCGACGGTGACTACACCGAGACCCTGGCCCGTATCGACACCAACCCGAACGGCATCGGCGTCTTCGGTCTGGCGTTCTACGAGAACAACACCGACAAGCTGAAAGTTGCGACCATGTCGGGTATCGCACCATCGACCGAGACCATCTCGACCGGTGAATACCCTGTATCGCGTCCGCTCTTCTTCTACGTGAAGAAAGCCCACATCGGCGTGATCCCTGGCCTGAAAGAATACGCTCAGTTCTTCGTCGCTGACGAAATCGCTGGCCCCTCGAGCCCGTTGGCCAACTATGGTCTGGTTGCCGACCCTGAGCTGGCAAAAACTCAGGAAGCGATCAACAACGAAGTGACCATGGGTTCGGGCAGCTAAGCCGATCTATGGATGAATGTTTGGGGCGGCGGAATTCGCCGTCCCTTTCTGCGACTTTTGCCCAGTCAGGAATAGTGGGGATATGATGCCGATATTTTGGCTTGTTTTGATCGTGTTGGCGATCGCTGTGCTCGGCTATGTTCTGGGACGGGCCCGCGCAATTCAAAGCGCAGGAGGCGAACCGCGAGACTTGCATTCGCTGCCAGCCTATTACGGCGCAAATGTTCTTTTGAAGACTATTGTCCCGGCTTTTGGCCTTCTCATTATGTGGCTGCTTGTTCAGCCGTTGTATGTGAATTCCAAGGTCTCGGGCATGATCCCCGATACATCAGTCAAAGAGGGTTCCTCTCTAAGTTTGGTCATGGCCGAGGTGCGTCGCACGGCAAGCGGCCTGCAAGCAGCTGTGTCGCAAGGAAATATGACCGAAGCAGCCGCTAGTGACCCCCAAGCCGATCTGACCGAAGTGACTCAGAATCTGAAAGATGCGGGTCAAGTGGTTACATCCGATATCACCCAACCGGTGCTAAACGCGGCACAGAGCCATCGCGCTTTAAATGCAACCGGATATGGAATCATGACCGTCGTGGTTCTGGTCGTGGCGCTGATTGGCGCCGGGGCAGGCTGGATGCAAACCAAGGCGGACTATCGCGCCCGCAACGTTGTTGAGCAGGGTGTGCGCTTTATGCTACTCGCAGCGGCCTCGATTGCAATTCTGACCACCGTTGGTATTGTTCTGTCACTGGTTTTCAATACATGGGAGTTTTTCAAGCTCTACCCAGCGCCAGAGTTCTTTTTTGGCCTGACCTGGTCGCCCAGCTTTTCGGGCCGGGGCGGGTTATCGGAACTTGGGATCATCCCGCTGCTTTGGGGAACGCTCTATATCTCTATCGTTGCTCTGCTGGTGGCTGTGCCGATTGGGCTGTTTGCCGCCATTTACCTCAGCGAATATGCATCGCCTGCCGTGCGGTCTGTTGCCAAGCCGTTGCTGGAGGTTCTGGCGGGCATTCCAACCATCGTATACGGCTTGTTCGCCCTGCTGACCGTCGGTCCTCTTTTGTTGGACGTCTTTGGTGATAACGGATTGGGCTGGATGAAGGCGGGTACGGCCGTGATGACAGCCGGTCTGGTGATGGGCATCATGCTGATCCCCTTTGTGTCGTCGCTGTCCGACGACATCATCAACGCTGTGCCACAAGCGATGCGTGACGGGTCCTATGGCCTGGGTGCAACGCAGTCCGAAACCATCCGCCAGGTGGTTCTGCCTGCCGCGCTACCGGGCATCGTGGGTGCGATCCTGCTCGCAGCCTCACGTGCTATTGGTGAGACCATGATCGTGGTTCTGGGGGCAGGGGCAGCCGCTCGGCTTAGCCTGAACCCGTTTGAGGCGATGACAACCGTCACCGCAAAAATCGTGAGCCAGCTGACCGGCGACGCAGACTTTGCCTCGCCAGAAGCGCTAGTTGCCTTTGCGCTTGGCATGACACTGTTCGTTGTCACGCTGGGCCTGAACGTCTTTGCCCTTTACATCGTGCGCAAGTACCGGGAGCAGTACGAATGACCGACGCAAGCATGCAAAACCCAGAAACGGGTCGCCAAGCTGTTTCCCTGACTGCATATGATGCGCGGACCCGCAAACGCGCTAGGGCAGAAAAACGCTTCCGTGCCTATGGTATCGTCGCGATTGCGACCGGTCTGTTCTTCCTGATCGTCCTGTTCGCATCGATCCTGTCCGAGGGTATTCCAGCCTTCACCCGGACTGTTGTCAGCGTAGAGTTCACCCTGACCCAACAAGAACAGGAAGAGGCTGAAAGCACGCTGTTCAAGACCAAAGCCTATTCGGACCTATTCATCGCGGCACTGAATAAAGAGCTCGATGAAAGCGGTCTCCAAGTCGATTTCGACGAGGCGGCAATTGAGCGTCTGCTGGGTAAAGTTGGCGGAACCATTCGAACATTCTACGCGGAAAACCCGGACAAACTGGGCGAGCCTATCGAGTTTGATCTAGCGGCCTCAAGCCGCGTTGATGGATACTTCAAGGGCCGGGTGTCGCGTGACACCATACAGGATAGTCGCTTCCTCCAGAAAAGCGATCTGGATCTGGTCGATGCACTTAAGGAAGCTGGAATCATTAAACAGGTCTTCAACTGGCCGTTCATCACCGGGGCAGACTCGGGCGTGGACAACCCTGGCGGCGCAGGAATTGGTGCTTCGGTTGTCGGATCGTTCTTCATGATGCTGGTGGTTCTGGCGCTTTCGCTGCCGATTGGCGTAGCCGCGTCGATCTATCTGGAAGAGTTCGCGCCGCAAAACAGGTTCACCGATCTGATTGAGGTAAATATCTCGAACCTGGCCGCGGTTCCTTCGATCGTGTTTGGTATCCTTGGTCTGGCTGTCTTCATTCAATTCATGCACCTGCCGCAATCGGCCCCGCTGGTCGGTGGTCTGGTGCTGACCTTGATGACCTTGCCGACGATCATCATCTCGACCCGGGCGTCGCTGAAAGCAGTTCCGCCGTCGATCCGTGATGCCGCACTTGGGGTAGGGGCTTCCAAAATGCAGGCGGTGTTCCATCACGTTCTGCCGCTAGCCGCGCCCGGTATCCTGACCGGCACAATCATTGGTCTGGCGCAGGCGCTGGGGGAAACCGCTCCGCTGTTGCTGATCGGGATGGTGGGCTTTGTTGCCCGTGGTTACCCAGACGGATTCCTTGCCGGGTTCACCGAACCAAACTCAGCTATGCCCGCCCAAATCTACACTTGGGCTGCGCGCGCAGATGTTGGGTTCTACGAAAAAGCTTGGGGCGGGATCATCATCCTTTTGATTTTCCTGCTGACAATGAACATCATCGCAATCATTCTGCGCCGCCGCTTTGAACGCCGCTGGTAAGAAGGGCAGACCCATGAACGACATGTCACGAGTGGAGAGACAAGTGGATACCAATGAAATCAAGCTGGAGTGCCGGGACTGCCAAGTCTTTTACGGTGACACTCACGCCATCAAAGATGTGAATGTCGATATCGAAGACAAGACTGTCACAGCCTTCATCGGTCCTTCGGGCTGCGGTAAATCCACGTTCCTGCGCTGTCTGAACCGGATGAACGACACAATTGATGTCGCACGTGTTGAGGGCAGCTTCAAACTGGACGGCGAAGACATCTACGACAAACGCGTTGATCCTGTTCAGCTGCGCGCCAAGGTCGGGATGGTGTTCCAGAAACCCAACCCGTTCCCGAAGTCGATCTATGACAATGTGGCCTATGGTCCGCGCATCCACGGTCTTGCCAAGAACAAAGCGGAACTGGATGAGATCGTCGAGAAATCCCTGCGTCGCGGTGCGATCTGGGAAGAGGTCAAGGATCGTCTGGACGCTCCGGGCACTGGCCTGTCCGGCGGTCAACAGCAGCGCTTGTGCATTGCCCGCGCCGTGGCGACAGAACCCGAAGTTCTGCTGATGGACGAGCCTTGCTCGGCACTGGACCCGATTGCGACTGCCCAGGTCGAAGAGTTGATTGACGAACTTCGCGCTCAGTATTCGGTGGTCATCGTGACCCACTCGATGCAGCAGGCCGCGCGTGTCAGCCAGAAAACGGCATTTTTCCACTTAGGTAACCTCGTCGAGTTCGGCGAAACGGGACAGATTTTCACCAACCCGGTGGACCCGCGCACCGAAAGCTACATCACCGGCCGGATCGGCTGAGCACAGGTATTCCGACATGAACGATTCAGAACAACATATTGCCTCTGTCTTCGACCGCGATCTCGAAGCGATCCAGGCACATATCATGAAGATGGGCGGTCTGGTCGAAGCCGCGATCATGGGTGCCGCCCGCTCGCTAGAGACGCGGGACGAGGAACTGGCACAGCAGGTGCGTCAGGGCGACAAAGCCATCGACGCGCTCGAGGATATCATCAACGAGGAAACCGCCCGCCTGATCGCTCTGCGCGCACCCACGGCAAGTGACCTGCGGTTGGTGCTGTCGGTACTGAAGGTATCGGCCAACCTTGAACGGATCGGCGACTATTCCAAGAACATCGCCAAGCGGACCACGGTGCTGGTGAACTCTGGCGAGATCAATGGCAGTGCCTCCGCGCTGCGCCGGATGGCGCGCGAGGTTGAGGTCATGCTGCGCGACGCGCTGGATGCCTATATTCAACGGGATGCCGAACTGGCCGCCGATGTCATCGACCGCGATGAGGAGGTGGACCAGATGTATAACGGCCTGTTCCGCGAATTCCTGACCTTCATGGCCGAGGATCCGCGCAGCATTTCGTCCTGCATGCACCTGCATTTCATCGCAAAGAACATCGAGCGCATGGGCGACCACGTGACCGCGATTGCCGAACAGGTCGTGTATCTGGTCACCGGCGAGCGCCCGACCGAGTCACGCCCCAAGGCCGACACAACGTCGCAAACCGTCTAGGAGACGCCTCCCATGTCTGCAGATCAACCAACGGTTCTGGTGGTCGAAGATGAGCTCGCCCAGCGTGAAGTGCTGGCCTACAACCTCGAGGCCGAAGGCTTTCGCGTCTCGAAAGCCGCCAGCGGTGACGAGGCGCTGTTGCTGGTAGACGAAGACAGCCCGGACATCATCGTTCTGGACTGGATGATGCCCAATCTCAGCGGGATCGAGGTCTGCCGACGCCTGAAAACACGGCCAGACACCCGTTCTATTCCGATCATCATGCTCTCGGCGCGGTCGGAAGAGGTCGACAAGGTGCGTGGGCTTGAGACTGGCGCAGATGACTATGTGGTCAAGCCATACTCAGTCGTGGAACTCATGGCTCGGGTGCGGACCCAATTGCGCCGCGTACGCCCAGCGACGGTGGGTATTCGCCTGGAATTCGACGATATCGTACTGGATTCCGAGACCCACAAGGTCAGCCGCGGCAGTCATTCGCTGAAACTGGGGCCGACCGAGTTCCGCCTTCTCAGCACCTTCATGGAAAAACCCGGCCGGGTCTGGAGCCGTGAGCAATTGCTGGACCGGGTCTGGGGCCGCGACATCTATGTCGACACCCGTACGGTCGATGTGCATATCGGCCGTTTGCGCAAAGCGCTGACCCAGCATGGCGGCAATGATCCTGTGCGGACTGTGCGCGGGGCAGGGTACGCCTTGGGATAAAAAGGGAAGGGGGTGCTTATCCCCTGACCTATGACATTTACTCATAATCGGGTGTCAAACTCTTGCTGTTTTTCTTAGAGGTGCCACGTTACTGTGCAGCAACTTCAGACAGACCGGAGACACCCGATGAACGCCCCTGCCACCAAACCGACTTTGCGCGCAAAAGATGCGCCGGATCTGGGTAAGTTTGCCTGGGACGATCCGTTCCGTCTGTCCGACCAGTTGTCAGAAGACGAGCGCATGATCGCCGACAGCGCGCGCGCATACGCGCAGGAAAAGCTGCAGCCGCGCGTCACCGCCGCATTCCAGAACGAAGAAACCGACCCCGAGATCTTCCGTGAAATGGGTGAAATGGGCCTTCTGGGCACCACGATCCCCGAGGAATATGGCGGTCTCGGCAGCGGCTACGTGTCCTACGGCCTAGTCGCGCGCGAGGTTGAGCGCGTGGACTCCGGCTATCGCTCGATGATGTCGGTCCAAAGCTCGCTGGTGATGTACCCGATCTATGCTTACGGGTCCGAGGAGCAGCGCCGCAAATACCTGCCGAAACTGGCTTCGGGCGAATGGATCGGCTGTTTCGGCCTGACCGAAGCTGACGCCGGGTCTGACCCCGCAGGCATGAAAACACGGGCCGAAAAGATCGACGGCGGATACCGCCTGACCGGCACCAAGATGTGGATCTCGAACGCGCCAATTGCAGATGTCTTCGTGGTCTGGGCCAAATCGGACGCGCATGACGGCAAGATCCGCGGGTTCGTTTTGGACAAGGGTCAGCCCGGTCTTTCTGCGCCGAAGATCGAAAACAAGCTCAGCCTGCGGGCCTCGATAACCGGAGAAATCGTGCTGGATGGCGTCGAGGTGGGCGAGGGCGCTTTGCTACCTCATGTGCAAGGGCTAAAGGGTCCGTTCGGCTGTCTGAACCGTGCGCGCTATGGCATTAGCTGGGGCGTGATGGGTGCAGCCGAACATTGCTGGCATGCAGCGCTGCAATACGGTTTGGACCGAAAGCAGTTCAACAAACCGCTTGCGCAAACACAGCTGTACCAGCGCAAACTGGCCGACATGCAGACCGAGATCGCTTTGGCTCTACAAGCAAGCCTGCGCGTCGGTCGCCTGATGGATCAGGCCGAAGCGGCGCCCGAGATGGTCTCAATCGTCAAACGCAACAACTGCGGCAAAGCGCTGGACATCGCGCGCATGGCCCGTGACATGCACGGCGGCAACGGTATCTCGCTGGAGTTCCAGGTTATCCGCCACATGGTAAATCTGGAGACTGTGAACACCTATGAGGGTACTCATGACGTTCACGCTCTTATCCTCGGACGTGCGCAAACCGGGCTGCAGGCTTTTTTCTAGGTCTTAAAGGCGGTTAGGTGTAGGGTTTGATCTAGGGCGACACTATTCTGTAATACGTGTAATTGGTATTATGGTAAATATGCTGACCACTAGTCAAACCCAACCATCGAGGATAACGATTTGGAACTCAGCGGAAAGACAGTTGTCATAACCGGCTCCGCTGGCGGTATTGGCAAAGGTCTCGCCGAGAGGTTCTCTGCAGATGGCGCAAACGTTGTCTGTTCCGACATCGAAGGAGCAACTGCGCAAGCCTTGGCGGAGGAAATCGGCGGGCACGCGTTTCCGTGCGACGTCTCCAGCGAAGCGCAGATCAAATCCCTGGTCGAGCATGTCGAAGATGAGATTGCTCCGATCGATCTGTTTTGTGCAAATGCGGGAATTCTGACACTCGGCGGTTTGGACGTGCCAGATGAAGACTGGAACCGCATTTGGGATATCAACGTGATGTCTCATGTCTGGATGGCACGTCATCTTATTCCAAGGTTCCTCAAACGCGGCCACGGCTACATCATGATCACGGCGTCGGCTGCCGGGCTTTTGAACCAACCCGGCGCGGCGCCGTATGGCGTCACCAAACACGCGACCATCGGTTTTGCAGAATGGTTGGCGTTGACCTACGGCCACAAGGGTTTGAAAGTTTCGGCCCTATGCCCGCAAGCTGTCAGATCTGAGATGACACGCGGTCACGAAACCGCGGTCGCGACTATTGACGGAATGCTCGAGCCGGAGGATGTCGCACAGGCCTGTGTGGACGGCATTCGAGCCGAGCAATTCCTGATCCTCCCTCATCCCGAAGTCCTTCAATACATTCGCCACAAAACAGCTGACTATGACCGATGGCTGCTCGGCATGAATAAATTAAATCAACAGTTCATAGGCGACCCTTAAGAGCGACTATTTGGTCGCCGCATCAATCCCTCTTGCGCAACTGACGCCACCAGAACGCCATCCTCAGAATAGATGGAGCCGCGATTGAAAGACCGCCCCTGCCCCGTCCACGGTGATTCCATCACATAGAGATGCCAGTTTTCAAAACGCACCGGCGCATGAAACCACAGCGCGTGATCCAAGCTCGCTGCGTTTACCTGACCCGTGAACCAACTCAGCCCATGGGGCCGCATGCCGGAACTCATCAGGCTCATGTCTGAGGCATAGGCCAGTATCAGGTGCTGCGTGCGGGGGTCGGTTGACGCTGCTCCAGGCATTCGGAACCAGATCTTGTTCTGATCGTCGGAAATTTCAGGTCGAAATGGGTCGAGATGATCCACTTCACGCACTTCGATAGGTCTCTCACGCAACAGCTCTTTCTTCATCTTTTCAGGGACTTGGTCCACATACTTGTGGCGAAGTTCGCTGCGCGATGGATGGGTTTCTGGGCTCTCAGAAGACGGCATTGGATGCTGATGAGACCATCCTTCATCCTCAACATGAAAGGATGCAGACATATTGAGGATCTGCTTACCGTGTTGGATCGCAACAACGCGCCGCGTGGTAAAAGACCCGCCGTCTCTGGCCCGGTCCACTTGATAAACAACGGGAATACTGGGATCACCCGGACGGATGAAATAAGCATGCAAGGAATGGCAGAGCCTGTCATCAACCGTTCTGTAGGCCGCTGCTAGTGCCTGAGCGATGACTTGGCCGCCAAAGATACGCGTCGGTGTCTCACCACCTGATCCAGTGCCCCGGAACAGGTCAACCTCAAGCCGTTCGATGTTCAGAAGATCCAGGAGAATACGCTCAGCTTCGGTCATGTGTTGCTCGATCTTGTTCATTTGGGGGATGAGGTACCAACACCCGCGCCATCAATCAATCACCGCACCCAAAACCAGAGCTTTGAGTTCCGCGCGGGATGGATAAGAGCTGGACGGCGACAATTGAGTGAAGAACGCAGCTGTCAAATCCAAGGACCGGTCAATCCAGAAATAGGTCGAGGCCATACCACCCCAACTGAAATCCCGGACAGACCCAGGCACTCCAGTACGACCCGGGTTCAGCACGACAGAGCCGCCCAACCCAAACCCCATACCTTCCATCGGTTGTTCCGCAAAACTACTGGGGCCCATGGAGGCAATATCGCCAGGTAAGTGATTGATCATCATGAAATCTACTGTCTTCGGACCCAATAGCCGTTCGCCATCGACCTGCCCTCGATTCCGCAGCATTTCAACAAACCGGCTATAGTCATCAATCGTTCCGACCAAGCCGCCACCGCCCGAGAACGTGGTGGTGGATTCGAACGGAGAAGATCCCGCTTGATCCACCAGCCTGAGCGTATCCTCGGACTGTTCGGCCGAGTTAAGATCCATCGCGTCACCGGCCAGAGGCGTATAGAGCGACGCAAATCTATCACCAGCGCCTTTGGGAACCACAAAGCCAGTCTCTCGCATACCAAGCGGTTCAAAGATGTCCTGCTGGAAGAACTGGTCCAACGTCTTTCCCGAGACGACCTCAACAACGCGACCTAGGACGTCGGTGCTTACCGAATACTCCCATCGGCTACCCGGTTGAAATGCGAGTGGCAGCGCGGCGAGATCGCTTACTCTGTCCTTAAGAAGCCCTTGATTGGGTTTGAAGATCATATCCCGCTCATCCATCGCCGATGGCAGAAGACCAGGATTGAATGGGTAGCTGAACCCGCTCGTGTGGGTCAGTAGCTGATGGAGCGTCGGTGGCGGCGCGGCTTGGGTCTGATCCAACCGCTCGGCATTGGGAACCAACGCCTGAGGCGCGGAAAACTCGGGCAGATACGAGGACAAAGGTGCGCCAAGCTGGATCAATCCACCCTCGACCAGCATCATCAACGCAACTGAGGTGATCGGTTTGGTCATCGAGTAGATACGGACCAGCGTGTCACGTTCGAAAGGGAGTCCTGCTTCGACGTTGCGCTGACCGCAGGCGTGGAAGAAGACCTCCTGCCCTTTGTGTTTTAGAAGAACTGAGCTGCCGGGATATTTTCGTTTATCTACATAGCGTTGCATCCACGGGCGAACGCGATCCAACCTGTCTTGATCCAACGTAACCGGCATTCCAAAGTTCCCTATGCCCTAGGCATCCAAAGCCGACAAACCATGCTGCGCAAAGAGCGGCACGTAGTCACCGAAAAGTTTCGCCCGCCCCGGGTCCGAGGCGTTGCCGTCCAGCGCGCGTTTGTAGACGCCCTGCAGAATGGCGGCCATGCGGAAGAAGTTAAAGGCAAGATAGAACCCAAAATCCTTGATTTCCGGCAGCCCACGTCGCGTGCAATATTGACCGATATAGTCTCTATCACTGGGCAATCCGAGGGTTTTGCGGTAAATCCCGGCCAGCCCCCGCCCTTCTGGCCCCGGAGGCAGCTGCCACTGCATGATCACCGCAGCAAGGTCGGCGTAAGGGTGGCCGATCGTCGACAACTCCCAATCCAGCACGCCGATACACCGGGAGCCGCCGCGTTCAAACGTCAGGTTGTCGATCCGGTAGTCGCCATGCACAAGACTGCGCTGACCATCGTCTTCGGGCAAAGCCGCCTCCAACGCTGTGATCAGCGCATCCATCTGAGCGATCTTGTTTGTCTCAGACGCGCGGTACTGCTTTGTCCAGCGCGCGATCTGACGTTCGAAGTAATTGCCGCTCGGGCCATAGTCGGCGAGGCCCACTGCTTCGATATCGACGGAATGCAAGGCGGCCAGTACCCGGTTCATTTCGTCCATGACGGCGGTGCGCGTCTCGTTGCTTTCACCGGTCAGGGTTGGTTCCAGGAAGACACGACCCTCTAGGTGTTCCATCACGTAAAAAGCGGACCCTATGACTGAGGTATCTTCGCATAGAAGAAACATCTCGGGCACAGGGACATCACTGCCTGCAAGCGCCTGTTGCACGCGAAATTCGCGCTCCACTGCATGCGCGGATTTCAGTAGCTTTCCCATAGGCTTACGACGCAAAACGTAAGTGCAATCCGGCGTCTCAAGTGCGAAAGTCGGGTTGGATTGCCCGATATCGAACTTGTGGGCCTTCAGAGGGCCACTGTACCCTGAGAGGTTTGCGGCAAGGTAGGTATCAACGGCGTCCAGATCCAATGGGCTTTTCGTATTCATTGTCAAAACGCTTCGGCAAAGATGTTGCCTGCTGTGACTACGTTGATGCCTCCGGACACGGGGATGACGGCTCCGGTCACGTAGCTGCCCCCTCGCCCGCAGAGAAACAGCATGCAGCCAGCGATGTCATCATCACGCCCAACTCGGCCAAGAGGAACCGATTTGCCGACCTTCTCGCGCGTTGTCTCATCCGCAGTTGCAAAAGCGGTCATGCGCGAGACGAACGGGCCGGGTGCCAGAGCGTTGACGGTGACATGGTAAGGCGACAGTTCTTTGGCTAGGATTTTGGTCAGATGCAGGACAGCCGCCTTGGAGGCCGAATAGCTGTATGCCCCGTCGCCCATCGGAACCTCCCCCATGACCGAGCCCACATTGACCACCCGCGCCGGGTCTTCGGCGGTGCCGGATTTCATAAGCAATGGCAGTAGTTTCTGCGTTAGCTCAAACACACCCGCGACGTTGACGGACATCACTTTGTCCCACGCGTCATGAGGGAATTGACCCAAAGGCGCCCCCCAGGACACACCGGAATTATTCATCAAAATATCAAGGCGTTCCGTCCGTTTATTGATCTCGGTAACGACTTCGTCGATTCCGTCTTTGCTGCCCAGATCCCCAGCAAACCCCTCGGCGCTACCGGGGGCATCCAGCGCGTTTAGCTCCGCCGCAACGGCCTCACAGGCTTCACCTTTACGGGAGGCGATCAGCACATGCGCTCCGGCCCGAACAAGTGCTTCGGCGGCCATGCGGCCAATTCCGGTGGCACCGCCCGTGACCAGAGCCACCTTTCCATCCAAAGAAAACAGGGTTTCCGGGGTCATGCCGCACTCCTCGCTTGTCGTAGGGGAAAGAGGGTGCGCCGTTGACAGCGCGCGATCCCGCCCCAAAATTCCATCTGCAAGAATAACAGGAACAATGAGGGCAACATGCAAGCATTACTCAGCGTCGCAGCGGGTGGACCGGAGACTCTGGAATTGACCACCCTGCCCGATCCGACCCCGGGCCGCGGAGAGATTCTGGTTGGAGTTAAAGCCTCCGGGGTGAACTTTCCCGATACGCTGATGATCCGCGACCTTTATCAGATCAAGCCACCGCGCCCCTTCGCCCCTGGCGGCGAAATCGCAGGTGAGGTGCTTACGCTTGGCGAAGGCGTTGAGGGGTTCGAAGTCGGAGATCGCGTACTGGCTCTGACAGGTCATGGCGGCTTTGCCACGCATCTTGCGATCAAAGCCAGGGACGCAATCAAGTTTCCCGATACCATGCCCTTTGATGAGGCGGCGTGTTTTATCTTCACCTACGGCACCTCTTACCACGCTCTCAAGGATCGGGCGGCCCTTCAACCGGGTGAGACGCTGTTGGTTCTGGGGGCCGCAGGCGGTGTCGGATCGGCGGCGATCGAGTTGGGCAAAGCCATGGGCGCGCGAGTCATCGCTGCGGTTTCCACACCGGACAAAGCTGAATTCTGCCGCTCGATCGGTGCGGATGAGACGATCCTGTACCCCAAGGGCCCCGACAAAGACGCGCAAAAAGCGTTTTCGAAAGATATCAAGGCACTGGCGGGCGCCGAGGGTGTCGATGTCATCTATGATGCGGTTGGCGGAGCCTATGCGGAACCCGCCTTGCGCAGCATTGCGTGGAAGGGTCGATATCTGGTTGTCGGGTTTCCGGCTGGAATCCCCAGCGTACCGCTCAATCTCGCGCTGCTGAAAGGATGCCAAATCGTCGGCGTCTTCTGGGGGGCCTCCGTCTTTCGTGAACCTGACGCTCATGCCGAAAATCTAAGCGAATTGTTTGGCTTATACGCCGAAGATAAAGTCAAACCCCGTATCACGGCGCGCTTCCCGTTGTCCGAGGGCGCGGCGGCAATCGAGCTGCTTTCTCAGCGCTCCGTTCTCGGAAAGGTTGTAGTGACACTAGACGAACCCTAACTGGAGCGGGTTGCATCAAAAGCAGCTTTGTCAGCCCACTCGCCTCATTGGAGCATTGTCCGGTAGACATCCCCACCAAATGCCGTTTAAGAAACGAATATGGGGACGGAGATTTATGAATAAAATTCTTGTGTTGAATGGCCCGAACCTCAATCTTTTGGGCACCCGGCAGCCTGAGGTCTACGGCAGCACCACCTTGAAAATGGTGGAGGAGCAATGCGTTGCTCATGGCACGTCTATCGGGCTTGAGGTTTCGACATTTCAATCCAATCACGAAGGTGCGCTGATAGACGCCATCCATCAGGCCCGTGGCACGCAGAACGGTTTGGTTCTGAACGCAGGCGCCTATACTCATACGTCGATTGCCCTGATGGATGCGATTGCCTCGGTAGAGCTGCCTTTGGTCGAGGTTCACCTGTCCAACATCCATGCGCGGGAAAGCTTCCGCCACAAGTCCTACATCGCGTCGGTTGCCCTTGGGCAGATCTGCGGTTTTGGTGCGCAGAGTTATGTTTTGGCGCTGGATGCCTTGGCGGCTCATCTGAAATCAGGGGATGTTACATGAAGCTGAAGGAATATCTTCGCTTTGTCAGCTATGCCAGAACCCTGGAAGAGCTTTGGGATGCCCATTGCCGACAGATGGCCATATACGGGTTTGACCGGCTAATTTATGGCTACACTCAATATCTTACTGCCACATCCTTGGGCGACCCTGAGGATTTTGTCATCCTCAGCAATCATCGGCGGGAATATGTTGATGGTTTTCTTGGTGACAGCAGGTATTCCAACGCTCCGATGCTGCAATGGGCTTTGAACAACGATGGCGCGGCAAGCTGGGGGTTGATTCAGGATTTGGCCTCGAACGGGGAACTCACGCCCGAGCAGCAAAAGGTTGTGGATTTCAACAAGTCGCACAACGTGCTTGCTGGATATACTGTCAGCTTCAACTCGGTCTCGGTGCGGTCCAAGGGTGCGATCTCGCTATCGGCCGAAGAAAACCGCAACCAGGACGAGATTGACGACATGTGGGAAGAGCATGGCGAGGATATCCTTCTGATGAACAACATCGCTCATCTCAAGATCCTGACCCTGCCCTACACACCGCCGAATCGGTCGCTCACCAAACGTCAGCGAGAGGCGCTGCAATGGGTCGGTGATGGCAAAACGACTCAGGATATAGCCCTGCTGATGGGGCTGACGGCGGCGACAGTAGAAAAACACCTGAGGCTGGCACGCGAATCGCTTTCGGTCGAGACGACAGCCCAAGCTGTTCTCAAAGCCGCCCTACACAACCAGATGTATGTGATGGAAGCCTAAACACAAGAGATTGACGCCAAACCGCGTCAATTTACCTAAGGTAAGGAAATCATGACTTCCCATCTTCACGGGAAAATTGCAGATTGATACCGTTCCGTGAGTGGTGGCTTTAGCCAAGGAACATTCGATTGGATCTTTGCAATACCAGAGCTCTCCAATCACTCTGACTTTTGGAGCGCCTATTCGTCCGCGTACCGACGTCGGAATTTTGGAGGGTCCCGACCATCCCCATCATGCGGGGCCCTCCATTCACCTTCTGCTTGAACAGACAAATCTATCTCTGGCACGAAAAAACCGGCCACGTTCGACGTGACCGGTTCTGAATGTCGTTAGGCCCCGCAACCGGGGCCTGGAGCAAATGCTTAGCCTTGGGCCGCTTTGGCAACTTCTGCAGCGAAGTCTTCTTTTTCGACCACGATGCCTTCGCCAACTTCCAGACGGATGAAGCCGGTGATGGTTGCGCCTGCTTCTTTTGCCGCTGCTTCAACGGTCAGGTCAGGGTTCACAACGAAGGACTGGTTGAGCAGAGTCGATTCAGCCACGAATTTCTTCATACGGCCTTCGATCATCTTCTCGATCACCTGCTCCGGCTTGCCGGATTCGCGGGCGATGTCCATCTGAACCTGCTTTTCTTTCTCGACAACAGCCGGATCCATGTCGGCCTCGGACAGAGCTGCCGGGTTAACAGCTGCGATGTGCATCGCAACCTGCTTGCCGATCGCTTCGTCGCCACCGGTCAGAGCAACCAGAACACCGATTTTGCCCATGCCGTTTGTGGCTGCGTTGTGCACGTAAGACACAACGGTGTCGCCCGACAGTTTCGACATGCGGCGCACCGACATGTTTTCACCGATGGTGGCGATCTTGTCAGTGATCGTGTCTGCGACGGACTTTCCGCCCAGATCAGCAGCCAACAGAGCTTCGACATTGTCGACGCCTTCAGCAGCGTAGGTGATCTTTCCGACCATTTCCTGGAACTCAGCGTTCTTCGCAACGAAGTCGGTTTCCGAGTTCACTTCGACAGCCACACCGTTGCCACCGTTGACGTGAACAGCAACCAGACCTTCTGCTGCGGTACGGCCCGATTTCTTAGCCGCTTTGGCTAGGCCTTTGGTGCGCAGCCAGTCAACGGCTTCGTCCATGTTGCCGCCGGTTTCGGTCAGGGCTTTTTTCGCGTCCATCATGCCTGCGCCGGTCGAGTCGCGCAGTTCTTTTACCATTGCTGCTGTGATTGCCATCTTTTGGCTCTCCTCAATTCAAACGGAATTGGGGCAGGTCATACCCTGCCCCATGTGTCAATTACGTGACGGGCAGCTTACGCTTCAGCCGGAGCTTCAGCGGCTTCTTCTGCAACAACCTCTTCAACAGGTGCTTCCTCAAAAGCACCCAGGTCAACGCCTGCAGCACCCATCTGAGCGGTCATACCGTCCAGAGCGGCACGTGCGGCCAGGTCACAGTACAGCGAGATCGCGCGGGCTGCGTCGTCGTTGCCGGGGATGATATAGTCAACGCCGTCGGGCGAGCAGTTGGTGTCGACAACAGCCACAACCGGGATACCCAGCTTGTTGGCTTCTGCGATGGCCAGTGCTTCTTTTTTGACGTCGATGACGAACAGCAGGTCAGGAACGCCGCCCATCTCACGGATACCGCCCAGCGAAGCCTGAAGCTTCTGCTGGTCACGCTCCATGCCCAGACGCTCTTTCTTGGTCAGGCCTTCTGCGCCCGCTTCCATGGCTTCGTCGATCTGGTTCAGACGGTTGATCGACTGGGAAACGGTTTTCCAGTTGGTCAGAGTGCCGCCCAGCCAGCGGTGGTTCATGTAGTACTGAGCCGACTTTTCAGCCGCTTCAGCAATCGGGCCAGCGGCCTGACGCTTGGTACCAACGAACAGAACGCGGCCACCTTTTGCGACGGTGTCACGAACGGCCTGCAGAGCCTGATCCAGCATCGGAACGGTCTGGGTCAGGTCCATGATGTGGATGCCATTGCGCGAGCCGTAGATGAACGGGCCCATGCGGGGATTCCAACGCTGTGTCTGGTGACCAAAGTGAACGCCAGCTTCCAGCAGCTGACGCATGGAGAACTCGGGAAGAGCCATGCTATTTTCCTTTTCCGGTTTACGCCTTGGCGGGGGTGAAAGAAGCGGATGCTCCAACCGGCGGTCTTGATGAGGATGTCTCCCTCAAAAAGCCCAAACCCCGCCTGCGGGTTTGAATGGCGCGCATATACGGCAGGTTTGGATGCAGCGCAAGGGCCAATCGCCCTTATTTTTCAAGCCGCGCCAAGCTATGCGCATGACGGACAGCCTCTTCGCAATGCGCAGCCAGCGCTTTGCGGTTTTCAAAACCGCTGACCTTCGCCGGCGCGTGATAAATCAACTCGACCGCCCCTTGCCTGCGCGCACCGAGCGTCTTCAGCAGATGCGGACCGAACTCCATGTCGCCCCACCAACCATAAAACCGGTCCGGCTCGCCCGCAGGGGCGTGAAACACCACCGAGACCGGCTGCACATACATGAAATCCCGCAGCTCATCTGCGAAGAACGCGGCAAAGAGCGTTGTTTTAAATGGCAAAACCCTGAGGCCATCGGTCGAGGTTCCTTCGGGGAAAAACAGCAGCTTATGCCCTGCTTTCAGGCGGGTTTCGAACACCTGCGTTTGTTCTTTTGCCTTTTTTCGGTCCCGTTCGATAAAAACCGTTCCGGTCGCGCGCGCCAACCAGCCGATACCGGGCCATTTCGCCACCTCGGCCTTGGATACGAAATACACCCGTTTGCGAGCGTTCAGCGCAAAGATATCCAGCCAGGAGGTGTGGTTGGCCACCACTGCACCACGCTCAGCCATCAGATCTCCGGAAGTGCGAAAACCTATGCCAAGAATGCGAAAGGCGTTGCGGCAAACAAATTGGGTGATGAACGGAGTTATTGGTCGGCGAATACCGAATAAGGGGAGTTCGATCAGGCGTATCGCCAGCAAGATGATCAAGCCACCAAAGACCAGCAGCGCCAACGGCACACCGCGCAAGAAAACCAATACCCACCCCAGAACGCCAAGGTGAATCGCATCCGGCGCGTCTTCACTGTTCCAAAGCGGATCACTCACGGGATTAGGCTCCGCCATAGATGCGCTTTTGCCGCTCGTTCATCCGAGCGGTATCTAGGATCAAGCAGACATCTGTGGTGTTAAAGCTGTGGTCGATAAAGGCCCCCTCGCCCACGAAACCGCCCAAACGCAGATAAGCTTTGATCAGCGCGGGCACCTGCACCATTGCTGCCCTGCGATCGAGGTCTTCGGGTGCCACGAGGTTCATGGATTGAAACACATCAGGCTGCGCACGGACCCTCAGATCGGCAGGCGCCAGGTGGTTGTGATGCAGCATCGACAAGGGCTGGGCGAGCGCTGTGACATCGGTGCCGTGAAAGCTGGCAACACCGAACAAAACCTCGATCTCACGCTCGTTGACATAGGCCGCCAAACCGTTCCACAGGTGATACATGGCCGTGCCGCCGCGATAGTCCGGATGCAGGCAAGACCGGCCAAGCTCTAGCAGCTTGCGACTGCTTTGCTTCAGAACTGTCAGATCATACTCGTCCTCGGAGTAAAACTGGCCTAACTCTGCCGCACGTTCGCCCGGTAACAGCCTGTAAACGCCGACAGTTTCCCCGGTTTGATCGTCGATCGCCAACATGTGATCGAAATACGGATCGAACTTGTCTTGCTCTAGACCGGCATCGTGATCGACCATCTCTCCGCCACCACCTAATTCGCGTACAAACACGTCGTAGCGCAAGCGTTGCGCGGCGCGCAGGTCCTGTTCGGTTTCAGCGAGTCGGATGGTGAAAGAAGGGCCTGAATCCGGCATGTCGTTCCTTGAAGTTGCCTCCGGCTGATACCGCAGCTTTTCCCCCAAAGGCAATACGGGTCCCATCTGATGACTGGCGTTAACCTTTCCTAAACCAGTTTCACGGATCAAAGACCGGCATCAAGGCGATACGCGATCCGTCGATTACCACTTTCCCCTGCTCGCGGAAGTTCACGGTAATCTTGCCCCCGATATTGGACTGCACCTGTCCAACGCCCCAATCGGGGAAATCGGGGTGGCGGACGAACATGCCCGGTGCAAGAATGGCATTGAGGTCTGTCATGGGGGCTCCGGTCTGATGGCAGATACAGCAGGAGGTACGCATGGGCGCCACAGACGTCAACCTGGCCGAGCTCATTGGCTCGCGCATCTGTCACGATCTGATCAGCCCGATCGGGGCCATCACCAACGGGCTGGAGCTGTTGGATATGGTTGGCGCGGTACAAGGCCCCGAGATGGAGCTTATCTCGGGCAGTGTCGGCAGTGCTGGCGCGCGCATTCGGTTTTTTCGCGTGGCCTTTGGCTCGGCCAGCGACCAGCCATTGGGGCGCAGCGAGGTCGCCGAGTTGCTAAAAGACGTGGAACGAGCAGGTCGTGTGCGGGTCAACTGGAACCTGACCGAGGCTGTGCCACGCAATCAGGTCAAACTGGCCTTTCTGGCCCTGATGTGCTGCGAGAGCGCGATGCCGTTTGGCGGGCAGGTCGATATATCGACCTCTGACATCGGTTGGCAGGTAACAGGCACAGCCGATAAGCTGAACATTGACAATGACTTGTGGAAGAATGCTGCCACGGGCAACTTCGCCAACAAACTCACCCCTGCGCAGGTTCAGTTTGCCTTGCTGCCGGAAACGGCGGCGGCCATGGGGCGGCGGGTTGCGGTCGAAACCGCCACAACCCGCGTCACCCTAAGGTTTTAGGTACGGGTCGTTCCGTTACCGCGCACCAGATATTGGAAGCTGGTCAACTGCGCCGCGCCTACCGGACCACGTGCGTGCATTTTACCCGTGGCAATGCCGATCTCAGCGCCCATCCCAAACTCACCGCCATCCGCAAACTGCGTTGACGCATTGTGCATCAGGATGGCGCTGTCCAACCGCTGGAAGAACCGAGCCGCAGCCGCGTCATCCTCGGTCATGATGCAATCGGTGTGGTTCGAGCCAAAGTGCTGGATATGCGCAATGGCGGCGTCAATGTCGGCGACAGGTTTGGCGGCAATGATGCTGTCCAGAAACTCTTTGCCCCAATCCTCAGAGGTGGCTTGGTTTGTTCCGTCGACGGCCAGAACACCTTCGGCATGAACCTCGACCCCGGCGGCCATAAGCGCGGCAATCACGTCGCGCCCGAGGGTTTCGGCCACATCCTGATGGATCAGCAGACACTCTGCCGCGCCGCAAATACCGGTACGACGAGTCTTGGCGTTGAGCACCACGTCCAGCGTTTTCTGCGGGTCGGCAGCTTTGTCGATGTAGATATGCACTATGCCTTCAAGATGGGCGAAGACCGGCACGCGTGCTTCGCGCTGAACCAGCCCAACCAGCCCTTTGCCGCCCCGCGGAACGATGACGTCTACATAGTCAGTCATGGTCAGCAATTCCTGCACCGCCGCGCGGTCACGGGTCGGCACGAGTTGAATTGAGTCCTCAGGCAAGTTCGCGGCCTTCAGACCTTCGACCAGACAGGCGTGGATGGCCGTTGAGGAGTGAAAACTCTCGGAGCCACCGCGCAAGATGACGGCGTTGCCGGACTTCAGGCACAAAGCGCCAGCATCGGCGGTCACGTTGGGGCGGCTTTCGTAAATCACCCCAATGACACCCAACGGCGTGCGCACACGCTGAATGTTGAGGCCCGAGGGCATGTCCCACTCGGTCATCACCTCGCCCACCGGATCGGTCTGATCAGCCACCGTGCGCAGGCCATCGACCATGCCCTGAATGCGGTCCTCATCCAGCATCAGACGGTCCATCATGGCGGGGCTCAGGCCCTTTTCACATCCGAACTCCAGATCCTTCTTGTTGGCTTCGATGATCTGAGCGCGATTGGCCCAGACAGCCTCAGCCGCGGCGATCAGGGCTGCGTGTTTACGCTCCGCCGTGGCAAAGGCCAGCTCGCGCGCGGCAGCTTTGGCGCGTTTACCCAGATCGGCCATCAGAGCGGGAATATTGTCGAGATCCTTCATAACCTTAGCCTTTCTGCGCCTTTATAGCGCCAAATCGTCCCTGTGAATCAGCGCTGCGCGACCAGGGTAGCCCAGCGTTGCCTCAATCTCTGAGGATTTTCGTCCTTTGATTGCGTCAGCCTCTTGCGCGGTATAGCGGCTGATGCCCTGCGCCAGTCGACGCTCTTGCAGATCAAGAATGGCAACCGGATCGCCGCGTCCGAAATCACCGGTCACTTCGACAATACCCGCAGGCAACAGGCTTTTGCCATTTGAAAGCGCCTTTGCGGCCCCATCGTCAATCGTTATCTCTCCGCGCGGTTTCATTGCCGAGATCCAGCGCTTGCGCGCTGCATGCGGATCAAGCGTCGCCGTAAACCACGTGCTGTTCGCGCCATTCTCAAGCGATTGCAAAGGGTTGAGTGTCGATCCTTCGGTGATCGCCATATCGCAGCCCGCAGCCGTCGCCATCTTGGCCGCCATCAGCTTGGTCTTCATACCGCCTTTGGAGAGGCCTGAACCGGCGTCTCCGGCCATCGCCTCAATCTCGGGTGTAATCTGTTCGATCGTGTCGTAGCGGGTGGCCGAGGCATCTTCGTTTGGATTGCCGGTATAGAACCCGTCCACATCCGACAGAAGGATCAATTGATCCGCACCAACGGTCACCGCGATCTGAGCAGCCAGCCGGTCATTGTCGCCATAGCGGATTTCATCCGTGGCAACGGTGTCATTTTCGTTGACAATAGGCACAACGCCCAGACCCAAGAGCGTCTCAAGTGTCGCGCGAGAGTTCAGATAGCGGCGACGATCCTCGCTATCCTCGAGCGTCACAAGCACTTGGGCCGTGGTGATCTGGTGCGGGGTCAGTGCCTCTTCGTAAGCACGCGCCAGACGGATCTGACCAACAGCAGCTGCGGCTTGAGATTGCTCCAGAGCCAACGCCGCCGCAGGCAGGCCCAAAACACCGCGCCCCAAAGCGATCGAGCCAGAAGACACCAGAATCACGTCCGTGCCCTGCCCCTTCAGCCAGGCCACGTCCTGAGCCAGCGATTTCAACCAGTCCGAGCGTAGCTGTCCCGTGTTCCGATCCACCAACAAAGCGGACCCGATCTTGACCACCAGCCGACGGGCTGCGGTTAGGGTTGCCACGGCGCTGCCTCCTCGGCGGGTTTCTGGCGCAGGCGATTTTCGTCGATCTGAGCACGGAGGGCTCGCAGCACTTCGGTCACGCCCAGATGCGCGACGCCCGACATCGTCATGACCGGGCCGCCGACGGCCTCTTCCAGCTCAGCCCTAGCCAAATCACGTTCTTCGTCATCCAGCGCGTCAACTTTGTTCAAAACCGTGATCCGAGGTTTCTCGGCCAGTTCTCCGCCATAGGCCTCAAGCTCATGTACGATGGTGCGGTAGTCTTCGGCCACGGTTTCCGAGGTGCCATCGACCAGATGCAGCAATACGGCGCAGCGTTCTACGTGGCCGAGGAACCGGTCTCCGATCCCGCGCCCTTCATGAGCCCCTTCGATCAGGCCGGGAATGTCGGCCACCACAAATTCCACATTGTCTACGCCGACCACGCCCAGATTGGGGTGCAGCGTGGTAAACGGATAGTCGGCGATTTTAGGCCGCGCGTTCGAAGTAGCAGCCAGAAAGGTCGATTTGCCTGCATTGGGCATGCCCAACAAGCCAACATCCGCGATCAGTTTCAGCCGCAGCCAGATAGTGCGGTCAATACCCGCCTGCCCCGGATTGGCCCGGCGCGGTGCCTGGTTGGTTGCGGATTTGAAGTGAAGGTTACCAAAACCGCCATTGCCGCCCTTGGCCAGCAGAACCCGCTGCCCGACCTCGGTCAGGTCGCAAATCACGGTCTCTTCGTCCTCATCGAGGATCTCGGTCCCGACGGGAACGCGCAGGATGATGTCGTCACCATCCTTACCGGTGCGTTGCTGACCCCGGCCCGGTTGTCCGTTCTTGGCAAAGAAATGCTGCTGATAGCGGAAGTCGATCAGGGTGTTCAGCCCGTCCACGACCTCGGCCCAGACGGACCCGCCTTTGCCGCCATCCCCGCCATCAGGGCCGCCGTATTCAATGTACTTTTCGCGTCGGAAGCTGACGCAGCCGCCACCTCCGGCCCCGGACCGGATGTAGACCTTTGCTAGATCGAGAAATTTCATGGTCTGTCCCCTACTGCAAAGGCCCCATCGGCCACAAGTCAGAGTTTCTTTGTATAGGTCCAGGTGGGCACATTCGCGTCGCGCGCCACCGAATAGCTTTCTGCATCGCCCAGATACTGGAACCCGCAATGGGTCAGTACCCGCGCCGAGGCTGGGTTGTCCTGAAACACGCTGGCGAACATATTGGCGTTCTCAAGCGGATTGGCACCGACCAGGGCCTCAACAGCCATCGAGGCAATGCCCGTGTTCCAATAGACAGGCGCAACCCAATAGCCAACCTCGGACTGGTTGCGATCAAGCCGCTGTAGTGAGATCAGGCCGATTAGCTCGGGCCCACCGTCCTTGGTGGCATCCATCGCCCAGACGTCCTCATCCCGATCTTCCGCCATCGAGCGGGTCACGAAGGCCTCGATCGAGCCCGGAGGCAACGGGTGCGGGATCGACGTGGTCATCCGCGCCACACGCTCATCACCTGCGTAATGTTCGATAAGCCCCATATCCGACCGACGCAGAGGGCGCAGATCGAACCGCTCGGTTTCGATGACCGGCTGATTTATGATTGCTTCAAGTTTCATGAGTGCGTTCCTCCTCCGAACAACACAAAAAGTACGGACGCAACAGTCAGACTGGCGAGCGTCCACATCAGATATTTTTCCTCAGGCCGACCTTCAACCACATGGGCGATCCGGTCCCCTGCAAATGTCCAGATCGGGTGCAAAACGATCTGGCAGAACAACAAACAAAGAGCGATCGTGAGCGTCGCCTCAAAACTGGACGTCCCCGCCGCAACAAACCCCGTGAACCCTGCAATGATCATCGCCCAGGCCTTGGGGTTCAGGGGATGCACGATGAGCCCAGACAGAAAGCCCGGCGCATTCCCTTCCGCTGCTGCACGAGACAGCCTTAGATTGGCGATCTTCCAGGCCAGCCAGAAAATATAAGCGGCAGAAGCGTATTTCAGCACCTCAAACGCCAGTGGAGCCTGGTCGGCAACCTGCATCAGACCAAAACCCACAGGCCAGATGATCAATTGCTTGCCCAACACGACCCCGGCCACAAAGGGCAACGCTGCGCGAAAGCCATAGCGCGCACCTGTTCCCATCAGGACCATGTTGGCCGGTCCCGGCGTGCCGACCTGTGAGGCGGCAAAGATGAGAAAGCTGGTGGTTGCGACGGGCATTGCTGTTTTGGATCACGACTGCGTTAAAACGAAAAAGGGACCGGCATTTTCTGCCGGTCCCCCATGAATTTTTTATTAAACCTTCTGGGTTTCGGCTTACTCTGCGGCCTCCGCCACTGGCAGGACCGAAATAAAGGTGCGGTTTTTGAGTCCCTTGTGGAACTTCACGGCGCCATCTGTGGTTGCAAAGATTGTGTGGTCTTTGCCCATGCCTACGCCTTCGCCCGGCCAGAACTTGGTGCCGCGCTGACGTACGATGATGTTGCCTGCGATGGCCGCCTGGCCACCATACAGTTTCACGCCAAGGCGGCGACCAGCTGAGTCGCGACCGTTACGGGAGGAACCGCCAGCTTTTTTATGTGCCATTCTCTCTCTCCTTAGCCTTGAGCCAGCTCTTTGGCTTGCTCAACCCATTCGGGCTTCACTTTGATGGTGTCGATAGCAGCAATCTGCTCGTCCGACAAGGCGGCCAGAGCGGCAAAGCTCTCGATACCGGCTTCAACCAGCTTTTTGGCAGCGGCAGGGCCAACACCGTTCAGCTTGGTCAGATCGTCAGCGGCAGCAGGTGCCTCTGCTTTGGCTTCTGCTTTCTTGGCAGGCTTTGCAGCAGGTGCCGCTTCGCCAGCCGGAGCAGAACCGGTTGCAGCTTTGATGCCCGACTTGTCAGCGCCCGACGACAGGATGTCGGTGATTTTGACCAGAGTCAGCTTCTGACGGTGGCCAACGGTACGCTTCGAGCTGTGCTTACGACGGCGCTTCACGAATTTGATGACCTTGTCACCTTTGATCTGTTCGATCACTTCGGCCTGTACGCCTGCGCCTTCAACGAAAGGTGCGCCAACAACCGGAGCGTCACCGCCCAGCATCAGAACATCGTTGAATTGAACTTTTTCACCTGCGTCGGCAGCCAGTTTTTCAACGCGGAGCACGTCGCCCGCCTGAACCTTGTACTGCTTGCCGCCAGTCTTGAGGACCGCAAACATGCGTCTTTCCTTTTCTAACCCGCGTTCTGTGGTCCCCTACCGGGCGTTTTTGGCTTGAAAGCCACCTCGAACAGCGCGCCCTGTTTGGGCTGTGTGGAAGACCCCGTGAGGTTTCAAAGGGTCATATAATAACGACACCCGGCGCGGAGAACCGGCCGGGATGCGCGCTTATCCACATAATGATAGGCAAAGTCAACACCCAAGACTGGTCAGAGATCAGAGGATTGCCACACCTGCGCCACCGCCGCGCCCAGACGGTACGAGATCCCATCAAACATCTCGTCAAACCCTTTGAACAGGGCCGCGTTCAGGGCCTGCCCGGTCTCGGTTCGGGAAAACGCAATATTCTCGCGCATCTCGACCTCATCCAGCGGTTGATAGGCCAGAAGCAGAAAGGAGTACAACCATGTGGTCGTCTCGGCCGTCACAGTGTCTTTCTGCGCCAGCAGCCCGTCCAGAACCTCTTCGTATTCGGCCAGACTGTCGCCGTAGAGACCCAGGAAAAAGTTGTAGTCCGCACTCAGCGAGCCTTGGACGTTCTGATCAATCAGGTCATTTGCACGGATGTATTCCTCGACCAGTTCGAACCGCGGCGAGTCGTGTTCGGTGCCCTCATAGGCCTCGTTCGCCATCTCTTCGATCGCCTCATCGGCAAAGGCTTTGCGGGCCGAGTTCTCCAGCGTCACGATCGTTTGCCCCAGATCGCTTTCGAAGAAAACGATTGCCTGATCCATCTGCTCCTTCGTCATGCCATCGGCGAAGGCTTCGGTCAGACGAGACTTCATCCAAGAATGGTTATAGATCTCTTGAACCTGATCGTGAAACAGAGGGCCTCCGTCACCGTCCAATAAGCTTTCCTCGAGTTCCTGCTGATGGACCATGCCTTCGTCGATCAGAATGCCCACAACCTGATCCAGCTTCATGGCATGCGCCAGCCGATTGGCCCGCTCATTCGCAACAGCTGGCAGCGCGCAGAAGAACGTCACCGCAAAGGCGAGCGCCAGACGCATCAGATATCCTGAGCCGGATGCAGGTCTGCCATTCGTGCTGCCAGAACCTCGAACCGCATGGCCATGATCTCATATTGGATCGCGTTCAGAAGCTCATAGACCTCTTGCATCAATGGCTGTTCAAGCGCCTCGGCATAAGCCTCGACCTCTTCGTCCGAGAAATCCTGATAGGTATAGGCCGCCCCTGCCAGCGCCGAAAGCTGCAAAGCCTGGCGCATCCCGGCCTCATTCTGCCGTAGCATCAACCGCAGCTCATCTGCGTCCAGTTGCAGGTCAATCACGCCAGACGCGCTGGCCGCCAGAAGAAACCTCAATTGGATCTCCTGCAGGGCACGCAACGAAGTCCCGCTGGCATCAATCGCATTGTTCATCCGCTTGAGCTGTTCCACCCGGGGCGAGCCATCCTGCACGAGGCCGGCCACGATTTCCTGCCCTTCCTGCTGTTTGGCCTCTTCATCGTCATTCAGATGCGCCGCGTTTTCGACTTCGACCAGCCTTTGACCGAGATCCGAGGCATAAAACTCAACTGCATGGGCCAACGCCTCATCGTTCAACGTCTCTTCGAGAATCGAGACCGCCGTTTCATGCATAAGCTGGGTATCGAACACCTCTTCGGTCAGGCGGGTCCAGTCTGATCCGAACCCATCGGGATCGATGCCCAGCATTTCAGGGGCAGAGCCGGACGCAAGCGCGATACTCTCCAACGCAACGTCAAACCCGGTGGTATTGAGGAAGGCTTCGATCCGGTCGCGATTGGCCGCAGCCGAAGAAACAGGGACCAAAACAAGCGCGACAAGCAGCGCGAGCAATGGGACAACAGAACGCTCAACTCGATTTTTCATAGCTATCAGCCTAGGTGTTTTGTTGCGGCAGGCAATGGAAAATCCAAGGAATGTGAATTCTGGGAATTTTCTGCTTGCACCCCTTCGCGTTCCTCACTAAATCCCCCCCTCACAGACCCCCGCGGAGAGGTGCCGGAGTGGTCGAACGGGGCGGTCTCGAAAACCGTTGTGGGTGCAAGCCCACCCAGGGTTCGAATCCCTGTCTCTCCGCCATAATTTCCAATTGGCTTCTTTGCTTGCACAGACCGACAGGTCTGTTGTTATGCGCAAAGAGAGGGGCTGGCCAAGACCCCCTCATCCAGCCCCCCTCACACCGCCCCTCACATTCAACCACAAAGTGAGAGATCAGTGCCCCTTTTGGCCCAATAGGCCTATTCAAACAAAAAACGTTACTCGTTAATTTGGGGACCAAACCCGAGCGCGACCCCCACAATGTCACTTTTGCCCCGTCTGACTGCAGTGTCGGTCATTTTGGGGTCAAAGGCAGTGAAGTCCTTCACATAAGACCAAAAATTCGACCGAACAGTAAAGTGCGAGCATCGTCGCAGGTTTCGCTCGGCACCACGTTCTCGCGCAACGCCTATACCTCAAACGCCAGGCTCGACGCGGTAATGCGATATCATCGAAATTCAATGCAAAGCGCAAAGCGGTGGGCGCTTTGTCGCCGGAACAAGCCGCACAATCAGCGTAGCTTGGCCCAAACCCGTATTCTGCTGAGAAATCACAAGAATTCCCCTTTGAGTCGTCCTAGATTTGGATCATCCCAGCGGCACAAATTTCCAAAGGAGACTCATAATGTCGCGTACTCTTCTTATAATCATCGTCCTCGTCGGTCTTGGCGCGGGCGGGTATTTCTATCTCAACCAACCTGAACCGACGCCGGCCGAAAGACTTGAAGCCGCAGCCGAGGATGCGAGCGATGCCGTCAGCGAAGCGGCCTCGGCCGTGCAGGACGCCGCAAGCGAAGCGTTGGAATCGGCCACGGAACAAGCCAGCGAAGCGGCGTCATCTCTGACCGAACAGGCCTCTGAGGCCGCGTCATCTGTTGCGGATCAGGCCACTGAGGCAGCCAACTCAATCGCGGATCAGGCCTCCGAGGCTGCAGACCAAGCCGGTGATCAGGTTGCCTCGCTGGCAGATCAAGGTCAGGAGTTGTTCAACTCTTGGGTTGAAGAGGGCATGCTGACAGCTCAGAACTTCGACTATGACGCCATGGTCGCCTCGGTACAGAACAGCGAGATGGCACAGGGTGTCAAAGATCAGGTGATCAAGATCCTGGACGAGATCAAAGCCTCGCCTGAGGCTGTTCTGACCAAGCTTCAGGACCTGCAAAATGCGATGAGCCAATAAGGGTCAGGCCGTCCACTGTCGGCCATCTCCACATGCCGTGACGTTAGATCGCGGCTTAATTGACGCGGCGCGGGGCTTTTGTTTGGCTTGACCCAACAAGAACCCCGCGCCGTTTTTCTTTGCCGTCAGGCTGACGCCTGATCCGGTGGCCCCGGCGCAACTCAAGGACTGACCAATGACCGACTTGCCCTCTACCATGCGCGCCGTTGTCCTGAAACATGACGGCTATTCCGGCACGATGACAGGCCCCACGATCAAAGACGCGTCTGAGTGGTTGGCAGACGCCGAATTGCCCGTCCCTACCCCCGGCCCCGGACAGGTTTTGATCCGGCTGCGCACCGCTTCGGTCAATCCGTCAGACATTCACTTCATCAAAGGCGAATACGGCCAACCCCGTGTCAAAGGTGCCGCTGCGGGCTTTGAAGGGTGCGGAGATGTTGTGGCAACGGGCAAGGGTGCGGAAGGTCTACAAGGCCTGCGCGTCGCCTTTGTTGCCGCCGGATCAGGAGCGTGGGCCGAATATGTCGTGACCCAGATGCAAATGTGCATCCCTCTGCGCCCCGACATCTCGGACGATGACGGGGCTGCGCAGATCGTCAATCCGCTGACAGCGATGGCCATGGTCGATATGGTCAAGGTAGACGGCGATGCGTTTGTTGTTTCAGCCGCCACCAGCCAGTTGGGTAAGCTGATGTGCAGCCTTGGGCGGGATCTGGGCTTGAAGCCCATCGCCATGGTGCGGCGCGCTGAGGCTGCTCCGATGCTGAAAGAGCTTGGGGCTGCGGAAGTTCTTGTCACAACGGACCCTGACGTTGCGCACCAATTTGCCGAACTGAGCGCCAAGCTGAAGCCCCGCGTCTTTCTCGACGCTGTCATGGACCCTCTTTCCGAGCAGATTTTCTGCGCCATGCCCAATCGCGCACGTTGGATTTGCTACGGCAAACTCGGCAGCGATGCCCCAACCCTGACCCAAACCGGGCAATTGATCTTCATGGGCAAACGGATTGAGGGGTTCTGGCTGACAAACTGGATGATGACCACCCCTCCGGCCGACCAGATGCGCGTTGTGACCGAGGTTCAGGCGCGTTTCGCGGACGGTCGTTGGAAAACGGATGTATCCGAGCGTCTGACACTGGGCGATCTGATCACCAACTTAGGGGACGCTTTGAAAACGAGCGACGGGAAGGTGATGATTACGCCCTAACCCTTTGAAAAGAAAAAGGGCCCGCGATTGCGAGCCCTTTTGAAATTCGTTGTTCGCAGCGATTAACGCTTCGAGAACTGGAACGAACGCCGCGCTTTGCGCTTACCGTATTTCTTACGTTCCACAACGCGGCTGTCGCGGGTCAGGAAGCCAGCGGCTTTCAGAGCACCACGCAGCGAGGGATCATAGAGTTGCAGCGCTTTCGAGATGCCGTGCTTGACCGCACCGGCCTGACCGGTCAGGCCACCGCCTTTGACGGTTGCAACAACGTCGAACTCACCTTCAACACCAGCAACCTGGAAAGGCTGGCGCAGGATCAGCTGCAGAACGGGACGAGCGAAGTACTTGTCCTGGTCTTTGCCGTTCACAGTGACCTTGCCGGAACCCGGCTTGATCCAAACGCGGGCAACAGCGTCTTTACGCTTGCCGGTGGCATACGAACGACCAAGTTCGTCACGTACGGGTTCACGTACGATGACTTCTTCGGCCACGGTTTCAACGCCTGCGACGGCGCTCAGCTCTTCGAGAGTATTGATCTGATCAGCCATCGGTCATTAGCTCCGGGTGTTTTTCTTGTTCATGGACTTAACGTCCAGAACTTCGGGGGCCTGGGCTTCATGCGGGTGCTCGGCACCGGCGTAAACGCGCAGGTTGGTCATTTGCTGACGCGCCAGACGGTTGCCCGGCAGCATGCGCTTGACGGCCTGAACGACAACGCGCTCAGGATGGGCACCTTCCAGGATCTGCTGTTTGGTGCGCGACTTGATGCCGCCCGGGTGGCCAGTGTGCCAGTAGAAGTTCTCTTCGCGCTTCTTGCCGGTCATCTGGATTTTGTCAGCGTTGATCACGATGACGTTGTCGCCCATGTCCATGTTCGGGGTGAACGACGCTTTGTGCTTGCCACGCAGGCGCATGGCGACGATCGAGGCAAGACGACCCAGAACAACGCCCTCGGCGTCGATCAGGATCCACTTCTTGTCGATGTCTGCAGGTGTTGCAGAAAAGGTTTTCATGGCAGGATAGTCCTGTTTGATGTGAAAGACCGCCCCAAGACAGAGCGGTCCGAATTCGATGGAGGGGGTTTAGACCTGCTTAGAATGCACGTCAACACACACAATCAAGTTTTTATATTGCGTTTTCATAGGTTTATAAAATAGGTATTATTTTACCCCACTCTAAACGCTGATTTGCTCAGGCGGATTGTCCAGCAAAGCCCGCAGGCGGAGCATCGCATCCTCGAACCTCTGCAGCGAGACATGCCCGTTCATCGCAATGCGCACCGCATTCGGAGCGCGTCCATCCCGCAGCGCGAACTCATCCGCAGATCGCAGTTGAATTCCTTCTCGCTCAGCGGCACGGCTGAACGCAGCAGCCCGCCAACCCGACGGCAAATGCAGCCAAACAAACGGCACATCAGGCGCCCAGTTCAGATCGAACCCGCCCAAGGCATTCACGGTCACCCGCACATACTCTCCCATCCGCGAGCGTACATCCCGCGCTATTTGGCGCGTGCGAGGGTCAGAGAGTAGCAGACGGGTCAGTTCAGCCAGCGGCTGTGCAAGGCCAAAATATCCATATTCGGCTGAGCGGCGCAGATCCACGCTCCGGTCTCTGGGCGCAATGGCAAAGCCGACGCGCAAGGACGGTGTCAGCACTTTCGAGATCGAAGACACGTGCCATCCCCGCTCAGGGGCCAACGCGCGGAAGCTTGGTTCCTTCGCGTCTCCCATCCGGTAGCAGTCGTCCTCAACGATCTGCACATCGTATTTCCGCGCGATTTCCACGATTTCCTTGCGCCGCTCCAAAGGGGTGTGCAGCCCGGTCGGGTTCTGAACCTCAGGTGAAACACAGACCGCCTGCGCTGGCGTCTGGCGCAAGACATGCTCCATCGCTCCTGGATCAATGCCCCACCTATCCATTCTAATGCCAACCACATCGGCCCGCATCAACTCAGCTGCGCGACGGAACCCGGCATAAGAAAGATCTTCGACCATCACGATCGGTTTGGGACCCTGCAGGATAGTCTGGAATACAAGGCACAGGCCGTTCTGACCTCCGTGTGTCAGTACAATGTCGTCGTCGCTCAACTTGCCAAGCGGCAGGTTCGACAACCATTCAACCACTGCCTGGCGCATGGGTTTATACGCATCGCGTGTCGGATAGTTCATGAACAAGGCCGGATCCGACTGCGCGACTTTCTGTAGACACTCGCGGATCAGAGACACCTGCCCCATATCTGCAAGCCTCGGGCTGAACAGGCTCACGTGATTCGCATTCTGAGCCTCAGCCAGATGAAGCTGCCGAGACCAGACATCATCCAGAATCGGAGATTTCGGAGGGGCGACAAATGTACCACGTCCGACCTCAGCTTGTAGCAAGCCCTCTTCGGTCAGAATCGTATAGGCACGCGCGACGGTTCCTGGAGTGATCTGGAGTCGATACGCGAGCTCGCGCACTGGGGGCAGTTTGGCTCCGATATCTAACGTCTTACTTTCAATCGCTTTTCGTATTGTATCAGCCACTAAGGTGTACTTGGGCCCTTTGGATTTCGGCAGCGTCTCCGGCCAAATTGTATCCATTACAATTCTTCCTTTGCATTTGACACAATTGCGAATGTATCAAACTCATGTACCGAACATTGCTACTTTGTGTCAATACAATTTGAAAGGAATACTGAGATGACACGCACAATGCACACTCCCGCCCTTACACTGCTGAACGCCAGCCCCCGGCTGCCGCTGATCGCTGTGCTGGCCGTGCAGTTTGCGGCAGCGGTCACTCAATGGGAACGCCGTCGTCGCAGTCGCGTCAATCTGGGAAAGCTGGATGACAGGTTGCTCAAGGACGTAGGCCTGACCCGTCTGCAAGCCGACCGCGAAATCAAACGCTATTTCTGGCAGCTTTAACCCATCCCCAGTCCCAAATTCATTTGGGACCTCTTCCCTGGCCGGGGTTCGCCCCGGCCCTTTTTATCCGAATTTTGCAGCCGAAGACCCGGCGGGCGGGATGGAATAGGTCATACTGGCCCGCGCCACGGGCTGATCTGATCCGACCGAGTAAATCAATACATCGCCAACGGCCAGAGTGCGCCCCAGCTTCAGTAGGCGACATTCAGCGATCAAATCTTTGCCTCCTTCAGGTTTGCGCAAAAAGTCCAGGGAGCTATTGGTCGTCACCGCCAAGGACTGACGCCCCTTGCGCGCCAAAACCATGGCATAGACGCAAACATCCGCCAGACCGAACATCGACGGGCCTGAAACCGTACCTCCGGGGCGCAAATGACGGTCCTCGACTACGAGGCGCATGGTGATTGTCTCCTCGGTCAGGTCCTCAACCACGAAATCGCGATGAACCTGTGGGAATACCCCTTTAAGGTACTGCGACAGCTCGTCTTTGCTTAACGCCAATCCCATGCTTCCCCTCCTTAACGTCTCGCCCTAGAGTTGGCCCAACAGCCAGCGGGAGGGCAAGATGGCAATTTTGGAACGTAACGACACAGGTGCCATCGCGCGGCTGCACATGAACGCACCTGAACGGCTGAACGCGCTGAGCGACGAGATGCTAGCCGCCTTGCAGGCCGAGTTCGACACGCTGCGCGATGATCGCTCGATCCGGGCCGTTGTGCTGTCGGGCGAAGGCAAGGCCTTCTGCGCCGGGCATGATCTAAAACAGATGACAGCCGGACGTCAGTCTGAGGATGGCGGCAAGGCCTATTTCCAGGACCTCTTTAACCGTTGTGCGCAGATGATGATGTCGATTCAGTCCCTGCCCCAACCCGTTATTGCGCAGGTCCACGGCATTGCGACAGCTGCGGGTTGTCAATTGGTCGCCACCTGTGATCTGGCCGTCGCCGCCGAAGGCACGCGCTTTGGGGTGAACGGAGTGAATATCGGCCTGTTCTGCTCAACCCCCATGGTCGCGCTCAGCCGCAATATCCCCAGAAAGCAGGCATTTGAGATGCTGACCACCGGAGGTTTCCTCTCAGCCGAACGCGCTCAGGAACTGGGGTTGATCAATCGGGTTGTTCCCGAAACTCAACTCAACGACCAAGCCCTCGCCTTGGCCGAACAAATCGCAGACAAGCTGGGCGTCGCCGTCAAAATCGGGAAAGAGGCGTTTTATCAACAGCTTCAGATGCCGCTGGATCAAGCCTATGCCTATACCGGAGAGGTAATGGTGCAGAATATGCTGCATCGCGATACCGAAGAAGGCATTTCTGCGTTTATCGAAAAACGCCCCCCGAATTGGTCTCAATAAGACAATTATTCCGAACATTTTTCACTACTGTCATCATTTTTGCACTTTTCAAAAGGGCAACACTGTGGCAATGCTGGGACGAGGCTAAGGCCTCAGCTACACTTTTGGGTCGCCGTGGGCGGAAGGTCCCTCCAAGCTGGTTTCTCTCACTGGCGTTGACATTCCCGCAGCGGCGACCCCAAGACCCCCCTAAAATCTGAAGCATTTGACGGTTGCTCAGTTGCGCCTGCTTGGGCTCTGCCCTATGTGGCAGCGCATGACACAAGCATTGCATATCGTGGGCGGCGGCATGGCCGGGTCCGAGGCCGCATGGCAGGCGGCGGAAATGGGCGTGGATGTTGTGATCCACGAAATGCGCCCCACCGTGGGCACCTTTGCGCACCAGACCGGCAATCTGGCCGAGATGGTGTGCTCCAACTCGTTCCGCTCAGACGATGATGAGCAAAACGCCGTGGGTCTGCTGCATTGGGAAATGCGCGCCGCAAACGGATTGATCATGACGACCGCCGATGCCCACCGCCTGCCCGCAGGCGGGGCGCTGGCCGTCGACCGCGACCCGTTTGCCGAGGCGGTCACGGCCAAACTGCGCGCGCATCCCCGGATCACGGTGACGGATGAAGAGGTTACCTCTCTTCCCGACGACGGTCAGTGGATCTTTGCCACCGGTCCTCTGACCTCGGCAAAGTTGGGTGAGGCCATTCAGGCGGAAACCGGATCGGATGCGCTGGCCTTCTTTGATGCCATCGCGCCGATTGTCTATGCCGAGAGCATCGACATGAGCAAAGCCTGGATGCAGTCTCGTTATGACAAAGGCGAGACTGAGGAAGAGCGGACCGCCTATCTGAACTGCCCCATGGACCGCAATCAGTACGAGGCCTTCATCGACGCCCTTCTGGTCGCCGACAAAACCGAGTTCCACGAGGGAGAAACCGCGGGCTACTTTGATGGCTGCCTGCCGATCGAGGTGATGTCTGAACGGGGTCGTGAGACCCTGCGCCACGGGCCAATGAAACCCGTCGGCCTGACCAATCCACATCAGCCGGACGTGAAACCTCATGCCGTTGTGCAGCTGCGCCGCGACAACGCTCTTGGCACGCTGTTCAACATCGTGGGTTTCCAAACCAAAATGAAATATGGCGCCCAGACCGAGGTGTTCCGCATGATCCCCGGCCTAGAGAACGCCAGTTTCGCACGCCTTGGCGGGATACACCGCAATACGTTCATCAACTCTCCGACGCTTCTGGACGCGCAGATGCGTTTGAAATCAAAGCCAAATATCCGCTTCGCCGGTCAGATCACCGGTGTCGAAGGCTATGTCGAAAGCGCGGCTATGGGGCTTTTGGCAGGTCGACTGGCGGCAGCTGAAATTCTCGGCCGCGCCCTGCCCGAGCTACCGCAAGACAGCGCCATGGGCGCCCTGATCCACCACATTACCGGCGGCGCGGAGGCCAAGACGTTTCAGCCCATGAACGTCAATTTCGGCCTGTTCCGCCCTGTAGATGGCCTGAAAGGTGGCCGCCGGGGACGCAAAGACCGCTACAAAGCCTACACCGACCGCGCCAAGGCTGAATGGACGGAGTGGCTCGCGCAAAGCTGACTGGACGATAGCGGACCCAACGGCTTAACATGCGGCTATGAGTGACAAGTTTTTCAAGGACACATACGGATCGAAATCTCCGCAGGACACCCAAGCGCATTATCAGAAATGGGCCGCAACCTATGAGGATTCTGTGGCGGAACAGGGATATGCCACCCCGGGTCGGGTTGCCAAAGCGCTGTGGTCCAAGAGGCCTGAGGCACAAACGCCCATTCTCGACTATGGCTGTGGAACGGGGTTGTCCGGTGTTGCGCTGCGCTCAGTCGGGTTTGAAGTGATCGACGGAATGGACCCCACGCCCAATATGCTTGAGGAGGCCAAAGCGAAGAACGTCTATCGATCGCTGATCGGCTTTGATATATCGGATCCCGAACCCATTGAACACGGCGCTTACTCAACCATTTCAGCCATCGGAGTGATCGGTGCCGGAGCAGCACCGCCTGAAACTCTGGACCTCCTCATGCACGCGTTGCCCAAGGATGGTCTGCTGGCATTTTCTTATAACGATCATTCACTTGCGGACTACTCTTATACCTCACGCCTGAACGACTGGCTGGACATGGGGGCCGCGCGCTTGCTGTTCAAGGAATACGGGCCTCATCTGCCCGGAATGAACATGAAATCTGACGTGTACATACTCGAAAAGACGTGACTTTTACGACTCGCTTTGCGCCTTCCCCTACAGGTCCTCTGCATCTTGGTCACGCCTATTCGGCGATGCTGGCCAGTGACAAGGCTGCCTCCGAAGGCGGCACATTCCTGCTGCGGATCGAGGATATCGACCAATCCCGCGCGCGACCGAAGTGGGAGGATCAGATCTATGCGGATCTCGAATGGCTGGGCCTCAGCTGGCCAACACCCGTTTTGAGGCAATCTGAGCGCATCCAAATCTATGAACAGGCCCTCGATACCCTGTGGTCGAAAGGTCTATTGTACCCCTGCACCTGCAATCGCAAGGATATCGCGGCGGCGGCCAGTGCCCCGCAGGAAGGGGCACCTCTGCACGGGCCGGATGGCATCATCTATCCCGGTACCTGTCGGCATAAAGCCAGCCGAAACAGCGTAGAACGGCCTAAAGACACGCCGCTGAGACTTGATATGGCTATGGCGGCACAATCCGTTCTGCCACATGGGACCGGCAGTTTTCTCGAACTGGGCACTGGCCCAAATGGGGAAACTGGACGGATTTCCTTCGACAAAACCGAATTGGAAACAACGATCGGTGATGTTGTCCTGTCCCGCCGAGGTATGGGCACCTCTTACCATCTGTCCGTCGCCCTCGACGATGCGGCGCAGGGTGTGACCCATGTCATTCGCGGTCAGGATCTGTTTGAGGCAACGCGTATCCACGTCCTGTTGCAGGCTCTGCTGGGCTTACCCACGCCCGAATACCTGCACCACCGCTTGATCCGCGACCCGAACGGCAAGCGCCTCGCCAAACGAGACGACGCCCGCGCGATCGCCAAATACAGGGACGAAGGCGCAACCCCTCAGGACATCCGCGCCATGGTCAACCTCTGACCCCGCATTGTCTTTTTAAAAATACTCAGACCGAAGGTGGCGACATCTGCGCCACTCACTCCATCGGTTTCATCAATTCGACTTCTTCGCCGTCGCGCACAGCCGTGTAGAAGCACGTCCGGCGGTTGGTGTGACACGCCGCGCCAGTCTGACGGATCACGACCAAGATGCAATCCCGGTCGCAATCAAAGCGGAAATCGACCAGTTCCTGAATATGCCCGGACGTCTCGCCCTTGATCCAAAACGCCTGACGTGAGCGCGACCAATAGGTGACGCACCGCGTCTCCAGCGTGCGCTCAACCGCTTGCTGATTCATCCAGGCCATCATTAACACCTCACCCGAGGCGTGATCCTGCGCGATGGCGGGAATCAGCCCGGCTTCGTTATATTTGAGATTGGATGGATCGAACGTGACAGTGTCAGACATGACAAAAACCTTTTGCATCCCGAGGGCTGACCACTATGTATGGGGAACACGGAACGAGGGAAAGCCATGAGCGGCGAGAACGACCTGATTAAGCTGTACTCCGGGCGCATTCTGGCGCTGGCGGCTGATATCCCGCATCTGGATCGGCTGGATCAACCCGATGCGACGGTCAAGAAACGCTCGCCGCTTTGCGGATCAACCGTAACCGTTGACGTGGCGATGAAAGACGGACGTGTTAGCGATTTCGGGCAGGACGTCAAAGCCTGCGCCCTCGGTCAGGCCGCTGCTTCAGTGGTTGGCGATGCGGTGATTGGTGCAACGCGGGCACAAGTTGAAACCGCCCGAGATCAGCTGAAGACCATGCTAAAAAAGGACGGCCCTGCCCCAGATGCTCCGTTTGACGGGCTTGAGGTTCTGATCCCCGCCCGTGAATACAAAAACCGCCATGCCTCAATCATGCTGGCGCTTGAGGCAACAGCTGAAGCGATGGAACAAGCCGAACAGTCGAACTGCGCCTAAGCTTGGCGTTCTAAACCAAACCTGTTTAATTTCACCCAAACTTCGGTGGAGGAATGGGCTTGAACAACCTACTCGAACACTTCGTGACGTTGTGGGTTGTCATTGACCCGATCGGCACAATTCCTGTTTTCATCGCCGTCACTGCGGGCCTCGAAGCCGCTGCACGGCGCAAAACGGCGATGCTCGCGTCGTTGATAAGTGCCGGTGTGCTTCTGTTCTTCCTCGTTTTCGGACAATTGCTGATCGAGGCGCTGGATATCGGGTTGAACTCGTTCCAGGTTGCCGGAGGGATAATCTTGTTCCTGTTCGCGCTGACCATGATCTTTGGCGAAAGCAAACAGGAGATCGAACAACGCGCTGCCGAAGACGACAAGGAAGACAAGATCCATAAGCACAATCCGGCGATCTTCCCTCTGGCAGTGCCATCGCTAGCTTCACCCGGTGCGATGCTAGCGATCGTGATCCTGACCGACAACCACCGCTACAGCGCCACCGACCAGGGGATTACTGCCCTCGTCATGTTGTCGGTCGTGCTTATCGCCTTTGTTCTGATGCTTCTGGCCGAGCCGATCATACGCCTTATCGGTCATTCCGGCGCGGCAATCATCAGCCGGGTGATGGGGATGATCCTGGCCTCGGTCGCAGTGAATTCCGTTCTGTCGGCGATGTTGGAAATCATAAAGACCGGCCAGCTGTAAAAAAAACCGCCGCTCCTTCCGGGCGGGAAGGGCGGCGGCAGGCAATGCGTTTCTCGTGTGGGGTCCGGGATACCGCGCGGGGCCGAGGCATGGCCCCTCAAGGGGTTTGGGACAGGCAGGTCACCCTTGATTTCACTGGGGATGACAGGCGCGGGCTATTCGGCACGAGATCGCAGGCAAAAAGAGTTAGAAGCCGACCGGAAGGTGAAGAGCCACCATCAGCATAACGACCAGAGACGCAACACCCGCTGCATCCTGCAGGATGGTCGAGTGCGAGCGTGTGATTACGGTCTTGATCTGGGTCAGCATGGGTCACCTCCGGGTCAGGGATTTAATCCTTTGTTGACCTTTTGTTCTCATATTTCCCCGAGTCGGTAAAGAACTTTTTAAGAACATTCGCGAACTTTATGGATACTTCGTTACTAACCCACTGAAATCAAACGGATCGCCTGATCCTGTTTCATCAGCCAAAGCAGAACACGCGCAGCTTTGCCTCTATCTGTGGTCAATTTGGGATCGGTATTCAGCAAGGCTCGTGCATCAGTTTGGGCAACGGCCATCAATCCGGCCTGCCGTTCCAGATCCGCAATGCGAAACTTGGGCAGGCCCGACTGGGCCGTGCCAATCAGATCGCCCGCACCACGCATCTGTAGGTCAGTCTCAGAAATGCGAAAGCCGTCCTCGGTCTCACGCAGAACCTCCAACCGTTTGCGGCCACCCTCACTGAGAGGCGCCTGATACATCAGCAAACAGGTCGAATCCGCATCCCCTCGGCCAACGCGTCCGCGTAATTGGTGCAGTTGAGCCAGACCGAAAATCTCAGCCCGTTCGATCACCATGATCGAGGCATTGGGGACGTTCACGCCCACCTCGATCACGGTCGTCGCTACCAGAACCTTGGTTCCACCTGTCTGGAACGCGGTCATGGCGGCATCTTTTTCGGCAGGCGGCATTTGACCGTGGACCAGACCAACGGTGCCCTCTCCCAAGATAGCGCGCAGGCGCTTGAACCGCTCTTCCGCCGCCGTTAGGTCGGACACCTCGGACTCATCGACAAGCGGACAGACCCAGTAACACTGCCGCCCTTCCTCAATGGCGCGGCGCAGATGGGCGACGACTTCTTCCATCCGCCCTGTGCTGACAATCGCGGTCTTGATCGGTTTTCGCCCCGGCGGCTTTTCATCCAGAACCGAGACATCCATATCGCCATATTGCGCCAGGGCTAGACTGCGCGGGATCGGCGTGGCCGTCATGACCAAAACATCAGCACCCTGCCCTTTTTCCGACAGCTCCATCCGCTGGCGCACGCCAAAGCGATGCTGTTCGTCGACAATCGCCAGACGCAAGGCCTTGAACGCCACATCAATTTGGAACACCGCATGGGTGCCCACAAGTATCTGGATATCGCCAGCCTCCAAAGCGGCAAGCTTGGCCCGCCGCTCTGCCCCCTTGTCGCGTCCGGTCAGGATTTCCAACACAACGCCGGCCTCTTCCGCCAAGGGACGCAACCCCTCAAGATGCTGGCGTGCCAGAATCTCGGTCGGAGCCATCATGACCCCCTGCCCCCCGGCCTCCACCGCGACCAGCAGAGCCATGAACGCCACCAGCGTTTTGCCTGCGCCCACGTCACCCTGAAGCAACCGGTTCATGCGCGATTCCGAGGCCATATCGCCCACGATTTCATCTATCGCCCGTGTCTGCGCACCAGTTGGCCGATAAGGCAGGCTCGCCAGAACCTTCGATTGCAACTTGCCCGAGCCAACACTGACAATCCCGCGTGCTTTGCGTTCCCGTTGCCGCGCCAGAGCCAGCGTCAACTGATGCGCCAGCAGCTCATCATAGGCCAAACGCTCGCGCGCCGGGGCGAATGAAGCTACGTCATCCGCGCCTTGAGGGTTGTGTGCGGCCTGAATTGCCGCGTGCCATGAGGGCCAGTTTTGACTGCTGATCTGCGCCGGATCAACCCATTCGGCCAAGACCGGTGCGCGCGTCAAAGCGCTGCGGACGGCCTTGAACATGGTCTTCTGCGTGATCCCCTGCGTCAGATGATAGACCGGCTCAAAGTCCGGTATTTCCGAGGCTTGATCTACGGGCAGCATATGATCGGGATGCACCATCTGCGCCATGCCGTCGAACAGCTCCAACTTGCCCGAGATCACACGGCGCGATCCCTCCGGCAGGACTTTCTTCAGGTAGTCGCCACGCGCGTGAAAGAACACCAGTTGGAAATCGGCCTGACTGTCCTCGACATGGACCCGATACGCACCGCCCCTGTTCCGAGATGGGCGATGCGGGCCGACCGTCACCTCAACCGTCAGCGTCGACGGTAAATCAACCCCTTGGATCGTGTCGCGCCTGCGTCGATCAATCACGGCATAGGGCAAGCCAAAAAGAACGTCTCGCGGGCTTTCCATCCCGGCCTGCGCCATCGCCTGAGCGATCTTCGGGCCGACCCCCTCCAAGGTTTCAACCCCTGCGAACAGGGGAAACAAGGATTCTGGCCGTCCGCTCATGCGCCGTCGATCAGCTGCAACCAGCCATCCTCATCCAGGGTTTCGATCCCCAACTCTGCCGCCTTTTTGGCCTTGGAGCCAGCACCCGGCCCCGCAACCAGAATATCGGTCTTCTTACTGACCGACCCTGAGACCTTGGCTCCCAACGCCTCGGCCCGCGCCTTGGCTTCGGCGCGTGTCATCTTTTCCAGCGTGCCGGTGAAAACTACCGTCTTGCCCGCCACCGGGCTTTCTGAGGCCGGCGCATCAGGTGGCACGACAGTCAAATGCGCCTTGAGCGCATCAAAAGCCTGTCGCTCTTCGACGTTGGCGAAGGCGTCGGACAGGGCCAAACCAACCGTCGCGCCGATCCCGTCAACCGCAATTAGATCCGACCACGCGGCCGCGGCCTCCACGGCCACGGACAATTCTGCGATGGCGGCGGTGCGGCTTTCCTTGATCCGCGCCCGACGCCCGTCAGAGGCAGCTGCCAACCGTTCAGCCTCTTCCGCTTGATCCGCGGCGCGATACGCAAGCGCCGCCGGGCGCGCGGAATCGACAGCTTGGGACATCGCCTCCCAGTCGCGGTAATGTAGCGCAAGATCACGCGCGACGACCTCACCCACATGGCGGATTCCAAGGCCAAACAGCAAGCGAGCAAAGGGTATAGTCCGTTTCTCATCAATGGCCGCAAACAGATTACTGGCCGAGGTGTCCCCCCATCCTTCGCGATTTTTCAAACGGGACAGAGCGCTCGAGTCCCGGTTTTGCAGATCAAAGATATCGGCAGGCGTTTTGATCGGCAGGACGGGATCTTCATAGAACATCTCGATCTGTTTTGCGCCCAAGCCTTCGATATCGAAGGCCTTGCGAGACACGAAATGCTTCAATTTCTCAACAGCTTGCGCCGGGCAGATCATGCCGCCCGTACAGCGCCGCACCGCGTCACCTTCTTCGCGCACCGCCGCGCTTCCACATTTCCCACACGTGCGCGGGAACTCATAAGGAACCGCATCTTCGGGTCGTTTCGAAAGGTCGACATCGGCGATTTTGGGGATCACATCCCCGGCGCGGTAGACCTGTACCCAGTCCCCCTCGCGGATGTCCTTGCCGTCCCGGATGGTGCCACCCTTGGCGTCGCGCCCGGCGATATAGTCTTCGTTGTGCAGCGTTGCATTCGAAACCACAACTCCGCCAACTGTGACCGGATGCAAACGCGCAACAGGGCTGAGCGCGCCGGTGCGGCCGACCTGAATGTCAATCGCTTCAAGCCGGGTCCAGGCCAGTTCAGCGGGAAATTTATGCGCGATGGCCCATCTGGGTGTCGTCGATCGAAACCCGAGACGGGCTTGCAGGCCAAGGTTATCCACTTTGTAGACCACACCGTCGATATCATAACCCAGCGTCGCGCGCTGTTCTTCGATCGACCGGTAGTGCGCCAACATGTCCTGAGTTGTTTTGCACAAACGTGTCAGCGGATTGGTCGAGAACCCATAACTTTTCAGACGCTCAATCGCCACATCTTGCGTCTCAGCCAGAGGGGCTGACAGCTCTCCCCACGCGTAGGCAAAAAACTTTAGCGGTCGCGCGCGGGTGATTTCGGCATCCAGCTGTCGCAGCGAACCGGCCGCCGCATTTCTGGGGTTGGCGAAGGGTTTGCCGCCGGCCTCAGCCTGACGTTGGTTGAGCGCTTCGAAATCCGCATGAGACATGTAGACCTCACCGCGAACTTCCAGAATATCGGGAGCACCTTGGATTGTGTGCGGAATATCAGAGATCGTTCTGGCATTCGCCGTCACATTCTCTCCCACTTCTCCATCGCCCCGTGTAGCGGCTTGGACCAGGTTTCCCTGCTCATACCGCAGGGACAATGAAAGCCCATCGATCTTGGGCTCAGCCGTATAGGCCAAAGGCGCATCTGCAGACAGGCCCAAATACTTCCGAATCGAGCGGTCAAAATCCGCGACATCCTCATCGTCAAAGGCATTGCCCAAAGACATCATGCGCTGTGCATGCGTGACTTTGGAGAACCCGTCCGCTGGCCGCGCGCCAACTTGATCACTTGGACTGTCAGAGCGTTTTAGATACGGAAACTTCTCTTCTATTTCGACATTTCGCCTTTTCAGCGCATCGTATTCGGCATCCGAAATCTCGGGCGCGTCTTCCCCGTGATACAGCCTGTTGGCCCGCGACAGCAGGTCTGCAAGACGCGCGAGTTCGGCGCGTGCCTCATCCTCTGTCAGGTCTGCTATCGAGATGGAATTGCTCATGGCCTCGCCCTGTCACTTTATTCTGGACCTCAGTGATAGGGCGAGGTCATGGCTAGGTCCAGACGTGCTGAGCCGTGAGTGGAAATGCCACCCTATGGACCATGGGTGGCAAGTGTCTTCGGACGTCAGGCGTTGACTGCCATCCGCGTCTCATCAAGCGAGTTGCTTTGCGGGTCCCGCAACACATAGCCGCGCCCCCACACGGTTTCGATGTAGTTGTCACCGCCCGTTGCGTTGCTGAGCTTCTTGCGCAGCTTGCAGATAAACACGTCGATGATCTTCAACTCGGGTTCATCCATGCCGCCATAGAGGTGGTTGAGGAACATCTCTTTCGTAAGGGTTGTGCCCTTTCGCAAGCTCAACAGTTCGAGCATCTGATATTCCTTGCCGGTCAGATGCACCGTCTGACCATCAACTTCGACGGTTTTCGCATCCAGATTGACCGCCACCCGACCGGTGTGAATCACCGATTGCGAATGGCCTTTGGAGCGGCGAATGATGGCATGGATACGGGCCACCAGTTCTTCGCGGTGGAACGGTTTGGTCAGATAATCGTCTGCCCCAAACCCGAATCCCTTGATTTTGCTTTCGGTGTCATCGGCACCGGACAGGATCAAAATCGGCGTTTCCACCCGAGCGATACGCAGTTGGCGCAAAACCTCATGGCCGTTCATATCCGGCAGGTTCAGGTCCAAGAGAATGAGATCGTAATCATAGAGTTTCGCCAGGTCGATCCCTTCTTCCCCAAGGTCCGTCGCATACACATTCAGGTTGGCATGCGTCAGCATCAATTCAATGCTTTTGGACGTGGTCGGATCATCCTCGACAAGAAGTATTCTCATTTCACTGCTCCAATTCGGGTCAAAACTTCCAATTAAAAATAAACCTGAACAAGAATGGTTAATCTTGCGTTACCGTTGAATCATTTATTCACTTTCGCCTTTAGGTTGTCGATATTTTTTTAGTGCTGTGACCTTCAGAGCATCAACGCCATGCTCTGCCACGGCAGAGACCCAGAGGTTGAATTCCTCATCGCTGATGCCGTAGCGTTTCTTGGCCTCGGACAAGGTGATCAGGCCATATAGTACCCCGCGCACGACAAGGATCTTGCGCGACGCCACCCAGCGCCGCGTGTCTGGCGGGGGTAGATCGGCCTGCGACAAAATCGTGCCATCCGGAAGGGTTACAGACCGCGGACCTTCAACTTTGTGCAAATACATCTCTCAACCCTTTTCTGCTGCGACAAAGTTGACACCAGCCTACTTAATGCTGCGTGAAACCGCCCCTTGAGAGTGTCTAGAATTTTCTTATATTCTGCCGGTCTTTCTTAACCCGGACTGGAATCGCCATGGCCCTCGCCGCCGAGACCCAACTCAATTCGCTTGGCTTCGCCAAACCGCCCTCGGAAACGCGGGTGGTGGTTGCTATGTCGGGCGGTGTCGACAGCTCCGTCGTGGCCGCGTATCTGGCGGACCAGGGCTATGATGTCGTGGGCGTCACGTTGCAGCTGTATGACCACGGTGCGGCGCTGGCCAAAAAAGGCGCGTGCTGTGCCGGAATCGACATCCATGACGCGCGCCGTGTGGCCGAAGAGCGTGGTTTCCCGCACTACGTTCTGGATTATGAGAACATCTTCAAGGACGCGGTGATTGATGAATTCGCCGATAGCTATCTGGCGGGCGCGACCCCGGTGCCCTGCATTCGCTGCAATGAGCGGGTAAAGTTCAAAGACCTGCTGGAAACGGCCAAAGACTTAGAAGCCGATTGCATGGCGACCGGCCACTATATCCAGCGGAAGATGGGACCCAAGGGTCCGGAGCTGCACAGCGCCGAGGATGCGAACCGAGATCAGTCCTACTTCCTATTCTCGACCACGCCCGAGCAGCTGGATTTCCTGCGCTTCCCTCTGGGCCACCTGCCCTCGAAGGACGCAACCCGCGAAATGGCGGCGCAATACGGGTTGGCGGTTGCGGACAAGCCCGACAGTCAGGACATCTGTTTCGTGCCCAATGGCAACTATGCCAGCGTCATCGAAAAACTACGCCCCGGCGCGGCTGAATCCGGTGAGATTGTCCATGCCGATGGCCGTGTTCTGGCACAGCACAACGGCGTGATTCACTATACGATCGGGCAGCGCCGCGGTCTGGGCATCGGAGGCTTGAGTGAGCCGCTCTATGTGGTGAAACTCGATGTCGACAAGAAGCAGGTCGTCGTCGGCCCGAAAGAGATGTTGGCCACGCGAACCGTTCCCGTGCGCGAGATCAACTGGCTGGGCGATGAACCCTTCACGTCACGCGACGAATGGCATGTGTCGGTCAAAGTGCGATCAACCCGTCCCCCGCGCGAGGCGATCATTCGACCATTGTCTGACACCACAGCCGAGGTCGAATTGCTGACACCCGAGGAAGGTATCTCGCCCGGTCAGGCCTGCGTGTTCTACGACCCAAACAGCAGTCGCATTTTTGGCGGCGGCTGGATTTGGCGCGGCTACTAGGCCGAGACCGGCGTAACCTCGGGTTCGATCTGGATCTGAAGCGCATCGTTGAACCGATTGAACGCCCCGCACAGGGCAATGCGCCATGTCAGCTCAACGATCTGCGCGTCGGTAAACCACTCTTTCAGGTCCGAGACCTCAGCATCGCGCATCCGGCCTGAACGGGTGGTCACTGCTTCGGCATAGCGGACCACTGCCTTGTCACAGGCGTCCAGCTCGGGGTGATCCTCGACCTCCGGCAGCCGCGCCACGCCTTCTGCGCTGAGACCTGCCACGGTCAGCAAGGGCGTGTGATGCGACACGCAATAGTCGCAGGCGTTCAGTTTGGAGACGGTGACCATCGCCAGCTCCAACGCGCGGCGCGGAAGGGTTGCCTGCGCGCGTAAAGTGGTGAGCATCCCACTGACATGCTCCAGAACCGGAGGGCAATGCGCCGCCACCCGCGCCCAATTGTCGAACGGCCCATATGCGCCCAATTCCGCATGCGCCGCGCGCGCGGCCGGTGTCATGTCATCGTCGGTCAAGGCGGGAATACGGGTCATTAGGGCTCTCCTTCTGCCGCAGGGTATCGCAAGCTGCAGGTCCAACTGCAACGCCGCTTCGTTCACAACACCGACACAGATCAGAGTATATCGGTCGGCGAGTTCAGCAGAATGTAGAGACCGACGCAGACCATGATATAGGGTGCGATCCTTTCGAGCCGAGTGACGCGCGGGCCTAGTTTCTGCGCATGAGGCGCACCACAGGCAGCAACGGCTGCCAAACTTGCCGAAGCACAAGCCGCGCCAATCAGAGCCGCCAGCCGGAACGCAGGACTGGAATCTGCCAGCAAGGGCGTCATCACGGCGAATGTATCGACCGACAGGCTGAGAAACAGTGTCACGACCGAGGTCACTGCGCCCTTTGGCGTGTCGTCTGTCTGCTCAACTCCTGAAATCTGCTGCCAGATACCGCGCAGGCCAAGCGCTAGCGGAACGATCCCAAGATACCCGATCCACTCCGGCAGTCCGCTCTGGCTCAGGCCTGTTGCGACGGCCAAGGACAGGCACAGGACAAGCCCATGCGCAACGGCAAACCCCATAAGCGAGCGGCGGTGATCCATCACCAGCATCAGCCCCAACAACACGGCCAGATTGTCGAGATTGGTCGACACCATCACAACCCCGGCCGAAATCGAAAAGAGCAGATACTCAAGCATCAGCTTTGGTCATCCGGGCCAGCACGGCCTTGGCGGCGCGCAGGCCCGGTGCCTCACCGCCGCGGCCTAGACGGTCCATTGTGAGCGCCATGGCCTCACGTTGCGCTTCCGGGTTCGCGGCGACCTTTGTCAGGGCTTCGGCGATCTGGTCGGGCTGGCAATCGTCCAGCAGACACTCTGGTACTGTCCGCGTATCCGAGACCAGATTGACCAGCGTCGCCGTGTCCAGATGCACCATCCGCTTGGCGATCAGAGTTGTTAGCCAGTTGAGGTTATATGCAATCACCATCGGCGTAGCCTGCGCCGCCAGTTCCAATGACACAGTCCCAGACGCGGCCAAGGCCAGATCGGCTGCCGCCAAGGCCGCCCGCTTTTGCGCCACCGCCTGATCCGAGGGCAGATCACGTGGGTCAACCACCACAGGCGATCTGGGCCAGCTGCGCAAATGCTCGGTCACGGTGTCGACCATATGGGCCACCGTTGGCACAACAACCCGCGTTTCTGGGCGGTTCTTAAGGTAGAGCGAGAGCGCCTCACCAAAAACAGGAGCAAGCCGGTCGACCTCGCCCCGACGTGACCCCGGCAGAGCCAGCAACAACGGCGAATCCCCCAGATCATAGGCATCACGGAAGGCCTTGATATCCGCCTCCGTCGCCTGCGGTTCGCTGGCGACCGGATGGCCGACAAAATCGCACTCCATCCCCGCGCGTTCCATGTAGGGCGGCTCGAAAGGAAGCAGCGCCAGAACATGGTCGATCACCTTGGCCATCTTGTCGGCCCGCCCTGGACGCCAGGCCCAGACGCTGGGGGCGACATAGTGGACGGTGCGAATGTCGCTGCTCGCCTTGACCAGTTTGGCCACACGCAATGAGAAATCCGGACTGTCGATGGTGATCAGAACATCTGGTTGGGTGTCCAATACCGCCTGTGCCGTCTCAGATATCCGGCGTTTGAGGTGGAAGAACTTGGGCAGAACTTCGACCAACCCCATGACGCTGAGCTCGGACATGGGAAAGCGGCTGTTCAGGCCCTGAGCCTGCATCAGCGGCCCGCCTACCCCGTCAAACGCGACGTTAGGGACCAGCGCCTTTAGACCCTCCATCAAAGCGCCGCCCAGCCGGTCGCCCGAAGGTTCTCCGGCGACCAGAAAAACGCGCATCAGACGGCCCGCTCGCGCACATAGAGGAACAGGCCAAGGCGGTTGCACTCCGCGATCACGTGATCCCGTCGCAGCACCATCACGCCACCTTTTTCGATAACGATGCCCGTGAGACCCGCGGCCACCGCATCGGTAACGGTCTCCGGACCGATAGCCGGAAGATCAACGCGGCGATCCTGATCAGGTTTCGGACCTTTGAACAGAACCCCGCCGCCCGCATCCGGGCGCTGGGTCAGCGATTGCAACATCCAGGCGGTTCCAAAAATGCTCTCAACCGCCAGAGCCTGCCCTTTGGAGACGGCACAGGCCTGACCGATATCGGCACTGCCCATCGCGCGCAGAATACCTGCGGCACGGTCGGCATCGGCCAGATCGGCCTCGGACGGGTGCGTCTCGGTTAGGCATCCCAGCGGTGGTAGCAGATCAGGTGCGATCTCATGCGCGGCTTTGACGGCCAGGCCCGCATCCTCAAAGATACCGATCACAGCGCGTAAAGCGCCATCATCACCAGACATCATCGCCTTTTGAATGATCGGCACCAAAGGCATCGTTGCGGCATCAATCCGCGCGGGATCGACTTTGGGCCGCTGCACCGCACCCGCCATGCAGATCTGCGTCACGCCGCGCGCTTTGAGATCTGCGAGAAAGCTGCCGAGCTGCTCCAGGCGGAAAACGACGTCCGCCGTCAGGTTCTCAGGTTCGAACCCCTCCATCGCGCAGACCAACGGACTGTCTGGCAGAGCGTCCACGACAGCGTCTGGCAGAACACCCGTCCCTGCGATCAAAGCCAGCATTTGGTTACTTCCTCGGCGTCAGGAACGAGCGATCTGATTGACCGGTGACGAACTCGACAATGCGCTGAACATATTCGCTGTCGGTACCCTCGCCTGCGCGATGGGCGCGTTCCTGAAAGGTCCCTTCGCCGCCGGACAGTTCCTTGAACGCCGCCCGCAGTGCCGAGATATCCTCACGCGATACACCGCGACGTTTCAGGCCAACAAGGTTAAGCCCGTCCAACTCGCCGCGCGGCGCTTGCACCAGACCGTAGGGAATAACGTCATTCGGCACCATGGTCAGCGCGCCAATGATGGCGCCACGACCAACACGGACCCATTGGTGCAGGCCCGAGATACCACCAACGATTACGTCATCTTCGACGATACAATGCCCCGCCGCGCCCGCATGGTTCACCATGATCACACGGTTGCCGATCTGAACGTCATGGGCCACGTGAACACCGGCCATGAACAGGCAATCGTCACCGATCCGAGTCACACCACCACCGCCTTCGGTGCCCGTGTTGATGGTCACATGCTCGCGGATGCGGTTGCGCTGGCCGATCTCAAGCCGCGTATTCTCACCGCCGAATTTAAGATCCTGCGGGATCTCACCGATCACCGAGAAGTTGAAGATGACAGTATCGTCGCCGACCGTGGTATCACCTGTGACGACCACATGCGTCTTCAGCTCGACCCGGTCGCCCAGTTTGACCTGAGGACCCACGTAGCAGAACGGACCAATCACGCAGTCCTGACCGATCTGCGCACCGTCTTCGATGATTGCGCTTGGGTGAATGCCGCTCATGTTGTTTTTTCCATGTCCCAATCGACATAGGCCGAGAATTCGGCTTCGGCTGCGACCTCACCGTCAACGGTGGCGCGTCCGTTGAACTTGAACAGCTTGCCGCCCTTCTTGCCACGCAGGGTTTCGACATGCATCTCCAGCACGTCACCCGGCACCACTTTGCGGCGGAATTTACATTTGTCGATGCTCATGAAATAGATCAGCAGCTCGGTATCAATGACATCCATGCCGACGCCCAGCATCACGCCCGAGGTCTGCGCCATCGCCTCGACAATGGTGACACCCGGCATTATCGGCGTTCCGGGGAAGTGGCCCTGGAAATGAGGCTCGTTCATGGTGACATTCTTGATGCCACGGGCCGATTGATAGCCGTCGATGTCGACCACCTTGTCGACCAGCAGAAACGGATAGCGATGCGGCAATATCCGCTGAATCAGCTGAATGTCGGCGCTTTTGGTTTCCGTCGTCATCGTTCACTCGTCCCGTCATTTGGATGTGTCAGTTTCCGCGTGGTTAGCAATACCCGCCCCCGAGGGCAAGCGAACCTATTCGCCTGTGCCGTCCTGCAGGCCGGTTCCATCGCCAATTGCGGCATTGATGCGGGCAATCGCTTCATCGGTAATGTCCGAGGTGTCGGCGCTGAGGAATACATTTGCGCGTTCCAGCACCACAGCCGCTCCCGTCTCGCGCATAAGTTCGATCAGAACAGGCTGCGCCAAGGCATAAAACGTTTGGCGGCTTTCTTCGCTACGTCGGGCCAAAGCGTCCAGTTTGGCGCGCTGGCCTTCGCGATGCGATTGCACCTTTTCGTCGAAGGCCTGCGCCAGAGGGCGAAAGTCCTCGGGTGGCAATTCCGCGCGCATCTGCGTCAAGTCTTTCTCTTCGCTGCTGAGTTCGGCCACGATCCGTTCGTTTTCTTCTGCAAGCTGCGCGCTCTCAGTTTCGATCTCGAGCAGTACGCGCTTACCAAACGCAGACTCCGTGAACAAACGGTCGCTTGCGATGGTCAGAACAAGCGGGTCACGTACGCCCAATTGTTGCGACACGCCCTGAGGCGCAAGCGTGAGGCCTAGCAAAACGCAAAGGGCCCGAACTGGGCCCCAAGCTTGCCTGAGTGAATGCAACAGCATACCAAGTTAGAACCTTGCCTGAACGGTCAGGTCGAAACTCTGTTCCTTGTCGAAATCTTCTTTTTTCAGAGCTTTCGAGAAGTTGAAGCGCAGTGGGCCGAACGGTGTTTCCCACAGAACCGACACACCAAGCACGTGACGGATCGAGCCATCAGCCCCCACAATATTCGCTCCTGCTGTGTTGACGTTGCTGACATTGTAGAGGTTGCCGACGTCGTAAAACAGACCGCCCCGCAGGCCCAATTCCTCGGGCAGCCCAAGAGGAAAGTCGCTTTCGAACCGCGCCACCCAATAATAGTTGCCGCCGATTGCATCATCCTGCCCGTTGGACAAGTCTCGCGGTCCGATACCAGCCGGTTCAAACCCCCGGAACGTGCTGGGCCCCAGAATGAAACGGTCAATGGTACGGCTGAAGTCATTCCCCGACCAATGCAGCGCACCGGCTTCAAAAGTTGCCCGCAGAACGACCTCTTCGTTCCACACACGGGTCTGTGCGATACTGCGCGCAGTGGTCTTGAAGAACTTGTTGTCACCGCCCAGGCCCGCTGCGTCAAACCCGAGTTCGAACAAAACACCGGCGTTTGGATTCAGACCACCCAGTCGGCTATCATACACATAAGTTAGGCCAAGGGTGCTGCTGACCCGCTCACCTTGAGCAATTTCCGAGCTGATGACCGCGCCGTTCGGCTGATCGCCTTGCTGGGTCATTTCAGATCGTTCCCAACCGTAGCGCACACGCAGGGCCGACAAATCGCCAATCGAGTAGGTTAGCTGCGGGGTAAAGAACGCGCGGTCGGTATCATAGCTTGCAAAGCTGGAATTTGTTGCCGCAATGCCCAAACCAAGATCAAAACGCAGTTTACGGCCCAAAAGGTAAGGCTCGGTAAAACTCAGCGAATATTGCTCTGAGTCCTGGGCAGTTGAGATGAGTACCCCAATATTCTGGCCCCGGCCAAGAAAGTTCGATTCATTCAAGCCAATCGCAATACCGAAACCATCCGAGGCAGAATAGCTACCACCAAGGCTCAGCGAGCCGGTTGGTTGTTCCTCGACATCGACATCCAGGATCACCTGGCTGGGCGAGGATCCTTCGCGCGGCTCGACCTCTGCATTTGCAAAGAAGCCTAGTGCGTTGATCCGCTCAGCCGCTTGACGGATTTCACGTGGGTTGAACGGGTCGCCTTCCACGGTGTCGAACTGACGACGGATCACCCGGTCCAGCGTTGTTGTGTTGCCCTCGATATCAATGCGTTCCACGAAAATCCGCGGCCCACGGCTGAGGACGAATTCCACATCCAGAGTCAGATCACGCGGGTTGCGTGTGACGCGCGGTTCGACCCGCAGGAAATCCACTCCCTGCTTCACACCCAGCCGTTCCTGACGCGCAATCGAGTTCTCGATCAGGGTCGGCGAATAGGTCACGCCGGGCCTGATCTTGAGCGCGTCTTGATAGATCGCAGGGTCTACACCCGGGATCTCACTGACCGTTGTGATTTTCCCGAAAGAGAACCTCTGGCCTTCGGTGATGTTCATGACGAGGAAGAAAGCATCCCGCTCGCGGGTGAATTCCACATTGGCACTGTTCACACGGAAATCGACAAACCCGCGCGACAAGTAGAAATCCCGAATAACCTGCTTGTCGAATTCGATCCGGTCTCCGATGAATGTATCGTTGCGGAAGAACGTCCGCAGGAAGGTCGCCTGTTTGGTCTCAAGCACGCGACGCAAACGGCGGTCCGAGAAGGCACGGTTGCCGACGAAGCTGACGCGTTCAACCTCAATCGTGGTGCCTTCTGCGACTTCAAACACTAGATCGACGCGGTTGTCGTTTCGGCGGATGACGCGCGGGATCACAGTTGCCGATACCCGGCCTTGGGCGGAATAGACTTCGGCAATCAGATCGGCGTCCGCCTCGGCCGCCTGCGGAGTGAAAACACGGCGCGGCTCGGACGAGATCACATCCAGCAAAAGGTCATCTTTGACGCGGCGATTCCCTTCAATGCTGATCTGGTTGATCGTCGGGTATTCCTGCACCTCGATCACCAGAGTCGTGCCACGAGGTGTCAATTCGACTGTTTCAAAAACACCACTGTCAAGCACACGCTGATACGCATCATTCAACTGACCGGCCGAAACCGTCTGCCCGGGTTCGATTCCCGTCCGTTGGATGATTGTACCTGTCTCAATGCGCCGGTTGCCCTCAACCTCGAAGGAGTTGATGGTGAAGTTTTGCGCCTGTGCTGCATGCGGCAAAGCCAGTAAACCCATTGCCGCAGTAAGAAAAAGAAATGATCGTGTGCGCCACAAAATCTTGTTTGTTGTCATCTGCCCTCCGCAGGATATACCCGCGCCTCGCCCGTCAGCCATTTTTTCTCTACCCAAAAATTTAGGACTTAATGCTGAGTAACGAGATTGAATGCGCTTGTCAAAACTCCAAAACTATCGGGGCGACGATAGGTCACCTGACACGCATTATAATAGGGTTTTGGGGAATCAGAGACCGGCGAGATACGCGCCGCCGGCAAGCGCCAGCGCCGTCAGACCAAAGCACAAAAGCACATCCCAGTTCAGAACAAACAGGACGCTGACACTCTGATAGGATTTTTGAATAGCTTTGGTCATGGCCGCCTCATTTTCAGCGGCTAATTTTTACCCCTGAAATGAGGCAGCAATGCGGCGCGATTGCGCCGCTTGCGCCACAATCAGCAGAACAGATCGTTACTGACCGAGAAAACCATGAGGCTGAGAACCACCGCAATCCCGAGGGTCATCAAAATCCGCAGGGCCTTGTCGCTGGGCGGTTTGCCCGAGACCGCCTCATAGGCGTAGAACACAAGGTGCCCTCCGTCCAATGCCGGGATCGGGAAAAGGTTCAAAAGACCCACGGCCGTTGACAGTACCGCGATAAAGAAGATGAAGTTCTGCGCACCCTGGCTGGCCATGGCGCCCGAGGTCTCGGCAATTCCGATCGGACCCGAAATGTTACATGTGCTAATCGCGCCGGTAATCATGTGCCACATGCCGGACAGAGAACCTTCGATGATGCGACCGGTCTGGCCCACCCCGCCAACCAGCGAATCCCAAAGCCCCGCAGGCTCGGTCGCGGGTTGCAGCATCATGCCGCCGACGATCCCGATCCGCCAATGGGTGACAAAACCGCCATCTGGCTTCGGTTCATCAGTCCGACGCGGAGCAAGCGCGAATTCAAGCTCGGCCCCGTCACGCCAGACGTTCAACAACAACACCCGACCGTCCGAGCCTTCGACATGTTCTTTCAACTGCTCGAAGGCAAAGATCGGATCTCCATCAACCGAGGTGATGACATCGCCCCCTTCCAGCTGGATATCAAACGCCGCACTGCGCGGCGCGACCTGCTGGATCAGTGGTGGGAACAGCCAAGGGGCCGAGACGTCCAGCGTTTCGCCGTCGCGCAGGACCGTATAGTCCAGCACCGGCTCGACCGGCAGCGCGTCGGTGAAATCGCTCCACGCGCCTTCTTCATCGAAATCAGGGACTTCAATCCCGGCAATGGCCAGAATCTCATCGCCCTCCCGCAGACCCTGCTCTGTTCCCGGCAGCGGCTTCAGTTCTCCAACCGTCAGCGGCTCACGCGTGACACCCTGAGACCAGAAGATCAGGCCAAAAACCAGAATGGACATGACGAAGTTGAACACCGGCCCCGCCGCCACAGTGGCGGTTCGCGCCCACAGGGGTGCTCCGTGCATGGTGTGGCGCAGATATTCCGGCTGCTGCTGCGCGATGTCATCCATCGCGTCTTCATCCCTGCCCGAGGCTGCATTGGCATCACCAAGGAATTTCACATAGCCGCCGAAGGGCAACAGCGCGATCTGCCACCGCGTGCCGCGTTTATCCACGCGGCTCCACAGAACTGGGCCGAACCCAATCGAGAACACCTCGGCATGAATGCCGGACCAGCGACCAACGATGTAGTGCCCGTATTCGTGAACCGCGACGATCACGGACAGGGCAATCACAAAGGCCACAATCGTCCAGAGCAAATTTCCGAACTGAGGGATCAGCGAAAGTACGTCCAAAACTCTATCCTGCTCGTTTGATCACGGCTTCATCCGCCCACTGCCGTGCGAGATGGTCCGTTTGCTGTACGTTATCAAGGGTCAAAGGGGCGTTAATAAGGCCATCCTCGGCATCAAACCGGTCCAGAACGCGTGAGACGACAACTGCCATGGTCGTGAAACCGATTTGGCCTGCGATGAAGTGATCCAGCGCGCGTTCTTTCGCGGCGTTGAAGACCGCCCCCGAAAGGCCGCCGCGCGCCATCACGTCTCGAGCCAGTTTCAGCGCGGGATAGCGGTTTAGGTCGGGATGGGAAAAGCGCAACTGGCTGAGCTGCGCCAGATCCAGCCTCTCAACCGGCAGATCGCGCCGTTCGGGCCAGTGCAAAGCATAGCCGATTGCATGCCGCATGTCCGGCGGGCCCAGGTGCGCCATTAGAGCCCCATCCCGAAACCCGACCATCGCATGGACAATGGATTCGGGATGCACCAAAACCTCGATTTGGCCCGGGTCGACGCCAAAGAACTCTCGGGTTTCAATGACTTCAAGCGCTTTATTGAACATGGATGCGCTATCAATCGTGATCCGCTGCCCCATGTCCCAGTTCGGATGGCTTGAGGCCTGCGTAACGGTGGCGGACGCCAAGTCCTCGAGCGGCCAATCCCGGAACGCTCCGCCGCTTGCGGTGATGATAACGCGTTCGACCGCGTCCATGTCCTCACCGACCAATGCCTGAAACACCGCCGAATGCTCACTGTCGACAGGCAGTACACGCGCATCGTTCTCGCGGGCCGTCTGCAAAACAAGCGCGCCCGCACAGACGAGGGTCTCTTTATTGGCAAGCGCCAGTGTTGCGCCCTGTTTTAACGCCTCAATTCCGGGGGCCAGACCGGCGGCGCCAACGATCGCGGAAAGCACCCAGTCCACGGGGCGCCCGGCGGCCTCAATGATCGCGTTCTGACCCGCTGCCACCTCGATCCCGCTGCCCTGCAACGCATCGCGAAGGTCCTGCAATCGGTCCTCAAACGCAGTGACAGCGAGCTGCGCGCCAAGCCGTTGGGCATCCTCGGCCAGTTGCCGGATATTCGCGCCACCAGTCAGGGCGACCACGTTATAGGCTTTGATATCACGTGCAATGAGGTCAATCGCATTCTGACCAATGGATCCGGTCGCCCCAAGGATCGAGACTTTGCGCATCACATCTCTCCGGGTGCGTAAACCAGCCCTGCGATCAGCACAAACAACGCCGCACCCATCATGCCATCAAACCGGTCGAGAAACCCGCCATGCCCCGGTATTAGGTTCGAGCTGTCCTTGACGCCGAATTTCCGTTTGACCGCGCTTTCAACGATATCGCCCGCCTGGCTGGCCATGGACGCCAAAACCGAGACCAGAACGAACAACACCCCAAACCCGCCATGCATTGCGAAACCCACGCCAATCAGGCCCGCCGCAACCCAGCCACCTGCTGTGCCCGACCATGTCTTCTTTGGGCTGACCTTGGGCCAGAATTTCGGGCCACCAATGGCCTTGCCCACGAAATACCCGGCAACATCGGTGGCCACGACGACCGCGATCAGCCAGACCATCCAGCCGAAGCCCATGTTTTCACGAATTGAAATGAAGCCCAGACCAGCGCCCGCAATCCACAAGGCAAACAGAAAGTACAACCCGCGCGAACGGGTGACCTGCCCCGCCCCGACCAGCGCCGGAGCAACCAGAAACGGTAGCTTGTAGAGCGGCGGCACGTGATAGCTGATGATCACCGCAACCCCGGTCAGAATACCGAGTTGCAAGGCCATGCCACTGCGCTGCGGTTCAATCATCCGCACGAGTTCCCAGGTCATCAAACCGCAGGCAACCGCGATGAAGCTTTCAAACCACAAGCCGCCCAGCCAGACCTCAACTGCACCGATTGCGACCAAAACGACTGCGGACAGAATCCGTGCGGTCAGATCAGACCATCGGCCTTCGCTCATGCCAGAACCGCTCCGAAACGCCGCTCGCGCGAGCCGTAGTTGCGGCACAGACGCTCCAACTCGGCCGCAGTGAAATCCGGCCAGAGCGTGTCGATAAATTCGTATTCGGAATAGGCCGACTGCCACAGGAGAAAGTTCGAGATCCGCGCCTCTCCGCTGGTGCGAATGACAAGATCGGGATCGGGAAGAACCCGCGTATCCAGATACTTGGGCAGGGTTTCTTCATCCACGTCTTCAGGCTTCAGCCGCCCTTCGGCCACATCCCGTGCAAGACGTTTTGTGGCCCGCGCGACCTCATCTCGGCCGCCATAGTTCAACGCAACGGTCAAATGAACCAAATCGTTGCCTTTCGTCGCCTCTTCCAGCGAATCCATCAGATCGATCAGCTTGGCGTCCAAGCGGACCCGGTCGCCGATAAAGCGCACGCGAATGCCGTTCTGGGCCAGGGTGCGGGTTTCCTTGATGATGTAGCGCCGAAACAGGCTCATGAGGCCAGCAACTTCGACCTGAGTCCGCTTCCAGTTTTCCGTCGAAAACGCAAAAACGGTTAGGTATTTGATGCCCAACCCCGGACAGGCCTCGACCACCTCGCGTACGCGCCGCGCACCTGCGTGGTGACCAAAAAGCCGAGGCCGGCCACGCGCCTGCGCCCACCGACCATTGCCATCCATGATAATTGCGACATGCTTTGGGCCAGCCTGCACGTCCGTATGGGGATCTTTGGGCATCAGTACCGGCTCAGACCTGCATGATTTCCGACTGCTTGGTCTCAAGCGCGGCATCAACAGCTTTGATCATCGTGTCGGTCAGATCCTGAACTTCGCTCTCCCAGAACTTCTGGTCATCCTCGGACATTCCGTCCGATTTCGCTTTCTTGATCTGATCCATACCGTCCCGGCGCACGTTGCGGATCGAAACCCGCGCGCTTTCGGCATATTGCCCGGCAACTTTGCCCAACTCGCGGCGGCGCTCTTCGTTCAGCTCCGGGATCGGCAGCATGATGATGGTGCCGTTCAGCTGCGGGTTGATGCCGAGCCCGCTTTCACGGATCGCCTTTTCAACCTTGCCCACAAGGCCCTTGTCCCAGACATTCACCGTCACCATCCGAGGTTCAGGCACGTTGACCGTGCCAACCTGGTTGATCGGCGTCATCGAGCCATAGGCATCCACCATCACTGGCTCCAGCATCGAGGCCGAGGCCCGCCCGGTGCGCAGAGAGGCAAATTCAGTTTTGAGATTGGACATCGCGCCGTCCATGCGGCGTTTCAGATCGTCGGTGTCCAGTTCGAAGTCGTCAGACATGCTGCTCACTCCCCGTCTTCAAGTGCTGTTTGGATGGGTCTTAAGCCATCGCATTTGGGATGTATAGCAATCATGAGCATGAATTGTGGCAATGACCAGAACTGTTTCGGTCCTTTTGCCGCCCAGAAGGTTAAGCCAGGGCAGTTCTGCCCCGGCTATTTTCTTGGATCAGGCGTTTACGTCGACGACAACGCGGCCCTTGACCTGACCTTTCAGAATATCCGCACCCAGTTGCGGCAAATCGGACAGAGCTGCCGGATGCACCATGGCCTCCAGCGTGTCCATCGGCAGGTCGGTCGCGATGCGCTGCCAAGCCCGCAGGCGGTTGTCATAAGGCTGCATCACGCTATCGATCCCCAGAAGGTTCACACCGCGCAGTAGGAAGGGAATCACTGTTGCAGGCAACCCCGCACCGCCAGCAAGTCCAACCGCAGCGACCGAGCAACCGTATTTCATCTGACCCAAAACGCGCGCCAGCATGTCACCGCCAACGGCATCGACACAGCCCGCCCAAGTTTCGCTTTCCAGCGGGCGCTTCGTGGTCTCGTTCAGCTCTTCACGCGGCACGATGGTCGTGGCACCAAGCGACTTCAGATAGTCGCCTGTCTCGGGGCGTCCGGTCACAGCCGCGACCTCATAGCCCAGCTTGCCCAGAATAGCCGTCGCCACCGAACCAACGCCGCCTGCAGCACCAGTCACCAGCACAGGCCCACGATCCGGCGTCAACCCGTGATCCTCCAGCGCCATCACCGCCAACATGGCCGTAAACCCGGCTGTTCCAACGGCCATCGCCTGCCGCGCGTCCAGACCATCCGGCAAGGGCACCAACCAATCGGCCCGAGCGTTGGCCTTCTGCGAATACCCACCCCAATGGGCCTCACCAACACGCCAGCCGGTCAGAACCACCTTGTCACCGGGCTTGTAGCGGTCGTCCGAGGACGCCTCGACCGTTCCGGCATAGTCGATACCGGGAATGTGCGGGTAGTTCCGCACCAGGCCGCCGCCCTTGGCGGACAGGCACAGTCCGTCCTTGTAGTTCACTGTCGAATACTCAACAGCAACCGTCACCTCTCCGTCAGGCAGATCCTCCAACGAGAGCTGCTTGACCGAGGGGCTTGCCAGACCGCTTTCTTCATCTTTCTCCATAACCAACGCATTGAACATATTGCTATCCTTTCATTTTTGGCGGCCAGCCCAATCCTTCACCTGGCCCAAAATATCCCGGGGGAGTCGCGCAGCGACGGGGGCAGAGCCCCCTGCCTCCGCTAGATCCAAAACTGCCCCTGCACCGTCGCGCCTCGCATACCGTCAGGCGTTTCAACTTCGACCTTGGTTCCGGCGTCCCAATGGCTCAATTTGACCATACCTATCGAAACATTGGTCGAAAAATCCGGAGACCAGGCAGAAGACGTCACCTGACCCACCTGCTTTCCGTCCGCAAAGACAGGCCATGGCTGGACACAAGGCGGCACTGCATCTCCGTCAATTGCAATCGGTCTGATCTGCTGCACCGGGCCCTCCTTTGCCACACGCAACAACGCATCCCGACCCACACAGCCAATGGCGGTATGTGTATTGCAGAACTTGCCCAGCCCACATTCATGCGGTGTGTTGTCGTCGGTCATGTCATTGCCGTAGGACAGTAACCCACCTTCGATCCGCTCGATCAGATTGGGACATCCGGCCCGTACGTTCAGGTCTTCACCAGCCGCGAACAGAGCGTTCCACAGAGGCATACCGATGTCGCTGCCCTCGACATAAATCTCGAACCCGCCCTGTTTCGAGTAGCCCGAGCGGGCAACTGCAAGGTCGCGCCCTTCGAATTCGAACATGTCGAACTTGAAGAAACGAATATCGCGCACACGGTCTCCGAAAACGCGCGCCATCAGCTCATCTGCTTTTGGCCCCTGAACGCCCAAGGGCGACACATCCGGCTCATCAACCAGCACATCCAGACGATATCCGTTGGCCAACCCTTTGACCCATAGCAACAAATCGCTGTCGGCGATGGAAATCCACCAGCGGTCCTCCGACAGCTTAACGGCCACGGGATCGTTCAACATCCCGCCGGTTTCGTCCACAATCGGCACATAGAAACACTGCCCGGGAAGCATGCCGCGCAGGTCGCGCGGTGTCAGCATCTGCATCAGACGGGCAGCATCCGGCCCGCGCAGTTCAACCTGACGTTCGCAGGAGACGTCCCAGACCTGAACGTTCTTCTTCAGGTGATGGTAGTCGGCCTCGACACTTTCAAAAACCGTCGGCAACAACATCCGGTTGTAAACCGTGTAGCCTTTGACACCAGCGGCTTCGACGCCTTCGGAAAACGGCGTGCGACGCAGGCGACGAGACAGGGATATTTGCGGCATTCAGCCCTCCTTTGGCATGAAGCAAAGATCGCTGACCGGGGCCTCGGAACCGGCTTCGGTCAGCATTTTGTGGAGTTGTCCACGATGATGGGTTTGATGGTTGAAGAAATGCATCACGCATTGCGCGTAAGGCAAAGTAACATCAGCCTCTTTTGCGGCTGAGTACCATGTGAAAGGACCCGACAGGACCTCATCGCCAAGCGTATCCGACCAGCCCGAGATCCGGTCATCCATAGCCACGCGCAGAACCAGCCAGCTGTCGAGATCGGGGCAGAGATGCACGCTTTCGTGAATGCCGCCTCCGGGTCGGTGGATATCGCTTTCTGGTCCCGGCCCTTTGTCAAAGCGCGACATCCAGATCCAGTCGCCCCACAGCAAGTGGTTCGCCGTACCCATAATTGAGCCGAAAAACGCGCCGCGTTCCTGCATCAGTTCTTCGGGCGAGAGCGCTTGAAGAAACTCGGCCAACTGGCTGTTTTGCCAGTGGTTATAGCGCGCCATTTCTCGGGCATAGGCTCCTGTGATCATCACTTAGGTCCATGCCAGACGATCGGGCAAATCTCGGCGGATTTACCACCGAAATCCCAAACGCGCCCGTAATCGCGCACTTTCGATTTGTTTCCGCGTGCCACGATGATGTCCGGCCCCATCCAGTATTTGGAGTTCGACACCATCACCGGATGCTCGGGGTCTTTTCCGCCCAGCATCTCGATCTCACCTTGGATTTTACGACCGATCGCGATCCTGCGCTTGTTGCCGTCCCGCTCGATCTGGACCGGAGCACGCTCGGCCCCGATGATCTCACTCACCAGCATGGTGAACAGGCCAGTGGTGCCGCCGGCCTGACCGCTGAAAATCTGCAGCAGCCCGTTATAGGCTTTACCGCTGGCGCGTTCATCGACATAGGCGGCGACTTTCCACTGCCCCTCGCCCATTCGGCCCGGAATATCGACCAGAAGACCAACATTCAGGCCCGACAGATCTTCACCCTCGTAGTGCCCTTCGTCGATGATCACGCCCATCCAGGCGTGGCAGTGCCCCTCGGTCGGAGGGTGCGCGCCCAGTGAGACCACACAGGGGCAGAACACGTCGCATGAGCAGTTCAGGATCAGCTCGCCCTTGATGGACCAGTCCGTCGGGCTCATCTCACGCCGTTTGGGGTTGGGCATACGGCTGTCGATCCGCTGACTAATCGGAAGCCGGTCGGCCTCGGGTTTTCTGTTTTTCGCCATCAGCTTATCCTCCGTGAGCAAAGGGATAGATCAGCAGCGCAATACCGCCTGCGATCAGTATGAACCCCATGGGTCGGGTCACAGCATGCCCGATCTGGGGGAGTTTTTCCAAAACCATGAAGAGGGTTGCCAGACCCATCCACAAAAGGCTCATGACGCCACCAACAAAGCCAAGCGCCATAAAGCCCCAGCAGCAACCGACGCAGAACGCGCCGAGGCCAAGCCCCATTCTCACACCGCCCGCAAAGCCGGTTTTCCAATGGCTTAAAAAATACGTCATTGGGGCGTGACAGACACCGTGGCAAACCTCTTTGGCGCGAGTGAACTGGAAGGCGCCGACCACGATCAGCAGCCCTCCGGCCACCCAATGGGACTTGGCGATGCCCAGCATATCGACAAACCCACCGAACAGCAGGGCGAGTTGCACACCCGCAATGAACGCCGCAAATCCCACCCAGACGATAAAATACCCGGCCAGAACGCCCAGCCATCCGGCGCGCGTGCCATTGGCGCTGCGGATCAGGTCGTCATAGCTGCGGAGCGTCGGCACCAGCGTTGGCAGCATCATTGCAGCCATCATGATCGCCCACATCCAGAACAAAGGTCCGAACTCCGCCATGGGCATATACATATCCATGCGCGGATCCATCGCCGCCATGGCCTGTCCCATTGCCCCCGGTCGACCAATCCAGTCGAGGTCCATGTCTCGGCTCATCGAGAACATGACCCACCACGCCCACAGGATCACAGCATAGAACGCCAGCCACATTCCGCTGCGGAATAATGCGCGACTCATGTGATCCTCCGACTCAACTCTCTTGCTTTTCAAATGTCAGACTTTTAAATGTCAGACAAATAAAATTTTCAGACTGGCCACAAATGAAGATAGACCCCGCCAATCCCGCAGACCTCTCTGCCCAGATCGCACAGGCCATTCGGAACGCGATTGTGTCCGGCGAATTGATCGTGGATGAGCGCCTGCCCTCTGAATCTGAACTTGCTGATCAGTTCCAAGTTTCGCGGCCCACGGTACGCGAGGCCCTGAAGCGCTTGGCTGCTCAGTCCCTGATCCGCACCCAACGCGGTGCAACCGGCGGGGCTTTTGTGAACCGGATCAGCTTTGAGGACGCCTATTCGCAGCAAATCACCACCTCGACCCTGCTTCTGTCGATGAACGCCGTCAGTTTCGACACAGCGTGCGAGGCGCGATATGCTTTGGAGCGCGCCTGCGCGGCTTTGTCGGCCCAACGTCGCACCGCGGATCAACTGGCTACAATGCGGGCCGAGATATTCCGTCAGGCTCAACCCGGTCTGACGGATGAGGCCTTCTGCGCCTCAGACGTCGCCTTTCACCGTGCGCTGGTCGATGGCGCGGACAATCCAGTGCTGTCCTATCAACTGGCGGGTGCGGTCGAGGCCATGCAGCCTCTGATGAACATGATCACCTTCACCGCACGCTCGCGCGAAGAAATTATCGCGCTGCACACCAAGATCGCCGACGCGCTTGAGGCGAGCGATGCCCCATCGGTGGACGCGACGCTGATTGAACTTGAAACCTATACGCGCCAACTGGCCCGAGACGTGGCCGAGCGCAAACGTAAAACCGCCTGAAACTCAGGCTCGAAATCTGACGCAGACCAACAGGCAGAAAGGAAGCACGAGCAGGCAGGATGTCACCCGGCGTTAAGACCGGAACTCTCAGAACGAATTGAAGATCAATGACTTACGGGAGGATACTATGAACACAAGACCGGACCCAACCTTTTATCCATCTGCCAAGCTGGCGATGGAGGGCCCCACTGAGACGCTTGCTTTTACGCTGATGCTCAGCCCGGATTTTTCGCAACCTGACGGGCTGGCGGTTGTAAATGTCGATCCAACTTCTGACGATTATGGAAAAATCGTCCATCAGGTCATCATGCCGGAAAAAGGCGATGAGTTTCACCACTTTGGCTGGAATGCTTGCTCTTCCGCGCTGTCACCGCTGACGGGCCACGCGTTTTTGGAGCGGCGCTATCTGATCATTCCGGGCATCCGCTCCAGCCGGATCTATGTGATCGACGTGAAGAACCCGCTTGAGGCCAAGATCCACAAGATCATCGAACCCGAAGAGGTCTTTGCAAAGACCGGATATTCTCGCCCTCACACCATCCATTGCGGGCCCGAGGGCATCTATGTCAGCACCCTGGGCGGCGGCGGAGAGGACGGGACCGACGGCCCTCCGGGTATCTTTATCATGGATTGTGAAAGCTTCGAGATCATCGGACGGTATGAGATCGAACGCGGCGTGCAAGACAAGCACTATGATTTCTGGTGGAACCTGCCGCGTGACTACATGGTAAGTTCCGAATGGGGCCTGCCGCCACAGTTCGAGAACGGAATCGTGGCGGAGGACCTGCTGTCGAACAAATACGGTCATAGCATCCATTTCTGGAACCTGCGCAGCCGTACCAATATCCAGACCATCGATCTGGGGGAAAACCACCAGATGGCGTTAGAGATCCGGCCTGCTCATGATCCGGTCAAGCAGTATGGGTTCTGCGGCGTTGTTGTGGACACAACGAACCTGCAAGGCGCGATCTTCACATGGTGGCGAAACGATGACGGCACGTTTGAGGCCAAGAAGACCATCACAATTGACCCGCAACCGGCTGACCCGGATGACCTGCCAGACTTGCTGAAAGGCTTCTCGGCCGTTCCGCCGCTGGTGACGGATATCGATCTGAGCCTCGACGACAAGTACCTCTATGTCGCCTGCTGGGGCACCGGTGAGATGCACCAATATGACGTCTCGGACCCGATGAACCCGACACTGGCAGGCAAGGTCGAGATCGGTGGGATCGTCAAAAAGACCAAACATCCGAACGGTCAGGACTTTGGCTATGGCCCGCAGATGGTTGAAATCAGCCGCGACGGGAAACGGGTCTACTGGACCAACTCGCTCTATTCTACATGGGACGACCAATTCTATCCGGGCGAACGCGGTGCAGCCATGGTAAAGGCGGATGTCGGCGAGAACGGCGGCCTGACCCTGGACCCCAAGTTCTGGGTCGAATTCCCAGAGGGCTATCGCAGCCACCAGATCCGGCTGGAGGGCGGGGACTGTTCGACCGACAGTTTCTGCTACCCTTCGGTCTGAGTTGGAATTTCTGATGACATCAACGGCTGGCCTCTGGCTGGCCGTTGTTCTCAGCGGTGCCTATCACGGGCTGAATCCCGGTATGGGCTGGCCGCTTGCTGTCTCTTCCGCCTTAATGGAGCAACGCCAATCCGCCCTCTGGCGCGCGTTGGCGGCCCTTGCGGGCGGTCATTTCCTGGCGATGCTGGGTGTCTTGTTGCCGTTTGCGATGATGGCCGTGTTGATCGACTACCAACGCGAAATCCGCATCGGGGCCGCGCTGATCGTGATTGCGATGGGGCTGTATATTGCTGTCACCCGCAACCACCCCCGGTTTTTATCGCGCGTGCCGCCCAGTAAACTCGCGCTGTGGTCCTTTCTGGTCGCGCTCGCCCATGGCGCGGCGTTGATGCTTGTTCCGATCTATCTGGGTCTGTGCAATTTGGATGAGCTGGACGCCGGGCATCAAGCCATCTCTCAGATCATGACAACAAACACCCTGCTGGTTCTGGCCGTGGCCGCGCTGCACACAGCCGCAATGATCCTAGGAGGCGGTCTTCTGGCCTATGGCGTCTATCGCTGGCTTGGGCTTCAATTCCTCTCACGCACCTGGTTCAACCTTGAACTCATCTGGGCACTCAGCTTGATTTTGGTCGGCGTGTTGGGGCTTTGGTCCGCAATCTAGTCGCCGCACGATCACCTTGCACATGTTTTGAAAAACCGCTTTGTCCTGCTTTGAAAGAAGTTAGGAGTTTTCGAAGTGTCCCAGAACACGCGTCCCACGGAATTGCTGCGCCAAGGTAAGGCAGCCGACTGGCAGGCCGCTACCACCCATGCCTTCACGCGCGAGCTGTCAGAAGGCACCCTGCCCGAGGACAAGATGCGCTGGTATCTGCAACAGGACTATCAGTTCGTCGATGGCTTCGTCCGCCTGCTGGCCAGCGCCATTGCACACGCGCCCACCCTGGCCGACAGCGTTCCCGCCGCGCAGTTTCTTGCGGTGATTACTGGGCCTGAAAATACCTACTTCCTGCGCTCGCTCGAAGCGCTGGGCACCCAACCCAGCACCGACCCTGCCCCCGCTACCAAAGCCTTTCAGGACCTGATGGCCGAGGCCGCAGCCTCGGGCCGGTATGAGAACATGCTGGCGGTTCTGGTTGTCGCCGAATGGGTCTATCTCAGCTGGGCCAGCGCGGAAAATCCGCCGAAACCCGACCTACCCTTCTGGTTCGCGGAATGGATCACGCTACATGCCGGAAAAGGTTTTGAGGGCGTGGTCGAGTATCTGCGCGGGCAGCTCGACAAGACCTGGCCCACCTTGACGCCAGAGGCGCAAGCCGAAGTAACACGGCTGTTCCACCGGGCGGTCGAGCTGGAGAAAGACTTCTTTGACGCCGCCTACGCGGTGTAACCGGACAAAGGCACAATCATGGTACATATCCTCAACGTCATCGCGGCTCTGCTGACCATCGGCTTTGGCCTGTTCGGCTTTCTCGCACCTTTGCACACCGCGACGGCGCTGGATCTGGCCCCGACGAACAGCAACATGGGTCTGAGCGAGATGCGCGCCTCGGTCGGAGGGTTGTTCGTTGTCACGGGCATCGCCGTGATCTGGCTAAACCACCCAATGGCATACGCCATGCTGGGCGTAGCCTATGCCGGGGCGGCTTTGGGGCGGTTCGTGTCGGTGCTGCTGGACAATCCACCACTTGCTAAGGCCATGATTTTCGGGGGAATTGAGCTGGTCTTGGCCGTCTGGCTGATCGCCGCAAACCTGAACCGCACCCTGTGATTTACAGTGCCCTGAGGGCATTTCCGGGTTTGCATCCCGAAATCTCCTCACCTATATAAGGTCTGTCCTTCGGGACTATGGACATAAACGCGCTCGTAATAAGCGGATCGGACCCGGGGGCGGTACCCGGCGGCTCCACCATATACCTTCTGGGGGCATCCTTCGTTTGAGGATCACTTTCAGGATCGGGGGGCCGAAATAGGATCGACGAACGTCTAAAGGGGTTAGCTTTGTCTCGGCTGTCTGCCACCGTTATCGGCGAAACTAGTACAATTGCAAACGACAATCGTGCTCCGGTTGCAGTTGCTGCGTAAGCAGTAACAAGACCGAAACTTAAGCCCTTGCGCCTAGCCGCGTAAGGCGGGGTTCGCAGGTACCTGGCAACAGAAACCTGCATTTCCCCCACCTTATGTCTGCATTTATTTTTATTTCGGCTCAGATTCAGAGTTTTTTCATCCCTTTTGTCCAGAGTCCTCTCAGACAGACAGGAGGGCCGGGATGACCCACTCAGATATCTTGAAAGCTTGGTATGCCGAAGTTTGGGAACAAGGGAATACCGATGTGATTGATCAATATTTTGCACCGGAAACCATGGCTGAGGGGCTAATCCCTGAAATGCAGGTTGGGGCCGATGATTTTCGCGATCTGGTGATGGCCTTCCGGCATATTCTGGGTGAAATCTCGGTGGAGCTGCCAAAGATCATCGAAAACGGGGATTGGGTGTCCGCCATTCTACATGTCAAAACCTTCCGCGCTGACAATGATGCCCCGCTGGAGGTGACCGGCCAGGTCATGGCCCGCTTCAAAGGCAAAAAGATGGTCGAGGCCTACAACCAGTTCGATTTCATATCGTTCTTTGAACAGCTTGGGCAATTTCCGCAGGATACCCTTCCCGTCTGCATGACCGGTCAGCGACTGGATTGGTGCTGAACACCCAAGCCGCCTTGACCCCCAAGTTTCAGACGCGATAGCTAAGGCCATACGTGCTGCGCGCATTCAGCGCGCGGACGTTATTGCAGGGAAATGGGTCATGCTTCGTGATCGACAAAGCCAGCTGTCCGAGCGCATTTTGACCGTCGGGCTGGCGTGACATGGCGCCTTCAGTACGCGACCTTGTTCTGGTCTTCGGCAGAATTGGTCTTTTGTCCTTCGGCGGCCCTGCAGCGCAGATATCCTTGATGCATCAGGAGTTGGTAGACCGTCGCGCTTGGTTGTCTGAGGAAACTTATTTGCGCGCCTTGTCTCTATGCATGTTGCTGCCGGGGCCAGAGGCGATGCAGCTGGCCACTTATGCGGGTTGGCGTCTTCGGGGCGTGACCGGAGGGTTGATTGCTGGCACCCTGTTTGTTCTACCGGGGGCAATAGTCATCTCTGCGCTGGTTCTGCTCTATGCGAGCTTCGGCACCCTGCCCCTTGTGCAAGCCGGTTTTCTGGGGATCAAGGCCACGGTCATCGTGATCGTCCTTCAAGCGCTTCTGAAGTTGTCACGAAAGGCATTAACCGACACGGAACACCGCCTCATCGCGGGGATCGGGTTCCTGGGTATCTTCCTGTTCAACCTGCCCTTTCCACTGATCATTCTGGCCGCCGCGCTATGGGGCTATGTGTCTTTCAAAGGACCCGTTGCGCGGCAAGACACCTCCTCACGCGCAAGTTTTTCCGGCACTCTACGCACGGTTGCCATTTGGGTGCCGCTCTGGCTCGGACCATTGGTCCTCCTGTCCCTGTCCGGTCATCAATTGCTCAGCGACTTGGGATGGTTCTTCGCCCGTCTGGCCGTGGTGACCTTTGGCGGGGCCTACGCTGTTTTGGCCTACATGACACAGACAGTGGTCGATCAATATCAATGGATCAGCACCGGCCAGATGATCGACGCGCTGGGCCTTGCGGAAACCACCCCCGGGCCGTTGATTCTGGTCACGCAATTCGTCGCGATGCTGACCGGACAAATCAACGGAGGGGTCTCGCTTGCCTTCGCCGCAGGTGCGGTTGCGCTATGGGCGACGTTCGTTCCGTGTTTCCTTTGGATCTTTCTGGCCGCTCCGTACTTGGACAAACTGGCGACCCGCCCTCGGCTCTCTGCCGCTTTGCATGGCATAACGGCAGCCGTCGTAGGTGTGATTCTCAACCTTTCCGTGTGGTTCGCCTTGAACGTTCTATTCGGTGCGCTCACGCAATACAGTTGGGGGCCTGTCTCGATACCTCTGCCTGGGTGGGACTCGCTAAACCTCACTGCGGTTGCGCTCACTATCGCCGCTGGGGTATTGATTTTTCGGGCAAAATTAGGGATGGCAACGGTTCTGGCACTGATGTCCGTCACTGGCATCGCTATCCAGCTATTATGATCAATCCGGCGATACCCGCCCTTTCGTTTCCAGCTAAAACGCCTATGCTGGAAGTAACCACTTTCGAGGATGACACATGTCGCAAGACATCGACTATGGAAACCTGATGCACACCGCCATGCGCGGGCTGATCAAAACCGTTCTGACCGGTGTCTCTGAAACCGGGCTACCAGGCGCGCACCATTTCTTCATCACGTTCGATACAAGAGAAGACGGCGTCGACATCGCAGACTGGCTGCGTGACCGCTATCCCGAAGAGATGACGATCGTGATGCAACATTGGTTCGAAAACCTTGAGGTCGGCGAAAACGGCTTTGCGATTACGTTGAACTTCGGCGATGCGCCGGAACCGCTCTACATCCCTTACACGGCCATCAAAACGTTCGTGGATCCGTCCGTCGAATTCGGCCTGCGCTTTGAAGGACCCGAGGATGACGACGCGGAAGAGGAGTTCGTAGAAGAGACAATCGAGGTTGAAGAACCCGAGGTTCATCACGACGCCGACGTCGTCTCATTGGACAGCTTCCGCAAGTAGTCCATCAAACCCCGTGCTCTTCGCGGGGTTTATTGTTTTTGCAAAAAGGTCTCGACCGCGCGGGATTTGTCTCCGTTGATGAAGCGCGAGAACGACAGATTCAGCCCGCCCTCGGCCAGGGTTCGATCATATTGCTGCAACTCGTAGCCGCCCTGCGCATCAATAAACAGGGAAAACACGGTCATCGTGTCCCCTTCAATCCGGCCCCAGACAAAGGGTTCACCTTTCATTGGGTCCAGAGGCACCTCATGGCCGAACACATTCCGTTGCATGGCTGCCGAAAACACATCGGGCCGGTCCGAGGGCACAAAGTCGACCGAGAATTTCTGTTGCTTGACCCGCCCGTCCAGCTTGTAGGTCGTTGTGGTCCAGCTGACATTGAACCCGTGGCGGGTCTCATGGATCGAAACGCTCATATCCCGAGGCGTTGCAGTTCCATCTACGTCGACAACATTGGCGGATCCGGTGTAGTCCCCGACGAAGGGCGTGATACTGGATGCGTTTGCCAGCGTGCCCAGCAGGACCAGCCCCATGGCCAACAGCATGGTTTTCAACGGGATCATCCGAGCTGAGATTGGCATTTCATCCTCCACGATGGCCACACATATATTGTAGCTCAGCGGCAGGCGCGCACAATGGGGCTTGCGCGCGCGATTGGAACAATTTCACCCGCCTTGCGCCTATACCTTGGGTTTTGTTGAGTTTAAGCTGCGCGCAACTGGCCAATTGCGTTGCGGCGCTGCCTTGGCTAAACGGCATACAACTGCATACCAGACGGAGTACCCGATGTCTCAGACCCGCACCGAATCCGACAGCTTTGGCCCGCTCGAGGTTCCCGCTGACAAGTACTGGGGGGCGCAGACGCAGCGCTCGATTATGAACTTCCCCATCGGTTGGGAGAAGCAGCCCGTGGCCATCGTGCGCGCTCTGGGCGTGATCAAAAAAGCCTGCGCGATGGAGAACAAAGCGACCGGCAAGCTGGACGCCAAGATCGCCGACGCGATCATTCAAGCCGCCGGTGAGGTGATTGAGGGCAAGTTCGACGACAACTTCCCTCTGGTCGTTTGGCAGACCGGCTCGGGCACGCAGTCCAACATGAACTCGAACGAAGTGATCGCAAACCGGGCGATTGAGATTCTGGGCGGCGTCATCGGCTCGAAAGACCCGGTTCACCCCAATGATCATTGTAACATGGGCCAATCGTCGAACGACACTTTCCCCACCGCCATGCATATCGCAACTGCGGTCAGCGTGCGCGACGTGCTGCTACCAGGCCTGACCAAATTTGCCGAAACGCTTGAGAAGAAGGCCGCTGAATTCGCGGGCATAATCAAGATCGGCCGTACTCATACGCAGGATGCGACTCCGCTGACGCTGGAGCAGGAATTCGGAGCCTACGCCCATCAGATCCGTCAGGGCATTACCCGCGTTGAGGCTGCAATGCCCGGTATCTATGAGCTGGCGCAGGGTGGCACTGCCGTTGGCACCGGGTTGAACACCCATGGTGGATGGGACGAAGCCGTCGCCGCCAACATGGCTGAGATCACCGGCCTGCCCTTTGTAACCGCTCCGAACAAATTTGAAGCCCTGGCCGCGCATGACGCCATGGTCTTCTTGTCCGGTGCATTGGCGACCATCGCCGGGTCTTGCTACAAGATCGCCAACGATATTCGCCTGCTAGGCTCAGGCCCTCGCTCGGGTCTGGGAGAGCTGATTCTACCGGAAAACGAGCCGGGGTCTTCCATTATGCCTGGTAAAGTGAACCCGACACAGGCCGAAGCCCTCACACAGGTGGCCGCCCATGTCATGGGCAATGATGCTGCGATAAAGTTTGCGGGCTCTCAGGGTCATTTCCAGCTGAATGTCTATAACCCTATGATGTCCTACAATCTTCTGCAGTCGATCCAACTGCTGGGCGATGCCACCGACAGCTTTACCGAACGGATGCTGTCGGGCATTCAGGCCAACGAACCGCGCATCGACAAGCTGATGAAGGAATCTCTGATGCTGGTGACCGCTCTGGCCCCCACCATTGGCTATGACAACGCCACCACAGTTGCCAAAACGGCGCATAAGAACGGAACGACCCTCAAGGAAGAGGCCATCGCGCTAGGCTTTGTCGATGAAGAGACCTTTGACGCCGTCGTGCGCCCCGAACAGATGATCGGCCCGAAAGACTGATGGGTAAGCCGGTCAATCTGAACCGGTATCGGAAAGAGAAAGCGCGGGCCGAGAAAAAGGCGCGCGCGGATCAGAATGCGGTCGCCTTCGGGCGCAGCAAGGCCGAAAAACAGGTCGTGCAGCTGCAAAAAGACAAGCAGAACCGCGATCTGGACAATCACGAGTTGGATGAATGAGCGGCCCTCCGGTCAAACGCTCTCTGACCCTTAAGGGGCATCGGACGTCGGTCTCGCTTGAGGATGAGTTCTGGCGTGCGTTTCGCGACATCGCCGAAGAAAAACAACAACCCATCAACGCTTTGGCGGCAGATATCGATGTTGCACGCGACCCTGAAACAGGGCTGGCGTCGGCCATTCGTGTTTTCATTCTGAACTGGTACCGCGACAAGCCTCGACGCTTGTCAGAGCCTTAGCTTTGAGTGTAGCCTGAGTGAGAACAAAATAGGTACACCCATGAGCAAAACCGTTTTGGGTCCAGATGGCCGCGCCCGATGCGCATGGTGTCAAGCGGCGCCTGAGTTCTTCGACTATCATGACTCGGAATGGGGTTACCCAGTGTCCGATGATCGACGACTGTTCGAAAAACTGTGTCTTGAGAGTTTTCAGTCCGGCCTCAGCTGGCGCACGATCCTGAACAAGCGCGAGAATTTTCGCCGCGCCTTTTGCGATTTTGATTTCAACAAGATGGCCGATTTTTCTGAGGTAGAAATCGAACGCCTTTTGCAAGATGCAGGTATCATCCGCCATCGCGGAAAGATCGAAGCTGTGATCAACAACGCCCGTCGTGCGCAGGAGTTGGTGGCGCAGGAAGGTTCCCTCGCGGCCTACGTCTGGCGGTATGAACCGACCTCACCGCCAGAGCCACAGACAGCCAGCACCTCAGCCGAGTCAGTGGCGATGTCGAAGGACCTGAAAAAGAGGGGCTGGAAATTTGTCGGCCCCACCACCGTTTTTGCCTTCATGCAGGCTATGGGGCTGATCAATGATCACGCGATAGGCTGCGTCAGCCGTGAAAAAGCGGCGCAGATGCGCCGCGATTTTGTCAAACCGGTTTAGGCGTTAGGCCGACGCTTTGAAAATCTTGTCGATATTGCTGCCGAGGGCGGCGTTGAATTCCGCATCCGATTGCTGTTTCGAAAGCCCCTCGGTCAGTGCGCGCGAGAAGGACGCGATCATCTTGCCGTTTTGCCCCAGCAGATCACAGGCCTGCTCGGTCGAGTAACCACCTGACAGGGCCACTACGCGCAGAACACGCGGGTGATCGGCCACTTCGTCATAGAGGTTCGCAGAGGTTGGGATGGTCAGCTTCAGCATGACCTCCTGCCCTTCGGCCAGTTGGTCGAGGTTTTTCAGGATTTCGGCTTTCAGGATGTCCTCGGCTTCGGCCTTGGTTTCCGAGTTGATGTTCACCTCAGGCTCGACAATCGGCACCATGCCTGCGTCGGTCACAACGCGCGCCACGTCGAATTGCTGGGCAACAACAGCGGCGATGCCTTCGGCGTTGGCCTCATGAATGACCGAGCGTTCTTTGGTGCCAAACACGCCTTCCGCTTGGGCCAGTGTCTCAGCCAGCCCCGGGATCGGCTTCATCATCTGCACACCGTTTGCAGTGTCCTCCAGCCCCTTGTCGATTTTCAGGAACGGAACGATCCCTTTGACGGACCACAGGTAATCGGCCACCTTGCGACCTTCGATCTCTTCGCCAAGGGTGCGTTCGAACAGGATCGCGCCGATCACTTTGTCCTTTGTGAAGTCATCCGCCAGGATGATCCGCGCGCGCATGTTCTGGATTTCGCCGAACATCTCTACTTCCGAGGCGTATTGCGCGGCATCCACGCCGTAGAGCGCCAGAGCTTTCGGGGTTGATCCGCCGCTTTGATCCAGTGCTGCAATAAAGCCTGCTCCGTCTGACATCTGCGCGCGCTGTTCTGCTTTGGACATAGTATTTTCCCGTTCAAGACTGATTCCGATTTCCTTCATCGCATACAGCACAGTTCTGGGTGATGGTAGTTTGTTAGCGCTCAACCACGCGCAACCATATGCCATCCCGAGATCTGACCGTCAGATGAGCCACCGGAACGGGCGTTTTTTCCGGGATTGTTTCGAATCTGAAATGGCGCAGCAGTGTGGACAGTATCAAAGGCCCTTCGACCATCGCAAACCCGGCCCCGGGACAGACGCGAGGGCCTGTCGAGAAAGGAATATAGGCTTCGCGCTGACAGGTTTTGCCGTTTTCCGTGCCCCAACGATTGGGATCGAAACCATCCGGATTGTCCCACAGCCGCTCCTGCCTATGCAGATGCCACGGGCTGATTACGATCTGTGAGTCTTTTGGAATGTCTCTGTTGCGAAACTTCTCAGGGCAGCTAGCCTGCCGGACCATCATCGGCACAGGCGGATAGAGCCTGAGGGCCTCACGGAACACGTCGCGGCTGAGTTTCAGCTTGGACATCACCGCGAAAGAACGATCGTCAAGTGCTTCAGCTTCCTTCGCTAGTCTCTCCTGCCACTCGGGGTAAAGCGCCATCAGGTAGAGCGTCCACGCCAAAGCCGAGGCGCTGGTTTCGTGTCCGGCCAGAAAGAAAATCGCAACCTGATCGACCATCTCCTCCGGCTCAAAACACTTGCCGGTTTCCAGGTCAGGTGTCGTCATGATCTTGGTTGCCAGATCATCGGGCGCGCGATGCGCAGCAATCGCCGCAGCCCGATCTTTCGTCAGTTTGGCAATCAGGGAGCGAATCTCTTGCGCGGTCTTACGAGTCTTTCGCGAATGAAATCGGGGCAACCAGCGCGGGAGCGGCACAAAAGCGGCCAGGTTCAACAAGGGCTGCTCGCGCTGATACGTTCGGAACCTGTCAAATACCTGTGCGGCGATGTCGTGTTCGATAGGCACGGAAAACAGAGTTCGGAAAATCACGTCAGCGGCGGCATGGCTAGTGACCTGTTCGCACTCGACTTGCGTTCCCACCAAAGGTCGCAGCCGATCCACACAAGCATCCGCAGCCGCGCGCATGGCAGGGAACGTATCCTTCAGCCGTCCGCCCTCAAAAGCAGGGTCAATGATACGACGCTGGCGTTTCCACACCGCGCCATTGGTCAGAAACACGGACTCCCCCAGCAATGGCCGCAGCCCTTCACTGATACGATGGGATTTCGGAAAATCATCCGGGCGTTTCTTGAGGACCTCATCCACCAAATCCGGTTGATTGATCATGTAGGACCGGAAAAACGGCGTGCGAAACTCGGCCATCCACGCGCGGTAGAGCCGCTGAGGTTGCGCTGACAGCAGGTCCTGTCGGAACAATTTCAGATAGCGCCAGAGAGAGACACGATCCGGGCGAGACTGCGGCTTGGGCGGCTTCATCGGCTCGTATCCGTGTATTTGGAAACCGGCGTCTCGATCCGGCTGTTCGACGGCGCGCGGTCTTTGAACCGTTCTGCCAATGTCAGAGGTCCCGCAGTGATGCGAAAATAATCATAGGTTCCCGGTCGGTCAAAGGCGCAGAGGTATTGAAAATGCAGCCGGAAGAACCTCCACCGCAGGGCTTTCCATCGCTCGGGCGACAGCGTCTGTGTAAACGCGGCGGAGAGGACCAAAGGCCATTTCTTGTCGGGACCCGCGACACCGCTGACGGCGACCGGATCACATAGGGCGAAAGAACAGCCATCACCGGGCGCTGAAACATCCACCCATGTCAAATTGGTTTGCGTAGACAGGAACTGAAGGTCCGACCTGAGTTTCTGCGCCTTGGGCAGGAACGAGACCATCGGCACCACTTGCCCAAGCGTCAAAAACGACAATGCAGTCCGGCTCGAGCCTACCTCCTGTCTGCGCAGAACATCCCCCAGAACAGAAACGCCAAGATGCGCGCCCGAGCTATGGCCGATGACCAGAACCTCATCAACATCCGCTTTTAGCGTGGCCTCTATCAAATCCGCGAACTCATCCAGGCGGTGCTGCAGTTTGCCCGGAATCTCCCCCTGAAATTGCGCGGAATATGCGTAGTCATGCATCAGGTAGTAGGCGAAAAGCCGATTGTCGATTTTGCGGAACCAGCGCAGCAAGCCATAGGCCAAAGTCAAACCCGGTAGTAGTCCCCACCATCCAACCAGAGTAACCGCAACTATCACGACGAAAACAGCGGCGAGAAGTTGCAGCAGCAGCATCCCCACCGGATAAAGCGCTGCAATCACCGGGCCCTTCCTGAGTTGCCGCAGCCTCCTCAATGTTCCTGTTGAGATATAGGTCCACGCCGTCTTACCAAGCTGCCCGTAGGTCGCCAGAATTGAGCCCGACATGCTGTCCTGCACGATATCGGACCAGACCAGAACCTCGATATCCGTTTGAACCTCAACCCCGTCCTGAACGGATGAAACATGCCAGCCAAATGGGCCATCGCCCGTCCTTGGCGCAAGCGCGACCTGATATCCCGAAATCTCAGCCTGCGCTTGCGACTCGGTCCGGTACAGCTCGCGATAGCGCCGCGCGGGGATCGGGTCGTAGCCGGGAATGTAGAACACATGCCGCCTGCGCAGCTGTGGCTGATTTGTCTGACTGCTCATGGCCTTACCTTCTGCTGCGCAGGTTAACGCAGCATTGCGGCCAAGGTAAGGTGGATCAGCCCAGAACCGCCAGTGCCGGGAAGGTTTCCAGCAGCCACCAGCTGAATTCAGTAAACAGACCGGTGATCAGCATGATGCCCACGAACAGCAGCAGCCCGCCCATGACCTTCTCGATCGTGCCCATATAGGGTTTGATCCGGTTCATGACGCTCATTGAGCGATTCAGGAACATCGCAGCCAGCAGGAACGGAATCCCCAGACCCGCCGCATAAACACCAAGCAGCAGCGTGCCGCGCGCGACCGAGGCCTCGGACGCGGCCAGTGACAGGATTGCACCCAGCTGAGGGCCAATGCACGGCGTCCAGCCAAAGGCAAAAGCGAGACCCAGAATATAGGCACCAAAGACCGTACCGCCGGAATCACCGGTTTCAACCCGCGCTTCGCGATCAAGCAAAGGGATGCGGAACACGTTCAGAAAGTGCAGACCAAAGACAACCACCACCGCACCCGAGAGCTTGGCGAAAAGCACCTGATTTTTCAGAACAAACGCTCCGAAGGCCGAGGCGGTAAAGCCAAGCAGCAGGAACACGGTCGACAGACCCAAAACGAAGAACAAGGCGGTCAAAGTCGCCTTGCGCCGGGCGCGGGCCTGATCCTGCATTTCGTTGATGCTGACGCCGCTCATATACGCCAGATACGGCGGCACGATGGGCAGCACACAGGGCGACAGAAAGCTGATCAAACCGCCGATCAGGGCGATGAACATAGCAGGCAACAGACCCGCGTCGATGATATCTATTCCGAACATGTTTCAGCACATATGGTATGGAGGCGGCTTCGTCACGGGGCTATTAAGTCACATCCTCGTGGTTGCGCGCTGGACACTGCGCCTTGGGCGAAATATTTGAGCCTTATGTCTAATCCTACTGAAACCCTCGATGCCCTCGGCCTGTTGTGCCCTTTGCCTGTGTTGAAAGCGCGCAAAAGGTTGAAGTCTTTGCCCGGTGGTGCCGTGTTGCGCGTGCTGGCGGATGATCCTGCGGCGATTGTTGATGTACCGCATTTCTGCTCGGAGAGCGGCCACACCCTGCTGTCGCAAGGGGAAGAGAACGGCCATCAGGTCTATCTGATCCAGAAAGCGGGTTAAGACCTAAGCTGTCAAAACGAAAAAGGCGGGCCTCAAGCCCGCCTTTTCATTTTAGCTTCTCATTTTAGCTTCCGAGCGACCACCAGCCGCGCCGTTTTGGCTTGGGTGGCTCAGCCGGTTTTTCCGGCTCATCCGAAACCGTTTCCAGAACGGGTTCGGCTGGGGCTTCTTCCACCGCAGATGCGGCTTCAGCCTCGGCAACCTCTTCGACCGGAGCGGGCTCCTCAGCCGGTTGAGCGTCGACCGGTTCTTCTGCTTCCACCGCCTCACTAGGTTCTGCCGTTTCGACGGCCTCAGCAGCAGGTTCTTCGGTGTCTTGAGCCGGTTCCGGTGTGGCTTCTGCAACCTCAGCAACGTCCGCCGGACCCTCTTCCGCCTGTTCCGGAGAAGCCTCAGCCTCGGCAACCACATCGGATGCTTCCGCTGGGGCGTCTTCCTTGGCCTCAGCCTCCTGTTCGGAGGCATCCTGCGCTTCGGCTTCCACATCTTTCTTCTTGCGACGCGGCGCACGGCGGCGCTTGGGCTTGGCCGGCTTTTCGTCCTCGTCCGATGCCTCAGGAACGTCTTCCTTCTGGGCTTCGTCCGAGGGAGCGTCGGCAGCCGTGTCCTCAGCCGTTTCCGATGCCTCAGCCTCTTGCTGATCGTTACCGCCCTTCTTGCGGCGACGACGACGACGCTTGCGCTTGGGCTTGGATTCTTCTTCGGCCTGAACCGCCTCTTCTTCGGCCTCTTCCTCTTCGGTTGCGTCAACCAGATCCATCAGTGACGCATCGACGGACACGACCGGAGCGGTCGCTTCGGGCACGATCCGGCTGGCGGTCTTGAACTTCTCAAGCGAGAAATCAGGGCTGACCAGATGCATGTCGCCTTCGACGCGCACGGACAGACCGTAGCGCGCCTCGATCTGGGCGATATGTTCGCGCTTCTGGTTCATCAGGAAGTTGGCAATGCTGACCGGGCAGCGCACCAGAACCTCGCGTGAGCGGCGGCGGGTGCCTTCTTCCTCGATCTGGCGCAGGATCGACAGCGCCATGTTGTCGTCCGAACGGATCAGACCAGTGCCATGACAGGCCGGGCAGGGCTGCGTCGTCGCCTCGAGCATACCGGGGCGCAGGCGCTGGCGGCTCATCTCCAACAGGCCAAAGCCCGAGATACGACCCACCTGAATACGCGCGCGGTCGGTTTTCAGCTTGTCCTTAAGGCGCTTTTCGACCGCAGTGTTGTTCTTGCGCTCGTCCATGTCGATGAAGTCGATGACGATCAGACCGGCAAGGTCACGCAGACGCAACTGGCGCGCCACTTCTTCGGCGGCCTCAAGGTTGGTCTTGAGTGCGGTTTCCTCGATCGAGCCTTCCTTTGTCGCCCGGCCCGAGTTCACGTCGATCGCCACCAGCGCTTCGGTCACGCCGATCACGATATAACCACCGGATTTCAGCTGCACGGTCGGGTTGAACATCCCGGCCAGATAGCTTTCCACCTGATAGCGCGCAAACAGAGGCAACGCGTCCTCATACCGTTTCACGTTCTTGGCGTGAGACGGCATGATCATCTTCATGAAGTCCTTGGCGATGCGGTAACCGCCCTCGCCTTCGACCAGAACCTCGTCGATATCGCGGTTATAGAGATCACGGATCGACCGCTTGATCAGGTCGCCTTCCTCATAGATTTTTGCGGGCGCGATGGATTTCAGCGTCAGCTCGCGAATCTGCTCCCACATGCGCTGCAGGTATTCATAGTCGCGCTTGATCTCGGACTTCGTGCGTTTGGCCCCTGCGGTCCGGATGATCAGGCCCGCGCCCGTTGGCACGTCGATCTCGGCTGCAATTTCCTTCAGCTTCTTACGGTCGGGCGCATTGGTGATCTTGCGGCTGATGCCGCCGCCACGCGCTGTGTTGGGCATCAGGACGCAGTAACGACCGGCCAGCGAGAGATAGGTGGTCAGCGCGGCACCCTTGTTGCCCCGCTCTTCCTTGACGACCTGCACCAGCAGAACCTGACGCACTTTAATCACTTCCTGGATCTTGTAGCGACGCGGGCGCGGCTTGCGCGGAGGACGGATATCCTCGCTGTCGTCCTCATCGGCGACCGATTCAATCGAATCATCCTTGGCGGTCGCATCAGGTTTTTTCTCTTCGTCGTCGGAGTCGTCACCTTCGGCAGGCTCTGTCTCAGTGGTTTCTGCTTCAGGCTCAGCCTGCGCGGCTTCCTCAGAGTTCGCCTCGGCTTCTTCCTCTTCAGCCGCAGCTTCGGGCTGTTCTTCCGCCTCGGTTTCAGCCTGCTCTTCAGAAGTGGCTTCAACGGTCTCGACCTCAACCGCCTCAACCTCAGCAGTCTCTACCTCAGCAGCCGGGGCGTCAGAGGTCTCGGACGCTTCATCCTCAGAGGGTTCTTCCACCGGCGTTTCGGCGACCGTCTCCATCGGAGAGGTCCCCTCAGGCACTGTCAGATCATCGCTCTCTTCGCTGTCGTCGAGATCAATGGTCTCCATACCCGTCGGCTCGGACGAGACATCCAAGGTCTCGACCGGGTCGTTCGACTTGACGTCCGCTGCCTTGCTGCGCGACCGCGAGCGGCGTTTTTTGGGTTTGGCTTCCTCGGCCTCATCACGCGCCTTCATCGCCTCGGCATAGGCGCGCTCTTCCTCCATCAGCGCTTCACGGTCGGCGACGGGGATCTGATAATAGTCGGGATGAATTTCCGAAAACGCCAGGAAACCATGACGATTACCGCCATAGTCCACGAACGCCGCCTGCAGAGACGGTTCAACCCGGGTAACTTTTGCTAGATAGATATTGCCAGCAAGCTGGCGTTTGTTTTCGGATTCAAAATCGAACTCCTCGACCTTGTTTCCGTCAACCACCACAACCCGAGTTTCCTCGGCGTGGGTGGCATCGATAAGCATTTTCTTAGCCATGTGTCCTTGATGCACCGCGCCAAACGCGTTGTCCTGACCCATCCAGGCGGACAGGCACTTTTGGGGAGGTGTCTTGTACGGGCGATATCAGACGGCGCGCGGCAGGGTCTGGCGCTGTGGCCCCCTACCCGGTCTCTCAAACGTTGCGCGCGCGTCATCGCGGTTCTTCTCCGACAGGCGCGATCTTGGTCGCCGCCTGCCCATTTATTCCTTTCGCCCGGAATTTTCCGGGCTCAGGCACTCCATTGCCCCGATCGGGGCACAATCGGTCTGCCATGCCGTGAAAGATGGATCATCACATGCGGCACAGCAGCGAAACTCAAAAAAGCGGGACTTATGGGCGTCAAAATCGCCATGCCCGTTCGGACACAATAAAAGCAGTCCTGTGGAAAAGACAATGGGCAAACGTCATGCGACCGAGAAAGCAACATAATTGACAGCGAGGTCGCAAACAGAACAGACTTAAATCCAACGCTGCTCAGGATGGGTCTGCAAGCCCGAGGAATTGAATGCCCAACGAAGTTTGGAAAATACGTCTGATCAGCCGCACGATTGGCGCGGATCGTGGGCGTGCGGCACGGGGACGCCCAGCACAGGTCTGATTTTGATCGTAATCTCAATCACCTGAATAATCGGATAGCCATAATGAACGAACAAACTCGCAGCTCTGCAAGAACTGGCGGACGCGCAGCGCGTCGTGCTGCCCGCGCCGCGGCCCTGCCCGACCACTTGCGCCCGGTCCGCCCGGGGATGGAGGGCGGCACCTACAAGCCTCTGACCCAAGCGCAGATGGAGCGTATTCACGAAGCGGCGCTTCAGGCTCTGGAAACCATCGGGCTGGCGGACGCTCCGCAAAGCGGGATCGACTATCTGGTAGGCGCTGGCTGCACTCTGGGTGACGATGGGCGCATTCGTTTCCCGCGTGCATTGGTCGAAGACACCATCGCCAAAGCAAACCGCTCGGTCACTTTGTATAGTCGAAACGGCAAGACCGATCTGGAGCTGAGCGGGACAAAGGTTCACTACGGCACGGCGGGTGCCGCGGTCAGCATGGTCGACGTGGATGGGCGGAATTACCGCGACTCGACCGTGCAGGACCTGCACGATGCTTCTCGCATCTGCGAGCAGCTCGACAATATCCACTTCGTTCAGCGCCCCATGGTGTGCCGTGACATCGCCGACAACCTCGAGATGGACCTGAACACGATCTACGCGGCATGCGCGGGTACGTTTAAACATATCGGCACCTCCTTTACCGAACCCAGCCACGTTGCCCCGGCGATGGAGATGATCCACATGATCGCCGGCGGCGAGGATAAATGGCGCGAACGTCCGTTTATCTCGAACTCGAACTGCTTTGTTGTTCCACCCATGAAATTCGCAACCGAAAGCTGCGAAGTCATGGAAGCGGTCATCAAAGCCGGGATGCCGGTCCTGTTGCTGTCTGCTGGCATGGCCGGAGCAACCGCACCGTCGACCATCGCAGGCGCCATCACTCAAGCGACCGCAGAATGTCTGGCCGGTCTGGTCTACGTAAATGCCGTAGTTCCTGGCGCGCCCGCCGTCTTTGGCACTTGGCCCTTCGGTCTGGACTTGCGCACCGGGGCGATGTCCGTGGGATCGGGCGAACAGGCGCTGCTGAGCGCGGGATGCGCCCAGATGCACAACTTCTACAACCTTCCGGGCGGAACCGCCGCCGGAGCATCGGATTCGAAACTGCCCGACATGCAGGCCGGGTGGGAGCAGATGTGTTCGAACGTCATGACCGGCCTGTCTGGTGCCAACATGATCTATGAGGCCGCCGGTATGCATGCGTCCCTTCTTGGGTTCTGTCTTGAAAGCCTGATCCTGGGCGACGACCTGATCGGACAAGCGCAGCGTTGCGTGCGTGGGATCGAAGTGTCGGACGAAACTCTGGCGCTGGATCAGATCGCTGAGGTGTGTATGGGCGGGCCCGGCCACTATCTCGGTACGGATGCGACGCTCAGCCGGATGCAGGCGGATTATGTTTATCCAACCTTCGGCGACCGCACCTCACCCAAAGAATGGGCCGAATTGGACAAGCCTGACCTGATCGAAAAGGCAATCGCGCGCAAAAACGAAATCCTCTCTAGCCCGTCTGCAGCGAATTTCGACCCTCTGCTGGACGCGGAAATTCGCGCCAAATTCAACATTCACTTACCGCTGTAAGAAATTGAAAAGCGGCCCGATTTTACTCGGGCCGCCGTTTTACGTCAGCGATTAGCCGTTGCTTGGGGGCAGCAAACCGGCTTCTTGCGCGATGGCGATTTCATCCGCATCCAATGCGCCATCCCCATTTGCATCCATGGCCGAGAACGTATCAGCGTTAACCTCGGGCACGACGGCTTGAACCTCTTCGATGGTCAGCACGCCGTCTCCATTTGCGTCGGCAGCCGATTGCGCGGCAGCCAGATTGGGCAGTGCGAGTGCTACAGCCGCCAGAGCGGTCAGATATTTCGGTGTCATAAGTTTGCCTCCTGAGTGAATATTTGGATTTTGCGTCCGGACGAGCGCAAGAAACCTCAGGATTGGGGCAGCGTCACCCGCATAGCGAGATCGAGGCCACTTCGCGCCAATCTCCGCGTGTTTGGCCGAGTCGCCTCTGCGGCTTGTTGCCGGGCAAAAATCCCCCATCGCGCCTCGGCAGAACTTGCCCGACGGTTTTGAGGTGATCCGGCAAAACTTAGCTTAGCGGCCGGTCGTTGGACAAAAAGAAAGGGGGCCGAAGCCCCCTGTCAGTTTCGCCTTCCAGGCTCATTTCGTTGACCGCCCGGTATTTTTTTGCCTGCGGCCTGGACTGCGCATGGGGCGAGCGCACCCGCCCCGTGAAAGAGTGGGAGGGAGCAATATTCCGCCCCACCCTGTTCCCGGCCAACACGGGCATGTCGGCCGAGTGGAACATGGCTTTGATGGTAAGTCTCAGCGCCATGCTCCGTATTCGTCGGGGCCGGTACATAAGGCAGCGACCGACCCCTGCACCCCGGGTTGCCGGGGCGCTAAACTCAGCTACACCCGCTTGTCGCGCCGCAGGTGTTGCACTTCATGCAGGTGCCGTTGCGCACCAGCGTGTAGTTTCCGCATTCGCCGCAGGGGTCTCCCTCATAGCCCTGCATTTTGGCTTTGGTCCGTGCGTCCATGCCGGTCGCCACGGCCGTTTCCGCCGGCGCTTCAAACGCGGCTGCCGGTTCGGACATTCCGTTGAGTTCGGCCTGCGGGTTGAACATCGCCAGGTCCTGTGGCAGGCGCTTCCGCAGATATCCGGTCGAGCTGATTTGCTTCAACACTTCCAAAGATTTGGACGCCGCAGTGTCACTGATCTCGGAGACATTCGAGACCCCTTCTTCCTCACCACGCCCAAGATCATCAAAACTCGCGCCTTCAGGTTTCACATGGGCCAGATCGGTGCGGTCCAAGTAGGACACGGCCAATTCGCGGAAGATATAGTCCAGGATCGAAGTCGCGTTCTTGATCGAGTCGTTGCCCTGCACCATCCCAGCCGGTTCGAACTTGGTGAAGGTGAAGGCGTCGACGAACTCTTCCAGCGGCACGCCATATTGCAGGCCGACCGACACAGCGATGGCAAAGTTGTTCATCATCGCCCGGAAGCCAGCGCCTTCCTTGTGCATGTCGATGAAGATCTCGCCCAGCTTACCGTCTTCGAACTCACCGGTCCGCAGGTAAACCTTATGGCCACCGACGATCGCCTTCTGGGTGTAGCCCTTGCGGCGATGCGGCAGTTTCTCGCGATGGCTGCGGATCATTTCTTTGACCACAACCTTCTCGATCACCTTCTCGGCCAGAACGACTGCTTTTTCTTGCGTCGAGCCGCTTTCCAGCACTTCCGCCGCCTCATCATCATCCTCGACCAGCGCCGCCGCCAAAGGCTGAGACAGTTTCGAGCCGTCACGATAGAGCGCGTTCGCCTTTACACCTAGCGACCAGCTGAGTTCATAGGCCTTCTGGCAATCCTCGATGGTCGCGTCATTCGGCATGTTGATCGTCTTCGAGATCGCACCCGAGATAAAGCTTTGCGCCGCCGCCATCATGGTGATGTGGCTATCAACCCCAAGGAAACGCTTGCCTTTCTTGCCGCACGGGTTGGCGCAGTCGAAGATCGCATAATGCTCTTCCTTCAGATGCGGCGCACCTTCCAGCGTCATGGTTCCGCAGACGTGGTCGTTCGCCGCGTCGATATCCGCCTTGGTAAAGCCCAGATGGCGCAGCAGGTCGAAGGTCGGGTCGTTCAGCTTGGTCGCCGGGATGCCCAGAACGCCGGTGCAGAAATCCTCGCCCAGCGTCCACTGGTTGAAGACGAAGCGAATGTCGAAGGCACTTTCCAGCGCGGCGTCCACCTTGGCCAGTTCATTCGGGCCAAACCCATGACCCGTCAGCGAGGTGTGGTTGATCCCCGGCGCGTTGCCGATGGTGCCGTGACCGACAGCATAGCCCACGATCTCTTCAATCTGAGCCGAGGAGTACCCCAGCTTTTCCAGCGCCGACGGCACCGAGCGGTTGATGATCTTGAAGTAGCCGCCGCCCGCGAGCTTCTTGAACTTGACCAGCGCAAAGTCCGGCTCGATCCCGGTGGTGTCACAATCCATCACCAGACCGATGGTGCCGGTGGGCGCAATCACAGTGGCCTGCGCATTGCGATAACCGTTCTGTTCACCAAGGCTCAGCGCCTCGTCCCAAGCTGACATGGCCAGATCGACCAGACGCTTGTCCGGGCAATTTCCGTGATCCAGAGGCACCGGCTTCACAGCCAGTTTCTCATATCCATTAGCCACGCCCTGCGCAGCACGGCGGTGGTTGCGGATTACGCGCAGCATGTGGTCCGCGTTGCGCTCATAACCTTTGAACGGCCCCAACTCTCCGGCGATCTCGGCAGAGGTCGCATAAGCCACACCGGTCATTATTGCAGTCAGCGCGCCACAGATCGACCGACCCTCGTCCGAGTCGTAGCTGTAGCCCATGTTCATCAGGAGGCCGCCGATGTTCGCATAACCCAGACCCAAGGTACGGAAATCATAGGAGAGTTTGGCGATTTCCTTCGACGGGAACTGCGCCATGGTCACAGAGATTTCCAGAGTCAGGGTCCACAGGCGCGCCGCATGCATGTAATCGGCCGCCTGGAACTCACCATCCTTCAGGAAGGTCAGCAGGTTCATGGACGCCAGGTTACAGGCCGTGTCGTCTAGGAACATATATTCCGAACACGGGTTCGAGCCGCGAATCTCACCATCTTCTGGGCACGTATGCCATTCATTGACCGTGTCATGGAACTGGATGCCCGGATCAGCGCAGGCCCAAGCGGCGTGGCCGACTTTCTCCCACAGATCGCGTGCCTTTACGGTCTTGGCGACCTTGCCGTCGGTGCGGTTGATCAACTCCCAATCGGCGTCTTTCTCAACAGCGGTCAGAAACGCGTTGGTCACGCGGATCGAGTTATTCGAGTTCTGACCCGAGACCGAGCTATAGGCTTCCGAATCCCAGTCCGTGTCGTAGGTGGGGAACTCGATGCTGTCGTGACCCTGCCGCGCATAATCCAGCACGCGCTTGATGTAAGTCTCTGGGATCGCGACCTTTTTGGCTTCGCGAACCGCTTTCTTCAGGCTATCGTTTTTATTGGGATCATACGCGTCGTCCTGCGCACCGTCCCAGCTGCGGATGGCCTCGAAAATGCCGTTCAGCATCTTCTCGTGCATCTTCGATCCGGCAACGATCGAGGCCACCTTCTGCTCTTCGATCACCTTCCATTCGATGAATTGCTCGATGTCCGGGTGATCCGCATCGACGATCACCATCTTTGCTGCTCGACGGGTTGTCCCGCCTGATTTGATCGCGCCAGCGGCGCGGTCGCCGATCTTGAGAAAGCCCATGAGGCCCGAGGACTTGCCGCCGCCCGACAGCGCCTCACCTTCTGCACGCAGATGGCTGAAGTTGGTACCGGTGCCAGAGCCATATTTGAACAGGCGCGCCTCGCGCACCCACAAATCCATAATGCCGCCTTCGTTCACCAGATCATCATCGACGGACTGGATGAAGCACGCATGCGGCTGCGGATGCTCGTAAGCGGATTTCGATTTGGTCAGTTTGCCGGTTTTGTAGTCGACATAGTGATGCCCCTGCGCCGGGCCGTCGATCCCGTAAGCCCAGTGCAGACCCGTATTGAACCATTGCGGCGAGTTCGGCGCGGCACGCTGGGTCGCCAGCATGTAACGCATCTCGTCAAAGTAAGCGCGTGCGTCTTCCTCGGTTGAGAAATAGCCGCCTTTCCAACCCCAATAGGCCCAAGCGCCCGCCAGACGGTCGAACACCTGTTTCGACGACGTCTCCCCTTCGAACTCGGCATCGTCAGTTGGCACCGAGCGCCACAGGAACTCGGGCACGTCCTTTTCTTTGACCTTCTTCAGCTTGCTGGGAACGCCCGCCTTACGGAAGTACTTCTGTGCGATGACATCGCTGGCCACCTGGCTCCAGCTTGAGGGGACCTGGATATTGTCCAGACGAAAAACAATTGTGCCGTCAGGGTTTCGGATCTCGGAAGTTGCCGAGACGAAATCGAGGTCCGCATACGCATCCTGCCCTGATTTGGTAAATTTTCTTTCAATCTTCATGTCCGCCGCCTTTTAATGTCCGTCAACCCTCGCCGCGGCTTGGGAAATGCAAAGCCACCAGCAATGCCGAACCTGACAGACGCAAAGGACCACCCGCTGCCCGTATGAGCGCGATACCGCCACTGCGGTTGCACAAATGTACTCGTGTGCGTTCCGTCCCTGCCCTGCGCCCTCTCCGGCTTTCATACCAGATGTAGTGGCGTCATATTCGGCCCATACAATCTGGCGTATCTTTGCATATCAGGTCAACGACCTTTTTAAGTCATTTTTGAAATCTTTTGTGTTGACCTGTTTGTCGGGTGCTCGGCGATCTGATTCCTCCACAGAATGATCCACGGAGAGACGACGCCGATCGCAGAACCGGCCAGATGAAATTGCCTTTTTTACCAGCATGTTTATCCGGGTTTGATCATCCAGACCTGTGCTCGCTAAGCTAGCAGGGAATCATGTTGTGGCCTTTCGGCCATATCCTTGCGTCAACCCATTGAACAAAGAGCAGGCAAAACGATGAAGTTGCTTCATTTCGCCCCGATAGGCGCCCTGATCTCGGCCTGCACAGCACAAGAATTGCCAACGGCGTCGCGTAGCGCTCAATTCAGCGCCTACCCTGACAGGTTGTTCGAAACCTTCCAGACCAGTTGCGAAGGCCCCGGCGAGACGTTCTTGAAGATCGATGCAAATTCTTATGAGTGCCGCGAGTTTCTACCACCGGATACCACAGCCTTTTTGATTCTCAGCTATGATGGCTCGCCTGAGGATCTACCGCAGAGCGTTATGCGCATGACCTCAACAAAATCCTCTGGCGGCTACCGCGTGGATGCGCGGCTGTTCTTCCAAGTGCCGCAGAAAAACGGCGCGACCGTCGAAGTTCCCGTTGAAAGCAAAACGCTGGATAAAGCGCTAAGCGCGCTCTACCAAGCGATGGGTGGTTCACCAACTTAAGTGAAGAAGTGGTCGGGGCGGCAGGATTCGAACCTACGACCCCCTGTACCCAAAACAGGTGCGCTACCAGACTGCGCCACGCCCCGAACCGTGCGCCGTTCCTAACGATGCTGATCTGATTTGAAAAGCCCTAACAGGGCCAAATCGCACTCGCTTGTGAAAAAATTTCGTGCCGCATATGGGTGCCGGGCTGAATGCCGTAGCGCGCGGACAAACCGGCGTTGATTTCAAGCACAGCAAAGATATCGCTGCCGCCTTCAATCGGGGTCAGATCACCGGGAATCGCACCTTGATGCACGCGAGTCACAACGCCCGACTGATCCACGAATATCATATCCAGAGGAATCAGCGTATTCTTCATCCAGAACGCCACCTGTTGCGGTGGGTCGTAGACGAACAACATGCCCGACCGGTTCGGCAAATGCTCGCGGAACATCAGCCCGCGCGATTTCTCGGGGCCGGTCACGGCCAGTTCGATGTCAAACCGGACATGAGTCTGGTCGTTGCGCAACTCGACCCGGTCAGAGCGACATTCCGCGGCCACGCCTTCTGCCAGAAATGTCACGCATACTGCCAGAGAAGCCCAAAACCGCATCATGGTGTTAGTGATCCAACGCCGCTTCCCAAGCCAAAACCTGAGCCGCCATACGGCCCCGTTTGCCATCAATCACCCGCATGGCAAGCGCTTCGCCCGGCTGCAGATCGGCAAGGCCAGAACGGCGGAGAACTTCGATATGCAAAAACACATCCTCGTCCCGACCGAACACATTGGCGAATCCGAATCCCTTGCCCTTGTCGAACCATTTCACCCGAGCAGCTTCCAAAGGCGCCGCCGCAATCGCCGCCGGATCCAGCTCGGCAAAGTCGGCCAACATCATCGAGTCGGCGCGCACCGGAGGATCGACAGCAACAACTTCGACCGCCTGAACACCGCGGTCCGTACGATGGGTCATGATCTCGATGCCAGCCCCATCAGCGACCGAGCTCTGCCCGAAATTCCGCAATACGTTCACATGCAACAGAATATCCGGGCCGCCTTCATCAGACACAACGAACCCGTATCCCTTTGCGGGATCGAACCATTTTACGTGTCCACGAACGCGGTACATGTTGTTCAGGTCTTCAGGCACGGTGTTCCCATCGAATGATTTAGTAGTGCGTTAAGGTTTCGGTTTTTATGGCAATGGCAGGCAAATTCAAGCTGAAAAAAACCTTTGATTTCGGTCTGTTGCATTTCGCGATACGTGAACGTCATGGATTTAACCTCTGCACATCCCAAGCGGAACCCGGATCAGCCCTCCGCCATCTGAACCGATCATGCAGGCGAAATGCGCCATCGGCCCAGAATTCAATTTCAGTCGGAACCAACCGGTATCCTCCCCAAAATGGAGGGCGCGGCGGATTGGATCCAAGTTTTGCCGTCACCTTGGCAACCTCGGCCATCAGTGCTGTCCGGCTGCTCAGGGGTTGCGACTGCTTAGACGCCCAAGCACCCAGCCGACTTTTCAGCGACCGTGAAGTATAATATTCATCCGCCTTGGGCCCGCTTTCCCGACTGACTATACCACGAACGCGAATCTGACGCCGCAAAGATTTCCAATGCATGACAAAAGCGGCTTTTTCAGCCTGATCCAACTCAGCCGCTTTGGCACTTTCATAGTTGGTATAAAAAACAAAGGCCTCCGGCTCGATGTCTTTCAAAAGTACCATGCGCGCGTTCGGCATGCCGTCTTTATCAACGGTCGCCAGGGCAATCGCGTTCGGGTCATTCGGTTCATTCTTTTCGGCCTCACCCAGCCACCGCGCCGCTATTTCAAACGGATCGGAGCCAGCAAAAATGCCATCACGCTCGGTCATTTCCATCCCCTGGAAAGTATTTGACGGAAGCCTAGGGCGATTACCCGCCGCGGGCAAGACCACACGGCCTTGAAGCAGGGCAGTCAATGGCATAAACCCGTCGCAACATAACGCGACGACAGGCGGAGAACCAATCATGTCAAATCAGTTGATGGCCGGAAAACGCGGCCTCATCATGGGACTGGCCAATGACAAATCAATCGCATGGGGAATCGCCCGCGCCTTGTCCAACGCCGGGGCCGAGCTGGCCTTTTCTTATCAGGGCGATGCTCTGAAAAAACGTGTCGACCCTCTGGCAGCGCAACTCAGTAGTGAAATCGTCCTGCCCTGCGACGTGAGCGACGAAGCTTCGATCGACGCTCTGTTCACCTCACTAGATGAGAAATGGGGCAAGCTGGATTTTGTCGTCCACGCCATCGGCTTCTCAGACAAGAATGAGCTGCGCGGCCGCTATGTCGACACCAGCCGGGCGAACTTCAAACTGACGATGGATGTGTCGGTCTATTCCTTCACCGCCGTGATGCAGCGGGCCGAAAAGATGATGTCCGAGGGCAGCAGTGCCATTACGCTCACCTATTACGGTGCCGAGCAGGTCATGCCACACTATAACGTGATGGGTGTCGCCAAGGCTGCGCTTGAGGCTTCGGTCAAGTATCTCGCCGAAGATTTGGGCAAGGACGGTATCCGCGTTAACTCGATTTCCGCCGGCCCGATCAAAACACTGGCCGCCAGCGGCATCGGAGACTTCCGCTACATCATGAAGTGGAACGAATACAACTCGCCCCTGCGCCGCAACGTGACGATCGACGACGTGGGCAACTCGGCCCTGTATCTGCTGTCCGACCTCAGCAGCGGCGTCACCGGAGAGAATCTGCACGTGGATTCGGGGTATCACATCGTTGGCATGAAAGCCGTCGATGCCCCGGACGTTGAAAAGGGTTAAGACAACATGAGCGCCAAAGACCGCCTGCCCCACGAAAAAGGCTTCCACATCAGTTGGGATCAAATTCACCGCGACTCGCGCGCTCTGGCGTGGCGGCTGGATGGTCAAGGCCCGGATGATGGCGCATGGCGCGCTGTTGTTGCGATCACCCGCGGCGGCATGGCCCCTGCCATGATCGTCAGCCGCGAGTTGGACATCCGCACCGTCGACACAATCAGCGTCCGCTCGTATCACCATCAGGAACAAGGCGAAGCCGAAGTTTTGAAGGCACCAGATGCAAATCTGATGGGCGATGGTGAAGGCGTTCTGATCATCGACGATCTGGTCGATAGCGGGAAAACGCTGGAACTGGTGCGCGCGATGTACCCTAAGGCGCATTTCGCCACCGTTTATGCCAAGCCCAAAGGCCGCCCCATGGTGGACACGTTCATCACCGAAGTCAGCCAGGACACGTGGATATTCTTCCCCTGGGATATGGCCCTGCAATATGTCGAGCCTTATCGCGGCACCGACTAACTTCTTCTGTTCAAAAATACCTCGGAGCGCGAGGCAGAGCCTCGCAAAGATTCTGCCATGTCCCAAACACGCACTCGGTCCACTTTCCCCCCTCCAGTTATGGAGGCGCGGCGTTGGTTGGACGGGGTCGTGTTTCCTGATGACCGGCCCCTGATCAATGTTAGCCAGGCCGCGCCGGTTGACCCGCCGCCGCTGTCCATGCGGCAGGCCATGGCAGAGTTCGCGGTGACCGAAGACAGCGCCCATCTTTATGGGCCTGTGCTCGGCAATCAAGATCTGCGCGCCGAATTGGCCGCGCAAATCAGCAATCACTATGCGGGACAGGTTTCGCAGGATCAGATCGCCATAACGTCTGGTTGCAATCAGGCATTCTCTGCCGTAATTTCGGCACTGACCGACGAAGGGGATGAGGTCATCCTCCCAACCCCATGGTATTTCAACCATAAAATGTGGTTGGACATGGCAGGCGTGCGGGCAATTGACCTGCCCACGGGCGACGATTTGCTCCCCGACCCAGAGGCGGCGCGTGCTTTGGTCACCGAAAAAACCCGCGCCATTTCTCTGGTAACCCCAAACAATCCGGGCGGCGTCGAATACCCGGCTGAACTGGTCAGCGCCTTCTACGATCTCGCGCGTGAGGCAGGCATTCGTCTGCTGGTCGACGAAACCTACCGCGATTTTGACAGCCGCAGTGGCCCTCCGCATGACCTGTTCCAAAGGCCCGGCTGGGACGAGACGCTGGTGCATCTCTATTCCTTCTCCAAAGCCTACCGCCTGACCGGACATCGCGTCGGCGCGGTTGCAACCAGCGCAAGCCTGCTGGCGGAAGCGGAAAAATTTCTCGACACCGTCGCCATCTGCCCCGGTCAGATTGGCCAATTTGCCGCCCTGTGGGGCATGCAGAACCTCTCGCAATGGCTTGCCGGAGAGCGGGACGAAATCCTCGACCGCCGCGCCGCAATTGCTGAGGGCATGCCGCAGCTTGAGGCCAAAGGGTGGCGCCTGCTGGGTCTTGGTGCCTATTTCGCCTATCTCGAGCACCCGTTCGACCTCCCGTCGGACGAGATGGCGCAAAGACTGGTGTCTGAGGCCGGCATCCTGCTTCTGCCCGGCACCATGTTCATGCCTGATCATGACCCGGCTGGAAAACGTCAGGTGCGCATCGCGTTCGCCAATCTAGACCGCGCCGGGATCGTCCAATTGTTCGACCGGTTGCAGGCTCTGTCCTTCTAAGCTTGCCCCCCGGCGGTGCCCGTCGTATTCAGGGCCGCAACCAACAGGGCAAGCAGTAAGAGGGCATCATGGCCGCAGGCAAAAACAGCATCTCGAAAACCTTTGTCTGGATTCTGATGGGCCTTCTGTTCGTAGGCCTCGCAGGGTTTGGCGCCACTAGCCTGACTGGCACCATCCGCACGGTTGCGCAGGTCGGGGATGAGAGCATCTCGGTCGACGCCTATGTCCGTGAGCTTCAACGCGAAATCCGCGCGGTTGAGGCGCAGACCGGCCAAGCCCTGCAGATGTCTCAGGCGCGCGAACTGGGTCTGGAACAGCTCGCCCTGTCCCGCCTGACCGCTCTGGCCGCGCTTGATAACGAAGTCGGTCAACTGGGCCTGTCCATTGGTGACGAGAACTTGCAAGACGAGATCGTCTCGATCCCGGCCTTTCAGGGCGTGAATGGCACGTTCGACCGCGAAGCCTATCGATTTCAACTGGAACAGATCGGGATGACGGATACCGAGTTCGAATCGGACCTGCGAAAGGAATCCTCGCGCACCATCGTACAGGGCGCGATCATCGGTGGTGTCGAAATGCCATCAACGCTGACAAACACTCTGACAAACTACATCGGCGCGCGCCGCAGCTTTACCGTGGCGACTTTGGGTACGGACGCGCTGGAAACCCCAGTTGGCTATCCGACCGATGCGCAAATCCAAGCCTACTATGACGAGAACACCGACCAATTCACCCTGCCCCGCACTAAGCGTCTGACCTATGCGATCCTGTCGCCAGAAATGCTGCTTGATACGGTCGAGGTAGATGAGGACACGCTGCGCCGCCTCTATGATGAGCGCGCCGACGAATACCAACAGCCCGAGCGCCGCTTGGTCGAACGCCTGAACTTCCCGGATGAAGACGCCGCGAACAACGCCAAAGCCCAGCTTGAGGTCGGCGGCACCACCTTCGAGCAACTCGTGCGCGAACGCGAGCTTGAGCTGAGCGACATTGATCTGGGCGACGTGACCCGCGACGATCTGGGCGAGGCCGCGGATGAGGTCTTTGCCGCGGAGTTGGACTCGGTCGTTGGCCCTCTGCCTTCCGTGTTCGGCCCGGCGCTGTTCCGCATCAACGGCTCACTGGCGGCCAACAACGTCCCGTTCGAGGATGCCGAGCCTGCTTTGCGGGAAGAACTGGCCTCGGACCGCGCGCGTCGTTTGATCGAAGCACAATCCGAAGACATCAACGATATGCTCGCCGGTGGCGCCACGCTCGAAGAGCTGGCACAGGAAACCGATATGGAGCTGGGCCAAATCGACTGGACCCGCGACAGTGTGGATGAAGTCGCCGCATATGAAGGCTTCCGCAGCGTGGCTGAGGCAGTACGCGACGGCGACTTCCCCGAGATCGACTTCCTCGAGGACGGCTCGATCTTCGCTCTGCGCCTGAACGAGGAACTGGCCCCGCGCCCAGAGCCTCTGGACAGCGCCCGTGACCGCGTCGCCGCTGCCTGGATTGCCGCCGAGACAGCAAAAGCACTGCAAGAGCAGGCCAATTCTGTCGTCACAACCTTGGCAACGGATGGCGATTTCACCGCCACCGGCCTCCCGTTCCGCGTGGAAAACGCCCTAACGCGGACTGCCTTTCTGGATGACGTACCCGCAAACTTCATGAACGAAGTCTTCGAGATGGAGCCGGGCGACCTGCGCGTCATTGGCGGCGAAGGAACTGCTCTGATCGTCCGTCTGGACGAAGTTCTGCCCCCGGCAGAAAGCGATGAGCTGCGTCAATTGAGCGACGCTCTGTCCGCACAAATGAATCAGGCGCTGGCGCAGAACATCTTTGACGCCTATGTGCGCGATGCCCAAACCCGCGCACGCCCGGTTGTCGACCAGCAGGCCCTGAACGCCGTGCAGGCGAGTTATTAAACGAGACCCAAATGGCCCTGACCCCCGAATATGAAAGCTTCGCGCGCGCTTATGAAGCGGGCGAAAACCAGGTCGTCTATACGCGTCTTGCGGCCGATCTCGACACACCTGTCTCGCTGATGCTGAAACTGACAGGGGCGCAGAAAGATGCCTTTGTGCTGGAATCGGTCACCGGAGGCGAAGTGCGCGGGCGTTACTCGATCATCGGTATGAAACCCGATCTGATCTGGCGCTGCCGGGGCGAAGAGTCCGAGCTGAACCGCTCGGCCCGGTTCGATGGCGAAGCCTTCACGCAGCAAGACGGTAATCCGATGGACAACTTGCGCGCGCTGCTGGCCGAAAGCCGTATCGACCTGCCCGATGATCTGCCTCAGGCGGCGGCTGGGCTGTTCGGTTATCTGGGCTATGACATGGTCCGTCTGGTCGAGCATCTGCCCGATGTGAACCCCGACCCGCTGGGCTTGCCGGACGCCATCATGCAGCGCCCCTCGGTCATTGCGGTGCTGGACGGCGTGAAGGGCGAAGTGACCGTCGTGTCCCCTGCTTGGGTGACCGAGGGCCAATCGGCCAAGGCCGCCTATGCTCAGGCCGCCGAGCGTGTGATGGACGCGGTGCGTGATCTGGAACGCGCCATGCCTGCTGAAACCCGCGATCTGGGGGACGCGCATGAGATCGCTCCACCCGTCTCGAATTTCACCAAATCCGGCTATATGGAAGCGGTCGAAAAGGCCAAGGAATACATCCGCGCGGGTGATATCTTTCAGGTCGTCCCGGCCCAACGTTGGACGCAGGACTTCCCGCTGCCACCTTTTGCGCTTTATCGTTCGCTGCGCCGTACGAACCCGTCGCCCTTCATGTTCTATTTCAACTTCGGCGGCTTTCAGGTCGTGGGCGCCAGCCCCGAGATTCTGGTGCGCGTCTTCGGCAGCGAAGTGACGATACGTCCGATCGCCGGTACCCGCCCGCGTGGCGCGACCCCGGAAGAGGACAAGGCAAATGAACTTGACCTGCTGGCCGACAAAAAGGAACTGGCCGAGCATCTGATGCTGCTGGATCTGGGTCGCAACGACACCGGCCGCGTTGCCAAGATCGGCACCGTTCGCCCGACCGAAGAGTTCATCATCGAGCGCTACAGCCACGTGATGCATATCGTCTCAAACGTGGTCGGAGAGCTGGCCGAAGACAAAGACGCGCTGGATGCGTTCTTTGCCGGGATGCCCGCGGGCACCGTGTCAGGCGCGCCCAAGGTCCGTGCGATGGAGATCATTGATGAGCTGGAGCCCGAAAAGCGCGGCGTTTATGGCGGCGGTGTTGGGTATTTCAGCGCGGGCGGCGACATGGATATGTGTATCGCCCTGCGCACGGCCATCGTGAAGGACCACAAGCTTTATATTCAAGCCGGCGGAGGTGTTGTCTATGACAGCGACCCCGAGGCCGAGTACATGGAAACGGTCCATAAATCCAACGCCATACGACGCGCGGCGGCAGATGCGGCCCGGTTCACAGGCAACCGTAACTCATAAAGAAAAGGCGGCTGATCACTTGATCAACCGCCCTTCTCTTTTCTGCTGAACCGTTACTGGACTTCGCGTTTCATAACTGCCGAGATCGGCGCCATGGCAACCCGGTTGCCGCGGTCCTCAAGCCCCCACAGCAGCAGGGCTGAGATCGTTTCGGGGCGTACTCTACCCAGCATCACAACCGTTCCCTCCTGCCCGGCACGGAACGCGGCCTGATCTAGGAAACGACGCATGATTTTCGGGTCCTGCCGTGCACCATCGATATCGCGGAACACCACGCCCGACGGAATGCCGTTGCGCGCGGCCAGTTTCTGGACCGTGTTCAGCCCGTTATCCTGCGTGATCAACCCGCGACCGGTGGCCGCCGCAATCGAAGCAACCTGATCGGCCAGTTTCCGATTGCCCTGAATTCCGCTTTCGACCCCTTCCAGAATACCTACTGTCTCGTGCAGCGTGTCCAGCCATACGGCCATCGATACCTCGGCATCCTGCGCACTGGCGGATTCATGCAGATCGGCCATGGCCAGAACCTCAAACCCGGCGGCGCGATGTCGGGCCATTTTCTCGGCGGCGTCGGGATCAGAGGGGCTGATCGCAAAGCTGACGGGATACGGGAAGTCCTGCAAGGCTTCGGCTCCGAAAGAGCCCTCATCATCGATCAGGATAATTGACATCAGCGGCTTGGCTTCGGGGTTTTCAAAGCTGGCAGCGTAGTCCTCGATCGGCTTTCCGGTCATCTCTTCTACGACCGCTTCATCGGTTTCAACCGGGGCATCGTCCCGTTCGGTCAGGGGCACAACACGCGTGCCGACCAGTGTGTTGGTCGAGGTCGTGTCTTCTCCGCCAATCTGGGGGAGTGCGGCAAGTTTGGGCAGATTGCGGGGCAAGGTGTCTTCATCCCCTTCCACCGCGATTGGGCTGTTTTCAAAGGGATTCTCTTCATCCAACTCAACCTCTTCCGGTGCAAGCTGCGACGGTAGTTCGGGCAAAAGCGTCGCCACATCTTCTGGCTCGTCAGCGGGTTCCGGTGCTTTATCCACAACAACAGGTGCCGCGTCTGTTTCCGGCAAGGTGGGGGCGGTACTAGGTGCCTGCGGAGCAGCCGGCGCGTCAGTCATGACGGTAACGCTGGTTTGATCTTCGGCCTGAGGTTCCTGCAACGCGTCCTCGGCCTCAGCCACGACGGGCTGTTCGTCGGGCACCGTTTCCAGATCGGACAGATCAAGCGCCTCATCCGGCGCTTCGGCGGGTTTCGGCCCAGCAGGCGGCAATTCGACAAGATCCGCGTCCGACGGGGTCTCGGCGATTTGTTCCGGTGCTTCGGGTGTTTCCACATCCACCGGCTCGGGAGCCTGGGTCTCGACCACCGGCTTATTGGCCAGCGGCGTGTTGAGCGATAACATCACCCCCACGATCAAAACAACGACCGCCCCGACGATCATTCCTCCGAAAAATCCACGCATTGCTCGTGCCTCTCGCCTTTAGTCTTGCCTCGCCCATTCTGCGCCATCTTCTGCGGCGCTCGACCTGATGGCGGGTCAAGAACGGGATGTCCTCTTGACGCTGCCTCACAAGCCTGAGCATGTATGTCCCGACATTATACCGTGGCCCGGGGCTGCATCGCCAGCCTGAAATGCCCAAGCGAAGACAAGTGCCAAATGCTGCTGCTGATCGACAACTACGACTCGTTTACCTACAACCTGGTGCATTATCTGGGCGAACTTGGGGCCGAAATGGTCATTCGCCGAAATGATGCGCTGGATGTGCAAGAGGCCATGGCGATGAATCCCGCCGGAATTCTGCTGAGCCCCGGACCCTGCGACCCGGATCAGGCGGGCATCTGCCTTGCCCTGACCGAAGCTGCAGCCGAAACCAAAACTCCGCTTTTGGGCGTGTGCCTGGGGCACCAGACAATTGGGCAGTCTTTCGGCGGTAAGGTCGTGCGCTGCCATGAGATCGTGCATGGCAAGATGGGCACCATGAACCACACCGGCAAAGGTGTTTTCGCCGGGCTTCCTTCGCCCTTTGAGGCCACGCGTTATCACTCGCTGGTGGTTGAACGCGAGAGCCTGCCAGACTGCCTCGAGATCACGGCCGAGCTGGAAGACGGCACTATCATGGGGCTGCAACACAAAGAGCTGCCCATCCACGGTGTCCAGTTCCACCCGGAGTCGATCGCATCCGAGCATGGCCACGCCCTCCTCAAGAACTTCCTGCAAGAGTTGAAAGTCCCCGCATGAGCGACGCCCTGAAACCGCTGATCGGAGCGTCAGCCGACCGCCCTTTGACCCGTGCCGAGGCAGAGCAGGCCTTTGCCATCCTCTTCGACGGCGAAGCCACGCCCAGCCAGATTGGCGGTCTGTTGATGGCAATGCGCACGCGCGGTGAAACGGTCGATGAATACGCCGCCGCCGCCGCCGTGATGCGCTCCAAATGCAACGCGGTTAACGCACCCGACGGTGCAATGGACATCGTCGGAACGGGCGGTGATGGCAAGCACACCCTCAATATCTCCACCGCGACGGCCTTTGTGACTGCCGGAGCCGGTGTAACGGTCGCCAAACACGGCAACCGCAACCTCAGCTCGAAATCGGGCACCGCTGATCTGCAGTCACAGATGGGGATCAATGTAATGGTTGGGCCTCAAGTGGTTGAAAAAGCGCTGAATGAGGCCGGTATCTGCTTCATGATGGCCCCAATGCATCACCCTGCGATTGCCCATGTCATGCCCTCACGGCAAGAGCTTGGAACCCGTACGATCTTCAACATTCTCGGGCCGTTGACCAACCCTGCGGGCGTCAAACGCCAGCTCACCGGTGCCTTCACGCGCGAGCTGATCCGACCTATGGCCGAAACGCTGGGCCTGCTGGGGTCCGAGCGCGCGTGGCTTGTACATGGCTCGGACGGCACGGATGAACTGACGATCACGGGCATAAGCTGGGTCGCCGCTTTGGAAGACGACCGCATCAAGGAGGTCGAACTGCATCCCGAAGATGCTGGCCTGCCCGTCCATCCGTTCGAAGACATCGTCGGCGGCACACCCGAAGACAACGCCGTCGCGTTCCGCGCTCTACTCGACGGCGCGCCCTCGGCCTATCGCGATGCGACGCTGTTGAACGCGGCGGCCGCTCTGGTCGTGGCTGATGCCGCGTCAGATCTGCGCGAAGGTGTTGAAATGGCTGCTGAAAGCATCGACAGTGGCAAAGCAAAAGAAAAAGTTACCGCGCTGGCGCGGATCACACAGGAAGCTGCATGACCGAGACCGTTCTGGACAAAATCAAAGCCTACAAGCTGGAAGAAATCGAAGCGGACAAGGCGCAAAAATCCCTGGATGAGCTTGAAAGCGAAGCCAGGAGCGCGCCCGAGGTTCGCGGCTTTGCCGAAGCTCTGCGTAAAGCCGCCCGGTCTGGCTATGGCCTGATTGCCGAGGTGAAAAAGGCCAGCCCGTCCAAAGGTTTGATCCGTCCCGACTTTGATCCGCCGCTTCTGGCGAAAGCCTATGAAGAAGGCGGTGCGGCCTGTTTGTCGGTTTTGACCGATACACCCAGTTTCCAGGGTTCGAAAGAATACCTGACCGCCGCACGTGCCGCGACCAACCTGCCCGCGCTGCGCAAGGATTTCATGTATGACCCCTATCAGGTCGTCGAGGCGCGTGCCTTGGGCGCCGACTGCATCCTGATCATAATGGCCTCGGTCGAGGACAGTCAGGCCGCCGAGTTGGAACAGACAGCGTTCGACTGGGGTATGGACGTCCTGATCGAGGTTCACGATCAGGAAGAATTGGAGCGCGCAACAGAACTCAAGAGCCCGCTGATCGGGATAAATAACCGCAATCTCAAGACCTTCGAGACCACTCTGGATACAACGCGCCGCCTGTCCAAGCTGGTGCCCGGGGATCGCACCATCGTATGTGAAAGCGGCTTGAGCACACCCGAGGATCTAGCGGACATTGCCCGCTACGGCGCGCGGTGCTTCCTGATCGGCGAAAGCCTGATGCGGCAGGATGATGTAACTTCGGCCACCCGCCACATCCTCTCCAACCCCCTGATCCCCGGGGTGATGTGATGCCTCTCACCCATTTTGATGCGCAGGGGCAGGCTCATATGGTCGATGTCTCGGATAAAGAGGTGACTGACCGCGTGGCCGTGGCCGCTGGTCACATCAAGATGGCCCGAGAAACCTTTGATTTGATTTCAGAAGGCCGCGCCAAGAAAGGTGACGTTCTGGGTATCGCGCGGCTTGCGGGAATCATGGGGGCCAAGAAAACTCCAGACCTGATCCCGCTATGCCACCCTCTGCCGGTGACCAAGGTCGCGGTCGAATTGACCCTTGATCCCGACCTGCCCGGCGTTCAGATCGAGGCGACCGTGAAAACCTCTGGTCAGACAGGGGTTGAGATGGAGGCCCTGACCGCCGTCTCGACAGCGGCGCTGACGGTCTATGACATGACCAAGGCGGTCGACAAAGCAATGGAGATCGGCGGCATTCGCGTATTGCTGAAAGACGGCGGTAAATCAGGGCGTTACGAAGCGACATGATCACTGTCGAAGACGCCCGCGCCCTGCTTTTTGATCTGGTTGAAACGCTTCCCTCAGAAACTGTCCCTCTGGCCGAGGCCGCAGGTCGTATCCTGTCGCAGGACGTGAACGCAACGCGCGATCAACCGCCTTTCGCGGCCTCATCCATGGATGGCTATGCAGTCAAGGCGGCCGAGGTCGAACTCCACGCCATGTTCAAGCTGGTGGGTGAATCGGCGGCCGGAAATCGCTTTGACGGCGCGGTAGGTCCAGGTCAAGCCGTGCGGATATTCACCGGTGCGCCAATGCCGGAAGGTACTGATTTTGTTGTGATTCAGGAAGATGTCGACCGCAAGGGCGACCTCATCACCATCAGCGACGATCCCGGCCAAAAGACCAATATCCGACCGGCGGGCATAGACTTCACCAAGGGCACCTCAATCACCGCCCCGCGCGTGATCCGCCCTGAGGATATGGCGCTTATGGCGGCGATGAATATCCCTCAGGTCCCCGTGACGCGGAAACCTCAGATCGCGTTGATTTCGACCGGGGATGAGTTGGTGATGCCCGGAGAGGTTCCGGGTCCGGATCAGATCATCGCTTCGAATACGTTCGGTTTGAAGGCGCTGTTGGAGCGTGAAGGCGCGCATGTTCGCATCCTCCCCATCGCGCGGGATACCGCATCGTCGCTGGAAACCGCCTTTGGACTGGCCAAGGGTGCGGATCTGGTGGTCACGATCGGAGGCGCCTCTGTCGGCGACTATGATCTTGTCTCTGACGTCTCCGAGTCGTTGGGCATGGATCGGTCTTTCTACAAGATCCGCATGCGGCCCGGAAAACCTCTGATGGCCGGTCGCATGGGGGATGCAGCGATGGTCGGACTGCCTGGAAACCCTGTGAGTGCAATGGTTTGCGGCTATTTGTTCCTTGTTCCTCTGGTACGGCGGATGCTCGGGTTGGAGGCCGCTCTCAACCCGTTCAAAACAGCCGTACTGACCGAACCGCTTGCAGCCAATGGTCCGCGTGAACATTACATGCGCGCTATTGTCGATGAAAACGGCATTCGGGCCAGCGCGGATCAGGACAGTTCCTTGCTGAGTGTTCTGGCCGACGCCAATGCCTTGCTGATGCGCCCGCCCAAGGATCCAGCCTTGCCCGCAGGGGCCCAAGTTCAGTACCTGCCGCTGTAGAACATCCTCAAAATCGTTGACACAAAACGTGAACATGCGTAGAACAAATGCAAACGCATAAGCGACGAGGTATGAGCGATGCTGACCAAGAAGCAGCTGGATTTGCTGGAATTCATCCACAAACGCGTACAAGCAGACGGCGTTCCGCCCAGCTTTGACGAAATGAAGGCGGCGTTGGACCTTCGATCCAAATCCGGCATCCACCGACTGATTACAGCGCTTGAAGAACGCGGCTTTATCCGGCGTCTGGCGCACCGCGCCCGCGCGATTGAGATTGTCAAACTTCCAGAGAGCTTAGGCGGAGAGCCCACGGCGGGCTTCACCCCCCGCGTGATCGAGGGCGACAAGCCCGAAGGCCCGCGCCCTGCCAATTTCGAGCCAGTCTCGGTCGACGCGATGGAACTACCAGTCATGGGCCGGATCGCAGCCGGTGTTCCGATCGAGGCGATCAGCCATGTCTCACACCGCGTTGCCGTGCCCGGCCCGATGGTCTCGGGCCAAGGGTCGCATTACGCACTTGAGGTCCGTGGAGATTCGATGATCGACGCCGGGATCAACGATGGCGATGTTGTGGTGATCCGCGAAACCTCAACTGCCGACAATGGCGATATCGTCGTTGCTCTGGTCGAGGATCAGGAGGCGACCCTGAAACGGTTCTTCCGGCGCGGCAAAGCCATCGCGCTGGAGGCCGCGAACCCCGCCTATGAAACCCGCGTTCTACCGCAGGAAAAGGTAAAGGTTCAGGGTCGTCTGGTCGGATTGATCCGGACCTACTGATTGCCAGCATTCGAGCGGGTCCCCGTGGATTTCGGGGACCACAGCCGATCCCCAATCCTTTCAGCGCTTGAAGTGATTTTGCCACCTGAGATCGACAAGCTTCCGGTTTCATACAGCCGGTCCGGGTCGAAGATGGTGCAATCCCCAATGAGCTTCAGATCAACCGAAGACACAATGATCTGACCAATTCTACATTCGTCAAACTCAAGCGCCGCGCGTTTGCCGGTGAGGTGGATCACCTCTGCCCCGGTCAGAGCGATCCTTTGAACCCGATCCGCATCGCCCGGCCATCGACTGGCCGCCTGCCCTTGTGTCAGACCGTCTCCGTCATTCTCAAGCCAGACCGTGGCTACGAATCCGCTGCCCTTTTCTTTGCTGAGCGCGCGGCCCTCAGAGGTCATGACGCCGACCAGCCCACCGGATTCGGCGATCAGAACCTCAGGCCGGTTGCCCGAGGTCCAAAGCGCGAAGGCCAGGACCACAGGAGCCACCCCGACCCATCGCGCTCGGCCCTGCCACAAAGCCAGCCAAAGCGCCCCCAACGCGATCATGGGCAGGACAAAACTTGGCGGGCCGACCACATAGCCCTGAGATCCGTCCAACCCGGACACCCACTCCGCGATCATCAAAATCCAACGCAGTCCCAGCCCCATGGCCTCAAGCGCGATCCACTCCAGTCCAAATGGCGACAACATCGCGGCGACAACGGCTGCGGGCACGACGATGGACCCCATGACAGGCACCGAAAGTAGATTGGCCAACAGGCCGTAATGCGACATCGTATTGAAATGCGCCGCTCCGATAGGTGCGGTCGCAAGGCCCGCAATGGCCGAGGACATCAGAAGGCCAATGGAGGTTTTGGACCATTTCGGCCCCGGCATGGGGCCGAAATCACGCAGCGCTCCGAACACAGCGACCAGAGCGGTGGTCGCCGCGAATGACATTTGGAAACCGGGGCTGAGCAGAGTTTCGGGGCGCAGGGTCAACACAATCAGCGCGGCCACAGCGACGGCCCTCAGCGAAATGGCGCGGCGGTCGACCAGAACTGCTCCGAACATGACGCTGACCATGACAAAGGCCCGCTCGGTCGCGACATTGCCGCCGGACAGCATCAGGTAGATCACAGCCGCGACCAGCGCACATCCAGCGGCAAGTTTGCGGACGGGCAAACGGAGGGCCAAAACGGGGATTGCAGACAATCCAATGCGGCAGGCCATGAACACAAACCCGGTTAGCAACCCCATATGCAGGCCTGAAATCGCCAGCAGATGCGCAAGATTTGATGCGCGCAGCGCATCGAGCGTGTCTTGCCCCATGCCGCTACGGTCTCCTGTCGTGACGGCGGCTGCGAACCCTCCGACCTCGCCCGGAAGATGGGCGCGCACATGGTCTGAGATTGCCATGCGAATGGCCGTGACCCGAACGCCCTGCAACGCGTCCTGCGGCGGCGCGATGGTCATCACCGGTACCCGCGTGTACCCGACAGCACCAAGCCCCTGAAACCAGGCGTGACGGCGGAAATCGAACCCTCCGGGCTCGACAGGGCCTTGCGGCGGGGACAGATGCGCCGTGGTCATGATCCGTTGTCCCGGCGCGATGGGCCCGACCTCGGAATGAACGGAAAGACGGATGCGCTGCGGACGTCGGTGCTCTGGCACGTCCCCTACCCGCACCTGATCCAACGTCAATCGCAGCGCATCCGAGGCGGAGCGGTCCATGGCGACGACCCTCCCCTCGACAGGGCCATAGTATCGCCATGACAGAACCGGTTCCGCCACCATGTGGGCACGGGCACCCGCAAGCAGAAAGCCAGCCGCTACCAGCGCCCCCCCGATTGCCAACGCGCCCCATCCGGCGGGCAACACACGACCCAAGCCGATCAAAGCCAATCCTGCGACGGCCAGACCCAGGTACAAAGGCCCCTCAGGTTCGAACCGCAATCCGAAATAGAGACCGATCCCAAGGCCCAAACACACTGGAGACCAAGGGAACAAAAACCCAATCTGGTTCAGCAGCGCCGACCGGACCTGTGCGAGAACACGCATGGTTGCCCCCGTCCTTGAGGCTCGTTAGACAGGCGCCAAGCTAAGCCCATCGCGGTTACCAAAAGGTTAATCAACACAATGTCCGATCAGGTCGTCACCCGTTTCGCCCCTTCGCCTACCGGTTTTCTTCACATTGGCGGCGCGCGTACCGCGCTGTTCAACTGGCTCTATGCGCGTGGACGCGGCGGCAAGTTCCTGTTGCGGATTGAGGACACGGACCGCGAACGCTCGACCCCTGAGGCCACGGCGGCGATCCTGCAAGGGATGGAGTGGCTGGGTCTCGACCATGACGGAGATGTCATCAGCCAATTCGAAGGGGCCGCGCGTCATGCCGAAGTGGCGCATCAGCTTCTGGCCGAGGGCAAAGCCTATAAATGTTTCTCGACCCAGGACGAAATCGCGGCCTTTCGTGAGCAGGCGCGGGCCGAGGGTAAATCGACCCTGTTCCGCAGCCCATGGCGCGATGCCGACCCTGCAAACCACCCGGATATGCCCTTCGTGATCCGTATTAAGGCCCCGCAAGACGGAGCTACTGTGATCCTTGACCAAGTGCAGGGTGACGTGACCATCCGGAACGACCAGTTGGACGACATGATTCTTCTGCGCTCGGACGGGACACCGGTCTATATGCTCGCGGTTGTGGTGGATGACCACGACATGGGGGTGACCCATGTGATCCGGGGTGACGATCACCTGAACAACGCCGCGCGCCAGATGATGATCTATGAGGCGATGGGCTGGGATGTTCCCGTCTGGGCCCATATCCCGCTGATTCACGGGCCGGACGGCAAGAAGCTGTCGAAACGTCACGGTGCATTGGGCGCGCAGGAATATCAGGCGATGGGCTACCCCGCTGCCGGGATGCGCAACTATCTGGCCCGCCTAGGCTGGAGCCACGGCGACGACGAGTTCTTTACGGATGAACAGGCCAAAGAATGGTTCGATCTGGGCGGAATCGGCAAAAGCCCGGCGCGGTTCGATCTGAAAAAGCTCGAGAACCTGTGTGGCCAGCATATTGCGATCTCAAATGATGCTGCGCTGCGGCGTGAAATCGAAGCCTACTTGGCAGCGGCCGGTCTGCCACCTCTCTCAGAAACACAATCCGGTGATCTGGAAAGCGCGATGTATTGTCTCAAGGACCGCGCTCGGACTTTCCCGGAACTGCTTGAAAAAGCGCATTTTGTACTGACCTCGCGCCCCATCGAGTGCGATGAGAAAGCCCAAAAGGCGCTGTCATCTGTATCCGATGGTATACTGAGTGAATTGACGCCGCAGCTGCAAAATGTTAGCTGGTCCCGGAACGAGCTGGAGGAGGCTCTGAATTCCTTTGCAGAAGCAAAGGAGGTCAAGTTCGGTAAGCTGGCAGGCCCGATTCGGGCGGCATTGGCGGGTCGGGCAGTCACTCCTTCGGTTTTTGACATGATGCTTGTGCTGGGGCGCGATGAAGCCCTGGCGCGGCTTTCTGAAGCAGCGGATTAAACCCAATCTTCATATTCGGGTAACGCTGCACCGCTAACACACCCGGGCTGCGCGCCCGCGCGCAGTCATTGCCCGCAGGTCAGGGCGATGAACTGACCTGCGCACAAATGAAGAAGGGACAACCATGACTGATAGCAATAAGACAGCAACTCTGACCGTCCATGGCAAAGAGTATGAGTTGCCCGTTCACTCTCCAACTGCCGGGCCTGATGTTGTCGATATTCGCAAGCTTTACGGTCAGGCAGGTGTGTTCACCTACGACCCCGGCTTTACCTCGACCGCCAGCTGCGACAGCACCATTACCTATATCGACGGCGACAAAGGTGAGCTGCTGCACCGCGGCTACCCGATTGATCAGCTAGCCGAAAAGTCCCACTTCCTCGAAGTCTGCTACCTGCTTCTTTACGGAGAGCTGCCGGTCGCAAAAGATCTCGAAACATTCGAATCCACGATCACGCGTCACACCATGCTGCACGAGCAGATGCAGTATTTTTACCGCGGCTTCCGTCGCGACGCGCACCCGATGGCCATTATGGTTGGTGTTGTCGGCGCGATGTCGGCCTTCTATCACGATTCGACCGATATCTCGGACCCGCATCAGCGCGAGGTCGCCTCGCACCGCCTGATCGCCAAGATGCCAACGATTGCGGCTTGGGCCTACAAGTACCACACAGGCCAGCCCTTCGTGTATCCGCGCAACGATCTGGACTATGCGTCGAACTTCCTGCGCATGTGCTTCAGCGTTCCGGCCGAAGAATATGAGGTGAACCCGATCCTCAGCCGTGCGATGGATCGCATCTTTACCTTGCACGCGGATCACGAACAGAACGCCTCAACCTCGACCGTGCGTTTGGCGTCGTCCTCGGGCGCGAACCCGTTTGCGTGTATCGCTGCTGGTATCGCCTGCCTCTGGGGCCCGGCGCATGGTGGTGCGAACCAGGCCTGCCTTGAGATGCTGGAAGAGATAGGCACCGTTGATCGTATCCCCGAATACATCGCCCGCGCGAAGGACAAGAACGATCCGTTCCGTCTGATGGGCTTCGGCCACCGGGTTTACAAAAACTTCGATCCGCGTGCGAAGGTGATGAAGCAATCTGCCGACGAAGTGCTGGATCTGCTGGGTGTCGAAAACAACCCCAAGCTTCAGGTCGCCAAAGCGCTGGAAAAACAGGCGCTGGAAGATCCGTATTTCGCCGAGAAGAAGCTGTTCCCGAACGTGGACTTCTATTCGGGTATCATCCTCGAGGCGATGGGCTTCCCAACCTCGATGTTCACACCGATCTTCGCCCTGTCGCGCACTGTTGGCTGGGTCAGCCAGTGGAAAGAGATGATCGCCGATCCTCAGAACAAGATTGGCCGCCCGCGTCAGCTGTATCTGGGCGAAACACTTCGCGACTACGTGGATATCGAAAAGCGCTGAACCGCACGACAGATCAAACAGAACCAAGGCTCCGGACGTTCTCCGGGGCCTTTTTTTTTGATCCTGAGTTGTTGTAGCGCTGCGTCACTTGCCCCGGCGGTTTTTGCGCCTGCTTCTCTCAGCCTAAGACCATGGATATGGTCTCGTGAAATTGTAGAAACCCTGTGTTGCGATGGTATGTCGGTTCCTTCAAATAGCCTTTCTGGCGTTTTTTGCGTTTCCGGCGTCTGGTTTGGCGCAAGGGATTCTTGAGGACATTTTCAAACAGATCCAGCGCGAAAACGCGGCGGGTTCTCTGGCTATTTTGGGCCTTGCTGGCATCCCTGATGACTCGGCCAGTGCGATCTCCCTGCAATCAAACACGGGAAATCGAGAGTATGATTTCAAATCTGCGCAATTGGGCGGGGGCTTTCGACTGAGCGAAGGCGTGCCCATCTACCTCGAAGGCTATTTCGGCTATGCGCGCTATGACCCGGTCCTGTTCTTTTCTGGCTCCGGCGAAACCACCACGTTGCCACTCAAATGGACAAGCGCCGCTGTAACAGGCGGTATCGGCTACCAGTTCGACTTGGGAGAACGCTGGAAACTGACGCCCATGGCGCATATCTCGATCGGACGCACCCAATCTGACACGTCAGTCGCCGCCCAAGTGATAGCAGAGCGGCTTGGCATAGAAGCTGATTTCCTCGAAAGCGGCGGTCTCTGGGCCGGAGGTGCGGGCGGTTCCCTGACGCTGGACTACGCACGCCCTCTGACCAATGACCGAGAGTTCGAGATGAGCCTTCGCTACACGCATATCGAATACTGGCCTATTGGTGACGACGAAGACCTCCTCGTGCAATCGACGGCTGCAAATGCAGTGCTTTGGTCACGGTACCGGTTTCCGACAGGCGGTCGGATGTTTGGCCGACCGGTGCGTTGGGTCGGAGATCTGTCTATCTCTTACCTGGTCGGGGATCAGTCGATTGTTCTGGGCACAGATTGGCTGGCCCGCGTCGGCGGCGGGATTGAGGTTGATCTCTCCGACACCTGGGTTCCATGGGTAAGCACAACCCGGATCATGGTTCGTTACTATGGCAGCGACACGGTCAACGGGTTCACAGCCGGGATCGGTATCAGTTTCTGACGCGCGGCCTAAAACAGGCTCATCTGATCGCCCGGCTGCGCAGGTTTTGCGAAAAGATCGCGACGCAGGTCTTCGGACTTCACCTTCAGGCCCAAACGTTTGACGGCCACCTTGAAGCGTTTTGTGATCAATTCGGCATACTCACCTTCTCCCCGCATCCGGTGACCCCAGCGCGGGTCATAGTCGCGACCTCCATGCATCTCGCGCAGCCGTGCCATGACCTTTTCCGCCCGCGCGGGTTCATGTTCGGCCAGCCAGTCCTGCCACAGCGCCGACACCTCTCGTGGCAGACGCAGCATGATCCAGCTCGCGGTGTCAGCGCCGGCCTCATGCCCGGCCTCCAGCAGGGTCTCCAGCTCGTGATCCGTCAACCCGGGCACAACGGGCGAGGTCATCACCCGCACCGGCACCCCTGCCCCGGTGAGACGTCGGATGACCTCTAACCGCCGTTTGGGAGACGGGGCGCGCGGCTCCATCCGGCGAGAGAGGCCAGCGTCCAAGGTTGTTAGGGATATCCCGACCCGAACTAGACGCTGCGCGGCCATGGGGGCAAGAATATCCAGATCCCTCTCGATCAGGGTCCCTTTGGTCACGATCGCTATGGGGTGGTTGAAATCCCTCAGAACCTCAAGACAGGCCCGCGTGATCCCGCGTTCTTTTTCAACGGGTTGATAAGGGTCGGTGTTGGTGCCCAAGGCAATCGGCTCGACCTTGTAGGACCGCGCGGACAATTCCTTTCGCAGCACTTCGGCCGCATTGCCGCGAGCGGTTAAACGCGTCTCGAAATCCAGCCCCGCAGACAGCCCCAGATAGGCATGACTGGGCCGCGCAAAGCAATAGACGCAGCCATGTTCGCACCCCCGATACGGGTTTATCGAGCGGTCGAACGGCAGGTCTGGCGAGCGATTATAGGTGATCACACTGCGCGCCACCTCGTCCCGGACCTCGGTCCTCAGAAGCGGTTGGTCTTCTTCGATGTCCCAACCGTCATCCGTCTGGACCGTGGCTAGTTTTTCAAAGCGACCCGCGTCGTTGGACGCGGTCCCCCGAGCGCGGATATTGGTTTGAGGTTGCATTTGTTCACCTTACGTTCTCACCCTATAGGTAAGCGAATACTGAACGCGAGGCAACCACCCTCTGTTTTTGCTAACCTGAGCCAGACACAGGATGATCATGCATATTATTCTGTCGCCCAATGCCGATTTTTGACATAAACGTCGGTCCCGAAACCGCCGAGGTCGCAATCGTCACAGTAAATATGCGACGTTTTGGCCAAAACGAAAAAAATGCCACCCCGGACCAAGGGTCCGCACAGCTCAGGAAAACACCCCATGTCCGACGAAGAAGACATCATCCTGTCCGAACTGAACGACGAAGAGCTTGTTGAACAGATGTTCGACGATCTCTACGACGGCCTGAAAGAAGAGATCGAAGAAGGCACCAACATCCTTCTCGAGCGCGGCTGGACCCCCTACGACATCCTGACCAAAGCTCTGGTCGGCGGCATGACCGTGGTTGGCCACGACTTCCGCGACGGCATCCTGTTTGTGCCCGAGGTTCTGCTGGCCGCCAACGCCATGAAAGGCGGTATGGCGATCCTGAAACCTCTGCTGGCCGAAACCGGCGCGCCCCGCGTTGGCAAGATGGTCATCGGTACCGTGAAGGGCGACATCCACGACATCGGCAAGAACCTTGTTTCGATGATGATGGAAGGCGCTGGCTTCGAAGTTGTGGACATCGGCATCAACAACCCGGTCGAGAACTACCTGGAAGCGCTGGAAAACGAACAGCCCGACATCCTGGGCATGTCGGCCCTGCTGACCACCACCATGCCTTACATGAAGGTCGTGATCGACACGCTGGTAGAGCAAGGCGTTCGCGATGACTACATCGTTCTGGTCGGCGGCGCACCGCTGAACGAAGAGTTTGGCAAAGCCATCGGTGCTGACGCATATTGCCGTGACGCGGCTGTGGCGGTTGAGACCGCCAAGGACTTCGTCTCGCGCAAGCACAACCAGCTGGCGGGATAAGAACTCCGTTTTTAGTTCTGAAAGGGCCGCTCGATTTCGGGCGGCCTTTTTGTTTCAAGCCGCGTTTTCGGGCAAAATCACCCGGACCAGCCAGCCAGAGGAATCCGGAATGTCGCAGAACCAGCATCCCGATGACGCCCGTCTAACGACCGATGGATATGACGAAACCGGCAAGGGTCGTATCTTGTTGCTGGCCTGCGGGGCCTTGGCGCGCGAGATTCTGGACCTCAAGACCCGCAACGGCTGGGACCATATGGACCTGACCTGCCTGCCCGCGATCCTTCATGTCCGCCCCGAAAAGATCACTCAGGCCGTAGAGGACGCGATTGCCAAGCATCGTGAGCGCTACGATCAGGTCTTCGTCGTCTACGCGGATTGCGGCACCGGCGGCCTTCTACAACAGGCGTGCGATCGGCTGGGTGTCGAGATGGTCAAAGGCCCGCATTGCTATTCGTTCTTCGAAGGGAATGAGGCCTTTGCCGCAAAGGGTGAGGACGAGACAACCGCATTCTACCTGACCGATTTTCTGGCCCGGCAGTTCGATGCATTCGTCTGGAAACCGCTGGGGCTGGATCGTCATCCTCAGCTACGAGACATGTATTTCGGGAACTACACCAAACTGGTCTATCAGGCCCAAACAGATGATCCCGCGCTGACGGCACGCGCACAGGAATGTGCTGAGCGTATGGGTCTGGATTTTGAGCGCCGCTTGACCGGCTATGGCGATCTGGAAACCACGTTGACCGATTGGGCGACTAGAACGCGCTGACGCTACGCTTTTTCCTGCGCGACTTCGCGGATGCGTTCGATCATCGCCCTCAGACCGTTCGACCGCTGAGCGGACAAGTGGTCATTCAGGCCCAGCCGCGCCAACTCTCCGCCGGCGTCGACCTTGATCACCTCAGAAACCGGCAAGTCGTTGTAAAGAAGACGTAAAACCGCAATCAGACCACGAACGATCAGCGCATCGCTATCCCCATCGAAACGAAACACGCCGCCATCGATCATAGGGTGCAGCCACACCTGGCTGGCGCAACCGTCCACTTTGGTGGCTGGAACTTTGAGCGCATCGTCCAGCGGCTCCATCGCTTTGCCCTGCTCGATCACATGGCGATAGCGGTCCTCCCAATCTTCAAGGAACTCGAAGTCTTCGACAATTTCTTCAAAGGCGGGCGTTGCCATGGCGCGGCGGTCCTTCTGTTTCATTCACAATTGTGACCTATGCCGACGATAGCCACCTGTCCAGCCCTCGCCGTGGCTTTTCAAGGCAAGGAAATTGCGCTAACCCATTGCGTGAATGACTGTTAAAGCCGTGGGTCCATGCAAAAATCACTGTCTCTTCTTATCATCGCCGCGTTGACCCTGTCTGCCTGCAATAGCTGGCGCAATTCACGGGCGAACCCGTCGAACTGGTTCGGATCCAGCCAGCCCGCCCCGGTCGAAACCGCCCCGGTAGACGAGGCCTATGCCCTGGTGCCAAGACAAAGCGATGGCATCGGCTTGTTTGATCGCCCCGTAGAAGAAGACACCAGCGTTCCAATTGCAAAAATCGACGAGCTGCGGATCGACGCGACGCCTACCGGAGCGATCGTCTATTCCTCGGGCACGGCGCAACGCCAGGGCGCGTTCAACGCCCGTCTGGTGCCCGTGAATTCGGAAGAAAACCAGAAGAACGGCGTGATGGAGTTCACCTTCCTGGTCAATTACCCCAAGGCGCAAACGGCTCAAGGCACTGAGCGTTCGCGAATGGTTTCCGACGCCATCAACGTCTCCCGGCAAGAGCTTGAAGGCATTCGCCTGGTCCGCGTGGTTGGGCAGCAAAACGCCCTGGAATCACGCCGCCGCTAAACGATCAGAGGGGCACGACCTTCACGTTTTGCCCCTTTGCGGCCAGTGCGATCTTGCCTTCGCACAGCTTCAGAGCATCCTCACCGAACACCTCGAACCTCCAACCGGTCATAGAGGGAAGGCCGCGCTCGCCCGCTGCGATCTGGTCCAGTTCGGCGCTGGTGGCGATCAGCTTTGCTGCCACGCCCGAGCTTTCGGTTTTCGATTTCAGCAACACCCGCAACAGATCAGCCAGCGCTGGGTTCACCTTCAGTTTGTCGCGGCTCGTGTCGACCTTGGGCAGCTGTTCGGGCGGACAGTTCACACCCTTTTTGACGGCCGCCAGAATGCCTTCCGCAATCGCCCCCTTGCGCGCTTCTCGCAGCAATAGGCGCGAGCCGCCAAGGTCCGATGGCGTTTTGGGTTTGGTCGAGGCCAGTTCGATCAGCGCGTCATCCTTGAACACGCGGTTGCGCGGGATGTTGTTGTCCTGCGCATGGGATTCGCGGAACTGTGCCAGCTCCCGCACAACCGCCAGAAACTTGGCCGAATTCGTCCGCGTTTTAACACGCTTCCACGCATCCTCGGGCCGGATGTCATAGGTGCCAGGCTGGGTTAGTATGCGCAGCTCCTCGGACACCCAATGGCTGCGCTTGGTTTTCTCAAGCTCAGCCGCGAGATGTTCGTAGATCTTGCGCAGGTGGGTCACATCGGCCAGCGCATAGGTCTTTTGCGCATCTGTCAAAGGACGCCGCGACCAGTCGGTAAAGCGCGAGGTTTTATCCACCCCCTGCTTGCAGATCTTGCGCACCAGCGTCTCGTATCCCACCTGTTCACCAAAGCCACAGACCATCGCAGCAACCTGAGTGTCAAACAGCGGGGTTGGGAAGACATGCGCATCGACCCAGAAGATCTCAAGGTCCTGACGTGCGGCGTGGAACACCTTGACCACGCACTCATTCCGGAACAGCTCATAGAGCGGCTCAAGCGAGATACCATCGGCTAGCGGGTCGACCAGAACGGCACTGTCTTCATCCTCGGAGGGGACGGCCAATTGCACCAGACACAGTTTTGAATAGTAGGTCCGCTCGCGCAGAAATTCGGTATCTACAGTGACATAGGGAAAAGCAGCAGCAGCCGAGCAGAAATCAGCCAGCTCTTGCGTCGTTGTCAGAGTTTTCATGCGCCGTACTATTCTTGTTCTTTGTGTGACTGCCCGTTTTTCTAACGTCCCGAGCGTTATCGGCGACCATAGGACGAATTTCCGCCGGGTGTAAATCACCCAAGGGTGATCAGGGCAGCATAAGAATCGACCTGTTGCCTTCCGCATACCGCCGCAGCACCGACGGGTAGAGCTGATGCTCAAAAACCAGCACTTTGGCGGCCAGGCTGTCGGGGGTGTCCTCGGGTGCAATGGCGACCCGCGCCTGCCCCAGAATTGGGCCATCATCCAGCGCCGCGGTGACCTCATGCACGGTGCAGCCATGTTCAGCATCACCCGCTTCGATCGCGCGGGCATAGGTGTGCAGGCCCTTGTATTTTGGCAGCAGCGAGGGGTGAATGTTCAGCAGCCGCCCCTGAAAGCGCGATACGAAATCGCCAGTCAAAACCCGCATGAACCCGGCCAGACAGACGATATCAGGTTGCGCGGCCTCAAGCGGTTTCAGCAGTTCCGCCTCAAACGCCGCCCGATCCCCTTTGAAGGGGCGGTGATCGACCACGGCAGTTTCAATGCCGCGTTCCCGCGCCTTTGCCAGACCACCGGCCTGCGCGTCGTTGGACAGAACCAGACATGGGCGCGCAGGGTGGTCTCCGGTCATGCTGTCGACCAGAGAGACCATGTTTGACCCACCGCCGGAAATCAGGATCGCGACGCGCTTGTGGCTCACAGCAGTTTGCCCGAATAGGCCACGCCAGCCGCGTCAGTCACAGTGCCGATGCGCGACACGGTCTCACCCGCCTCAGCCAGCAAAGCCGTCAGCGCGTCGGCCTGATCTTCGGCGCAGACCACGATCATGCCGATGCCGCAGTTGAACGTCTTCAACATCTCAGCTTCGGCAATCCCGCCAGTTTCGGCCATCCAATCGAAGACGGGCGGCAGATCCCATGCGTCCAGATTGATCTGAGCGCCCAGCCTTTCGGGCAGAACACGCGGCAGGTTTTCGGTCAGACCACCGCCGGTGATATGGGCCAGCGCATGCACACCCCCGGCGCGGATCGCGGCCAGTGCAGGCTTCACATAAAGCCGCGTCGGCGTCAGCAGCGACTCGCCCAACGTGCCGTCGCTAAAGGGCGAGTCGGCCTCCCAGCCCAGCCCGGAAATCTCGACCAGTTTGCGCACCAGAGAGTAGCCATTGGAATGCACCCCGTTGGAGGCCAATCCCAACAGAACGTCGCCCGCCGCTACGCCGTCGGGCAGATCGGCACCACGCTCCATCGCGCCGACCGAGAACCCGGCCAGATCGAAATCACCATCGGGATACATGCCCGGCATCTCGGCGGTTTCACCACCGATCAGAGCACAACCAGACTGAGCGCAGCCTTCGGCAATCCCTTCAATGATCCGCGCGGCGGTATCGGTGTCCAGCTTGCCAGTGGCGAAATAATCGAGAAAGAACAATGGCTCAGCGCCCTGGCAGATCAGGTCGTTGACGCACATGGCCACAAGATCAATGCCAACGCCATCCACAACACCAGTGTCAATCGCGATCCGCAGCTTGGTGCCGACACCGTCGGTGGCCCCCACCAAAATGGGATCTTCATAGCCAGCGGCCTTGAGGTCAAACAGCGCGCCGAACCCGCCCAGACCGCTCATGACACCAGGGCGATTGGTGCGTTTGGCGGCAGGCTTGATGCGGTCGACCAGAGCGTTGCCTGCATCAATATCCACACCCGCGTCGGCGTAGGTGATTCCGTTCTTGCCCGCTGTCATGGCCTATCCCTCATGAATTGTTTGCGGGCGGGTTAGTCGATTGTGCGCTTTGATGCAACGGTCAGGCTTGACGCGGGCGATCACCGTGGTACTCAAAGCGCTCAGGCGGGCCTGTAGCTCAATTGGTTAGAGCAGAGCGCTCATAACGCTTTGGTTGCGGGTTCAAGTCCTGCCGGGCCTACCAAAATCCGCTATTTTCATAAGAACGCCGCGCCTCTAGCGCCCGAAGATGATGTCGGCACACAGCCCGCCCAGTCGCTCGCTTTTACCAAGGCGCAAAACGCCGCCATGGGCACGGGCGATGTCGGCTACTATGGCAAGGCCCAGACCAACACCGCTGCCTTGGTTCTGATTACGTGCAGGGTCCAGGCGGGAAAAGGGCTTAACGGCCTCGGTCCGCTGTTCCGGCGGGATGCCCGGTCCATCATCCTCGACCCGGATACGCAGGGATTTGGGTGTAAGCGTCAGGCTGACATCCGCCTTGCTGCCATAGCGCACGGCGTTGCCGATCAGGTTCTCAACCGCCCGGCGCATGGCCGATGGCCGCAACATCACGGTCCCCTGCCCTTCGACTGCTACCAGTTCCGCTTGATGGCCTGCCCGTTTTGCGTCGCTGACGATCTGCGTCAGCAAAGCTTCGGGATCGACCTCTTCGGGCGCGCCTTCTGCGGCACCGCGTGAAAAGTCGAGGAACGCATCCAGAAGCGATTGCATCTCGGTTACGTCCTGCTGCAACGGCGCAGCCTCTTCTTCTGGCAACATAGACAGACCCAGTTTCAGTCGTGTCAGCGGGGTACGCAGGTCATGGCTGACCCCGGACAACATCAACGTTCGCTGCTCCATCTGCCGCTCGATCCTCGCCCGCATGTCGAGAAAAGCGTTTCCCGCGGCCCGAACCTCGACCGCGCCGCCGGGGGAATACGGCACAACCCGTCCGCGACCAAAAGCCTGTGCAGCATCTGCAAGCCGCGTAATGGGCCGGAGCTGGTTGCGCATGTATAGAAACGAAATCGAGGTCATGATGATGGCAAAGAAAACCATCGTCACAATCAACTGATGCGGCGCTGCAGGGGACAGACGCCGTCGATCAAAGGTCAGCTGCAACAGACCTAGATGAGTGGGCATATACAGGCGCGCCTCTTGCCCGCTCGGCAGGGCAACCGCCGCAAGGTCGGGCAATTCCGCCCTAAGATCTGCCTCAACCTGTGGCGCAATAAAGTCGTACCATCTGCGCCGGCCGATCTCCGGCATCTCATCCGCATCGAGGAACTGCATCTTCATCGACAGAGCGCTCAGATCAGGACGCACAGCGGCCAACGCCTGTTGCCGGGTCTCAGATTCAGCCATGGTCTGAGTGATCAGTCGGACTTCCCGCGCAGCGGCTTGCGTCATTTGCGCGGTCACGTCCTCCAGGTGCTTTTGCAGGAACGCAATGCCCACCACCAGCAGCAAGGCCACCACCGGCAGTACGAGAATCAGCGCAGCCCGGACATACAGGCCGCGTGGCATATAGGGTTTGAGCCATTGCGTGGACATGCGCTAAACCTAGCGGGCTGCCCAGACAAGAGAAAGAGGACAGAATGCAGGCACCTGACGAATTCAACCCGCCAGCTGGCGTGGCGCAGGAGTTGCATCCGGGTTTGCGGCGCATTCTGGCTCCGAATCCTTCGCCGATGACGTATCGGGGCACGAACACCTATCTTCTGGGCACCCGATATCTGGCAGTGATCGACCCCGGACCGCTGAGCAACGCGCATCTGGAGGCGATTCTGGACGCGTTGTCCCCCGATCAGAGAATCAGCCATATCCTCGTGACCCACACCCATCTGGATCATTCGCCTCTGGCTGCCCCGCTCGCCGCCCGCACGAGTGCCCCTATTCTGGCCTTTGGAGGCCCCGAAGCCGGGCGCAGTGCGGTCATGTCCGACCTCGCCCAAAGTGGCATGGTGCAAGGCGGCGAAGGCATCGACACCGCATTCCGGCCGGATATCGAGCTGGCGGACGGAGAACGCATCACGGGTGACGACTGGCAGCTCGAGGTCATCCACACCCCCGGTCATCTGGGCAATCACATCGCGCTGGCTTGGGGCGATATCTGCTTTACGGCAGATCACGTGATGGGTTGGGCCAGCTCGCTCGTCTCTCCCCCTGACGGAGACCTCACCGACTTCATGGCGGCCTGTCATCGACTGCAACAGCGCGACTGGTCCGTCTTTCACGCGGGTCACGGCGCGCCGATCGAAAACCCTGCTGAGCGGTTGGAGTGGTTGATTCAGCATAGGCTAGGACGAGAAGCGCAGATCCTGGCGGCGCTGGCAGATCGGCAAGGCTCGGCCCGTCAATTGGCCGAGCGTATCTACACCGACACCCCGAAAGCCCTGCTGCCCGCAGCCGAGCGTAACGTCCTGGCGCATTTGATTGATTTGGCGGGAAAATCCAAAGTCACCTACAATGGCCCGCTTGCTTCAGATGCGGTTTTCCGGCGACTTTCGTGAGCGCGTGAAAAAATTCAGATTTCTCGCGCTTCCCCACTGGACGTCAAAAATCGGGGTTGTTATACGCCCCTCAGTTCCGGCGTAGCTCAGCGGTAGAGCAGTTGACTGTTAATCAATTGGTCGTAGGTTCGATCCCTACCGCCGGAGCCAATCTTCTCAGCAAAATCTGGTGAAATTGGTCATGGTCCAGACGGGCCAGAACTGCGCTTTGCTGATCGGCAGAAAAAACTTTTCATCCCCCACTGGACGCCGTGAAAACAGCTTGCTATACGGCGCGAACCGTTCCGGCGTAGCTCAGCGGTAGAGCAGTTGACTGTTAATCAATTGGTCGTAGGTTCGATCCCTACCGCCGGAGCCAATTCCCCCAGATCACCCCGTCAATGCGTCGGCAAACTGCGTGCGCAAGGTCCGTTTCAGCACCTTTCCCGTGGCGTTCAACGGCAGAGCGTCGATGAACACAACCTTGTCCGGCACCTGCCATTTGGCGATCTTGCCATCGAAGAAGGATAGTAACTCTTCCTCTGAAGGCTCCTCTCCCTCGGCCTTCACGGCGACCAGAATCGGGCGCTCATCCCATTTGGGGTGCGCCACACCAACCACGGCGGCTGTTGCGAGTTTTGGATGGGCAACTGCGATGTTTTCCAACTCGACCGAGCTGATCCATTCGCCGCCTGATTTGATGATGTCCTTCGACCGGTCGCGGATCGTCATGTAGCCGTCGGCATCTAGTGTTGCGACGTCCCCGGTGGCGAACCAGCCGTCCTGCAGAAGCGCCTCGTCCTGCATCTGGAAGTAGCTGTCCAGCACCCACGGGCCGCGTACCATCAGGTCGCCCTGGGTTTCGCCGTCATGGGGCAAGTCATTGCCGTCGTCATCCACGATCTTCAGCTCAACCCCATAGGGAGGCCGCCCCTGGCTTTCGCGTAGACGGTGTTGCTCTTCAATAGGCAGGTCGCGATGTTTGGCAATCGGGACATTGGTTGAGCCCAGCGGGCTCATTTCACTCATGCCCCAGGCGTGGACGGTATCGACGTCGTAGACCTCGCGGAAGGTCTCGATCATCGAGGGTGGGCAAGCGGCGCCTCCGATCACGGTGCGCTCAAGACTGGCGAGTTTGCTGTCGGATTGCGCGGCATGGGCCAAAAGGCCCTGCCAGATCGTGGGAACGCCCATCGCGACCGTCACGCCATAAGTGTCAATCAGGTTGACGAGTGCCTCACCATGCAGTCCCGGCCCCGGCAGAACCATACGCGAGCCGGACATGGCACAGGCATAGGGCGACCCCCAGGCATTTACATGGAACATCGGCACCACGGGCATCACGACATCCATCGCCGAATAGCCAATGACGTCTCGCGCGTTCGAGGCAAAGCCATGCAATACGGTCGAGCGATGCGAGTACAGCACCCCCTTGGGATGGCCCGTTGTGCCCGAGGTGTAGCACAGGCCGGAGGCCGTGTTTTCATCCAAGTCCGGCCATGCGAAATCGGCATCACCCGTCTCGATCAACTCATCATAGAATTGCAACCCGTCGATCTGCGCCGCCGCTTCGTCATCACGGGGGCCCATCAGCACAAAGTGATGAACCTCGCCTAACCCTTCTTGCAACGCTGCGACCAGAGGGATGAAGGTAGCGTCGAAAAACAGAACGCGATCCTGGGCGTGGTTGATGATGTAGGTCAGCTGTTCGGGGAAGAGGCGTGGATTGATCGTGTGACACACGAAACCAGCACCTGAGGTCGCATAGTAGATCTCAAGGTGGCGGCGGTTATTCCAGGCCAGGGTGCCGATGCGGTCTTGTGGTTCCAGCCCAAGCTTGGTCAATGCCGATCCCAACCGGCGCGCATTGCGCGCCACTTCGGACCAATTGGTCTGCGTTACGGTGCCGTTTGTTTCGACCGACACGATTTCCGTCTGACCGTGGTAGCGCTCGGCGTGATCAATCAGTGACGAGATCAGCAAGGGCTGCGTCATCATCTGTCCCAGCATGGGCATCCTCCCTTTTTTTGTTCAGGCCACACTGTCGGCAGCCATTCCGTACTTTGAGTGATACGCAGGCCTGCGGCCGAGCGATCAATCATGACGGTTCATTGGGAAGAACCCTGCCAAGCAATTATATGTCTGACAATAAAAAGATTGCGGCCCGAGGCTGCCTCGGGCCGCATTTCACCACGTCAATTGCGGTGGCGCAGGGCATAGGCGACCAAGGCCGCAGTCGAGCCATCTTTTTCGTCCGCGCTTTCTTCTCCGTCCACGATCGGCCCGAGTGAGGTCGCAAGTTCTTTGCCCAATTCGACGCCCCATTGATCGAAAGAATTGATGCCCAGAAGGACGCCTTCCACGAACACCCGATGCTCATAGAGCGCTATGATCTGACCCAACACAAAGGGCGTCAGTTTGGGATAGATCAACGTGGTCGAAGGCCGGTTGCCCGGAAACACCCGGTGCCGCGCCTGACGATCCAGTTCATCGCCCGTCAAGCCCTTGGCCGCCATACGGGCGCTGGCTTCGTCAAAAGTCCTGCCGCGCATCAAGGCCTCGGACTGGGCGAGGCAATTGGCCAGAAGCAGGCGGTGATGATGGGCCAGTTCAGGCTCATGCCCCTCGGCAGCGACCATGAATTCGCAGGGGATCACGTCGGTGCCCTGATGGATCAGCTGGTAGAAAGCGTGCTGGCCGTTAGTGCCCGGTTCACCCCAGACAACAGGCCCCGATGGCACCGACAACGCGCTGCCATCCATTGCGACCGATTTGCCGTTCGATTCCATCTCAAGCTGCTGGAAATAGGCCGGCAATCGCAGCAGCCTTTGGTCATAGGGCAACACCGCTCGGCTAGCATGGCCCAGCACCTGGCGATGCCAGATCCCAACCAAGGCCAGCATCACCGGAACGTTCTCGGCCCAGTCGGCCGAGCGGAAGTGCAGGTCCATCGCCTGTCCACCCCGCAGGAAAGCATCGAATGCATTCGAGCCGATCGCGATCATCACCGGCAAACCGACAGGTCCCCAGACAGAGTACCGCCCACCGACCCAATCGGCGAAGCCAAACACGCGGTCCTCGGGGATCCCGAAGGCCTGCGTTTTGTCCAACGCGCTTGAGACGGCGGCGAACTGCTTGGAGGGGTCTCCTCCGCCCTCGCTCATCCAGGCCCGCGCGGTGCGGGCGTTGGTCATGGTTTCAATCGTCGTGAAGGTTTTCGAGGCCACGATCACCAGTGTCCGGGTCGGGTCCAACTGGCGCAACGTATCCGCGATATGCGCGCCATCGACGTTCGAGACATAGTGCAAACGCGGCCCATCATGGTAAGGCGACAGCGCATGGGTCGCCATCACCGGCCCGAGATCCGAGCCTCCGATGCCGATATTCACCACATCGGTAAAGCTGCCCCCTGCCCCGGCAGCGGTTCCGCCACGCACCTCTTCGGCGAAAACACTCATCCGCTGCAAGGTGTCCAAAACGTCCGGCATGACATCCTGACCATCGACCTGAACCGCGCCGCCGTCCAGATTGCGCAATGCTGTATGCAACACCGCGCGATCTTCGGTCTCGTTGATCTTCTGGCCGGAGAACATCGCCTCGCGGCTCGCGGCCAGATTGGCTTGGTCACACAATTGGGTCAGCGCATCCCGGATCTCGCCGTCGATCTGCGTTTTTGAGTAGTCGAACAGCATATCTCCGGTTGAGGCGGAGAAATCCTGTGCCCGATCTGCGTCCGCTTCGAACAGGTCGAGAATGCGCGCCTGCTGCGATGCTGCCAGTGCTTTCAATCTATCCAGCTGCATGGCTCACTCCGCCCAATGAACGGTCATGCCGCCCAACACAGCCGCAATTGGGGCCTCTTCGGGGGGTAGAGACATAGCCTTCTCCAGCGCTTCCCGCTTCTCGGCGCCGAAGATGATCAGATGTTTCGACAACGCCCCATCCAAAACCGGAGCCGTCAGGGTGATGCGCGGTTCCGGTTGCACATCCGTCCGCGCCACGGCCAGTGTCGGCGCATTGCTGTCCAGCGCCTCAGCCAACCCCTGCATTCCCGGAAACAGCGAGGCGGTGTGCATATCGCCTCCCATTCCCAACACCAGTACCGACAAAGGCAGCACTGGTGCGATCAATGACTCGATCTCAGGCAGTGCGTCCTCAGGAGCGGCCCCCGGGACGTAGAGAGGTACATATTGCGCAACCGAGGCGCGGTTGGTCAGAAGACGCTCCCGGATCAGACGCTCGTTCGAGCGATCACTGTCCGCAGGCACACAGCGTTCGTCGGTCGGCAGCACGCGTATCCGCGCCCAGTCCAGATCTGCGGCACAGAGGACATCGAAAACCGGCCCCGGAGTCGTTCCGCCCGGCACCGCAAGGGCCACTGTGTCATCATGCAACAACGCGGCCTCCAATTCTCCGGCCAATGCGTTGGCCACGTCGATCGCCAACATGTCGCGGTCGGCATATTCCTGAATATTCATGGCTTGATTCCTTGCCAGTGGCGACCGTCTCGTTTCATCAGCAGCTCGGCGTCGCCCGGCCCTGTGCTGCCACTGTCATAGGGTTTGGGGACATCACCCCGCGCCTGCCATCCGGCGATGATCGGATCGGTCCAGGCCCAGGCGGCCTCAACCTCATCACCACGCATGAACAGGGTCTGGTTGCCCCGGATCACGTCCATGATCAGCCGTTCATATGCGTCAGGCGGATCCTGATTTTCCGGACCGAGTGCCTCGGCAAAGCTCATGTCGAGCGGGACGTCAATCAGACGCATTCCACCCTGCCCCGGTTCCTTGATCGTCACCTTCAAGGTGATCCCCTCATTCGGTTGCAACCGGATCGACAGAGCGTTGGCGTGTCGCCCTGCGGCCTCGCCAAAAATCGAATGCGGTGCGTCCTTGAATTGCACGTTGATCACCGAGGAGCGCGCCACCAGCTGCTTGCCGGTGCGCAGGTAGAACGGCGTCCCGGCCCATCGCCAGTTGCTGATATGCGCCTTCAAGGCCACGTAACTTTCCGTGGTCGAGCGGGGATTGCCGACAACCTCGCGATAGCCTGACCCATCGGCCTCTGCGGCGAACTGCCCACGTACAATGTGGTGCGGCTCAACCGGATCGAGCGCACGGATCACCTTAAGCTTTTCGTCCCGCACCGCATCCGGATCGAATTTGGCGGGCGGCTCCATCGCGATAAGACACAGCAGTTGCATCAGGTGGTTCTGCACCATGTCGCGCATGGCTCCGGCACGCTCGTAATAGTCCTCGCGCCCTTTGACGCCGACCGTTTCGGCCACGGTGATCTGGATGTGATCGACGTATTGGCTGTTCCAGAGCGGCTCGAACAACATGTTGCCAAACCGCACGGCCATCAGGTTCTGGACGGTTTCTTTCCCCAGATAGTGGTCGATCCGATAGATCTGTCCTTCGTCAAAATGCGCCGCCAGCGTCGCGTTCAAATCCCGCGCGCTGTCCAGATCGTGGCCAAAGGGTTTCTCCACCACGATCCGAGTGTCCTCGGTCGCAAGCGCATGCGCGCGGATACGTTCGGCCAGAGGGGCAAACAGGCTGGGACCGACCGAGAAATAGAACGCCCGCACCCGGTCCGGGGTCAGTTTGCCTGCAAGCTCATCCCACCCACCGGTTGAGAGCGCATCCAGCCGGACGTAATCTAGGCGCTGCAGGAAACCTTGCAGATTCTCAACCTCACTAGACCGTCTGGGCGCATAGCTCCGCAACGACTCGGCCACGAGGGTCCGGAACGCATCCGTCGAAAGCTCACTGCGTGCCGCCGCAATGATGCGTGCGCTTTCGGGCCATTGCCCCGCGCAGAATCTGCGAAACAAAGCGGGTAGGATCTTGCGCTGCGCAAGATCTCCGGTGCCGCCGAAAATGACCAGATCGAAAGGATCGACGGGAATGACGCGTGAAACCATGAGTTGTCCTTAACCTGCCCCTAAGGTCATGTCCAATGTTAGCGCAATCATCAGCACTTCTTTTTTCCGTCGCATGACCTGAAAACCGCCTCTTATGCGATGGGTTAAGCCAAAGTAATCCAAATCACTGAGGGACGCGGCGGTTTTCCGATATAGATGTAACAGGATCATTCCAATTTGGGTTGTTGAGATGAACAAGTTTCTGTTTTTTCTGTTTGCATGTTTCGCCGCCCCGCTTTGGGCGCAAGAGCGTTTGGCGCTGGTGATCGGCAATGATCAGTACAACTCGGTCGTTGATTTGAAGAAAGCCGTCGCCGACGCCGAGGCTGTTTCCGACAAGCTGGAAAATCTGGGCTTTGAAACTATCCAAGGTCTCAACCTCGACCGGCGCGGCATGAACCAGAAAATCGCCGACTTTACGGCTCGGCTTGAGGCTGGCGATACCGCTTTTGTGTTCTTTGCCGGTCACGGCGTTGAGATCGACGGAGAGAATTATCTGCTGCCCACCGATATTGTCGCGCCCTCGTCCGGCGAGACCGATTTCGTGAAGTCCGAATCCATCGCCCTGTCGAACCTACTGGACCGCGTCCGCGCCACCGGTGCGCGCACTTCCATCGCGATCATAGACGCCTGCCGCGACAATCCGTTTGAAACCGTTTCCGGGCGCAGCGTAGGGCGCACCCGCGGCCTCGGTCGCATCAACGCGCCTGAGGGTATGTTCGTGATCTTCTCAGCCGGGGCTGGCCAGATGGCGCTGGACCGCCTGAGCGATGATGAACCAGCCCAGAACTCGGTCTTCACCCGCGCATTGCTGCCACGACTGTCAGAACCGGGTCTTGAGCTGCGCAGCATGGTCTCAGACCTGCGGCGCGAGGTGCGCGATCTGTCCCGCACCGTTCAGCATACGCAGATCCCGGCCTACTATGATGAGCTTTTGGGTGAGTTCTATTTCACCCCAGCTGTCGCAACAGCCCCCCGGAACGCACCAACGCCCCCGACGGATGACATGCGCGCGGATCTAGAGCTTGCCCGCTCGGTCGGGACGGTGACCGCGCTGGACGCCTTTCTTGAGAAGTATGAGGAACAGTCCGAGAACTACTCCTACGAGGTAGCTCTGCAATTGCGCGACAGCCTTGCCTCGGTTGAGCTACCAATCGAGACAGAGCGCACTCCGGCCCCCGAAGCCCCAGACACCCCCGTCATATCAGATTCGCGCGAAGTGATGCGCGCCACGCAATCGGCTTTGAACGCGCTGGGCTGCAGTGCCGGAGGCGCAGACGGTGTCGCCGGTCCTCGCACCCGTCAGGCCTTTGCGCGCTACCGCGAGGCGAGCGCGTCGCAATTGGGGGCGGATGATTTGGGAACTCAGCACGCGCTGGAGGAGTTGCAGGGCAAAAGCGGCACGATCTGCAAGGTCGTCGCTGCACCGTCCCCCACACCGGCCCCTGCACCGTCTGTGTCCACGAGCCTTTCTATGGATGGCACCTGGCAGTTCAAGGCCACCTGCGCGGTGGTCGTCAAAGTGACCGGAACAGTGCGCTACTCTCATGCCGGAGGCAATAAATACACCGGAAGCCTCACCGACTCGTTGGGCCAAAAAGCCAACACGGTGATCTACGTGAATGACCAACAGATCAGCGGCACCGATTATTTCCCTGGCATCACGGTTCAATGGCGCGGCCGTCTGGCTGAAGATGGCAACAGCTTTACCAGCTCGGGCTCAACCGGGTGTTCGGTCTACGCGTGGCGCGCGGGGTAAGGCGTCAGTTCACGCGGAACTCACCCACCATATTGCGCCACTCCCCCGGCGCGATCATCTTGCGATGGGTGAACTTGACCGAGTGCAAAGGCCCCTCAATCTCTCGCTGCCAAAAGTCGATGAATTCGAACAGTTTTGGATGATCCGGCGCCAGATCATATTCCTGCCAGATGAACGTGTTCAGGACATGTGTATAGTCGGGCATATGGTAGAAGAATTCCGCCGTCGTCAGACCGTATCCCTTCAGCATCAATTCCGTTTCGCTTTGCTGCATTCAGACCTCCGATTTCATTCAGGGTCTCTCTATGATAGCAGCAAAACCACCTAACAGTTGGATAACAAGATGTTACCCGAGTGTTACTTTGGATTTTCACACGCGGATTCGTTGCTTGCTTGCACCTTATGTGCTGGGTCTGATAGAATAGAACCACAAAATATAGAGTCTGCACAAGAAACGAGCAGTTTACGTGAGCGATACGCCAGAAACACCTGAAAACATGGATGAAACCCCGCCCAAGCGCCCTGTTTATGACGGCCCGACGGTCTCCATCGAATCCGAGATGCGCACGTCCTATCTGGACTATGCCATGTCGGTCATCGTTTCCCGCGCGATCCCCGATCTGCGCGATGGCCTGAAACCCGTGCATCGGCGGATTTTGTACGCCATGCACGAGACCGGTAACACGCATGACAAGGCGTATCGCAAATCGGCCCGTCCGGTCGGCGATGTGATGGGTAAATACCACCCGCATGGCGACAGCGCGATCTATGACGCGCTGGTACGGATGGCGCAGGATTTCTCGATGTCGCTGCCGTTGCTGGACGGTCAGGGCAACTTTGGCTCGATGGACGGCGATAACCCGGCGGCCATGCGTTACACCGAAGTTCGGATGGACAAACCAGCTGCGTCCCTGCTGGCCGATATCGAAAAAGAGACGGTCGATTTTCAGGACAACTATGACGGCAAAGACAAAGAGCCGACCGTCCTGCCCGCCCGTTTCCCGAACATGCTGGTCAATGGCGCAGGCGGTATCGCCGTGGGTATGGCGACGAATATCCCTCCACACAATTTGGGCGAAGTGGTCGACGCCACGCTGGCGCTGATTGACGACCCGGACCTGACGTCCGAGCAGTTGATCGAATACGTCCCCGGTCCCGACTTTCCGACCGGCGGCGTCATGCTCGGCCGCTCCGGTGCGCGCAAAGCCTATTTGGAAGGCCGTGGCAGCGTCATTATCCGCGCCAAGACCAGAGTCGAGGAACTGCGCAAAGATCGCTACGCCATTGTCGTGGATGAGATCCCTTATCAGGTTAACAAAGCCTCGATGATCGAAAAGATCGCCGAAGCAGTACGTGAGAAGCGCATCGAAGGCGTAGCGCATGTTCAGGACGAATCCGACCGCAACGGCGTGCGCGTGGTGGTCGAGCTGAAGCGCGATGCAACGCCCGAGGTGGTGCTGAACCAGCTTTATCGCTTCTCGCCGATGCAGACCTCCTTCGGCTGCAACATGTTGGCCCTGAATGGTGGCCGACCCGAGCAATTGACCCTGCGCCGATTCCTGACATCCTTCATCGACTTCCGCGAGGATGTCGTCGCCCGCCGTACCGCATATGACCTGCGCAAAGCGCGCGAACGCAGCCACATCCTGTGCGGTCTGGCCGTGGCTGTGTCGAACGTGGACGAAGTGGTCGCCACGATCCGGTCTTCGGCAGACGCCGCCGAGGCGCGTGAGAAACTGATGACCCGCCGTTGGCCTGCGGCCGAGATCGAGGGCTATCTGCGCCTGATCGACGATCCTCTGTCCAAGATGAACGATGATGGCACCTATAACCTGACCGAGGTTCAGGCCCGCGCCATCCTCGAACTGCGCCTGCAGCGTCTGACTCAACTGGGCGTCAAAGAGGTCACGGACGAGCTGGAACAACTGGCCGCCAAGATTCAGGAATATCTGGATATTCTGTCCTCGCGTGAGCGTATCATGTCGATCATCGGTGATGAGCTGCGCGACGTGCGCGAACAGTTCGCCGTGCCACGCCGCACCGAGATCGTCGACTGGTCGGGCGACATGGAAGACGAAGACCTGATCGAACGCGAAGACATGGTCGTGACCGTCACCTCGGGCGGCTATATCAAACGCACGCCACTGGCCGATTTCCGGGCACAGAAACGCGGCGGCAAGGGCCTGTCGGGCATGCAGACCAAGGAAGAGGACGTGGTCACCACGCTCTTCGTGGCCAACACCCATACGCAGCTGCTGTTCTTCACCACCGATGGCATGGTCTACAAGCTGAAGACCTGGCGCCTGCCGCAATCCGGGCGTACCGGCAAGGGCAAGGCGATCGTCAACATCCTGCCGATCCCAAACGGAGTCTCAATCGCGGCGATCATGCCGGTCGACGTTCCGGACGAGGAATGGGAAAACCTTCAGGTCGTCTTCGCCACCAGCGCAGGCACCGTGCGGCGCAACCGCCTGTCCGACTTCACCAATGTGAAGCGTAACGGCAAGATCGCTATGAAGTTCGAAGATGAGCACGCCGAAACGAAACTGATCAACGCGCGCATCTGCTCGGAAGAGGATGATGTGATGCTGGTCACCAAATCGGGCCGTGCGATCCGCTTCCCGACGACGGATGTGCGGGTGTTCAACAGCCGCTCCTCGGTCGGTGTGCGCGGTGTGCGCCTCTCCGGCAATGACGAAGTGGTTTCGATGTCCGTCATCCGCCACTTCGATGCGACCTCGGATGAGCGGGCCGCCTATCTCAAGATGCGCCGCCTGATGGCGGGCGTCACCGATGAGGCCGAGGGCGATGAGGATGAAGGGAATGCCGACAGCGTGCTGCCACAGGAACGCTACGCCGAGATGTCGGCCGCCGAGAACCTGATCCTGACCATTACAGCGGGCGGCGCAGGCAAGCTGAGCTCCAGCCATGACTACCCTGTCCGTGGGCGCGGCGGCATGGGCGTTGCCGCAATGGACAAGGCGATGCGCGGCGGCGAACTTGTCGCCTCGTTCCCGGTCGAGATTGATGACCAGATCATGCTGGCCACTTCAAAAGGTCAGTCGATCCGCGTGCCGGTCGATGGCATTTCCTTCCGGTCCCGCAGCGCCGGCGGCGTGCGGGTATTCAACACCGGCAAAGGCGAAGAGGTCGTCAGCGTCGCCTGGATCGCCGATCAGGGCGATGAGGACGAGGCCGAAGAATAATCTTTCGGCTAGAACACATGAAACAGGCGCTAACCGAACCCCGGCAGCGCCTGTTTTGATTCAGTGCCCAATAGATCAGCCACAGCCCAGAGCCGATCCTGACCCCAAATGCTCTGACCGTCGACGTGGAAGCTGGGAACACCCCAAAGGCCAACGTCTTGCAACCTGTTTTGGTTCTGCTCAACCCGCCGAAGCCAAGTCTGTGATTTCAGCTCATCGCGCGCTTTGGCCCAATCCAGACCGGCGGCCCTGACAATATGGGATAGCCCCCTATCACTCGCCGCGTCCGCACCCTCGGACCAGACCGAGCGCATGAAAGCAGAGCAAAACGTGGCCATCCGACCATCGGATTCGGCGTAGTCGAACAACGCATAACCGCGCTCGACCCCCGCGCCCAGAGGGTCGCAGATACGGCCAAACGGGATACCCAACCGCCGTGCCTCACGCGTGCAATCCCGAAGGATGTATCGGGATTTCGCCTTTGGCACCGGCAGGCCGCGCATCAGCATCGGCAGCACCGGGCGCAGGATCAGTTCGGCTTTGTGTTGATCCGCCAAATGCTGAACCCGGTCAAAAGCCAGATAGGAATACGGGCTGCGGAAGGAGAAAAAGAACTCCAGAGTTTTTGGGGTGTCCCCTTGGCGATCAAACACCAGCTCTGGGGGCGGCACCAGAAGGGGGCCGGTGCCCAGCCCGGCATTTTGCAACCTGTCTTCAAGATAGTGCAGTCGGTCCACACCCCCGTACCATTCGCCGCCATAGTAAAACATGCCGCCAAGGTAGTGCCCCATGGTACGCAACTCCTGATCCCCGGCGCGCAGGGAGGCGGTGGGATCACTCTGTTTCCCCGCAGGTAGATCCCTCCCGGCCCATTGAGCAGCGCTGATGGCCTTGAGATGTTGCGAGAAATCCGGATCTCCAAAATGGGCGGCCAGACGAGCGTTGACCTCTGGCGCTACACCATCCGCCTTCGGCGAGTCCAAACCCAGCTTTTGCGCCAAGCGCGACGCGTCCTTTAAGGCGTTCTCACGATGCGCTTTCGGGTCGGGAACCGCCTCGGATGGTGGGCCTGAGATCAAATGCGGGCGTAGCGCAGTGTCATAGCGCGCCTCAAATGCTGGCAAAATCTGCGCGATCAGAGCGCAATACGGGTCTGACGCGTCGTGGAAATAGTGAACTTCGTGCTGCGTGCCACGCGCCCTACGGCCCAGATCATGCAGGCCACGACGCGCGTTTTGTAGACCTCGGCTGGTGATAATTTCGGCCAGCCGTGGTTTTACCAAAGATGTGAAGGGCACAGTCGTCTCCGCCGGGGTCAGATGCCCTACCCTAGCCACTCCCGCGCGGAATACCACGCGGGCACACGGCAACGTGAGTGGTCCGGGTTATAGCCCGTAGAGCGCACCGAATTTCTGCTCAAGATAGCTGAGCAGCGGGTCCGGCCCCGGTTCAACACCGCTTGCACGCTCAATGACCTCACGCGGGGCGTAGAGCCCACCATATTGCTGGACATTCTCACGCAGCCACGTGGTCGCGCCCGAGGTATCACCTTCGGCCAATTGGCCATCCAGCCCCGGCACGGCGCTGCGCAGCGCCTGATAGAGACACCCGGCATAGACGTTGCCCAGCGAGTAGGTCGGGAAATAGCCGAACAGACCCACGGACCAATGCACATCCTGCAAACACCCGTTCGAGGGCTTGTCGACCGCATAGCCGAAATCCGCCTTGAAGCGGTCATTCCACGCAGCCTCGAGGTCCGAGACCTGCAGGTCTCCGGTCATCAAAGCACGCTCCAGATCAAAGCGCAGCATGATGTGCAGGTTGTATTGCACCTCATCCGCCTCGGTTCGGATATAGCCGTTTTGGACGTGGTTCACAGTCGCGTAGAAGGCGTCGGCATCCGCGATCCCGAAATCTCCGAAGGCGTCGCGCATCTGGGTGAACAGCCATCCGGTGAAGGCGCGCGAGCGGCCAAGCTGGTTTTCATAAATCCGGCTTTGGCTTTCATGCACGCCCATCGACACGCCCTGACCCAGAGGCGTCAGCGCGTAATCGGGGTTGATGCCCTGTTCATAGGCGGCGTGGCCGACCTCATGAATAGTTGAGTAGAAGCAGTTGAACGGGTCAGTCGCGCTGGTCCGGGTCGTGATCCGCACGTCCGAGCCGCTGCCCGAGCTAAACGGATGCACCGCCTTGTCGACGCGGCCCCGGTTCAGGTCATAGCCGAAGGCACGCGCCAGTTTTTGCGTCAGGCGCATCTGTTCGGTTTCGTCGAAAGAACCCTCCAGCGCCTTTGGGGCAGGCCGATCCAGAACCGCCGCTCGCAACGCGACCAAGCGGGGACGCATCTGATCGAAGATCTCGGCAATCTGGGCGCCTGTCGTGTAGGGCTCATAATCCTCGACCATGGCGTCATAAACGTCACCGCCCTGCGCCAGTGCGGCCCCTTCCTCGCGTTTCAGCGCAACGACTTCTTCCAGCACTGGCAAGAAGGCCGAGACATCCTCATCCGCGCGCGCCTGCGCCCATTTGCCTTGCGCGGCAGAGGTGACCCGAGCAAGAGCTTTGGCCAGATCGGCGGGGACTTTGATGGTGCGCTCATAGGACCGGCGGATCTCACGCAACTGGGCCTGACCCGAGGCATCATTCGCGTTGGCTTGGTCCAGCCATTCGGCCACGCGCGGGTCGGACTTGCGGGCGTGCAAAACGGCCTCAATCGCGGCCATTTCCTCGGCCCGTTGCGGGGCAGCTCCGCGCGGCATCATGGTCTCCTGATCCCAGCCGAGCCGGCCGGCGATCTGACCAAGCGCCGAGGTTTCACGTTGAAAGGCCATCAGGTCGTCAAAGGCGCTCATCGGGTCACGCTCCACGGATTGAGGTTGCAATGGGATAGCCGCTCAGGAAGCGCGCGCGTAGGATCAGGGTCCAGACCACGACGGCCATGAACTGGTGGAAAATGGCGATCTGCCAAGGGGCTGCGTAGACGACCGTGACGATCCCGACCACCACCTGTAAAGACAGGGCTGCAAAGGCTGCATTGAAGGCAAAACGGGTTTGTGGATGGGCGCTGCCCTGCCCCCGACGCCAGACGATGATGGCGAAGATGAACAGCAGATAGCCCGCGCAACGGTGGATGAACTGCACCAGACCGGGGCTTTCGAAGAAGTTGCGCCATAGCGGTTCCAGCATGGTCGCATCTGGCGGCAACAGCTGCCCACCGATCATAGGCCAGTCTGTGTAAGACCGCCCAGCGTCAATCCCGGCGACCAGCGCACCGATGAGGATCTGCACAAAGGTGAAATGCAGCAAACCGGTCGAGAGCGAGAACAGTTTCGCCTCTTTCGCGCGGCGGGCCTGCATGAGGTCGCGCTCGTCCCGGCCAAGTTCAAAGATATACCACGCGAGGAACCCAAGGATCACAAAGGCCAAGCCCAGATGCGTCGCCAGACGATAGCTTGCAACGGCCGTCATGCCTTCGCCCTGCGTCACACCCGAGGCAACCATCCACCAGCCGACCGCACCCTGAACGCCGCCCAAGGCACCGGGGATCAGCAGTTTGCCGGTCCAACCCGTGGGGATTTTGCGCGCGATCAGGAAGCCAAAGAAACCAAGCGCCCAAACCAAGCCGATCACGCGGCCCAATTGGCGGTGGCCCCATTCCCACCAGTAGATGAACTTGAAATCGTTCAGCTCCATCCACTGGTTCTGGATGCGCCACTGGTCGATTTCCTTGTACTTGTCGAATTCGGATTGCCAGTCGGCCTCGGTCATCGGCGGGATGGCCCCAGTGATCGGACGCCATTCGGTAATTGACAACCCACTATCGGTCAGCCGGGTTAGGCCCCCAACGGCGATCATCACAACGACCAGAGCGAACAGGATCATCAGCCACGCCCGGATCGCCTTGCGTGCCCCGCCCCGGCCCTTGTCGATCATACCGGGTTGAACGGCCTGTTGTTTTTCGGTGTCTGAGACTTCTTCGAAGATGCTGCGCTTGGCGCTCATGCTGTCCTCATATGTCCTGGATTTCGTCGCAAGCTAGGGCCAGTGAGGGGCAAGGTCCAGCCTTACCCTTTGTCTTTCCAACGGACCATCTGACGCATGACTCCGTGCAGCATCTGCACATCCGCCCGCGTCATCCGCATCCGCGACCACAGGTTGCGCAGATTGGTTTTCATACCCTCGGCCTTTTCTGGCGGGTAGAAGAAACCAGCCTCTTCCAGCCGATCTTCATAGTGTTCGACCAGCTTCTCGACCTCGATGCCGGTCGCCCAGTCGCCCTTGCCCAGATCGGTAGCCTCATGCACCACATCACCGGTCTGACGCATCCACTCATAGGCGGTCAGCAGCACGCATTGTCCAAGGTTGAGCGAGGCATATTCCGGGTTCACAGGCACGGAGATGATGGCATTGGCCTTGGCGATATCCTCATTTTCAAGCCCCGCACGTTCGGGGCCAAACAGAACGGCGACCTTTTCACCTGCGGCGACCTTTTCAGCCGCGATCTGCATGGCGCGTTCCGGGCTGTAGACCGGCTTGGTCAACCCGCGTTGCCGTGCGGTGGTCGCAAACACAAAGGTGGTGTCAGACAGCGACCCCGCCAGATCGTCAAACAATTGCGCCTCATCCAGAAGTCGACCGGCACCGCTGGACATCGCCACCGCCTTAGGGTTCGGCCACCCGTCCCGAGGAGCCACGATCCGCATCCGGTCCAGCCCGAAATTCCACATTGCCCGCGCGGCGGCACCGATGTTTTCGCCCATTTGCGGGCGCACGAGCACAAAGGAAGGCTGAGAGGTGTCACTAGGCATGGCTGTCTCCGTAAGTTCCGCCTGCTCTAATCACCCAGCCCCATCAGGGCAACCCGATCCTCTTCTTCTGTTTCCAAATACCCGCTCGGCAGGCATAAAAGTTTGCTTCCCCCGCTCAATCCGCTAAACCGCGCCAAAGAATGAAAGCGAAGGACGCACTAATGGACACCCCCGAGCAGCCGCAGATCTATCTGATCACACCGCCGACCATCACGCTCAGCACCTTCCCTGACCAATTAGCGCGGGTTCTGGACGGGACCGGGATTGCTTGCATCCGGCTGGCCTTGGCTGGGAATGACGAGGACACGATTGCCCGCGCCGCAGATGCCTGCCGCGAGGTTGCCCATGCGCGCGACGTGGCCATCGTGATCTCCAACCACGTTCTGCTGGCGCAACGGCTGGGGTTGGACGGTGTGCATCTGGACGATGCGGCGCGCTCGGTTCGGGCTGCGCGCAAAGAGCTTGGTGCAGATGCGATTGTCGGCAGTTTTTGTGGGGCCTCCAGCCATGACGGCATGACGGCTGGCGAAGCCGGCGTCGACTATGTCGCCTTCGGTCCAGTAGGCACATCCTCGCTTGGTGACGGGACGCTGGCCGAGAAAGACCTGTTCCAATGGTGGTCAGAAATGATCGAGGTCCCGGTCGTGGCCGAGGGCGGCCTGACCCCAGACCTGATCCGCACCCTGTCCCCGCATACGGATTTCTTCGGCATCGGCAACGAAATCTGGTCGGCCGAGGACCCGGCGGCCGCTCTGGAGGAGTTGTTGTCCCATATGGCTAGCTGAGTATCAGGGGCTCGGCCAACCAATAAACGGCAATTCCCGCAATCAGGATCGAGGCCAGAACGGATATCCGGCCTCGCATCCTCTCAGACGCCCCGGCAATCAGCGCCGAGATCACAAAACTTACGGCAGCTATGGCGTAGAGCGCTACCAGTACTCCGCCCGCATAGCCGAATATCGCGGGCGGCAAATGATCCGGTGGCACCCCAATTCTCGCCAGCGAGGTGCTGAGCGTGATCCCACACAACAATCCGGCACCAAAAACAGCGAGCAAGCGGAAAACGGTCAGACGCCTGAGAACCAAATTCCACAGCGCCAAAACGAGGGTTGCAGCCGCAAGCGCCTGAGAGGCCACCGCAGAGGGCAACGCAACCGCGCCATAGACCGAAAGCGCCAGACCGAAGATCAGTCCTAGGGACACAAACAACATCTGCGCCAACAGCGGACGCAGGCTGAGAGTCAAAAAGACCAGCGATAGCACAATGGCGATCTCGTGATAGCCATGCGGCAGGATGCGAGACAGACCCTTGGGCAGAAACACCTGCAGCACCTGTTGCGGGCTGAGCGCGGCACCGCCTTGCAACGGGATCAGAGGGCTGACCTCTCCGGCGACCAAATAGCCCGTGTAGGGTGCGTCGACACGCTGTTGTTTCACGACGGCAGGCCCGTGCCCCTCGGGCCATGTCAGGCGCAAACTCGACGCGCCTTCCGGCAGCGGCGCGGCCAGCAACAGCTTTGACAAACGCGGAGTATCAGTATCGCCGACAATGGGAATGCGCACGCCCTCATAGGACAGGCGGGCCGGGCCTGGGAGTTCGACCCGCAGCGTCTCGGCCCAGTCTTTGACAAACGACCGAACTTCAGGCTCCAGCTCTGAGGAGACCCGTCGGCGCAACTCTCTGTACCGCGCGTCATCGGCAAAATCCTGGCGGGTTTCGGGGTCGATCCCGGCCAAGAACATCTCGGCATTCAGCGTGACCTCAAGGAACAGAGTGTCTGTCTTCGTCCAGAACTCGACAATAGTCGGAGGGGTCTGAGCCTTCGCGGGCCACGCCGAAAGCACCAGAAAGACAGGCAAAATCAGGAGGAAACGGAAAATACCGCTCATCTGCGACGCTCATCAATAAAATCATCAATCATATAGGCCGAGTGTCCCGCCGAACGCATCGGATCGCAAGTCGAAACGACCGCGGGCGAGATCACAGAGGCCTTATCTCTGTTACCGCTGACGTTCTGGCTTGCACGGCCCTCAGCGCTGCGGCATGACAGCACCATGACTCAGAACAATGAAATCCTGTGTATCGGCTCGGTCCTGTGGGACGTGATCGGACGCTCGGCCAGTGCCATGCGGCAAGGATCGGACGTGCCGGGGCGGATCACCCGCCTGCCCGGCGGCGTCGCCATGAACATCGCCATGACGCTGGTGCGGTTTGGCATGACCCCTACCCTACTGACCGCCATTGGCCGCGACCCGGAGGGTGACGAGCTGGTCCACGCTTGCGCCCGGCTCGGCATGGTCACCGACCATATCTACCGCTCGCAAGACCTGCCGACCGATCGCTACATGGCGGTCGAAGGGGCCAACGGCCTGATCGCGGCCATCGCTGACGCCCACTCGCTTGAGGCTTCGGGGGCGAAAATCCTGCGTCCGTTGATGCACGGGCCGCTGGGCTATGAGAACACGCCGTTTGACGGACCCATTGCGCTGGACGGCAACCTGACGCTGGACTTGCTGGAAGAAATCGCCCAAAGCCCCGCCTTTGCCAAGGCGGACCTGCGGGTTGCACCGGCCTCACCCGGCAAGGCCGAGCGCCTGTTGCCTTTCCTCAAACACGCCCGCGCGACACTCTATGTGAACCTCGAGGAAGCTGGCTTGCTGTGCCAGCGCGAGTTTACCGATTCCGAATCCGCCGCCAAAGGCCTGCTGGACCGAGGCGCTCTGCGCGTTCTCGTCACCGATGGTGGCAATTCGGCCACCGTGGGCTCGGCCAAGGGCGTTCTGACCCAGACACCTCCGTCTGTGCTTGTGACCCGCGTGACCGGCGCTGGCGACACATTCATGGCCGCCCATATCGCTTCAGAATCAGACGGCGCCGACGCGCAAACTGCTTTGACCCGCGCGCTCCACGCCGCTGCAACTTACGTTTCAGGAGAAACTCCGCTGTGATCCCTATCCACTACTCTGCCGAGGTCCGCGCAGCCAAAGACGCAGGCCACCCCATAGTGGCGCTGGAAAGCACCATCATTACCCACGGCATGCCCTACCCTCAGAACGTTGAGGTCGCCGCGCAGGTGGAACAGGACATCCGCGATGCCGGAGCTGTGCCAGCCACCATGGCTGTGATCGAAGGCGTGCTGCATGTGGGCCTTGAACCCGACCAGCTGCAGGCGCTGGGCCAGGCTCAGGGTGTTGCGAAAATCTCGCGCGCGGATATGGCGGCGTGCATCTCGACCGGCGGGACCGGAGCCACAACAGTGGCCGCAACAATGATCGCCGCGCAATATGCGGGGATCGAGGTGTTTGCGACCGGCGGGATCGGAGGCGTCCACCAGGGGGCCGAGACCACGTTTGATATCTCAGCCGACCTGCATGAGCTGGGCCAAACCCCGGTGACAGTCGTGGCCGCTGGTGCCAAGGCGATCCTCGATCTAGCTAAAACGCTTGAGGTTCTTGAAACGCTGGGCGTTCCGGTCATCGCCTATGGTCAGGATGCCTTTCCCGCCTTCTGGTCCGCACAATCCCCATATGCCGCACCGCTGCGCATGGACAGTGCCGAGGCCATCGCAAAAGCTCATGCGACGCGCCGCGCGCTGGGCCTACCGGGCGGTCAGCTGGTCGCGAACCCGATCCCGGCCGCAGACCAGATCCCAGCCGAGGAGCTGGCCCCGATCATCGCCGCTGCCCAGGCGGATGCAGATGCTCATCGGATCACCGGAAAGGCCGTCACGCCCTATCTGCTGCAACGGATCTTTGAAAAGACCGAGGGCCGTTCACTCACCGCGAACATCGCCTTGGTGCGCAACAACGCACGATTGGCGGCGAATATTGCTAAGGCACTGGTAAACGGCGCGTAAACCTGCCCTATTGCACGGGCGCATCGGACTGCTTAGGTAGTTTCGCAAACCAATCGGACCTGTAATGAACACACCGTTTGACGAAGAGCCCCATCGCCGCCCCGGCTTGTTCTCGCGCCTGCGCGGTTCTTTTCTGACGGGTATCGTTGTCATTGCGCCTGTTTGGCTGACAATCTGGCTGATCTGGTCCGTCGTGGGCTGGATCGACAGCGCCGTTCTGCCGCTGGTGCCACAGCAGTTCCGCCCCGAAGAATATGTGGGCATCAACCTGCGCGGCGTCGGGGTCATCATCTTCCTGGTGTTCACAATTCTGGTCGGCTGGGTCGCCAAAGGCATCTTGGGCCGGTCCTTCATCTCATTCACCGAGAGCCTCGTCGATCGGATGCCGATCGTCCGTTCGATCTATTCCGGGATCAAACAGATCTCGGAGACGGTGTTCGCGCAGACCGAGCGCTCATTCGAGAAAGCCTGCCTCGTGCAGTATCCGCGGCGTGGCATCTGGGCCATCGGGTTCGTATCGACCACAGCAAGGGGTGAGGTTAGCAATCGCGCCGAAACAGGTGGCAACCTCCTGAGCATCTTCATCCCGACAACGCCCAACCCAACCTCCGGCTTTCTGCTGTTCTTCCCGGAAGAGGATGTGATCCTCCTGGACATGTCGATTGAAGAGGCCGCGAAACTCGTAATCTCGGCCGGTCTGGTCTATCCTAACGAAAAAGACCCGACACAGCCGCCCGAGTAATCAGCCGAACATCGCGGGCAGATCGACGGTACTGTGCTGTCCAAGATCATCCTTGTGGCGCGCCAAAAACCCATCTGCCGCATCGCGACCCGCGTGCTTCAACTTGTGCAGGATCACCGGATTGGGCACCGTTTTGGTCGCCACGGACAGGCTGTTCATCAGCTCATTATCTGCAATCATGTGGACTAACACACGGCTCATCTCACCCGCTTTCAACTTGCCTTCTTCCAGCAGCCGCTGAACGAAATTGATCGCCCGCAGCTCGCGAAATAGGGATGAGTTAAAGCTGATTTCATTAATCCGGTTCTGGATTTGCTGCGGCGTAACCGGCAACTCGTCCCGTTCCAGAGGGTTGATATTCACGATCACCACATCATCCGGCAAGTCGTCCTCGAACAACGGGTACAGCGCCGGGTTGCCAGTGTAGCCGCCATCCCAATAGGCCTCCTTCATGTCGGTTTCGGGGTCGTAAATCTCAACCGCTTTGAACAGCGTGGGCAAACAGGCCGAAGCCAAAATCGCATTTGTCGAGATCTCATCGCCCGTAAACACACGGATCTTGCCGCTGCGCACGCAAGTCGCGCAAACAAACAGACGTGGCCCCTGATCAGCGCAAACCTCATCAAAGTTGAACCGATCCACCACGGATTCCAGCGGGTTCGAATAGAACGGACCATAGGCATAGGGGGACACCATCCGGGACCACGCATCTCCAATGGAGTAAGGCAGCGAATACTCCATCGCCTGCGCGATGCTCGCAGGCTCCAGCCCCCGGAACCAGTTGGCAATTCGCATATCGCCAAGCGCCCCCATGCGTTTCCACAATCCGTCCAGCCGCGCCCGCGCGCCCTCGCGCCCATTTGCAACCATGCCCGACTTGAACGCAGCCCCGTTCAATGCCCCGGCTGAGGTTCCAGTGATCGCCGCAACCTCAATATCCTCTTCATCGAGGAGGCGGTCGAGGACACCCCAAGTGAACGCCCCATGCGCCCCACCACCCTGCAATGCCAGATTGATCCATTTCATGGTTCCGCCTCTTCATCTGGCCAAAAATATCCCGGGGGTATGGGGGCAGAGCCCCCATGAAAGTTCACAAAGCCGTCCAGCCACCATCGACCGAGATCGTCGTTCCGGTAATCTGCGCCGCCGCGTCCGAGCATAGGAACACCGTCGTCCCACCCAATTGCTCAACCGTTGCAAACTCTTTCGACGGCTGCCGTTCCAGCATAACGTTCTTGATCACGTCCTCACGGCTCATGTTGTATTCTTTCATCGTGTCGGGAATCTGAGCCTCGACCAGCGGCGTCAGCACATAGCCCGGACAGACCGCGTTGCAGGTGATCGGCTCCTGCGCGGTTTCCAAAGCGATGGATTTCGTCATCCCCACAACCCCATGCTTGGCCGCCACATAGGCCGTCTTATAGGGCGACGCGGTCAGCCCATGGGCCGAGGCAATATTCACGATCCGCCCCCAGCCCGCCGCACGCATCAGGGGCAATGCCGCCGCCGTGGTGTGAAAGGCCGAGTTCATGTTGATCGCGATGATTGCATCCCACTTGTCCACCGGGAACTGATCGATGGGCGAGACGTGCTGAATACCCGCGTTGTTCACGAGAATGTCACAAGTACCGGCCTGTTCGATCAGCGCCCGGCATTCCGCACCCTTCGACATATCCGCTTTGATGTAGCGTGCATTGGTGCCTGTCTCGGCTGCAATCTCAGCCGCCAGCGCATGATCTTCGTCCCGATCCGTGAACGAATTCAGAACCACATCCGCCCCGGCTCTTGCCAGCTCGCGCGCGACACCCAGCCCGATCCCTGAATTCGATCCTGTGACGATTGCCGTTTTTCCCGAAAGGCTCATGACCGCTCTCCCTCAAAAGTCCACTGAGCGCACAGTGCCATGCTGCACCTGCAAAGAAAACGGGGAACTGCGTCGCGCCCGGTTGTAAAACTGCCAAAAAAAAACGCCCGCACGAAGCGGGCGTTAAGTTATTGAGGCAGGTTTCATACAGGCAAGAAACCTATCGAGCAGTGAGACCTTTATAAGCAATTCTGCGCTTTCGTCCAAGCTAAAAGTTTGAAAACAAGAAAAATCATCGCTACGATGAATCCCAACAAAATAAGGCCAGAGCAGGATTGTTTCCAAAATGAGCCCGTATTTTTCACACCCGCTTCGTGGTTTGGCAGCGGGAATCGCCCTGCTTTTTGCGTCCTCTTTGGCACAAGCAGAATCGACTCATGGCATAGCTATGTATGGCGACCCGGCCTTACCACCGGATTTTGTGTCTCTACCCTATGCGAACCCAGAGGCGCCCAAAGGCGGCAAAGTCGTTTTCGGAAACACCGGCGGCTTTAACAGTTTGAACCCGTTTGTGCAAAAAGGCACCACTCCGTGGCAGTTAAGATTTTGGACCCACGAGAGCCTGATGGGCCGCTCTTGGGACGAACCTTTCACTCTTTACGGGCTGTTAGCCGAATCGGTTGAGACTGCGCCAGACCGGTCATGGGTGGAATTTACACTCCGGGACGAGGCTCGATTCTCCGATGGCACCCCGGTCACAGTTGACGATGTGATCTGGTCTTTCCAAACCCTCGGGACCGAAGGGCATCTGCGCTATCGCGGTCTCTGGTCCAAGATCGACAGTATCGATCAGACCGGCCCGCGCTCGGTCCGGATCAACTTTAACGAGGCCGACCGCGAACTTGCATTGATCGTGGGGCTGCGCCCGATCCTTCAGAAAGCCCAATGGGAGGGGAAGGATTTTGCCGACGCGCAGTTGCACGACGTTCCTGTCGGAAGCGGACCCTATGTGGTCGAAGATTACGAGGCAGGGCGCTATGTGAACCTGCGCAGAAATCCAGACTATTGGGGCGCTGATGTTCCGTTTCGCCGTGGCACGATGAATTTCGATGACATCCGGATCGAATTCTACGGCGATGCCACCGTTCTGTTCGAAGCCTTCAAAGCCGGAGAGCTTTCCGCCGTGCGTGAGTTCAACGCCGACAAATGGGACACGCAGTACAGCTTCCCCGCCGTTCAACGTGGCGATGTGATCAAGACCGAGATCCCGCATGGTAAGCCCTCGGGCATGACCGGGCTGGTGATGAACACCCGCAAAGCTCCGTTCGACGACTGGCGCGTGCGTGAAGCCCTGATGCTGGCCTTCAACTTCGAATTCATCAACGACACGATCACCGGCGGTGCACAGTCGCGGATCTCATCCTATTTCTCGGGCTCTGATCTGGCGATGCAACCGGGACCCGCGACGGGGCGCGTTGCGGACCTGTTGGCGCCCTATAGCGCAGACCTGATCCCCGGAACGCTTGAAGGCTACGCCCCACCCGAGGGCGACGGCTCGGCCCGCAATCGCGCGAACCTGCGTAAGGCGGCAAAACTGTTGGCCGAGGCTGGCTGGACCATTCAGGACGGCGTGCTGCGCAATGCAGCGGGTGAGCCGTTTCAGATCACCGTTCTGCTGCAACAAGGCGATGGTGAGATGCAGACAGCGGTCGAGATCTACACCCGTGCGTTGGAACGTCTGGGCATTCAAGTCACGACTGAGCGTGTCGACAATGCGCAATATACCGGGCGGGTATCTGAGCTAGATTTCGATATGACTCCGTTCCGCCGTGCCCTGTCACTGTCGCCGGGTAATGAACAGCGCCTTTATTGGGGCAGCGAGTCCACCGATGCGCCGGGCACGCGCAACCTGATGGGTGTCGCCTCACCGGCTGTTGACGGGATGATCGACGCCATGCTCGCTTCGGAAAGCCGTGAGGATTTCGTGGCCGCCACCCGCGCCCTCGACCGCGTTCTGACGGCGGGCCGATACGTGATCCCGATCTGGAGCTTCGACGTCGGTCGTATCGCCCATGTCAGTGCACTGAAATACCCCGAGACCCTGCCGATCTACGGCGATGGCCCGCAATACATGCCCGAGGTCTGGTGGTACGCCGATTAGAACCACGCGCATAGGGTGTAACGCACCGGACCTGACACCTTATGCACGTGGAGATCGGCAAAAACTGGCACATTCCGCGATGAACAAAATCATGAGCTCATAGCGCAAAGCGCCCCTATATATGGGCATTTCACCGGATTTTGCGCCAAACCTGCCGCGTAAACCTGACTCTGATCGGCATAATTCTGATCAGGCCAGGGGTGCGACATCTTGTCATGTCTTCCGCTGCGTCAACTCGTCCGTACGCTGTTCATAGGGGAGAGCCGTCCTGAAACCCGAAGAAGGAAAGCTCGCAGATGCTGAACTGGACCGATCTGACACAAGACTGGAACGCGTGCTACGCCCGCGCGAAACGCCGTTTTCCCAACCTGAGGGACAAGGACATGCCGCGTGTCGGCAAGGATCGCAAACAGTTCGAAGCCTATCTGGCCGAACGCCATCACCTGACCGTCAATGAAGCCCACGAAGAGGTCGAAGATTTTTTGTTCACGGAATCACTGAACCGCGAATTGAACTGATCCTAGGCCAGTGACGTCACCCAGAGGATGGTCGCATCCTCATCGCTGACCGAAATCACATTGTGCCCCATGCTGCCGTCGTAATAGGCGCTGTCGCCCCGGCGCATCTCAACGGGTTCGTAAAACTCGGTATACAACCGCACGACTCCGGTCAGGACGTACATGAACTCCTCCCCGTCATGGCGCACCCAACCTTCGAACTCATCCATCGAGCGGGCGCGGACGCGGGCGCGATAGGGGAGCATCTGCTTTTTCGTCAGGGTTTCAGCCAGCAACTCATGCTCATAGGTGGCAGTGGCATGTGCAGCCCCCTCGCCGGACCGGGTCACGGCCATACGACCAATCACCTGCTCACGCTGCGGCGGGGTAAAGAGCTGAGGCACCGAGATCTCCAACCCGATGGCCAGCTTTTTCAGCGCATCGTAGGTGGGTGACATCTGACCATTTTCGATCTTGCTGAGCGTCGAACGCGCCAGACCGGCCTGCGAGGCTGCCTGCTCCAGCGTCCAGTTGCGCGCCTTGCGCAACTCGCGCACGCGGGCGCCCAGGTCCAAAGGCTCGGGTTCCGTGTGTTCGCCTGCGTCGCGGGCAATGCGGATCAGGGATTTGGGATCTTGGGTACTCATGCCATCGTCTATAGGGTGCACAAGCCGCGCTTGCAACGCGCCATGGGCCGGGTTAGCCAGTTGCCATGCTTTCAATCTTCGATCAGGGGCCACCGACGCCCTGCCCGACCCCGTTCAATCTGGCTGCTCATGTGCTGGGCAAGGCGGATGCGTTGGCCGATAAAACCGCCCTGTCAGTACTGCGTCAAAACGGATCCGAAGACTGGAGCTATCGCGCATTGAAAGCCGCCGTTCTGGGAACGGGTCAGGGCCTGTTGCAGGCCGGACTTCACCCCGGAGACATCGTGCTGATGCGGCTCGGAAACACCGTCGAGTTTCCCATCGCCTACCTTGGGGCCATCGCTGTCGGTATCGTTCCTGTTCCGACTTCATCGCAACTGACCGAGCCGGAAACCGCGCGGATCATTGCGGAGCTTTCGCCCGCCGCCATCTTGCGCGCCCCCTCGGTGGCCTGTGCCGAGCATCCCAATCAGATCCATCTGGATGACCTGATCGCCATGCATGACCTGCCGCCCGCGGCGTTCGATATGGGCGACCCCGAGCGTCTGGCCTATGTGGTCTATACCTCGGGCACCTCGGGCAAGCCCCGCGCAGTCGCCCATGCTCATCGTGCGATCTGGGCTCGTCAGATGATGGTCGATGGCTGGTACGGTCTGACTGAGAAGGACCGCCTGTGCCACGCGGGTGCGTTCAACTGGACCTATACGCTGGGCACCGGGCTTATGGATCCCTGGACGATCGGAGCCTCGGCCCTGATCCCTGAACCCGGCACCGATATGTCTCAATTACCGCAAATGCTGCGCCAGAACCGCGCGACGATCTTTGCAGCGGCACCGGGTGTTTTCCGCAAGATGCTGTCCGGTACGGATCGGATCGAGCTGCCCGATTTGCGCCACGGCCTATGCGCCGGGGAAAAGCTGTCTCGGTCGCTGCATACCCAGTGGGGAACGGCCACCGGAACAGAACTATACGAAGCGTTCGGCATGTCCGAGTGTTCGACCTTCATTTCATCTAGCCCAACTCATCCGGCGCGCGGGGATGCCCTCGGACAGCCGCAACCGGGCCGCCGAGTCGCGATCCTCGGGCCGGAGGGGGCTGTGCCGCAAGGGACCGAGGGGACCATCGCCATTCACCGCTCTGACCCCGGCCTTATGCTGACCTATCTGAACGCCCCCGACGAGGCCGCCTCCCGACTGCAAGGCGAATGGTTCCTGACCGGCGATCAGGGCGCCATGGCCGTTGATGGGCAGATCACCTATCTGGGGCGCGACGATGACATGATGAACGCAGGCGGCTACCGCGTCTCGCCGGTTGAGGTCGAATCCGTCCTGTCCCGCTATCCCGGCATCACTCAGGTCGGGGCCGCTGCCGTCGAGGTCAAACAGGACACATTTGTGATAGCGGCCTTCTACTCCGGCCCCGATAGACTGGACGAAGACGCTCTGCACACCTATGTCCAAGCCAATCTGGCGCGTTACAAACAGCCGCGCGCCTTCGTTCACCTTCCCGAGTTGCCAACCGGAGGCAACGGCAAACTCCTGCGCCGCGCGTTGCCGGCCTACTTCAAGGCGTCCACCTGATGACCCAGACCGTCAAACTTGATATCCTGTCCGATCCGATCTGCCCATGGTGCTACATCGGCAAAACCCATCTGGACAAAGCCTTGGCAAAACTGCCGGACCATCCGTTTGTGATCGAGTGGCACCCATTCCAGCTGAACCCCGACATGCCCGATGCCGGCATGGATCGGCGCGAGTATCTGGAACGTAAATTCGGCGGCAAGGACGGTGCGGTACGCGCCTATGCGCCCGTGGTCGAACATGCCGAGAATGCGGGCCTCAAGATCGACTTTGAGGGGATGAAGCGCACGCCGAACACGCTGGACGCACATCGCCTGATCCACTGGGCCGGGATCGAGGGCAAGCAGAACGCCGTTGTCGATGCACTATTCGACGCTTACTTCGTTCAAGCACGTGATATCGGCGACCCGGAGGTCCTGTCCGACATCGCCGATAGCGCTGGTATGGACGCGGCAGTGGTAATGAAATTGCTGAAATCCGACGCCGACCGCGAGGATATCCGCAACCGCGACACCCACTCACGCGAGATGGGCGTCAGCTCGGTCCCGACCTTTATTGTTGCCAACCAACATGCCGTTCCGGGCGCGCAACCCCCTGAAATGTGGGAGAAAGTGATCGGAGAAATCATGTCTCAACTTGAGGCCTCCTCTGCATAGAAGCACAGAGGTCTGTGCGAAATTCCGGTCTGGCGCAACCTGATCTGCCGTGATAGCGCAATCAGGTAAGGAGTCCCCATGACCAACCGCATGTCTCGTGGAGAGTTCATTGCGCTGATCGCAATGATGTTCTCGACCATCGCTTTTTCAATCGACTCGATGCTGCCCGCCCTGCCCGAGATCGGCGCGCAGCTCAGCCCTGATGACGTCAATCGCGCGCAGCTGATACTGACATCTTTCGTGCTTGGGATGGGGATTGGTACGTTCTTTACCGGCCCTCTGTCGGATGCGTTCGGCCGCAAACCGGTCATCTATGGCGGTGTTGCGCTCTATATCGCGGCCTCGGCCGTGGCCTGGGCCAGTTCCTCGCTCGAGCTGGTTTTGGCCGCCCGTGTGGCGCAGGGGCTGGGCGCTGCGGGTCCTCGCGTTGTGGCCATGGCGGTCATCCGCGATTTGTACTCGGGCCGGATTATGGCGCGCATCATTTCGATCGCGATGCTGCTGTTCACGCTTGTACCTGCCGTGGCGCCCATGTTGGGGGCCGGAGTGATCGCCCTGTTCGGCTGGCGCGGTATCTTTATGTCTTTCATTCTGTTCGCCCTGATCGTCTGCGTCTGGATGGGCACCCGCCTGCCCGAGTCGCTGGCAGTCGAGAACCGTCGCCCCTTCCGCCTGCCGCTGATGGTCGCCGCAACGAAAGAGATGTTCGCCCATCCAACTGTTCGCCTTTCGATCATGGTGCAAACCCTGTGCATGGGGATTTTGTTCACCATGCTGACCATGGTTCAGCCCGTATACGACGTGATCCACGACCGAGCTGAGAGCTTTCCGTTCTGGTTCGGGTTCGTTGCACTGATGTCCGGATCGGCCAGCGTATTGAATGCGGCGCTCGTGGTGCGCGTCGGCATGCGCCGCATGGTGACTTGGGCGCTGGGGGCGCAGATTGGCATCACGGCGCTGGTCATCGTGACCAATTCCTTCCCGCTGTCGCCCGACGCCTCGTTCGGCCTGTTTGTGGCCTGGCAAACCACCGTGTTCTTCATGGCGGGTGTCACAATGGGCAACCTGAACGCCATCGCGATGGAGCCGATGGGGCATATCGCCGGAATGGCGGCCTCGGTCATCGGCTCGGTCTCGACAGTGCTCGCCGCGGCCATTGCCGCCCCGGTTGGGCTACTGTTCGACGGCTCAATCATGCCTTTGACCACCGGCATTCTGACCATGTGTACCCTGGCCTTTGGCCTAATGATCCACATGGGGCGCATCGAAAACAGACTGCTCGCCTGAGGATTTTCAGCCCGGATCAAACACGCTACGCTGTCCCGACCAACATGGCGGAGGGTCAGCTATGAGTAAATATTACGATCTGGGCACCTATTCCTGCCCTGTTTCAACAGCATCCGCTGAAGCTCAGCTCTGGTTCGACCGAGGGCTGGTTTGGACCTATGGCTACAACCATGATGAGGCCGTCGCCTGCTTTGAGAAAGCAGTCGAACATGACCCAAACTGTGCCATGGCGCATTGGGGCGTCGCCTACGCGGCTGGCCCGAACTACAACCTGCCGTGGGATTTGCAAGATGACCGGGGACGGCAAAAAGCCCTGACCAAAGCCTTTGATGCCACGCAAAAGGCGCTGAGCCTAACCGATAGCTGTACCGAGGTTGAAAAGGCTCTGATCCACGCCCTGCCGTCCCGGTATCCGCAGCGCGACACGACCGAGGGCATGCATGAGTGGGACTATGATTTTGCCGACGCGATGCGCGCGGCCTTCGAGGCTCAGCCAGATCATCTGGACCTGCGTACAATCTGTGTTGAGGCGCTGCTCAACCTGACGCCGTGGCAAATGTGGGACCTGTCAACTGGTCAACCCGCCGACGGGGCCGCCACGCTTGAGGCGCAAGAGGCGCTGGAATGGGCCATGCAGAACGACCCCGACGCCATGTCTCACCCCGGCCTTCTGCACCTTTATGTCCACCTGATGGAGATGTCCCCAACCCCCGAAAAGGCCCTCAAAGCGGGCGATATCCTACGCACTCTGGTCCCCGATGCGGGCCACCTTGTTCATATGCCGACGCACATAGATATCCTCTGCGGCCACTATCATAACGTGGTGCATTGGAACCAGAAAGCCTCGGAAGCGGACCTGAAATACTATGAGCGTGAAGGAGCGTTCAACATCTACACAGGCTACCGCCAGCACGACTATCATTTCACAATCTATGGCGCGATGTTTCTGGGCCAGATCGAACCAGCCCTGCGGGCCAACCAAGGTATCTGGGACACGACCCCCGAAGAGATGTTGCGCATCGAGAGCCCGCCCATGGCGGATTTCTTCGAAAGTTACATGTCCATGGGGCCTCACATTTTGATCCGCTTTGGGCGATGGGAGGAGGCAAAAGCGCTGGTGCTACCCGACGACCCCGACCTGTACCGCACGCTGACGGCAACCACCCACTACGCCCGCGCGCTTGCTTTCGCCGCGACCAGCGATGTGCCCCGCGCCGAGGCCGAAGAGCAGCTGTTCCTCAACGCCAAAGCCCGTGTGCCCGAGGCTCGACGATTGCACAACAACCGCGTCATCGACCTGCTGGAGATCGCAACCGAAATGCTGCGCGGTGAGATCGAATACCGAAAGGAAAACTTCGATCTCGCCTTCGCCCACCTGCGCCGATCTGTCGAATTGGACGACACGTTGCCCTACGACGAGCCTTGGGGATGGATGCAACCCACCCGCCACGCCTTGGGCGCACTACTGTTCGAACAGGGCCATTTGACCGAGGCGGAAGCCGTGTACCGAGAAGATCTGGGCCTTGGCGGAACCCTCAGCCGCGCCTCGATCCATCCGGACAATATCTGGAGTTTGAAGGGCCTGCATGATTGCTTGAAAGCACGCGGCGATACAATTGAATTACCTCAGATCAAACAGAGGCTGGATTTGGCCCTGGCAAGGGCTGACCGCGCGGTCGCTGCATCCTGTTTCTGCGCCCAGTCCGCCATGCAGGCCTGAACCGCGCTGCGCGCGATGCCTCCGGCGGAGGTATTTTTAGCCAGATGAAGTCCGGATCGCCTGCTTCATCTGGCCGGAAATACCTCGGGGGAGTCGCGGCCTGCCGCGGCGGGGGCAGCGCCCCCATCCCCGCTATCCGCTTGTTTTAGCCTTTTTTTCTTTCAGCCACGACTTTCTCAGCAAGGTCACGGGCAATCGCAAAAGCGCCTTTGATCTTGTCGCTGTCTTTCTTCCAGTCGCGGCGCACAACGATTTTGTTGTCTTTGACCTTAGCCATGCCGCGCTGGTTCTGGATGAATTCGACCAAACCCTGGGGCGAGGCGAATTTGTCATTGTGAAACTGAATCGTGGCCCCCTTCGGTCCGCCATCCAGTTTCGCAATACCCGCACGCTTGCACATGGCTTTGATGCGGACGACCAGCATCAGGGTGTTCACCTCTTTCGGCAAGGCGCCGAACCGGTCGATCAGTTCCGCGGCAAAGCCCTCCAGTTCAACCTTGGTCGAGAGCGATGACAAACGGCGATAAAGGCCTAGACGGACATCAAGGTCGGGCACATAATCCTCGGGGATCAGAACCGGAACGCCCAGATTGATCTGAGGCGCCCATTGGTCATCGGCGTCCGAGAGCCCCTCCATCTCACCGGCTTTGATCTTGGCAATCGCCTCTTCCAGCATCGACTGGTAGAGTTCATAGCCCACATCGCGCATCTGGCCGGATTGTTCTTCGCCCAACAGATTTCCGGCCCCGCGAATATCGAGGTCCTGACTGGCCAGCGTGAACCCGGCCCCCAGCGTATCGAGCGACCCCAGAACGCGCAGGCGCTTTTCGGCGGTGGCGGTCAGCTTCTGGCGCGGCTTGGTTGTGAGGTAGGCATAGGCGCGGGTTTTTGAGCGCCCGACCCGACCTCGGATCTGATAGAGCTGCGCGAGGCCGAACATATCGGCCCGATGCACAACCATGGTGTTGGCCGTTGGGATATCCAACCCACTTTCCACAATGGTCGTCGCCAGAAGCACGTCATATTTACCATCGTAGAACGCGTTCATGCGGTCGTCGAGTTCACCTGCCGCCATCTGCCCATGAGCGACGACGTATGTCAGTTCTGGCAATTGCTCCTTCAGGAACTCTTCGATCTCAGGCAGATCCGAGATGCGCGGCACAACGTAGAAGCTTTGCCCACCGCGATAGTGTTCGCGCAGCAATGCCTCGCGGATCGTCACAGCGTCGAACTCGCTGACGTAGGTGCGGATCGCCAGTCGGTCGATGGGTGGTGTGCCAATGATTGACAGGTCGCGCACTCCGGTAAGTGACAGTTGCAGCGTCCGAGGGATGGGCGTTGCGGTCAGTGTCAGAACGTGGATATCCGAGCGCAGTTGTTTCAGGCGCTCTTTGTGGCCAACGCCGAAATGCTGTTCCTCGTCGATGATCAGCAGGCCGAGATTGTTGAAACGGACACCTTTCGCCAGCAGAGCATGGGTGCCGATCACAATATCGACTGTCCCGCGCGCCAGCCCGTCTCGAGTCTGTTGCGCCTCTTTCGCCGAAACAAAACGCGATAGCTGCCGGACCTCCAGAGGGAAGCCTCGGAAGCGTTCCTTGAACGAGGCTGCGTGTTGACGAGCAAGCAGAGTGGTCGGCGCAACGACGGCTACCTGCACGCCTGACATGGCGGCGACAAAGGCCGCGCGCATGGCGACTTCGGTCTTGCCAAAGCCCACATCGCCGCAGATCAGACGATCCATCGGCGCGCCGGAATGCATGTCCTCCATCACCTCGGAGATTGCGCGCAGCTGGTCGTCGGTTTCCTCATAGGGGAAATGCGCGCTGAACTCCTCCCACGCGTGGGGCGGTGGGTCCATCACGGGAGCTTTGCGCAGGGCGCGTTCGGCCGCGATGCGGATCAGCTTGTCCGCCATCTCGCGGATGCGCTCTTTCAGCTTGGCCTTTTTCGCCTGCCACGCGCCGCCGCCCAGACGGTCCAGCAGCCCTTCGTCGTGGCCGTATTTGGACAGCAGCTCGATATTCTCGACCGGCAGGTACAGCTTGGCTGCTTCGGCATATTCCAGCAGCAGGCATTCATGTGCCGCACCGGCGGCTGTGACGACCTCCATCCCCATGTAGCGACCGATGCCGTGGTCAACATGAACGACCAGATCGCCGGGGCTTAGGGATTGGGTCTCGGTCAGGAAGTTCTCGGCCTTGCGGCGTTTCTTGGGCTGACGGATCAGGCGGTCGCCCAGAACGTCTTGTTCCGCAATCACGGTCAGGTCAGCCGTCTCGAACCCATTCTCCAAGGCCCAGACCGCCAGATGGAGGCCCCTTTTACCGACACGCGTACCATCGGTGACCGGGATCGCCTCGGCCAGACCTTCATCCTCGATCAAGCCGGTCAGACGTTCTCGCGCGCCTTCGGAATATGACGCGATCAGCACCGGTCCTTTGTCCAGCTTGCCTTTGATGTGGTCCGCTAAAGCGCCAAACAGGCTGATGCTTTCCTGCTGACGCTCAGGCGCAAAGTTCCGCCCGATCCGCCCGCCCGCGTCGATCACGCCGGGTCCGCTGGCCTGTGGCAGAGGGCTGAACTGTAGCACTCGCCTATCGCCCACGGCCTGATCCCACGCCGCGTCATCGAGATAGAGCAAACCGGGCGGTGTCGGCTTATAAACCGTATCCATGCGTGAGCGGTTTTCCAGCGCCAGCCGCCGTGTCTCATACTGATCAGCAATCGTATCCCACCGCGCCAAACGCGCGGGTGAGACCTGATCATCCAGAGAAATCGTCGCCTCCGGCAGATAGTCGAACAGGGTTTCCAGCTTTTCGTGGAAAAAGGGCAGCCAATGTTCGATGCCCTGATGCTTGCGGCCCGCACTGACGGCCTCATAGAGCGGGTCATCCGTACCCGCCGCACCGAATTCGATGCGATAATTCTGACGGAATCGGGTGACCGCGGCCTCGTCCAGAATGACCTCGGAGACGGGGGCAAGCTCGACCACGTCAAGCTTTTCGGTGGTACGTTGCGAGACCGGATCAAAGCGGCGCGCGCCGTCCAGAACGTCTCCGAACAGGTCTAGTCGGACGGGGCCGGATTCGCCCGGAGGGAAGATGTCGATGATCCCGCCCCGGATCGCGTAGTCTCCGGGCTCCATCACGGTAGGGCTTTGGGTGAACCCCATCCGCACCAGGAACTTGCGCAGGGCGTCTTCGTCCACGCGTTGGTTGACGCGAGCGGTAAAGGCGGCCTCGCGCAGAATCTCGCGCGCGGGGACGCGTTGGGTCACGGCATTCAGTGTGGTCAGCAGCACGAAACGCTCGGGCATCTGGTGAACCAGCGCGGCCAGCGTCGCTACCCGTGCAGCGGCAATATCCGCGTTGGGCGAGACTCGGTCATAAGGCAAACAATCCCAACTGGGGAAAACGAAAACCGGCATATCGGGGGCAAAGAACGCAAGTGCTGCCCGTATCCCCTCCAACCGCTTGTCATCGCGCGCCACATGGCAAACCGGCCCGCCCGAGCGCGCGATCTCGTTCAGGACAAGCTGTGCGTCATACCCTTCGGGGGCACCGCCGACTGTCAAGTGGTTCGGAGCCTTCATCCCTGCCCTTTCAGATTTCGCTATCCCAGAACGCCGATTGAAAGGTTCTGATACATGCCCCACATCGAAGTGACCAGTATCGAGATCATGCCGATGATCTGTGTATAGAGGCGGCATCGTGACAGCGTCTTGGTAACGCGATCCAATGTCAGATCATGCCGCCGCAAACGGCGTGCTTGGACAATGTTGATGAAGGTCACGACGACCAAGGGAAACAACAGTAGGAACACGGCCTGTGCGAATTCAACCCAATAGTAAAAGCCCAGCGTCGCCAATGCGGTAAAGACAAAACAGGCCATTGCCAACATCACTATGCCGGACGCCTCGACATAGTAGAGAATGCGGTTTGTATTGATGCGCACGATGTCCAGCAGGTCGATCTCAAGCTGGCCTCCGACGCGGCGCGCACGGACCACCATGTCGTAAGGCACCCCCATCGTCCAGTGACTGGCCGAAGACCAAGTGACCGCCAGAACAATCCAGAACCACAGATTCGAAAAGCTGCGCATGTCGATGAGTTCGAAAATCGAAGAGTACCAGTCCAAACGCAGCCCTTTATTCACAATCCTCAGGGGGTTCTGTCGCGAAAGCGCGTCCATTGATACCCTTGAGCCCTTGGCGGATTCATGCCACCCAATGCGACAATGTTCAAGGAGGACGCGCCATGAAACCGACCATCGCCCCCTACCCTCAGACCCGTTTTCGCCGGGCGCGTCAGTCCGATGCGATCCGCGGGCTGGTGCGCGAGCATACACTGACCACCGACGATCTGATCTGGCCGGTTTTCGTACGCGATGGCGAAGGCATAGAAGATCCAGTGCCCTCGATGCCCGGCGTGAAGCGGCGGTCGGTCGATCTGATTGCCAAAGCAGCGGTCGAGGCGCAAGCCCTTGGAATCCCTGCGATCTGCATCTTTCCCTATACCGATGCAGCGCTCAAGACCGAGGATTGTGCCGAGGCCTGGAGTCCTGACAACCTCTCGAACTTCGCCATCCGCGCGATCAAGGCGGCGGCGCCGGATATCGCGGTCATGACTGATGTTGCGTTGGATCCGTACAACATCAACGGCCATGACGGCTATGTGGTGGATGGCGAGATCGTGAATGACCAGACCGTTGAGGCGCTGGTCAAGATGACCCTCGCTCAGGCCGAGGCCGGGGCCGATATCATAGGTCCCTCAGATATGATGGATGGCCGGATCGGCGCGATGCGCTCGGCGCTTGAGGCGGCGGGTCATCACAACGTGATGATCCTCAGCTATGCCGCGAAATATGCCAGCGCCTTCTACGGCCCGTTCCGCGATGCGGTTGGTGCCTCGGGCGCTCTGACCGGCGACAAGAAAACCTATCAGATGGACCCGGGAAATTCGAACGAGGCCCTGCGCCTGATCGAGCGTGATCTGACCGAAGGGGCCGATATGGTGATGATCAAGCCGGGCATGCCCTATCTGGATATCTGCCGCCGTGTGAAAGACACGTTTGGTGCGCCCACCTACGCCTATCAGGTCTCGGGCGAATACGCGATGATCCAGGCGGCGGCGCAGAACGGGTGGATCGATGGCGACAAGGTGATGCTGGAAAGTCTGCTGGCGTTCAAACGCGCGGGTTGCGACGGAATCCTGACATATTTCGCGCCGCAGGTCGCACGGGTTCTCCAAGGTTAAAACCCCGCCACCTCGCGATTTTTCGCCGATTGTTACGCGGGCCGCGGCAGCTTTGTCGTGACATGCACGCTCAATCGGCGTATTCTTGCACATAAGATCGGGAACACCCGACATATCAGGCACAGTTACAGAGATAAAAACCATGAGCAGTTCCACCCTTCCCCGACTGAACCGTCGCGGCTTTGCCTTGGGCATGGCAGGTCTGACCCTTACCGCAGCCTGCGGCAACGGCGTCGGAAACTCGAACGCGGCCACCCTCGACGCCCGTGTCGACGCAACACTGACCGAGATGTTTGCCCGCTACCCCAACACTGTCGAGATCGCAGAAAAAGCCAACGGCATGCTGGTCATGCCCCTGATCACCGAGGCCGGGTTCGTTTTCGGCGGCGGGTATGGTCAGGGCGCGCTGCGCATCAATGGAGCCACGGTTGACTATTACTCTGCCGTCAAAGGCACCGCGGGTCTGCAGATCGGCGCGCAGCAATATGCCCACGTGCTGTTCTTCATGACCGAGGACGCGCTCAACGACTTCCGTCGCTCCAGCGGTTGGACGGCCGGTGCTGATATCGGCTATGTGGTCAGCGATCAGGGCGACCAATTGTCGACTGATACGACCACCCTGCTGAGCCCGGTCTTGGCGGCCATCTTCGGCCAGGCGGGCCTGCAGATCGGCGCGACCGTCGAAGGCATCAAATACACCCGCATCATTCCCTGATTTTGCACTACCACGCCCCTCACTGAAGGACCTCGTCCCCTCTTGGGGCGGGGTCTTTTTCATTGCCACTTCAAGACAGGTTTCCGCAGTGTTCCTCTTTCGGTCGGGGCGGCCTTGAAGTAACCTCTCGCCACGTGAAGAACGAATACAAGTAGGACGTCCATGGCTCTTGTCTTTCACTGGTTGATACGCATAACCACGGGTCTTGTCCTGCTGGTTCTTGCCGCCATTGGACTCGTCTATTTTCTGGCCAGCCAATCGCTGCCCGAATACGATCAAACCCTTGAGGTTCAGGGCGTCACTGCCCCGGTTGAGATCATTCGCGATACGGCGAACGTTCCCCACATTCTTGGCGAAACCGACCCGGATGTGTTCTTTGGTTTGGGCTATGCGCATGCGCAGGATCGTTTGTGGCAGATGACCGTCATGCGCCGCACCGCTCAGGGCCGTCTATCCGAGGTTTTTGGCACGCGCACCGTTACCATCGACAGGCTGTTGCGTCGGCTTGACCTCTATGGCCTGGCTCATCGCTCGGTCGAGGCGCAGGATGACTACACAAAGGCTGCGTTGCGCGCCTATTCCGCTGGGGTCAACGCCCGCCTCACACAGATCAACGAAGAGGCTTTGGGCCGCGGCGCGCCCGAGATGTTTCTGTTCAACGCCCCCGTCTCGCCTTGGCAACCCGGCGACAGCCTCGCGGTGATCAAACTGATGGGATTGCAGTTGTCGGGCCACCTGAAAGATGAGGTTCTGCGCTCCCGAACCTCGCTTATGTTGGACGATCCGGCGCGGCTGGCCGACATTCTGCCGGATGTACCCGGAGCCGGTATCGCCGCCCTGCCCGAATACGCCCAGCTGTTTCCCGGCCTGCCGCGCTATGCCACTGGGACGCCGATGCCGGATACGCCGCTTTCGCCATTCCCCAAACGTGGCCTAGCCGGAGCGTCAAACGCATGGGTTGCCGCACCGTCGCGATCGGCTAGCGGAGGGACTCTTTTGGCCAACGACCCGCATCTGGGCTTCACCGCGCCCGGCGTGTGGTACCTGGCCCATCTGGACCTTTCAAAGGGCGGCGTGATCGGCGCAACAATTCCCGGCATCCCCGCCGTGATGAGCGGCCGCAGCGACCGTCTGGGCTGGGGCCTAACCTCCTCCTATTTGGATGATCAGGACCTGCATATCGAGCAGCTCAACCCTGACAATCCCGAGGAATACCTGACCCCGGACGGGTTCAAGGAATTCCAAAGCCGTCCTTCGATCATCGAAATCAAGGACGAAGCCCCCATCACTCTGACCCTTCGCTGGACGGAAAACGGCCCGGTTCTGCCTGGCAGCCACTATGATCTGGAGACGATCACGCCACCGGGGCATGTCGCGTCATTGTCCTGGACCGCTCTCAGCCCGAATGACACGTCCATGAGCGCTTCTATGGCCCTGATGAACGCCAATACCGTACGCGAAGCCATTGACGTCGCAGAGAAATTCATCGCTCCGTCGCAGAACCTGTCCCTGGTCGACACCGAAACGATTGGCCTGAAACTGATCGGAGCAATCCCTCAGCGCGACCGCCTGAACCAAAGCAAAGGGCGCATTCCAACGCCCGGCTGGATTGCGGAAAACCGGTGGCAAGGCCGCATGCCCTACGCCACCAACCCCGAGTTCACCTCACCCGCCGGTGGTCTGCTGGGCAACACCAACAATAAGATTATCGACCGTCCTTTTCCCAACCACGTCTCGTTCGAATGGGGCGACACACAGCGCGTTCACCGCTGGGAACGGTTGATGCAATCGCGCGAGGTCCATACCCGCGACAGCTTTATCGAGGCGCAACTGGACACTGTCAGTTTCACCGCGCGCTCGCTGCTACCGCTGATCGGAGCTGATCTGTGGTTCACCGGTGCCTCGGCCCCCGAAGGCACGCCCGAGCGCCAACGCCAGATCGCCCTGTCCCTGCTGGCCGACTGGAATGGTGAGATGAACGAACATCTGCCCGAACCATTGATCTATGCCGCGTGGCTGCGCGCCTTGCAGATCCGCCTGATCGGGGATGAACTCGGCCCGCTGGCCAGTGAGTTCAAACATGTCGAACCTCTATTTATCGAACGGGTTTACCGCGACATTGATGGCGCGTCGGTCTGGTGTGACGTGCGCCAAAGCGCCCCGGTCGAGACCTGCTCGGACATGGCAGAGCTGGCGTTGGACGACGCCCTGATCTGGATCGCCGAGACCTACGGCACCACGCTGGAATCCCTGCGCTGGGGCGATGCCCATCAGGCTACTCATGATCATCCGGTTCTCGGGAACGTTCCGGTCCTGCGCTATTTCGTTAACATTCGCCAATCGACCAGCGGAGGCGACAACACCCTGCTGCGCGGACGGACCTCGGGTGAAGGACCTGACCCATTCCTAAACGTGCATGGTGCTGGCTACCGCGGAGTCTACGATTTCGCTGATCCCGACAGTTCGGTCTTTATCACCGCAACCGGGCAGTCCGGGCATTTCCTGTCTCGCTACTATGACGATCAGGCGCAGCTGTGGCGGCGCGGAGAGTATATCCCGATGTCCCTCGACATTGATCTGGCGCGGGCCGCCGCGGTGGGTGTCACCACCCTCACCCCGCAATAATCCGCCCACTTGGCAATTCCCCGCCCCGAATTCCGAGGTGCCGTGGCATGATCTGTGGTTTCGTCCTACCATAATCGGGCGAAACCGCATCTAAAGGGGGGGATCATGGCCAGCATACGGGATACTCTGAACACGCTTGCGCGCGACTATGCCATCGCCTGGAGTTCGGGCGACCCAGATTCGGTCGCAAGTTTTTATGCACCTGACGGGCAGATCATCATCAACCGAGGCGACCCTCTCAAAGGCCGGGACGCCATCGCCGAAATGGCCCGAGGGTTCTATGCCGAGTTCCCCGACCTCGAGGTCCGTTGCGACATGCTCCGATGGGCCGGGTCACATGCGATCTTTGTCTGGACCCTCGAAGGGCACCATGCGGAAACCGGCAATCACGTGGTCACGCGAGGTTGGGAAGAATGGGAGTTGACCGAAGACCACAAAGTACAGTCCTCATTGGGGTGGTTTGACGCCGAGGACTATCAAAGACAAATCGACGGCAAATAGCCTTCAAAGCCCCGCAAACTGCGCCGCCTGTTTGTCGGTCCAAAGTACCGTGATCTCAAACCCGTCTTCCGTCTGTTCCTCGGATCGAACGACATCCTGCCGGAACAGCCACGCGCGCTTGTTCCCTTCGGCAAAGCTCAGCGAGAGAGTGGTTTCGCGCCGGACCCCCTGCAGTTTTGTCGCGATATCAGCCAGCAGAGGCGCGATCCCATCCCCGGTCACGGCCGAGATTGCAAAGATCGACGGATCGCGGTCAGCGCGTGCCAAAACCGCCTCGCGCTCATCGGCGTCCAGCAGATCGGTCTTGTTCCAAACCTCGAGCATGGGTCGCTCATCATCCACACCCAGTGAGGTGAGAATGGCCTGAACGTCATCGGCCTGTGCTTGTGACTCGTCATGGCTGATGTCGCGCACATGCACGATCAAGTCCGCGCCCAGAACTTCCTCAAGCGTTGCCCGGAATGCCGCGACAAGTTCGGTCGGCAGGTTCGAGATGAAACCCACCGTGTCTGAAAGGATCACCTCGGGACCGTCTGGGAGAACTACGCGGCGCATGGTCGGGTCTAGCGTGGCGAACAGCATGTCCTTGGCCATCACCTCAGCCCCGGTCAAACGGTTGAACAGGGTTGATTTGCCCGCGTTGGTATAGCCCACCAGGGCAACAATCGGATACGGCACCTTGGCCCGTGCAGCCCGATGCAGCGTGCGGGTCTTGACCACCTTTTGCAGCTGCCTACGCAAACGCACCAGTTGCTCGTCGATGGCGCGGCGGTCAGCCTCGATTTGAGTTTCACCAGGGCCGCCAACAAAGCCCAAACCGCCCCGCTGGCGTTCCAAGTGGGTCCAGGCCCGGACAAGCCGCGTGCGCTGATAGCTGAGCGCGGCCATCTCGACCTGCAACACACCTTCGCGGGTACGCGCGCGGTCGCTGAAAATTTCAAGGATCAAACCCGTCCGGTCGAGAATCTTGACCTTCCACGCTTTCTCTAGATTGCGTTGCTGAACCGGCGTCACGGGGCCGTCAATCAGAACCAGTTCGACCTCGCTATCGTGCAACCGTTCGGCCAGTTCGTCGATCTTGCCGCTGCCGAAAAGAAGACCCGGCTGGGCGCGCGGCAGGCGCACGATCTCGGACCCAATCACATCCAGATCGGGCAACGCGGCTGCCAGTGCAACCGCTTCTTCCAGCGCGGGTCTGGGGACGCGGCGCTGTTCATCTGATTTGATTTCAGGATGCAGCACCCAAGCCCGGGTGCGCTTCCTTTCATGTTCCATCAAGAGGCGTCTTCGCCCTCATACAGGTTGATCGGCTGCGATGGCATGATGGTTGAAATCGCGTGTTTGTAGACCAACTGCGACTGTCCGTCGCGGCGCAACAATACGCAGAAATTGTCGAACCAAGTGATCACACCCTGCAATTTCACGCCATTGATCAGGAAAATCGTGACCGGGACTTTTGCTTTCCGTACATTGTTCAGGAACGCGTCCTGCAGATTCTGTCTGTCCGAAGCCATATTTTATTAACTCGCCATTGTTCTTGCTACGCGCTGCGGACCAACGCGCTCCCTCTGGCAGAGTATGGAGTGACGCGCACAGATATTCCAGACGAAAAATCAGGCAGTAACGCTGGGAACGCGCAGTGGTTCAATCCCGCCACAGGGTCGGCGTGATCAGCGCGATGATCGCCAGTGTCTCAAGCCGACCGATCACCATCGCCGCGCAGAGCGTCAGTTTGGCCCCGCCCGACAGGTCAACCAGGCGGATCGGGACATCCGTCGCAAGCTCGATCAACGGTCCGGTTGTGCTGAGCGCTGCGACGCTCAGCACCATGGCCTGTTCGAACCCCGACCCCATCAGGGCCAGCAGCAGGTTAAACAGGGCAAGGGTCAACGCAAACATCATCAGGAAGATCCATGCGATGAATGCTCCGTCGCTTTGAATGCGGCGGTTGCCGCCGCCGGTACCACTGACCGAGGACGGGTGGATCAGCCGGTCAATCTCGCGCGCGCCATTGAGGTAGAGCGCAAAGACCCGCAGCAATTTGACCCCACCTGCCGTGGTCGCGACACCGCCACCCACCAGCGCCAGCCCCATCAGAACCAACCCCGGAGTCCCCAGACCCGAAAGCTGCTGGGCATCGTTCCAATTCGCACTCTCGAACCCGGCTGTGGTCAGGAAAGCGAGGCCCGTGAACAGCATACCCCAAATGACGTGTAGGGCTTGCAACGGCTGCAGCTGACCTCCGATTTCATTGACCCCTGCCCAAACGCGGAAGAACAGCAGCACAGCGACGGCCAGCACAATGAACAGCCCGATCCGGAACTCGGGGTCCTTGTCCAGCCGGGCAAAGCCGCTGGCGGCCGTGTCGGTTGAAAATGTCAGGCGCGACAGGGCGAAAAGCAGGAAGAGAAACAGGATCATCTCTCCCGTGATGCCCGCCTGCGCGCCCTCCAGCCCACCAACAGGAGAGATGCCCGAGGTCGCCATCACCGACATCGCATGGCAAATCGCGGTCAGGCCCTGCTCTCCGGCGATCAGCAATAGGATGCAGACCACGGCGGTCAGGCCCGCGTAAATCGGCGTCAGAGTGCGGGTCACGCGCAGCAGGCGGCCACGAGGATCGACCTGCTCGCTCTGGGCCACACCCGAGACCGGCCGACCGGGTTGACCACGCGCCGTGACCTCGAACCCGCCCAGTGACAGCGGCGCCAAGATCGCGGCGGCAGCAATCCACATCAGCAAACCGCCCATCCAACCCACCAACGCGCGCCACAGATGCAAGGGCGCGCTGAGGCGACCAGGGTCGGGGAACAAATCGGCTCCGGTCGTGGTCAGGGCGCTGACCATGTCGAAATAGGCGTTCAAAAAGGTAGTATTGCCAAGCGCGTCATGGAACGGGATGGCCAGAAAGATCGGCAGAATGGTGAAACAGCCCAGCAGCACAGCCAATTGCCCAAGCGTCCCCCGCCGCGGCACCCGGTTCGAGGCCGCCAGCGCTATCGCGGACACCAGAAACAACCCAAGCAGCCCGGAATAGAGGAAAGACCGCGAGGTATCGTGATCATCCAGCGCCAGCGCATAACCCGCCGGCACCCACATCGATAGCGCCGAAATCCCCCAGATCAGCAGAAACAGCGGCAAGCGCCGCAATACCCCGATCCGAGCTGTGACCACACGCGCCATCAGAAGAAATCAATCGAGACCTGCAGCAGCCGTTCGACCTCGGGGACGTCCTTGGCCATAGCAAAGATCGACAGCACGTCCTTTTCGTCAATCCGCAGACTGCCCGTTGGGCGCAACAGTTCGTTGCCTTTGAGAACCGCGCCAACCAAAACACCCTCAGGGAAGTCGATGTCGCGCAGTTTCTGCCCGGCCATGGGCGAGGTCGAAAGCACCTCGGCCTCAATCACTTCGGCTTCGGCGTCGCCGATGGAGTAAACCTGCCGCACCCGCCCATGCCGGATATGGCGCAGGATCGAGCTGACGGTGGTCGCTCTCGGGTTGATATAAGCATCGATCCCCAGAGGCCCCATCAAAGCCACCATGCTGGGATCGTTGATCAGCGCAATCGCCAGCGCACAGCCTTCGGCCTTGGCGCGCACGGCTGCCAGCATGTTGGTGCGGTCATCATCTGTGACGGCAAGCATCGCGTCGGCACGGTCGATGCCTGCCTCGTTCAGCAAAGCCGAATCCAGCCCGTCGCCATGCAGGACGATGGTCCGCTCCAGCGCTTCGGCGGCTTTTTCGGCGCATTCCCGGTCTCGTTCAATTATCTTGGCCCGCACGCGGCTTTCGCGTTCTTCCAGTGTTCGCGCAACCTCAAGGCCGACATTGCCGCCGCCAACGATCACCACACGGTCCTGCCGCTTTTGCGCTTTGCCGAACACCTCCATCGTGCGGTCGACATCCTTCACGCTGGTGAAGACATAACACTCATCGCCCACGAACAACTGATCTTCGGATTCAGGTGCGAAAAGGCTGCCCTCGCGCCGGACCCCGACCACGATGGAGCTGAGGGTCGAGAACAAATCGGTCAATTGCCGCAGAGGCGTGTTCACGATCGGGCAATCCTCGTCGATCCGAATGCCCAGCAGTTGCGCCTTGCCGTTCATGAACATCTCGGTGTCAAAGGCGGACGGGGCTGACAGGCGACGCATGGCGGCGGCCGCGACCTCACGCTCGGGACTGATCACCACGTCAATCGGCAGGTGATCGCGGCGATAGAGGTCTGAGTGGATCGCCTGAAGGTAGGATTGCGACCGTAAACGCGCGATCTTGCGCTGGATGGCGAAAACCGAATGGGCCATCTGGCAGGTGACCATATTCACCTCGTCCGAATGGGTCGCGGCGATGATCATGTCGGCGTCGCGCGCCCCTGCCCGCTCCAACACATCCGGATAGCTGGCAAAGCCCGCGATCCCCTGCACGTCCAGCGTTTCCGTCGCCCGGCGCACAAGATCAGGATTGTTGTCCACCACCGTGACGTCGTTCAGCTCGCCCGATAGATGCCGTGCGATCTGCCAGCCAACCTGACCCGCACCGCAAATGATGACCTTCATGTTTCTGGCCCTTCTGCCTGAAATCTTTGAATGACAGATGGTCCTGAGAGGGTCAATTGAATTGTCATACCCGACCTTTTCGGGCAGAATAAGCATATGAAAACACTCGTTCACCTGCTTGTTCCAGTGATGCTGCTGACCGCCTGCGGCCCGCTTTCCATATACTATCGCGAGGGAGAAAGCGTCTCGAAGATGCAGGAACAAACCACTCAGTGTAAGGTTCAGGCGCTTGAACAGGCACCGGTTGCCAACCAGGTCCGTCAGGGGCCGCCGACCTATTGGCCAGGCCGCACCTATTGCGACGGGAGCGGACGGTGCTATCGCAGTGGCGGTTGGTGGGAGCCTGGGCGCATATACACGGTCGACGTCAACCAACCGCTACGCAACACGGTTGAAGCACAGTGCATGGCGCAGAAAGGGTTTCGCCCTGTCAGCCTGCCGCCCTGCAAATCCGGCGTGAAATCCCGGGTTCCGGCGACCCGCACAACGACCCTGCCTCCGCTGAATACTGAATCCTGCTTCGTCAAATTCGATGACGGGTCTTTTCAGATCATCACGCCCGGTCAGGCCGGCTGACGGAGCGTTCGTTTTCGCGCCAGTGCGACATGCGCAAGGATCGCAGCCGCGTAGATCCCGATCACTGTGATCAACATGCCAGCCTCACCTGTACGCCCAAGGACAGCCAACAGAACAGGCGTACCCAACAGGTTCCCCGCATTGCCCATCTGCGCCATGGCGCCGTAGCTGAGGGCCTGCGTCTCGGGCGTTTGGTTCAGGATCGGCACGGCGGCAAAGCTACCCCCTTGCACCAAGCCCAGCACCGCAAAAAGACATATACAAACAAGTTCGAGCGGCGCGCCAAGAAACACCCCTGCGATAGCCATCATGCCAAGCGCAAACCCCAGGTTAACGACCGCAACGCAGGACGTGCGAGACAACAAGATCGGGACCGCGAGCCAGCTCAGAACAATGCCCGCCAAAGGCATGAGGCCCGCGACCGTCGCCGCCAGCCCCTCGGGCAGCCGACCGGGTAGGATGGCCAGCAACGAGACGAAGGTTAAGGTGTAGAAGAACCACCCTATGGCCGGGGCCGACACAAATGGCGATCGGTAGGTGCGCAAATGCACGTCAAAGAGTTCGCTCCAACGCCAAGGGGCAGCACCCTGAGATGGTTGAACGTTTAATCCGCAAAGCAGGATCAGACCCGCGATGGCGATCATCAGGCCGCCGTGCAGAACGAAGAAAAAGGGCAGCCCGAAATGCTCGACAACCGGCAGACCGATCCAGGCGTTCAACGCAAAGGCCACACCGAAGAATGTGCTCCACAGCACCATCGAGATATCGCGCGCCTTGCCGCTGGTGATCTGAGCGATCAACGTGGGTGCTGCGACAACGATGGCGAGATGTGAGACCCCCTCGACAAACCGGGTGGCCAGCATGGTGTTAAATCCGGGAAGGCCCGCCTGAAAGATCGACAGCGCGCCGCCCAGACACAATCCGCCAATCAACAGTTTCAACGCCCCGACGCGCCCCACGACGGCACCGGACAATGCCCCCAAAACAGCGCCCAGCAAGCTGATGATCGACAAAAGCCACCCCATGCTCTCGGCATGGCTGGGATAGAGCAGCACAAGTTCGGGAAACGGCACGGCAATCTTGGCAAATTGCGTGGCCGCGCCCAGACCGGCCAACCAGAGAAGAAGAACCTGAAATGCTAATATCATGCGGCGCTTTTACAGCGCCTGCTCAGCCCACGGAACGCATAAATTATGCGCCTGCTTTCGTCCCGCTGACCAGACGAACCGGCGTGCCGTCAGACAGGTAGAGACGTTCCCATAAGATTTCTCCGGCACTGATCCGAATACGGTCGTGAATCGCCTCGGAGGTTTGGAATGCCTTAGGCGCGGGGGTGTGCATATCCCACCACCCCTCGGCCTCCAACTCGGCCTCGGCCTCCTGGATTTCTTCGGTCGCAAACTGCCAGAGCGACACGCCCAAAAGCGCGTTCTGGCTGGTGTTCCAGTCCCTTGCCCGACTGGCGGAATAGGCAAGGCATTTATGGCTCGCCTCTTCGACCAAGTGAAGGCAATCGGAGGAATTCATCACCAAGCGCCGCAACGCACTGTCATCGGATCGCTTTGGACCTAGCGCGGCAAAGACCGCTTGTTGCGTGTCCGGAGGCGGCGTTTGCCCGCCTCTCTCCCAACGTGAGATGGTGGCCTGATCCACCTCCAGCAGCTCGGCCAGATAGGCCTGCTTGTACCCGACGGATCGGCGCAACCGTTTCAGGCGCTTGCCGAAGCCCGGATAGCCCCGGGTCTCAAGCCTCTTGCTCTTGGTTGGCGCGCCAATACTCATCGTGGCCCTCCCGGCAGATTACTCTGCCGGTTCCGGCTCATCAATTTGTGCAACGCGCGCGCCCGATTTGTTCGAGGTCACAACACCCAGCGATTTCAGCTTGCGGTGCAGCGCGCTGCGCTCCATCCCGACAAAGCTGGCCGTGCGGCTGATATTGCCACCAAACCGGTTGATCTGGGTCAGCAGATATTCCCGCTCAAACGCTTCACGCGCCTCGCGCAGTGGCAGAGTGGCCAGCGCACCGGACAGGACCACACGACCCGAATCCTCGGCCTTGTCCTCATCGCTCGGCAGCTCACGCGCCTCAATCGGGCCTGTGCCATCGCCGAGGATCAGAACACGCTCGATCAGGTTCTTCAACTGCCGGACGTTGCCGGGCCAGGTCATGGTCTGGAGCAGCGCAACCGCTTCCTCGGACAGTTCCCGAACCGGCAAGCCCTGCGTTTCATTGCACATTTCAATGAAATGCTGTGCCAGAACCGGAATATCCTCACGACGGTCCTCCAGCGAAGGGACGTCAATCGGGACAACGTTCAGACGGTGATAAAGTTCCTCCCGGAACCGCTCGGCCACAATCTCATCATCGAGGTTCTTATTGGTCGAGGAAATCACGCGCAGATCGACCCGCACCTTGTCCGAGCCGCCAACGCGCTGGAATTGCTGATCGACCAGAACCCGAAGGATCTTGGATTGAGTACCCAAGGGCATATCAGCCACTTCGTCAAAATAGATCACACCTCCGTGGGCCTCTTCCAGCAGGCCCGGCTCCACACCGCGTTCGCTGCTTTCGCGTCCGAACAGAACCTCTTCGACCCGCTCTGGCTCGATTCCGGCGCAATTGACCGTCACGAAGGGCGCATTGGCCCGGTTGGAATGCGCGTGGATATAGCGCGCCGCGATTTCCTTGCCCGACCCGGCCGGTCCGCTCAGCATCACGCGGCCGTTCGACTTGGTGACCTTGTCCAACTGGCCCTGCATCGCCCGGAACGAGGCCGATTTGCCGATCATATCCGAGCAGCTGACCTCTTTGCGTTTCAGCGATGCATTCTCGCGACGCAAGCGCGAAGTCTCCATCGCGCGGCGGATCACGACCATCAACTGGTCGATGTTGAAGGGCTTTTCGATAAAGTCGTACGCACCCTGTTTGATTGCGGCGACGGCGATCTCGATATTGCCGTGACCCGAAATGATCACCACCGGCACATCCGGGTTGTCACGTTTCACCGCCTTCAGAATATCAATCCCGTCCATGCGGCTGTCTTTCAGCCAGATATCCAGTATCAAAAGCCCCGGCGGCTCGGAATTAATCGACGACATGCACTCATCCGAGTTCGCCGCCAGTCGGGTTGAATAGCCTTCGTCCTCCAGAATGTCGGACACCAGTTCGCGAATATCGCGTTCGTCATCTACGATCAGAATGTCGCTCATCTTTGGCCTGCTTTCATTATGTTGGTTTTAATCGCCTGCTTCTGTGGCGCTGAATTGGGTGGGAGGTTCGCCCCCGGTAAACGGATCACGGCCATTGCGCCGAAATGGTCCTGTCCGTCAAAGGTGGGCGCGTCTTCTAGCGTCAGCGCTCCGCCGTGTTCTTCGATGATTTTCTTGACGATGGGCAGGCCCAGCCCGGTCCCTTCGTCGCGTGTGGTCACATAGGGCTCAAACAACCGCGCACGGTCTTCCGGCAGCCCGATCCCGTTGTCCGCAATGGTGATGATCGTCCCAGCATCGTCGCTGGAGACCGCCACCTTGATCTGTGGCTTCAGGTTTTCAGGAGCGCCTTTTTCCTTCAAGGTTTCAATGGCTTCCCCGGCATTCTTGATCAAGTTGGTGAACGCCTGATTCAGCATGGTTGCGTCCACATCCACCGGGATCGGTTGGTCCGGAAGATCCGCATCAATCTGCACCTCGGGTTGACCAGCCTGTTGCAGCAGCACCGCCTCGCGCACCAGCGCAACAATATCTTCCTCGCGCCGTTCCGGCTCGGGCATGCGCGCGAATTTCGAGAACTCATCCACGATCCGGCGCAAGTCATTGGTTTGACGCACGATCACGTCGGTCATGGAGACGAGGATATCGCAATCCTCTTCATCCAGCTTGCGCGAGAATTTCCGCTTGATCCGCTCAGCACTCAGCTGAATCGGGGTCAGAGGGTTCTTGATCTCATGGGCAATCCGCCGGGCCACATCCCCCCACGCGGCCATACGCTGCGCGCTGACCAGATCTGTGACGTCATCAAAGGCCACAACATAGCCCTCAAGCCCGCCATCTTCGCCCCGCCGCGTGGCCATCCGCACCAGCAGGTTCTCCAACTGGCCTTTGCGGGTGACCTTGATCTCACCTTGCACCGCCTCTTGCCCGCTGCTTTTCAGGCTTTCGAACAGAGGCAGGAATTCGGGCACGGCGATGCCAATGGCCAGATGCTCTTCGCCCCGGGACCAATCCAGCAGCCGCTCGGCAGAGCGGTTGACGAAGGTCACGCACCCTTCCGGGTCAACCCCCACCACGCCCGAGGTTACCGAACTCAGCACCGAGTCGAACAGGCGGCGGCGGCTTTCGATCTGCTGAGTATTCTCAAGCAGCGTGTCCCGCTGGCCTTTCAACTGCCGTGTCATCTGGTTGAAGTACCGACCCAGCATGGCGATTTCGTCATCGCTGGCCTCTTCGATCACCTGCACGCTCAGGTCGCCCGCGCCGACCCTCTGCGCCGCTGTGGTCAGGCGCCCCACCGGCCGCGAGAGGCGTTCTGCGAACCACATCCCAAGCGACATCGCCGCAAGTATCAGGATTAGCGCAAAGCCAAGATAAAGCAGACCGAACTCGAACAGCACCCTCCCACGTTCGCTTTCAAGCTGTTGATAGAACTGCGCTGTTTCCTTGGTGTCATCCAGCAGGGTCAGCAACTGGCCGTCGACCTCACGACTAACGTAGAGGTACCGGTCCAGATACGCTTGCAAGGGCACCAACGCGCGGAATTCGTTGTTCTGCCAGTCCGCGATGATCAGAAGGCCGCTTTCGGTGGCATCCGCCATCTGCTCAGGGGTCGGTGCTTCGTAGTTGAACAGGTAAGAGCGATCGCCACGCGACCGGATTTCACCTTCGCCGTCAATCACATAGGCCTCACGCAGGCCACGCTGGATCTGAGCCTGCCCTTGCGCCAGAACCTCGCGCAGCTCGGCGTCCGAGATGTAAAAATCGCGCGCGCGTGCATTGTCGAGGAAAAGCGCCAGAACGGCGGCGTCTTGTGTCAGGCCCTGCCGGTGCTCAAGCTCATAAGCCTCGGCCGCGGTGAGGGACGATCCCACAACCTGCCGAACCCGGTCCGAGAACCAGCCTTCAAGGCCGATATTCACCGTCAGCCCGGCAAAGATCGCGACCGTCACCGTCGGCACCAGTGCCAGCAGTGTAAACGCGCCAATCAAACGCAAATGCAGGCGCGATCCCGCTGATTTGGCCCTCCGCGCCGCGATCAGACTGCCCAGCTGACTCATCACTAGAGCCGCAACGACCAGCACGTATACGAGGTCGGCCAGCAGAATCAGGCGCAACGTCGGGGCAGTTGCGCCCAGATCGAAAGGACCAATGACAAGATATGTCGCAAGCGCCAAGACCGGCCCCAGAAGAACCAGCCCGAAGGTGCTGTAATTGCGCAGTTTCCGGGATCTGCGCCACCGGTTAACCGATGGGAGAATCCCGCTCTGTGCCCGGGTTGCCACCGTCTGCCCTCATCCTGATGTGCTGCTTTCGCAGCGAACCGCCATATCTCGTGGTCTATTCCCGGGCGATACCCGAATGCCACGCTTTGTGTGGCGATATTACATCAGTTTGCGACGGCGTGTCACCTGAATATCGAGGTCCGTGATCTTTTTCCGCAGCGTATTTCGGTTAATCCCAAGTAAATCCGCGCATTTTGCCTGGTTTCCGCCGGTGGCCTCCAGCGCGATTTCGATCAACGGGGCCTCAACTTCGCGCAGAATGCGCTGATACAGGCCCGGCGGCGGCAGCATATTGCCGTGTAGATCGAAATAGCGGCGTAGGTGGCGCTCAACCGAGGTTGCCAGTTTTTCACGCTCTCCTCCGCCCAGAACGGGCTCGGCTTCGGGCTGGCTGCCTAGAACCATCTCTACCTCGGCCTTAGAGATCTCGTCGGATCGGCTGGTCAGGCTTAGCCTGCGGATCGCGTTCTCCAACTGCCGCACATTGCCCGGCCAGGAATAGCGCCGGACCAGTTCAACCGCATCAGCGCTGAGCCAGCGTTTGGACCCAAGGTCTTTTTCCTCGCGGGCCAGAAAATGCTCGGCCAATAGGGTAATATCATCCACCCGCTCACGCAGAGCCGGGACATGGATGGTTGCGCCGCAGAGGCGGTAGTAGAGGTCCTGACGGATACGCCCGCCCTCCATCCCGGCGGTCAGATCCGATTGGCTGGTCGCCATGAAGCGGGGCACGTGGTCGCCTGGCGTATCCATCATCCGCACGATCCGCGCCTGAATCTCGTCATCGATATCGGCGATCTCATCAATCAGCAGCGTCCCGCCACGCACCCGCGCCATAACGCGTGCGGGGCCTTCGAGGTCGCGCAGATCAGCCGCCGTTGCCGTCACAAACGGTAAGGTTCGACGGTCCGAAAAATCGTGAATAGCCCGCGCAATCAGTGACTTACCGGTCCCACTTTCACCAGAAATCATGACCGAGAGATCGGTGTTCATCACGCGCGCCACCAGACGATAAAGCGACTGCATCACCGGCGTGCGCCCTACCAAAGGCAATTCATCCGGGCGCTCATTCTCTTGGGGTTCAGGGTCGCTCTGCAAGCGTTGCTTCTGCTCCAAGGCACGCGCCGTCCGCTTCATCAGATCCGGCAGGTCAAACGGCTTGGGCAGGTAATCGTAGGCATCCGCCTCGGCCGCCTGGATCGCGGTCATGATCGTGTTCTGAGCCGAGATCACGATCACCGGTAAGCCCGGCCGGTCCTCGGCGATCTTTGGCAGCATTTCCAAACCGTTGCCGTCCGGCATGACCACGTCCGAGATCACCACGTCCCCTTTGCCTTCGCCAACCCAGCGCATTAGCGTGGTCAGCGAGGATGTGGCATGCACCTTACATCCGGCGCGCGTCAGAGCCTGTGTCAGAACGGTGCGGATCGTGCGGTCGTCATCCGCGACCAGAACGGTGCCATCCATCAGATACTCTCCTCTTTCGATTTTTTATTTTCAGCCGGCGCACGGCGTAGCGACAGTTTGAAAACGGTCCGCCCAGGAACAGAATCGACGGAAATCCAGCCGTCATGGTCCGAGATGATCTTGCTGACCAAGGCCAGCCCCAGCCCTGTCCCGTTTTCCTTGCCCGAGACAAAGGGGTCAAAGATGTCACTGCGGATTTTCTCCGGCAGGCCCGGTCCATCGTCGATGATCTCGATCTGCAGCGGCAGCGAATGTCCCGATCCATCGCTGCGGCGCAGGCGGAAGGAATGTTCGAAATAGGTCCGCAGACGGATTGTGCCGCCCTGCGGACCCGCCGCCTCGGAGGCGTTTTTCAACAGGTTCAGAACGACTTGCAGAAGTTGATCCGGGTCTCCAAAGGCCAGCGGCAGCGAGGGGTCATAGTCTTCGACAATGGCCATATCCGCGCCAAAACCCAACAAGGCCGAACGGCGGGCGCGGTCAAGAACATCATGGATGTTGACCGGCTTGAAATCCGGTTGCTGCAGGTTTCCGAACTGCTCGACCTGCTCCAGCAACTTCACGATCCGGCGGCTTTCGGCAACGATAAGATCAGTGAGTTCTAAGTCTTGCGGCGCGATATTCATGCTTAGCAATTGCGCGGCGCCGGTGATCCCCGCCAATGGGTTCTTGATCTCATGCGCCAGCATTTCTGCCATTCCGATGGCGGACTGCGCCGCGGATTTGACCGTATTGCCCCGCGTCATGCGCCCCGCCAATTCGCGCGGGGATATGATCATGATCATCGATCCAGGATGCCCAACCAGCGGCGCAATCTGCAAGGCGCATTGCAGCGGTGCGCGGTTGCCCGACCCCGCATCCACATCGTTAACGAACAGGGGTGTTCCCTGAGCACGCGCGCGGTCAAAGGCTTCCTCTAGTGGGGCATCAACGGCGATCTGATCCCAGACGGGGTGGCCGATCACCGACTTGCGCGAGGCGTTCAGGAACCCCTCGCCCGAGGAATTAACATCCGCAATCCGGTCGTCTTGGTCGATAATGAAGGCTGGAACGGGTAGCGAGTTCCAGATGCTCTGATCCGAGGTCATGCTGCCACCCCCTGTTGACACTCCAGCGCATCACCCAACAGGCGCAGCACCTCATCCGTATCGCGCGAGGTCAGAACCGCGCGACGCAGAGGCGCGGGCGTTCCGGCCTCATCCATGTACCAGCCAAGATGTTTGCGGGCGACGCGGAGGCCAAGGTCGGTACCGTAGAAGCCCAACATCGCCTGATAATGCGCACGCACCATGTCGATCAGATCCGCGCTTTCGGGGATCTCCGGCGCGTCGGTGCCATAGACCTCATGGCAAATCTGCGCCAGAAGCCATGGCTTGCCCTGCGCCCCTCGGCCAACCATGACGCCATCCGCGCCCGATTGCTTCAACGCTGTGCGGGCCGCATGCGTATCCACGATGTCCCCATTGGCGATGACGGGGATCGAGACCGCCTCTTTCACTGCTCGGATCGCCTGCCAATCGGCACGGCCTTTGTAAAACTGACAGCGTGTCCGTCCGTGGATCGTGACCATCTGAATGCCTGCCTCCTCGGCCCGGCGCGCTACGTCTGGGGCATTTAGAAGTGCGTCGTCCCATCCAAGCCGCGTTTTCAGCGTCACGGGGACATCGACGGCCTCAACCACAGCTTCGATCAAACTCAGGGCGTGGTCTGGTGTCTTCAGCAGGGCCGAGCCAGAATATCCGTTGGTCACTTTCTTGGCCGGACAGCCCATGTTGATGTCGATCATCCGCGCGCCGCGATCTGCCACCTGGCGCGCAGCTTCGGCCATCCAATGCGCCTCGCGCCCGGCCAGTTGAACGGCTGTGTTCTCCACATCGGCCGACAGCTCGGCGCGCTCGCGCACGCCAGGTTTGGCCTGCACCATTTCCTGACTGGCGACCATTTCACTGACCACCATGCCCGCGCCAAAACGCATAACCAGATCGCGGAACGGGCGATCCGTGATTCCAGCCATCGGGGCCAATAACACAGGCGAAGATACGGTTTTGTCGGCGAGGTGCAGCGTCAACGTGCTTAATCCTTGGGCAATTGCGGATTTGATATCGAATTCGAAGCATATGAACAACAAAACGACGGCCATCAAGCCTGCAAAATCATCACATGCCTATTTTTTAATCACATTACCATGGGTGATTGCCTCTGCATTCACCGCCCCCTAAACAATGCGGAGCATTCCGGAGAAACCCGACCATGACCACAGCCGCCATAATCGTTGCCGCAGGGCGTGGATTGCGCGCCGGAGGCGGCACGCCCAAGCAATGGCGCGCGCTGGCCGGTCGACGCGTAGCGGATTGGACAATCGACCGGTTTCGCGGCCTCGTCGACTACATTGTTTTGGTCCTGTCGGACGAAGACGCCCCGACCTGGGAAGAGTTTCGCGAGACCGACTTAATACTGGCCACAGGTGGTGCGGACCGGGCAGGATCGGTTCGTAACGGGTTGCAAGCATTGGAAAATCACCAAGTGACCCGCGTACTGATCCATGACGTGGCACGGCCCTGTGTCTCGGCACATCTCATTCAAAACGTCCTGAACGCGCTGGATACCCACCAGGCCGCGGCCCCCGGCTTACCCGTTACGGATGCACTTTGGATTGGGCATGATGGCTCGGTTTCTGGCACGCAGGACCGCAGCAACCTGTTTGCGGCGCAGACCCCTCAGGGGTTTCACTACGATGCCATAGTCAAAGCGCATGCCGCGCATCCCGGAGGCGCCGCCGATGATGTTGAGGTCGCGCGGGCCGCAGGTCTTGAGGTTTGCATTGTGCCGGGCGATGCGGACAATCTGAAAATCACCCGCCCTGAGGATTTTGCACGGGTGGAACGTATAATGGGAACGACTATGGATGTGAGGCTGGGTAACGGCTATGACGTGCATCGTTTTGGCGATGGCGATCACGTGATCCTCTGCGGCGTGAAAGTCCCGCATGAGCGCGGGTTACAAGGGCATTCCGACGCGGATGTCGGTATGCACGCGGTCACCGACGCGATCTACGGCGCGCTGGTGCAAGGGGATATCGGCCAGCACTTCCCGCCCTCGGACCCGCAATGGAAAGGCGCGGCAAGCGAGATCTTCCTGCGCCATGCGGTCGAGCTGGCAGAGACGATGGGCTACCGCATCTCGAATGTCGATTGTACGCTGGTCTGTGAACACCCCAAGATCGGCCCTCATGCCCCCAAAATGAAAGAAGAAATGTCTAAAATCATGGGATTGCGTGCTGATCAGGTTTCGGTCAAGGCCACCACGTCCGAGCGTCTGGGCTTTACCGGTCGTAGCGAAGGCATTGCGGCGCTCGCCACGGCATGTCTGGTGAAAGCATGAACATCGCGCGTCTGATCGGAACCGTCTGCGGCGTCGGATATCTGCGCCCTGCCCCCGGCACATGGGGATCGCTTGCGGCTCTGCCTCTGGTCTGGGTGCTGCATGTTTTGGGCGGCTTCCCCCTGCTCGTGCTTGCGACGCTCGTCGTGTTCATCGCGGGCCTTTGGGCCACAAAGGTGATTACCGCCGGGCAAGAGGATCACGACCCGTCCGAGATCGTCGTCGACGAGGTCGCAGGCCAGTTCATCGCGCTCTGGGCCATTTCCTACCCCAGCTGGGCGCATGGGATCGAGATCACCGCGCTCTGGCCCGGTTGGGTCGCGGGGTTCCTACTATTCCGGCTGTTCGACATCACCAAGCCCGGCCCGGTCGGCTGGGCCGATCGCAAAGGAGACGCAATGGGCGTCATGCTGGACGATGTGATCGCCGGGGTCTTTGCCGCCATTGGTGTGATGGTTCTCGCCGGGATCGCACATGGAGTGCTGGGCCTATGACCGTAACCGAGCTTCTGGACCGTGCAAAAGCCCAAGGCGTCATGATCGCAACCGCCGAAAGCTGCACGGGCGGCATGGTGGCTACTGCCTTGACCGACATCCCCGGCAGCTCGGCCGTGGTGGACCGGGGTTTCGTCACCTACACCAACGATGCCAAGCAGCAGATGCTTGGTGTGCGCGGAGAGACACTGAACGCCTATGGCGCGGTCTCAGAGCAGGTCGCACAAGAAATGGCCGATGGCGCACTGAGGCAGTCGCGCGCGCAACTGGCCGTGTCGATCACTGGCATCGCAGGCCCCGGAGGGTCAGAATTCAAACCCGAAGGTCGGGTGTGCTTTGGCCTTGCTGCCGCAGGGCAACCCACGCGCACCGAAACTGTCGAGTTCGGCGCTCTGGGGCGCGAAAGGGTTCGTCAGGCCGCGCGGGATCATGCACTGAAAATGCTTTATTTCGGCCTTTCGCAATCCGCTTAAATTTACAGCAAAGACGTCACCATGACGCAAAATTATGCGTCAGTTGACAAAAAGCCGTCAAAATAGGCGTCTTTTTGCACCTCTGCCTCTTTTTTCCCCGATCCAGCTCAGCTTCAACCCGCCGCACACCACTCACGAGGTGTCGGCCGTGGCGGTTTGCCCGGCCGACGCCCAAACGGCAAAAAAGGAGACCGGCCCATGAACGGAGCCGATACAGCCTGGATCATTGTGGCAACCGCACTGGTCCTGTTCATGACATTGCCGGGCCTTGCCCTGTTCTATGGCGGGCTTGTGCGTGCCCGAAATGTCCTCAGCGTGTTTATGCACTGCTTCTCGATTGCCTGTTTAATGAGCATCCTTTGGCTGGTCGCGGGTTATTCCATCGCCTTCGGGCCCGGTGAAAGCGGGTTCTGGGGTGGATTGGGCAAAGCGTTCCTGAACGGGGTCGATGCCGAAAGCCTGGCGGGCACCCTACCCGAAATCCTATTCTTTGCCTTCCAGATGACCTTCGCGATCATCACCCCCGCCCTGATCGTCGGCGCCTATGTCGAGCGGGTCGGCTTTGGCTTTGTCCTCACCTTCTCGGGCCTGTGGATGCTGCTGTGCTATGCGCCGGTGGTCCACTGGATCTGGGGCGGTGGGATGCTGTCCTATGGCGGCATTCTGGGTGAGATCGGCGTGCGCGACTTTGCTGGCGGCATTGTTGTTCACGAGACCGCGGGTCTGGCCGCGCTGATCATCGCCGTGATCCTCGGCCCACGCCGCAACCGCACGACGCCTCCGCACAATCCGGGCTTTGTCATGATCGGCGCCGCGATGTTGTGGGTCGGCTGGTTCGGTTTCAACGGCGGTTCGCAACTGGCCGCTGACGGAGGCGCCGCGATGGCCATGACCGTCACACATCTGTCCGCCGCAACTGCATCCCTGACCTGGGCACTGTGGGAGAAGATCCGTTTTGGCAAAGCCTCGATGGTTGGTCTGGTCACAGGCACCATTGCAGGTCTGGCCTCGATCACTCCGGCCTCGGGCTTTGTGGGTCCGGTGCAGGCGCTGATCATCGGGGCCGTTGCAGGTGTACTGTGCCAGGAGGCCGTCTTTGTCATCCGCAACAAACTGAACATCGACGACACACTGGACGTCTTTGCCGTGCACGGTGTCGGGGGCATCTTTGGCACCCTGATGATTGCGCTGTTCGGTCTGGGCACATGGACAGCACAGCTTGGAGGCCTCGTGATTGTGGGTGCCTTTACGGCAGTTGTAACCTTTGTGTTGATTAAGGTGGTTGCAGCCATCACCCCGCTTCGCGTAGACGCCGAGACCGAGACAAATGGCCTCGACCTGTCGGTCCACGGCGAGCGTGCCTATGACATGAGCAGCTAAGCCCACCTTAGTTGCCCATTGCCCGCAAGGGCAAAAGCGGACCTGTCTCGGGTCCGCTTTTTCTTTGTTCGGCCCTCTCGACTCCGGGCCGATGGACAGGCTATCAGCCCGCAACACTCTTTCAGCCCCGAGGTTTGCGCCATGATCCCCAGTTCATTTCCCGACAGCTCTGAAATCGCCCGCCTGACCGCGCGGATGCTGCTGGAGATCAAGGCCGTGCATTTCAACTCGCGTGAGCCGTTCACGCTGGCCTCGGGCCTGCCCAGCCCTACTTATATCGATTGCCGCAAGCTGATCTCATACCCCCGTATCCGCTCGACCCTGATGGACTTCCTGACCGTCACCGTTATGCGCGACGCGGGGTTCGAGGCGTTCGACAATATTGCAGGCGGTGAGACAGCGGGCATCCCCTTTGCCGCCATGGTCGCCGAGCGTATGGCCCTGCCCATGACCTATGTGCGCAAGAAGCCCAAAGGCTATGGTCGCAATGCCCGCATCGAAGGGGCGATGAGCGAAGGGGAACGCGTGCTGCTGGTCGAGGATCTGACCACCGATGGCGGGTCGAAACTGTCCTTCGTGGATGCGATCCGTGAAACGGGCGCGACCTGCGGCCATACCGCGGTGATCTTCTACTACGGCATCTTCCCCGAGACCGAGAAGACCCTCGGCGATCACGGCGTGAAGCTGCATTCGCTGTGCACTTGGTGGGATGTTCTGGCCGAGGCCAAGGCGCAAAAGGCCTTTGACGAAGAGACCCTTAGCGAAGTCGAGGCCTTCCTGAACGACCCGCGCGGGTGGCAGGACGCGAATAAATCGTAAAATTCGGCCTGTGGGTAAGCTGGGGATAGTTGATTTTCGAATCGATCCAAAGCGCGCCTATCTAGTCGAATTTCGCGCCCATCACACCAAATGTTGCGATAGCTTTCGTCCCGTGCAAAACTGGGCGGAAGTTATCCCCATTCAGATGGGCAGTTATCCCGAAGCCGGGGGCGGTTATCCCAACTTACCCCCATTCATTTGCAGATAGCTTGAACCGGGGCTTGGCGTGTAGAACCTCGGAACGGGCAGCGGGGACAAGATGAACGAGATCAGCAGTATCGAGCAGGCAGCGGCGCAGATTCAGAACGCCGAGACCATGCCGCATTCCATTGAGGCCGAGCAGCAGCTTCTGGGCGCGATCCTGACCAATAACGACCTCTATGACCGGGTGGCTTCGATCATCGGTGCGGAGCATTTCTACGACCCGGTTCACTCACGGATCTATGAGGTCGCGGCCAATCGCATCGCCAAGAATGCGCTGGCTTCACCCGTGACGTTGAAATCCTTCATGGCGGATGACGAGGGCCTGAAGGAGTTGGGCGGGCCCGCCTATCTGGTCAAACTCGCCGGGGCCTCGATCAGTGCCTTCGCGGTGCATGACTATGCCCAGATGATCTATGACCTCGCCATTCGACGCGAGTTGATCCGGCTGGGCCGGGATATCTCAGACAAGGCCGCGCGGGTCGATGTGTCCAGCGAGCCCAAAGAACAAATCGTCGAGGCCGAGCAACAGCTCTATCAGCTTTCCGAGCAGGGCCAGACCGAACAGGGTTTCCAATCCTTCCTCAAGGCGGTCACAGAAGCCGTCAACGTCACCAACGAGGCGTACCAGCGCGGTGGCGGCATGGCGGGGATTTCCACCGGTCTGGCCGACTTGGACAAACAGCTTGGGGGCTTGCACCCTTCGGACCTGATCATTCTCGCGGGTCGTCCGTCGATGGGGAAAACCTCGCTGGCGACCAACGTGGCGTTCAACGTGGCCAAGGCTTACAAGCGCGGGTTGAAACCCGATGGCAGCGAAGGCGCGATTGATGGCGGCGTCGTGGGCTTCTTCTCGCTCGAGATGAGCGCCGAACAGCTGGCAGGTCGTGTTCTGGCCGAAGCCTCGGAAATCTCCAGCCACAAGATCCGTCAAGGTGACATGACCGAGGCCGAGTTCCGCCGTTTCGTCGATGCCGCTAAGGAACTGGAAGCCTGCCCTCTGTTCATTGACGACACACCTGCCCTGCCGATCTCACAGCTTGCCGCCCGCGCACGGCGTTTGAAGCGGACGCATGGACTGGACCTGCTGGTCATCGACTATCTGCAGCTGTGCCGGGGCATGTCCGACAACCGCGTCAACGAAATCGCCGAGATTTCGATGGGCATGAAAGCGATTGCCAAGGAACTGAACATCCCCGTCATCGCCTTGTCCCAGCTGAGCCGTCAGGTAGAAAGCCGCGACGACAAACGCCCGCAGCTATCTGATCTACGGGAATCGGGCTCGATCGAACAGGATGCCGACGTGGTGATGTTCGTGTTCCGCGAGGAATACTACAAAGAACGCGAAAAGCCCGGCGATCACGAGTTGGACAAGATGGAAGAGTGGAAACAGGCCATGGAGCGCCTGCATGGCAAGGCCGAGGTCATCGTCGGCAAGCAGCGCCACGGCCCCATCGGCACGGTCGAGTTGTCGTTCGAGGCGCAGTTCACCCGTTTTGGCAATCTGGTCAAGCCCTGGCAACAGGGCGGCGAGATTGAAGGTTACTAAAAGTCACCTTAAATTTCCAAATAGCCGATTTTGAATGCCAATCGTCGTGTGTTAGTGTGTACTGAATGACGGCACGTACTGCCGGATTTTAGCAAGGCCTACGTCATTGCCCGCAATCATCTCGGAAATACGATACAGAAACGGGCCAAATTTTGCGCCAGACGGCGATTTCATCGAAATCCGCGTTCCGACCGGTACGGATGTCTCGGACCTGAGGGTTCAAGTTTACAACGCCAATGGCTCCGTCCGAAGCTCCACGGATGTCGACACTGCGCCGGTGAACACGGTCAGCGGTTTCGACTATTACGTGGTCTCTGCCCGCATCAATCGTCTTGGCGCGGTGTCGCTGGACGACAATGGCACTGTGCTCAGTTTTGTGTCCTTCGACAATGAGGTCACCGCAACACAAGGCGCCGCCAGCGGGCAGACCTCTACCCAGATCGGCAGCAACGGAACAGATGACACCTCGTCTCTTACTTCGACCGATGGGGTGAATTTCGTCGAAAACCCCAACCCAAGCCCCGGCGCGCCCTGTTTCACAGCAGGCACTCTGATCGGCACGCCACGTGGCAAGGTTCCCGTTGAGGCACTCTGCGCCGGAGATCAGGTTCTGACCGAAGATGGCCCGCCCGAGACCCTGCGTATGACCCTGTCGCGCAGCCTGAACCGGGCCGAGTTGATAAAGACACCGCACCTGTTTCCGGTGCGCATCGTCTCTGGCGTGCTTGGACAGTCACTGCCGAAACGTGATCTTCTGGTCTCGCGCCAGCATCGGATGCTGATCCGGTCTCCGATTGCGCAGCGCATGTTCGGGACCGAATCCGTTTTGGTCTCGGCTATTCAATTGACCCGAATGCCCGGCGTTTTCGTCGACACCAGTGTCTCGCAGGTGACCTATCACCACCTTGTGTTCGACCGCCACGTGGTGCTGTTTGCCGAAGACGCGCCCAGTGAAAGTCTATTTACCGGCCCGCAGGCGCTGCAATCCATGGATGACGCCTCACGGGAGGAGTTGATGCTGCTGTTCCCGCAGCTTGCACTCTTTGCCGCCCCGCAGCCCGCGCGCTACATTCCAAGCAAAAAGCGCCAGCGCAAATTGGTGACCCGGCATCTTAACAACAACAAGCCCCTGCTTGACGAGCGGCGATAAGACAGGCCACCTGCGTGGGTCGCTCTGAACGATCCGCCGCTCAAAGGACTTTTGACTTGTATCGCTGCACAATCCCAGTGCGCGCATCACTGCCAGTCAAAAGCCCCTCAATCCTGCCCAAATTCCTGCGGTAGATGGCTGTATGCCGCCTATCTTGCAGATTTTCCTGACAGGTTGTGTACGATCCCCTCTTGACCTGCCGCTTTCCAGTGTCATGAACAACTCCATGAGTACCGCACGTTTGACGATCAATCTTCAGGCGCTCGCCAGCAACTGGCGGGCGCTCGATGCTAAAACGGATGTCGAAACCGGCGCCGTAGTTAAGGCCGACGCCTATGGTCTTGGGGCCGAACCTGTCGCCTGGTCATTGGCCGAGGAAGGTGTCCGCAAGTTCTTTGTCGCCGTCGCCGAAGAAGGCGCAGACGTTCGCGAGGCGGTCGGGCCCGGCCCGATGATCGCTGTATTCTCAGGTCATATGGACGGGGATACCGAGCTGCTGCGCGATCACGACCTGACACCCTTGATCAACTCGGGCGAGCAATTCCAACGCCACCAACAGGCTCTGCCTGAACATAGGTTCGGCATCCAGCTTGACACCGGCATGAACCGTCTGGGGTTGGAGCCCGCCGACTGGGCCGAGTTGCGCCCCAAGGCCGAGGCGTTGAACCCGGCGGTTGTGATGTCCCATCTGGCCTGCGCGGACGAGCCGGACCACCCGATGAACCAGCAGCAGCTGACCGCGTTTCGCGGGATGACTGATGGTATGACGGCCCCACGGTCTCTGGCCGCGACCGGAGGCACTTTGCTGGGACCTGAATTCCACTTTGACTTCTGCCGCCCGGGCATTGGCCTTTACGGCGGGATGCCCTTTGCCGAGGCCAAGCCCGTCGTCACCGTCGATCTGCCGGTCGTGCAGGTGCGCGACGTCGCGGTTGGAGAGACCGTGGGCTACGGCAACAGCTGGACGGCACGCCGCCCGTCAAAGATTGCCACCGTCACCGCCGGATATGCCGACGGCCTGCACCGTGCCATCGGCGGCGGTATTGACGCCTTCGCAGGCAACCAACCCTGCCCGGTTGTCGGTCGCATCTCGATGGATCTGATCACCATCGATGTCACCGATCTGGGCTTTGAGCCCGAGAAACTGCGCATCCTTAACGGACATCAGACCGTTGACGATTTGGCCGAGGCTGCAGGTACAATCGGCTATGAAATCCTAACATCAATGGGCCGCCGTTATTCACGAGGGTACGTGGAATGAACCCGCTGTCTCTGCTGGGTGGGCTGGGCCGCACAGTTCTGACTCTGCTGGCCGCGTTTGGGCGCGTGACCCTGTTTGCGCTGGATTCACTGTCGCATATCCTGCGCCCGCCCTACTACCCGCGCGAGATCGCGATGGCGCTGCTGAATATCGGCTGGCTGTCGCTGCCCGTGGTCGGCCTGACCGCCATCTTTACCGGCGGCGCATTGGCCCTGCAGATCTACGCAGGCGGCGCACGGTTCAATGCCGAGGCCGTGGTCCCTCAGATCGTTGCCATCGGCATGGTACGAGAGCTTGGACCGGTGCTGGTCGGTCTGATGATCGCGGCGCGCGTGACCTCCTCTATCGCGGCCGAAATTGCTACGATGAAAGTGACTGAGCAGATTGACGCGCTGGTCACCCTGTCTACCCATCCGATGAAGTACTTGACCGCCCCGCGCGTGCTGGCGGCGCTGATCACGGTGCCGATTCTTGTCGGTATCGGCGACATCATAGGCATCATGGGCGGCTACACTGTGGCGACACAGAACCTCGGGTTCAACCCGGCTGCCTATCTGCAAAACACGGTCAACTTCCTTGAAACCCGCGACATCGTCTCATCCCTTGTCAAGGGTGCTGCCTTCGGCCTGATCGCGGCCATCATGGGCTGTTATTACGGTATGAACTCGGGCCGAGGCGCACAAGGCGTGGGCCGCGCCACCAAAGGCTCGGTCGAGGCAGCAGCCGTGCTGATCCTCGCTGCCAACTTCGTTCTGACAGGAGTGTTCTTCTCGCTATGATCCGGATGGAGAACGTCAAAAAGTCCTTTGATGACAACCACGTGCTGCAGGGCATGAACCTTGAGATCACCAAGGGCACCTCAATGGTCATCATCGGTGGGTCCGGCACGGGCAAATCGGTCGCGCTGAAATGTATCCTCGGCCTGATCAAGCCCGACAGCGGTGTGATCTATGTCGATGGCAAGGACGCCAGCAAGGGCGACCGCGACGCGTTTCTGGCGCGCTTTGGCATGTTGTTCCAGGGTGCGGCGCTGTTCGACTCGCTGCCCGTCTGGCAGAACGTTGCCTTCCGCCTGCTACGAGGCTCGCTGAAACGCCCCACGGATGAGGCGCGCGAGATCGCCATCGAGAAACTCCGTCGTGTGGGCCTGAAATCCAACGTCGCCGACCGCTTTCCGTCCGAGCTGTCGGGCGGGATGCAGAAACGTGTGGGCCTTGCCCGCGCCATCGCCGCCGAGCCCGAGATCATCTTTTTCGACGAGCCCACGACGGGGCTGGACCCAATCATGTCCGGCGTCATCAACGATCTGATCCGCGAGATCGTGACCGAGATGGGCGCAACCGCCATGACCATCACCCACGACATGACATCCGTCCGCGCAATCGCCGACAACGTGGCGATGCTGCATGACGGGGTGATCCAGTGGACCGGGCCTGTTGGGCAGATGGATGCTTCGGGCGATCCGTACCTGGAGCAGTTCATCAGCGGGAGTGCGGAAGGGCCGATTGAGGCGGTGCGTTAATCTTCGCTCTTTGCCATCCACCTAGTCGAACGTTCGATAACGTCGTGCGGAATAACTTCTGCGCGCCTTGTCTGCAGGTTGAGCAAGAGGCATTTGAAAATAGTGGAAAAAGTCGTTTCACTGTCCGCAACTCGAATTAGTTTGAGACTGAAGGTCATGGATTTCGTTCCTACCTCCAGGATTTCGCTTTCCATCTGGATCGCTTCGCCGGCACTCAATTCCGAACGGAAATTGCTGTCTGCATGGACCACCGCAAAGGATAGCTTTCGCCCCGAACGCATGTCTTCGGCCGTAAGCCCCAGCTCTGCCTGCAACGCAAAAACGGAATCCGAGCATGCCGCAAAATACTTGGACACATTCATATGCCCCAGAAAATCACAGTCCGATGGATCGACGATTGACTTGTAGGCCACAAAACCCGACATCGTTCCTCCCCGTCTAAAAAATAACTCATTGGCAAGCACTGGTTTAAGTTAACCATAACAAAACATCGCCGCAAAAATCTGAAATCTCGCCGAGACGCACAGCCAATGACCCTCCGCCTCGCCACCCTCTCCCTCCTGATCCTCTACCCGATCGCGTGGTTCGCCCCACTGATGCGTGCGGGTCTGCTACCGATCTTCGGACTTTCCGAAATCAGCGTCATCACTGGCCTCCAATCTCTCTGGAAATCCGACATCTTCCTCGCGCTGATCGTCACCGTCTTCGCCCTCTTCGCGCCCTACATTAAAACCATCGGTACCGCCCTGATCCAATGGGACCTGCTAGATGCCCGCGTCCAACCCGCACTGAACATCCTCGGCAAGCTCGCCATGGCCGATATCTTCCTCATCGCGCTCTACATCACGCTGGCCAAGGGGATCTCTTACGCGACCATCGAGACGGCCTGGGGCCTCTACCTGTTTACCGGCTGCATTCTGGCCTCGATCGCGCTGGGATATATTACCGAGATGACATCCACTTCACGAAAAGCTTAGACCGTGTTGATTGAAAACACATTTCTAAGTATCATCTCTATATTTCGAGCAGCAAAGTTCTAGTCGTGTACGGGTCCGCAGAGGATCACCTTGCGTGTTTGATTTGTCCTCCGCTTCGGCCCGATTTGTATCGGTTTGAGAAGGAGATGGACGACCATGCCCGCCCTCAACAACATTACATTGCAATTTCAGAATGCCTTTTTAAGACTGACTTTTTTCATGATCTGCATCGCAGCCCTCTGCGCGGTGGTTGCAACCTCACTTTCGGCGCTGGGGGTTTTGCCCTGGCTGTCCCTTCAGGCCGGATTCGGCCAGACCGGCGTGATCGACGCTGGTATTTTTGTTCAGATCGGCCTGACCTGCCTGATTCTCATGCTGGGCTTTTACCTGCCCTCCAGCGCCCGGATGATGGCGCTCGAGAATGCGCACAGGAAGTTTTCGCTGAACATGCAGGACATCGTCGAGGCATACCAGATCGCCCACGCCGCCGACCGCAGCGGCGTTTTCGCTCTGGCCTCGGAATTCGATGCGGTCAAGGAGCGTATGGCCTTTCTACGCGACCACCCCGACCTTCAGGCTTTGGAACCAGAGATACTGGAAACGGCCGCTCAGATGAGCCAGATCAGCCACGAACTGGCCGAAACCTATGGCAACGAGCGGGTCGAACGCGCGCGCACCTTCCTGAAACAACGGCAGGAAGAGGTCGAACTGTTCCAGCAACGGATCGAGGATGCCCAGACCATCCTGCACGAACTCAGCCAATGGACCCGCGATATCGAGATCGAGGAATCCATCGCCAAATCCCAACTGTCACGACTACGGGATGAACTGTTCGAACTTCTACCCGAGCTTTCGGCACAATTGCAGACACCACCCGACGGCAGCGACCCAAGCGCCTCCAGCGTGGTCGCCATGTCGCCCCCTCGCGCGGCGGAATAGGCGCGTTAGCGCCCGGCGCACCCGATGGCCCATAGGGCCTGAGGGCGCGGCGCGCTACCGGCGGAGATGAAAGCCCGCAAGGGCTTGAAGAACCGCCCGTCCTCGGGCACCAAAGGCCTCATGGCAAAGACGACTTCTTTCTCCTGTTCGGCCTGCGGTGCGACACATACAAGATGGTCCGGGCGGTGCGACGCCTGCGGCGAATGGAACACGATCACTCAGGACGTGCCCCTGTCGGCGGGCCCGGCCAAGAAATCCCTCGGCGGCAAGCGGGGCCAGTCCATTGCACTCACGGACTTGTCGACCGAGGAGACCCCGCCACCCCGTACACTCAGCGGGGTGGATGAGCTTGACCGCGTTCTGGGCGGCGGCCTCGTCCCCGCCTCGGCCCTGCTCGTGGGCGGAGACCCCGGTATCGGCAAATCCACCCTTCTGCTGCAAGCCGCCGCTCGGTTCGCGCGCGCGGGCGTCAAAACGATCTATGTCTCGGGGGAAGAAGCCAGCGCGCAGGTCCGTATGCGTGCTCGCCGTTTGGGGCTCGAGGACGCGCCGGTCCAACTGGCGGCAGAAACCAATCTGCGCAATATCCTGACGACGCTTGAGGCTGAAAAACCCGGCCTCGCCATCATCGACTCGATTCAGACCATGTGGGCCGACAATGTGGACAGCGCGCCCGGCTCGGTGTCACAAGTCCGGGCCGCTGCGCATGAATTGACCACGTTTGCGAAACGACACGGTGTTTCGATCGTGATGGTCGGCCATGTCACTAAAGAGGGCCAGATCGCAGGCCCGCGCGTCGTCGAACATATGGTCGACACCGTTCTCTATTTTGAGGGCGAACGCGGCCACCAGTTCCGTATCCTGCGCGCGGTCAAAAACCGTTTCGGCCCCGCAGATGAGATTGGCGTGTTCGAGATGACGGGCAAAGGGTTGGCGCAGGTCACCAACCCCTCGGCCCTGTTCCTGTCCGAACGCGGCACGCCGAGCCCCGGCTCGGCCGTCTTTGCCGGGATCGAAGGTACTCGCCCCGTTTTGGTGGAATTGCAGGCACTCGTCGCCCCGTCACCGCATTCGCAACCCCGCCGTACCGTCGTCGGCTGGGACAGCGGACGGCTGGCGATGATCCTCGCCGTGCTCGAGGCCCGCTGCGGCATCCCCTTCGCGGGTCTCGACGTCTATCTGAACGTGGCTGGAGGGATGAAGGTCAGTGAACCCGCCGCCGATCTGGCTGTTGCCGCAGCGTTACTAAGTGCACGCGAAGACAGCGCCCTGCCCGCTGATACGGTCGTTTTCGGAGAAATCTCGCTGTCCGGGGCACTTAGACCGGCCCCTCAGACCGAAAACAGGTTGAAAGAAGCACAAAAACTTGGTTTCACATCGGCAATCGCTCCGGCGGGCGGCAAAACCGGTACTGTGGCAGGTCTGACACTCACCCGACCCTCTGATTTGGTTGGGTTTGTTGGCGAAACCTTCGGAGCAGGTTAAAGTCCCGCCCTGAGGGGCAGAAAAAGAACAGGCGAGGGCCATGGAAGGTTTTACAATTATTGACGGGGTTGTGGCCCTGATCATCGTGCTGTCAGGCATTCTGGCCTATTCGCGCGGTTTCATGCGCGAGGTTCTTGCCATCGCGGGTTGGGTGGCAGCAGCTGTCCTCGCATTCATCTTCGCACCGCAGGCCGTGCCGCTGGTCAAAGAAATCCCGGTGGTCGGAGACTTCCTGCGCGACAGCTGCGAATTGTCCGTCATCACCGGCTTTGCAGCCGTGTTTGCAATCGCCCTGATCATCGTCAGCATTTTCACGCCGCTATTTTCATCGCTGGTGCAACGGTCGGCACTGGGTGGTCTGGATCAGGCGCTTGGCTTCTTCTTCGGCATAGCGCGGGGCATCCTGCTGGTCGCTATCGCGTTCTTTGTCTACGACACCGTGATGACCGGCCAGTCCTACACGCTTGTAGACGAAAGCCGCTCGGCCAAGGTGTTCGAACAGTTCAGCACCCAGATCGAAGAACAAAACCCCGAGGCAGCGCTGGGTTGGGTCACGGCACAATACGAAGAGCTGGTGGCCAGCTGCACCGCAGGCGACGCGGCCCCTGCTGCGGAAACCACCGACAGCTAATTCATACAGAATGTTATTCGAAAAGCCCGGCCTCGCGCCGGGCTTTTTTCATTGAACGAACCCCTCACCCCCGCAGACCGTACAGCGAGTGGTTTTCAAACCGAAACAGCCATCACAGCGGCTGGAAATCGGTTTACCCAGAATATCACGGCTTTTGACCACTTCACCTGCCCCTTTGCAAATCGGGCACGGCGCACGCCCCATGCCGCGGCACCGATGGCAGCGCCTTTTGGGCGGCTCATCTTTCTTGTTTGGTGAGCGTTCCTGCCACATTCTGGCCCCCTCCCCGATAAGATCCGCGATGAAATTATGCATATGTCAGCACAAATGAATTCATATGTCACCACGCCGCAACTGAAGAAATCGGAACTGCGGCCTATAGAAATGTGATCCTTTGATGACAGCCGCGTTCTAAGGCAGTATGTGGAGGCCAAACTGCCACGGAATCGGAGCTGTCGGGTTTGTCCTTTCAATGTTCATCTGCCTGCAATGCGGTGATGATGCACCGTTTGGCCTGCAAGATGCGAACGGTACGACCCCTCCCTATCCGGCCGTCACTCAACCCTCTGGTCAAAACGTCATAGTAATTGGAGCCCGTAAATGTGTGGGATTTTGGGGATCGCAAGCCGGACACATGATGTGTTTGCGGAAATCTATGACGGGCTGCTGATGCTGCAGCACCGGGGGCAGGATGCCTCGGGGATCGTCACATACAACGGTGAGTTCTTTCGCGAGAAAAAAGCCAACGGTCTGGTCAAGGACGTGTTCAACGCGACGGATGCCGAAACGCTTCTGGGCAAGGTTGGAATGGGCCATGTGCGCTATCCCACCGCTGGGTCGCTCAGCGCGTCCGAGGCGCAGCCATTCTTCGTCAACGCACCCTACGGGATATATCTGGTCCATAACGGCAACATCACCAACACCGCCGAGCAGCGCGAAAAGGTCACCGGCAAATACAGCCGTCACCTGCGCACGACCTCAGATTCCGAGATCCTGCTGAACGTTCTCGCCGACAAAGTGGCCGACGCGATCAAAGTGAACGGAAACGCAGAACCCATTCGCAACATCTTTGCCGGCGTGAAGATGACAATGGAACGTGTGCAGGGTGCCTACTCGGTCATTTGCCTTGTTGCTGGCGTCGGCATGCTGGCCTTCCGCGACCCGCACGGCATTCGTCCGCTTTCGGTTGCAATTCGTGAGACCGAGGGCGACGGCAATGACTACGCCTTCGCCTCTGAGGATGTGGCCTTTGGCATCAACGGCTTTACCAAGATCCGTGACCTGAACCCGGGCGAGGCTATCCTGATTGATCTGGACGGCAACATGCACGAGTTTCAGGCCGTCGAAGGCAAGTTGACGCCCTGTATCTTCGAATATGTCTACCTCGCCCGTCCGGATTCCCTGCTGGACGGCGTCTCGGTCTACAAAACCCAGATGCGAATGGGGCAAACGCTGGCCAAGCAGATTCAGGACTCGGGTCTGCAGATCGACCGGATCATCCCGGTTCCCGACAGCGCCCGCCCCGTGGCGCTGGAGGCTGCCAAGATCACCGGCATCCCCTATCGCGAAGGTCTGGTGAAGAACCGCTATGTCGGTCGGACCTTCATCATGCCCGGTCAGGAAGAGCGGCAGAAATCCGTTCGCCGCAAGCTGAACGCCATTCCGCTGGAGTTCAAGGATCACAAAGTCCTGCTGATCGACGACTCGATCGTGCGCGGCAATACGATCAAGAAGATCGTTCAGATGTGTCGTGAGGCCGGGGCCAAGAAGGTCTATATCGCCAGCGCCTCGCCCCCGGTGAAATACCCCAATGTCTATGGCATCGACATGCCCACCAAGCACGAGTTGATCGCCAACGGCAAAGAGATCGAAGAGATTCGCGAAGAACTGGGAGCAGATGCTCTGTTCTATCAGAACCTCGACGATCTGATCTGGGCCGCCAAAGAAGGCAACCCTGAGATCGAGGCGTTCGACTGTTCCTGCTTTGACGGAAACTACATCACCGGCAGTGTTAGCGGTGACTATCTTGACAGTCTCGAAAACAGCACGCGCGTCAGCAAAAAGCGCGAAGACATGCAGGTTGTTGGCGGGTCTTGGAACGCGGCGAAACTGGCGTCGGGCTAAAGATACAACGCGAATCAGAAAACAACACAGGCCGTGGGCATCGCCACGGCTTTGGCTGGATTTTGCCGATAGGAATGGCCTGATTGCAAAGGCTTCCGGCCGCCTCACCTCACCGTGATCTGATGAGAGCGGGGTGATCTTTTGATTTACTTTGCGGTTTGGTAGGCAGCACTTCACCACCACTCACACAAGGGGTTCGAACCGGGTTCGAACCGCAGAAAATGCCAAATGCCAATGTCAAAAGCGCGGCCACGCAGCGGGGCGCGTTGAAAAGAAATTCGGTCTCGGTTCTGGGTGTCTTTGGCCCGAAAGCCGACCTGCGCGCGTTGATGCGCCTGTCTTCGGGGCGTGTGAAAGAGGTCAAGCCGGGCAGCCGCGTGGCCTCGGGCACCGTTGTCGCCATTGATGAACACGGGATCATGCTGCGACAAAGCGGCCAGACCCGCCGGATTGGAATTCCAGGGGGCTAGCGCCCTCTTGACGACCCGCGCGCGGGCGTTCAAACCGCTGCAATGACCGATCAGACCAAAATTGCCCTCGTCACTGGGGCCTCTCGCGGGTTGGGCGCAGCCCTGGCCGAAGCGCTGGCCCCCGAGTATCACATCGTCGCCGTCGCCCGTACCACCGGCGGGTTGGAAGAGCTGGACGACCGGATCAAAGCCAAGGGCGGTTCGGCCACCCTTGCGCCCATGGACATCACCGATCCAAACGCGATGGCCACCCTGTGCAGAGGTATTCATGATCGCTGGGGCAAAGTGGATTTGTGGCTGCACACGGCCGTCCACACCTCGGCCCTCACACCGGCGCATTTCGTTGATTCCAAAGAGTGGACAAAGGCGATGAACACCAACGCCAATGCCACCTCGGTCCTGATCCCTTATGTGACGCCTCTATTGGGTGAGGCCGGGCATGCCGTGTTCTTTGATGACCCCAAAGCGGGCGAGAAGTTCTACGGCATCTACGGCGCCACCAAGGCCGCCCAGATGGCTCTGGCACACAGTTGGCAGGTTGAGACTGAACGGACTGGGCCCAAAGTGTCGATTGTGGAGCCCGCTCCGATGCCGACGGCCGTGCGCGCGCGGTTTCACCCCGGTGAGGATCGCGATGTGCTGACCAGCACAGCGGACGAAGCGGCTCGGATTCTGGCGTTGTTGTAGGGAATGGCCCTTTGGGCCATGCCTCCGGCGGAGGTATTTTTAGCCAGATGAAGCTGGGATCACGCGATATGGACGCCGTTGCGCCCGGCGAGATCGACGAAGAATTGCCAGGCAACACGGCCCGAGCGTGACCCGCGCGTCGCCTGCCATTCGATGGCTTCCGCACGTAGGGTGTCCGGGTCGACCGACACCTTGTAGGCGGCGCAGTAACGGTCGATCATGGCCAGATATTCATCCTGATCACAGGGGTGGAAGCCGAGCCAAAGCCCGAAACGGTCGGACAGCGAGACCTTTTCTTCGACCGCTTCCGACGGGTTGATAGCGCTGGAGCGTTCGTTCTCGATCATGTCCCGTGGCATCAGGTGGCGACGGTTCGAGGTGGCGTAGAACACCACGTTTTCCGGGCGGCCTTCAATGCCGCCATCCAATACAGCCTTGAGCGACTTATAGTGCTGGTCATCGTGGCTGAACGACAGGTCATCGCAGAACAGGATGAACCGGTGCGGCGCGGCGCGCAGGTGGTTCAACAGGCGCGCGACCGAGTTCATGTCTTCGCGTTGAAGCTCGACCAGTTTCAGGTTTGCATACTCGGTTTGCAGCGTGCCGTGGACGGCCTTTACGAGGCTGGATTTGCCCATCCCTCGCGCGCCCCAAAGCAGTGCGTTGTTGGCCTTGTACCCCGCCGCAAAGCGCCTTGTGTTGTCCAACAGCGTATCGCGCGAACGGTTAATGCCCACCAACAGATCCAGATCCACGCGGTTGACCTTAGGGACAGGCTCTAGCCGGTCAGGCTCAACTTGCCAGACGAAGGCCGGCGCGGCATTGAAGTCCGGTGCGGCCAGAGGGGCCGGAGCCATCCGCTCTAAAGCGTCGGCGATACGGTTCAGGGCTTGAGTGTCCATGGTGGCCTCCGGGGTCTTATTCCGACGATGTCAAACCACGTTCGGCTTTAGGCAACAAGGGGTTCCAATGAAAAAGGCGCGCCTGTCATGGGCGCGCCTGTCTTGAAAACAGCAGGGGATTACTTCCCGTCTTCTTCCTGCATCAGGTCTTCATCCGCTTCGGCCTCGTCATCATAGTAGCCATCCGCGCGGAGTTGTTCTTCGCGTTTCTTTTCGACACGCGCCACAAGGAAGATCGACACCTCATAAAGGCCGTAGACCACTACGAACAGAATGATCTGTGTGATCACGTCGGGAGGCGTCACGAGCGCAGCAAGCACCAGAATGGCGACTACCGCGTATTTACGTACACTCCCCAGCCCCTCAGCCGTGACCAGCCCCGCCTTGCCCATCAGCGTAAGCAACACGGGCAGTTGGAAACACAACCCGAAGGCCACGATGAACTTGATTGTCAGGTTCAGGTATTCCTGAGCGGAGCCTTGGAACACGACGCTCAGCGGTGCAGAGGTGGCGCCATCCACGACGGCCTCGCCTTCCGCGCCAAATTGCTGGAACCCGAGGAAAAAGTCATAGGCCAACGGCGTTACGACGTAGAAAGCGAAGCTTGCCCCCAACAGGAACATGAAGGGCGAGGCCAACATGAACGGCAGGAACGCGTTCTTTTCAGACCTATATAGCCCCGGAGCAACAAAGCGCCACATCTGCATCCCGATGTAGGGGAACGCCAGAATGAAGCCCCCTAGCAGCGACACCTTGATCGCAACAAAGAAGCCTTCCTGCGGCGAGATGAAGATCAGCCCGCAATCCTGCCCACGCTCATTCAACACCTCACACAAAGGATGCGTCAGGAAGTTGAAAAGAGGCGTCGCAACCGTGAAACAGATGATCATACCGATCAAAAACGCCACGACGCAGTGAATGAGTCGTGTGCGCAATTCGGCCAGATGCTCGATCAGCGGGGCCGAGCTGTCTTCGATTTCGTCGGTCTTGCTCATGTCTTGTTCTCAGTGTTCAGCGCGGCTTCGGCCTCTTCGGCTTTGGCCAGCGCATCAGCGGCTTCCTTGGCCTTGCGCTCGGCAGCGGCGCGGGCGGAGGTGGCTTGAATCTTCTTGGCCTGTTCCGCCCGCTCAGCCGCCAGCTTGCCCGTTTCGCTTTCAGGATCGAACTTGGTGGGGTCGATACTGCTGCTCAGATCCTGAGCGGCCTTTTTCACACCGTCCATCGCGCTGTTCACGGGATTCGTGGCCGCGTTCAGACCCTTCTTGATCTCGTTCACACCTGCCTGATCAGCAGCCTCGTTCATGGCGCTGGTGAATTCGCGCGCCATCCCGCGGGCCTTGCCGACAAACCGACCGACATTGCGAAACAGCACGGGCAGGTCTTTCGGTCCCACCACAATCAGGGCAACGATGCCGATGACCAGAAGCTCTGTCCAGCCCAGATCAAACATCCGGGTTTAGACCTTGTCTTTCTCGGTTTCGGGCGTGACGTCCTTGGCCACTTCGGCTGCATCCTGCTCCAGCTCGTCCGCGCCTTCCTTGACGCCTTTCTTGAACGATGTGATGCCTTTGCCAACCTCACCCATCAGCGAGCTGATTTTTCCGCGGCCAAACAGCACCAGCACCACAACAGCGATCAGCAGCAGGCCGGGAAGTCCGATATTGTTGAGCATGTTTATTCTCCTTCTCAAAGGCGCACTGCGCCTGAACCCTTTTCTGACCCCGTGTTTACGCCGCAAGCCGCGTTCTCAAAAGGTGGCCGAGCCAATTCGAGCGGCAAATTTGATGTGATCTTGCCGATTCATGGCCCTCGCTTTTCTCAACTGACAGGTTTATGTCAGGTGTAACCGGCTAGGACAGCGGTATCGCAACCTGGTCAACGGAGAAACACATGACCCATGTCGCCGAAATCGTCACCTTCACCCTGGCCGAGGGCACCTCACCCGAGGCCTTCGTCAAACTCAGCCAATCGACCGAGAGCTTCGTGCGCGCAGCACCCGGCTTTGCCCATCGCCACCTCAGTCAAGGGGAAGACGGTCGCTGGACGGACTATGTCGTTTGGCAAGATATGAAGGCCGCTCGGACGGCGGCTGCAGAATTCCCTCAACAGGAGTTTGCACCGGCCCTGATGGCAGCCATCAACCCCGAAAGCATGCAGATGCGGCATGAGGCAGTCCTATGGAAAATGACCTGACGCAGGTCAGAACGGCGTATTATGCGCCGCACTGATCGACTGTTCGATATCATCCAGATCCTGCGCGACGGCAAACTGCACCGCGCGCAGGACATCGCGGACCGTCTCGAGGTGTCGGTCCGTACGATCTATCGCGATATGGACACATTGGTCGCCTCGGGTGTTCCCGTCGAAGGCGAACGCGGCGTGGGTTACATGGTTCGCGAGCAGATCACCCTGCCCCCACTCAACCTGACCACGGCCGAGCTTGAGGCACTGAACCTCGGAATGGCCATCGTCGCCGAAGCAGCTGACCCGGACCTGAAAGCCGCAGCCGAGTCACTCGCAGAAAAGATTGACGCCGTCCTGCCCACGCAGGTTGTGGCCGAGGCCGATACTTGGAAATTCGCAGTCTACCCCTTCGCCGATGCCGCGCGCGGATTGGCACATATGGCCCCGCTCCGCGCCGCCATCAAATCCCGCCAGAAGCTGCACTTGTCATACCGCCGCATCGACGGCACCTTGACCGAACGCACCATCCGCCCCCTCCATATGGAGTATTGGGGCCGCGTCTGGACCCTCACCGCATGGTGCGAGCTGCGCAACGGCTTTCGCGTTTTTCGCATCGACCTGATCGAAACCGTCACACCCCTGCCCGAGCTATTCGCAGACGAGCCGGGGAAACGCCTAAGTGACTTCGATCCACACGGGTGATCCGCCCTTCATCTGGCTAAAAATATCCCCGCCGGAGGCATGGCCCGGAACGGGCCATTCTGGTCACCTCAGATACGGCTCAGGATCAACCGATTCGAAGCCTTTGCGGACTTCGAAATGAACATACGCATTGTCGCCGCCGCGCAGTTCCGCCAATTTCTGCCCTCGCCGCACGCGATCACCTTTCTTGACGGTGATATCCTCGACATTTGCATAAACCGTCAGCAAGTCATTGTTATGCTTCACAACAATGATCGGCACCTGATCGGCATCTGCGGTAATCGCGGCCACGGTGCCTGCCTCGGCTGCAGTGACCGACGTGCCCGGAGCGGCCGCGATATCGATGCCTTCGTTCTTACCCTTGTCATATGTCCGGATAATATTGCCCGCGACCGGCAAGGACAGCGCGGAATTGCCGGAACTTCTGGTCGGCGCTTCAGCTGTGACATCCGGCGCCACGGGAGCCTCGGCCAGCGGCGCGACCTGCTCATCCGGTAGCGGCTGGGTCGCACTCGGCGGTGTCGGTGTCGGAGAACCCTGCCCCGGTTGCGTCACCTCTGTCGCAGCGACCGGAGCCGCTGCCGCCGCCTGACGCGGGGCGGCCTGGTTCTTGACCGGGATCAACAGATACTGCCCCTCGCGAATGGCGAAATCCGGGCCCAACCCGTTCCACTCTCCCAGAGCTTCAACTGGCACCCGATAGAGGCGCGAGATGGTAAAGGCCGTCTCGCCCCGTTTCACCTTGTGGCGCACCGGCTCCGGTCCAGAGGCGACCGGCGCAGGCGTTGGCGCCGGTTCAACCGGCTTCAGCAGCGTCGTCTGCACCCCGGCCGTATCCGGGGCCTGATCAATCGCGTTTCCGGCGATTGAGGCAATATCCACACCACTTGACGCCCCAACAGATCGCGGCAGGGCCAGAACCTCACCCTCGCGCAGCGCGTCGGTTGTCTGCAAGCCGTTGAACCGTGACAGCTCACCTTCCGGCAGGCCGACCCGAGCCGCCACATCGCGCACGGTATCGCCCCGTCGCGCCACGGCGACCTGATAGTTCGGATAGGTGATCACCCCCCGCGCATCGGGCGCAGGGCGGCTGGTGGTGGCGGATTGCGCCGCATCCGTGGTGGAAAACCCGCCAAGCTGCCCGCGCAGGTCGTAGTCCAACGGCCCCTCGCACCCGGTCAGAATGGCCAGAGCCGCAACTCCGGTCGCACAACGGCGCATCGTTGATTTGGTAACTGCTCTCATGACTTTTGTCCTCAACACCTGCCCCTGTTGTCCGGGGTTCCGGCGATCCATTCCAAAAAAAACCTGTTACGTCTCGTCCTTGCCAAGCCCTTCAAGCAGCGGCACGAACCGAACCGACGTCAATTCATCATAGTCCAAACCGGTCTCGGTGCGCGTCACCTTGATCAACTGCTGCACCGCATCCGACTGCCCGACGGGTAGCACCATGATACCCCCGATTTTCAGCTGCGCCAAGAGCGGGCCTGGCGGGTCCTCAGCCGCCGCGGTCACGATGATCCGATCAAAGGGTGCCTGTTCCGGCAAACCGAACGAGCCATCCGACAGCATCGACGTGACATTGGTCAGCCCCAGTTCGGCAAACAGCTTGCCGGTCTCGCTAACAAGCCGCCTGTGCCGTTCAACCGTGTAAACGCGACGCGCCAGTTTCGCGAGGATCGCCGCCTGATACCCCGACCCGGTCCCGATCTCGAGAACAGTGTCACGCGGACGCACATCCAGTGCCTGTGTCATCAACCCCACCACCGAGGGCTGGCTGATCGTCTGACCGCAGGCGATGGGCAGCGGCATATCCTCGTAAGCGCGGTCGGCGAACAGGCCGGTGACGAAGCGCCCCCGGTCGACCGCTTCCATCGCGGCCAGGACACGCGCATCGGTCACGCCCCGCTTGCGCAGGGCAAACAGGAACTGCATGACGGTTTCTGGGTCCAGTCCACTCATTCGATCGACTTCAATGCCTCTAGCGTGTCATGCGCGGTTAGATCCGCGCGCATCGGTGTGACCGAGATATAGCCTTCCAGATTGACCGCCGCGTCCGTGCCGGGCGCGGTCGGGTTGTGCTGGTATCCGCCCTTGATCCACAGAAACCGCCGCCCCGAAGGCGAACTATGCGGCTCGACCGAGAAATGCGTATCGCGGCGGAACCCTTGCGGGGCAACGCGAGTGCCCAGAACCTCATCGGCGGGAACGGGTGGGAAGTTCACATTGTAGAACAGGCGGTAATCGCCTTGCTCTGCAGGGGTTGCGTCCAGAATGCGGCGCACCAGATCGGCGCCAAAGCGACTGGCGGCCTCGAACGGATCCTCGAGCCCCAGATTGCGTGGGCCGAAATACTGCGACAAGGCAATGGCCGGCACACCCTGCAAAGCGGCCTCCATAGCGCCGCCAATAGTGCCGGAGTAGAGTGTATTTTCCGCCGAGTTGTTGCCCCGGTTCACGCCAGATAACACCAAATCGGGCGGGCAATCCTTCATCACGTCATGCAGGCCCGCCAAAACACAATCCGCCGGAGAGCCTTCGGCAGCAAATCGCCGCTCATCCAGTTTGGCGACCATCATGGGATGGGTGTAGCTTATGCAGTGGCCGACACCGGATTGCTCGAATGCTGGGGCCACGACCCAGACCTCACCGCCGGGTCCGGACAGATCCTTTGCAATCGCCTGAAGCGTGATCAGCCCCGGCGCATTGATGCCGTCATCATTGGTAATCAGAATACGCATGACCGTCCCACCCCCGCGTTTCGCCCTTGATAGACCCGACCCCGCGTTGCGGCAAGCAATGCAGGCCCGCAATCTGCGGCTTTCGCGCACCACTTGCGGGTAAATTGCGTTCTATCTAGGGAAAACGAAACAGCGGTCGCGTCGGATGGTCAGCCACATCGCCCGCCCAGGCGCGGGGACAAACACGTTCGGAACCGTCGCCTTGAGGATCGAGCCGTCATAGTCCATCCGAAACTCGACCAGACTTTCATTGCCCAGGAACCGGGCGCGTTCAACAACGCCCCGCGCGGCGACGCCGTCTGTGGCCGTGGGCAAAGGCCCTTTGCCGTTTCGGTCGAAATCCAGCCGGAGGTGTTGGGGGCGGAAAACAATCTCGACATCGGTGCCGTCCGGAAAGCCCGGTGCAAGGAACTGTCCGAACGGGGTCTCGGCCAAAGCACCATTCACTTGCGCCTGCAACACGTTGACATCACTGAAAAAGGCCACGGCCGCCTTGTCCGCTGGCCGCGTGTAGACGTTGTAGGGCGCGCCTTGTTGCACGATCTTGCCGCCCCGCATCAGGGCGATCTCATCGGCCATGCGCATGGCCTCTTCCGGCTCGTGGGTGACCAGCAGAACGGCGGCGTCTTCCTCTTTCAGGATCGCTAGCGTTTCATCCCGGATACCGTCGCGCAAACGGTTATCGAGACCCGAGAACGGCTCGTCCATCAACATGATCCGGGGGCGCGGGGCCAGAGCGCGCGCCAAAGCCACCCTCTGCTGTTCTCCACCGGACAGTTGATGCGGGAACCCGTCAATGAACCGCATCAGATCGACTTTGGTCAGCAGTTCCTCAACCCGGGCGCGTTTTTGATCCTTACTGCCTTTCAGGCCGAAACTCACGTTGTCGGCCACGCTGAGATGCGGGAACAGGGCAAAGTCCTGAAACATCAACCCAATCTCGCGGCGTTCAGGCGGAACGCGGAACACCGTATCGCAGATCAGCTTGCCATCGACATAGATCTCGCCCGAGTCCTGCATCTCGACCCCGGCGATCATCCGCAAGGTTGTGGATTTGCCGCAGCCGGACGGCCCAAGCAGGCAGGTCACCCGCCCGGCCTCGACCGTCAGCGAGACGTCATCCACCACAACCCGGCCTTCGAACCGGCGGATCATATTGCGAATTTCCAAACGAGGAGGAGGTGTGTTGCCTGTCACAGATGAGTCCTGTTGCCTTTCCCGATCAATTCCATCGGGCTTGAGCGGGGATAGCAACCCCGCCCATCCGGCGCAAGGGATCAGCTATTCCGCAAGCAGCTCGAAATCGACACCGGCGCGGATTTTTCCGTTCACCTGAACCTCAAGCCGATGCGCACCCGGCACCAGTTTGAACGTGGTCGCATTGCCTTTGAGCTTGTGGCGTTTGTCCAGACGCAACGCGCCGTTCTTCAGCGCGGCCTGTTTCAGCTTGTGAACCTTGGCTGAAGTTTTTCCGTTAGGGCGTTGAAAGTGAATGATATAATCCACCAGAACAGGTTGGTCAGAAGACCCTTGCAACTCGACCGTGAACGCCAAAGCGTCATTGATCCGGGCCTCGCCGTCCAGCGAAATGTCTGCAATGACATCCGCGTCCGGGTCATAGCCCAGCATCTTCATCGCCCCCGGACGCCCCGCCTTCACAAGCCCACGCAGGGTGTGAGAGATCATCCACTCCAACTCTGCCTCGTCCTGCTCACCTGCCTCGCGCCAGCGCTGCAGGCAGTCCAGAACCAGATCGGGGTCCTTTTTGGTGATATCGTTCAGATGGTTCGCAACCGAGCGCGTTACATAGCGTGTTGTGTCCCGATGCAGACGATCCAGCAAAGGCAAGGGGTCGGTCACCGCGAGACCAACCGCCTGCCCCCATGGCAGGCGGGGCCGTGTGCCCTCGCTGACCAGACGGCGCACATGATAGCTGTCGTGCTTGCTCCAACGCTGCATCCGCGCCAAGACCAGATCGGGGTGGCTGTTCAGGAACGGACGGATCGCCCATTCCATCGAAAATCGCTGAGTCAATTCCTCCAACACGTCCAGAGCCAGCTCTGGATGCTCGGCTCCAACGGCGACAACCCACTCCCCAAGCGGCGCAAAGATGAAATCGCCAAAATCATCATCTGTCTTGCTGGGATCCAATGGCGGCGGCAAGGCGCGCAGGACCACAGGCGCAACCGCTGGCAGATAGCCCGGAAAGGACTGCTGCAGGCAATCGGCGATCCAGGTCATTCTCTCTTTCAGCTCCAGATCCAACAGGCGCGACATGACCTGCGCTTCGAACGCCTCGGCGTCGAAATCCGGGTCCGCCGACTGGAACAAACCCGCCAGATAGCGGGTCTTTTCCATGTTGAACAATTGGTCCTTCAGAGAGAAATTCTGTGCCATTCCTACATCGTCAAATTGGTTGCGCCACCGTCCAGCAGGATGTTCTGCCCAACGATAAAGCCCGCATGTTGAGAACACAGGAAAGCGCAGGCCGCGCCGAATTCCTGACGCGTGCCATAGCGGCGCGCCGGGATCGTGGCGGACCGGGCCGCGCGGGCCTCATCCAGCGAAATGCCCTGTTGATTGGACACACCGGTATCCAGCGACAAGGCGCGGTCGGTGTCATGAATCCCCGGAAGCAGGTTGTTGATCGTCACACCTAGCGGGGCGACCTGACGCGCCGTTCCGGCCACATAGCCGGTCAGCCCGGTGCGCGCAGCATTCGAAAGACCCAGAGCCGGGATCGGCGCACGCACGGATTGCGAGGTGATATTCACCACCCGCCCCCAACCTTTGTCCATCATCCCTGGCAGCAGTGCTTTCATGAAAGCGATCGGCGTCAGCATGTTGGAATCCAGTGCCTTGATGAAGTCCTCACGATCCCAGTCTGACCACAACCCCGGAGGCGGCCCGCCCGCATTTGTGACCATAATATCAATACCTTGCGCGGCCTGGATCACCTGCGCCTGACCTTCGGCTGAGGTCACATCGCAAGCCACCGTTTCAACCGCAATGCCATGGTCCGCACGCAACCGCGCTGCTTCGGCTTCAAGCGCTTCAGCACCGCGCGCATTCATCACCAGATCAACGCCCGCTTCGGCCAACGCCTCGGCACAGCCCAGTCCAAGCCCCTTGCTGCTGGCACACACCAACGCACGCTTGCCGCGAATTCCAAGATCCATTCTGATCCCCTCTGTCTGTTGTTGCCCGCATGTCTAGCACCAGCCAGACAGAGAAGACCAGAATTCAACAGGCCTTAGTAGAAGAACTCTTCCCTCACAATCTTGCCATCGGCCACGTGGTAGACACCCACTTCGCTCATATCGAAATTCTCGCCGCTTTCTATGAACTTGCCCTTGATCTCGAAAATCACGGCAAAGCGGTCGTCGCCATGCAACATCGGATCACTGACCGAGACATGGCTGACCTCTGTCGCGCTATCCCACCATTCGTGTTTGCCGCGAATGGCATCCAGACCCTGAACCTCACGCCCCATGCCAACGTCATCCACGGCCTCAGCCGAGACAGCATCTGCGGCGTAGAGTTTACCCAGATTTTCGGCGGTTCGATTTTCGCGGCAACCGGCGACAAGCTCGTTTGCAATCTCTTTCAATTCCATTGGTTCACTCCCATAATTTGTTCACTATATGTTCTCTTTGCCACAGCTCGCCGATTCGAACCAGTCCGTTTGTCTTGCTTCGGCGGGTTTCCCCGCCTATACGCGCGCTCATGCTTGATACCGCCTCGAACCAACCCGTATTGCCGCCCGAGATCGCTCGTCGTCGGACATTCGCCATCATCTCGCACCCGGATGCGGGCAAGACGACGCTGACGGAAAAGTTCCTGTTGTACGGGGGCGCGATCCAGATGGCCGGTCAGGTGCGCGCCAAGGGTGAGGCGCGGCGCACGCGGTCGGACTTCATGCAGATGGAGAAGGATCGGGGTATCTCGGTATCCGCCTCGGCGATGTCGTTCGACTATGGGGATTTCCGGTTCAACCTTGTCGACACGCCCGGTCACAGCGATTTCTCGGAAGATACTTATCGCACGCTGACTGCGGTGGATGCGGCTGTGATGGTGATCGACGGTGCCAAGGGTGTGGAGAGCCAGACACAGAAGCTGTTCGAGGTCTGCCGTCTGCGCGATCTGCCGATCCTGACCTTCTGTAACAAGATGGACCGCGAAAGCCGTGATACGTTCGAGATCATCGACGAAATTCAGGAGATGCTGGCGATCGACGTCACGCCTGCCGCATGGCCGATTGGCGTGGGCCGCGACTTCATCGGCTGCTACGACATGCTGCGCGACCGGCTTGAGCTCATGGACCGCGCCGACCGCAACAAAGTGGCCGAAAGCATCCAGATCGACGGTTTGGACGATCCCAAACTGGCCGAACACGTGCCCGAACACCTGCTGGAGAAGCTGCTGGAAGAGGTCGAAATGGCGCGCGAGCTTCTGCCCGCGCTCGACCCTCAGGCCGTTTTAGAGGGGCACATGACCCCGATCTGGTTCGGCTCGGCGATCAACTCGTTCGGCGTGAAAGAGCTGATGGAGGGTATAGGCGCCTATGGTCCTCAGCCGCAGATCCAATCGGCCGAACCCCGTCAGATTTCCCCGGATGAAAAGAAGGTCGCCGGGTTTGTCTTCAAGGTGCAGGCCAACATGGACCCCAAGCACCGCGACCGTGTGGCCTTTGTGCGTATGGCCTCGGGGCATTTCAAACGTGGCATGAAGCTGACCCATGTGCGGTCGAAAAAGCCGATGGCGATCTCGAACCCCGTCCTGTTCCTTGCCTCTGACCGGGAACTTGCTGAGGAAGCCTGGGCCGGGGACATCATCGGCATCCCGAACCACGGCCAGCTGCGCATTGGCGATACGCTGACCGAAGGCGAAGCGATCCGCGTGACCGGCATCCCGTCCTTCGCACCAGAACTGCTGCAAACGGTCCGTCCGGGCGATCCGATGAAGGCCAAGCACCTGGAAAAGGCGCTCATGCAGTTTGCCGAAGAAGGCGCGGCCAAGGTGTTCAAACCCTCGATCGGCTCGGGCTTTATCGTGGGCGTCGTGGGAGCGTTGCAATTCGAAGTGCTCGCCAGCCGGATCGAGATGGAATACGGCCTGCCGGTGCGATTTGAGGCGTCTCAGTTCACCTCGGCCCGTTGGGTCAGCGGCGAGAAGGCCGAGGTTGAGAAATTCGTCAACGCCAACAAACAGCATATCGCTCATGACCACGACGGCGACATTGTCTATCTGACCCGCCTACAATGGGATATCGACCGGGTTGTGCGTGACTATCCGGCGCTGACCCTGACGGCGACCAAAGAGATGATGGTGTGATCCAACTGCCTGATTGCGCAGCCAATCCCGGCTGTGCAATTCTGCCCGCATGAGCGATGACGACCTGACCTTTCCCGGCGGCCTGCCCGATATGCTGGAGATCCTGGAAAACAGGCGCGCGCCTTTTGTGTTCGGTGCCCGCCCCCTGCCCGATCTCGACGTTGACCTAGACGCAATGGCGCAGCAGATCGTGCCGGAATGCGCGACCCTCGCCCCCGAAAGCGACGATGCCACCGCGTGGGACCAGAAGCGCGCCAAGATCGCGACCGAGTTTGTAGGCAATTCGGAACTTGCCTTCCTGAACGCCCAGTTGATCGCCAATCTGCGCAAACGCTCCTATCCGCGTCACACGCCCGCTTTGTTCCGGCGGCTCTGGGCCGAACAATCCCAGCATCTCCTCGAAGCGCTTGATCTGCGCTGGCTCGTCTCGTCGGTGCAAACCTTTGCCGATCACGGCGACACCCCAACACAACGCGAGGTTGGTCAAGCACTGCGGATGCTGTTTGGGCTGATGAAGCTCTATGAGTTCGAACGGTTGTTCTCCAAACGCGGGCCGGAGGAAACCCATTGGTTTCGCGGCAAGAGCACCGCTCCGCTACCGTTGCAGATGCAGTCTTTCTCACTGGAGCGCGGCGGGTTGGCCGTGTCGCTAATCGCGCCGATCTGGACCAAGTCGCTGACCGATCCGACCATCGCACCGCTGGCGGATCACCTGATGAGCGAGTTGAACAAAGACCCCGGAACTGTCTTTCGTCGCTTGAAAAAGATGCGCGAACGCCGTCTCGCCCGGATGCAGCGACGATGACCACATGGGGTGTCGTCTCCATGGTGCGAGGACCCGCGCAGGATACCCTGCGGTTTGCGGCCCATCACCTGGATCTGGGGGCCGACCGGCTGTACATCTACCTCGATGAGCCCAACCCCGAGGCGCAGCACCAGTTGGAGCAGCACCCGAAGGTACAGGTGACACTCTGCGATGACGCATTCTGGCTAAGCCGGAACCGGACGCGGCCGGGCAAGCATCAGGTGCGCCAATCCACCCATGCCAGCTATACCTATCGCAAAACCGATCTGGATTGGCTGGCCCATATTGATGTGGATGAGTTTCTGTGGGCGGACGCTCCCATCCCGGAGCTGCTTGAAACCGTGCCCGCAGATATCCCCGCCGTTCGGGTCCGACCGATCGAGTCCATTGCCGAGGCCGAAAACCTGTACAAAGCGCATATCCCCAAAGGCCCGGACCGTGAGGCTTTGGTGCAGGCGCTTTACCCCACCTATGGCGCCCATGTTCATGGGGGATTCCTCAGCCATGTGCAGGGCAAATTGATCGTGCGCACGGGTTTGAAAAAGCTGAGTTTTCGCATCCACAACCTGTTTCAGGACAAGACCCTCCTGCCCTGCAAATTCGAGCTGCCGGGACTGGAGTTGTGCCACCATCACGCCCCGAGTTGGGAGCATTGGTTCAAACACTACCGCTTCCGGATGGAGCGTGGCTCGTACAAACCCGGCATGTCCCCGAACCTGCCTCGCGATCAGGGCGGCGTGAACAAGAACGAGCTGTTCAGCCAGATCGAGTCTGCCCATGGTGTTGATGGGCTGCGTGCATTTTATGATGAACTCAGCGCCGCTGACCCGGACGTCCGTGCTCGGCTTGAGGCACATGGTCAGATCCGGCACCGCCCGTTGCATCTGGATGAAAAAGTGGCGAAACACTTTCCCGGAAGCTGCTGAATTGTTGCAAAAAATGCTTTTTCCAGCCGGTTGACGCCGTCGGGATTTCAGTTCATTTGACCCCGCCCCACGTTTTTGTTATGTCCCGCCTCAAGCCGAAACGCGCATGGTGCGCATGGTCAGATTGACCCGGCATGACGCAGACGCGCGGGCCAGGTCAAGTGTCCGCAATAATCGGACATATATGACAAAGTTTACCGAACTGAACCTGAACCCGAAGGTCCTCAAAGCCATTGAGGAAGCCGGATACGAAACCCCCACTCCGATCCAGGAAGGCGCGATTCCCCCAGCGCTTGAAGGGCGCGACGTATTGGGCATTGCCCAGACCGGCACCGGGAAAACCGCAAGCTTCACGCTGCCGATGATCACCCTGCTGGCCCGCGGTCGCGCCCGTGCGCGGATGCCACGCTCGCTGGTGCTGTGCCCGACACGGGAATTGGCCGCGCAGGTCGCCGAGAATTTCGACACCTATTCCAAACATCTGAAACTGACCAAGGCCCTTCTGATCGGCGGTGTCAGCTTTAAAGAGCAAGAGGCCCTGATCGACCGGGGCGTAGACGTCTTGATTGCCACGCCGGGGCGTCTTCTGGACCATTTCGAACGCGGTAAGCTGTTGCTGACCGGCGTGCAGATCATGGTCGTGGATGAGGCCGACCGGATGCTGGATATGGGCTTCATCCCCGATATCGAGCGTATCTTCTCGCTGACGCCCTTCACGCGCCAGACGCTGTTCTTCTCGGCCACTATGGCATCCGAAATTGAACGCATCACCGACACCTTCCTGTCCGCCCCTGCCCGGATCGAGGTCGCCCGTCAGGCCACCGCGTCCGAGACGATTGAACAGGGCGTGGTGATGTTCAAAGGCGGTCGCCGGGATCGCGAAGCCAGCGGCAAACGCAAGGTTCTGCGTGCGCTGATCGACGCCGAAGGTGACAAATGCACCAACGCGATCATCTTCTGCAACCGTAAGACGGATGTAGATATCTGCGCGAAATCCCTGAAGAAATATGGCTATAACGCCGCCGCGATCCATGGTGATCTGGACCAGTCGCAGCGGATGAAGACGCTGGACGGGTTCCGCGATGGGTCGCTGCGCCTGCTGGTTGCCTCGGACGTGGCGGCGCGTGGTCTGGATATCCCGTCGGTTAGCCATGTGTTCAACTTCGACGTGCCCGGCCATGCCGAGGACTATGTTCATCGTATTGGCCGCACGGGCCGTGCCGGACGTGAAGGCAAAGCCGTGACGATCTGTTCAGGTCGTGACGAAAAGGCTCTGGATGCGATTGAAAAGCTGATCCAGAAGGAAATTCCGCGCCTCGACAACCCGGTCAAGGAAGAACCAAAGCCCGAGAAGCCGAAAGCCGAGAAACCCGCCAAAGCAGCGGAAGGCAAGCGTAGCGAAGGCAAGAAAGAGCGCGAGCCCCGCGAACACAAAGGTCGCGGTCGTGGCCGCAAGGACGATCATGGCCCGGCCGTTGTCGGCATGGGCGATCATCTGCCCAGCTTCATCGCCCTCAGCTTTGATGAACGCCGCGCGGGTTAATCCCTGGCGCTTGGATCGCTTTGCGTTTGGTTTGAATCAAAATGCGCTGCCTCTTCCTACGATCGAACACGCATTTCGATGCTTGCGCCTTGGGCAAAATGCAAAACGCTTTAGATCGACAGCACCAGCGCCAGAATCGACGCACCCAGCAACAGCATCCCGGCGATCTCGCGCCGGGTGATGACTTCACGAAAAAACAGGGTCGAGGCAAGCAGGCTAAGCAATAGCTCGACCTGTCCCAGTGCTTTTACATAGGCCGCGTTTTGCAAGGTGAAGGCGAAGAACCAGCAGAACGATCCGCACAAGCTGGTCAGGCCAACGAACACGCCGGTTCGGCGCGTGTTCCAGACCGCACGCAACTCGGCCCGGTCGCGCCACAGCAGCCAGATCCCCATGCTGACGAATTGGAACGTGACCACTGCGGTCAGCGTGACCAACGCGCGAAACCACGCGTCGATATCGCCCAGCTCAAGCGAAGCACCGCGATAACTGACTGAGGAGAAAGCGAACAGCACCCCCGAGCCCAGCCCAAGCCGCGAAGCGCGATTGGTCAGATGCTGCCACCACGCCCCGTCCCCTTCGGGGGTTTTGGACAATAGAAGAACCGCCAGAAGCCCCACGACAATCGCACCCAATGCCCCGGTCGAGACCTGATCGCCCAGCACCACAAATCCAACGATCGCGGTTTGGATGACTTCGGTTTTCTTGAACGTGATACCGACGGCAAAGTTGCGCTGCTTAAACAGGGCGACAACACAGATCGTCGCAAGGATCTGCGAGGTGCCGCCGATGATCGCAAACACCCAGAACCGCGCGGACAAATCGGGCAGGCTCAACCCGGTGACCTGAATGGCCACGACCAGCCCCACCACAGCCAGAGGCAAGGAATAGGCAAAGCGCGCAAAGGTTGCCCCCGCCGCAGACAGTTTCACGCTGCTCAGCGATTTTTGCAGCATGAACCGGACCGTCTGAAAACCGGCGGCGGCGATGGTGATTGGAATCCATAAACTCATGAATTCCGTTCTGTCGTTAAATCAGGGTTTTGGCCAGAGCGGATGCGGCACCGGGTCCTTCGCCCGCCAGAAATACGCCCTGAAGATCTCGGCATAAGACGCGTAGACATAGGCTTCGTTACAGTCCTGATATCGCTCTTTCCCCGATTGATAGAGCGCGGGTAGTTCGTACCAAGGGGCCGATGGGTTCATATGATGAACCACGTGCAGGTTGTTGTTCAGAAACAAGAAAGCCAGGATTCCGCGATCTTCGACGATCACCGTGCGGGCGCGCGATTTCTCATGCGCGCGATGTTCAAGGAAGGTGCGGATTTTCACAAGACCCAACCCGATATAGGCCGACATGACATAGGCCCAAATCGGCATGGAGGAATGCGCGACGACCCACAGAACCACCGCAACTCCGAGGATATGCAGCGCCCATGCAAGAGCGACCGAACGGTCACCACCGATCAGGCTGTTCCATTCGTCCCGCAGAAACGTAAATTGCCCGATCGCAGGCCCCAACACCATGCGCCCGAGCAGGGTGTTGTTGGCGGCAAGCAGCCTCTTTTGCCATCCAGACAGCTGCGCCCAGACCTTTGGGTCATGGTAGTTGCTTTCGGGGTCATCATAGGGATCTGTCAGGTTCGAATCCTGATGATGCGCAAGGTGTAGGTCGCGAAACCGGTTAAATGGAATGAACAGGGTCAATGGCAGGGCCATCAACGCCTCGTTCAACCATTTCGTGCGAAACGGATGTCCGTGCAACGCCTCATGCGTCAGAGAGGAATGAAGGGCGGCAACCGCGCCCATCGTCGGGATCGCGAGCCACAGGCTCCAACCAGCAACGTAGAAAGTGGCAATCAACCAGGCGGCGTAACATGCGGCGATCAGGGCCAATGTGCCCCATTCGGGCGTTTCAGCTTTCCCCATGACGCCCCCACGAGATCCCAGCCCAGACCCGCTCATAGACAATGTAGAGCGTCAGGCCGATGGCGGTGTTGACCAGCGCCACCACGCCACCCAAGGCAACCGACCCGGTGGCGATCAGGCCCACCAGCGTCATCATCACAAAACCCATCACATTCCAAATGAGTGCTTTCACGACAGATCTTCGTCGCGTTTCCATTCCGGACCCCGTTTCTTGTTGTTATCACGAAAGCGTTACTCAACGGGTGGTGTGTTGGGAATTCTGAATATGATTAACAAAAATCATCAGAAATGATATTTATCTCCTTATGATAGAGAAAATCGACAAACGAGTCCGCGCTGCTCAGTTTCGCCAGCGACTTTCCCGTGCGATGGAGGACACCGGTGTCAGCCAAAGCGGTCTTGCCCGACATATCGGTGTCGACCGCTCGACCGTATCACAGCTGCTGACCGATGAAGGCGCCCGCTTGCCCAACGCCCATGTAGTCGGCAGTTGCGCTTCTGCTCTGGGCGTTTCCGCGGATTGGCTGTTAAGCCTGTCGGACCGTCCCGAAAGCGCCGCGGAATTGCTGGCGAGCTCTCTGACCATGACCGAGGCCCCCCGCGCCCTTGTCGATGAGCGTATTTTCCAATGGCATCAAGAGGCTGCAGGCTACAAAATCCGTTACGTGCCCGCCACCCTGCCCGATATGCTCAAGACGCGGGCGATCCTCGAATGGGAATACGCCCCGCATTTGGGCCGCACTGCAGATCAAGCGATTGGCGCGTCCGAGGATCGCCTGTCCTGGATGCGCAGCGCCCAGTCGGACTATGAGATCGCCATGCCTCTGTACGAGATCCGCAGCTTCGCCCTCGGCACCGGCTATTACGAAGGGCTGCCTTTGCCCGTGCGTCTGGAACAGATCGACCACCTTCTGGACCTCAGCGAGCAGCACTATCCCCGCCTGCGCATCTATCTGTTCGATGCCAAACGCCTGTACTCCGCACCTGTCACGATCTTCGGGCCCCTTCTTTGCGTCTTCTATGCGGGCAGCCACTATATGGCCTTCCGCGACCGCGACCGGATCGAGGTGTTCAGCCGGCATTTCGATACTCTGATCCGCGAGGCTGAGATGACCGCCCGCCGATTCCCGGAATATCTGCGCGGATTGCGGGACGAGATTGCAAAGGGCTGACGCCTCAAACGTGCGGTTTTCCGGTTCCTGTAGTATAGTGACACCGCGAACGCGCAGACACTCTACGGAGGATGATCAGAATGGACGCACTACAAACAGCTCAATATGCACGCGCCCTATATTCCGCGCACGGCGACCGGGCCGAGGCAGAAGCCGCTCAGAAGATGCGCGAATGTGAGGCCGCCGGAAACACACAAGAGGCCAAAGACTGGCAGGCCGTCCGCCGCACAATCCGCCAGATCCGAGGTCCGAATCAAGGCTGACACCTAGCTCCACGCGCTTGTCGCGCCCTCAAAAACAACACGCTCCGCCCATCCGGTTCGCGGGCCAATTCGGCTGGCCAGCAGATCGAAACACGGTGCCCGGCCCTGTCTGATGGGCGGGCTCCTAACAATGGAATACCTGCCGTTTTCCGGGCGAAAACGTTTTCCCCAAGTTATACCCAGTTTTGACCAATGTTTTCCCCAGGCTTCTCCCCGGATTCCGATTTGCGCAACCGCCGCCTCTGGCGCAGCCTTGTGGAAACACTTGCCAGAATGCGAATCGAACTTGATGAAATCCGCAAAAAACATACTGCAACCGGAACATCGTGCCCTGAAAACGGCGCTGTTGGTTCTGAATGAATGCAGCACGCTCTGCTTCGCCTCGGCCGTGGACCCGATGCGCGCGGCCAATCGTTTGGCCGATCGCCCGGCCTTTGATTGGGACTATGTGACCCCGACGGACGCGCCGGTCATGCTGACCAGTGCGCTCGCCGTTACCGGTATCCCGCTGGCCCGTCTGCAAAGCTGCGACCTGATGATTGTGGTTGCCGGATTTCAAATGGCCCGCCAAGCAACACCCAGCCTTCTCGCGGGATTGCGGCGTATCGCGGCCACGGGTGCCACCATGGCCGGCATAGACGGAGGGCCCTGGCTGCTGGCCGAGGCTGGTCTGCTCGATGGTCACACCGCGACCACCCATTGGGACGATCTTGACAGTTTCGCGAGCCGCTTTCCCAAGGTCGATGTTCAAGCAAACCGCTTCGCAATCTCCGAAAACCGTCTGACCTCGGGCGGCGCGATCCCCGCGGTCGAGATGATACTGCACATCATCGCGGCACGTCATGGCGCAAGCTTTGCTGCACGTGTCTCAAACCAATTCCTATGCGAAGGCGCTCCGGCCCAAACCAAAACAGACGCCCCCAAGGCGAACCACCACTCCGCGCTGACGTCCAAGGCCAATAGCCTGATGGAGGCCGCCCTCGACGATCCGCTGCCACTGGCCCATATCGCCGACCGGCTGGGCACCAGCCCCCGCACTCTGCAACAGCAGTTTCGCCTGCGCCTCAACACCACGCCGCAGGACCACTACTTGCAACTGCGCATGGCCGAGGCCCGCCGACTGGTGACCGATACCGACATGTCGCTGATGGACGTGGCTCAGGCCACCGGGTTCACCTCGCAATCCAGCTTTGCCCGCGCCTTCCGCACAGCCCACGGTTTGTCGGCCCGTGACCTCAGACAGGATGGTGCCTACCCCACCCATCACTGACCGGATCCACTCCATCTGGCCAGAAATACCTCGGGGGAGGCGCGCGGCACGCGCGGCGGGGGCAGCGCCCCCTAGATCGCTTCGGGTTAAGCCTGCGACACGAATACCCGCCACGCTTTCCGCGTTCTCGGGAAATTCTTGTCACTTGGCGATCTAGGTAAAACCCGAAACGTCTCAATACGGCATCGGATGCGCTTTGTGCGCCGCCTCGATCTCGGACAGAACTTCATCCGACAAGCGCAGATCAACGCCAGACAGGATATGCTCCAACTGCGCCACTGTCGTTGCGCCAAAGATGGCTGACATCATGAACGGCCGGGTCCGGCACCAAGCCAGCGCCATGTGCGTCGGGTCCAGCCCATGCCGCGCAGCGATCTGCAAATAGACGTCAACGGCATCAAAAACCCGCTCGGACTTGCGCCCCCCCAGTTCAGGCGTCAGTGACATGCGCGAGGCTTCGGGAATGGCGCCGCCCTGATATTTGCCGGTCAGCAAACCCGTCCCCAAAGGCGAGAACGCCATCAGGCCTACATCTTCATGAACGCTCAACTCGGCCATGTCCGTATCAAACAGCCGGCACAGCAGCGAGTATTCGTTTTGAACCGACGCCACCCTCGGTGCACCCATCTGCTCGGACAAACGCAGCCATTGCGCTGTCCCCCAGGCACTTTCATTGGATAATCCAAAGGCCCGGATGTTGCCCTTGTCGACCTGAACCTGAAGCGCCTCCAGACACTCCTGCATATTCTCCAGCACTTCATCGGTGTTGTGCCCCTTCGGGGAGAACGTCCAGTTCTGCCGGAACATATAGCTGCCGCGATTGGGCCAGTGAAACTGATAGAGGTCGATATAGTCGGTCTTCAAACGCTTCAGTGAGCCCTCGATGGCCTCGGGGATTGTCTGAGCGGTGATCGGCGCGCCATCGCGGACAAAGCGAAGCCCCTCACCGGAATGCTTGGTGGCCAGAACATAATCCCCCCTACGCGCGGTATTGGCAGCATTCCAGTTGCCAAGGATTTCCTCGGTCCGGCCAATCGTCTCTTTGGCGACCGGATTGACCGGGTACATCTCGGCGGCATCGACAAAATTGATCCCGGCCGCCAGCGCCACGTCCATCTGCGTATGCGCGTCCGCTTCCGAGGTTTGCGATCCGAATGTCATCGTCCCGAGACACAGATCAGACACCATGATCCCGGTGCGGCCCAAAGGCTTCATTTCCATTTGTCGCTCTCCTGATTTCCGCAACAGCCGCGCGCTAGGCTTCGGCTTTCTTTTCCCAACGGCCCGATTCCTCGGACCAGTATTGCGCTGAACATCCCGCGCCGGTCAGCGCTTTCCATTGGCCACGCGCATGTTGAACGGCCTCCATGTCATTGCCGTCGAACAGAATGCAAACCCGGTCCAAAGCGGCGACCTCATCCGGGTCAACCGTGGCCCCGTCCACCGCCATCACGCAGCTGGCATCGTTTGCGGCCTGCATGTCCGACGTCAGCAGGATCGGTTGCATCGCATCGTGCAGCCCACCGGCTCGTCCATGCGGCAGGAACCCGTCCTCGGGTCCCAACCACAGTTTTTCATCCAGCCAGTCCAGCCGCGCAGGATCAGTCCCCCGCACGGCGATCTTCCACCCGGCCTGACGCGCCTTGTCCAGCAGGACCGGCAAAGTATGCTCCAGCGGCTGACGGGTCAGGTGATAGAAATAGACGGCCCCCATGGGTTTACTCGAAATTGTCCTGCACAAAGCGGCTCAGCGCACGCACGCCCCAGCCTGTGGCGCCTTTGGGGGCATAGGATGTCTCAGCCGCGACCGAGGCAACACCGGCGATGTCGAGGTGAATCCATGGTGTCTCTTCCTTGACGAACCGCTGGAGAAACTGCGCCGCCGTAATCGAACCCGCAGGCCGCCCGCCGACATTCTTCATATCCGCGATACGTGACTTCAACTGCTTGTCGTAGGCCGCGCCCAACGGCAGCCGCCATGCGCCTTCGTCCTCGGCCTTGGCCGATTTCAGGAAGGCATCGCAGAAGGTGTCATTGTTCGAGAAGACACCTGCATTCTCATGGCCAAGTCCGATGATGACCGCCCCGGTCAGGGTTGCCAGATCGATCATACCAACCGGAGAGAACCTTTCCTGCGCGTACCACATCACGTCGCACAGAACCAAACGGCCCTCAGCATCTGTGTTAATGATCTCGACCGTATCGCCCTTCATTGATTTCACCACGTCGCCCGGACGGGTCGCATTGCCTGAGGGCATGTTCTCGACCAGCCCCACAAGACCAACCACATTGGCCTTGGCCTTGCGCTTGGCCAGCGCCCGCATGGTGCCGGCCACAACCCCTGCGCCGCCCATGTCCATGGTCATGTCTTCCATGCCACCCGCCGGTTTCAGCGAGATCCCTCCGGTGTCGAACACAACGCCCTTCCCGACAAGCGCCAGCGGCGCATCGTCTTTGTCGCCCCCGTTCCACTGCATCACCACAACTTTCGACGGGCTGACTGAGCCCTGCCCCACGCTCAGCAGCGTGCGCATGCCCAGTTCGGCCAGCTTGTCTTCCTCCAGCACCTCGACCTCGAGGCCCAGCGATTTCATCTCGTCCAGACGGTCGGCGAATTCGGTGGTGGTCAGGATGTTTGCAGGCTCATTCGTCAAGTCGCGAGTCATCCGCACCCCATCGGCAACCGCATACATCGGTGCAAAGGCCGCCTCGGCCTCGTCATGCTTGCTGTGGCTGATCGTGACCGAACCTGCCGCATCGCTATCCTTGGTTTTGTGGACGTCGAAATCGTAACTGCGCAGAGCGATGCCCATCGCCAGATCTTCCACGCGCACCTGATTGCCCGCCATCACCAACAGGTCTTTGCCACCGGTCAGTTTTGCCAATGCCGCGCCCGCTTTGCGCGCCTCATCCGCTTCGGGGCGGCGCGGCAGGACCACGATATCCAACGCGTGCGCGGCCATTCCAACCGGCCACGCCAAAGAGATCACATCCCCGGTTTTCACCTTTTCGAACCGATCGCTTTCCACCAATCGAGCAACCGCTCCACGCGTCAGTTTGTTGGAACGCCGCACGGCGGGGCTCATCTTGCCATCCGCGGGAATGATGATTGCCACGCGCCCTTCCGCCTGCGCCATGGCATCCACGTCAAAAGCCTCAAAACGGATTGGTACCAGACTGCTCATAGCAAACTCCTCAAAATCTGTTCCCCAAGACCTAGCCCGCGCTGCGCGGCTTGACCAGATAGCAGTTTTCCCCGCCCGCCATTTGCATTAAGGTCCTGCAAAAATAAACGGCAGGCTCGGGGGAGATCTAAGTGGCACCAAACGGCAGGCATTCGCTGTCGCGCATGATGACATGCATTGGCGATCCGGGCGTGAACCCCTGCGTTTCAAGCCCTGAGAGGGTCTTTTCGTGATCCTCGACCGCTATTTCGCGCGCCGCTTTCTTCAAAGCTTTGTGGTCATCGGCGGCATCTTTCTGACCCTGATGATTCTGATCGACCTGATCGAACAGCTGCGCCGCTTTGACGACTATGACCTGTCCGTCGGCCAACTGCTGGGTTTGACACTGCTGAACACCCCTGCCGCGATCAGCGAGATGCTGCCCCTGCTGATTATCCTGTCCACCATCGCGCTGTTCGTTGGGCTGGCGCGCACCTCAGAACTGGTGGTGACCCGCGCCACCGGTCGCTCGGGCCTGCGGGCGCTGGTAGCCCCCGTCACCCTGGCCCTGATGATTGGCATTCTGGCCGTTGCTTTGCTGAACCCGATCGCCGCTGCGACCTCGGAAGAGTTCGAGCGCTTATCGGACGCCTACCGTGACGATGGCAGCTCAGCCCTATCGATCAGCCGCGAGGGGCTGTGGTTGCGTCAAAGCTCGGACAATGGCCAATCCGTGATCCATGCCAGGGGTACATCGAACGGGGACACTCTGGGTCTTGACGATGTGACTATCATTACCTTCTCGGGCGGCGGCAAGCCAAACCAGCAGATCGTGGCCGAACGCGCGGAACTAACCAACGGAACTTGGGTTTTGACCGACGCCAAACTCTGGCCGCTGCGAGACGACCTCAACCCTGAAACAAACGCTGTTTCGCATGAACGTCTTGAGCTGCCGACCACACTGACGCGGGAACGCATTTTGGATACGCTGGGCAAGCAGGACTCGGTCTCGGTCTACGATCTGCCCAAGCTGATCCAAGATTTGGGTGAGGCCGGGTTTTCGACCAAGCAATATGAGGTCTGGCTGCATGTCCAACTTGCCCGGCCCCTGTTTCTGGTTGCCATGGTCCTGATCGGAGCGGCCTTCACCATGCGCCATGTGCGCTTTGGTGGAACCGGTGTGGCGGTGCTAACGGCTGTACTGTTGGGCTTTGCGATCTATTTCGTGCGCAACTTCGCGCAGATTCTTGGCGAAAACGGCCAGCTTCCGATCTATGTCGCTGCCTGGGCGCCGCCCTTTGCGGCGATTCTACTCGCGCTTGGCCTGTTGCTGCACGCGGAGGACGGCTGATGCAACGTTTTCTGCCGTTTGCAGCGACCAGCCTGCTGGCCATGACCCTGCCCCTTGGCCTGGCCGCGCAGAATCTGTCCGATCCGACCGTCACTCAAAGCCCGGCCCAAGAGGAAGAACCGGCGCTGCTTGTGGCCGACAAGATCTTTATCACGCCTGAGCGCAAGTTGGTGGCTGAAGGCAATGTCGAGGCGTTTCAGGGTAACGTCAAACTCAGTGCCAATCGCATCGTCTATGACCGCGAAAGCGGAGAGCTAACGCTGGATGGCCCCGTCCGCATTGATCAGGGTGGGCAAACGACCGTACTGGCGGAGTCGGCGCAGCTGGACAACGGGCTTCAGAATGGCCTGCTGGTTGGCGCGCGGATGGTGTTCGAGCAGCAGGTACAAATTGCATCCGTTCAGGCCCGCCGCGCCGGAGGGCGCTACACGCAATTCAGCAAGATCGCCGCAACCTCGTGCCATGTCTGCACCGATGGCCGTCCGCCTCTGTGGCAGATCCGGGCGCGTAAGGTCACGCATGACTCGTTAGAGCGGCAGCTTTACTTTGAAGGAGCGCAGCTGCGGGTGCTGGACGTTCCCGTTTTCTACTTCCCCTATCTGCGCCTGCCCGACCCGACGCTGGAGCGTGCGACCGGTTTCCTGGTGCCGTCCATTCGCACCACCTCTCAGCTTGGAACCGGGGTGCAGGTGCCGTATTTCTTCAAAATTGGTGACCACAAGGACCTCACCCTGACGCCCTATCTCTCGTCCAAAACCACGACGCTTGGCTATCGCTATCGACAGGCTTTCGTGAATGGTCGGATCGAGATCAACGGCGCGCAGACCCGGGACGACATACAACCGGATCAGGATCGCGGTTATCTGTTCGCCGAAGGCTGGTTCGACTTTAAAAATGACTATCGCTTTACCTTCGATCTGCAGACGACCTCGGATGATTCCTATCTGGCCGATTACGGTCTGCCCGATTTGGACCGCCTCCGCAGCGAAGTTGCGCTGGAACGGATCAAGCGCGACACGGCGTTCCGGACCAGCTTCATCCACTACAAGACGCTGCGTGACAGCGAAGATCAGGATGAAATCCCCTCGCGCATTTTCGATCTAAACTTCCAAAAGCGCTATTTCCCAACCTCCGTCGGCGGAGAGGTTCGGGTAAACGTCATCGCCCACGCGCATGAACGCACCAGCGATGAGGACGTGGTCGGACGCGACGTGGCGCGCACAACCTTTGACGCCGAATGGCTGCGCAGCTGGACCTTTGCCACCGGATTGCGGGCAGATGCGTTGTTCGGTGCCTCCATTGACGCGTTCAACATCCGCCACGACAGCAATTTCCCCACACAAGAAACTCGGACGACCCCTCGGGCCGCCCTGACCTTGCGCTATCCGATGACACGCCGCGAAAAATCCGGCGCGACGCAATTTCTGGAACCCATCGTTCAGTTCGGCTGGACGGATGTCTCTGACAATGACGTGCCTATCGACGAAAGCACGTTTCAGGAATTCGACGAGGGCAACCTGCTGTCTCTGTCGCGCTTTCCGGCTGAGGATCGCCGCGAGGACGGCGCAACCGCCGCTGTCGGCGTCAACTGGGCGCGCTATGGTCGCGGAGGCTGGCAGGCACTTGCCTCGGTGGGCCAAGTCTTTCGTGCGGATGCCGATCCGGATTTCACTCTGACTTCGGGACTACAGGGCACATCGTCCGATATCCTGCTGGCCGGTCAGCTCAAAACCGCTAATGGCTGGTCTTTGGCCGGGCGCGGAATTCTCAACGGTGACCTTAGCTTTGCCAAGGCCGAGCTGCGTGGAGAGTGGGCGAAAGAAGGTTCAGCCTTCACCGGCAGCTATATCTGGCTGGAACCCGACCCGGCTGAAAACATCGAAGAGGCGGTCTCCGAGGTCTGGCTGCGCGGGCGCTATCAGGTCGACCAGAACTGGCTGACCCGGGCCGAGGCCCGCTATGACCTGAACGAATCCGAACCCATCCGCCTAGGCCTCGGCGTGACCTACCAGAACGAATGCGTTCGGGTTAACATGTCCGTAAGGCGGCGCTTTACTTCAACATCAACTATTGAGCCTTCGACAGAATTCGGCTTTACCGTATCGTTGACAGGATACGCCCTCGAAGGCGCTGGTAACACTTACAAGAGAACATGCAGTTGATATCAACTTTCTCACGGTTTCTTCGTTCCGCTTCGATCCGGCTGGTGCTTCCGGCCCTGGCCGTTACGACTCTTACCTTCACCGCGCCACATACGTTTGCGCAAAGCCTGTTTTCGCCAGCGATCCGGGTCAATCAGGACGTGGTCACTTGGTACGAACTGGAGCAACGGCAGCAATTCGTGAACGCGCTTGGCATCGCTGGCGGGTCCGAGGCCGAAGTTCGACAGGCTCTGATCGACGAGCGCCTGCGCAAACAAGCTATGCGAGAAGCCGGGATCGAGGTCCCGCCCGAGGCGATTCAGGCAGGGGTCGACGAATTCGCAGCCCGTGGGCGCCTCAGTACGGAACAGTTCCTGCAACTGCTGGCCAACGAAGGCGTGGACCCGGAAACCGTTCGCGATTTCGTCGCTGACCAGCTGACATGGCGCAACTATGTCAGCGCCCGTTTTCTATCTCAGGCCACCCCCTCCGAGGAAGAAATCAACCGAGCGCTCGGTCAAGGCGGCGGCGGTGGACTTCAGGTGCTACTGTCGGAGATCATCATTCCAGTGAACCAACAAACCCTCGCCCAGACTGAGCTTTTGGCCGAAGAAATCGCCAATCTCGAAGGGTTTGAGGCATTTTCTGCAGCGGCAGCCCAATACTCGGCCGCGGAAACCCGCAATAATGGAGGTCGCCTTGACTGGTTGAACCTATCTGGTTTGCCCCCGGCGCTGCAACCCGTGGTTCTGGGCTTGAAGGATGGCGAGATCACTAGACCTATCGGCCTCCCAAACGCCATAGCTCTTTTCCAGATGCGCGGTTTGCGTGAAGTTGCAGCGGGCACACCGTCATATTCCGAGATTGACTACGCTATCTATTACATGGCCGGTGGCCGCAGTGCTGAGACCCTGGCCGCTGCAGCAAAACTGCGCGAAGAGATCGACACATGCGATGACCTATATGGCATCGCAAAGGAACAACCTGGCGAAGTACTCAACCGTGTCGTCGCCGCCCCCTCCGAGATTCCACGCGACATAGCGATCGAACTGGCCAAACTGGATCCGAACGAAGTCTCGACCGCGCTGACAAGCAACAATGGCCAAACGCTGATGTTCATGATGCTGTGCAACCGCACCCGTGATCTGGGTGAGAACACCTCGCGCGCCGATGTGGCCAACGCGCTGACACAACAGCGTTTGCAGGCCCTTGCGGACAGCCTGCTGGAACAATTGCGCGCCGACGCCAGCATCATCGAGCAATGAGCGCACCCATCGCGCTCAGCTGCGGCGATCCGGCGGGCATAGGCCCCGAGATCGCCGCCAAAGCATGGGTGGAATTGCGCAACGCCTGTCCCTTTTTCTACATCGGCGACGTCGCGCACCTGCCATCAGACACACAGGCCCAGCTGATCAGCGACCCGGTCGAGGCCATCTCGGTTTCCCAAACCGCCCTACCGGTTTTGCAGCTGAACTTCCCAGCCCCCAACACGCCCGGCCAACCCGACCCGGCCAATGCGCCATCGGTCATTGATGCCATCGAACAGGGCGTTTCCCTTGTGCAATCCGGCGCGGCGTCGGCCCTGTGTACGGCCCCGATCCACAAAAAGGCGCTCATCGACGGAGCAGGTTTTTCTTACCCCGGCCATACCGAATTTCTGGCAGCGCTAGCGGGCCGTGAACGGGTGGTGATGATGCTGGCCAGCGATCAACTGCGCGTCGTGCCCGCGACCATTCACATCCCCCTCTCCCGTGTCCCGCAAGAGCTGACCCCGGCCCTGCTGCACGACTCGATCGAGATCACCGCCACCGGCCTGCGCACCCAGTTCGGTATTGAGGCCCCGCGCATCGCCGTGGCCGGTCTGAACCCCCATGCGGGCGAAGGCGGCAAAATGGGAACCGAGGAGCTCGACTGGATCGCCCCGATGCTGGCGAACCTGCAACCCGAGGGCTACAGCGTGACAGGCCCACACCCCGCCGACACGATGTTCCACGCCGCCGCGCGCAGCCGCTATGACGCGGCCGTCGCGATGTATCACGATCAAGCCCTGATCCCGATCAAAACGCTGGATTTCGACCGGGGCGTGAATGTCACCCTGGGCCTGCCCTTCATCCGCACCTCGCCCGATCACGGCACCGCGCTGGACATCGCAGGGCAAGGCATCGCCAACCCAACCAGCCTGATCGAAGCGCTGAAACTCGCGCAGAAGATGGCACAAAGCGCTTGATCCTTCACCCGGCTGGAAATATCCCCGCCGGAGGCAAAAAATCACTGGCGCTGACCACCCCAAACGCGTCACGGTAACCGGATCATGAGCGCTATCGACACCCTCCCCCCCCTGCGTGAGGTCATCGCGACCCACCAGCTGTCCGCCCGCAAATCGCTGGGCCAGAACTTTCTGCTGGACCTGAACCTGACCGCCAAGATCGCGCGCCAGGCCGGAGACCTCAGCACCTGTGACGTTCTGGAAATCGGCCCCGGCCCCGGAGGGCTGACCCGTGGGCTGCTCTCTGAGGGCGCGCGCAAGGTCGTGGCGGTGGAAAAAGACACCCGCTGCATCGCCGCTCTGAACGACATCGCCGCCGCCTATCCCGGCCAGTTGGAGGTGATCAACGGCGACGCGCTGGAAATCAATCCGCTGGAACACCTGACCCCGCCCATCCGAGTCGCGGCCAACCTGCCCTATAACGTCGGCACCGAGTTGCTGGTGCGCTGGCTGACCCCGCCGGTATGGCCGCCCTTCTGGCAAAGCCTGACGCTCATGTTCCAGCGCGAAGTGGCCGAACGCATCGTCGCCCAACCCGGAAGCAAAGCCTATGGTCGCCTTGCCATTCTGGCTCAATGGCGGGCCGAGGCGCGTATCGCCATGTCTCTGCCCCCCGGTGCGTTCACCCCGCCGCCCAAAGTCTCCAGCGCGGTGGTTCACCTGACCGCCCTGCCCGAGCCGCGCTATCCCGCCGATGCCAGCACCCTGTCGCGCGTCGTTGCGGCCGCCTTCAATCAACGCCGCAAAATGCTGCGAGCTTCCTTGAAAGGCGTGGCACCAGATATCGAGGACCGCCTGAACGCAGCGGGCATAAAGCCCACCGAGCGGGCAGAACAGGTCCCGCTTGAGGCCTTTTGCGCCCTCGCGCGCGAAATCAAAAAAACCTAAGCGCAACAAAAAAGCCCCGGATCAAACCGGGGCTTACTTCGTATCCGTGCAGGGCTTACTCAGCCGCTTCGGGCGCGTCCCCGTCGGTTTTTGGCGCTTCCTCAGCCGCAGGTGCAGCTTTGGGCTTGCGAGGCGCGCGCGGTTTACGCGGAGGCTTTTCCTTCTTCTCAGGGGCCTGAGCACCTTTGTCTTTGCTCTCAGGGGTCTCAACCAACCCGCTTTCCGGCGCAGGCTCGGGCGCGCTGAAATCCATTACATCAGGCTGGGGCGCCTCGGCCGGGTCGGCCTGACGGGCGGCTTCACGCTCCTGACGTTCGGCGCGTTCACGGTCGCGCTCGGCTTGACGTTCGCGGTTCTGGCGCTCCTGCTCTTCGCGGCGCGCTTCAATCTCGCGCTGCGCCTCGCTCAGCATCCGCAGATAGTGTTCGGCATGCTGCTGAAAGTTCTCAGCCGCGACACGGTCATTGGACAGCTGTGCGTCGCGCGCAAGCTGGTTGTATTTGTCAATGATCTGCTGCGGTGTGCCACGCACCTTACCCTCGGGGCCCGAGCTGTCGAACACACGGTTGACGACGTTGCCGCCAGAAGGACGATTGCGGTTATTTTTGGCCCGCGAGCGGGATTTGGAAGATCTCATCTTACTTTACGTCAGCCTTATCAATTCGCTGCCGATCAACCCGTACCTTACGCTGCTCAGAGGCCTGTCCCGTAACGTGTCATCGGCTTTTTTGGGCTTGGCGTCAGGGGCGCGCTGAAGCAGCGTCAACCTCTCCGACCATTCCTGAGTAAACATGTCCTGCCGCCTCAGACAAGAGGTTTCTGGGATATTTCGCAGCTTTTTTACAAAGACCGGCGCTTTTCGGCCTCTAACGCTGCGTTCAACCCGGGATTCTGCCCAAAACAACACGGTCTCGCCCGTCCAGATCGGGGATGACGCGGATATCCGACAAGCCAGCGGCATCGAACAAAGCCGACACGTCCTTGGCCTGTGTCGGTCCGATTTCTACCAGCAAGCGCCCGCCCGCCATCAAGAAATCAGGTGCACCCGCCGCGATCCGGCGATAGGCGTCCAGCCCGTCCCCTTCATCGGTCAAAGCCATGCGAGGTTCATGCTCGCGCACTTCGGGCGACAGGTCCTGCATTTCTGACAGCGCGATATAGGGCGGGTTCGAGACGATGAGATCAAACTGCCCTTCAATCCGCTCGAACCAATCCGAGCGCAAAATCTCGGCCCGGTCCTGTACGTTATGCTGAACCGCGTTGGCGCTGGCCTGTAAACAGGCCGCTTCGCTCAGATCTGCACCCAGGCCCGTAGCACTGGCGCGTTCGGCCAGCAGCGTCACCAGGATGCAGCCCGAGCCAACCCCAAGGTCCAGAACATGGTCAAACGGTTCGCTCAGCGCGGCTTCGATCAGCGTTTCGGTTTCCGGGCGCGGGTCCAGCACATCGCGGCTGACGCGGAAATTGCGACCGTAGAACTCCCGTTCTCCCAGCAGATGCGACACAGGCACCCGGATCGCGCGCAGCGATACCAGTTGCTCATAGCGTTCGGCGATGTCAGGCGACAATTCCTCGGGCGCGATCAGAGTGACGCGGCTGGCCTCAATTCGGGCCGCATGCGCCAACAGGACCCGCGCGTCGCGGGCCGGGTCATCGACACCAGCAGCACGCAGGCGGGCTGTTGCGGCAGCCATCGCCTTGGCGGCGGTCAGGGCCGCTATCATTGCGCCATCTCGGCCAGTAACCGGGCCTGATCATCCGCAGTCAAGGCATCGATCACCTCGTCCAGATCGCCCTGCATAACCTGATCCAGTTTGTAGAGCGTCAGGTTGATGCGATGATCCGTCATGCGACCTTGCGGGAAGTTATAGGTCCGGATCCGCTCGGACCGATCACCCGAGCCGACCTGACTGGCCCGATCCGCCGAGCGTTCGCTGTCGATCCGCTGCCGTTCCAGATCATAGAGACGTGTTTTCAGCACCTGCATCGCGATCTCGCGGTTTCGGTGTTGCGATTTCTCAGAGCTGGTCACCACAAGACCCGTCGGCAAGTGGGTAATCCGCACCGCCGAGTCTGTGGTGTTCACGTGCTGCCCCCCGGCGCCGGACGACCGCATCGTATCAATGCGGATGTCATTCGCGTCGATCTGGATGTCGACATCCTCAGCCTCGGGCAGAACCGCGACCGTCGCAGCCGAAGTATGAATCCGTCCGCCGCTTTCGGTTTCGGGCACGCGTTGCACCCGATGCACGCCGGATTCGTATTTCATCCGCGCAAACACGTTGTCGCCCTTGATATGGGCAACGACCTCTTTGATGCCGCCAAGATCCGAGGCCTGTTCTTCGATGATCTCAAAGCGCCATCCCCGCGCCTCGGCATAGCGTTGGTACATGCGCAGCAGGTCCCCGGCGAACAACGCCGCCTCATCCCCGCCGGTGCCGGGACGGATTTCCAGCATCGCCGGGCGCGCATCCGCAGCGTCCTTGGGCAGCAGCGCCAGTTGTAACGCATGTTCGGCCTCGGGAATACGGGACTGAAGCTGGGGGATTTCCTCCTCGGCCAGTTCCTTCATATCCGGGTCGGCCAGCATCGCTTCGGCCTCAGCCAAATCCGAGACCAGCTGACGCCAGGACAGGATTTGATCGACCACCGGTTTGAGGTCGGAATACTCTTTGGCCAAAGTCGCGATATCCCCGCCCGAGGCGCCGTCGGCCATGGCGGCTTCGAGGTATTGGAATCGCTGGGTTATCTGCTCAAGGCGTTCTTCGGGGATCATCCGGCGGGTGTCTCTTAATCTGGGGCTTTGGTCAAGGGCCAGCCTTGTGCTAAGGTCACCCCTATGAAGGGGTTGGTTTTCATTTTATCGCTGTTCGCACTACCCGCCATGGCCGATTATGTCGGGCCGGATGGCAAAGTTCGCGATTGCTACTGCACCGACAAGTCAGGCTCGCGGATCGAGTTGGGGCAAATGATCTGCCTGCAGGTTGATGGCCGGATTTTCACCGCGCAATGCCAGATGTCATTAAATGTGCCGATGTGGCGCGAGGTGCAGGAAGGATGCCTGTCCTCGGATTTGGACTGGCCCGATCTGGATCAGACCCTCAAGACATCCCCGTCCTAAACGCTGCCTACATCTGCGCCAGCCACCCATCAACGCGGGCCTTGTTCACCCCGAAATCCTTGCGACCAAAGCGCAAGCGGCCATGGATGCGCAGCACGTCTCCGTCCTGCTGGACTGTGGTGTAATCGGGGAAGCCGATGATCCTGGTGCGGGTGATATAGGTTATCCGCCCCTCACCCACCGACCCGGCCAGAACGGTTGTGCGGGGCGCGTTGCGGGCAATGGCATCCAGCCTCGCCAACCCCTCTGGCCCGGTTCCGAACACGCGCAGTACAGCGCCCTGCAGATCCTGGTTGGTCTCGGCCTGAGGGGCAATGTGCCAGTCCGCCGGATCGGAGGGCGCAAGCCGGATATAGGCCCCCAATGCGATCACCAGGCCAACAACACCCAAAATCAGCATGCGTTTCATTCCGTCCCTGTCCTTTTGCTGAACCCTATGCGGAATAGATGCCGTTTCAAGGCAAACCCGGCCAGCTACCGTGACGTCACACCGGGCAGAATGCACAGAAGCTCGAACAGAAGATTGGCCGCCGTCAGCGCCGTATTCCCCGACGGGTCGTAGGGCGGTGAGACCTCGACCAGATCGCAGCCCACCACGTTCACCCCTTGCAGCGCATGGATCAGCTGCAGGGCTTGCGGGGTTGTCAGTCCTCCGATCTCGGGCGTACCGGTGCCGGGGGCGTAGGCCGGGTCCAGACTATCGATGTCATAGGTGATATAGACCGGGTGATCGCCGACCGTCTTGCGGATTTGCGAACCGATCTGCGTGAGGTTCTGCTGCCACAACTCCCACGCGGGGAATTGCTGGAAGCCCCAGCCTTGCGCCTCGGTGAAATCGGTTGAGGCATAGCCCGAGCCGCGAATGCCGATTTGAAAGGTCTTGTCGGGGACAATCAGCTTTTCCTCATAGGCGCGGCGGAAGACGGTGCCGTGGGTCTCACGCTCGCCGAACATCTCGTCGTTTACGTCCGCATGGGCATCCACATGCACAAGGGCGACCGGCCCGTGTTTGGTGGCAATCGCGCGCAGGATCGGCAGGGTGATGGAGTGATCTCCGCCCATCGCCACCGGGATCACGTTCTGCGCAAGGATACCGTCATAGCTGTCCTTGATGATCTTGAGGCTTTCCGACAGCGAAAACGTATTGATCGCCAGATCGCCGATATCGGCAATCTGCAACGTATCGAACGGGGCGGCGGATGTGGCCATATTGTAAGGCCGAATCATCGCGCTTTCGCTGCGGATTTGCTTGGGTCCGAACCGCGTGCCCGACCGCCACGAGGTGCCGATATCCATCGGTATCCCCAACAGCGCCACATCCAGCCCCGCCAGCGAGGCCGCCTGCGGCAGCCGCATGAACGTGTTCGGCCCGGAGAACCGCGCCAAATCATTGCCGCTGATCGGTTGATTAAATTCAGTCATGTGCAGTTGGTTCCCATCCCATCAGATCACGTTTCTCAGCACATACCGGAAACTAGGCTAACCATTGGTTAACACGCATCAATCCCCGTTTACTTTTTCTCGGCCATCAGCCGGTTCCACCCAAGCAGACAAATGATCTGCGTGGCCACATGCGCGCCCGCAATCGCCGTCGCCCCTGAGGTGTCATAGGGCGGAGAGACCTCGACCACATCTCCGCCCTTGATGTTGATCCCGGCGATATCACGCAGAATGATCTGCGCCTGAATCGAGGACAAACCGCCCCAAACCGGCGTCCCAGTCCCCGGCGCAAAGGCCGGGTCCAGACCGTCGATATCGAAGCTCAGATAGACAGGACGGTCGCCGAGAATAGATTTGATCTTCTGCGCCACGGCAGCGGGGCCGGATTCGTAGACCTCGCGCGCGTCGATAATGTTGACGCCCAGCGTGTCCTCGTTGCTGGTACGGATACCAACCTGAACCGAGCGTTTCGGGTCCACGATCCCCGATTTCACGGCTTTGTAGAACATGGTGCCGTGATCGACGCGCGACATATCGTCGTCTGCCCAGGTATCCGTATGCGCATCGAACTGCAGCAAGGACATGGGCCCGTATTTCTCGGCATAGGCTTTCAGGATCGGAAAGCTGATGTAGTGATCGCCGCCCAAGGTGACCGAGGCCACGTCGGTGGCCAGAATCGTGCGGATGTGATCGGTCAGCGTGTCCGGAAAGGCCGGGATATTGGCGTAGTCATAGGCCATATCGCCATAGTCGACGATGGCTAGCTCGCTCAGCGCGTCAAAGGGCCAGCCATAGGGGGCGTCGGGGGATTGCAGCGCACTCGCCTCGCGTATCGCGCGGGGGCCTAGCCTTGTGCCGGGGCGGTTGGTCACCGCCTGATCGAAGGGCACTCCGGTGACAGCGATATCAACGCCCTTCAGGTCCTTGGTGTAAAGCCGCCGTAGGAACGAGGTCGCGCCGCCGAAGGTGTTCTCATAGGATAGGCCCTTGAGGTCGGGGTTGGTAAAGGCCTCATCGACCTGATGCTTTGCGTCTTCCAGTGCCATGTCTTGTCCCCTCAGCCCAGCGGCTGCGCCTTTTCCACGATCCGGGCAAAGAACGAGGCCCCGACCGGTGCGATATCATCGTTGAAGTTGTATTTCGGGTGGTGCAGCCCGGCACCCTCACCCTGACCCAGAAACAGGTAAGCCCCCGGACGCGCCTGCAGCATGTATGAGAAATCCTCGGCCCCCATATCGCGGCCCATATTGTCGACAACGCGGTCCTCGCCTGAGACCTCGCGCGCCACATCCGCGGCAAAGGCTGTTTTCTCGGCGTCATTGATCGTCGCCGGATAGCCGATCTGATAGTCCAACGTCGCCTCAACCCCGTATGAGGCCGCCTGCCCTGCCACGATCTGCTCCATCCGCTCCATCACCATCTTCTGAACAGTTGGGTCAAACGTGCGCACGGTGCCGTTCAGGTAAGCCGTGTCCGGAATCACATTGTTCACCGTTCCGGCGTGAATCTGCGTGACGGAAATCACCAGATCCTGCACCGCATAGTGGTTCCGGCTGACAATCGTTTGCATCGCCTGCGCAATCCCGCAGGCCGCCATCACCGGGTCCTTCGTCTGGTGCGGCAGTGCTCCGTGCCCGCCCTGCCCCTGCACGTGAATCTCGAACGTGTCCACGGCTGCCATCAGAGGCCCCGCGGTCGTGTAGAAAGCCCCCTCGGGGTTTCCCGGATCATTGTGAATGCCATAGACCTGAGAGATTTCGAACCGGTCCATGATGCCTTCCTGCACCATCACATCCGCGCCGCCGCCTTCTTCTTCGGCCGGTTGAAAGATCAGCGCCACGCGGCCCGCGAAATTCCGCGTCTCGGCCAGATAGCGCGCAGCCCCCAACAGCATCGTCGTGTGCCCGTCATGCCCGCAGGCATGCATCTTGCCGGGGTTCTTCGAGGCATATTCAACGCCCGTCGCTTCGGGGATCGGCAGCGCGTCCATATCGGCCCGCAAACCGATGGTCGGGCCGTCGCCCTGTCCGTTGATGATCGCCACCATCCCGGTCTTGGCAATGCCTTCGTGCAACTCATCCACGCCGAACTCCCGAAGACGCTCAGCCACGAAAGCGGCTGTCTCGTAGCATTCGAACTCCAGTTCAGGGATCGTGTGCAAGTGCTGGCGCCACTTGGCCATATCGGCGGCAAAATCGGCAATTCGGTTGACGACGGGCATCTGGGGTGGACTCCTGATCGGGACTGCGGAATGGATGCATCTGACACCGGAACGAAAGGGTTCGCAATGGCTGAAAATCCTCTGATCCATGACAGCGATGCGGGTATCGAGCGCCTGCTGGAAATCATGCGCCGCCTGCGCGACCCACAAAGCGGTTGTCCATGGGACATCGAACAGGATTTCGCCACCATTTCCCCCTACACGATCGAGGAAGCCTATGAGGTCGCCGACGCCATCGAACGGCAGGCCTATGATGAGTTGAAGGGAGAGCTGGGCGACCTTCTCTTCCAATCTGTCTTTCACGCACAAATGGCTGAGGAAGCGGGGCATTTCACCTTTCAGGACGTGGTCCGCACCATGTCTGACAAGATGGTTAGCCGGCACCCGCATGTGTTCGGTGACGAATCCCGAGACAAATCCGCCGACCAGCAAACCAAGGATTGGGAAGCCATCAAGGCTGCCGAACGCGCGGGCAAGGAGCAGAAAGGCGCGCTGGATGGCGTAGCAGCCAACCTGCCCGCCCTGCTGCGCGCGCACAAGCTGCAGAAACGGGCCGCGCGGGTGGGATTCGACTGGCCTGATGCCAGCCATGTCCTCGCCAAGATCACCGAAGAAGCCGCCGAGTTGGAAGAAGCGCGCAACGCCAAGGATGCCGACGCGCTGGAGGATGAATTCGGCGATCTGCTGTTCGTGATGGTCAATCTCGGGCGGCATCTGGGGATCGAACCCGAGGCCGCCCTGCGCCGCACCAACGCCAAGTTCACCCGCCGCTTTGAACAGGTCGAAGCTCGTCTGGCCGCGCGCGGCAAAACCCCTGCACAAAGCGATCTGGCCGAGATGGACGCGCTCTGGGATGAGGTGAAGACCGAGGAACATCGCGCCAATGGCAAACTCCCGCCAGTTGGGGCCTGAAACAGGTGGACAAGTCGCGTGACACTTGCGACTGTCCGACCTTCACGCCCCCCGGAGACTCCAATGCCCCGCAAGATCATCATCGACACCGACCCCGGTCAGGACGACGCCGTCGCCATTCTTCTGGCGCTCGCCAGCCCCGAAGAGATCGAGGTTCTGGGTATCACTGCCGTCGCCGGAAATGTGCCGCTTGAACTGACCGCCAAGAACGCGCGGATTGTGTGCGAATTGGCAGATCACACTGATATCCCCGTCTACGCCGGATGCGATCGCCCCTTGAACCGGCCTTTGGTCACCGCTGAACATGTGCACGGTAAAACTGGGCTCGACGGGCCTGTGCTTCCCGATCCCGAAATGCCTTTGGCCGAGGGCCACGCGGTTGATTTCATCATCGACACCCTGCGTGCGCATGAGCCTGGGACAGTCACGCTCTGCCCGCTAGGGCCACTGACAAACATCGCGACCGCCTTCCAGAAGGCCCCCGATATCGTCGGCCGGGTGCAGGAAATCGTGCTGATGGGCGGTGCCTATTTCGAGGTCGGGAACATCACACCAGCCGCAGAGTTCAATATCTATGTCGACCCGGAAGCTGCTGATATTGTGTTTAAATCTGGCACTCATATTGTCGTAATGCCTCTTGATGTGACCCATGACGCTTTGGTTACACCGCATCGCAATGACGCATTCAGATCGCTGGATAGTAAGGTCGGTCATGCAGTTGCCGAAATGACCGATTTCTTCGAGCGCTTTGACAAGGAAAAGTACGGCTCAGAGGGCGCACCTTTGCACGATCCCTGCGTTACCGCCTATTTGATTCGACCAGAACTGTTCTCGGGTCGTCACATAAATGTTGAGATCGAAACCAGGTCAGAATTGACGCTGGGTATGACAGTCGCTGACTGGTGGCGTGTAACAGACCGAAAACCGAATGCTATGTTCATGGGCGACGTAGACGCCCAAGGATTCTTCACCCTCCTCACGGAAAGGCTGGCCCGCCTATGACCGCCGCTTTAAGACTGGCTCGCCCTGAAGATCTGGACCGCCTGATGGGGCTGGTCTCTGCGTTCCATGCCGAACAAGGGATCGCACAGGACGCCGACCAACGGCGCGAGGCACTGATGCCTTTGCTTGAGGGGATTCCCCATGGCTGCATCTACCTGATCGGCCCAGGCCGCGCGCCTTTGGGCTATATCATCCTGACCTTCGGCTGGTCGGTTGAATTCGGAGGCATGGATGGGTTCGTGGACGAAATCTACATCCGCCCCGCCGTTCGTGGCCGAGGTATCGCAACCGAGGTCCTACTTGAATTGCCTAAAGCCTTGGCCGAGGCCGGGCTGACGGCCCTGCACCTAGAAGTTGACCGCACGCATGAGGCGACGCAGAAACTATATCTGCGCACCGGCTTCAAACCACGCGAGCGCTACATGCTGATGAGCAAAGCGCTCTAGCGCGACTCGCCCTGGAAAACTAAGCCTTTGTCATAATACATCTCCTGCACCGGGTCATTGGATGAGACCTCTTGCCCCGTGATCGGGTAGGTCCCCGGTCCTGCACAGGCTGCCAAAAAAACAGTGCTGAAAACTGTCGCTACGAGAAGGAATTTCGAACCAGTCATGGTGTGCTCCTTTCTGTAATGACTTCAGTATAGAACACGAAACCGAGAGCGCTGTGTGATTAAGTTCACACATAACATCCGTTAAACCGCTAAATACCTGCAAATAAGGCGAATTCTCCTAGCCAGAGGAATTGACGGTCGCAACAGTCTTTTTGCTATCAAAAAAGGCCCTCTTTCCGGGGAAAGAGAGCCTTTGGATGTGTTTAGAATCGAGTTTCGGATCACCGTTTCAGAATCGATGCTCCGGCATATTCCGCAACTTCACCCAGCGATTCTTCAATACGGATCAGCTGGTTATACTTGGCCAAGCGGTCTGAGCGCGCCAGCGAGCCGGTCTTGATCTGGCCGCAATTGGTCGCCACGGCCAGGTCGGCAATGGTGGAGTCCTCGGTCTCGCCCGAGCGGTGCGACATCACGTTGGTATAACGCGCGCGGTGGGCCATATCGACGGCGCGCAGGGTCTCGGTCAGCGAGCCGATCTGGTTCACCTTGACTAGCATCGAGTTGGCGCAGCCACGTTCAATCCCTTCGGCCAGACGTTCCGGGTTGGTCACGAACAGGTCGTCACCCACCAGTTGCACCTTGTCACCGATGGCATCAGTCAGCGCTTTCCAGCCATCCCAGTCGTCTTCGGACATGCCGTCTTCGATCGAGATGATCGGATAGTCTTTGACCAAGGTCGCCAGATACTCGGCGTTTTCCTCTGAAGTCAGCGAGATATTCTCACCAGCCAGCACATATTTGCCGTCCTTGAAGTATTCGGTCGCGGCGCAATCCAGCGCGAGGTGAATTTCCTCACCCGGTTTATAGCCTGCTTTTTCGACCGCCTGCAGGATGAAATCCAATGCCTCTCGGGTCGATGCGATGTTGGGAGCAAAGCCACCTTCGTCGCCAACACCAGTGGCCAGACCGGCAGCCGACAGTTCGCGCTTGAGGGTGTGGAACACCTCGGAGCCCATGCGCACCGCCTCGCGAATATTCGCGGCCGAGGTCGGCATGATCATGAATTCCTGAATGTCGATCGGGTTGTCAGCGTGCTCGCCCCCGTTGATGATGTTCATCATCGGAACCGGCAGGACGCGGGCCGCGGTCCCGCCGACATAGCGATACAAGGGTTGCGTGGTGAAATCCGCCGCCGCTTTAGCTGTTGCCAGCGAAACACCCAAAATAGCGTTTGCGCCCAGACGACCCTTGTTCTCGGTCCCGTCCAGCTCGATCATCGCCTGGTCGATGGCGACCTGTTCAGTCGCGTCAAAGCCTACCAATTCCTCGGCAATCTCGCCGTTGACGGCGGCAACGGCCTCAAGCACGCCCTTGCCCATGTAACGCGCCTTGTCGCCGTCGCGCTTTTCAACCGCCTCATAGGCGCCGGTGGAGGCACCCGATGGCACAGCCGCGCGGCCCATTGTGCCGTCTTCCAGAATCACGTCGACCTCGACCGTCGGGTTGCCCCGGCTGTCCAGGATTTCGCGTGCGTGAATGTCGATGATGGTACTCATGAGGGCGGTCCCTGTGGCTGCATTCCGTTGCACGCGTCATAGCAGCACGGAACTAAAAGTAAACCATTTCCGTTATCGCTAACACGTATATTCCCGGCCCTTTAGGGCTAACAGCGTCATGTTTGCGCCAACAGGGCTACGCGGCGGCCAATGCCATTTCGCGCGCCAGTTTGCGTTCGCGCAGAAAGGTATACAGGCCTGAGCCGATAATCAGCGACGCCCCGGCCAGCGTCATCAGGTCCGGACGTTCCCCAAAGACCAGGACACCCGCAAGGATCGAAAACAGAAGCCGTGTATAGCGAAACGGCGTGACAGCCGAGGCTTCGCCGACGCGCATTGCAATCACGATCGCATAGTAGCCCAGAACACCGAAAAAGGCCGCTCCGGCAAAAGGCCAGACCTCAGCGCTTTGCATGGCTTCCAGTGGATGGCCGCTCATGATCATCAAGGCTGCACCGCCCACGGCCAAGGCCAGATAGGCCTGCTGGGACACCACCGCCGAAGAGACCTTGCTGTCCAACCGCCGTGTTATCAGATCGCGCGCCGCCACGCCGATGACCGCAGCCACGACATAAAGGGATTCCGGGCGGAACCCTTCAAGCCCGGGTCGGATGATCATCAGTACGCCGATAAAGCCAATGCCAATCGCGCTCCAGCGTCGCCAACCGACCTGTTCACCCAGAAACAGCGCTGCCCCCATGGTGACCGCTAGAGGCATTGCCTGAAACACGGCCGCAACGGTCGAAAGGTCCACACGGGCCAGCGCCGTCACAAAGGCCACCGCAGCGACGGCTTCGGACATAGCGCGGATCATCGGCAAAAGCTGCCACGCCTCGGGCACAAAAATCCGTTTGCGGGTCGCGATGGCCATGACCAGAAATACGACAGAACAGACCAGCCCCAGCATGACCAGAATCTGGCCCGGCATGATGGATGACGTCAGTTGCTTGATGAACACATCCTCAAGCGTGAAAGCCGCCATAGACGCAATGACCAGCAAAATGCCGTTGACGTTGTTCATGGGTCTGTCCGTAAAGAAATGGGCGGCACCAATTGCCGCCTTCTCGCTTCAGCAAAACCGTATGTACTGCGCTAAATCAAGACCTATCACATCGCGGGCGATGAATTGTCTTGTTGCCACCCATCGCGTTTGGTGATGGATCACTCAGGCTTGATGGGAACGCCATACAGTTCCAGCCGGTGTCCCTTGAGGCGATAGCCCAGTTTTTCCGCAATCTTTTCCTGCAGAGCTTCGATCTCGGGGTCGACGAATTCGATCACTTCCCCCGATTGCATGTCGATCAGGTGATCATGGTGATCCCTCTCGGCATCTTCATAACGGGCGCGGCCATCGCCGAATTCCAGACGCTCCAGAATGCCGGCCTCTTCGAACAGTTTCACCGTGCGGTAGACTGTTGCGATCGAGATACCCGAATCCAAAGCGGACGCGCGGGCGTAGAGTTCTTCGACATCCGGGTGGTCCGCGCTCTCCTCGAGAACCTGCGCAATGGTGCGCCGCTGGCCGGTCATGCGAAGGCCTTTGGCCTCACAGCGCGAAATGATCGTATCCGGCATGATGCCCCTCAGAAACTACTCGGGTGTCTGTCTTAGTATGTCCGCACGCGCCGCGCCACAAGAATTCGACATGCCTGCGCAGATCATCCTCCAACGCGCAGATCGGCCCAGATGGGCAGATGGTCCGAGGCGATATGGGCCGGGCGATCCTCATGCACCCCATGAGCGTGCACCTCAACCCCCTGCCCTAGGGCGATCCGGTCCAATGCGCCCAAGGGCTGGGCAGCGGGAAAGCTGGGGAGCGGAGGCAGAAACCGCATCTCGGGCACGAGGTTGTCGAGCACCGGTGAGCGAGACCATTCGTTGAAATCCCCGGCCCAGACCGTGGGCATATCCTCCAGATCCGCACCGAATTGGCGGATGTGAGTGATCTGCCGTCGACGCGAGGCGGATAGCAGCCCCAGATGCATACCCATCACCCTAAGCGGCCCGATGGGTGTATCGAACTCAACCCGTACCGCGCCGCGCGGCTCGAACCCCGGCAATTCGTGATGCCCAGTCTGACGGACCGAGATCGCATCACCCCGCCAGATCACCGCATTTCCGTGCCATCCCAAACTACCCGCCCCGCCCAGATCGACGATCTGCCATCCGGCCTCATCCAACATGAACTGCGGCAGCGCGGCAGGCCGTGGCGGCAACCGTTTATCAGCCTCCTGCAGCACAACGATATCGGCGCGCATTCCCTCAAGAACCTGAAGGATGCGCTGTGGCTGACGCCGGAGATCAAGGCCGACACATTTCTGAATATTGTAGCTGGCAAGCCGCAGAACCGAGGGTATTTTCATATCGCTTTTCAGGGTCAACGGCACCGATTTGGGACCTTTGGAATGGGCGCGGTGTTGCAATTCTCAGCGCGTTCCCTCAAAGGTTTATGAGCATTACATTAAATAAGTTTACACGAAATCAAGCGGGGTTAAACTGCCGCAAAAAGGAAACTCGCCCTTGGACGTTGAATCCACATTCGCCACGATGATCATTGCCGATATCGTGGGCAGTACGCCGCTCTACAAGGCGGTGGGCGATGACGAAGCCCAGCGCCTGATCCAACTTGAGATTGACCGGCTGCGCTCAGTCCTGCAGGAGTTTGGCGGCATTCCGGTCGGGCAAAAGGGCGACGATGTTCTCAGCTATTTCGAGAACCCGAGCGCAGCCTACAATGCAGCCCTGAAACTGATTGAGCCTTCGACCCATACGCCGCTATCGGTCCATGTCGGCGTGCATTGCGGCCCTATCGTGATCGGCAAGCGCGGCATCTATGGCGAGGCCGTCAACGTGACTGCGCGGTTCGCGACCGCAGCCAACCCGGGCGAGGCCTGCTTCAGCCAGGGGATCGCCGTCTTGCTGCCCGCCGATCTTCGGCGCACGCTGACACCTCTGGGCCAACTCAGCCTGAAAGGTCTGACCGAGCCGCAGACGGCCTACTCCCTGATCCATCCCGAATCCGATTCCATCTCGCAGACGCGTCTGCCACAGAGTTTTGGCCGCACCGAGGAGAACTGGCAGCCCCGTGAAGGTCTGACCCTGATCCTGCGCCATGAGGACCGCGTCTGGCGTTGTCTCGGCAACGGAGAGTTCAAGATTGGCCGCGCGCCCGATTGCGATGTGGTCCTGCCTCAGCCCTGGATCTCGCGCCTGCATGCGGTCCTTGCAATGAAAGCGGGTAAGCTGATCCTGACAGATCGCAGCACCTCAGGGACCTACGTGAAATCGGAATCCGGACGCGAAATCCAACTGAAACGGGAATCGGTCATGCTGGCCGACAGCGGCCTGATCTCTCCAACTCTGCCCATCGACATGTCCGAAACCTGCCTTCAATTTGAGCTGCTAGGCCGCAATCAGGTTCCGCAGAACGTGGCGTGAACCACCTCATTTGCACCGGGGGGCCGTGTTAGGTCAGCATTCCCGGGCTGATCTTCAAAGGGGCGGGACAACACATCGTTCAAACGATGGAACGGCGCATAGTCCCCGTTCACCGCAGCTTCGATCATTTGCTCAACACGGTGGTTGCGCGGGATGAAGGCCGGGTTTGTAGCTGACATCACTCCTAGCGGGTCCGCTTCACGCGAGATGCGGGTCTGCCAACCCTCAGACCAGCTATCAAAGGCCTCAGGATTTGTGAACTGATCCCGCGCGGTCTCACCGCCCAGCGCCCGGAAGGTGTTGGTGAAATCCGCCTGCTCTTCCGCCATACGCTTCAACAGGTCGGTGATCAGCCTAAGATCGCCATCCTCCTCGCGCGTCAAACCCAGCTTGGCACGGAAGCGGCTCAACCACTCCTGCTGGAGCAAATCGGGCATGGCGTGTACGATCTCGGTCGCCTCTTCGACACCGTCCTGAGGGTCATCGTATTGCTGGATCAAGGCCGTCGCCAGTTGCGCCAGATTCCACACCGCGATTTCGGGCTGGTTGGAATAGGCATAGCGCCCCATCCGGTCGATCGAGCTGTAGACCGTATTCGGATGGTAGCTGTCCATGAAGGCGCAAGGACCATAGTCGATGGTCTCCCCCGCGATCGAGGAATTGTCCGTATTCATCACACCGTGAATGAACCCAACGCTCATCCACGCCGCGATCAGCTTCGCCTGCGCATCGCGAACGGCCCGCAACAGGCCCATTGGCCCTTCAGCCTCGAGGTAGTGGCGCTGGATGGCATAGTCGGTCAGTTGCTTCAGGCTCTCGACCTGCCTGCGCCCGGCAAAGACCTGAAATGTTCCAACGCGCAAATGGCTCTGCGCCACACGGGTCAGAACCGCCCCAGGCATCGGCCCTTCACGGTAAACGGCTTCACCTGTTTCAACAGCCGCCAAAGCGCGCGTGGTCGGAATGCCCAGCGCCTGCATCGCCTCCGAGACAACATATTCCCGCAACACCGGCCCCAGCCATGCCCGCCCATCACCTTGCCGCGAATAAGGTGTCCGGCCCGAGCCTTTGAGCTGAATATCGCGGCGAATCCCGTCTGCGCCCACAGTCTCACCCAGCAAAACCGCGCGCCCATCCCCGAGCTGAGGATTATAAGTCCCGAACTGGTGCCCCGAATACAGCTGGGCCAAAGGCTCTGCTCCGTCGGGTACCGTATTCCCTGCAAAAGCCTGCGCCATCTCCGTGACATCTCCGGGTGAGATGCGCAAAATCCGCGCCAACCCCTCGTTGAACGCAATCAACTGAGGCTCTTTCACAGGGACCGGAGACTGCCGCGTGTAAAAGGCATCCGGCAAACGGGCATAGGAGTTATCAAAGGGGATCGTAAGGGTCATGGCGCAAACATATGACCTTAGGCGATGATTGCCATAGCGGATCGTGCGAACCCATGCATAATCGCGCAAAACCCCAAAGGGCCAAATATGACCGCGCAAGAGATCATCGACCACCTGAACCTGCAAAAACACCCCGAAGGCGGCTGGTACCGCGAGACGTGGCGCGCCCAAAACGAAGGCCGCGCCACGGGCACCTGCATCTATTTCCTACTAGAGGCCGAGGAAACCAGCCACTGGCACTGCGTCGACGCGACCGAGATCTGGCTCTACCACGCGGGCGCACCTTTGATCCTGTCGATCAGCGAAAGTGACCAAGGCCCCGCCACCGACCACCTGCTGAGCCCCGACCTGTCCAAAGGCGCGCCGCAACTGATCGTTCCTGAGAACCACTGGCAAGCAGCCCGAACCACTGGAGACTACACTCTGGTCAGCTGCACCGTCTCTCCCGGTTTCGAATTCGAAGGCTTCAAACTCGCCGCCCCCGGTTTTGACATCCCTCGCAGCCGATAGCAGTAGGGATCCAAACTTCATCTGGCTAAAAATACCTCGGGGGAGTCGCGCAAAGTGCGGCGGGGGCAGAGCCCCCAACCCCGCATCCACCTATTTCTCGGCCCGGTTCTTCAATAGCGCGGTCAGCAAGGGCACCAGCAACGCTGGTAAAGATCCCAGCGGATTTGCCCCGATACTCTTGACCGCCTGAACCACCTCACGCGCCTCAGTGGCCATCTCTTCCATCTCGTCTTCAACGTCTGCAATCGCCATGTCGCGAACTTCCACCGCCGGGGCGATTTCATCCTCGACACTGGTCCGCCGCGCAAACAGAACCAGTAGCGCTGCTAAAACCAGGTTTCCTGCCGCCAGCACCGCTGCTGCACCGGCGGAAGACATCAACGCGTCCAGCGCGAAAAAAATGGCAACATTCAACGCGACAAGACCGGCCAGCGCTGCTATACCCGCCAGCACCATCAGGATCGTCTGTTGCTGCACCACCGCAAGACGACGACGCGCGATCAGGCGCTCCGTGCGATAGATCGTTACAAGATTTCTGCTAAGTCTGCTCATCTAACCCTCTCTATCTGCTGGCCCGACCGACCACATACCCAAGCGAGAACGCAATCAGCAGAACTGTAATCGGATAGTCCTTCTGCAAACGGCCAAACTCGGCAACGACCTCCTCACCCATGGCCTCGGCCCCGGATAGATCAACCCCATGCTCTTTCAGCAATCGCCTAATCTCATCGCTCGTCTTGGTCGATGTCTTCTCTTCAGAACCCGCCTCAGCGCTCTCCTCCAACTTCGCGTTGCGCGCACGCAACGCCTCAAGTTCGGCTTCCAGTTCCGCTTTTGTCGCCATGAAACAAGACCTTTTTTGAAACACGTTCACACAAGCGTCGCACATTTATGCCCGCTTTTGAACCACTTGGTCCGAGTTCCCAGCCTAGCTGGCCTTATCCACCGAGACCCGGCTGACTATGCCACCGCCCACCAAGGCCTGCACCCCCGTCGTTCCAGGGCATGAGGTCGGCAAACCCCTCGCCACGCGGACCGCCAGATAGGCGAAGGCCTGAGCTTCCAGCATATCGCCGTCCAGCCCCACGGCCTCGACCGGCTCAACCGGGCAATCCAACGAAACGCGCAGCATCTCCATCAGAACGGGGTTGTGCCGCCCGCCGCCGGTCACCAACACGCGCGCCGGAGGTTTCGGGCAATGCTGCATACCCTGCGCCACGCCCGCCGCGCACATCGCGGTCAGGGTCGCAACCGCGTCCGCATCGCTCAACTCCTGCACGAGACGCACCATCTCGGCAAAGTCGTTTCGATCCAGGGATTTGGGCGGCATGCGCGCAAAGAAGGGTTCAGCCAGAAACAGCTCAAGCGCACCAGTTTCCACGGTGCCGCCTCGGGCCACTGCACCGTCGCGATCCATCGGCTGGCCCAGACGGGCCTGCATAAGATCATCCACAGGCGCATTTGCCGGGCCAGTATCAAACGCCAACAAAGCCCCGGGCGCTTCGGGGCCATCAAAGGACGGGTCCACATAGGTCAGGTTGCCGACACCGCCGAGGTTCAGGAAACACAGCGGCTCCCGCGCATCGATCCATTTGGCACAAGCGAAATGGAAGAACGGGGCCAGAGGCGCGCCTTCGCCCCCCAAAGCCACGTCATCACTGCGGAAGTCCCAGACAACCGGTAAACCCAGCGCCTGCGCCAGTCCGACACCATCGCCCACCTGCAAGGTGCCGCGCCCACGCGGTTCATGCGCAAGGGTCTGGCCGTGAAAGCCGATCAAATCCACCTCTTCGAATTCCGACAGGGCCTCGGCATGGGCCACGGTCACCAGCTCGCCCGCGACCTCGACATCCGCCCCTTGCCATTGACCCAAGGCTGCGCGGATCACCGCACGTTCAGCCTCGGAATAGGCGCGATAGCCGGTTTCACCAAAGCTGAAGATTTGATGACCATCGGTTTCGACCACGGCGGCATCCACGCCATCCATTGACGTCCCTGACATCGCCCCAAGCGCCCGGATCGGACCTTGCATCCTGTTGGACTGCCGCACGGCTGCCTCCTGCCTGTATCAGACGTTGCACCTGTCTTCCGAACAATCAGAGCGTGCAACGGCGCCAACCTGCCCCGCCGATGGCAGACAAGGCAAGCGCCTTGCGCCCGAGCTGCAAAGAATTCTGCCCCGAGCGCCATGTATGCGACGCTGGCCCGAGGTGTTTTTCAGCACAAAAGGCACCTTCCCCTTCCCCACGCCGCCGCCTATACAGTGCCCCGCAACAGTAACCCCGAGGGCACGATATGACCTACCACCCCAAATCGGATTTCATCGCCACGATGATCGAGCGCGGCTTTCTGGCCGACTGCACCGATTATCAAGGCCTTGACGACGCGCTGATCGACGGGGTGCAGACAGCTTATATCGGCTATGACGCCACCGCACAGTCGCTACATGTGGGTCACCTGATGAACATCATGGTGCTGCGTTGGCTGCAAAAGACCGGCCACAAGCCGATCACCCTAATGGGCGGCGGCACCACCAAGGTGGGCGACCCCTCGTTCCGCTCGGACGAACGCCCCCTGCTGGGCCCTGAACAGATCGACGCCAATATCGCAGGCATGAAGCAGGTATTCTCGAAATACCTGTCCTACGATGACAGCGAGACCGGCGCGCTGATGCTGAACAATGCCGAATGGCTGGACAGCCTGAACTACCTCGATTTCCTGCGCGATATCGGGCGGCATTTCTCGGTCAACCGAATGCTGTCCTTCGAGTCCGTGAAATCCCGGCTGGACCGCGAACAATCGCTGAGCTTCCTCGAATTCAACTACATGATCCTGCAGGCCTACGACTTCCTTGAGCTGAACCGTCGCTATGGCTGTGTTCTGCAGATGGGCGGTTCAGATCAGTGGGGCAACATCGTCAACGGTATCGACCTGACCCGCCGAGTCTTGGATCAGGAAATCTATGGCCTGACGACGCCTCTGCTGACCACCAGCGACGGCCGCAAGATGGGCAAATCGCAGGGCGGCGCGATCTGGTTGAACGGCGATATGCTTTCGCCCTATGAGTTCTGGCAGTTCTGGCGCAACACGACTGACGCCGATGTAGGCCGCTTCCTGAAGATCTTCACCGAGCTTCCAGTCGATGAGTGCGACCGCATGGGCGCGTTGCAGGGGTCCGAGATCAACGAGGCCAAAATCCGTCTCGCCAATGAGGTCACGACCCTTCTGCATGGGGCCGAAGCCGCTGCCACAGCCGAGGCCACGGCTCGCGAAGTGTTCGAAAAAGGCGGCGTGGGTGGAGACCTTCCGACCCTCACGCTCAGCGCGGATGAGCTGGGCGATGGCATGTCGATCGTGCAGTTGATCGTGAAATCTGGTCTGGCCAAATCCGGCAAAGAGGCCAAGCGCCTGATCTCGGAAAACGGTGCCAAGCTCGACGATGCGCCACTGACGGATGCAGGCCTGATGATTGACGCAGGTGCGCTTTCCTCTCCGATCAAACTGAGCGCAGGCAAGAAACGCCACGCACTGGTTCAACTGAGCTGATCTCTCTCGTTTCCGGGCGCAAACACCTGCGCCCGGAGCGCCTTATTTCGTCGAAGCCCAAATCTATGCTAAACTGCTGACAATTGGAGCGTTTTAGTATGATTTGAACATGGTTATTGCGAATAAATTCACATCCTCCCGCCGCGCCGACGTTGTCTTTGAAGGCGAAAAATTCTCAACCGGCGCGGATGAGGTCACCTGCATCCTGACAACCGACAGCTTGAAGCAAAAGGGAAGCTCCCCGGCTACCGGCCATTGCGCGATTGTCGAACGGTTCAACTCGCGCTGGGATGTAAAGGACCTCATTGATCTGGCTGCTGTGCAAAAGGCCCTGTCCAGTAAGTCTACGCTCCAAAAGCTTGCCAAGGCAAATTCGGTCGAAAAGATTTTGGAGCTTCTGGCGCTGACAGAAATTCAGATGCTGTCCGACTACTCGGAACTGCAGGCTCAGACATACATCAAAGGCCACATCCTAAGCGAAAAACTTGGCGGGCCCGGCACCAATGTCAATCTGACGCCCATGTCGGCCAGCTCGAACTCGACCTACTACAGCGCCTTTGAATCCAAGCTGATCAAGAGCTTGCAGGACTTCAAAAAAGAAGAGAAAGCTGCGGGTTATCGGGTCCGCGTCCGGTTTCATGCAAAGTGCAGCGGCGGCATGAAACCGTGGTGGAGCAGTGCGTCAAAGGAAACCTCTCGCATGTTGAGCAAACTGCCGAGAACCCTGAAAGCAAGCTGGCGGGTCGACAGCTTTTTCAAAGACGGCAAACCTTGCGAGCGGATCGCAAAGTCGAAATTACCGGCATCGGCAGCAAAGAAGATGCCTAAAGCGACTGGCGCTAAACCGGTCACCTACCCGCTGGCGCTGTAAATTACCGAGATGGCGCTAGCTGTATCCGGAGTTTGATATGCTGGTGTAGGTCGCCGGATGTGGCGACCTACAAAAGGCTCAGGGGCTGCGTCACGATGGGCTACTTCTTGCCCTTTCCTCCGCCGTTCTTGCCGCCACCCTTACCGTCGCCGCCTTTGCCACCACCGCCTTTGCCGTCGCCGCTGCTTCCTCCATTTCCGGAGCCGCCGCCGCCGTTTCCGGAGCCGCCGCCCTGTCCATTGTTGCCGCCACCATTACCGGTGCCCGGCCCTGAACCTCCGTTATTTCCACCACCGTTTCCGGGGTTTTCGCCATTTCCATTGCCGTTGCCGGGACCGCCGTTGTTGCCGCCATTGCCACCGTTTCCAGGGCCGTCACCGCCGCCACCACTGCCGGGGCCATCGCCACCGTTACCCGGACCATCGCCCCCATCACCGGGGCCGTCATTGCCGCCTGGGCCACCGTCACCCGCCGGACCGCCTCCGCCGATGTTGCCCGGACCGTTGGAAGACCTGTCTTCGCCTTGGTTCGAAGTGGCCTGCACACTCGCCGTGGGCAAATCGGTCAGCAAAGTTGCCAATCCCGGGCATTGCGCACCTGTTACGCTTAGAGTGGTTTCGAAATCGGCCCGCCTCTGCAGACGCTCCAGAAAGCTCGGCGTAACCTGCGCGCAATCGCACAAACCTGCGTAGTCCCCGGCATTGGCGAGATCACGCGCTGTTTTCCAGTTACAGGTTTCAGGCGCGGCTGCTGCGCTTCCGACCATGACCCCCCCGACAATCGGCGCAATCGCAAGCGCGCCAAGTTTTTGCTTTGTACTCTTTAACATTTCAGCACCTCCTGACGAAAAAACACCCGAACGCGTCAGGTTGTTCATTCACGAGTTGGCGATCTTCCGTGAAGCCGATCTGAAAGGTTTCTGAGGATTTCTTCAGAACCCAACGCGGGGTCCAAAGCCAAACCTATAGACAGGACGCGGCTAAACTGTTTATTGAACATACGTTCATTAACCCGCGAGGAGGCCCATCATGAACCTGTCCGACACCGCAGCCATCATCACCGGCGGTGCGTCCGGTTTGGGCGAAGCCACCGCCCGGTACTTTGCCGCGCAAGGCGCTCAGGTCACGCTGCTGGATCGCGATGCCGACCGAGGCGCGAAGGTCGCCGCCGAGATCGGAGGGCATTTCAATGAGACCGATGTAACCCAAGAAGCCTCGGTCGCAGCAGCGGTCGGGCTGGCCACGGATAAAATGGGCAAGATCACCGCTGCCGTGAATTGCGCCGGTATTGCGGACGGTATCAAGACCGTCGGGCGCGACGGCCCGCACCCTTTGGACGCGTTCCAGCGCACCATCGACATCAATCTGGTGGGCAGTTTCAATGTCGCCCGTTTGGCTGCGGCTCAAATGGCCTTGAATGAACCCGATGCAGACGGGGCCCGTGGAGTCATCATCAACACCGCATCTATCGCGGCGTTCGACGGGCAAAAGGGTCAGGCGGCCTATGCGGCTTCAAAAGGCGGCGTGGTTGGTATGACCCTACCTATGGCACGCGATCTGGCCTCAACCGGTATCCGGGTGATGACCATCGCGCCCGGAATCTTCATGACGCCCATGCTGGCCGGTCTGCCGGAAGAGGTGCAAGCCCAATTGGCCGCCGACGTCCCGAACCCACCCCGCTTGGGGGACCCGAAGGAATACGGACGCCTCGCCGCCTTCATCGTCGAGATGGGATATCTCAACGGAGAGGTCATCCGCATCGACGGCGCTCTAAGGATGCGCTAACCCTAAAAACATGAGCGAGCGACAGAAAATGGCGGCAGGTGCGTGGTACACCTGCCTCGATCCGGAACTGGAAGACTTGCGCCAGACCGCCCGTCGCGCCGTTTACGCCCACAACACATGCCAACCCGATGATCGCGGCCCCATCGCGCCCGAGCTGCTCGCACTTTTCGCCGAAACCGGGCATATGTGCTTCATCGAAGCCCCGTTTCATTGCGCCTATGGATTCAACCTCTCTCTGGGCGATCGCGTCTATTTTAACGCGGGCTGTACCGTATTGGATACCGCGCCGGTAAGGATCGGCAGCGACACAATGCTGGGCCCTAACGTCCAGATCTACTGCGCCGAACACGCAAAGGACCCCGCCCTACGCGCAGACGGTCTTGAAATCGCGCATCCGGTCACGATTGGAGAGAATGTTTGGATTGGCGGCGGCGCTATAATCCTGCCTGGTGTCTCAATCGGTGACCGGGCCATTATCGGCGCGGGCAGTGTCGTGACCAAATCGGTCGCACCCGATGAAACCATCGTTGGCAACCCTGCACGCCCGATCCGGGGACGCGCATAAGACGACCTTGAAATTCTGAGGAAACTGAGTTTCGGGTCTTTTACTACCCGCCTTCTGCCTTTTCCTCCAGCATCAGCCACTCTTCCTCAGCGACCGACAGTTTCTCCTGCCGTTCGACCAGCGCTTCGGTGGCTTTCTGGAATTTGACCGGCTCGCGCGTGAACAGGTCGGGGTCTGCCATCAGCTCTTCCAGCTTGGCAATCTCGGCCTCCAGCCGCGCAATCTCGGCCGGGAGCTTCTCCAGCCGGTGCTTTTCCGAGAAGGACAGGCCTAGTTTCGGCTTGGCCTCTTGCTTCACCTTTGGCTTGGAAGCTTTTGTTTTCTCTTCTTTCTTAGGGGCAAGATCACCCCGCTGAGCGATATAGTCCGACCACCCGCCCGCATAGACGGTCGCGCGGCCATTGCCCTCCATCGCGATGGTTGTGGTGGCAACGCGGTCCAGAAAGTCCCGGTCGTGGCTGACCAGCAGAACCGTGCCGTCATAGTCGTCCAACAGCTCTTGCAGCAGGTCCAGAGTTTCCACATCCAGATCGTTGGTCGGTTCGTCCAGCACCAGCAGGTTCGACGGTTTCGCCATCAGCTTCGCCAACAGCAAACGCGCTTTTTCCCCGCCAGACAGGGACTTAACAGCCGCTCTTGCCTGGCGTTCATCGAACAGAAACTCTTTGAGGTAGCCCACAACATGCTTGGGCTGCCCGCCAACCATGACCTGATCGGCCTTGCCCGACACGCGCATCTCTGGGTCGCCGGTCAGGCTGTCCCACAGGCTCATCTCAGGGTCCAATTGCGCGCGGGTCTGGTCAAACACCGCGATTTCGAGGTTGGTTCCCAGCGTCACAGAGCCTTCATCCGGGGCCTCCTGCCCCAGCAGCATCTTCAACAGAGTGGTTTTGCCAACCCCGTTCGGCCCAACAAAAGCAACCCGATCGCCACGCTGCGCCAACAGATCAAAGCCGCGTACGATCTGCTTGTCGCCATAGGCTTTCGACAAAGCCTTGGCCTCGATCACCTTGCGACCGGACTTCGGGCCCGCTTCGAGTGACATAGCCGCCGAGCCCTGACGTTTGATCTGCGCCGCCTTCTCGGCCCTCAAGGCCTGCAACGCGCGCACCCGCCCTTGGTTGCGCTTACGTCGCGCGCTGATCCCTTCGACCGCCCATTTCGCCTCGGACTTGATCAGACGGTTCAACTTGTGACGCTGCTGATCTTCTTCTTCCCAGACCTTGTCGCGCCAAGTCTCGAACGCCTCAAACCCTTGCTCCTGCCGCCGCACCATGCCGCGATCAATCCACAGGGTCGCGCGGGTCAGCGCCCGCAGGAACGCGCGGTCGTGCGAGATCAGCACATAGGCGGCCCGGGTCGCGCCCAATTCGCGCTCCAGCCAAGCGATGGCTTCGATGTCCAGATGGTTGGTCGGCTCGTCCAGCAACATCAGGTCAGGCGCTTCGGCCATCAGTTTGGCCAAGGCCGCCCGCCGCCGTTCCCCGCCCGAGGCGGTCTCAACAGGGCGTGACGGATCGAATTTCAGCCCCTCACCGGCGCGTTCGACCTTGTACAGCTCGCCCGGCTCCAACCCGCTTGAGGCATAGTCGCCCAGCGTCGCGAACCCCTTCATCCCCGGGTCCTGCTCCATATAGCCAACGGATTTGCCGGGAGGCACAACGATCTCACCCTGATCCGCCTCAACCAGCCCCGCCATCACTTTCATCAAGGTGGACTTACCCGAGCCGTTGCGCCCTACAAGCGCAACGCGATCACCCGGCTGGACCACCAGATCCAAACCGGAAAACACCGGATCACCCCCGAAGGTCAGGGAAATGCCGGACATCTGCAACAAAGGAATTCTCGCCATGCCCGCCAGCTAAACCGGCAGGGCTGGCGCGTCAACGCCCACACCTTCTTCTCGTCGAAAATCCGGAGTTACCGAGCCACCGCCCGCAGCAACCGTTTGCGGGCCGGGGGAATCGCCCCAATCTCCAACCCGGTGAAAACGTGCAACGTGTTCATGTGCCGATCCACCACCGCATGATCGCTAACCCAGCCGCCCATCATCAGATAGGTTCGCAGCAATGGCGGCATCCGCAGCATCGCTTTCTTCACGTCCGGCCTGCGACGCAGCTTGGACGCAAACCGAAACACATCTGGCGCTTTCACCCGCGGCAACCAGCGTTTCGGCGCCAGATGACGGTGCTTGAGCATCGCAAACGCGTCCAGATACTCGGCCGTCTCGGTCCCTGCGAATGAGGAACAGCCAAACAGCATCTCGATCCGGTTCCGGTCCACATAGGCAGTCATCGCGCCCCACGCGACACGTAGGATGTCCGGGTTTGTCCGGTCGGGGTGGATACAGAACCGCCCCATCTCGACCATACGGCCCGAGAACCCTTCGAGGCTGGACAGATCATAAAACTGAGCCGAATAGCTGCGCCCGATCTCAGCGCCGCTATCCATAGTCAGCATTCGGAAACAACAGACCAGAGCGCCCTCGTCCTGAAGGTCTTCGACCAGAACATGGTCGCAAACGGGATCGAACGCGTCAGCATCCAATGCGCCGGTGCCAAACGCCTGCGTTCGGAGCGCCTGCGCCGCCGCCAGATCTTCGTCACTCTGCGCCAGACGCGCCCGAAAGCGCCCTTTGCTCAACAACACCGCCATGACCGCATCCTCCGCCCTTGCCGACCGGATTTCAACCTTATGGCTCTGCTATCACGGCAGATGTGACCGCCTTGTGAAGACGACACGACAATCCTGTGACTCAGTTCGAAGCGCCCGGAATGTTGGCTGGGTTGAAGTTGCCGATATTTCCAAGCAGCTGACGTAGGAAGCCGGTGTTCTGGACACTGGATTCGGTCACGCGCCGTTCAAGGGTCACGACGACACCGTCTTCAAGGCCGAACTTCTCGATATTGCTGACGACGCCGCGCTGGTCAAAGCTGATGGCAACCAACTCGCGCGAGACAACCTCGGGCCTTTTGGGGCCGTAAAAGCGTACGCGAGAGGCGACGTAGTAATAGCCCGAATCTTGCACAACGCCGGAAATGCCGGGCGCGCCGATGGCTTCGGCCACGGTGTCGCGGGTATCGACGCCCACTTTGATCTCGGCCAGATCTTCGGCAGGCGGAATATAGCCGTGATTCTTGAAGGTCGGCGTACAGGCCGCAATCGCAGCCAGACAGGCAATAAAGACGAGCGATTTCGCTGCTCGTTTCACCTTGTTTACACCCATCACCATATACACCCTCTTGCCTTGATCCGTAGCGGCCCCTATCCGCTTACAGAAACCGATGCCCCGGTTCAACACAGTAAAGGGTCACGAATGAGCAACATGACATCTCTGCGGGTGGCCGACCTGCCCCAAAACACGCCAACATCCTTCGAGTTGCGCCCAAACGCGACGGAACTGGACAACATCAAAGCCGAGCTTGACCTGCTGGGTCTTCGCAAGCTCAGCTTTGTCGGCCAAGTTGAGGCCGAAGGAAAAAAGGACTGGGTCCTCACCGCCAAACTGGGCGCAACAGTCGTGCAACCCTGTGTCGTGACGCTGGAACCGGTGACCACACGCATTGACGTCCCCGTCACCCGCACTTTTCTGGCCGATTGGGCAGACCCCGAGGACGAAGAGTTCGAAATCCCCGAAGGCGACGAAACCGAAGCCCTTGGCACCGAAATTGACCCCACACAGGTGATGATCGAGGCGCTGTCGCTGGCCCTCCCCCTTTATCCACGCAAGGAGGGTGCGGAACTGGAGCAGGCCGACTATACAGAGCCGGGTAAACAGGCGATGACGGACGAAGATGCCAAACCCTTCGCCGGACTGGCAAGTTTGCGCGATGCGCTGAAAAAAGACGAGTGACAGGGCAGAGATTTCCTGTCATAGCAAGCGGTCAGAAAAATCGCTTGAACATGTAGAGAATCGCAGTATTTTCGCGCGCTCATCGGATTTAGGGTTGGACAACGTGGGGCATGTACCCTAAACGCGCGTCAAACCACGATAAACGAAATATGAAACCCGGTCGGCGGCGATTCTGCTGACCCTCAGTAGACAAAGGTTGAGACCATGGCCGTCCAACAGAACAAAGTTTCCAAGTCGCGTCGCAACAACCGCCGCGCACACGACGCTCTGGTTGCTGCAAACCCGAACGAATGCCCGAACTGCGGCGAGCTTAAGCGCCCGCACCACGTTTGCGCATCCTGCGGCCACTATGACGACCGTGAAGTCGTCGCTCAGGCCGACGAAATCGACCTGGACGAAGACGCAGCCTAAGCCTGATCGAGCGCAAGCCTTCGCATGACGGAACAACCCACGCACGCCGGACGGATCATCATTTCCGTTGATGCTATGGGGGGGGACGATGGTCCCGTAGCTGTTGTTGCAGGTTTGGCGCAATCGGCGAAGAAGAACCCCGATATTGGGTTTCTGCTGCACGGTCCGGAAGACAAGCTGCGCAAGCTCGTAGCGAAACGGCGCGTCCTTGATGGGCGCGTCGATTTTCGTGATTGTCCAGACGTCGTCACGATGGAGGACAAGCCCAGCCAGGTTGTACGCAACGGCAAGCAAACCTCGATGTGGTCCACGCTTGAGGCCGTACGTCAGGGTGATGCCCATGGCGCGGTATCCTGTGGCAACACCGGCGCGCTGATGGCGTTGTCGATGATGCGTCTGCGCAAACTGCCCGGTGTCAGCCGCCCGGCGATTGCGATTCTGTGGCCCTCACGCAACCCTCAGGGGTTCAACGTTATGTTGGATGTAGGCGCCGATGTGCGCGCCGACGCCAAGGATCTGCTGCAATATGCGTTGATGGGCGCCTCTTACGCGCGCAACGGCATGGCGCTGCAGCGCCCTCGTATCGGGCTTCTGAATGTCGGCACCGAGGAACATAAAGGTCGGGCAGAGCTCAAAGAAGCGCATGCCATGATTACTGACTTCGCCGAATCCGCGAATTTCGATTTCGTGGGCTTTGTCGAAGGCAGCGATATTCCCGGCGACAAGGCAGATGTCATTGTGACCGATGGGTTTACGGGAAACGTTGCGATCAAGACTGGCGAAGGCACGGCCAGCCTGATCGGAGATCTTCTGCGCGAAGCCTTCAAATACACACCCCTCTCGCGGCTTGCATCGGTGCTGGCGATCACGTCTCTGAATCGCCTGAAAAAACGCATCGATCCGCGTCGGGTGAACGGAGGCGTTTTCCTGGGGCTGAACGGAACTGTGGTGAAATCCCACGGCGGCGCGGACGCGACCGGAGTGTCAGCCGCAGTCAAGCTGGCCTTCACGCTGGCCCAATCAGGTTTTGCCGAAAAATTGGCAGCACGGGTTGCATCAACGGCCCAGCTTGCACAAGATGCCGCGCATGCCGCGCCGCAGGCGGAAAAATAACAAAGAAGGCAGTACCTCAAACATGGCAGGCCGTTCAGTCGTTGTAGGTGTCGGACATTATTTGCCCGAACGTGTTGTCCCGAATTCCGAGTTTGAACAGACTTTGGATACGACGGATGAATGGATCCGAACCCGGTCGGGGATCGAACGCCGCCACTTTGCTGCCGAAGGTGAAACCACCTCAGATCTGGCGACCAATGCCGCACAAGCCGCCCTTGCAGATGCGGGGCTGGAAGCCGACGACATTGACGCCATCGTCCTTGCGACCTCAACCGCTGATCTGACCTTTCCGTCTGCAGCGACGATGGTTCAGGCCCGCCTTGGCATGACGCGGGGCTTTGCCTTTGATGTGCAGGCCGTCTGCGCCGGATTCGTTTTCGCGCTGAGCAATGCGAACGCGCTGATCCTCTCGGGTCAGGCTAAACGCGTTCTGGTGATCGGGGCCGAAACGTTTTCCCGAATCATGGACTGGACCGACCGCTCGACCTGCGTGTTGTTCGGCGACGGCGCAGGTGCCCTGATCCTTGAGGAACAGGAAAGCACCGGCACGTCGGACGACCGAGGCGTTCTGGCAACCGATTTGAACTCGGACGGCCGGTATCAGGACCTGCTTTATGTGGATGGTGGCGTGTCAACGCAATCTACCGGTCATTTGCGGATGCAAGGCAATCAGGTTTTCCGCCATGCCGTTGAAAAGCTTTCAAAAACTGCCAATACCGCACTGGATCGTGCCGGTTTGGGGGCTTCAGATGTAGACTGGATCGTACCGCATCAGGCTAATATCCGCATCATTCAAGGCACAGCCAAGAAGATGGGCCTGCCGATGGAGAATGTGGTGGTGACCGTACAGGATCACGGCAACACCTCGGCCGCGTCGATCCCTCTGGCCCTGTCGGTTGGCAAACAGCGCGGGCAAATCAAGCAAGGCGATCTGATCGTGACCGAAGCCATCGGCGGCGGGCTGGCTTGGGGCGCTGTTGTTCTGCGCTGGTAACCGGCGCAATTCAGCTTACGTCCCCACCTGCAATTCATTGATATTGACAGTGAATTTGCCCCAGCCTTATGCTTTGACAGCAACAGGGGAAAAGGTATGAGCGACAAAACACTGACCCGAATGGATCTAAGCGAAGCCGTCTTTCGTGAAGTTGGTCTGTCACGCAATGAAAGCGCGCAGCTGGTGGAAAGCGTTCTGAACCACATGTCCGACGCGCTGGTGCGCGGTGAGCAGGTGAAGATTTCCTCATTCGGCACGTTCAGTGTTCGGGACAAAACCGCTCGTATCGGTCGCAACCCCAAAACCGGCGAAGAGGTTCCCATTCAACCCCGCCGCGTGCTGACTTTCCGTCCGTCGCACCTGATGAAGGATCGCGTCGCCGCCGGGAATCGCAAGTAATCCTAGGACCTCGCGGACATGAGCAAATCTCCCGACGCATTTCGCACCATAAGTGAAGTTGCGGATTGGCTCGGAGTACAGGCCCATGTCCTGCGCTTTTGGGAAAGCCGGTTTACCCAGGTCAAGCCCGTGAAGCGAGCGGGAGGGCGCCGGTACTACCGTCCCAACGATATGCGTCTGCTGGGCGGTATCAAAAAGCTACTGCACGAGGATGGGATCACCATCAAGGGCGTACAGCGTATACTGCGCGAACAGGGTGTTGCCCATGTCGCCGCGCTGTCACCGTCTCTGGATGAGCCTGCGGTCGAGGAAACGGACAGCACCGTTGTTCCCTTTTCCGCCAAACCTGCACCTCAGACCGAACAAATCCCGATGGACCTCGATGCACCGCAAGAGGCTGAGGCACCAGAGGAAAGCGCCGAACCCGCCGATCTGGATGCCGCGCCCTTGGTAGGGGGTATCGCTTCACTGGCATGGAATCGGTCCGAATTCGACGATGAACTGCTCAGCCGTATCGCGCCCTTGGCCAAGGATTTGCGCGCATGGTTGAACCGGGTGGAAACACGGGCGGCAGGATAGAAAAAAGGCAATGTTTTCCTCTTGCCCCTGCCGGGAAAACCGTTATGAACACTCCAACGTCGGGCTATGGCGCAGCCTGGTAGCGCGTCCGTCTGGGGGACGGAAGGTCGCAGGTTCGAGTCCTGCTAGCCCGACCAAATCACACCGACGTTTATGGCAGACAGGCCAGATCCCGCTCTGGCATCAGGGGGGATCGAAATGACAGGTGTATGCCCAAACCAGCAGATCGAAGCGATGATCACACGCGGTGAGATCAGTGCCAGCCCGGATGTGATCCCGGCGCAGGTGCAACCCGCCAGCCTTGATCTTCGTTTGGGAACAGTGGCTTACCGCGTCCGCGCCTCGTTCTTGGCGGGCGAAGGGCGATCGGTCGCCGACCGTCTGGCCGAGTTCGAAATGCACCGGATCGATATCACTGACGGGGCCGTGTTGGAGAAAGGCTGCGTTTATCTCGTGCCGTTGATGGAATCACTCGCCCTACCAGCCGAGACCAGCGCGGTGGCGAATGCCAAAAGCTCAACCGGGCGATTGGACCTGCTGACGCGAACAATCACCGATGGCGGCACCGAGTTCGACCGGGTGCCCGCAGGCTACACCGGCCCGCTTTACGCTGAAATCTGCCCGCGCTCCTTCTCGGTACTTGTACGGCCCGGCATGCGGCTGAACCAGATTCGCTTCCGCCAGGGTCAGGCCGTTCTGACCGATGCGGAATTGACCGCCCTGCACACCGAATCCCCGCTGGTCGATGGGCCTGCCGTTATTCAGGACGGTTTGGGCTTTTCCGTTGACCTGCAATTGCCTGATACCGATCTGGTCGGCTACCGCGCAAAACCGCATACCGGCGTGATTGATCTAGACCGGATCGGCGCATACGACCCGCAGGACTATTGGGAAGAGGTGCGCACGAGCGATGGGTGCATCATCCTAGACCCCGGCGCGTTCTATATCCTCGTCAGCCGCGAGGCGGTGCATATTCCGCCCATGTACGCAGCGGAGATGGCCCCCTATCTGGCCATGGTCGGTGAGTTCCGTGTTCACTATGCGGGTTTTTTTGACCCCGGCTTTGGCCACGCGGCCGCAGGTGGTGCCGGATCGCGCGGTGTGCTTGAGGTCCGCTGCCACGAAGCCCCATTCGTTCTGGAACACGGTCAGGTCGTCGGGCGCTTGGTCTATGAGAAAATGTCCGAAATGCCCACGCAGCTATATGGCGCGGGCATTGCCTCGAACTATCAAGGACAGGGACTGAAACTGTCCAAACACTTCAAGGCGGCTACCTAAAACCGCATGAACCGCCGCATCTGACGGGTCATCTGCTTGGCCTGTTTGATACTCTGCGACTGGGCCGGCCCCGGTTTCCCTTTTGGTTGGCTACTATCCGCATCCGACGAACCGCCCATACGGCTGGCCATATCAAATCCCTTGTCGATCCCCTTGTTGACAAGACGGCGCGTGACCTGGCGGACGATCATGTCGATGATCCGATTTGCACTCATTGCTCAACTCCGTTTCCTGCGCCTAGAGATAGGGTATCTATACGGCGGCAAAAGGGCTGTCTGATCACTCTTCCTCGAAGAGTTCGGTCTGATCTTCGTCAACTTCGTCTTCGCGCCCCTCGCCCAGTGGGATAGCACCCGGCGGCGGGCGATTTTCCAACAAGCCAGCGGCGCGCAATTCCTTGAGGCCCGGTAGGTCGCGGGCGTTCTCCAGACCAAAATGATCCAGAAACTCCGGCGTGACGACAAAGGTCACCGGACGACCGGGCGTCATGCGGCGGCGGCCCAGCCGGATCCACTCCATCTCGAGCAGTTGGTCGATGGTCCCGCGTGACACGGAGACACCGCGTATCTCTTCGATCTCGGCCCGCGTGCAAGGCTGGTGATAGGCCACGATGGCCAGCGTTTCGATCGCCGCACGGCTCAGCTTGCGGGTCTCAACCGTTTCCTTCTGCATTAGAAAGCCAAGGTCAGGGGCGGTTCGGATCGCCCATGCCTCACCTACCTTGACCACGCGCACACCGCGGCCCTCGTAGCGTTTCTGAAGCAATTCGACGGCCTGCGAGGCATTGCTACCATGTGGCATCCGCGCCTCAAGATCGGCATTCGTCACTGGTGCGGCGCTGGCAAACAGCACCGCCTCGACCATCCGCTCCTGCTCGGCCAGAGGGGGCGCTTCGAACAGGGTGCCGGTTTCTTCGGGGGCGTCAGTCACGGGTCTCGGTCCTCTTGCGCAGATGGATCGGGGCAAAGGTGTCACTTTGCTTGATCTCCATATGTCCTTCTTTCACCAGCTCCAGCGAGGCCGCAAAGGTTGCCGCCGTGGCCGAGCGTCGCCGCACCGGATCACCGTCCCATCCGTCGGGCAGATAGGTCTCCATATCGGTCCAGGCACCGGCAAACCCGATCAGAGGGCGCATACGCTCCAGCGCCTGCTCCATCGTGAAAACCGAGTCGCGGTCCATCACAAAGGGGCGGAATTCATCTCGGGTACGGATGCGCGCATAGCCCTGCATCAAGTCCAACAGCGTGGCGGAATAGGTCACTGTGCGAATGCGAGTGACGTCTTCGGCCTGCCCGCGCTTGAAGAAATCGCGCCCCAGCTGGTCCCGCGCCATGAGCCGGGCGGCGGCATCACGCATGGCCTGCAGGCGCTCAAGCTGAAACGCCAAGTGGGCTGCGAGTTCCTCACCCGAGGGCCCCTCATCATCCGGGTCAGGCGGCAGCAGGAGGCGGGATTTGAGAAAGGCCAGCCAAGCGGCCATCACCAGGTAGTCTGCGGCCAGTTCGATCCGCAGCGCGCGCGCCTTTTCGACAAAAGCCAGATATTGCTGCGCCAGTGCCAGGACCGAGATCTTGCGCAGGTCGACCTTTTGCGTCCGCGAAAGGGTCAGGAGCACGTCTAACGGGCCCTCAAAACCGTCAACGTCAACGATCAGCGCTTCGGCCGCCAGCCGGTCGGCGACCGAGACCGGATCTTCGCTGAAAAGACTATCGTTCATATACCTGCCCGCCCATTAGGGCAGATAGTTCAGCCTCAGTGGCCTCGATGTCAAGTTCGGCGGGCTTTTTGCGCATGGCCAAGGCCCGATCTGCGCGGGCCTGCGCCGCCTCGGTCATCTGGCCTGCGGCTTCAAGCACATCACGACGCTCAGCGAAGCTGCCGTTGCAGTGCAATACGACATCACAGCCTGCGTGCAAGGCCTGTGCCGCGCGCTCGGACACCAACCCGCTCAGCGCCTTCATGCTGATGTCATCGGTCATGACCAGGCCGTCAAAGCCGATCACCTCGCGTATGACCTTCATCATCGGAGCCGAGATCGTGGCCGGAGTCGGGTCGATTTGTTCGAACACCAGATGAGCGGTCATCGCCATCGGCAAGTCGTTCAGAGCTTTGAACGGGGCAAAATCGGTCTGCGTCAGCTCTTCGAGCGTCAGGTCGACGCGCGGCAGATCGAAATGTGTGTCCAGCGTGGCCCGACCGTGACCGGGCATGTGCTTGACGACAGGCAATACCCCGCCATCCAAATGCCCCCGCGCAACCGCGCGCCCAAGTTGAGCGATGCTATCTGCATCGCTGCCGTAGCAGCGGTTACGTAGAAAGGCGTGGGTTTCCGTGCGCGCGACATCCACCATCGGCGCGCAGTTGCTGTCGATCCCCAGCTCAAAGAGCTCATGCGCAATCAGGCGATAGCGCAGGTACATGGCGCGTTCCGCATGCTCTCTGGCCCGTTCGGCATGATCGAGCGGCGGCATCCATTCACGCGCCAGAGGGGCGCGCAGGCGTTGAACACGGCCGCCCTCTTGATCAATCGTGATAGGGCAATTCCGCCCTACGGCCTCGCGAAAGTCATCGCACAGGGCCCGGACCTGATCGGCACTTTCGATGTTGCGCGCGAACAGGATGAACCCAAACGGGTTCATCTCACGGAACAGGGCCCTTTCGTCATCGGTCAACCGCAGCGCTTCTGCGTCAGAAATCGCGGCGCCGAACGTCACCTGACGGCCACCGGGATACAGTCGGCCCCTTGCGCCACAAGCGCCGCGCAGAACTGGCGTGAGTCGCTTAGGTCATCAAAGCCAAGCACGCGCAACCGGTAAAAGGTCCGGCCACCGCTTGAGGTTCTCTGGATAACGCGCTGTTTTCCATCCATATACTCACCGAACTGACCGTTCAGACGTGCCCATTCGGACTTCGCGACATCTGCGCTTTCAAAAGCGCCAAGCTGCGCCAGACGAGTGCCTTTGCTCAGCGTGTCAGGGTCTACATCCAACCCAACGGCGGATTTGACGGCCGCGTTGATCGCTTTCTCAGATGTATCGGTGACCACCGCACGGCGGGCCGGGCGGGTCTGCGGGCGCAACGAGCGGCGCACACCCGGAAGCTCGGCAATGGCCGGATCCGGCAGGGCCGCGGCGAAATCCGCCGGGTCGATCGCCGGCTCTTCCTCGGGCGTCACCAGAGAGGCCAACTGCACGCCAGCCTCGGTTTGTTCATCATTGGCACGAGCCGCCTCGCCCGCGAGTTCGGCTACCAGTGCGTCCACTGCGTTCTGCCGCAGCGCCGCGGCCTCTTCGTTCGAGATCGGCTCTTCGACGACATGGACAGCTTTGGTCGGCTTCAATTCACCGGCGGGCAGGTCCTCATCTGTCAGCGAGACCGGACGAGGAGCCAGGATCAGACGATCCGCAGGGGCGGCTGCCGAGCCTTCGGCAGCAACCGCATTCACGGCCAGACCCTGATGATCTGCGGGGCGCCCGCCCGGATTTTCGGGCTGAATGCGCATCGGACCTTCGGCGGCGCGCACAACCGGTACGCCGCTGACATCGCGCATCACCAGCTTGTAGCTCCAGATCCCGATTCCGGCCACAAGCGCCAGAGAGGCGACCGCCCCCAGCACATTCATCGCCTTGCCGACGCCAAAACCGCTGCGCGGCGCGGCATGGTCGGCCATTTCGTCAGGGTAATCATACCCATCATCGGCATAGGATTGATTCGGGTAATGCATCTGCCCGGGGCTTTGATGCCCCGAGTAATCGTAACTCGTCATGTCCGCCTCACCGCCCGATTGCGCCTGAAATTAAAGCGCGCGGGTCATTTCTTGTCTGCCTCAGACCGGCGGTTCGGGCGGTATTGGTTACCGCATCTCCTGCGCCGGAGTAACGCCAAGAATACCCAAGCCTGCTGAAATCACAACAGAAACGGCACGGGCCAATGCGATTTTCGACTGGCTTGTGGCAACATCGCCATCCTGGATGAAGCGCAGCTGAGTTTCTTCATTGCCCTTGTTCCACAGAGCATGAAAATCCCCTGCCAATTCATACAGATAGAACGCAACGCGGTGCGGTTCGTTAGTGCGCGCGGCAATTTCCACAAGTCGTGGCCATTCAGCCAGTTTCTTGGCCACAGCCAGCTCTGAGGCATGCTCGATCTTGCCCAGATCCGCGCCCACAAGGGTCGCATCATCGGCGGCAATTTCGGCTTCAGCGGCGCGGCGCAGCACGCTCATGACGCGGGCATGGGCGTATTGCACGTAGAACACGGGGTTCTCACGGCTCTGCTCCAGCACCTTGTCGAAATCGAAATCCAGAGGCGCGTCGTTCTTGCGGGTCAGCATCACGAAACGGGTCACATCCGGCCCAACCTGATCGACCACATCGCGCAGGGTGACAAAGTTCCCGGCCCGCTTGGACATCTTGAACGGCTCGCCATTCTTCCACAGCTTCACCAGCTGGGTCAGCTTGATGTCCAGCGGCACCTTGCCGTCAGACAGAGCTGAAACGGCAGCCTTCATCCGCTTGACATAGCCACCATGATCCGCGCCGAACACGTCGATCAGCGCGTCAAAACCACGGGTCACCTTGTCGTAGTGATACGCGATATCCGGGGCGAAATAGGTCCAGGCGCCATCCGATTTCTTGACCGGGCGGTCGACGTCATCGCCATGTTCGGTCGATTTGAACAGGGTCTGCTCGCGCGGTTCCCAATCCTCAGGCTTCTTGCCTTTAGGTGGCTCCAGTACTCCTTCATAGATCAGGCCTTTGTCCGTCAGGGACTGCAGCGCGGCCTCAATCCGGCCCGTGCCATAGAGGGATTTCTCCGAGAAGAACACGTCCATCTCGACGCCCAGTGCCTTCAGGTCCGCGCGGATCAGGTCCATCATCGCGTCGGTGGCGAAGTTGCGCAGATCTTCCAGCCATTCGCTCTCGGGCTTGTCGATCAGGCTGTCGCCGTATTTCTCTTTCAGCGCCTCACCGATCGGGATCAGGTAGTCGCCGGGATAGAGACCCTCGGCAATCTCGGGGCTCAGACCATTGGCTTCGCGGTAGCGTTCATAGGCCGAGCGCGCCAACACATCCACCTGCGCGCCACCGTCGTTGATGTAGTACTCACGCGTCACGTCATGGCCGGAATAGGCCAGCAAACTCGCCAGAGCGTCCCCGAACACCGCGCCCCTCGTATGCCCCACATGCAGCGGGCCGGTCGGGTTGGCCGAGACATATTCCACGTTGACCTTCTGCCCCTGCCCCATAGTCGAGCGGCCATAGTCTGTGCCCATCTCCAATACGCGCGCAAGAACACCCTGCCAGACACTCGCGGCCAGACGCAGGTTCAGGAACCCGGGCCCCGCAACCTCAGCGCTGGTGATCCGGTCATCGGCGGCCAGCTTGACTGCCAAAGCGTCCGCAATGTCGCGCGGCTTCATCTTGGCGGGCTTCGCCAGCACCATCGCCGCATTGGTCGCCATATCACCATGCGCGGCATCGCGCGGCGGCTCGACCGCCACGTTGTCAAAGCTCAACCCCTCGGGCAGAGCGCCTTCGGACTGCATCTGCGCCAACGCGTCCAGTACAAGGCCGCGGATCTCGAAAAACAGGTTCATTTCGGATGTCCTTTTGCTTGCCCGGCGGTTTACCACGCAAAGCGTCAAGGTCAATGGAAGGCGTCGGTTTGGGCTTGGATTGTCCCCGAACACGGCTAATTTGGGCAGGATTGCAAAACCGGAGACGACCCATGCGCCTAGTCCTGCCCCTTGTCCTTGCCCTAGCGACGCCCGTATGGGCCGAGATGCCTGCGCCCAAGGGGCACGTTTTGCTGACATTGGGTGGCGCAGTCTCTGAGACCAACCTGCCGGCACGCGGCGAGAATGACGGCGGTCTGCTTGGATACTTGGAGGTCACGCATAACGGAGCCGCCGGTTTCGACACCGCGATGCTGGACGCGCTTGATCAGACCGAAATCACGATATCCTACGGCCCAGAAGGCAACAAACGCGAGATCACGTTCTCTGGCCCTCTTCTTTCGGCGGTGATGACCATGGCCGGGGCCAAAGGGAAAACCGCGAAACCCATGGCACTGGACGGCTATCAGGCCGAAATTCCTTGGAGCGGTATTGAGGCCCACAACCCCATTGTCGCGACCCATGCGGACGGCAGCCCGATGGGCATCGGCGGCTATGGCCCAACCATGATCGTCTTCCCCCCAACCGACGACGCTGATCTGGCTGCGGAACAGGCCGGTCAGCAGGTCTGGGCGCTGGCCTATATCGGGATCGAATAGTTACTGGCCTGTCAGGCGTTTATGATCCTGCAGCGCAAACCGATCAGTCATGCCCGCGATGTAGTCTGAAACGATCCGCGCCAGCGCGGTCTCATCCTGCGCCGCTGCGATATCGTCATGCCAACGGGTCGGCATCTGCTTGGGATCATCCAGGTAGATCGGGAACAGGTCTTCGACCACACGAGCCACTTTTTCCCTAACCTCCATCACACTTGGGGCGCGATACATCCGCGCGAACAGGAAGGCGCGGATTTCCTTGAGTTGCCCCCAAAGCCCGTCGGAAAACTGAATGACCGGAGCGCCATAGTGCCTAATATCCTCAACCGACTGCGCCCCCGATCCGGCAATAAGCTCCCGCGACGTATCAATCACATCCGAGACCATAACACCAAAAACCCGTCGCAACGCCTCATGCCGGCGGCGATACGGGTCAAGCCTGGGATAGGCCCGGTCAACTACCGCATAGCACTCTCCTACAATCGGGAGTAGCTGGATTTCATCGTCAGAGAACAGACTGGCCCGAAGCCCATCCAGTAGATCGTGGTTGTTATAGGCAATATCGTCCGACAGGGCCGCCACCTGCGCCTCGGCGCTGGCATGAGTGTGCAGTTCCAAATCGAACCCACCATTACACTCGGCCAGAGCCCAAGGAAGCTCTCCGGTCACCGGTCCGTTGTGCTTTGCGATCCCTTCCAGACATTCCCATGTCAGATTGCAGCCGTCGAACTCGGCATAGTGGCGCTCCAGCTTAGTAACGATACGGATGGCCTGCGCGTTGTGGTCAAAACCCCCATAGGGAGCCATCAAAGCATGCAGCGCATCCTCACCCGTGTGACCAAAAGGCGTGTGACCCAAATCATGTGCAAGCGCGATGGCCTCGGTCAGTTCAGGGTTCAGGTCCAAAGCACCCGCAATAGTCCGCGCAACCTGAGCCACCTCGATCGAATGCGTCAAGCGGGTGCGGTAGCTATCGCCTTCATGTTCGACAAAAACCTGCGTCTTGTGCTTAAGCCGCCGGAACGCGCTGGCATGAATGATGCGATCCCGATCACGCTGGAAGCATGACCGGAAACTGCTTTCCTCCTCAGGCACCAACCGCCCCCTTGCGCGGCCTGGATCCGAGGCAAAACCCGCTCTGTCCAAAAGTCTGGTCCTTGTCGCCTGTCGATAGGTTTCATATATTGTACGTTGGTTGGGAAATAAACCTTTGGAGTCCGGCATGAATCTGCCTCCGACAGTCACAGAACGAGCGTTTGAGCGCCTTGCTGAAATCGGTGCCGCCAATCAGGGTCAGGCCTTGCGTGTCGCCGTTGAAGGCGGCGGATGTTCCGGTTTTCAATACGAAATCGCGTTGGACGAACCGAAAGAAGACGACCTTGTGCTGGAAGGCAAAGGCCAAAAGGTGATTGTCGACTCGATCTCCCTGCCCTTTCTGGAAAATGCGGTCATTGATTTTACCCAGGAACTGATCGGCGCACGGTTCGTGATCGAAAACCCCAACGCAACATCCTCCTGCGGATGCGGCACGTCGTTTTCCTTGTAAACAACGTGGGGGCTTTGCCCCCACACCCCCAGGATATTTTCAGCCAGATGAAGCAGGGATCCGCTCTCCGACCTCAACGCCGGAGAGCTTCACCTGGCGCAGTCATCGGCGTCCCCGCCTGTACCGCTCCTCTTTCTTATCGCCAGATTGGTTAAGGATCCGTTTCTTCATCTGGCTAAAAATATCCCGGAGCGCGAGGCAGAGCCTCGCAACCCCATCCACCACCTTGCCGCTGGGGTCATTCTGGGCGATAGGTTGCCAACAGCTTCGGAGGATCGCGCATGAAAATCGCCACGTTCAACATCAATGGCATAAAAGCGCGGGCCGAGGCCTTGCCACGTTGGTTGGATGACGCCCAGCCGGATGTGGTTCTTTTGCAGGAAATCAAGTCCGTCGACGAGAACTTCCCCCGCGAAATCTTCGAAGAACGCGGGTATAATGTCGAAACACATGGTCAGAAGAGCTTCAATGGAGTCGCAATCCTCTCGAAGCTACCTTTGGAGGATGTAACGCGCGGTTTGCCCGGTGACGATGAGGATGAACAAGCGCGTTGGATCGAAGCAACGGTTGTCGGCAAGCAGGCGCTTCGGGTCTGTGGCCTTTATCTACCGAACGGAAACCCTACGCCCGGGCCAAAATACGACTACAAACTGACGTGGATGGAGCGTCTGTACGATCGCGCCCGTGACCTATTGGCGAGTGAAGAGCCTGCGTTAATGGCGGGCGACTACAACATCATTCCCCAAGCAGAAGATGCAAAACGCCCCGATGCATGGCGCGAGGACGCCTTGTTCCGGCCCGAGAGCCGGGCCGCGTTCCGCAAGGTCCTGAACCTTGGATTCACCGAGGCGTTCCGAGCCCGCGTGCAAGGTGCGGGCCACTATTCCTTCTGGGATTATCAGGCCGGAGCGTGGAACAAGGATGACGGCATTCGCATCGACCATTTTCTACTGACCCCGCAAGCCGCTGATCTGATGCGGGACTGTCAGATCGACAAAGAGGTGCGTGGGCACGAAAAACCCTCGGACCACGTGCCGGTTTGGGTCGATCTGGACGTCTGAGATCAGACGGTCGGGTCGTAGTTGTAGATCCAGTCATATTTACGCGACAACCGCGGACCTATTGCTGCCAGAACCGCTTGCGCGGCCAGACGCATCGGACCCCGCAGATGAAAGTTGCGTGCGTTAGCAGATGCCGCAGCGACCACATGTTGCGCGCGGCGCTGGCGCGCGGATTCGTAGGCTGCGAGAGCCTGCCTCACACCCGATTGGCTGTCGAAAGAGCGTGCCAGGACCCAAGCATCCTCAAGCGCCAGACACGCCCCTTGCGCCATGAAGGGCAACGTCGGATGGGCCGCATCGCCCAATAGGGCCAGGCGTCCGTTCTGCCATTTCTCGGCCACCGGACGCAGGAACAGAGCCCACAGATGCGTTTCTTCGACCTTTGTCAGAATATCCCTCACCGGCCCGCCGAAATCGGCAAACCGAGCGCGCAAGTCGTCGGGATCGCCCGTCACCCGCCAACCCTCCTGCTGCCAGTCCGAGCGTTCTTCAATGGCGACGATGTTCATCAGGCGTTGGTCGCGCAGCGGATAAGTGACGACGTGCCGCCCCGGCCCCATTGTCAGTGAGGCTTGCGGCTTCTCGACCCTGTCCTCCCAAGGCACCGTCGCGCGCCAGGCGATCTGGTGGGTGAAAGCCGGAGCCTCGGGGCCGTTCAGGATTGGGCGAAGGGTGCTGCGTCCGCCATCGGCCGCAATGACACATTCGGCGCGCAGGCGCTGTCCATCATCCAGCACAATCTCGGCCTCGGACGGGTGTTTGCGAACCGTCTGCACGCGCGCAGCAAGGCGTATGTCGACACCTGCGTCCTCGGACGCCTGTCGCAACACCTCCAGCAAATCGGCGCGGTGATAGTAGAATGTCGGGCCCGCCGCCGGGGCTGGAATACGACTGATCACCCGGCCCTTGCGATAGTCGCGCAGTATAGTTCCGTGCGAGAATTGCGCGGCTTCAGGCTGATCCCCCGCAACCCCCAAGGCGCGCAGAACGCACATCCCGTTGGCGCTGATCTGAAGGCCTGCTCCGACCTCGGTCAGCGCTGGGGCCTGCTCCAGCACCGTCACCTGCGCCCCTCGCTGGCGCAGGGCCAACGCCGCCGCAAGGCCGCCAATGCCGCCGCCAACCACGCAAAACTTCAAACCGTTGATCTTCATGGCCTTGCCTTAACGCAAAAACGCCGGAGCGACAGGCCCCGGCGTTTGAATTATTCACATTTCAGGACGATCAATCGTCGCGATGGACCTTTTCGCGACGCTCATGCCGTTCCTGTGCTTCCAGCGTCATGGTCGCGATCGGGCGCGCATCCAGACGCTTAAGCGAGATCGGGTCGCCTGTTTTTTCGCAATACCCGTATTCGCCTTCGTCGATCCGGCGCAGGGCCGAGTCGATCTTCGCCACCAGTTTGCGCTGTCGATCCCGCGTGCGCAGTTCCAGCGCGCGGTCGGTTTCCTCACTGGCGCGGTCGGCGACGTCCGGAATGTTGCGGGTGTTGTCCTGCAGCCCTTCGATCGTGTCGCGGCTGCCTGCGAGTAGTTCTGTCTTCCAGTCCAGCAGCTTGCGGCGGAAATACTCAAGCTGCAGATCATTCATGAAAGGCTCATCTTCGGCCGGACGGTAATCTTCCGGCAGAAAAACTTCCTGCTTCATATTTGCTCCCTCGGTATGGCCTGTAACGTCGGTCACGGGTGTTTCACCAGACATTTGGCTCTCCCTTCTGCGCAGCGTTTAGCCGACGGGCACTGGAATGTCACTACACAAACGTAGAACCGACGCCCCGTCGCAAGCCTTCATCTAAATATGAGACTTAAAACAACAAATCCTTGTTTTTCTGTGAAAATCGACAGGCAATTTCAGGGCATTGTTCAACCCTCGAGAAAGACACCTGCCTGCGAATCATGCAAAAGCGGTTGGACTCGCTGGTAAATTTGATCCACCGACGCAGCGGCCCGGCTTGTCAAATTCCCCATCGCTCTGTAACCCGGACACCACAGTTTCGCCGGAAACAGCAAGAGGACCCGATGACCGCACGTTTTCAAGGCACAGCCGAATATGTCGCCACCGATGATCTGACCATCGCCGTGAACGCCGCCGTCACGCTGGAGCGCCCCTTGTTGGTCAAAGGGGAACCCGGCACTGGCAAGACCGAATTGGCAAAACAGGTCGCTGGCGCGTTGGGTCTGCGCATGATCGAGTGGAATGTGAAATCCACAACGCGCGCGCAGCAGGGACTTTACGAATACGACGCCGTCAGCCGGTTGCGGGACAGCCAGCTGGGCGAAGAGCGTGTGCATGACGTCTCGAACTACATCCGCAAGGGCAAGCTCTGGCAAGCGTTTGAGGCCGACGAAAAAGTCGTTCTGCTGATTGATGAGATCGACAAGGCGGATATCGAGTTTCCCAATGACCTTCTGCAGGAACTCGACAAAATGGAGTTCCACGTCTACGAGACCGGCGACACGATCAAGGCAAAGAACCGCCCGATCGTGATCATCACTTCAAACAACGAAAAAGAGCTGCCCGACGCCTTCCTGCGCCGTTGCTTTTTTCACTATATCCGCTTCCCGGATGAAGCCACGATGCGCCGCATTGTCGAAGTCCATCATCCCGGTATTAAGGATGCCCTGCTGACCACCGCTCTGACGCAATTCTACGAGATCCGGGACACGCAAGGCTTGAAGAAGAAACCTTCAACCTCCGAGGTTCTGGACTGGTTGAAACTGCTGCTGGCCGAGGATCTGAGCGCCGAAGACCTCAAGCGCGACGGGGCCAATGCGCTGCCCAAACTGCACGGCGCGCTGCTGAAAAATGAACAGGACGTGCATTTGTTTGAGCGATTGGCCTTCATGGCGCGCAGTCGACGTTGAACAGGATGTGAGCGCGGCTTGCTTCTTGGCGGTCCGGGTGTCAGCATCCCAGAAACCAAATAAGCAGGACGCATCACTTGGCCAACGACCTCAAAATCCGCCCACTGACCGCCGCGGACAAGGCCCAATGGGCCGACATGTGGCGTGATTATCTTGCATTCTACGAAACCACCCTGCCCGACGCCATCTACGAGACGACATTCGAACGTCTACTGGGCGATGACCCGCAGGATTTCTCGGGCTTTGTTGCCGAACAGGACGGCAAGCTGGTCGGATTGACGCACTTCCTGTTTCACCGTCATGGCTGGAAGGTGGAGAATGTCTGCTATCTCCAGGACCTGTTCGCCCGCCCCGAGGCGCGCGGAACCGGCGTCGGGCGCGCCCTGATTCAGGCGGTCTATGATGAGGCCGATCGTCAAGGCGCTCCGTCAGTCTATTGGCTAACGCAGGAGTTCAATCACACCGCGCGCCTGCTCTATGATCGGATTGGCACCCTGACGCCGTTTATAAAGTACAATCGCGCATGAAGCGGTTTGTCGCCTTCGTTGCAGTGTTGGCGCTGTCGGCCTGTACCACGGTCGAACGGATCGAATTGCCGGACAACGTCAAGGTCGTTGAGCAATCCCTGCCCCCTACCAAGTCGTTCTCGGCGGCGCGGCCGACGCCCCCTGCGCGGTCCAATACGAACATTGCTGCCGATTTCCTGGACCTGCATTTTGCGCTGGAAAGTGGTGTGGAGCTGCCGGTTTTCACCCGGTTCGAAACGCCCGTCACCGTGCGCCTGACCGGCACGCCCACGGCCAGCATGCAGCGCGATCTCACCAGCCTGTTGAACCGCATTCGGCGCGAGGCCAGGATCGACATCCGGCAAATTCCAGAGGGTCAGGCCAACATCACCATTGAGGCCGTCACCCAGCGCGATATTCAACGCATCCTGCCCAATGCAGCCTGTTTCGTGGTCCCAAATTCATCGAGCTTAGAGGAATACCGCCGCGACCGCCGCAAGGCCAAAAGCAGCTGGACCGAGCTGAGTCAACGAGAGCGTCTGGGCATTTTCATCCCTGCAGATGTCAGTCCTCAGGAAATCCGCGATTGCCTGCATGAAGAACTGGCGCAGGCGCTGGGGCCGCTCAACGACCTTTATCATCTGCCCGATTCCGTGTTCAACGATGACAATATCCACACCGTTCTGACCGGGTTCGATATGTTGATCCTGCGGGCGGCTTATTCGCCTGAACTACGCTCGGGCATGACCCGTCAACAGGTTGAGGCCGTGATCCCCGGCCTGCTCAGCCGCCTCAACCCGCGCGGCGACCGGCTACCAGTGCAGCCATTGACTGAAACCCCGCGCGAATGGGTCGACGCGATAAATAAAGCCCTCGGCCCCGGTCCCGGATCTCCCCGACAACTGCGCGCGGCAAAACGAGCGGCCGAGATCGGACGGCGACAAGGCTGGACCGACCACCGCCGTGCTTATCCGCACTACCTGATGGGCCGCATGATCCAGTTTCGCGACCCCGCCGCCGCCTTGCAGAACTACCAGATCGCCCTGCAATTCCTGAACGCCACCCCCGGAACCGAGGTTCACCGCGCCCATGTCACGGCCCAAACGGCCTCTTTTGCGCTGGCGCAGGACAGGGGGCCCGAAATCCTACCCGATCTGAACTCTGCAATTGACGTGATAACACGGGCCGAGAACGCCTCGCTTCTGGCGACGTTGCTGCTGTTGAAATCCGAGGCTCTGAAACAAGCCGGACAGGAGCAGCAGGCACGTGCCGTCAGGCTGGACAGTATCGGATGGGCGCGATACGGGTTTGGCTCGGATCTGGTGGCCCGGTCTCTGGCAGAGGGCGACGCTGGAACGTCGAGAAACAATACAGGCGGATGACAGACGAATGCTCGTAGTAGTGGGAATGGCTGTTTTGGGTGCGATCCTGGGCGTAATGGCCGCGCGCAAGCGCAACGGCAACCGGGCTGACATGGCGCAATACGCGGCCGGTTACGGCATAGCCTTTGCGCTTTTGGGCCTGATCCTGTCTCTGATTTTGGTCCGGTTCTTGGTGTAACCCATGTTCCTGCCCTTTTTCGAAAACCTCAGAAAAGCAGGCATTCCGGTCTCTCTTCGGGAATATCTGACGTTTCTGGAGGGGATGAAAAAGGGCCTGGCCACCTATGATGTCGAGGCGTTCTACTACCTCGCCCGCGTCTCGATGGTGAAGGATGAGCGCAATATCGACAAGTTCGACCGCGCTTTTGCCGCCAGTTTTGAGGGGCTGGGTGAGATCAGTTTTGATCAGGTGTTGGAGGCGGTCGACATCCCCGCAGTCTGGCTGGCCAAGATGGCAGAAAAACACCTATCAGACGAGGAAAAGGCCGAGATCGAAGCCCTTGGCGGCTTTGACAAGTTGATGGACACTTTGCGCGAACGCCTGAAAGAGCAGCAAGGCCGTCACCAGGGGGGGAACAAGTGGATCGGCACGGCAGGGACCTCTCCGTTCGGGGCCTATGGCTACAACCCCGAAGGCGTGCGGATCGGCCAGAAGGAAAGCCGTCACCAGCGCGCGGTGAAAGTCTGGGACAAGCGCGAATTCAAGAATTTAGACGACACTGTTGAACTGGGAACGCGCAACATCAAGGTCGCCTTGAAGCGTCTGCGCCGCTGGGCCCGCGAGGGCGCGGCAGAGGAGCTGGACCTGGACGGCACCATCCGCGCCACTGCCGAACATGGCTATCTCGACGTCAAAACCCGCCCCGAGCGGCATAACGCGGTCAAGGTCCTGCTGTTTCTGGATGTCGGTGGTTCCATGGACCCGCATATCAAGGTGGTTGAAGAGCTGTTCTCGGCCGCGCGGACCGAGTTCAAGCATTTGGAATACTACTACTTCCACAATTGTCTCTATGAAGGCGTCTGGCGCGACAATCGCCGCCGTTGGGACCAACAGATCCCAACCCACGAGGTGCTGCGCACCTATGGCGGCGACTACAAATGCATCTTCGTGGGCGACGCCTCGATGAGCCCCTACGAGATCGCCTACCCCGGCGGCGCCAACGAGCACTGGAACCAAGAAGCAGGCCAAGTCTGGCTGCAACGCGCGCGCGAGCAGTGGACGTCAAACCTTTGGATCAACCCGGTGCCCGAGAAATACTGGGGCTACACCCACTCCATCGGCATGATCCAAGAGATTTTCGAGGACCGCATGGTGCCAATGACGCTGGCTGGGTTGGAACAAGGCATGCGCGAGTTGACTCGCTAGGCGTCACTGCGCGCCGAAGTAGATCAACGCTGCCAAAAACGAGACAAAGTCTTAGATTTTGCCCTCGAAATAGCTTCAGAGGAAACAATCGAAGCAATATTCCCCGCATTTTTGAGATTCGTGGTATAAACCAAATGGATCGACGCTGGGGGGCTGAGATGACCAAATCTAAACTTCGCAACTACTTGACATCTTTTTTGACCGTTTCTGCATTGGTGCTGGCGTCCGGAGCCGTTGCGACTTTTGCCTTTGCGCCGGATGCGGCTTACGCAAAAAACGACAAAGGCAACGGCAAAGGGAACGGAAGGGGTAACGGAGGTGGCAAGGGGAATTCCGGTAAGGGAGGAAAAGACGGGGGCAAAAGCGGCGAAAAGGGAAAATCTGGCAAAAGCAACGGCGCAAAAAATGCCGGTAAGGATCATGGAAAAGCCAAATCCAAAACCCTGAGTTCTCGCAACATATTCGGAACTGGCAACAAGCAGAAAGCGAAGTCCAAAACCCAACGCTCTGGCAACCTATTTGGAAATGGCAAAAAGCAAAAAGCCAAGTCCACAACTCAACGCTCTCGCAACATATTCGGAACTGGCAACAAGCAGAAAGCGAAGTTCCAAAAACCTTCCAACAACAAGTCGCGAAGCGGCAAAGTTCAGAAAACAACACTGGCGAACGTTGGGCGCGAGTTCAAACGCGACGTGGAACAGCTGTTCGGCAAACGCTCACGCGTGCAACCCAAGGCCAGCGGAAAACGCGTAAACAAGGCCTACCGCAAAGCGTCCATTGCTCCGGTCGAATACTCCCCGCGACCGGTTGCCCGCTCGGACTATCGCACCAAGCGATACGACGAACAAAACCTGGACAAGCGTAGATATCGCGATCCGCTTGTGGCTGCGATTACCGACCCGTACGGCTCGGACAAGCTGCGCAATCTGAACGCATCGAAAGCGGCAGCTCCGGCGTTTCGCAACGCGTCTCCCAACAGCAATGTCGGCAAGATCGCGACCTATCAGGCCGCTGCGGAAACCTACTATGACCTGCGCGGAGATCTCTATGACGCGCGGCGCGAGCTACGGGACCTGAATGAAAGCTATGACGGCCGTAGCAGCGACGACATTGCGGACGATATTGCCGCGCTTGATCCTTCAGACCCCAATTACGAGGACGACCTGAACGCGCTTGAGGATGAACTGCGTGACGCCGAAACCTATGAAGAGGCACGTGACGACCTGCGCGCGGATGTCAGGGATTTGCGCCACGAAGCCCGCGACGCCCTGCAGGACGCAGAGACCGCCTTCTTCGACGCGTCCAAAGGCCGGACAGTGACCAAAGGCACTTTGTCTCAGTTCCACGGCTACCTGGATCTGCCGCAGCCGCGGCATCGCTACAAGGATGGAGTAACAATCCAGCCGGTGCCCTACGATCCTGATCGTTACAGATACACCAAAGACGATGCGACTTACGAACAGTGGGATGACAAGCGGGATCTTTATGACACCTATTCGCATCAAAAGAAGGATCGGTATCGCTACTACCGCGATCCGCTTGTGGCTGCGATTACCGACCCCTATGGCTCGGACAAGCTGCGCAACCTGAACGCATCGAAAGCGGCGGCTCCGGCGTTTCGCAACGCGTCTCCCAACAGCAATGTCGGCAAGATCGCGACCTATCAGGCCGCTGCGGAAACCTACTATGACCTGCGCGGAGATCTGTATGACGCCCGGCGCGAGCTGCGGGATCTCAACGAAAGCTATGACGGCCGCCGCAGCGACGACATTGCGGACGACATTGCCGCGCTTGATCCCTCAGACCCCAACTACGAGGACGACCTGAACGCGCTTGAGGACGAACTGCGTGACGCCGAAACCTATGAAGAAGCGCGTGACGACCTGCGCGCAGATGTAAGAGACTTGAGAGTGGATGCACTGGTCGCGGAGAAGGAGGCAGAACATGCCTTTTTCGAGGCTTCAAAAGGTGCCACGTTAACGAAACAGTCTCTCTCTGAATTCCATTCGAACTTGCAGCTTCCTCTGCCGGGTCGGTAGGTTCAGCATTCGGGGCATGTTTTGACCTAGGACTTAACTGCAATTGCGGCTTGCCTAGACTGGGTGAGCCGCCCATATCTATGTCATGCTTCGCTTAACTCCGATCCTTCTGGCGATTGCCTATGGCCTTGTGATGTACCGGATTTCCATCTGGCGCACCCATCGTGAATTGGATCAGAAGTCGACCGAACTGGCTGACCCTGCCCTCAAACGGATGACTGACCGGTTAGCCGCTGCTTTGAATATCGCGCGGGTGCCGGTCTATATCTACGAGATTGACCCGGTGAACGGGTTGGCGGCTCCGGACGGGCGGATATTCATCACGCGTGGGTTTTATCGCAAGTTTCGCAACGGTGAGGTCTCGGCCGAGGAAATGGCCAGCGTGATTGCCCATGAGCTGGGTCATGTGGCCTTGGGACATGCGAAACGGCGGATGATTGATTTCTCAGGCCAGAACGCAATGCGGACCGCGTTGATCATGGTTTTGAACCGGTTCATTCCCTTCATCGGGGCGATGATTGCAAATGCGCTGACCTCCCTGTTGGCGTCGCGTTTGTCTCGGCAGGATGAGTATGAGGCGGACGAATATGCCGCCGCCTTGCTGACCAAGGCTGGGATTGGGATCGCACCGCAGAAATCTCTGTTCCACAAGTTGGAAGACCTGACGCAGCAGCGCGCCGGAATGGTGCCTGCGTGGTTGATGAGCCATCCAAAGACGGATGAGCGGATTGCGGCGTTGGAGGCTTTGGAGCAGCGTTGGGCGCGTGGCTGAGGGTGTGCAGCGAGAGGCCAGCCTCTCGCGCTCTCCGAGGTATTTCTAGCCAAATGAAGAGGGATCCCGCTTAGGTGGTCAGGGCTTTGCCGAGGCGTGGCAGGCGGGCCTTTTTCATGAGCGCGCGTAGGGTCCATTGATCGCCCGAAAGGCGGTTGGCTTCGGACAGGACCGCGTTGGCCGCGTCCGTCATGCCTGTGGGGTCGGTTTGCCAAAAGCTGTGGAGCAGACTGTCTGGGTTGCGGCGCTCAAGGCCTTCTTCGGACAGGATATTTCTGGGGAAGTCTTTGGCGTTGACGGTGACGATGACATCCGCCGAGGCCTCGATGGCCGTTGCCAGAACGTGGATATCGGCCTTGTCGGGCAGCCAGAGACGCTGTTCGATACCCATTGCTACCTTGCGTTCGGCTTTGGGCCAGTGCGCTTGGGCCAGAGCGATCTCGGCGCGGGCCTGTGCTTCGCCTTCGGGGCCGAGTTTGCGGGCGGCGCGGGCCCATTCTTCAAGGATACGCGCGGACCAGATGGGGGTGAAGTGGCCCAGATTAGCCGCGCCCAACAGCATCTCTCGCATCACCGTCGGGTAGATGACGCAGGTATCCAGTACCGCCTTCACAGCCGGTAGAATACGGCTTTGAGGTACCCGCTTTCGGCCAATTGCGGCAATTGCGGATGATCGGGTCCGGCAAAGCCGGTGTGGATCAGTTGCGCCTGTCGCCCGGCCCGTCCGATCCCGCGGGACGAAGCGTCGCGGAAGCGGCCCAAATCCGCCGCATGAGAGCAGGAGCAGAGGCCCATATAGCCGCCGGGTTTGACCAGTGGGGCGGCGAGACGGGCGATGCGTTCATAAGCGCGCAGGCCGGCGTCGAGGGCTTGTTTCGAAGGCGCGAAGGCGGGCGGGTCGCAGATGACGACATCGAACTGCGCGCCATCTTCGCCAAGTTGCGTCAGCACATCGAAAGCGTCGCCTTGGCGGGTCTGGAACCGGTCAGCACATCCGCTTGCTTGGGCCCCTTTGGTGGCTAGGTCCAAAGCGGCGGCAGAGCCATCGACGGATAGTGCCTGTGCCGCCCCTCCAGCCAGCATGGCGAGGCCGAAGCCGCCCACGTGGCTGAACACGTCCAGCACCTGAGCTTCGGGATGCACCAAACGCGCCGCAAAAGCGTGGTTGGGACGTTGATCGTAGAACAGGCCGGTTTTCTGACCGCCGGTCAGGTCGGCCATATAGGTCGCGCCGTTCATGGGAACGGGCAGAGGCGCGTAAGGCGCGGTTCCGCGCAGGGTTTTGTTGACGTCGTCCAACCCCTCCAATCCGCGAGTCCGGCCAGAGGCGTTTTTCAGAACCGTCGTCACGCCAGTCACCTTGACCAGCGCGTCGGTTAGCGCCTCCAGATGCGCTTCGGCCCAGGCGGCGTTGGGCTGTATCACGCAGGCATCACCAAAACGGTCGATGATCACACCAGGAAAGCCATCGGCCTCGGCGTGGATCAGACGGTAGTATGGCGCGTCGAACAGGCGTTCGCGCATCTCAAGCGCGCGGCGCAGGCGGGTCTCGAACCAGTCCGCGTTCAGATCGGCCTTATTATCGCGATCCAGAACGCGACACATGATCTTCGACTCGGGGTTGACCGCGACCAAAGCGATTGGCACGCGTTTGTCATCCTCAAGCACGGCCAGCGCCCCGGCGGGGATTTTGCGCGTGCGCCGATCGGTGACGATGTCATTGGCATAGACCCATGGGAACCCATGGCGCAACCCGCGCGCATTGGCTTTGGGTTTCAGTCGGATACGGGGACGGTCTTCGGCTTGGGTCATGACCGCCTCATAGTCGCGAACAGCCCGAAGGAAAACCCCCTAGCGCGGGCGAGAGCGCCAGCCGCCGCGCCTCTTGGGCGCTTGGGCGGCTTGCAGCCCTTCGGTCATAACCTTTGTCATGGGATGTTCGGGCTCCTGTGCGGAATAAGCCGCGTGCAGCTGGGCCAGAGCTTGTTTCTGGTCCACGCCATCGGGCAGGCTGAGCGCCCAGTCCAGAAAGATGCTGCGGCATTCGGGCATGGCGATGCCTTCGATGTTATACGCCTCGCGGATCAGGCCCTTGGGGTCATTTGGATCAGTGCTGCGCGCCATCTTCATCCTCTTTGATTACGCTGCCGATGATTTCGGCGGCGGTGGAATAGCTGTCCTGCAATGCGGATTGCAGCGCTTCGACCTGTTCGAACCCGGTGGCACGGCACAGGAAGGCCGCTCCGCCCTCGCCGATTTTGTCCGCCTCAATCACCTTGCCCGAAAGCAGCCGCGCCGCGCATTGTACCGACCAGCATAGATCGTAGCTGTCCTTCAATGTTTGTGCCTGCGCGACATCCAACAAACCGGCAGCGACTGCCCCGTCGAGGCCAGACATCACATCCCGGTTTGCGAGGCCTGCCATCAGCGCTCCGGTCTCGGCCATCAACTCGATATCCATCATCCGGCCCGGGCCGTTCTTGGCATCCCAAACGCCCGCCGGGGCCTTTGCCGCCGCCAGGCGCGTCCGCATTTCAGCCACTTCGCGCAGAACTTTGTCTGCCTCCCGAGGCCGCGACAAAAGCTCGGTTCGGAAGGCTTCGATGTCCTGAGCCAAGCCCGCGTCTCCGGCGACGACATGCGCGCGAGACAGGGCGAGATGTTCCCACACCCAGGCCTCTTCCTGCTGGTAATGTATGAAACTGGCCCAACTGGTGGCCACCGGCCCCTGATTGCCCGAAGGGCGCAGGCGCATGTCGACCTCATACAGCCGTCCCTGAGACATCGGAGCCGACAGCGCCGTGATCAGCGCCTGCGTGAACCGTGCGTAGTAGGTGCGCGTGGCAAGTGGGCGGGGGCCGTCGGACATGTCCTGATCGAGTGGGTCGTAAATCACGATCATATCCAGATCGGATTGCGAGTTGATCCGCCCTGCCCCCAGCGACCCCATGCCCAGAATAGCCGCTCCGCGCCCCGGTGCCGGGCCGTGTTTGCGGGCGAAGGTTTTCGTCACATACGGTAGGATCGCGGCGATCACGGCTTGCGCAAGCTCGGCATATTGTCGGCCCGCTTGCGCCCCGTCGATCAGGCCTCGCAGGTGGTGAACGCCAATGCGGAAATGCCATTCCTTGCACCAGCGTCGCGCCAGATCGAGTTGCGTTTCATAGTCGGCTTCCTGCGCCAGTGCCTCCACCAACTCGGCTTGCAAAACCTCCAAACCGGGCCAATCGCTGAAGAAACTGCCGCCGATCACCGCGTCAAAAACGGAAGCGTTGCGCGACAGATGTGACGCTAGCGCATGCGAGGTGCCAACAATGTCGATCAAAAGGTCGATCAGATGCGGGTTGGCCTCAAAGAGCGAGAACAACTGAACACCCGCTGGCAGGCCCGCCAGAAACCCGTCCAGCGCCAACAGCGCCTCATCGGGTTGCGCGGTTTTGGCGAGGCGCGAGAGGAGTTCGGGCTTCAACCGGTCGAAGATGCGCCGCCCGCGCTGTGACCTCAACGCCGGATATGTGGCCCAGCGGGCGAGGATATTCTGGTCGAACGTCACCTCAGGCGTGGGCGTTGGCGCTGGCCCAGCGCCCGGTGCAAAGAAGCCTTCGGTCAGCTCATGCACTTCGGTCAGGCGGCGGATCAGGTCCTTGGTCAGATCACCGCTACTAAGCCCCATCAGACAGGCTACCCGTTCGATCCCATCGTCAGATTGAGGGACCTTGTGGGTCTGAGCGTCATGGATCATCTGAATGCGATGTTCGACCTCGCGATGCGCGCGGTAGTGATTGGTCAGTTTGGCAGCAACCTCTTCCGGCACCCAGCCTTTTTGCGCCAGAGCCGCCAGCCCGGGCACCGTGCCGCGCACGCGCAGATCGGGGTCGCGCCCCCCTGCAATCAACTGCCGGGTTTGGGTGAAAAACTCGATCTCGCGAATGCCGCCCTGACCCAGTTTCATGTCATGGCCGGGGATCGAGAGGCTGCCGCCCGTGCCTTTGTTTTCACGTATGCGCAGACGCATGTCATGAGCGTCCTGAATGGCGGCAAAGTCCAGATGCCGACGCCAGACAAAGGGTTTCAGGGTGTCCAGAAACCGTTCTCCGGCCGCAAGATCCCCCGCGCAGGCGCGCGCTTTGATATAGGCCGCCCGCTCCCACGTGCGGCCGAGGCTTTCATAGTACCGCTCGGCCGCCTCCATCGCCATGCAGACCGGCGTCACCGCCGGATCGGGCCGCAGGCGCAGATCGGTGCGGAACACATAACCGCCGGCGGTTTTGTCGCTGAGCGTGGCGCAGAAATTGCGCGTGGCCCGTACCATTCCGTGACGGGCCTCATAGAAATCATCCGGGTCAAATCGCGTTTCATCAAACAGAACGATCAGGTCGATATCCGAGCTGTAGTTCAGCTCATGCGCGCCCATCTTGCCCATCGCGAGGATGATCATCCCGGCGGCGGTTTCGATATCATCCTCGGTCATTCCGGGCAGCTTCTTGCGACGGATCAGGGCGGCAATTTCGGCCTTTGCGGCCACATCCGCCGCCAGCGCGCCAAAATCGGTCAGCGCTGCCGTTACCTTTTCCAGCGGCCAAGCACCTGCGATGTCGGCCAAGGCGGTCAGTACAGCCATTCGCCGCTTGGCCAGCCTTAGACCCGGCTTGAGCTGATCAGGCGCGAGGGCACGCGCGGCCTCCATCACCTCTGCCAAGGCGTGGTCAGGCTCGTGCAAGGCCTGCGGCAACCACCCTCTCTCTTGCTCAATCAGGCCCTTCAGATACGGGCTGGACCCTGCCGTTCCGGCGATCAAATCTCCTTGTTCGGGCGTCAGGTCGGCAAGCAAAGCGCGGGTTTCATCGCCCAGAGACTGGTCGAACGCGCGCGGTAGACGGTTGATGGTCAAACTCTCAGTCATAACCGGACCCTGCGCACCGCTGGGCGGCAAGGTCAATGCGGCAAACGCATTATTCCTGATCGACCGGAGTGTCCTGACTGAAACTGTTAATCCAGACCCCCGTCCGACGCTCCCAAAGGGAAGATATGAGCATCGCCTCCCACTCCTCCGCACCTGGTCGCACATAATCAGCCCGATAGGACAGCAATACGATATCCGGGGTCAAAATCCGCAGTTGCTCTTCGCTCAACTTGAATTCCGCCATTGTCGGAGCCTCAGCAAACTGCCCGACATGGTCGTCCCGATTTGCAAAACCTGAGGGGTAGACACCCAAGAAATCAGCGCTCAGAAGCGCCCTGTCAGCATGGGCATCGCCTGTTACCAAAGCAGACCACACCTGTTTTTCCAGCTCCAAGATCTCTGCAAGCGTTGGCGCATTTATGTTCTCTGTCATCATGCCCGCACCCTGCTGCCCGAGGCCTGCGCCGTCAACCAAATCCGAAAATGTAAATCTTTTTCACATAGCCCCCTTGCAACGCCGGAAGCGCTCCCCATCTAGATCATGTGAAAGGAATTTACATCAACCCCAGGAGAGACCACATGACCGCATTGTCCGAACCCGCCGCACCCGCAAATCCGGGGTGGCTCTATCGTGCCGAGGCTTGGATGGACGACAAAGGCAAAGGCGCCTGGATCGCCGCCATGGTTCTTGGGTTCATCTTCTTCTGGCCCGTAGGCCTCGCCCTTCTGGCCTATATGATCTGGAGCAAACGCATGTTCAGCAAGTCCTGCAGCCGCCGCAAATCCTGGCACAGTCACATGAGTGCAATGAAGCCATCAGGCAACAGCGCCTTCGACGCCTACAAGGCCGACACTTTGGCCCGTCTGGAACGTGAACAGCAGGATTTCGAAGCCTTCCTGCGCCGCCTGCGCGAAGCCAAGGACAAAGCCGAGTTCGACCAGTTCATGGATGAACGCGCACGTGAAAACCACGAAGACGATGGCAAAGGCAAACCGGCCTGAATTGACTTGCCCTGTCCCGATTATTCGGGACAGGGTAACACGACCTACCCTTTCGGAAACCTGACAATGAACCATCTGCCCGATCCCGATACTCAACCCGAGTTCTACCAGTCCGTTGCAACCAAGCGTTTTGTCGCATGGTTGTTCGACATCGCCTTTATCTCACTTCTGTGCATCGTCCCCGTCTTCCTAACACTTGGGGCCGGGCTGTTCTTCTTGCCGCTGATCTATGCCGTGATCAGCTTTGTCTACCGGGTCATCACGATCTCGAACGGGTCTGCCACGCTTGGCATGCGGTTCATGGGGATCGAACTGCGCGACGCATTCGGCGAACGGATGGATATGTGCAAGGCCGTGGCCCATACGGCCGGATACTTCATCAGCATGGCGTTCTTCGTTGTTCAGATCGTATCTGTCATCATGATGCTGACCAGCGCGCGCTGCCAGGGTCTGACGGATGCCTTCCTTGGCACAGTCATGATCAACCAGCGGGCCTGAACGCAACACACTTGAATCACTTGGCGGCTTAAAAATCCGTTGCTATCATCCGGTCCGAGGCTACATGGGACCTTCATGCGACACACGCTGCCAATTGCGCCACAATTCTATGTGACGGCCCCCCAGCCCTGCCCTTACCTTGAGGGCAGGATGGAGCGCAAACTCTTCACCGCTCTGCAAGGCGCAGGCGCGGATCAGTTGAACAATTCGCTGTCCCAACAAGGGTTTCGCCGGTCGCAGAACGTCCTCTATCGCCCATCCTGCACTGATTGCGCTGCGTGCCTTTCCGCCCGGATCGACGTCTCGGCCTTCCGCCCGACCAAAAGCCAGAAACGCGCGGCCAAACGCAATGGTTATCTAGAGCGCCGCGCAACCTCGCCCTGGGCCACCGATGATCAATACGAGCTGTTCCGTCGCTACCTCGATACCCGCCACGCTGATGGCGGCATGGCCGATATGGACGTTTTCGAATTCGCCGCGATGATCGAGGAAACCCCAATCCGCAGCCGCGTTGTGGAGTATGCCGACCCCGAGACCGGAAACCTGATCGCCGTCAGTCTGACCGATGTTCTGGATGACGGCCTCAGCATGGTTTATTCCTTCTACGACCCAAACCAGCCGCAGAACTCTTTGGGCACCTACATGATCCTCGACCATATCGAGATCGCGCGTGAGGCCGGCCTGCCCTATATCTACTTAGGCTACTGGGTCCCGGGCAGTCCGAAAATGGGCTACAAAGCCAAGTTTTCCGGGCTAGAGGCCTATGTTCGGGGGCGCTGGGAGAAAATCTCCAACCCCGAGGCTTTCGCAGATGCCTCGCACCACCCTCTCGCCTCGGCCCCTATAGCCGAGCAAGTGGCAAACATCCAACTGCCTGACCGCCACCCCACTAAAGGCTGATCCTTTCATGAAACAGAGCCTGCACGCTGTCACCCTTGTGGTGCCTGACTACGATGCTGCGATCAATTTCTACACTGCAACGCTGGACTTCATCCTTTCCAAAGACATTGATTTGGGAGGCGGGAAACGCTGGGTCCTCGTCACGCCGCCGGGTTCGGGCGAGGCCTCTCTATTGCTCGCCAAAGCCGACGGGGCCGAACAAGAGGCCGCTATCGGCAACCAAACCGGAGGTCGTGTTGGGTTCTTTCTGGAAACCGATGATTTTCAACGCGATCACGCAGCGATGCGGGCAAGGGGTGTCCATTTCGAAGAAGAGCCCCGTGTTGAACCCTATGGCACAGTCGCGGTATGGCAGGACCCTTTCGGCAATCGTTGGGACCTCATCCAGTTCGCCTGATCCCGTTCATCCGGCCGAAGATAACTGTTGCAAAGTCCGCGAAAGCGCTTCGCCTTAAACCTCAAACAAGAAAGAAAAAGGGGGCCATTCAGGCCCCCTTTTTCAATTGGATTACACTCAACAGATCAATTCGGGATCAGATCCGGCACGATGGTCACAATACTCGGGAAGAACCACAGGATCGCAATACCGACGACCTGAATGATCACGAACGGTACGACGCCGCGATAGATATGGCCCGTCGTCACCTCTTTCGGGGCGACCCCGCGCAGGTAGAACAGCGCGAACCCGAAAGGCGGCGTCAGGAACGAGGTCTGCAGATTCACCGCCACCATGATGGTCACCCATTTCGGATCGAACGACCCGCCATAGATCACAGGCCCAACAATCGGGATCACGATGTAGATGATCTCGAGGAAGTCCAGCACAAAGCCCAGAATGAACAGCACCAGCATCACGATCAGGAAGACCGTGAACTCGTTGTCAAAGCTGCGCAGGAACTGCTGGATGTAATGCTCACCCCCGAAGGAGATCACCACAAGGTTCAGCAGCTGCGACCCGATCAGAATGGTAAACACCATCGAGGTCACCTTCGCCGTCTCGCGCACCACCGGCGTCAGAACCCCGCTAGAGAACAGGACCCAGCAGCCGAACAGCAGACCGAACAAAGCGTAGAGGTATGTCGCATAAGCCAGAATGAAGGCGATCCAGGTCTCAACCGGGACATTGCCCTGATTGATCCGCAGATCGAAATTCACGCCCATCAGAAGACAGATGATGACCGCAAAGGTCGACCAGATGATCACACTGCCGGACCGGCCCTGATCCTGCAGCTTGCGGTACGCAGCCAGCATGATCGCACCACCGGCACCCAGTGCCGCAGCAGGTGTCGGGTTGGTGACACCGCCAAGGATCGAACCCAGCACCGCAATGATCAGAACCAGCGGCGGGAACACCACTCGGATCAGATCGTTTGTGGCACAGCGCGCGGCGGCCTCTTTACAGCCGTAGATCGCGATGGCGAAGGGGATTGCCAGCAAAACGAATGTCGCCCCGGATGAGGTCGTCGGCTGGATGAAGAGAATATCCACCAACAGCATCAACAACAGGCCAATCGCCCCAACGATCAGAGGTTGCGGCGAGCGCGACGGCGCGATGCCACGACCCAGAACCAAGGTCAGCGCCAGCAGCACCACCACAATCGAAACACCGGTTCCGATAGGAGCCGCATTGGCGATCTTGGCGTCACGGGCGGCGGCGAGTTCCTCCTCGCTCAGACGCTCGGCGCTGGCAATGCCACCGGCGGCGTCGATTGCCTCCTGCTCGGCCACGGCCTGATCCCAGGCGGATTGGCCATGCAGCTCGATCATCGAGGCCTGACACTCAGCCGAGACATTCGTGCGCAAAGACGCACCCTGCCCCACATCCGAGAAGGCCGAGACCGAGATGTTCTGGCTGCCGATCACACCCGCGCTGCCCAGAAGCACCGCACCGACGATGATCGCAACCGGCGCACCCAGCAGCCAAGTCAGACCCTCAGAACGGGTGATCGTCTCACCAGAGCCACCCGACAGCTCAACAGCCGGAGCCTTGTCCGGGTTCAGCAGCGCATAACCAAAGGCATAAAGCGCATAAAGCAGCGCTAGCATAATCCCCGGCAACAAAGCCGCTTGGAACAAGGTTCCAACGGAGACCACTGCAGGTTCCCCCAAAAAGGTCAGTGCATCGGTACAGCCCGCCTCGACCGCGCGCTCTTCCTGTGCCGTCGAATACAGGTCACCCGCCAGCGTACCCAGAAGAACAATCACGATCGAGGGTGGGATGATTTGCCCAAGTGTCCCCGAGGCCGCGATCACACCTGTCGCCAACTCGGGCGAGTAGTTGTTTCGCAACATCGTCGGCAGCGCCAGCAGGCCCATGGTAACCACGGTCGCACCAACGATACCGGTCGAGGCGGCCAGAAACGCACCCACAACAACAATCGACACGGCCAGACCACCGGGCAGCGGTCCAAAGACACGCGCCATCGTTGTCAGCAGGTCATTGGCGATCTTGGAGCGCTCCAACGTGATGCCCATCAGAACGAACATCAACACGGCCAGAAGGGTCTCAATCGACTGACCGGCCAGAACCCGTTCGTTCATGCGGTTCACGATGAAGGAAACATTCCGGTCCAGCGCGGTTTCCCAACCTGAGGGGAAGACCGGCTCGCCTATCCTTGGTAAGTCCGGGTATCGGAAAACCGAGACCGTATCGGGTTTGACCCCCGAATTCACCAGGTCTCGGTAAGCTTGTGAACCAGTGTCAATCGCCTGGTGGATCAGCAATCCAGCGCTGTCCAGCGCGGCGATGATCCCGAAGGAGATCACACCTGCCCCACCGATGGCGAAGGCCACCGGAAAGCCTGAGAGGATGCCTCCGAAAAGGCAAAAGAATACGATAATGAGGCCTATCTCGACGCCATCAAGTCCGAATAGCATTGTCTTGGTCTCCGTCCTTAATGTGCGCCTTCGTAGGCTTCTTCACCCTCGCCAAGGCTATCCTTGTCGAGGTATTTTCCGGCGCTTTCCGGCCCTTCCACGTATTCCAGATACGACCGCCACAGGAAGGCAACCGCGTGCAGGAACACCATGCCCGCAAAGATCACGAGCAGGATTTTGAACAGGAAATACGCGTTGAAACCGTTCGGGCTGAAGCCGATGGTTTCCACGTTCCAGCGCAGGGCGCGCGACTTGGCCACCAGCCTGTCCAGTGTGTCACTGGCCGAGGGTTTCGGTACGATTAGGTGCCGCCACATGAAGTACCAGCCATACATCCAGGTCAGTACGGCCATTGGCATCATGAACAGAACGGCGCCACACATATCAACGACGCGCTTGGCGCGGTGGCTGATACCGGCATAGATCAGGTCAACCCGCACATGCCCGCCCTGCACAAAGGTGTAGGTGCAGCATAGGCAGACGACCATCGCGTTATAGAGCTTCAGCTCTTCGGCAAACCAGCTGATGTCCTGATTGAAAGGAATACCCAGACCAAAAGACATATCAGGCCGGGCAAAGACACGCTGCATGAACACGATAACGATCTGCTGGATCACCATCAGCAAGCCCGCCCAGGCAAAGAACCGCCCCGTCGTGTTGGCGAAGGCCTCCAGCCCGCGCACCATGCCCCACATCACGTTTCGGTAGTAGAGGCCGATGGCTGTCAGCACCAGAAACAGCGTGAAAACCACGAAGAAGAACTCGACCGAGCCTCCGTAGTAGACAAAGCGCATGATGGATTCTTTGTCGGACCAATCCAGCCACAGCTGCGGATGCGTGATCGCATATCCAAAATTATAGAAGGCTTCGGCAATGTTCTGAATGAACCAGATCAGTCCATTCCACAGGGCGCCGAAAAACGAGATACCGTTATCGTCCTGCATGTTGTCCCCGGGTCACGTCAGTTGCACTGCAAATTATAGCGGCATGATGGGTCCGCGCATATGCAACAAGAAAGGCTCCCCCGCGATTGCGGGGAAACCGTTTGTTCAGTTCACTTGGGATTAGCCGCGAACGCGGTCGCGCTGAGCGGTGTAGGCACCCGACGACAGGTTCAGCCAGCCCGAGGACGATGCCATCGACGCCATTGCGCTGTCGTGGATCTTCTTGAACAGCTCGTCGCCCATGTTCTCGTCCAGAACCTCTTGCGAAGCCTGACCGAACGCATCCCAAACGCTGTCTGGGAATTCCATGACCTTCACGCCACCCGACTGCAGACGCTGCAGAGCTGCGCCGTTGTTGGCCAGGAACTGCGCAAGGTTCCACTGGTGCGCTTCGGCAGCTGCGATCTCGATGATCTTCTGCTGGGCCGGTGTCAGTTCGTCGAACACGTCGCGGTTGGTTGCCAGCGACAGACCTGCGCCCGGCTCGTGGAAGCCCGCGGTGTAGTAGGTCTTGGTGATTTCCTGGAAGCCCGCTTTTTCGTCCGCCCAGGGGCCGATCCACTCGGTGCCGTCAATCGCACCCGAGGACAGCGCCTGATACACTTCCGAACCCGGAATGTTCTGAACCGATGCGCCCAGTTTGCCAAGTGCCTGGCCACCCAGACCTGGCATACGGAACTTCAGACCCTGGAAATCCTCGGGGCCGTTGATCTCTTTCGAGTACCAGCCGCCTGCCTGCGCGCCGGTGTTACCCGCCAGGAAGGACTTCAGGCCGAAGATCGAGCCCAGCTCGTCATGCAGCTCCATACCGCCGTCGTGGTAGTACCAGTTCACCAGTTCCTGCGCGGTCATGCCGAACGGAACAGCGGTGAAGAAGGCATAGCCTGGGTGCTGACCCACAAAGTAGTAGTCAGCCGCGTGGTACATGTCGGCCTGACCGGACGAAACGGCGTCGAACACTTCGAACGCGCCAACCAGTTCGCCTGCGGCCTTGATTTCTACGTTCAGGCTGCCATCGGACATCGCGTTGATGCTATCGGCGCAGCGCTGTGCGCTGTCGAACACCCCGGCCAGACCACGACCCCACGAGGTAACCATGGTCAGGGTCCGCTGACCCTGCGCATAAGCTGGTGCCGCCAGTGCGGTTGCCGCAGCAGCCGAGCCGCCCAGAGCAGATTTCTTCAGAAATGAACGACGATCCATATGAGTGTTCCTCCCCTTCATAAGTCATCACCCGGAGGTGTCCGGGCCTGTCGCTTTCAATGGATCGGAGCCTAGAGGCAGGGATATGAAAGGGAATACCTACTACTGCGTAGAAACCCGAATTTCTGCCCGTTTTTCGTAGATAAAATCGGCAAAAAAGCCAGCCACTCCACGTTCCCGAGGGCATTTACCCCCAGAAACGCTCAATCTTTTTGCATTTTCGCCGCCGCTTGCGTATCGATTCGACCATGCAAAGACTCCGACATCTGGTTTCGCTGACCTATGCGCAGAAACTGTCTTTGGTTGCGGCCATCCCTCTGGTCGTTGCCGTCGCGGCCATTGCCTTTCTGGTCGCCTATCAGGCCCGAGCGACATCCGAGCGCGAAATACAGGCGCTGGAGCTACGCCTGATCGAGGCCAAGAAGGAAGAACTGAAGAACTACGTCACACAGGCGCGCAACGGGTTTGCCTATATCTACGGGCGCGCTGAACCTGACGATGACGTCGCCAAAACGCTGGTCACTCAGATTCTGTCGGCGATGATCTACGGGCAGGACGGGTTCTTCTTTGTCTATGACTATGACGGCACGAACTTGGTCAGCCCGCGCCAGACTCAGTTCATCAACCGCAATTGGGACGGTCTGACCGACAGCGACGGTACTCCGGTCGTGGATGAGTTCATCCGTCTCGCACGCCAAGGTGCAGGCTGGCACAGTTTCATGTGGGAAAAGCCCTCGACCGGGGAAGAGGCGCAGATGATCGCCTATGTTGTGGGCCTGCAGGATTGGCGTTGGGCCGTGGGTACCGGTGTCTTCATCGACGACATATTGGCCACCGTCGCCAATGCCCGCGCCGAGGTCGAAGATCGGGTCCAGCGCACCTTCATGTATATCGGCGCCATCGTTGTCGCCTCGGTTCTGATCGTGTTTGCCTCTGGCATGTTGCTGAACATACGCGAGCGGCGGCTGGCAGATGCCAAGCTGAAAGAGCTCACCCAGCGGGTCTTCGACGCCCAGGAAGAAGAACGCGGCCGCGTCGCGCGCGAGCTGCATGACGGGATCAGCCAGATCCTTGTCGGTGTGCGCTATGCGCTGGATAATGCGCGAAGGCGCTTGTCCCGAGGCGACGACGCCGGCGCGCAGGCCCCATTGGACAAGGGCATTGATCACCTTGGCACGGCAATCACCGAAGTGCGCCGCATCAGCCGCGACCTGCGCCCCGGCGTGCTGGATGATCTGGGCCTCGGCCCGGCTCTCAAGGCGCTGACAGATGACTTCCGCGAGCGCACCGGGATCGAAACCGAGTTTTCGACCGTTGTCTTCCGCAACCGGCTGGATCAGGACAGCAAGATCGCGCTCTACCGCATCGCTCAAGAAGCTTTGACCAATATTGAGCGCCACGCAGACGCCTCGCATGTTACAATCGACCTGCGCGGGCACAAGAAAGGCGCGACCATGCGGATCACCGATGACGGGCGCGGGCTACGCTCTGAACCAGATCAGAGCGGCACCGGCATCGGGTTGCGCAACATGCAGGAACGGATCGAACAGCTTGACGGCACGTTGCGTATTCTGTCATCACGCGGCCCGCACGGGGGCACGGTGATCGAAGTCAGCCTGCCTCTCAGCCACCTGCTGCCGCCGCAGGAAGACGCAACACCGAACCGAAAGGCCGGAACATGACCATCCGAGTCCTCATCGTCGACGATCACCCCATGGTGGCCGAGGGCATCCAGTCAATCCTCGAAAGCTATGATGAGATCGAAGTCGTCGGCACTCTGGGCAGCGGTCAGGCCGCGGTTGATCACGCGGCCGAGTTGACCCCTGACGTGATCCTGATGGACCTCAACATGCCCGGCCTCGGCGGCCTGAGCGCGACCGAACTGATCCTCGAACGCCTGCCCGAAACCCGCATCCTGATCCTGTCGATGCATGACAGCCCCGAATACATCTCGACCGCTCTCAGCCACGGGGCCAAAGGATATGTGCTGAAAGACGTGCCCACGGATGAGATCAAAGAGGCGATTGATGCCGTGATGAAGGGCGAGCAATATCTATGCACCGGCGCCAGCGGGTCCTTGAAGCCCAAAGGCGACAGCGCCCGCGAAGCCCTAACCGGGCGCGAACAGACTATCCTTCTGGAACTGGCGCAGGGCAAATCCAACAAGGAAGTCGCCCTGGCACTCGATATCTCTGTCCGGACAGTCGAGACTCACCGCAAAAACATCAAACGCAAACTGGGCATCTCCTCAACAGCAGGCCTGACCCGCTATGCGCTGGAACATGGCGTATTGCAGGGTACCGGCGTCGGCTTCTGAGCCTCCCGCAGCGCGGCACGCGCTGCCCCGGCCCAACTAGAGGAGGCGCGCCGCAGGCGCGTTGACGATGGGCGGGAGGGTTACCCGCGCGGCCTGATATCCTCGCCGAAAAAGATCAACGTCCCATCCTCGTCAATAACGTGAAATTCGCGTTGCTGATACGGCTGATCAAACGGAGGGCGCACACGTCCGTCGGGCAGATCTTCCAACCTCGGTTTGAGGCTATCATACAGCGCATCAAGCCCCTCGACATCTATGTAAAAGGACTGCTCTTCACCCAGCAGCTTGCCATCGTCTCGCGGCGGGCATTCCAGCAGCCGAATAGCCACCGGTCCGCGCGAAAGAAAAGCATAATTGTCCTGTCGAAACCCGCAGCTGAATCCCAAGCGCTCGCAATAGAAATCAATCTGGTTCTGCAACGACGAACACAAAACAAATGGAGTGAGTTGCAATATACGCGACATGCCAAAGCCCTCCCTGAATGGGCCCTAACCTACCTGTGTCAGCAACTCAGTCCAACAATTCATCAGCCCGGCGACCCTCACGTGCGTAGTGATGCGGCAGAACCCGGCCATAGAGCTGCCGCGTCCTCTCAACCCCGCCACACATGCCTTCGGTGTCCACAAACGAGAAGATGCCAACGTAGCGCTTGCGCGCGCCTTCAACCGGCGCAACTCGGTGCAGGGCATATCGACCCTTGAATATTTGCAGATCACCGGGCTGCAAGTCGATCCGGTGAACGGCCTGCATATTGCCGTCCAGAACAGCCCTTACCGCCGAAAAATTCTCGTCGTCTGAACTGCGCAGATCCGGGGCATATTCAAACGCACCGCCTGTTTCGGCATTCTGAATAGCCAAAGTGACAGTGTAGTTGTTGGTGTCGAAATGCCAGGGAAACCCCTGCCCCTCTTCCACGACGTTGATGATGACATCCGCCAGCGGATCATCATAGCGAAAGAACCGATCCTCAGGCTCATCCAGCGCATCACGAATGAAGGGCAGAAAACCGTCAAACTCATAAATACGCCGCAGGGGACCCGATCCGGGGAAATTGTCTGCAGGTACAAACGCATTCGACCTATCATAAAACCGACGTACCGGATGCCCGATCCCATAGCTGGTGTCATCCTTGGTGAAATAAACATTCGTACGGTTGAAAGACCGATGAGCCTTAGGCGCGACGGCATCTGCCTCTACCAGTAACTGCTCCAACCCGGCCTCATGCACAAAGCCCGGCAAAACCGCGCAACCGTCATGCTCAAGCTCTCGGCGCAGATCACCGATCAACTGGCGGTACGCGGTCGAGTCCGGACGATCAATCGGATAGCGCCCCAAATCCACGAGTTCCTGCAGCAAGGCCGACCTCCCTATTTGCCCCTCATACAAGGCAGCCTGCCGCAGCACATGGCGCGCTTCTGGTTCATTTCAGACATCGCGTTGGCGGTTTTGGACAAGTCGGAAATCCGTCAAAACACCACGTGACCCCTTCTGCTTTACCGGAAATTCCCGACATGCGGCATTTTGCGCAACAAAATGTCGCAAAATTCATCAATCCGGTCATGAAATTCATACGATTGACTGTTGACGCTCCGTCGTGCCGAACATAATGTCCCCTGCAAGCTGATAAGGAGCCTCTGGCGATGAACACGCTAGTCGTAATCGTAGGAAACACGCGTATGGGCCGGTAACGGAAAACCACAATCGAACCCATGCGCCTCCGAAAACCTCGGGGGCTTTTTTTTGGCAAACGCAAGACACATGTCGCGAACGGAGCAAAGCAGATGACACGTGAGATGACCGGCGCAAAGATGGTGGTTCAGGCCCTCAAGGATCAGGGCGTGGACACAGTATTCGGATACCCCGGTGGCGCCGTCCTACCGATCTATGATGAGATCTTTCTGCAAAACGACATTCGCCACGTCCTAGTGCGGCATGAGCAAGGCGCGGTCCACGCGGCCGAAGGCTATGCCCGCTCGACGGGCAAACCCGGCGTTGCGCTGGTCACATCCGGCCCTGGCGCGACCAACGCGGTCACCGGTTTGACGGATGCGTTGCTGGATTCGATCCCGATTGTTGTTCTGACCGGTCAGGTGCCGACCTTCATGATCGGCTCGGACGCGTTCCAAGAGGCCGACACCGTTGGCATCACCCGCCCCTGCACCAAGCATAACTGGCTGGTGAAGGACACGGATTCTCTGGCTGAAACCATGCACGAGGCGTTCCATGTTGCCACCTCGGGCCGTCCGGGTCCGGTGCTGATCGACATTCCCAAGGACGTGCAGTTTGCATCGGGTGACTATACCGATCCCAAGACCTCGACCTCTCGCTATCAGCCTGTTCTGAAGGGCGATCTGGAAGAGATCACCGAATTGGTCGCAGCGATGGAGACCGCCAAGAAACCCGTTTTCTACACCGGCGGAGGCGTCATCAACTCGGGCCCCGCAGCCAGCCAATTGCTGCGTGAGCTGGTGGATGCGACTGGTTTTCCGATCACTTCGACCCTGATGGGTCTTGGCGCCTATCCCGCGTCCGGTGAGAACTGGCTGGGCATGCTGGGGATGCATGGTCTCTACGAGGCCAACCTGGCGATGCATGACTGCGACCTGATGATCAACATCGGTGCTCGGTTCGACGACCGGATTACCGGCCGTATCGACGCGTTCTCGCCGAACTCGAAAAAGGCGCATATCGACATCGATCCTTCGTCGATCAACAAGGTGATCCGCGTTGACATCCCGATCGTCGGCGACGTTGCCCATGTGCTGGAAGATATCCTGAAGGTCTGGAAATCGCGCGGTCGCAAGACCGATGCGGCCTCCGTCGCCAAGTGGCAGGGGCAGATTGCCGACTGGCGCAAGGTCAACTGTCTCGCCTACACCAACAGCGAGAAGACGATCAAACCGCAATACGCGCTGCAACGCCTTGAAGAGCTGACGAAAAACCACGATCGCTACATCACGACCGAAGTTGGTCAGCACCAGATGTGGGCCGCGCAGTACCTTGGGTTCGAAGACCCCAACCGCTGGATGACATCAGGCGGTCTGGGCACGATGGGCTATGGTACTCCGGCCTCGATCGGTGTGCAGATGGCGCATCCGGATGCGTTGGTGATCAACGTCGCGGGTGAGGCCTCATGGCTGATGAACATGCAAGAAATGGGCACCGCCGTTCAGTACCGCCTGCCGGTCAAACAGTTCATCCTGAACAACGAACGCCTCGGCATGGTCCGCCAATGGCAGGAGCTGCTGCATGGTGAGCGCTACTCGCATTCGTGGTCCGAGGCCCTACCCGATTTTGTCAAACTCGCCGAGGCCTTCGGGGCCAAGGGCATCCTTTGTTCTGACCCCGCCGATCTGGACGACGCGATCATGGAGATGATCAACTACGACGGTCCGGTGATCTTTGACTGCCTTGTTGAAAAGCACGAGAACTGCTTCCCCATGATCCCGTCGGGCAAAGCCCATAACGAGATGCTGCTGGGCGAGGCCGAAACGCAGGGCGTGATCGATTCCAAAGGTTCGGTTCTGGTTTAACAACATTCGTCGGAATTGACCGGGCGCCCGACGCCCGGTTTTCGCAAGATGATGAAAGGGACGTAAATGTCTGCCCTACATATCAAAAAAGGCTCTACCCGCCATTCGGCCTATAACCTACGCCCGACCTTTTCGGACGTGCAGGAGCGCCACACGATCGCGGTTCTGGTCGAGAACGAACCGGGCGTTCTGGCCCGCGTGATCGGCCTGTTCTCGGGCCGTGGTTATAACATCGAAAGCCTGACCGTGGCCGAGGTCGACCACACCGGGCATCTCAGCCGCATCACCATCGTGACCACCGGTACCCCGCAGGTGATCGAACAGATCAAGACACAGCTGGGCCGCATCGTACCGGTTCACGAGGTCCACGACCTGACAGTTGAAGGCCCTTCGGTCGAGCGGGAACTGGCGATCATCAAGGTCGTTGGCGAAGGTGACAAGCGGGTCGAGGCGCTGCGTCTGGCCGATATCTTCCGCGCCAATGTGGTCGACAGCACGTTGAACTCGTTCATTTTCGAGATCACGGGCGCCCCCGACAAGATCGATGCTTTTGCCGACCTCATGCGCCCGTTGGGGCTCGTCGAGATCGCCAGAACCGGCGTGGCCGCCCTTTTGCGCGGCGACTGACAATTGCAAGGTCCCGGCAGGGCATCCCCGGGACCTTTCGCTTTTCACGACAAGTATCTATTTGATACTTTGCGCAAAAAAGCCTGCAAATTAACCGTAAAGATCACCCCCAACAGACAAATACCTATTGCCTTTACCCTACGTCCGACTAGCATCTCAGGTGCAACGCGGCGTGGGGAAACGTTGCTTTGGGGTCATCTTTACGATTTCGGTCACACATCCGGTCTGCCGATCTGCACCGCTGTTTTCACGACTGAAACCGCCGATGCAGGGGGAACCGATGCCAGAGGATACGCGCAGCCCGGACGAACTTCGCGCCATGTTCGGCGCAAACCTCAGACGCTTGGCGCGAAACTACCCATCGATTTCTGCATTGTGCCGCGAACTGGGAATCAACCGTACTCAATTCAACAGATATCTTGCGGGCGAGAGCTTTCCACGCGCGGATGTTCTGGACCGGATGTGTCGCTTCTTTGATGTGGATGCCCGTATCGTTCTCACCCCGCTTGACGACATCCCGGATGCCAATACGCATCATGTGAACGCCACTCTGACGCAATTCCTCGGCTCGGGCGCTCAGGCCACCCACGACTGCACCTTTCCGCCAGGGTTTTATGCGGCGACGGACACCCGAACGTCCATCGTTTTGCACGCCAAACGGCTGCCGCAATGCACGTTGATACGCGGCTTCACACCGCGCAGCGTCATGCCCGGCAGCCCATCAATGGCACGAGAGGTGCGCGGTATAGCGAGCTGTTCCGGCGATTATGTCTACATGCTGATTTCCGGTCGTAACGGCCAAAACAGCCGGGTCTATGTGGTCAGCAAGAAAGATACCCTCTGGCAAGGTACAAGCTACACGCGCCCGGACAAAGACGACGCGCGCCCCGTGACCCTGACCCGTCTGGGGCAGGATGCAACAGATGCGCTTGGTGCCGCGCGCAAGCTGATAAGGGCCCACAGGCCCGACGAACGACGCTAGCTCGGGCCATCCTCGCAGATCAGGCGATACAGGTGCCAGCTTGCATGGCCTAAAAGCGGCAGCACCAGCAGCAGTCCCAAGAACCACGGCACCATCGCGACAAACGTCAGCACGGCGATGAAAATGCCCCACCCGATCATGACTGGAAAGTTGTCCCTTACGTAGGAGAAACTTGCGATCATTGCCGTCACAAAATCCAGCTCGCGGTCCAACAGCATCGGGATGGACAGCACGGTGATCATGTAGAGGATAGTGGCAAAGACAGCCCCGACGGCCGACCCTACGGCCAGCATCATCAACCCGTTTGCCGTCAGATACACTTCGAGCGACGAGGATACGTTCGTCAGCGTCGACAGCCCCATGAACAGGGCAAAGATCATATGGCCCAGAAAGAACCAAAACAGAAACATCACCACGATGATCGCGCAGATTGAGGGCAACTGGCGACGGCTCTGTTGCAGCACGACCCCGAATATCGCTTTAAAATCAAGATCCTCCCCGGCCTCCAGGCGGCGCGACACCTCATACAGCCCGACCGCTGCAAACGGTCCGATCAGAGGGAACCCGATCGCGGCGAGGACCAGCCAATAGCTTGTTCCCGACTGGAGTGTCACCCAGGCGATCGTCCAGCCCGCCAGCACATAAAACCCCGCAAATATCAAGCCGAACAGCGGCGCCCTGCGGAGGTCAACCCACGCCCGCCGCATCGCCTGTTTGAGCATCCCACTGTCAACAGGGCGCATCTGAGGCGCTCCGAATGGTCTTTCCATCTGTTTCTCCTCCCCGTCTGGCCCTATCTCATCGCGGGCCTTTTCTGCGGCCATGTCGTTGCGTCATGATACGCGGCACCCATGGACAGTAGCCGCGCATCCGACCCCTTGGGCCCAAATAGCTGAAAGCCCATTGGCAGGCCTTCCGCTCCGAACCCGGCAGGCGCAGCAAGACAGGGCAAGCCAATCAGGCTGACCGGCACTGTCACCTGCATCCAGCGATGATAGGTATCCATCGCCCGCCCCATGATCTCACGCGGATACGGCGTCTCGATATCGAAGGGCCAGACCTGTGCGGCCGGCAAAACCAAAGCATCGTACTCCTGAAACAGTTCAGCCGCCCGTCGGAACCACTCCGAACGGGTAACACTGGCCTCATGCACCTGCATCGCTGATAGCATCAGGCCCCGCTCCAACTCCCACTGCGCGCTGTCCTTCAAGGCCTCTGATTTGCCCTGCAACGGCTGCAATCCCGCCGCCACCGCCCAGGACCGCAGGGTAACCCAACTGCCCCACATCTTCTCGGCATCAAAGGGTGGAGGCACATCTTCGACCACTGCGCCTTTATCTTCGAAAACGCGAAGGGCATCGTGGCAAAGGGCCAGAACGCTGTCCTCAATCGGAAACGCACCGCCCCAATCTCCCAACCAACCAATCCGAACCCCGCGAAGATCAACCTCTTGAACGGGGCTCACACGCCTGGCATCGGCGACCAAAGGTGACCGTGGATCAGCGCCCGAGATCACGTCGAGCAATAGCCCCAAATCCTCAGGGCTGCGCGCCATCGGTCCCAGGGTCGACAACTGATGCAGAAACTCGTCCCCAATAGGTTCCGACGGTACCCGCCCCCAGCTGGGGCGAAATCCGTAGACGTTGTTCCATGCGGCCGGGTTGCGCAGGCTTCCCATCATATCCGAGCCATCGGCCAACGCGACCATCCCAGTCGCCAACGCAACCGCCGCGCCACCAGACGACCCCCCACAGGTACGCACGCCGTCATAGGGGTTCCGGGTCGCGCCATAGACCGGGTTGAACGTGTGCGAGCCAAGCCCAAACTCGGGCGTGTTCGTCTTACCAATCAAAATCGCCCCCGCCGCGCGCATCCGCGCTGCAATCAGATCGTCCTGTTCGGGCACAAAATCGCGAAACAGCGGCGATCCCTGCGATGACACTATCCCGGCGACATTAACCAGATCCTTCACCGCAATCGGCAACCCGTGCAGTGGTCCCCGCTTCGGACCCGCATCCAGTGCCGCCGCCTCGGCCATCAGATCATCCGCGTCGCGCAGGGCCACAATCGCATTGACCGCTCCATTTACGGCCCCAATACGCTCCAGCGTCGCAGCCATCACCTCGACCGATGAAACAGCACCAGATGACAGCTGATCGACCAGCGCCTTTGCGGAAAGCTGAGTGATATCCATCCGGGTTTCAATCACCTCGATCTGTTTGGTTCAAATCCAGCCTAGCCGCGCACCCCGACCAATAAAACCCATTGTTTAAATACATCTTTTCCCGAATGGCTAAGCACCACCCGGATCCCCTTCATCTGGCTAAAAATATCTCGGGGGACTCGCGGCTTGCCGCGGCGGGGGCAGCGCCCCCTACCCAGACTTAGTCGCCCTGCGCCTCGGACCGGCTTTTGCCCGCCACGTTCAACGCCAGCGTCGCCGCCATGAACCCATCCAGATCTCCGTCCAAAACACCTTTGGTATCCGAAGTCTCATGATTGGTCCGCAGATCCTTCACCATCTGATAAGGCTGCAAGACGTAAGACCGGATCTGGTTGCCCCAGCCCGCATCACCCTTGGCCTCATGCGCCGCGTTGATATCGGCGTTCCGACGTTCCAGCTCTTGCTGGTAAAGGCGTGATTTCAGCGCCTTCATGGCGATATCGCGGTTCTGGTGCTGCGACTTTTCGGATGAGGTCACTACGATCCCGGTCGGGATGTGCGTGATCCGCACCGCCGAGTCCGTGGTGTTCACGTGCTGACCACCCGCGCCCGAGGACCGATAGGTATCAATCCGAATATCGGCTGGGTTCACCTCAATCTCGATATTGTCGTCGACTACGGGGTAAACCCAGACCGAACTGAACGAGGTATGCCGCTTGGCCGCCGAGTCATAAGGCGAGATCCGCACCAGACGATGCACGCCGCTTTCCGATTTCAGCCAGCCATAGGCATTGTGACCCGAAATCTTGTAGGCCGCCGACTTGATCCCGGCTTCTTCACCCGCTGTTTCGGATTGCAGCTCGACCGTATAGCCCTTCTTTTCCGCCCAACGCACATACATCCGCGCCAGCATCGAGGCCCAGTCACAGCTCTCGGTCCCACCCGCGCCCGAGTTGATCTCGAGGAAGGTATCGTTGCTGTCAGCCTCGCCGTCCAGCAGAGCCTCCAGCTCTTTCTTGGCGGCTTTGTCCTTCAGAGACTTGATCGAGGCTTCGGCGTCCTGAACAACCTCTTCATCCTCTTCCATCTCGCCCAGCTCGATCAGCTCGATATTGTCGCTGAGATCGGTTTTGATGGACTCGTAGGTCTCGATCGCGTCGACCAGCATCTGCCGTTCGCGCATCAGTTTCTGTGCGTTCTCGGGGCTGTCCCATAGGTTCGGATCCTCGACTCGCGCATTGAATTCCTCAAGCCGATGGGGCGCGGTTTCATAGTCCATACGCTGCGCCAGCAGCTCTAGCGACTTTTCGATTTCCGCCACGATATTCTGGGTTTCGGCGCGCATGGTCTTGCCCCAACTTGGTCAAACAGGACTGCGTGATAGCAAGAGCAGAAGGCCACCACAAGACGGGCCAGACGGGATTGCACGTCTGGCCGTCAGAGATTTTGCAAAGCGATCAGTAAAGGCCGCCGGTACTCAAATCCCCTTGCGAAGCTTTGGGGCCAACAGTGACGGTGCTACCGGTCGAGGTTTGGACTTGAACGCCTGCGCGTTGCGCTTCTTCGAACAGCGGAAGGTCCGATCCGATGGCAAAGCCGCCGTCATAAACGCGGTCGATAAACCCATCCACACCATCACGGAAGAACTCGGCCACGACATATTCTCCGGATGCGTCATCAGGCAGGCGCGCGCCGCTGAAACGGTCGATCTTGATGAAGTGACCGCCCTCGGGCACCTCGAACGGACCACCGCCGTATTTCTCAACGGCTTTTTCCATGAAGCTCTGGAAGACCGGCCCGCACATGGTGCCACCATAAGCCCCCCGGCCCATCGGACGCGGACGGTCATAACCGATATAGCAACCGGCCACGATGTTCGAGGTGAAGCCGATGAACCACGCATCCTTGGATTCGTTGGTCGTTCCGGTCTTGCCCGCCGTCGGCACCGGCAGGTTGACATAGCGCGACGCTGTCCCGCGATCCACAACACCCTTCATCATCGAGGTCAGCTGATAGGCGGTAATCGCATCCATGACCTGCGAGCGGTTGGTCTCGATGGTCGGCGACTCGTTTGGCTCCAACCAGGTCGAGTTGCAATCGAGGCACTGGCGATCGTCATGGCGATAGATTGTCTTGCCAAAGCGGTCCTGAATCCGATCGACCAGAGTAGGTTCGACCCGCTCACCGCCATTTGCGAACATCGCGTAGGCCGCAACCATTTTATACAGTGTGGTTTCTTCGGACCCGAGCGAGTTGGCCAAGAACGCACCCATCCGTTCATAGACACCAAACCGTTCCGCATAACCCGCAACGACGGGCATCGTGACCTCTTGCGCCAGACGGATGGTCATCAGGTTCCGCGACTGTTCGATCCCGGTGCGCAGCGGTGTCGGGCCGTAGAACTTGTTCGACGAGTTCTTGGGGCGCCACAGGCCCTGCGGTGTATTCACCTCAATCGGCGCGTCCACAACGATCGTCGCCGGGCTATAGCCACTGTCGAGCGCGGCGGCGTAAACGAACGGCTTGAATGAAGACCCCGGCTGGCGCTGCGCCTGCGTGGCGCGGTTGAACACGGTATCTTGATACGAGAACCCGCCCTGCATCGCCAGAACACGGCCCGAGTTCACGTCCATCGCGACAAAGCCACCCTGCACTTCGGGCACCTGACGGGCGGACCATTGGCCCTCTTCCCCGGCCATGACAAGGATCACGTCGCCACGTTTGAAATTGTCGAAGAAGTTGCCCTGCATCCACTTGATGTCAGAGCGAGGAATGGTGCCATCGGCGGGGCCATCCTCGATTCCGACGGTCAATTGTTGCTCAGCCACATCCAGCACAACGGCCGGGTACCACTGGGTCGGCAGGACGACGTCACGGGGGATCTCCATCTGCGCCAGCGCATCGCGCCATTGGGCTTCATCCGCCAACTGTTCTTCGGCGATCACCTCGCCCGTGCCACGCCATCTACCGCGTGACAGGTCGTATTTCTGCAATGCCTCACGCAGCGCACGCGCGGCCTCGACCTGCATCTCTTCGTCGACCGAAGCGCGTACGGTGAAACCGCCGGTAAAGAACTCGCCCTCGCCGAAGTCTTCGCTCAGCTGACGGCGGATTTCATCAGTGAAGTAATCGCGCGGCGGCAATGCAGTCCGGAAGCTTTCGAAATCCCCGTTCTGGACCGAACGCAGTGGCATCTCGACCTCAGCCTCGTAAGTCGCCTGATCAATATAACCGTTCTGGTTCATCTCGCGCAGAACATAGTTGCGGCGGGCCAGCAGGCGTTCCTTTTGACGGACCGGGTGATAGTCCGACGGTGCCTTGGGCATCGCGGCCAGCATCGCGGCCTCATGCGGGACCAGTTCCTGCAGGGTCTTGTTGAAATAAGTCTGCGCCGCAGCGGTCACACCATATGAGTTCTGACCCAGAAAGATCTCGTTCATGTAAAGCTCTAGGATCTGTTCCTTGTCGAGCGTGTCCTCAAGCCGGGTGGCAAGGATGATTTCCTTGATCTTGCGCTCGGCCCGACGGTCGCCTGACAGCAGGAAGTTCTTCATCACCTGCTGCGTGATGGTCGAGGCACCACGTACGGTTTCACCCTTGGTGCGCACTGCCTCGACACCCGCGGCGATGATGCCGCGCGGGTCATAGCCCTGGTGGGTATAGAAATTCTTGTCTTCCGCCGAGATGAAGGCCTGTTTCACCAGATCGGGGATTTCCTCGGACGGGGTGAACAGACGGCGTTCCTGGGCAAATTCGTCAATCAGCTGACCTTCGCCGGAATAGATCCGGCTGATCGTGGGAGGCTTGTACTGTGCAAGCGACTCGTGGCTGGGCAGGTCGCGACCATACATCCAAAAGACCGCGCCGATAACCAGCGCAACCATGAAGATACCCAAAGTCACGAGGCTGAAAACTGCCCCGAAAATCGATAGAATGAACCGGATCACGTCACTGCCTTTTTTTCGCGCTGCCGCCTATATAGGGATGCCAAGCCCGAGGGTCAAAACCACAAGCGCATTCTAGCCGTTTTGCGTCGTCAGGTCACTGTCCAATCAGGGACCGCCTGATCACATCTTGCTGCCGCCAGTCCTCGAGCCCCTGATAAATCCCCAGCGCCATTTTGGCGCGCCATTCGGGATCTTTGATGTTTTTCAAGTCTCTGGGGCTGGAAAGAAACCCAATTTCGACCAGAACGGACGGTATGTCTGCCGCCTTCAGCACCGAAAACGATGCGGTGCGCAGGGGTTTACGATTCATCGGCCCGCCCTGTTGCGCCATGCCATTGGCAATCGCGCCAGCAAGTGATGTGGTGCGGGGTTTGGTCTCCTGCCGCGCCATATCCAGCAGCACATCGGTGACCTGATCATCTGCCCCGTTCAGATCGACCCCAGACAAAATATCGCCCCGATCATGGCGCTCGGCCAGTTTGACGCTGGCCACGTCCGAGGCATCCTCGGACAAGGTATAGACCGCCGCGCCGTGGGCCTGCCCGTCGGAGAGGGAATCGGCATGCAGCGAGATAAACACATCTGCACCCGCCCTGTGTGCCAGAGCGATACGACGCTCTAGTGAGACGAACTGATCCTCGACCCGCGTCAGCACCACCTCGTAACCACCTGACCTTAATAGTAATTCACGTAGTTCACGCGCGAAGGTCAGCATCATGGTTTTCTCGTCAATGCCACCGAATTCGGCGCCCGGGTCGATACCGCCATGGCCGGGGTCCAGCATCACCCGCATGACCTGCGCCACATTGCGCGGGACCTCGGATGTGGTGACGGCGGGTTCTGGAAGATCCCAGCCGTGGTTCTGCGGCACGCCAGCGGACGCGTTGAACGTGTCAAAATCGGTACCGACCAATTGAAGGGTCAACAGCGCCGCGCCCGAGGCCTCATCCAAACGCAACTCGGCCGTGTCCACCGCCATAGGCGCGCCCAGTTCCAGCACCATACGGGACCAGCCGGGGACATAGGCCCCGAACTGCACGCCACTGATCCGATCGGTTTGTAGGAAGTCGTCGGCGTTTAGGCCGGTCCAGTCGACCTCCTGAAAGTCGAGAACCATGCGGTAGGGATCGCGCAGCGTGAAGATACGGTAAGGCACACCCTGACTAACGCCAAGATCGACCTGAACCGCCATGCGACCAGAATCGATGATGCGGCTTTGGTCCGGCTGCACGCGCGCCAACGCAGTGAAGTCCTGCGCCAATGCGGCATTGGACAGCGCCCAGATCAGCGCGATGCAATAGAAAGTCCTGCTCATGGCCTCAAGTTTTCCCGAGATCGTTTGAGCGTGACCCTAGCGCATCCGCCCCCTCTTGTGAACGCTTTACACCGGCTGCAACGCGCCGCGTTCGGCCATGAAGCTGCGCAGACGCTCTAACCCGTCCTGAATATCGGCAGTGGCCCTTGCGTAGGAGAATCGCAGGGTCGTATGTCCGCGCTCGGGATCGAAATCCAAACCGGGCGTGACGGCGACTCCGGCCTGTTCTAGAATCTCGGCGGCAAAGGCGCGACTGTCGTCGGTCAGGTCAGAGACATCGGCATAGACGTAAAACGCCCCGTCAGGTGGCGCGATATTCGTGAAACCGGCTTTTGGCAGCCCTTCGAGCATCAGCTCACGGTTGCGGCGGTAAACATCGAGATTGGCCTGCAGCTCTTCGTCGCAATCCATCGCGGCCAAGGCGGCTACCTGGCTGGCATGGGGGGCGCAGATGAACATGTTCTGAGCGATCCGCTCGACCACGCGGACCTGATCCTCGGGAACTACCATCCAACCAACACGCCAACCTGTCATCGAGAAATACTTCGAGAAGGAATTGATCACATAGCACTCATCCGTCAGCTCCAACGCAGTGACGGCTTTGGCCTCATATTCCAACCCGTGGTAGATTTCGTCACTGATGAAAGAGGCACTCTGAGCCTGCGCGGCGTCGATCAACGCGCCCATCGACGCGCGATCCAACATGGTGCCGGTTGGATTGGCGGGTGACGCGACCATCAGGCCCTGAAGATCAAGCCCGGCGAAATCTGAAGGCACCGGTTGCAGCCGATTCTCGGGCAAAGTCGGCAGATCGACGGGCACCAATCCAAGCGCCTTGAGGATCTGACGGTAGGACGGATAGCCCGGCGCACCGATCCCCACGCGATCCCCGCTGTCGAACAGCGCGGTAAAGGCAAGCAAGAACCCGCCGGAAGACCCCGGCGTCACCACCACCCTTTCGGGGTTCAGATCGACATTGTACCACTCGCCATACATCTGTGCGATACGCTTGCGCAGAGCGGGCAGTCCAAGCGCGACGGTATAACCCAATGAGCCTTGTTCCATTGCTTTGGCCAATGCCGCAGTCGCGCCTTTCGGGGCGCCGGTTCCGGGCTGGCCGACCTCCATATGAACGATGTGGCGTCCGGCCTCTTCGGCTTTGCGTGCGGCCTCCATCACGTCCATCACAATAAACGGATCGACCCCGGACCGGGTTGAGTTTCTCATGCCCATCTCCCATGTTGCAGCCATGGCTTTTGAACGCGTATCCCGGCTGGCGTCAATCCCAGCCCTGATACTTGCGGCTGTCATCTGGCTGACGGCGGCAGCGCAGAGCCACGCCCAAAGCCTGATCCGCGACCCCGATATCGAGTTCGGCCTGCGCGAACTGGCCTTTCCGGTGCTGCGTGCCGCCGGGCTAAGCACCAATCAGGTGCGTATTCTGGTGGTCAACGACAACACCTTCAACGCCTTCGTGATCGACTACAACGCGATCTACCTGAACTACGGCCTGATCCTGTCAGTCGACAGCCCCGAAATGCTGCAAGCCGTCATCGCCCACGAGGCCGCCCATATCGCCAACGGTCATCTGGCCCGCCGTCACCAAAACCTGCAGGACGCACAGAGCAAGGCAAACCTTGGCACAGCGCTTGCCCTTATCACTGCCGCCGCGGGCGCTCGGGAAGCCGCTGCAGGACTTGCAGTTGGCACGCAAGGCGCTGCCATTCGTGGCTTTCTGGGGCACACGCGGGCCGAGGAAGCCTCAGCCGATCGCAGCGCAGCCAGCTATCTAAGGTGGGCCGGAATCTCACCCAAGGGAATGGTCGCAATCCACCGCAAATTCGCAGGTCAGGAATTGCTGAGCACGGCCAATCAGGACCTCTACATGCGCTCTCACCCCACCAGCCGGGATCGTCTGCGCGCGGCTGAGGCGTTTCTGGACGAATTCGGCGATCGAACCCAACCCAATGAAAGCGCCGATTACTGGTTTGCGCGGGTCAAGGGTAAGCTCTCGGCCTTTTTGCGCTCTCCGAGTTGGACAATGCGCCGCGCGAAAGAGGAAACGGCCCACGACATCCGAATGATGCGCGAGGCGTCGGCCCATCACCAGAACCGCGATCTGGCCCGTGCGCGCGCAGCGATAGATGAAGCCTTGAAAATTCGGCCCGAGGACCCCTTCTACTACGAACTGAAAGGACAAATTCTTCTGGAAAACAGGCAATTATCCGAGGCTGTTAATGCATATGCCCAAGCGGTTGAAATGGCGCCGCACGATGCGTTGATCCTTGCCGGGTACGGACGAGCGCTGCTGCTACAAGGCCAGACCGACACGGCGTTGGAAGCGCTTGAGAAAGCCCGCGCCCGCGACTACCGCAACGCGCGGCTGATGCGAGATTTGGGAGTGGCCTATTACAAGGTCGGCAACAACGGGATGGCCTCGACCGTCACCGCAGAACGATACGCATTGCAGGGCCGACTGGCCGATGCAGGCATTCACGCAAGACGGGCCATCGGGCAACTTCCCGAAGGCTCACCGGGTTGGCAAAGGGCACAAGATGTGTTGATTGCCTCGAAACGCGCAGAGAAAGCGAAAAGGAAAAGCAAATGATCCTAAAACATGCAGCCACCGCCCTTTTGGGGCTTTCCCTGATATCGACTTCGGCGCAGGCGCTGGACCTGAACGCGCTCAGCGATGCCGAAAAGGCCGAGTTCGGAGCGCAGGTGCGCGAGTATCTGCTGGAAAACCCAGAAGTGATCATCGAAGCGATCACAATCCTAGAGGAGCGCAACGCTGCGACTCAGGAACAGGCAGATCGCGATCTGGTCGCCTCGAACGCGGATGAGCTGTTCAATGACGGCTATAGCTGGGTGGGTGGCAACCCGGATGGCGACATCACCTTGGTTGAGTTCATGGACTACCGCTGCGGCTATTGCCGCCGTGCCGTGCCTGAGGTGGCTAGCCTGTTGGCCGAAGACGGCAATATCCGTCTTGTGATCAAAGAGTTCCCGATTTTGGGCGATGCCTCGGTTCTGTCATCGCGTTTTGCCGTGGCGACCAAACATGTCGCCGGGGATGACGCCTATAAGCAGGTCCACGACGCCCTTATGGAATTCAGCGGAGAACCCAGCGAAGTGACCCTGCGCCGCATCTCGGACGGGCTCGGACTGGACAGCGACGCGATCATCGCCGCGATGGACAGCAACCAGGTCACCGAAGAGATCACCCGCACCCGAGAGCTGGCACAACGCATGCAGATCACCGGCACGCCGTCCTTCGTTTTGGGCACCGAAATGCTGCGCGGCTTCCTACCTGCAGATCAGATGCAGCAGATCGCAGACGGCGTGCGAGCTGAACAAGGGTAAGTCTTTGGGGCGGCCCTGCCGCCCCATATGTACGGGCGCGACGCCTAGGGAAACACAAAAGATTTCAAAGCATTACTGCCGCAAAATTCGGCTTTGAGTCCAAAGCGGTCGGTGATCTGTCGTTGTAGAGTAGCCAATTGACAAAAGACTTCGTTGCAACGAAGCCGACCTATTTGATGAATGCATTTGCGCGAGGAGTGAATTAGACACTTAAACAGACTAATCGCACTCTTTGTCGGTTTCCGCCTTCAACTCCTTACAAGCCTCATCAATTTCCTCTTCCAAATCAGCACGAGCGTCGTCGGCCTCGTCCTCCAACTCATCACGAACTTCGTCAGCTTCGTCTTCCAATTCGTCACGGACTTCGTCGCCGACCTTCTCGCCTGCATCTTTCACAGCATCGCGCACTTCGCCGTCGATCCGGTCCCCGTCGACGCGATCGCCTCTGCTATCCACGCGATCTTGCGCTCTCTCCGCTCCTCGATCACCTACATCACGTGCTATGGCATCAACTGGAACATTGAAAAACACTGTCGTCAAAAGTACCGAACTAAAAAAGACATTTGTCAACTCACCAAGTTTCACTTGCTGTCCCTTCTTAAATCAGTACTGTCGCCATTCGTTTAGCGTAGCATCCTGTCAAAATTGCCAAATTGAGTAAAGTCACTCATTTGATTTACGCCTGTTAAGTCCTCAAAGCGTCGAAATCGAACTCAGCGCGTCACGTTTGTATTCTGCTGACGCTACTCCGCCGCATCCAGTTCAGAGGCCTTTTTCTCGACCTCTTCCACGATATGATCGATCATCTGATCGTTCGACATCTTATGGCTGGCTTTACCCGCCAGATAGACCATGCCCGACCCTGCTCCGCCGCCCGTGAAGCCAACATCGGTCATCAGCGCCTCGCCCGGTCCGTTGACCACGCAACCGATAATCGACAGGGACATCGGCGTTTTGATGTGTTCCAGGCGGTGCTCCAGCGCCTCGACGGTTTTGATCACGTCGAATCCCTGACGCGCGCAGGAGGGGCATGAGATGATGTTGACCCCGCGGTGGCGCAGGCCCAGGGATTTCAGGATTTCAAAACCAACCTTGACCTCTTCGACCGGGTCGGCGGACAGGCTGACGCGGATCGTATCTCCGATCCCCATCCACAGCAGGTTACCCAGCCCGATGGCGGATTTGATTGTGCCGCTGACCAACCCTCCGGCCTCGGTGATGCCAAGGTGTATGGGGGCATCCGTGGCCTCAGCAATGCCCTGATAGGCTGCAGCCGACAGGAACACATCGCTGGCCTTCACGCTGATCTTGAATTCGTGGAAATCATTGTCCTGCAGAATGCGGATATGTTCCAACCCGCTCTCGACCATCGCTTCGGGACAGGGTTCGCCATATTTCTCAAGCAGGTGCCGCTCTAACGAGCCTGCATTCACTCCGATCCGGATCGAGCAGTTGTGGTCCCTTGCGGCCTTGATGACCTCTTTCACGCGTTGTTCGTTGCCGATATTGCCCGGATTGATCCGCAGACAAGCCGCGCCAGCCTCGGCCGCTTCGATGCCACGGCGATAATGAAAGTGAATGTCGGCCACGATGGGAACCGGGCTTTCGCGCACAATCTCTTTCAGCGCCTTGGCCGAGTCCTCATCCGGGACAGAGACCCGCACGATATCGGCCCCGGCCTCAGCCGCCGCCTGAACCTGCGCGACCGTTGCTGCCACATCAGTGGTCAGGGTGTTGGTCATAGTCTGTACAGCGATCGGAGCATCGCCTCCGACCGGCACGTTGCCGACCATGATCTGACGGGATTTGCGGCGGTAGATATCGCGCCATGGACGTACGTGGTTGAGCGACATGAAGAGAGGTCCGCATCTGCCTAGGTTGCCTCATAGATAGTTCGGCAACCGTAGTTGAGCAATGGCTAGACTATTCGGCAGGATCGCCCGCTGCTTGCGTCTGAAGCTCGGCTACTAATTGCTTGAGGGCACTGTTCTGTTCAGCCTCAAGATCGGCGACGGCATAAGTCTCAGCCACTGCGTCCTTGGATAGGACGACGCCTTTCGCCACTGTACCCGGCGCACCGACCGGTCCGAAATGTTCACCATTCATCGAAAAGAACACAGAACCCGATGCCCCCGCCCTCAACAGCGGAGGTTCTTCGGTCAGGGGCACTTCGAACACGCTGCCCTGTTCTACCGTGCCGAGCGTACCTTCGAAGATCACGCTGCCATCGCCGGCGGTGACACGCATCCAAGCAGGGTTCACGGCAACAATCTTCAACGTCGTATCCAACTGCTCGACCACCTGCGGCAGGGCTGGGCGTTCAACTGTGTGCAATTCGGCCACCTGAACCTCGGGCAGTTCCGGCGGGCGGAATGTGCCAACGGTCCGCGGGTCAAGCGTGGAAATTGGAGCATCCCGCGCGACCATCACCGGAACATCCAGCGCTTGCGGGCGATAGAGGCGATCCAGCGCTTCGGTCGAAGCGGTCTCGACGGTCTCAGTGCTACGCGCCGCATCAAGGGGGTCGAGATCCGACAGAACCACGGGGGCTTGCTCAACCGGGCTGACCTGCACCTGCTGGATCTTGTTCAACACGGCCCAGCCGCCATAGCCAATACCGCCAATGACGGCCAGCAAGACCAGTGACGAGCCAATCGCGCGTGGTTCAACCTGACTGACGAAGGATTCTTTGCCAGGGATATACGGGGTGTTCGGAGACACAAACGGATCCCGCCCCATCGGGCCACGGGCCGGAAGATCTCCGGTCGGTTTGCGAACAACGGATGCTTCGGCGGACATGCCATGCGCGACCTCAAAGCCGCTCTCCTTGCAGAAAGCGGCAAAGGTCTCATCCGGGTTCATGCCTAGATACCGGGCGTAAGAACGCACATACCCGGCGATGAAGCCGGGTGTATCGAATGCATCAGGATCGGCGTTTTCAATGGCAGCGATGTAGTTGGCTTTGATCCGCAGCTCGCGCTGAACATCCAGAAGGGATTTGCCCATGGTGGCGCGTTCGCCGCGCATCTGATCACCAAGCCGTACTTCGTAGTCGTCAAACCCCTTCGGTCTGACTTCTAAACCTTCTTCGGAATCGCGCTGTGATCTGCGCCCAATCATTCCTGCCGCCCCATTTTGCCCGTCGCGTGTTTCACGCTAATGGCGAATCGTCCCCATAACGATTCGTCCACTTATTTTGTTAGCGTAAGCTTAACACGCGGCAAACACGTTGCACACTTTAGCGTGAGGTTAACCGGCAAGTTCGGCGCGATTTAGCGCACAATGTGACCAAAGTTCGTCCATCGCCTGAACCAGACGGTTCATCTCACCTGGTCCATGGACCGGAGATGGGGTGAAGCGCAGGCGCTCTGTACCACGTGGAACCGTCGGGAAATTGATCGGCTGCACATAGATACCGTGATCGTCCAGCAACCGGTCGCTCAGGATTTTGGTATGGACTGGGTTACCGACGATAACAGGCACGATGTGGCTGCCATGGTCGATCAGCGGCAGGCCCAAGCCTTTCAGACGCAGTTTCAGGATTTTGGCCTGTGTCTGATGCTGCTCGCGCAGTTCCGGTGTCACTTTCAGATGCGCGACCGAGGCCGCCGCACCAGCCGCAACAGCGGGCGGCAGAGAGGTGGTAAAGATGAACCCCGGCGCGTAGGAACGCACGGCGTCGCACATCTTTTCGCTGGCGGCGATATAGCCCCCCATAACGCCATAGGCTTTGGCCAGAGTGCCATTGATGATGTCGATGCGATGCGCCAGACGGTCACGCTCGGTCACACCACCACCGCGCGGGCCGTACATGCCAACCGCGTGGACCTCGTCGATATAGGTAAGCGCACCGAATTCATCTGCCAGATCGCAAATCTCTTCGATCGGGCCAAAATCGCCATCCATGGAGTAAACCGACTCAAATGCGATCAGCTTGGGGGCTTTGGGGTCGTCTGCTTCGAGCAGCTCACGCAGGTGGGCGACGTCATTGTGGCGGAAGATGCGCTTGGCGCCGCCATTGCGCCGCACGCCCTCGATCATCGAGGCATGGTTCAGCGCGTCCGAATAAATGATCAGACCGGGGAACAGTTTCGGCAAGGTCGAAAGCGTCGCGTCATTGGCGATGTAAGCGCTGGTGAACAGCAGGGCGGACTCTTTGCCGTGCAGATCGGCCAACTCAGCCTCAAGGCGCTTGTGATATACAGTCGTGCCCGAAATGTTGCGCGTCCCGCCCGACCCGGCGCCGGCCGCATCGACGGCTTCGTGCATTGCGTTCAGGACAACCGGGTGCTGGCCCATGCCAAGATAGTCATTGCCGCACCACACAGTAATGTTCTGTTGCGTTCCATCGGGACGGGTCCGAACGGCATGCGGGAAGTGCCCGTTGCGGCGTTCGATATCGATAAAGGTCCGGTAACGTCCTTCGTCATGCAGCCTGGCAATCGCTGAATCGAGCTGAGCAGTATAGTCCAACGGACCCTCCTTGATCGCCTCGGGCAAACCCCTCACCCAAAGCCTGTATTCCGCCACCCGAAAGGGCATCGCCCCTAAAGCAGCTTTGTGTTCGCACGTTCGACCTTATTAAAGCCGCTCGTTAGAACCCAACTTTGATTTGCATCAAATATAAGCTTCGTAGCCGCGCAGCAAGTAAACTTACGTCTAAATGACGCGGGGAAACGACGCAGGTACAGAAGCTTAACTTCGGCCACCCGCTACGGGGCGGTACTGCGCACTCTGCTCTGGACGGCAGCGCCAACGCTGATAGGGTTCGCGCAAATCATTCCCAAGCAGGAGCCCTGTTATGTCGCTAGACGCCGTGCTGAGCCGGATCGACTCTGATCTGCAAACCTCGATCGACCGCCTGATGGAGCTGTTGCGCATCCAATCGATCTCAACCGATCCCGCCTACAAAGCGGAAGTCGACAAGGCCGCCGACTGGCTAGTCTCGGACCTGCAGAGCATTGGTATTGCAGCAGAAAAGCGCGAAACACCAGGTCACCCTATGGTCGTGGGTCATGTGGGTGAGGGCAGCGAAGGCCCGCATGTGCTGTTCTACGGGCATTATGATGTGCAACCCGTCGACCCTCTGAACCTGTGGAACCGCGATCCGTTCGACCCCGCGATTGAAGACACTGAAAATGGACCCGTCATCCGTGGCCGCGGATCATCCGACGACAAGGGCCAGCTGATGACCTTTGTCGAGGCCTGCCGCGCCTGGAAATCTGTCCACGGCACCCTACCCTGCCGCATCACCTTTTTCTTTGAAGGTGAAGAGGAATCAGGCTCGCCCTCGCTGGTGCCGTTCCTCGAAGCGAATAAGGACGAATTGCAGGCCGATCTGGCCCTTGTTTGCGACACCTCAATGGTGTCACGCGGAGTGCCTTCCATCGCGTCGCAACTGCGCGGCATGCTGAAGGATGAGTTCACCATCATCGGCCCCCGCATCGACCTGCATTCCGGCCACTACGGCGGCCCCGGTCTGAACCCGCTGCGCGAATTGTCCAAAATCGTGGCTTCCTTCTATGACGATGAGACCGGACGGGTCGCTGTCGAAGGATTCTACGAAGGCGTTCACGAAGTCCCGGCAGATCAGCTGCGCCAGTGGGAAAACTGCGGTTTCGACGAAGCTGAATATCTGAACTCGGTGGGCTATAGCCAACCGCATGGCGAAAAAGGCTATTCCACGCTGGAACAGCAATGGGCACGCCCCACACTTGAGGTCAACGGCCTTTGGGGCGGCTACAATGGTGCCGGATCTAAAACGGTGATTCCGTCGGAAGCTCACTGCAAAATCACCTGCCGCCTTGTCGGCGACATGGACCCCGACGCCTTGCGCGACAAAATCCGCAAACACGTAGAAGAGCACCTGTCCCCGGATGCCAAAGTTGTCTGGGACAATGACCTCGAAGGGTCACCAGCCTCGGTCATGAACCTGGATCGCCCTGAATTCGAAGCGGCCCGCGCTGCGCTGTCTGACGAATGGGGCCGCGAGGCCGTGTTCACCGGAATGGGCGGCTCAATCCCGGTCGTTGGTTATTTCGACACCGTTCTGGGCCTGGATTCGATGCTGGTGGGTTACGCCAATGACGACGATGCCATCCACTCTCCGAACGAGAAATACGATGTCAAAAGTTTCCACAAGGGTATCCGCTCTTGGGCCCGTATTCTGGATGCTTTGAATTCATAGGAGTCTTTTGCGAGGCTCTGCCTCGCGCTCTGAGGTATTTTCGGCCAGATGAAGGACGGATCCCATGCTTCATCTGGCTCTAAATATCTCGAGGGAGTTGCGGCTTGCCGCGGCGGGGGCAGCGCCCCCTACCCCGTTACATATGGATCACGCGATCATACGCATCCAGAACGCTTTCATGCATCATTTCTGATAGCGTCGGATGCGGGAAGACCGTGTTCATCAGGTCTTCTTCCGTCGTCTCCAATTGACGACCGACCACGTAGCCCTGAATCAACTCGGTCACTTCCGCGCCGATCATATGCGCGCCCAGCAGTTCACCGGTCTTAGCGTCGAAGATCGTCTTGATCATGCCCTCAGGCTCTCCTAGTGCAATTGCCTTGCCATTGCCGATAAATGGGAAGCGGCCGACCTTGATCTCGTAGCCAAGCTCTTTGGCCTTGGCTTCGGTATAGCCGACCGAGGCCACTTGCGGATGACAGTAGGTGCAACCTGCAATGCTTTCGGGTTTGACCGGATGCGCATGTTTGCCTGCGATCAGGTCGGCCACCATGACGCCTTCGTGGCTGGCTTTATGAGCCAACCAAGGCGCGCCGGCGATATCGCCAATCGCATAGAGACCATCAACGCCGGTGCGGCAGAACTCATCCGTCACAACATGCGTACGGTCGATTTTCACGCCGAGTGCTTCCAGTCCCAGATTCTCGACATTGCCGACAATGCCAACGGCCGAGATTACCGTGTCGAACTCGTGCTTCTCGACCTTGCCTTTAACCTCGATATGCGCGGTGACCTTACCCTTGCCGCGATCAAGCTGCTTGACCATGGCCTTTTCCATGATGGTCATGCCCTGCTTGGTGAAAGCTTTCTTCGCGAAGTCGCTGATTTCAGCGTCTTCAACAGGAAGCACGCGGTCCATCACTTCAACCACGGTCGTATCCGCGCCCAGCGTGTTGTAGAAGCTGGCAAATTCGATGCCGATGGCGCCCGAGCCAATAACGAGCAGTTTCTTCGGCATCCGCGGCGGCTGCAGTGCGTGTTTATAGGTCCATACCAGATCGCCATCCGCTTCCAGCCCTGGAAGCTCACGTGCGCGTGCACCAGTGGCGAGGACGATGTTCTTGGCGGTCAGCTCTTCGGTGCCCTTCTCGGTTTTCACCGAAACTTTGCCCTTTGCGGTAATCGTCGCCTCGCCCATCACGACACTGACTTTGTTCTTCTTCAGCAAATGGCCGATCCCTCCCGACAATTGGCCAGCAACGCCACGTGAGCGTTTGACCACCGCGTCCAGATCATAGCCGAACTTGTCCGCCGTCAGACCAAAGTCCTTCGCGCGCTCCATCAGATGGAAAACCTCTGACGAGCGCAGCATTGCCTTGGTTGGAATGCAGCCCCAGTTCAGGCAGATGCCGCCCAGATGCTCTCGCTCGACCACGACGGTCTTGAGGCCCAGCTGCGCCGCGCGGATTGCGGCCACATAGCCGCCCGGACCAGCACCGATTACGATCAGATCAAAAGATTTTTCAGCCATGTGTCCCTCTCGGCCCAGGTCGGTTTGAAATTTAGTTTAGCATTAAACTATTTTTCACAGCGCATCAATATAGACATACCGCGACAAAAGCGACGCCGGTATGTAATGGTCGATACGTGCAGTTTTCAGCCTATACCCAAGCTTTTTCAAAGGCTAGAAAAGAACAGTCGGGGCCTCCACCCGTCTTATATTCACAAAGCATTCGAAAGACTTATCATGGCCAAGACCCTCAAAGACCTTCTCCTTGCACTTCTGAATGCAACGCTGATCCTAGTGGCGCTTTGCCTGTTTTTGGGCTGGAAACTGGCTTCGACGGTGGAGGACGTCACCTCGGGGCTGTCGGAAAAGCTGCAAGTTGTCGCCCCGTTGCGGGACGAGGCGCAGGGTATTCGCGAGCAGCTGTCCGGACTGCGCAGTGATTTGTCCCGCATTCAAGAGGACGGTCTGGTGAGCAACACCGTCGTTTCTCTGCGAATGTCCAATACGCTGGACAAGCTGGAAACGATAGAAACCAAGCTGCAGACCGTTCAGACCCGGTTTGCAGAGTTGGCTGAGTCACCTGACCAATTGATTGACCATGCAATTGAGACCTCGGCCGACGTGGTAGCCGACCGGATCATTGCTATCCGTGGATGCGGGCCCGAAAGTTAACCGGCAGCTTGCAACTCACGCACAGTGGCGCCATAGCCGCCCATGTCGACATAGGCGGTCTCATGCGCGGTTGGGGTGCGTGAAAGGGCTTCATTCCGATAGGGAAAGCGTCCGAATTTCCGGATCACCTCACGATGCGCGCGCGCGTGCAGCAGGTTGCTGGAATCCTCGCTATTGAGGTTCTGGCACATCAGACGCACGCAGCGTTCCTGATCACACAGGTTCTCGGAATGCATCATCGGCAGATAAAAGAACTGCCGCGCGGGTTCGTCGATTTTAAGATCCCAACCTTTATCCACAGCGCATTTCGCAGCGGCCAGAGCCGCCCGATCCGACGAAAAGGCCCGTGCCTCACCCCGGAACATGTTGCGCGGAAATTGGTCTGTGAGGATGATATAGGCCAGCGACCCGCTGGGATATGTCAGCCAGAGCGAAAACTTGCCCTCGGTCGCGGATTCCCAAGTGGTCAGGAAACGGTCGCGGATCTGCCGATCCAGCGCGTCGTCCTGCATGTACCACCCCTTGGGGCCGACCTCATCCAACCAAAAACTCAATACGTCTTCAGGACCAACCATTGCCCTTAACTCCGTGTGTTGCCCTCCCCAGGGACGTAAGGTCATTTAAGGCTGTTTTACAGATTTGTAACAGTAAAATATTACTACATTTCGGACATATTTAGGCGTTAGCGGAAACATCTTGTGCGTCGTCCTCGGCCTCGGCGGCTTCGATGGCCACTTCCTGGGCCACCTCAAGCGCAACAGGGGATGCGGACGGGTACAGAGGCGACATGGTGCCGGTTTCGTCTACAGGGATCGCCGCGCGCTGCGTCATGCGATACATTGCGTAGCCGGCCATCGCGAATAGCAACGCCGCGATGAACAGGAAAAAGCCCGGAGGTCCAAAGATCCCGTCCCCCATCAACCAACCCGTAATCAGCGGGCCAGCAATCGCGCCCAAGCCGTTGATGAAAAGCAAACCACCAGATGCAGCGGCCATATCCTCGCGATCCAGAAAATCGTTCGTATGGGCGATTAGCAGGGAATAGAGCGGGTTTGACATACCGCCAATAAAGAAAGCGGTAACCAGAAGGATCGGGAAATTCACGCCGAATAGCATGCCAGCTACGGCACTGGCACCGCCTATGGCTGCCGCAAGCAGAATCAGGAAACGCCGATCCATCCGGTCCGAGAACCAACCCAGCGGGTATTGCAGCACGATAGCGCCGATGTAAAAGGCAGCTACGAAGGTCGAAATCTCGACCAAGCTCAGCGCGGCGCGTGCGCCATAGACCGCTGCCATGCCGAACTGCGCCGAGAACACGCCGCCCAGCAGGAACATACCGACACAGCCCAACGGGGATTTGCCCATCAGCTCGCGCAGGGTCATGGGCTTGGTGGTGTCGAATGCGGGGGTTGGAGAAATCGACAAAAGGATCGGTGCGAACGAGACGGAAACGAGGATCGACGCGATCACAAACGTCTCATATCCAGCGGGATCGCCCAGCAAGACCAATCCCTGAGCCGAAATGACCCCCAGCATCTGCACAATCATATAAAGCGACAGTGCCTGCCCCCGGTTCTCATTACTGGCCGCGTTGTTGAGCCAGCTTTCAGCGGTCACGTACACGCCGGAGAAACAGAAGCCGATCACGGCACGCCCCAGGAACCACGCGATCGGGTCGGTCAGCATCGGATACATGATCATGACCGCGGAGATGAACGAGGCCAGGGCCGCGAAGACACGCACATGGCCAACCCTGCGGATCATCTCGGGTGCGAGGCGCGATCCGCCCAGAAATCCCATGAAATAGGCCGACATCACAAAGGACATCTCGAGGGTCGAGAAGCCTTCGATTTCACCGCGAACACCCAGAATCGTGCCTTGCAGGCCGTTGCCGACCATCAGCAAACCCATGCCAAGAAGAAGCGCCCAAGCGGTGGACAGAACCTGAATCATTTGGGCCTCCGGGATGTGCCAAGCTGATTTGCGAGTCGTTATGTGATCAAAACAAATGCAGATCGCGCCTGTCTACGACATTCCCTGTCTGACAGTGTCGCGGCTGAAGGTTTTAGGGGATCAGAAGGGATGAATCCCCATACGAAAAAAAGCGATATTTCTGTTCAATCGCATGGGCATAGACGGAACGCATACGCTCTTGCCCCATCAGGGCCGAAACCAGCATCAGCAGGGTCGATTTGGGCAGGTGGAAATTGGTCATCAGCGCATCCGTCACGTGGAACTGAAAGCCCGGATAGATGAAGATGTCGGTTTCCCCTTCCCAAGGCGCGATCTGACCGCTGCGCGCAGCACTTTCGATCAGGCGCAGTGCGGTGGTGCCGACCGGGATCACCCGGCCCCCTGCCGCCTTGGTTGCGCTGATCTCATCAGCGGCCCGCTGGCTGACCCGGCCCCACTCGGCATGCATCTTGTGGGTTGTCACGTCCTCCACCTTTACCGGCAGAAACGTGCCCGCGCCCACATGCAGGGTCACGTGACTGAAGTCCACGTCGCGCTCGGCCAGCGCTTCCATCAACGCGTCATCGAAATGCAGAGACGCGGTTGGTGCGGCCACAGCGCCCGAGTTGCGCGCCCAGATGGTTTGGTAATCCGTCTTGTCCTGCTCGTCCGCTGGACGTTTGGCGGCGATGTAGGGTGGCAAAGGCATCGCACCGGCCTGTTCAAGGGCGGCGTCAAAATCCTCACCACTGAGGTTGAACTGCAGATAGGCCTGCCCGTCCTCTACCCGGTCCAGCGTCGCACTGAGATCGTCCGAGAATGCGATCTCTTCGCCCGGTTTGACCTTTTTCAGCGGCTTGATCAGCGCAGTCCAGGTTCCATTCGCCTGAGGCTCTAGCAACGTCGCCTCGATCGCGGCGGAAACCGGCCCCTGCGCGCTGTCGCGATGCCGCCGCCCGCTGAGCCTTGCCGGGATCACGCGCGTATCGTTCAACACAAGCCGATCGCCGGGGCGCAGCCAGTTGGGCAGATCGAACACATGGCTGTCCGAGATCGCCTGGCGCTCGGCCACCAACAAACGCGCGGACGAGCGCGGGTTGGCGGGGCGAGTCGCAATCAGGTCTTCGGGCAGGTGGAAATCAAAATCGCTGAGTTTCATGGCCGCGCCATACAAGGCCGCAAGAGATTCGGCCATATCCTCTAGCGGTCGTAGTTCGGCGTACCGTACGTCCGGTTGGGTTCGTCCGGCTTGCGCGGTCGAGCATTGGGCCCGTCCGAAACCGTCGGGGCCGCCGGGCGCAGCAGGTTGCGCAAGAACAGCGGCGCGAGGCCCGAGAGAGGGTTGACTGAGACCTTGGGATCCGTCAACGGCCCCGTAAGCCTGTAGTTGAACCCGATGACCCCTTCGCCCTTCTTGGTGAAGACGCTGCCCACCGCATTCAAAAGATAGATCGGAGAAATGGCCCCCCGCAGGTCCAGCGTTCCGGAAACCGTATCCACCGTTCCATCAAAAGACAGGCCCATGGACGGTCCGACCGCACTGCCGCTCAGAATTTTAACCTCGGTCGGAGTGATCCGCATTCGGCTGTCGATTGAAGCGAAAAAGATGCCTTGCCCGGCCATTTCGTCCAACAGCCCGACCAGACTGATTGCATTCAGCAACGCCGCCATTGCGGGCGCATCATGAATACGGGTGCTGGCAATTTTCAGGATCACGTCATAGTTGCCAACCGTCGCGACAGGCTCTAGCTGGACGTCCAGCGTTCCGCCCCGTGCCTGTGTCATCAAACCTGTAGAACGCAAGACAGCGCCCGCATCAATCGAGGTCAACGATACTGCACTGCGCACGCCTCGTGGCGTGAGGCGGCCTTGCACCGCAGCCCCTCCGTTGACGCGGGCGTTGAATGTACCGTTGACCCCTCCGGTCGTTTGAAACGCGCCTTTAAAGCCGGTCAGAGCCACGCTCTCGGTGACTTGCAGACGGTCGAGCGTCACGTCGAGATTCGGGCCAGCGCCCGACCCGCCACCGCCACCCTCAGACCCGCCGAATGTGGCGCGGCCCAGGTTCAGCGCCCCGCCGAGAACGCGAATGTCAGGTGCGGCATTGCCCCGCCCGATCAGCTCGGCCGGTACAGCCAGCCAGTTTTCCAGATCGAAGGAACTGAAGGAAACTCGGTCAAAATCCCCGTCCCGAAAGGTGATCGACGCTGCGGTCCGCAACCCCGCCGCTTGAAGGTTCAGGGCATCAACCTTCAACCCATGGCCCAGTGTTACATCAGCAGTAAGCGTGCCGCTGGTCGACGCGGGCTTGCGCCATCCCAGCTCGGGGATAGCCAGTGTGACGCCCACCAGATCTGATGAGGCGGACAGTTGCGGCGGCGCGCCTGCACCGATGCCCAACGTAAAATCAGCCGTGCCGGACCCGCTGAGGAAGCTTTGCGGCAACCCGGCCTTCAATTCGGCCATCAGACGCTGAGACAGCTCGATTTGCCCCGTCACGGTGCTGCGTTGAGCCGTTTCGCCGTCAATCGGCTGCTGCCATTTGGCCTGCACGGGCACATCGCCGAACAGGCCCTGCCCTTCGATCTGCACGCCGGTCTGGTCTCCGGACAACTCTAGCATCGGTGCGCTGACGGAGAATCCCGGCACCAGACGGTTGCTTCTCAAGTCTCCAAGAGTGCCGGTAAAGTGAAACTGGGTGTCCTGAAACTTTAGGCCCTTGATCAGCGGTAAGGACAACGTGCCCGAAAGCGCAACATTCCCCTCGGCCATATCGACCGGCAGTCCTGCCTTGCTGAGCAGGCTGAGAGGCGGGCGATCCAGTAGGGATAGCGCGGCAGTGACACCCCCCGTCGCACTTATCCTTGCAATACCCGGCGTATTTTTTTTGATTTCGGCATCGGGAATGATGAAGGACGTTCCCGACACATCCACGGCCCCGCCCTGATCGGCCATCACCAGACCCTGCTGCGCCGTTGCGGTGAAGCGATCATCAATCAGACTGGCCTGCCCCTGCGCGCCTTCGACAGGAGGCAGGGTCTTGGCGAAACGGATGGTGGCATCCTCGAACCCGAAATCCAGATAGATGTCGGGTTTGTTACCGGGCCGCAGGCGCAGCGCGAAATCCATATCCGACAAGGCGCCCTTGGAGAGGTTCTTAGTCACCCATTCCCGCGGCTTTGGCGCCAAACGCTCGGGCCAATAGTTTAGGACATCTTCGGAACCCATTTGGTTCAGATGCGCATCCAGATCGGCCGACCAGCCATCGGCCAGCCCGACCAACAGACCCGAGGTCCTCACGCGGTGGCCACCATCCTCGATCGTCATCTGGCCGACGCGCAACCGGAACGGGGCAAATTTCATCTGAACGTCTAGGTCGGCCCGCGTCAGATTCAGCGGCTCGGGGAAGAGTTTGGCCGGGTTGACGTTGATCCCCGTCAGGCTCCACTGCCCATCCAGACTGTCGAGCGTCCCGTTTTCCACCCCTTGCAGATAGGCTTTGCCCGCGGCCTGCACCGATCCCCAGGCGGAATCGATCGAGACCTCGTTGAAGTCCAACTCCTGCCGGTTGGGATCATAGGTGAAGTAGGTGCGCGCGGAGTCGAACGGGATGGCACGTGTCTCTGGATTCGGCTGCACCGCCCCGGCCCCCAGATTGAGCGTTGCGAAAACAGGGCCAAACGCCCCTGAGCCATCCACACTGCCTCGCACCGCGCCCGAGATCGGTGTTTTCAGAACCTGCAACCACGCCAACGCCGGGCTTTGGCCGTAGATATCCTCGGCCGGAAGGTCGGTGATCGTGACACCAAAACGCGCCTCGGGCGTTCCCAGGATGCTGGTATAATTGGCCTCGATCTGGCTGACATAATCGCGCCCGGACAGGACCGAGAACCCGGTGGCCAACCGCATGTCATCGTCATTGCGGGTGAGCTGAATATGGCCGCCGTCCAGAATCCAAGACCGCCCAAGCCGCAGATCGCGATAGTCCAGCGTGATCGCATCCAACTGCACCGATGTCAGCGCAGTCAGGACCGGAGACAGGAACACCTCATCCCCGGCCTCGATCAATTCGGCCAGGTTTGATGCGCTTTGCACCGGCGCGCTGCCGGTGCCCACTGTCAGCGTCAGCGCGCCATCCTCACCTCGGGTCAGGGCGATCTGCGCTCCGCTGAGTTTGATCCGCTTGGGCCTCACATGACCGCGCAGCAAGGGCCGCATCGCCAGACTGGCCCGCATATCCGACACTTGGGCGATCTGTTGTCCGGCCTGATCACTGATGGACACATCCGTCAGACGCAAACGGGGCCGCCAGCCTTCGTGAATGATAAAGCTGACATCGCCAAAGCGGATCTGGAGGCCGCCCAGATTTTCCTCCAGCCGAGCCTCAACGTTACTGCGCAGCCAGGCCGGGGCGTGCATACGCTGGCCCAGCACCATGAACCCCGTGACCACAGCCAGAACGACCAGCAAAACAACGCCGCGCAACGTCCAGATGCCCGCCGTCCGACGGCGCGAGCGGCGGCGTTTCGGTTGGCCGACCTCTTCGCTATTGTCCTGATCCTGCTGCACCAATTTGCGTTCCACGCCTTTCAACCCGTCCGCGTTGCCCTATGATATCGGGCAGCGTTTAAAAACCTTTAGCGGAGTTTCCAATGCCCGACGTTTCAGACATGGCCCCTGATTTCACCCTTCCCCGAGACGGCGGCGGTGAGGTATCCCTCGCGGATCTGCGCGGCAGTGCCGTCGTTTTATTCTTTTATCCCCGCGATGATACGCCGGGCTGCACCAAGGAATCCATCGGTTTTTCAGAGCAGCTTCAGGCCTTTGCCGATGCAGGCGCTCAGGTCTTCGGCATCTCGCGCGACAGCGTGGCCAAACATGACAAGTTCGTCGCCAAACACGACCTGACTACGCCTTTGCTGTCGGATGAAAACTCGACCGTCTGCGAGGATTACGGCGTCTGGGTCGAGAAAAACATGTATGGCCGCAAATCCATGGGCATCGAACGCTCGACCTTCCTGATCGACGCCGAGGGCCGCATCGCACAGGTCTGGCGCAAGGTCAAAGTGCCGGGCCACGTGGATGCAGTGCTTGAAGCCGTTAAGGCGATGTAGCCCCCCTCGACCTCGAGCGCCATCCGGTCTATCCCCAGCCTCGATACGACAAGGTGGAGCGTACCAGTGCCCAAAACACTGACCCAGATGGCAACCGAGGTTCTGACAACAGCGGACGGGCGGGAGAAAACCGCCCTGTCCAAACGCCATGCCGCCGCTTGGTTCGCGTCGCGCAAGGGCGAGGCTGAAGCGATTGAAATCGGCACCGCCACCCCGCCTTTGACCCCTGCACGCCCTGAAAAGCCCGAGCTGCTCTCACCGCGCGAAGTGCCAAAGCGCAAACCGGGGTCCGATGCCGGGCGGATCGCGCTTTTGCACGCCGTTGCGCATATAGAGCTGAACGCGGTGGATTTGCATTGGGACATCATTGCCCGCTTTGGTCACGTGCCCATGCCGATCGGTTTTTATGATGACTGGGTCAAATGCGCAGAAGAAGAATCGCGCCATTTTGAGATGGTCTGCGACTGCCTTGAACAGATGGACAGCTTTTACGGCGCCCTGCCCGCCCACGCAGGCATGTGGCGCGCTGCCGAAGACACCGCCGAGGATCTGATGGGCCGCCTTGCGGTGGTTCCCATGGTGCTGGAGGCACGCGGGTTGGACGTTACACCCGGCATGATCGACATCTTTCGCAAGGCAAAGGCCGAACAGGCCATCGCCGCGCTCGAGGTGATCTATGCAGAAGAGGTTGGCCACGTCGCCTATGGCTCCAAGTGGTTTCATTTTCTGTGCGGACGCGAAAACGCCGACCCCAAGGACGTCTTCCACCAATTGGTTCGGCGCTATTTCCACGGTGCCTTGAAACCGCCCTTTAACGAAGAGAAGCGCGCCGAGGCAGGGTTGCCGCCGGACTTCTACTGGCCACTCACCGAGGATATGCCCTCGACGGGTCAGGTCTCAGACTGAGGTTAAAGGTTAATTTCGGCAGGTTTTCGCCGATCCGTAGGGGGAAAACTGCACCTTCGACGACAAATTGGTCAACAAACTTGCCCGAATGCTGAGACCCTATTAAGCATCCCGTCCAAGGGACGGCTATTGCACCACGACCGGTCCCGATCTTGGGGATGAGAGGTAAGACGCGTGAGAACACGTCTGGCAATTAAATTTCACTCGTTGCTCGAACGGCACTTCCCGGAACGCCGGGTTTTTCTGAAATCTGACAAAGACACACGGTACATCCGACTCAGCTCGGAAACGCAGATCGCTGCGGTGACCGGTGTGGCCGTCATGGTTGGCTGGACCGCCGTCGCCACTGCGATTCTGCTGATGGACAGCATCGGATCTGGCAACTTCCGCGAACAAGCCAAACGCGATCAGGCCACCTATCAAGAACGTCTCAACATCCTGTCCGCTGAGCGTGACGCCCGCGCGCAGGAAGCCTTGGCCGCGCAGGACCGGTTCAACGCTGCACTGGCGCAGGTCTCGGCGATGCAGTCCGAGCTTTTGGCCTCGGAAAACCGTCGGCGCGAGTTGGAGACTGGGATCGAGGTGATCCAGACCACGCTGCGCGCAACGATGAAGCAACGCGAAGAGGCCCGTGGCGAACTGGCGAAGCTGCAACAGGATGCGGATACAACGGACTCCTACGTCGTGGCCGCCTCGGCCCCGGCGCAGATGGAATTCATGACCGACGCTTTGACCCGCACTGCGGAAGAGCGAGATCAGATCGCAGCCGACGCGCGTGATGCGCTGGACCAGCGCGATGACCTGGAGCTGGAAATCCGACTGATGCAGGAACGCAGTGACGAGATTTTCCGCCAGTTGGAAGAGGCGATGGTGATCTCGGTCGAGCCTCTGGACAAGATGTTCCGCCAGGCGGGTATGCCCACAGACCGCATCATCGAAGAGGTGCGACGCGGATATAGCGGTATGGGCGGTCCGCTGACCCCTTTATCCCTGAGCACCCGCGGCGAGGAGAGTGACATCTCCGCCGACGAGGTGCGCGCAAACCAGCTTCTACAACAAATGGATCAGTTGAACCTGTATCGTCTGGCGGCCGAAAAAGCGCCCTTTGCGAACCCGGTTCATTCCGCTGTGCGGTTTACCAGCGGCTACGGCTCTCGTCGCGACCCCAAAACGGGCGGACGCCGGATGCATAACGGCGTCGATTTCGCGGGCCCTCAGGGCACCGATATCTTTGCAACTGCAGATGGCGTGGTCACCCATGCCGGCTGGCAGTCCGGCTTTGGACGCCTTGTGAGGATCAAACACGCCTTCGGGATTGAGACACTTTACGCTCATAACACCAAGATCAACGTCAAGGTCGGCCAAAGGGTCTCGCGCGGGGATCATATTGCTGATATGGGTAGCACCGGACGGTCCACCGGCACGCATTTGCACTATGAGGTGCGCGTGAACGGAAAACCAGTAAACCCAATGACTTACATCAAGGCTGCGAGAAATGTTTTCTAAGAGCAAAATCAACGAGCCCGCATCCAAGGATTCTGAGGCGGCAAAACCTGCTGCTCCGGCGACTCCGGCGGCCCCTGCCCCTTCTGAACCCAAGGCCAGCACGGCGCCCAAGCCCAAGCCGCCCGCATCGGTCCTGTCTTCGGACCTGCATATCACCGGCAACATCAAGACAACCGGTGACATTCAGGTTGAAGGCACTGTCGAAGGCGATATCCGCGCGCATCTGCTGACCATCGGCGAAACCGCGACCATCAAAGGCGAAGTCACTGCGGACGACGTCGTGGTCAACGGCCGCATCGTGGGTCGCGTGCGTGGCCTGAAAGTCCGACTGACCTCGACCGCACGGGTCGAAGGCGACATCATCCACAAGACAATCGCCATCGAAAGCGGCGCGCATTTCGAAGGTTCGGTTCAGCGCCAGGACGACCCACTGAATCCTGGCCGCGGCGCGAAACCGGGTGCCAACCCGGCTGCGGAAGTCAAACAGTAAAGCAAATCCAACCCGGATTTTTGAAACGCCGCAGGCCATCCTGCGGCGTTTTCGATTCTGCTGCAGGCTTTGCTCTGAATCCAGTTCCAAGCTTGAACTGATACGGCTAAGCTCCACCCATGTGGATTTTTTTTGCTCTTGTCGCAGCCGTCTTAGGCGCGTTTCTGTATTGGTCCTGGTCGAAGAAAATGGCGCGCGCAGCACTTCTGGCCGAGCCGCTCAGCGAAGACGACCGGCGCATCATCGCAGCACAGGTCCCCATCCTCCAACGTGTTCCCGCCGACCTGCGTGAGAAACTGGATGGCAAGATCAACTTGTTTTTGGAACAGGTGAGCTTTTACGGTTGCGACGGGCTGGAGGTCACCGATGAGATGCAATTGTCCATCGCCGCGCAAGCCTGCCTGCTCGTGGTGAACACGGATACCTGGTACGACAATCTTACGAGTGTTCTGATTTACCCCAACGCCTTCAAGTCTCGGCAGCAGAGGCGCAGCGGCTATGTGATTACCGAGAAAGAGATCATCCGAACCGGCGAAAGCTGGGACCGAGGGCCGGTGATCCTGTCATGGGCCCATAGCAAGCAAGGCGCGCTAAATGATCATGACGGGCGCAACGTGGTGTTCCACGAGTTTGCACACCAGATCGACGACCTGTCGGGTGGCACCAACGGAGTTCCGGTCTTGGCGAAAGGACAAAGCTATGCCGAGTGGGAAAAGGTCTTCCTAACGGCCTATTCCGACCATGTCGCAGCAGTAGAGGCCGGGCATCGCACCGTCATCGACCCCTACGGTGCCGAAGGCCATGAGGAGTTCTTTGCCGTCGCGGTCGAGGTGTTTTTTGAGCGCCCTCACGCCCTGCAAAAGGCGGCACCTCATGTCTACAAACAACTTGCCGCGCTGTTCAATCTCGATCCCGCGACATGGGGCGAAGGGCCTAACTGACGCGCAGGCCGTGAAAATTCCCCCAAACGCAAGTTTCACAAATCACAGTTTTTGAATTACTCTGGTTCTCATTGATTAATGGAGGACTATTCATGTCATCAAAACTCATGGCCGAATTCTTCGGCACGTTCTGGCTGGTTCTGGGAGGCTGCGGCAGCGCGGTTCTGGCGGCAGGGGTCGCTGATGTCGGCATAGGATGGCTTGGTGTATCCTTCGCCTTCGGTCTGACCGTTTTGACCATGGCTTATACGGTGGGCCATATCTCGGGCGGGCATTTCAACCCCGCGGTCAGCCTCGGCCTGATGATCGGAGGGCGCTTCCCCGCCAAAGACCTGCTACCCTATTGGGTCGCTCAGGTGCTGGGTGCAATTGCGGCAGCGGTGGTACTGTACGTGATCGTCAGCGGAGCGCCCGGTTTTGAAGGCGTGGGCGGATTTGCCTCGAACGGGTATGGCGAGGCGTCACCCGAAGGCTATTCTATGATGTCTGCGCTGGTGATTGAGATCGTGCTGACCGCCTTCTTTATCGTCATCATTCTGGGCGCCACCTCCAGCGGAGCGCCTGCGGGCTTTGCCCCGATTGCCATCGGTCTGGCCCTGACCTTGATCCACCTGATCTCGATCCCTGTCACCAACACGTCGGTTAACCCGGCACGGTCCACGGGCGTGGCCCTGTTTGCGGATGGCCCCGCCCTTGCACAGCTCTGGCTGTTCTGGGTCGCCCCGCTGATCGGGGGTGCCATCGGTGCGTTGATCTGGAAAGCAATGGGCGACGACTGATCTCAGTCCCTAGCCCACAAGAAAACCCCGGCGCATGGCCTGCGCCGGGGTTTTTCGTTACTCGGTCACGGTGACCTTTTTCATCGCGTCAGGCTGGCCGACAACAGCGCCGTTCTGGCCCGCACCGCGTTTGATCGCGTCGACCACGTCCATCCCGTCCGTGACCTGACCGACAACGGTGTACTGGCCATCCAGAAACGGTCCCGGCTCGAACATGATGAAGAATTGTGAGTTCGCGCTGTTGGGGTTCTGAGACCGCGCCATGCCGACTACACCGCGATCAAAGGTGATGTCCGAGAATTCGGCCGGCAGATCAGGACGGTCCGAGCCACCACGACCTGCATTGGCAGCGTTGAAGCTGCCCTTGGTCTGGTTGCCGAACTGAACATCTCCGGTCTGGGCCATGAACCCCTCGATCACGCGGTGGAAGACGACCCCGTCATACTCACCTGCGTTGGCGAGCGCGGTGATCTGCTCAACGTGCTTGGGTGCGACATCTTCGAACAGGTCAACGGTGATGGTGCCATTGGCCTCACCCTCAACCTCGATCTGCAGCCCGGTGGCCAGCGCGGGGCTGGCCAATAGGACAAAAGCGGCGGCGAGCTTATGCATCTGCCGCTACCTTGACGCTGATCATGCGGTCCGGGCTCGCAGGCGGCTCACCCCGTACAATAGCGTCGACATGCTCCATCCCGTCGATCACGCGGCCATAAACCGTGTACTGACCGTTCAGGAAGTGGTTGTCTTTGAAGTTGATAAAGAACTGCGAGTTTGCCGAGTCCGGGTTCTGCGAACGCGCAGCGCCCAGCGTTCCACGGTCATGCGGCAGTTTCGAGAACTCCGCCGGAACGTTCGGCAGAGACGACCCGCCAGTGCCCGCCATGCGGATGTTGAACCCGTCTTCCATGTCGCCGTGCTGGACGTCGCCGGTCTGGGCCATGAAGCCGTCAATCACTCGGTGGAAGGCCACGTTGTCATACTCCCCCCCACGGGCCAGTTCTTTCATCCGGGCGCTGTGCAGAGGCGCCACGTCAGGCAGCAGCTCGATGACGACATTGCCGTCTTTCAGCTCAATGATGATTGTGTTTTCGGGATCCTTGATCTCGGCCATCTGGCCCTCCTGTCGTTTGTCTTGCGCAAATACCTATGCGCCAAGCGCCTGAATGCCAAGTGACGCATTGACCTGAGGGCAAAATGCAGGAAAAGAACCGCCCAAAGGGTATCAAAACACGAGGATTGCGCGATGGGCTGGAAAACACTGAACGATATGGACCTGAACGGCAAACGCGTGCTGGTGCGCGTGGATATCAACGTGCCGGTCGTTGACGGTGTTGTGACCGACGCCACCCGTATTCAGCGTATTGTTCCCACGGTGCAGCACATCCTGGCATCTGGCGGCAAACCCATCCTGCTGGCCCATTTCGGCCGTCCCGGCGGTGAGCGACGTGAAAGCCTGTCGCTGAACCAACTTGTCCCGACCTTGGAGTCTGCTTTCGGCGCGAAGGTCCTGTTCGCCGCCGATTGCGTGGGCACTGAGGCGGAACTGGCCGCAGACGCCTTGCAGCCCGGTCAGGTGCTGCTGCTGGAAAACACCCGCTTCCACGCGGCTGAAACCAAGAACGATCCCGACTTGGCCGCTGGCATGGCGCGCCTGGGCGATATCTACTGCAATGACGCGTTCTCGGCCGCGCACCGCGCCCACAGCTCGACCGAGGCGCTGGCCCGTTTGCTACCCGCCTGCGCCGGTCGCCTGATGCAGGCCGAGCTTGAAGCGCTGGAGGGCGCTCTGGGCGCACCTAAACGCCCTGTGACAGCCGTTGTGGGTGGCGCGAAAGTGTCAACCAAGCTGGAGCTGTTGGGCAACCTGATCGACAAGGTCGACTATCTGGTCATCGGCGGCGGCATGGCAAACACGTTCCTTGTCGCCAAGGGCGTCGATGTCGGAAAATCGCTGGCCGAAACCGCGATGAAAGACACCGCTGCAGAGATTCTGGACAAGGCCGAAACATCCGGTTGCAGCATTGTGCTGCCCGTTGATGTGGTGGTCGCCGAGAAATTCGAAGCAAACGCGCCGCATCAGGTTCTGCCCGCTGATCAGTGCCCTCCAGACAGCATGATCCTAGACGCAGGTCGCGAAAGTGTTGCCGCCATCACCGAGATTTTCGGCAAAAGCCAGACCCTGATCTGGAACGGCCCGCTCGGCGCGTTCGAGTTGGAGCCGTTTGACGCCGCCACCAACGCCGCCGCCCTCAAAGCCGCTGCGCTGACACGCGCGGGTCAGTTGATCTCGGTCGCAGGTGGCGGGGATACGGTTGCTGCCCTGAATGCTTCGGGCGCGGCCAAGGATTTCTCGTATATCTCGACCGCAGGCGGAGCTTTCCTGGAATGGATGGAGGGCAAGACCCTGCCCGGCGTCGCAGCTTTGGAGCAGTGATCATCGCCGCGCGCTTCCACGCGTGCCGTAAGACAATCTGACTCAACCACGCAATTTTTGCGAATCAGGGGATTCACATCCCGAATCACCTGTGACATAGTGCAATCAGAGGCCCATAAAGGGCCCGTTATTGAGGCAGACTTCATACGGCGGTCAACAGAGTGTCCCGTTCCCATCGGCCCGGTTTGGGCGCAGTTTTTTTCTTTTCGGTGGCTTTTATGCTGGGTGTATATTTCACCTTTGCCGCCGTGCAAGGAGACTATGGCCTGTTCCGACGGGTTGAGATTTCGGCGGAACGGGACGCCCTGTCACGCGACCTCGCGGCGCTCAAAGCTGAGATTGCCGAGATGGAAAACCTCACCCGCCGTCTTTCGGACAATTACCTTGATCTCGACCTACTGGATCAACAGGCCCGATCCGTACTGGGCATGATCCGCGCGGATGAAATCGTCATCCGCTAACCCTTCCTCCCCCTGCACGAATTGCGCAAAGCTACGCTGCGTCATATTTACGCTCGCCAGATCGCAAGAAATGCTCTAAAAGATAGTTTAACGCTAAACTATCTGTCCGAAAGGGGGAGATCGCCACAATGGCTGCGCGAAAAACCACAAAGAAACCAAACGTTTCTGCGGAAGAGCTGAAAACCTACTACCGCGAAATGCTGTTGATCCGTCGATTCGAAGAAAAGGCGGGGCAACTTTACGGTATGGGTCTGATTGGTGGTTTCTGCCACCTCTACATCGGACAGGAAGCGGTTGTTGTCGGCCTTGAGGCTGCTGCGAAGGAAGGCGACAAACGCATCACATCCTATCGCGACCACGGTCACATGCTGGCCTGCGGCATGGATCCGGGCGGCGTCATGGCCGAACTGACCGGGCGTGAGGGCGGCCTGTCTAAGGGCAAAGGCGGCTCGATGCATATGTTCTCGAAAGAGAAGCATTTCTACGGCGGCCACGGGATCGTTGGCGCTCAGGTCCCGCTGGGCGCGGGTCTGGCCTTCGCTGATAAATACAAGGAAAACGGTGGCGTGACCTTCACCTATTTCGGTGACGGCGCCGCCAACCAGGGTCAGGTCTACGAGACATTCAACATGGCAGCCCTTTGGGAACTTCCCGTGGTTTTCGTGATCGAGAACAACCAATACGCTATGGGCACCGCCCAGGCGCGCTCGACCTCTTCGGCGGATATCTATCACCGTGGTCAGGCCTTCGGTATCCCGGGCGAAATGGTCAACGGCATGGATGTTCTGGCGGTCAAAGCCGCGGGCGAGAAAGCCGTCGCGCACTGCCGCGCAGGCAAAGGCCCCTACATCCTTGAGGTCAAAACCTACCGCTACCGTGGCCACTCAATGTCCGACCCGGCCAAGTACCGAACCCGCGAAGAAGTTCAGAAGGTCCGCGAGCAAAGCGACCCGATCGAACATGTGCGCGAGCTGCTGCTGACCGGCAAACACGCGACCGAAGATGACCTGAAGGCGATCGACAAAGAGATCAAAGAGGTCGTCAACCAGGCCGCCGAATTCTCGAAAGAAAGCCCCGAGCCTTCCGTCGAAGAGCTCTGGACAGATATCTACGCCTGAGAGGACGAATAAGACATGGCAACCGAAATTCTCATGCCCGCCCTTTCGCCTACAATGGAAGAGGGCACGCTGGCTAAATGGCTGGTCAAGGAAGGCGACACCGTATCTTCCGGCGACATCATGGCCGAGATCGAAACCGATAAGGCCACGATGGAGTTCGAGGCCGTTGACGAAGGCATAGTCGGCAAAATCCTAATCGAAGAAGGCACCGAGGGGGTCAAGGTCAACACCCCCATCGCGATCCTGGTTGAAGAAGGCGAAGATGCCTCCGCCCTGCCCGCGGCTGCCCCCGCAGCCGCAGCGGTGACCGAGGCCGCCCCTGCGGCGGTTGAGGCCCCCGCTCCCGCAGCCGCCGCCCCGGCCGCTCCGGTCGTGGACCTGTCGCCCGATTGGCCAGCTGACGCGGAAATGAAAACCGAGACTGTCCGCGAAGCGCTCCGCGATGCGATGGCCGAAGAGATGCGCGGCGACGAAGACGTTTACCTGATGGGTGAAGAAGTCGCCGAATATCAGGGCGCCTATAAAATCAGCCAAGGTCTGCTGGACGAATTCGGCCCCAAACGCGTGATCGACACCCCGATCACGGAGCATGGCTTTGCCGGTATCGCGGTTGGTTCAGCCTTCGGTGGTCTGAAACCCATCGTCGAGTTCATGACTTTCAACTTCGCAATGCAGGCGATTGACCAGATCATCAACTCCGCCGCCAAGACGCTCTATATGTCCGGCGGCCAGATGGGCTGCCCGATCGTGTTCCGTGGCCCCAACGGTGCCGCCGCCCGCGTGGCCGCGCAGCACTCTCAGGACTACGCCGCATGGTACATGCAGATCCCTGGTTTGAAAGTCGTGATGCCATACTCGGCCGCCGACGCAAAAGGCCTGCTGAAATCGGCGATCCGCGACCCCAACCCGGTGATCTTCCTGGAAAACGAAATCCTCTACGGACGCACTTTCGACGTGCCGCAAGTGGATGACCTAGCCATTCCTCTGGGCAAGGCCCGCATCTGGCGCGAAGGCTCGGACGTGACCATCGTCAGCTTCGGCATCGGCATGCAGTATGCCCTCGAAGCCGCCGACAAACTGGCCGAAGAGGGCATCAGCGCCGAGGTCATCGACCTGCGCACTATCCGACCGATGGACACAGGCGCGATCATCAACTCGGTGATGAAGACCAACCGTCTCGTGACTGTGGAAGAAGGTTGGCCACAAGGATCGGTCGGTAGCTACATCAGCTCGGTCGTGATGCAGGAAGCGTTCGACTATCTCGATGCGCCGGTCATCAACTGCACGGGCAAGGATGTTCCGATGCCCTATGCCGCGAATCTCGAAAAACTGGCCCTAATCACCACGGATGAGGTGATCGCTGCCGTCAAACAGGTGACCTACCGGTAATGGAGATCAGGGGCCGCGATCCAGCAACCGAATGCTACCGTGTCGAGATTGACATCGACAACCGCATCGTACGGGCGCTTGTGCCCGAGCGACTGGCGGCGGATATGCGGTTGATAGGCGCGCGCCCCTCGCACCAGACCGCCTATGTCTGGATGGCAGAGAACAAAGAAAAAATCGAGGCCGCGATTGCGACGCTCGCACGCGGCACCGGGCGCCCCAAGGCGCCCTTTGACCAAATTACTCTGATTGAGGAGCGCTGAAATGCCCACCGAAATCCTAATGCCCGCCCTGTCTCCGACCATGGAGGAAGGCACCCTTGCCAAATGGCTGGTCAAAGAGGGCGACACCGTCTCCTCCGGCGACCTGCTGGCCGAGATCGAAACCGACAAAGCCACGATGGAGTTCGAGGCTGTTGACGAAGGCACCATTGGTAAGATTCTGATCCCGGAAGGCTCCGAAGGGGTCAAGGTCAACACTGCCATCGCAGTCCTGCTGGAAGATGGCGAAAGCGTCGATGACATCGGCGCTGCACCGGCCCCAGCCCCAGCGGCTGCGCCTGCAGCCGCCGCGGGCGACGAGGTTGCCGCGCCAGCGGCGTCCGAGGCGCCCGTCCCTGCTCCGGCAGCTCCGGCTAAAGCCGATGGCAGTCGTATCTTCGCCTCACCGCTGGCCCGTCGCATCGCGGCGCAAAAGGGCCTTGATTTGGCACAGATCACCGGCTCGGGCCCGCATGGTCGCATCGTCAAAGCGGATGTCGAAAGCGCAACCGCAGCACCAGCAGCAGCCGCTCCTGCGCCTGCCGCAGCAGCCGCGCCCGCAGCGGCGGCACCGGCTGGCCCGTCGGCAGATGCCGTGGCCAAGATGTACGAAACTCGCGACTACGAGGAAATCAAGCTCGACGGCATGCGTAAGACCATCGCCGCGCGCCTGTCCGAGGCCAAGCAGACCATCCCGCATTTCTACCTGCGCCGCGATATCAAACTGGACGCGCTTCTCAAGTTCCGCAGCCAGTTGAACAAGCAGCTGGAAGGCCGTGGCGTGAAGCTCAGCGTCAACGACTTCATCATCAAAGCCGTCGCCAACGCGTTGCAGCAGGTACCCGAATGCAACGCCGTCTGGGCAGGCGACCGAGTGCTGCAGTTGAAACCGTCGGACGTGGCCGTTGCGGTTGCGATCGAAGGCGGTCTGTTCACTCCGGTCCTGCAGGATGCCGACACCAAGTCTCTGTCTGCCCTTTCGACCGAGATGAAAGACCTTGCTGGTCGTGCCCGGGAACGCAAGCTGGCTCCGCATGAATACCAGGGCGGCACGTTTGCAGTCTCGAACCTCGGCATGTTCGGCATCGACAACTTCGACGCCATCGTGAACCCGCCGCATGCAGGCATTCTTGCGGTCGGCACAGGCCTGAAGAAACCGATAGTAGGCGAAGACGGAGAGCTGACGGTCGCCACCGTGATGTCCGTCACGATGTCGGTGGATCACCGGGTTATCGACGGCGCGCTTGGGGCACAGTTGCTGCAAGCCATCGTCGAAAACCTGGAGAATCCGATGGTCATGCTAGCCTGATCAAATTCTACCCGCCGGGGTATGACCTCGGCGGGTGCTCTCGCGATCACGGCCACGATGTGAGCAAGTGTGATCACCCAAAAGATTGTCGCAGCAACCGCACTTTCCCACCTTCTAAAAGACGGTTTTAAAAACCAAAGGTGGCCCATGCGCTTTTTTGATTTTACTAAGATATTGCTTGTCGTTGTCGCGTCCTCAACTGCTGCTGACACGGCGCTGGCGAAACCCAACAGCTACCCGGGCGAAAACTCCAGGTTCAAATCCAGTGACCCAGCCGTCATCGCCCAGCAAAGAGCCGAGCGCCAGCAACGCATCGACGAGCGTAAGGAACGGCGGGAGCAAAGACGGCAAGAGCGGTTGAAAAGAAAGAACAACCGCTCGAACTGAGGTTTACTGGTCCTTGCCCAGCATGTGGTCCATCGAGATAGAGGGCTGATCGCACCCCGCCTCGCCCACTATTTTGGCCGGGATGCCGGCAACTGTCTTGCAAGCGGGAACCTCTTGCAGCACCACCGATCCTGCGGCGATCCGGCTGCAGTGGCCGACCTCAATGTTGCCAAGAACCTTGGCCCCGGCACCGATCAGAACTCCATCACCGATCTTTGGGTGGCGCTGCTCTTCTTCCTTGCCGGTTCCGCCCAACGTCACAGAATGCAGCATCGAGACATTGTCACCAACCACGGCAGTCTCACCAATCACGATGGAATGGGCGTGGTCGATCATGATCCCTTTGCCAATCCTGGCGGCGGGGTGAATGTCGATGCCGAAAATCTCAGACGAACGCATCTGGAAGAAATAGGCCAGATCATGCCGTCCCTTGCGCCACAACCAGTGGGCCACGCGATAGGCCTGCATCGCCTGATAGCCTTTAAAATAAAGGATCGGCTGCAGAAGGCGGTGGCAGGCTGGGTCACGCTCATAGACGGCCATCAGGTCCGCGCGGGCAGCCTCAATCAAGCTTGGGTCGTCAGCATAAGCCTCGTCCACGATCTCACGCAGGACCATCATCGACATCTCGTTCGAACACAGCTTCGCCGCCACTCGGTACGACAATGCCCGCTCAAGGCTGCGGTGATGCAGAATACAGGCATGCACCAGCCCGCCCATCAGCGGCTCTTGCTCAACGGCGGTATGGGCCTCGGTCGTGATCCGGTTCCAGACCGGGTCGACGGGGGTCACGTGGCTGCGCTTTTCAAACATGGCTTTTGATCCTTTGCTGCGCCTAGCATGCCATTTAGTGGTAAAAACGCCAAACGCAAACCCGTGATCTGTAACTTAACCAAAATGAATGTGTTCCAAGTGGGTGCTGACGCCTTTCGGCTCTCTAAGAAGTCAGCCCAGCGCCCGCCGAGCCTGACGTCGTATAAGTTGGCGCAAAACCATCTCAAAACACTGGCAATAATCAAGATCGTCAAAGCCCGGTTCATCCGCCAGCACCCGAGTGCGGGCGGCTGTCATCAGGGATCCGTTGCCATAGAGCGGGTGCAGTCGCCCTGTACGCTGGACATGGCGGTCGGCCAGTTCGGCCTCGGCCACCATCTTGATACAAAGCGATCGGCGGCTGCGCTTCGGCCCGGCCAACTAGGCGCGTGCCGCAGCACTGACATCTCCGTGGAGGACGGGACGCATGGGTCTTACGCGACCTGAATGCGCGCCGCCGGACCGGCGCCATATGTGGCCGAGATTTGCGCGATCTCGACCGCATACCCACCTGTCAAACCATCGGCGGACTTTGCGGCTGCGGTATAGGCCCAGCGCGGTTCAGGCACGATCTCTTCGCGGACTAAGGCACCGTTGGCCCGGACACGGATGAGGTAGGATTCGCTTTCCTCGCCCAGTGGGACATCCAGACCCGCCCAGTCATCCCCTTCGATCCGCGTGCGCCTGATCCAACTGAACGTGTCCGCGTCCGGCAGGGTCTGCACAGACACATGCACCGGCGCGTAGGGGCGTAGGCCGTTCCCGTCAAAGGCCTCGACCAGATGCTCGTAGGATGGGTCGTCATACCCGCGCGAAGCCGGGCCGATCCGAAAGTGCCGGGCCACGCGCCGCTCGCTTGGCAAGAGGTTGGTCTGCGCAACGCGTTCGTCCAGCAGGACGAAAGTTGATCCTTCGGGCCAGACGTCGGGCATCAGGGCATCCGTTCCGAGCTGACCACGCAGGCGACCAGAGAGGGCATAGACCCCCGGCTCTTGCAGGGCAGCGTCAGAGAACTGGAACACCTCACAATTACCCGGTGTTCCGTCACCGATGGCCGCCAAATTGGCCCCATTCAGCAAGGATGTGCGCGGACGGGACTCCAGAATGCCGTCAATCAGTTTGACCCGCAGGGGCGCGCCCTCATCCCAGATCCCTGCTGAGGCGCGATGCAGCGGCGTTTCGGTAAAGCCCATCACCGCCTGATCTGCAATGACGTCGCGCAGCGCATAGTCCTCATCTCGGGACGACACATGAACGGCGACGTTGCCAGGCCAAGGATCGGCCGATGCGGCGAGATACGGCGCGTGCGGAGCTTCTGTCCCCGTCAACAGAGGCAGGTCCATGAACACAGGCGCCACCGGTACAGGGGCGACGAAGGGCCGGATCGCGACCGGATCATCCTGCAACCCGTTGGCCGTGTAGACACCGCGTTCAATCCGCACCGCCTCGGCCAGTTGCAGATCCGCTTTTTCCAACCGGTCGATACGGTAGAGCGCACTGCCGTCCTGTTCTAACAGGCGCACCACGTCTCCAGCCCCCAGATGCAGCATGGAGGGAGGGAGGGCAAACCGGGCGGTGTCACGGGAAACACGCGCCTCGCTGAGCCAGCGTTCGGCGGTCTGGCGACCCTCGGCACGGGTCATGGACAGGGGCATCTCATTGACCGCTACCGCATGGGTCTGCGCGTCGGGCAGCACGGCCTCTTCCGCGACCAGATCGTGATCGGCATCCGATTGAACAAAGCGCAGGCGAACACGTCCGGTCATCTCGGCCTCGGCCTCGCGGCGGTATTCCACGGTGCCGTCGAGATCGGAGCTGACAGCCAAATGATCCGGGTCCAGCGCCACAGCGCCAAACCCATCACGTGTCTGGAACCGCAGGACACCGTCCCGTTCAATCGCATCAAACCCATACCGCAGCATCAACGGCTGCAACGCCGAACGTGCGTCCGAGACATCCTCGACCGCATAGCCCCGGACCACGCCATAAAGCTGCGAGACATCAATATCCGTGACCCCTGCCCCATGGCAGATCTCGGTCACCACCGAGGCCAGCGTGCGCGCGCCGGATCGGCCGTTCAGCCAATGCCCTCGGGCGTAGTTTTCGCCATCGTCCCATTGGCTTCGCAGGTTCGGAAAGGTGGGATAAGGACGCGCGTCCCAGGCCCAGACATAGGCGTTGGAAAGGTCCAGCATCGGGCCGTCATAAATCTCGGATACCGGGTTGTTCTGCGGCTCGGACCAGTAGCCCAGTGTTGCAGTCAGATACTGAACCTGAATGAAGTCATCCCTGAGGCCGTTGGAATGCGGCGGCAGGCTCGATTCCGAGGATTTAGGATCGAGAAACTTGTTCGGCTGGTTGGTACCCTTATCCACGGCCGCGCAGCCCAGCTCCGTAAACCAGATCGGCTTGGACCCTGGCACCCAGTCCGACGGGTCGTTCTGCCGGACGCCATCAATCCGTTCGTGATGCCAGTTCGACCACCAGTTGCGCAGGTCCTTGTAGCGCCAGATCCACGGCTCATCATGGGTGCTGTCTTCGATCGGAGTCCGAATCTGCGCCTCGGCTTCTTCTGGCGAGGCGTAGTACCAGTCATAACCTTCGCCACCTTCGACATTGGCGCGCAGGTAGTCCAGATTGTAGATCGACCCGGCATCGGCATCCTGATGGTCTTCACCATCGCGCCAATCGGACAGAGGCATGTAGTTATCGATACCGACGAAGTCGATATTGTCATCCGCCCAAAGGGGGTCGAGGTGAAAGAACCTGTCTCCTGTCCCCGAAGGTTGATAGCCGAAGTATTCGCTCCAATCCGCTGCGTAGCCGATCTTGGTATCCGGCCCGAGAATTTGGCGCACGTCCGCAGCCAGCTGGCACAGTTGTTCTACGGCAGGAAAGCCGTTTTCTCCGCGAATTTGCGTCAGGCCGCGCATTTCGGAACTGATGCAAAAGGAACTTACGCCACCTGCAATCTGGCAGAGGGTGGCATAGTGAAGGATAAACCGACGTAGCCCCCACTCCTCCGGGCCGGAATAGGTCACCTGCCCCGCGCTGATGCCAAAGTCGCTGACCTGAGCCGCCCCGAAAAACGCGGCCACCTGCGCGTCGGCGGCGGCTGTCTGATCCGGCGACCCGTCGCGCCCCGGAGCCACGTCCAGCGTGATCCGTCCACGCCAGGGCAGATGCGGCTGCTCTCCTTCCGACCAGGGGTCGGGCAAGCCGTTCTGCTGCAATTGATCCATCAGGATGAACGGGTAGAACATCACATCCTTGCCGCCCTCCTTCAGATGCTGGATCGCCTGCACAACCGCGCCATCCGTTGGGGTGCCACCATAAACAGGCCGGTCATCCTGATGCTGGACCACTTGGGACGTCTTGCGCCGCAGGCCCGACACGACCCACGGCATATTTACGCCATCTAAGTCATCGCGAACGACCTTGGGCGTGATCTGACAGTCTCCGCAGCGCAGGTCATTTCCGAACCACGACACAATCAGGGATGCCGCCTCGCAGCCCGGCAACTCACGCGCCAGCGCTTTGGTCGAGGTGACCAGATCCGGCTCACCCGAGGCCGAGTTGACATTGGCCGCCCAACTGCGCCCGCGTCCTTGCGAATAGTTCACCTGAGTGCTGGCCAGCGCATATTCACCAGTGCCCGGCATCAGGGCCACGCCCTTGACGATCTGGCCCAGCGCGGAAACGTGATCCGGCGTTTCGGGCTGTGTGGGGCGCACCACTTCGAACGAGAACTGAGGCACCCGGTTGCCAAAGGACGCCAGCTGAAAGTCCTCGATCACCACATAGGCCGTACCGCGATAGGCCGGGACATTGCCGGTGCCCTCGACAGCCTCGATCAGGGGATCGGGGAGTTGATCCTGCGTCCCGTGATAAACACGGATGTTCAGGCCCGCGCGCTCTTGCTCCTCACCGTCGGCCCAGACGCGCGTGACATCGGCGATCTCACCCGCGCCGACCGCAATCGCCAAAGAGATCGAGTAGCTGTAGGTCGTGGTCGTCACCTTGGGCGGTTTCGGCGAGCCCTTGCCGCCCCCACCCGAGGATTGCGTGCTAGTGGTCCGGGTCTCCAGAAAGTCCGAGGCCCAGATTACCTGACCACCCACGCGCATACGGCCAAAGACCGTGGCCACAGGGGCGCCCTCGGCTGTTTCGGTCAGGCGGAAACGGTCCATGCGGCCGGTCTCGACCACTTCGCTGCCACTGCCCATGACCGATTGGCTCATCATGCGTTGGTCGATCACGCGGCCCAGCGTGGCCCCGACCGCACGACCGACAATGGCAGTAGACAGACCGGCCACTGTGCCGCCGATCGAGCCGCCCAGCGCAGCCCCTGCTGCAGAAAGAAGAATAGTAGCCATCAGCGACCCTCCAACGGAAACTCAAAACAAGCGACCACCCGGCGGCGCCAGGGGTCGCTCAGGGCGTTTTCGACGACGCCATGTCCGGAATAGGCATGGATGAAGCGCGGCACCTCGCCGATGCTGCTGACGATACCCAGATGTTTGGCAACGCCGCTGTCTCGCATCCGGAACAGCAACACATCTCCGGCCACCATTGCGGCTGCGGGCTTTTCGATCAGGTACCGGCGTGCAGCTGCCCACATGCGTTCTTCACCCTGCGGTTCGGACCAGTCCATGCTGTACACGGGAACCGCCTCGGGTTCGTGCCCGATCACCTCGCGCCACGCGCCGCGCAGCAGGCCCAGACAATCCGCCCCCGCCCCGCGAACCGAGGCTTGATGCACGTAAGGCGTGCCCAGCCACGCGCGTGCGGTGTCCACGATATCTTGCTTGCGTTTCGTCATCGTCTGCTACCGCCTGTATTTGCGTTGCCTTTCTTTGGCACTGCCATCACCCAGTCTTCACCCGGAAGATCCGGAAAGCCCTGAAAGTTCAGAAAATTGTTGAATTTCAACCGGCAGGTCTCCATTCGCTTGTCGCAGCCAGCGGTCAGGCGCACCCGGTCTCCAACGGCCAATCCACCCCCGATGCTGGCCCACAGGGTGATCTCGCGCCCATCTTCCGTCCGACGGTCCTGCTTGATCGACCCCCATAGCCCATTTGCTGTGCCCGAGGTCACATCCAAACGTCCCCGTTCAAACCAGGCTTCGTCAGAGGAGTTCCCACCACACAGCCGCAACGACGCGCCTCCGTCAAAACCGGAGACTTCAGCCTCGACCTGATAGCCGGGCTGGCCTACGGCAAATCGGCACGCGGAATCCCCCAAGACGGCTGTGCAGGGCTTTTGATAGATCCGTCCCAGAGGGCGGTTCAGCAGATCGGTCAGCCCGCGCAGCTCTGCGTGAAAGGCTCCGCCCGCACGCCGTAGCTCACCAATCGAGCCGCGAAACTGCAGCACACGCTGCTCGGGCGCGGCCCAATTGACCAGCCAGGCACGTACCTCGGCCCCGTCAAAGCGACCGGCTTCAATATCATCCTCACGGACCGAGGCATCGGACAGCGCGCCCATCGCCTCGGAATTGTCGATCGACAGCCCGGTGGCCTGATCGATGGCGGCAGCGGTCAGGCCGGTGCTGGCCCGAAAAATCAGCCCGTCGAACCGTAGCTCCATATCATGATCGGTGAAGCCAAAGACCTGGCTGTCTTTGCGGGTGATCGCCCAGCAGCGGCACACAGTGGTCAGACCGCTTTGCAGATGGGTCTGAAGTGCCTGAGTATCCCCGCTCATCAGACGCGCACCTCGACCACGGGGACGTTTGGCACATCCCCGGCCTGAAAGCTGGCAACGCTGGTCTGGATCTTGTCGGTGTCGAAACGCACCGGCACGTCAAACTCGAACCCCGCCGTGATCTCGACCTGTTCGGGCGGAGGGGCCACGAATGAGACCACCCCACGGGCCAGATCAACCTCATAGTCGACGCCTTCGCGCATGGCATCCTGATCCAGACCCAAACGCACCGTACCGAGGACGGGCTTCGTGATCGGTCGCACATAGCTGACCCCGCCCGAGCTATAGGTTTTCACCAGTTGAAACTCGGTACACTCTCCGTCGCCACGCGCGATGACCTGATCGCCGTGATCGACGTCAGCCGTAGCTGATCCCGACTTGTAGTCCGACCAGTCCTTCCAGCGGAACCCGTACATCTGGCCCTGACGTGCCTCGAAGAATGAGATCATCGTTTCGATGTCATCCAGCGAGCGCATCCCCAGCCCGGCATCATAGCGCCTGCGCGAATGCGCCCAGGGCGTGTTGCGTTCTTCAAACCCGTTGGCCAGTGCTACGATATCTGTGCGCCGTTCCGGACCGCCGACCGAGCCGAAACTCAGACTGGCGGGAAATCTCACCTCGTGGAAATTCATCTTCTGCTCCCCTTATCTGTTGCGATTGCCGCGACCCAAGGCGCGGCTCATCTGCGCCGCGATCTGGCCTTGCGACCGGCGGAACCCCTGCACATCAGGCGTGGAGATATTCATCACCACATTCACGGTACGCCCGCCGCCCTGCGTGCGAACGCCCAGCTTGCCGTCCGCGCCGCGCGCCAATGGCATGATCGCCTCAGGCCCTGCCTCGCCCATCAGGCCAGTACCGCCGCGCATCGGAAACATCGTCGGGCTGCTGACCACGCCGCCATTGGCAAAAGGCATCACCCGGCCCTGGCTGAAGCTGCCGCCATCCGCAAAGGGCAGAATGCCCTGCACCAGACTGCCGACCCCATTGGCCAGTATCCCCCCGAAATGATCCGTCACGGGCTTGATCGCCGCTGAATAGGCCGTGCGGATCATCGAGTTCTTCAGGACGTCCAGCGCATCCGACAGGTCCATCCCGTCCAGCACCACGCCGTCAAACGCCTTGCGCAAACCGCCGGACAGACCCCGTTCCAGCGTGGCAACGTCCTTGCCAGTCTCTTCAAAGGCGGCCCTGACCCGCTGCAGGTGACCATCAAACGCCGCCGCCATGCTGGCCGCGTCACCCAGCGCGTCGCCCAGCAACTCGCCCCGTTCCTGCAGGTCGTCAAAACCTTCACGATCCGTCATCACGCTCTCCTTGTTCCTTGTCCGGATAGGCCGCCAGCAAAGCGTCGAGGCCCTTCCGGTTCATCACTGGCATCCCTGCGCCCTGCCCCAGCATCAGCCGCAACTCAGCCGGGGTCAGACGCCAGAATTGATCCGGCGTCAGTCGCAGGCCGAGGATCCCGGCCCGCATCAGCGCGGGCCAGTCGAACCCGCTCACTGCTCCGGCACCATGAAGGCGCGGGCCAGCAATTCAGCCGCCGCTTTGGCCCCTGCCATAGGACCACCTGCGATTTCGGCATGCAGAAGGTCATCGCGGGTGACCTGTGCACCGCCACCACGCAACCCCGCGACCAAAAGCGTCAGCACATCGCCGCTGGAATACGCACCGCCCTCAAAGCGCTGCACCAATTCAACCAGAGATCCGGCCCCCAGTTCCTGTTCCAATTCCGCCAAGGCACCCAATGTCAGCTTGAGCACCCGCTGCTCCCCATCGATGGTCAAAGCCACCTCGCCCGTCCACGGATTGGCCATCAGAGCGCCGTGAAGCTCAGCGCACCGGCGCTTGCCATGCTCATCTCATAGGTCGCCTCACCGTTATGCGAGCCCGCATATTCGATGCTGCTAACCTGAAACGGGCCTTCGACAATGCCGAAATCGGGGATGATCACCTGAAACCCCGGCGTCTCGCCGTCAAAGAACAGCTGACGCGCCCGTTCATCCGTGCCTTCATCCTTGAACACGCCCGAGCCTGAGATCGAGGCCGACTTGACCCCCGCCCCCGACAGCAGCTCACGCCACCCGCCCTGGCTTTCCAGGCTGGTGACATCGACGCTTTCCGCATTGAAACTGATCCGCGTGGCGCGCAGGCCCGCGATGGTCTCGAACAGGCCCGTGCCGTTCATATCCACTTTGACCAACAGGTCTTTTCCGTTCTGGGCAGCCATTTGCTCTCTCCGTTGATTGCTTAGTCGTCTTCCACGCGGGCGCGGAATCTCAGGTCGATCTGGCGGATCGCGCCGCCAGTTCCCGTGCGTCGGGCGCTGGCCCGTTCGAACCACAGCCCCACCAGATGGCCCCGGTCCAAACTCAGCGCCGCACCCTCCAGCGCGTCACACACCGCGCCGGCCAGCGTCTTGGCCGCGCCAAAGCCCGCCGCCTCGGACACCACCGAGACCGTGAAGCGATGCACAGCCCCCGCGTTTGCGCGGTCCGAGGCCTCTCGCACCTCTTCCGGGCCCAAAGTCACGTAGGTTTGCGGCATGGTCCCCGCAGGTACCGCGTCGTAAATCGCACCGCCCGACAGCGTGCTGACCTGCGCATCGCCTGACAACTGCTGAAACACCGCCGCCTGCAAAGCGGCTGAAACGCCATAGCTCATGCCGCCACCTCTTCATCTGCAAAACAGGTCAGGTACTGGCCGCGCGGGTCCCGCTCGGCGACCGCGCGGATCACGAACCGGCGGGCGCCTTCGCGGAACCGCTGATCCGGAGCGGGCCGCATGCTCGACCCCTCAGGCGCGCCACGCACGACGATCCGGTAGCCAACGCGCGAGACCGAAGCCCCACCGACCGCACGCTCCGCCCCGCTACGCGCCGTCACCTCGGCCCAGAGCGAGCCCAATGTGGCCCAGGTTTCGGTATAACCCCCAGCGCCGTCAGCGGTGCGAACCGGCGCTTCCAGCTCCAGCTTGCGGTTCAGTCGCGGCGCGTTCATTGCATCACCCCAGCGCCGAAGCGCACCGTGCGATAGCGTTGGATCAGGCTGGTCACACCGAAGGGCATGCACCCGGCACCCAAGGCTGTTTCGTCGCGATATTCGTAGTAATGTGCCGCCAACAGCAGCACCGCCTGTCCCAGATCGGCGGGCAAGCCACCCCAATCTGCGGCCATGCCCGCCGTGAAGGCGATCTTTACCGATCCACCCGTCTGGATTTTCGGCAAACAAGACCCCGCCGCCCGCACCCGAGGGCGCTGCGCATCCCGCTCTAACCGGTACGTCGCACTGTCCGCGACGGTTTCAGCGCCCAGCGCGTTCGTCAGCGTCACAGCACCAACTGAAACCACCGGGGCCACCGGCAGAGTTTCGCTTTCCGGATCGCGCCAGCCGTTCAGGCTCCACGAAAACTCGCGCTCGATCAGCACCTTGCCGGTGCGCGCCTCGATCGCTGCAATCGCTGCACGCAGAAAACCGGTCAGAACCTCATCCTGCGTATCACCCTCGGCGAACCCCGTGCCCAGCCGCAGATGCGCCTTGAACTGATCCACCGGCAGCGCCGCATCCGCGATGGCGGTTTCTTCGATCAACATCATCCATTCACTCCGCAATCTCGGACCCCTCCGGGGCCGTATCCTTGAAAATGACGGGCACGCGCCGCCCCACGTTGCTCGGACGGAGGGGAGCAGCTAGACAACGCGGGGGATCTCACCCCGGCCCGCGCCCGCCGCCCGAAGGGCCCAAAGGCCCCCCGGATTCAGCCCGCTTTAGGCGGTGCCGAATTTCACCAGCTTGATCGCAGCAAAGTCGCTTACGTCGCCGCCAACGCGCTTGGTCGCGTAGAACAGAACATGCGGCTTGGCGCTGAACGGATCACGCAGCACGCGCAGATCGGGACGTTCGGCAATGGTGTAACCTGCCTGGAAATCGCCAAACGCAATCGAGAAACTGTCGGTCGCCGCATCCGGCATATCCTCGGCGATCAGCACCGGATAGCCCATCAGACGCGCAGGCTCACCAGCGGCCAGACCATCGGACCACAGGAAGCGGCCATCGCTGTCCTTCAGTTTGCGGATCAGACCGGCGGTTTTCGAGTTCATCACGAAGGTGCCATTCACGCGGTACTGCGCGCCCAGCGCATAGACCACATCCACGATCGCATCCGCATCGACATCACCCGCCGTGCCGGTCGCAACATAGCCCAGATTGCCCCAGGCCCAGACGTCATTGTCGACAGCCGGGTGGTCCAGAATACCCTTGGGCTTGTCCGCTCCGTCACCACCGATAAACGCCGCCGCCTCGGCACGGGCGAATTTGTCGGCGATACGGCCAGCCAGCCAGCCCTCAACGTCAAAGGCACTGTCATCCAGCAGACGTTGCGAGGCCTTGGGCAGCGCGCTCAGCTCGTGCAGCGGGATCGAGATGCGGTCGATGGACGGCGTCGCGGTCTCGGTGGTGGCCGAGGCCTCATCGGCCCAGCCTGCACCCAAATCGGTATGGTCGATCAGAACGTCGAACGAGTTCGCCTCGACATTCACCACCGACGCAATGGACCGGATCGAAGCGGTCGAATTCAGGACCGACTTGATCGTCTCGGCGGTCTGCGGATCAACCAGATAGCCGCCATCGCTGTTCACCGCGCTCGACAGAGATTTCGACTCCATCTCGAGCCCGCGCAGCCCATCATCCTCGCCCGAACGCACATAGGCGTCAAAGGCCTTTTGATGCGGTGCGCCGTCCTCGATCGAGGCCGCAAGATGCGGGCGTGCCGCGATGGTTGATTTACGATCCAGCATGGTCAGTCGCTCTTCTGTCTGTTGCAGTTGGGTTTTAACTTCAGCCTTGAGGCCCTTGAATTCATTCACGAAGCCAGCCATCGCCTGCTTCACCTCCTGAACCAGGGGTGCACCCTCTCCGGTCAAGGCCGGGGTTTCGGTCTTGCTCATCAGCACTTCCTTTTTGGGTGGGATTGAGGCGCGCTAGGTCCGCGCCAGCTCCTGCCGAGCGTCGTTGAACACCTCGGCAATACTGCGCCAGGTGTTTTCAACGTCGGGTTCAAAACCCTTCGCCGCCACCCGCGCACTGGGCAGCATCGGGAAGGTCACCAGCGACACTTCCCACAGCTCCAGTTCAGTCAGGACCCGCTGGCCCTTGTCATTCTTCACGGCGCGTTTGGTGCGATAACCAATCGACAGGCCATCCATCGCGCCCGCCCGGATCAATTCAGCCGCCTCACGGCCCTTTTGCGTGGCCTCCAGCAGACGCCCTTTGACCCAAAGACCCTGGTCATCTTCGCGCACCTCGTCCCAGACTCCGATGGGCTGAGCCGGATCGTGCTGCCACAGCATCTTGACCCGCTGCCCAGCCTTTGCCAGCCCGTCGAGCGAGCCCCGATACGCCCCGCGTTGCACCACATCGCTGCCCTGATCGACCTGTCCGAACAGGCTGGCATAGCCTTCGATCACGGCGTCATCGGTGACGGACAAACCGTCCCCGAACCGCGCGAATTTATGTTCTAAATTCATGAACTTCTCCATGTAACTCACTGAACTCATGGCGTTACCACCAAGATGGATTGAAACGCCTGCGCCAGGATCACTGCGACCACGCCATAGACCGTCAGCCACAACCGCTTCTCCAGCCGTTCCATCATCTCTTCGATCTGATCCAACCGTCTGCACAGATACGCGTGCTGGATTTCGGCCACCCGTTCATGCGTGGCCAGACGCAGGCCCGGCGCGCATTCAAACGGAGGATATCCGTCAGACATCCGCGCGCTCCGGCAGGCCCAGCAGGGCGCGCTTTTCAGCGTCCGTTAGGAAATCCGCCGCATTGACCCGCGCCCATTGCGCATCGCGTTCCGCCGACAGCGCGGGCACCTGATCCAGATCGGGTTTCAGCATCAGATCCTCGCCGGTAAAGCCAACCAGCCACTCCGACACCGCCGCCGCCACCCGCGTCACCAGAGGCAGCACGGTCAGGCGATAGAACGCCCGATTGGCCTCCTGGTAGTTCGAATAGGTCGCGTCGCCCTGGATCCCCAGCAGCATCGGCGGGACCCCAAAGGCAAGCGCGATCTCACGGGCGGCGGCTTCCTTGGTCTTTTGAAACTCCATATCGGACGGAGAGAAACCCATCGGCCTCCAATCCAGCCCCCCTTCCAGAACCATCGGACGCCCCGCATTGCGCGCCCCGCGATAGTTCTGCTCGATCTCGTCGCTTAGGCGCCGAAATTGATCCTCGGCCATCACCCCATGGCCATCGCCTTTCCACACCAGCGCCCCCGAAGGCCGCGCCGCATTGTCGAGCAGCGATTTCGACCACCGAGACGCGCTATTGTGCACGTCAATCGCCATCGCCGCCGCCTGCATCGGCGAGAACCCATAGTGGTCATCCTGCGGGTGAAACGACTTGATATGACAGATATTTTCCGCCGCAAACCGGTGCTTCTTGCCACCCACCGCGTAATCATACGCCTTGGGCCAGCCATCCGCCCCCGGCACCACGCTCATCCGGTCGGATCGCAGCACATGCAGCTCAACCGGTAGCCCCTCGTCGGCCTGAACAGCCTCAACATAGGCATTGCCCGACAGCAGCAACTGCCCGAACAGAGCCTCCATCAACTCCGCCCGCCCCTGCGCCGCATTTGGACGGCGCATCAGCGACAGGATCGGATGCGTATCAAACCGCTGCGCCTGATCCTGCAATACCAGAGGCAGAGCCGCCGCCGCCTCAGCAATCAGCTTGACGGATCGAAACCCCACCGGGTTCCCCGAAAATCCCGTCCGCGTCAGCGACACCGCATCCCGAGGGCTCCACGCCACGCGCCCGCCCGTCTGCCAAGCCACCACGGGGCCAGCCGCGCTCGCCTTCGCCTCGGGCGCTTCCCCGGCCGCTCCACGACGCAAGAAATCGAATACCATCTGTGCTCCTTTCTGCCGCCGTTGTGTCCGGCTTGTTGAAAGGAGTTATTACGGAAAGAAGTTTAAAGCTTGGGAATGGAGCGCGCGGAGGGAGAGCAACACAAGCACCCAAAACCATCTGTGGCCTGAGTAGTAGACAGAATTGGTGACGAGCCCGATACTCTATTGAGGCAACCTTTGTTACTTTTGGATGACCATTTCAAATTTGCGCAGGTTTATGGATCGGGAAGGAACGCAAAATGTTCAACGAGGCAGTGAAACGTGGTGGCATCGCGGTTGTTACCGGGGCAGCAAGTGGGGTCGGGCGCGCTGCGGCACTACGGTTTGCGCACGCGGGTTTGGGCGTCGTTCTGGCAGATCTACCCGGAGCACAACTTGACGCAACAGTTCAAGAAGCACGTCAATTGGCCTCTGCTAACGCACCTATTGAAGGCATACCGACTGATGTAACATCAGATGAAGAGGTAAACAGACTTGCCGATCGCGCATTTGAGATAGGTCCAATTGCTGCTTTGATGAACAACGCGGGGATAAGTCTGCCGACAACCGCTTGGTCGGAAATGGAAAACTGGCAGCGACTTTTACAAGTAAACTTTTTCGGCGTTCTGCGAGGTGTGCAGGCCTTTATGCCTCGCATGATCGAAGCTAACCGCCCTGCTGTAGTCATAAATACCGGCTCGAAACAGGGTATTACAACGCCGCCGGGCAACCCCGGCTATAATGTCACCAAAGCCGCGGTCAAAGTGCTCAGCGAACAATTGGCTCATGAGTTGCGAGAAGCCGGAGCCCCAATTTCTGTTCACTTGTTTGTGCCAGGTTTTACATACACTGGTATGATTGCGTCTTTCCTCCCGGAAAAACCGCGCGCGGCGTGGACCAGCGAGCAAACGGTTGATCACTTGTTCAGTCGAATGGCCAACGATGATTTTTATATCCTTTGCCCGGACAACGATGTCGACGAGACACGCGATCGACGTCGAGCACAATGGGCTATTCAAGACATCACCAAAAACCGCCCTCCACTCTCTCGCTGGCACCCCGATTACGCAGAAGCATTTGCTAAATTCGAGAAAACTGGTGAGCAATAAATAAAGGCACCACGCCCGAGGCCGCCGATACGCCCCCGCGGGCCCCACCATCAACTCGTGCAGCGCCCTGTCCGGCGCGTCGAGCCGGTCGTGCGAGCCTTGCCCTGAACCCAACATGGCCAATTGTAAGAATTGGCCGCTCTTTGAAGTTTGAACCAAATTTCTTTTCAGTCGCAGCCAAAGTCTTTTGAATTCATGCCAGACATGTTGTTTGCGTCTCATTTGCCCCCCACGTGCGCTTCGAATGCATGAGGCCACACGATGAATGAAAAAGACCCTGTCCCGCCCATCTACTACGATGCGCACGATATCTGGACAAATGAACCTACCGCTGCTGACAAACACGTCTACGAGGCGTTTGCCTCAAGCGTAGTCAATCTTGTGCAGGTGCTTGATGACTACAAAACAATGATGTCACCGGATGTCTATGCAAGGCTGTTTTCTTCGCTGTTGGCGTTGTCCCGATTGCTCGGTGAATATGAGGATAGTTGGAGCCAAGGGAAGCCGATGTCTTGAACCTGAGTGCATCCAACAAGCGATCAGTCCGCTATGCAAAATGCGATTGTTGGCAAGCACACTTCTTAAAACTCACAAACTCCGCACCCTTGGCCGCCGATACAATCCTGCAGGCCCTACAATCAACTCATGCAGAGCCCAGACCAGCGCGTCGACGCGGTCGGGTGAGCCTTGCCCATCGAACCCGCGCGCAGTCATCTGGCACATCTGCTCTTCCAACGCGTCCAGGCCAATCACGTGGCCCACCCGCCCCTGCTCGTACAACGCCGCCACAGGCTCGGCCCGCGCGACCTTACCGCGAGAGGCTCGCACAGCGCGGAACGGGACCAAAGGGTCCACCTGCCGCACGACCTCTTCCACCAGTTGCCCGCCCTGATTGACCTCGGCCACCAACCGCTCGGCCCCAAATTCATCCATCGCGTCAATCGCCGCCTGCGCCCAGCCCGCCGGGCCGACGCCCTGCACCGTCCGATCGGCCAGCACATAGGCGCGCCACTCCTCCGGCGGACCTTGTAGTTGTGCGCCCGCGACCACGATCCCACAGGCATCCGCATCCGATCCCGCCGTTACCGCCGGGTCCAGCGCTACGACCACCCGGTCCAGTTCGGGCAGATGCGCGCAACGTGCTGCTTCCAACATCGAACCCGTCCACAACGCCCCCTCGGCATCCGACAACAGCACCCCGTCCAACTCCTGCCGCCCCAGCCGCGTACCTGCGTAGCGCGCGCGCACCTCCTCCAGGAAAGACGCGGCCAGATTGGCCCGGTTCGCCTCGGTCGGCGCGTGGGTTTGAACGGTGGATGGAGACGCCAGCAACTCTTTCAGAACCTTCACATTGCGCGGTGTGGTCGTCACACAGACCCGAGGCTGATCGCCCAAACGCAACGCAAATTGCAGCATATCCCAGGTCTCCCCGGCCTTCTTCCATTTGGCCAACTCGTCCACCCAGGCCGCATCGAACTGCGGCCCGCGCAGCCCTTCGGGATCATGTGCCGAAAATGCCTGCGCCTCGGCCCCGTTGGGCCAGATCAGCTTGCGCTCGGACGCCTTCCACGAGGGCCGACGATCCGGCGGAGAACATTGCAAAATGCCGCTATCGCCAAAAATCATCACGTCACGCACCTGATCAAAGGTCTCACCCACCAGAGCCACACGAGACGCAGCGCCCTTGTCCAAAGGCTTGGACCCTTCGACCATCGAGCGCACCCATTCAGACCCCGCGCGCGTCTTGCCCGCCCCGCGCCCGCCCATGATCACCCAGGACCGCCAGTCCCCGTCGGGCGGCAACTGATGCGGCAGCGCCCAGAATTCAAACAGGAAAGGGAGGGCACAAAGCCCCCCCTCCCCGATCTCACTCAGAAATCTGTCCTGCACCGCAACAGGTGCGGAGGCGAGCCAGCCTGCACCCGACCTCAAACCGAGCTCGGTCAAGGTCGAGCGCATATCCACCTTGGGCAATTCCGGCTTGTCTGTGATTTTGTTCGACAAAGCTTGTCTCCACTTTCTGGCAACTTCGGATCAGCCCCTCTAGCTGGCCGAGTTGCTTGCCTGTTCCGGCAAGGTCTGCATCCTCCCCGGCTCCAATCTGCTGGCGCAGTTCTTCCGCTGCATGGCGCAGATCGCGAATGGACCTCTCGAGCGACTGCAACAAGTCAGCCGTTTGGGAAATCCGCTCTTCCGGGGTAATCAAAGTCATGTTTGCCTGTGACCTCATGCGTGAGTTTTCTCCGCACGAGAGAAATGAAAAAACGGCCACCGGGTCGCCCCGGGGCCGTTGCCCACTTCTTCTAGCATGGCACAACCTATACGATAATGAGTGCGCGGCGTCAAGTTTGTGCGCAACGGGTCGCAACGCCTAAACCGTTCTGTAGATTAAACTTTTCAAAACCCTCCGCGAGCGTTCTCCTGCGCGAACCACCTTATCGATAGAAAAAACCCACCAATACAGCTCACATATGCAGATTAAACACAGACTTATTTCCCAATTACGTTTCCTTTTTTGAGAAAAAGAAGGAAATTGGTCCTCATTTGTGCTATTTTGACCATTATGCTCATCATTTTGTGAGCATGATTCAACCTAGAACGAAGTTGTTTATTTTTTGGAGTAGTTATGTCACGCCAACCCCATGGGCTTAGCCGATATGAAACGCTGGTAAAAGAATGCGCGGATACCCCACGCCCGCCGCTGCCGGATACGTTTGGACGAATCGGACATCGCAACCCTCTCTCAGGTATCGCCCCAGGCGGTGAGCCTTTTGATACCGCCGATGTCCTCGCCGCGTTTGATGCAGCGGTTGACTCTATGAAAGATGCCAATGACCCACAGGGGCATGACGTCGCCGCCGGTATGACCTTCTTCGGTCAATTCGTCGACCACGATGTAACGCTGGACGCAACCTCAGCCATTGGGACAGTTATTGATCCAGCCACCATTCGCAATATCCGCACCCCAACACTGGACCTCGATTGCGTTTACGGCGATGGTCCCGAAGCATCACCGCACCTTTATCACCCAGACCATCACGGTTTCCTTCTTTTTGGCAACGCTGACAATCATCTCGATCTTGCCCGAACCAAACAAGGTACAGCGCTGATTGGCGATCCTCGTAACGACGAAAACCAAATCGTTTCGCAATTGCAGGGCGCTTTTATCTGCTTACACAACATCGTCATGACAGCCTTGGAGGCAGACAGTGGCATGGCGCGCAAAGCCTTGTCCGGCATCTCAGCGGCAGCCATGCATACCTTCAAGAAAAGCGAGGAGCCTTTCCAGGTTGCACGCCGTATTTGTCGGCTGCACTATCAATATCTCGTAGCCCATGATTTGCTTCAGGCATTCGTCGACGCCCACACTCTAAAACATGTGCGCGATCACCTCGAAGGCGGGACACTTCCAAAGCCTTTCAAAGTTGACTCTCCGGTTATGCCGATAGAATTCTCCGGCGCTGCTTACCGCTTCGGACACGCAACAGTGCAATCCAAATACCAACTCAATCATGACAATCTGGATTTTGACCTGTTCAAGCTAGGACGGCCCGAGTTCTCCTTCCGGCCGTCAAACCTGAACATTCATTTCGAGAAATTGTTCGACTATCCCGGTCAAACTGCAGGCACGCGTGCGCGACCCATTGGGCGCAAAATGGCGCAATCCATTTTCGCGCTCCCCTTCATCAGCGGCACGGCCGATATCGGCGGCGCCACAATGTCCGAAGATCAAAACCGCAAACTTCCCTTGCGCAACCTGCTGCGCGACCGCCTCACGTTAGAGCTTGCCTCAGGTCAGCAAATGGCGCGCAAGATGCATGTGCCCGAACTTGCCGCTCCGCCTGAGCTGTCGGACCACGGCGTCACCAAAACACCGCTGTGGTACTACTGTCTGCAAGAGGCTGAAGGTCATAGCGGGCGACTTGGTCCGGTGGGCGGCACGATCGTCGCGACGGTGTTGCTGCGGCTTCTGTATCTTGACCCGGAAAGCCTTGTCTGCTCGACCCACGACTTTAAGCCGTGGAAAGAGCTTGGTGCAGATGATGACGGCACATACTCAATGGGTCATATGCTGAAATTCGTAGAAGACAATCGCGATAGCATCGCCCATGCGGGGGATCTTCGCACCTAAACCTACCATGCCCTGATCCGGTAAGTCGGATCAGGGTTTTCGCGCGACCAAGGAACCATCACTCACAAGCCTTGACATTTCAGTCGCCACGCATCATGTGCCTATGACCAGCGCTGACGCGTGAGCCTCGGCGGGCACCATCTGCCCCACAGCGCCACAGATTTCTCCAGTGCCCCATCACGCAGGGTTCTTAACGCGACGACCAGATGGAGCAGGAACCGCCTGCCTGTCCCGAGGTCCCGCTTGACCCTACCGGTCGCGAATGCGGCCCATCACGACTTGCCCGTTGGCGAATGCAGCGGGCGGCAAAGGATAAATATTGTTCGACTTCGATATGCTGGGCCTTGCACCAGCGCTCAACGATGCACTGAAAAGTGCGAATTTCTCACAGCCCACTCCGATCCAGAACCAAGCGATCCCGCTGGCTCTGAACGGGCATGACATTTTGGGGCTGGCGCAGACCGGTACCGGCAAAACGCTGGCCTTTGGCCTGCCTTTGATTGATCACCTGCTAAACCAACACGGCAAACCTGCGCCCAAAACGGCCAAGGCTCTGATCCTCGCGCCCACGCGCGAGCTTGTGAACCAGATTGCCGACAGCCTGCGCGTTCTAACCGGCAAGACCAAATTGCGCGTGGCAACTGTTGTGGGTGGTCAGTCCATCAACAAACAGATCGCCTTTCTGGGCCGCGGCACAGATATTCTGGTGGCCACACCGGGGCGTCTGATCGACCTGATGGAGCGGAAGGCCGTCGACCTCGGGTCGGTTCGCCACCTTGTTCTGGACGAAGCCGACCAGATGCTGGATCTGGGCTTCATCCACGCGTTGCGCAAAATCGCGCCCGCCTTGGGCACACCGCGTCAGACCATGCTATTCTCGGCCACGATGCCGAAGCAGATGGAAGAGATCAGCCGGGCTTACCTGACCAATCCACAACGGGTGCAAGTCTCGCCTCCAGGTAAAGCGGCGGACAAGATCACGCAATCGGTTCACTTCGTCACCAAACCCGAGAAACCTGGCAAACTGCGTGAGATCCTGTCGCAGGACACCGGCGCTCTGACCCTTGTCTTCTCGCGCACCAAACACGGGGCCGAGAAGCTGATGAAGGGGTTGGTCGCCGATGGCTACAACGCCGCCTCGATCCACGGCAACAAAAGCCAGGGACAGCGTGACCGCGCCATCAAGGCCTTCCGCGCCGGAGAGATCAACGTACTGGTCGCGACCGACGTAGCCGCGCGTGGGATCGACATTCCCGGTGTGGCCTATGTGATCAACTACGACCTGCCCGAGGTGCCCGACAATTATGTCCACCGCATTGGCCGTACGGCCCGCGCCGGTCGCGAGGGTGAGGCAATTGCGTTCTGCTCGGCGGAAGAGGTCGATCTGCTGCGTCAGATCCAGAGGCTGATGAAGATCGACATCCCCGTTGCCAGCGGCACACAGCCAGAACCTGTTGAGGCCGAACGTGGCGGGCGTCGCCAGAACAACCGGCGCTTCAAGCCGAGACCGGCGAACGGAGGCGCTAAACCTGGACAAAACAAGCGCCGGCGCCCCCGTCGCAAACCCGCGGCCTGACCAAAAAAAACAGCGCCGAAAGTGGCGCTGTTTTTCGTTTTGGCTTAGTTGCCCGAGTTTCGTTCGGCCTCAATCTCGCGCCATTTCGCGACATTGCGATTGTGTTCCTGCAACGTCTCGGCAAAAGCGTGACCTCCGGTACCATCCGCAACAAAGAACACGTAGTCCGTGTTGTCAGGCGCAACGGCTGCTTCGAGGCTCGCCAGACCTGGGTTGGCGATCGGCGTCGGTGGCAGCCCGTCGATCTGATAGGTATTCCAAGGTGTTGGCCGGTTCAGCTCGCTGCGGCGCAAGCCGCGACCCAGCGTGCCCTGCCCTTTGGTGACGCCGTAGATAACCGTCGGGTCGGTCTGCAGGCGCATGCCTTGGTTCAGACGGTTTACGAAAACACTGGCAACCTGGCCCCGCTCTCCGGGAACGCCCGTTTCTTTTTCGATGATCGAGGCAAGGATCAGCATTTCTTCGGGGCTTTCCAGCGGCAAACCATCTTGGCGGTTTTCCCAGGCAGCATTGATCCGAAGCTGTTGTTTGTCCTGCATCGCCTTCAGGATTTCGTTGCGGTCCTGACCGGCAGCGACATCGTAGCTGTCTGGCGCAAGCGAGCCTTCAGCAGGAATCTCCGCAATCTCGCCGCTCAGTGCTTCAAAACCCTTCAACGCCTCAACCACCTGCCATGAGGTCACGCCTTCTGCGAGTGAAACACGATAGCGTGTGTCTGCCTCTTGGCGCTTCTCCTGATAGGCCGCCGGAGTTTCTTCCTCGGCCATGTCAAACTCGGCGATTTCGTCGAATTCCAGAGTGGCTGGGTTCAACTCTCGCACGCGAGTCTGGGCGCGGGTCACGCCGATGCGGTATTCGATCTCCGAGCCGCAGGTGCTGGCACCGCTGCTGGTGATCTCGTAGATGATCTGCTCCATCGACGCGCCTTCACGCACCAAAAAGCTGCCTGCTTTCAACTGCTGCGCCCTGTCGGTGTAGTCGGCGGCCATGCGAAAGATCGTGGCGTTGGTGATCGCTCCCTGATCCTCAAGCTCGCGGCTGACCCGCGTCATGTTCGAACCGCTTTCCACCCGCAGGCAGATCGCGGTTTCCAGCGGGCCTTCTGACTGATACTGGGTCTGGCCCCAAAGGATCAGACCGCCCACAAGAAACAGGCCGACCACCAGGATGGTCAGCGCGTTCGATGCAATGGCCCGCCACATTTAACTGGCCTTTCCGAAGATCACGCTGGCATTGGTGCCGCCGAACCCGAACGAGTTCGACAGGGCCACGTTGATCTCACGCTTGCGCTTTTCGTTCGGAGCCAGATCAATCGGCGTTTCAACCGCTGGATTGTCGAGGTTGATGGTCGGAGGAGCCACCTGATCGCGGATCGCAAGGATCGAAAAGATCGCCTCAATCGCGCCCGCAGCCCCCAGCAAGTGGCCGGTGGCAGACTTGGTCGAAGTCATGGTGGCATTCACTGCATGGTCACCCAACAGACGCTCTACAGCACCCAATTCGATTGTATCCGCCATGGTCGAGGTGCCATGCGCGTTAATGTAATCCAGATCCTTCGGCTCCAGCCCGGCGCTGCGCAGGGCGGCTTTCATCGAACGCTCGGCCCCGTCGCCATCCTCGGAAGGTGCGGTGATGTGATACGCGTCGCCCGACATTCCGTAGCCGAGAACTTCGGCATAGATCTTCGCGCCACGTGCTTTGGCGTGTTCGTATTCTTCCAGAATGACGATGCCTGCGCCTTCACCCATGACAAAACCATCGCGGTCAACGTCGTAGGGGCGGCTGGCTTTCTTCGGATCGTCTGCATACTTGGTCGACAACGCCTTACAGGCGTTGAAACCCGCGATGCCGATCTCGCAGATGCAGCCCTCGCCGCCACCGGCCACCATGACATCGGCGTCGCCTGCGCGGATGATGCGGCTGGCGTCCCCAATCGCATGGGCGCCAGTCGAACACGCAGTCACGACCGAGTGGTTCGGCCCTTTAAACCCAAACCGGATCGACACCTGACCGGACGCCAGGTTGATCAGTGCGCCGGGAATAAAGAAGGGCGACACGCGGCGCGGACCTTTGTCACGGATCAAGTTAGCTGTATCCGCAATCGAGCCCAGCCCACCAATACCAGAGCCGATCAGAACGCCAGTGCGCAGGCGATCTTCCTCGCCCTCAGGGGTCCAGCCTGCATCCTTGCACGCCATTTCCGCTGCAGCGATCGAGTAAAGGATAAAGTCTTCGATCTTGCGCTGTTCTTTCGGAGCCATCCAGTCATCGGGGTTGAACGTTCCGTTTGTTCCGTCCCCACGCGGCACCTCGCAGGCATAGGTCGTGGTGACCCCGCTTGCCTCGGCATCGAAATGTGTGATTGGCCCTGCGCCGGACTCTCCGTCCAGCAGACGCGACCAGGTTTCCTCGACTCCGCTGGCCAAAGGAGTGACCAACCCCAGACCGGTTACGACGACTCTGCGCATGAAGTGCCTCTTGCCTGCTTACTGTTATGCGAACCGCTCATACCCCGGCCCGGGGTGCGGGGGCAAGGGCCACGCTCCATTCCCCTCTGCATCTTGCGGTTTCAGCTTGATTTTGGGCGATCCTGCGCCTGCCAATCCCCCTCGCCCTGCTGACATCGCAGGGCGAGAGAGTTTCATTTTCGGTTCCGTTACTGGAACTGCGCTACTGGCTCATGCGCGCCAGCTGCTACGCCCAGAGCGTCGGAAAGATCGACTGTTTTCCGGAACAAAGCTCTGCCGACAATCGCGCCCGCAATGTTCGGGATGTAGGACAGACGAGAGATATCGTCCGCAGTTCGCACCACGCCGCTGGCAATGACCGGTGTCCGAGAATGCTGCGCCAGGCCGGAGATCAGGCCCAGTTGCGCCTCGACATCTTCCATGTCGCTGTCAATGTCGGTCACAACGATGGCTGCGAAAGGCGTGCCGTCGAAGGCATCAATAAACGCCTCGGGAGTGAACGCACTTTGGCTGCGCCAACCGTCGGTCATGACAAACCCCTGCCAGACATCGACTGCAAGAACGATCTGATCCGGGTAGAGTTTCGCCAGTTCCTTCACCAGATGGGGGTCCCGCGCCGCAAGCGTCCCGATCACAACGCGGCCCGCGCCCTTGTCGATCCAGTATTCGACCTGCTCACGGGTGCGCATACCCCCAGCCAATTGCACGGGGATCTCGGCCGACCGAATGATCTCTTCCACCAGTTCCGAGTTGGTATCACGGCCCTCTACAGCATCGAAGTCTGTAAGATGCATCCACTCGGCCCCGGCCTCTGCCCAACCCCGCGCGGTTTCGACCGGGTTCACATGCCAGATCATCGCATCCTCCAGACGCCCTTTGTCCAAGGTGACGCAGCGACCGTTCTGAAGTTCCATTGTGGGGTAGATTCTCATGAGCTTTCTCCTCCGCCCAAGCGCCCTAAAGTCTCATAGTAACATACACGCTCACATAAGAACCTGCTGCGACCAGGATCGGCATTGTTTGCGCTGTTTGCGGCATTGCTGTGTGTTGGCGGTATTACGCCCGCGCCGGAGGACCGTTGCGACGAAGTAGATGGACAGCGGTGCCGTTGTACTCGGCCTCACGCATCACGACATAGCCCAGCTTTTTCGCCAGCTTCTGCGACGAAGCGTTGGCTGCGTTCACCATCGCCACCAATCGACCCGGCATGATCCGATCAAACCAATCATGGGCGGCCTGAGCGGCCTCATATCCCAGACCCAGCCCCTGTGCTTCAGGGGCCAGAACCCAACCGGCTTCGGGATAAGTGTCGAAATCCTCGCCCATTGCACGGTTTCCGTAGAAGAATCCGGCTTGCCCGATCAGCTTGCGATTCGATTGCTGTAGCACACCCCATTGCCCGAACCCGGCCATCTGCCAATGCCCTGCATTGCGCAGAAACGAGTCCCAGGCCTCACCGCGCGACCGCGGGGTGCCACCGATATGGCGCGTTACACAAGGGTCGCGCCAGATCTCGGCGAACCGTTCAAAATCCTCAGGGCGCATCGCACAGAGTGTCAGACGCGCCGTATTTATCATCGGGGTGGATCTTATCATGTCCTGCCCACCTTGAATTGTGCCTCAGTGGAAACAGTGCGAATCGAAATCGCCTCGTGCAACCCTGAATTTAACGCAGGCACAAAAAAGCGGCGCCTCCGTTGCCCGGAAGCGCCGCTTTTCTATCAGTACGATACGTTTAGGACGCTTCGCTGATGAATTTGACGGCGTCACCAAAGGTTTGGATGGTCTCGGCTGCGTCATCAGGGATCTCGATGCCGAACTCTTCTTCGAAGGCCATGACCAGTTCAACGGTGTCCAGGCTGTCTGCGCCCAGGTCGTCGATGAACGAAGCGTTTTCCGCTACTTTGTCTTCTTCAACACCCAGGTGTTCAACAACGATCTTCTTCACGCGATCTGCGACGTCGCTCATGTCTATTCCTCATTCTTTCTTCAGGGCGATCCGCCCGGTTCTGCCCTTGCCCGCTCGGGATGGACTTGTTTTGCCCGTTCCGGGCGGTTTGGCTCCCGGCTGTCCGGGAAAGTCGAGGGCCGACCAAAACGACCGGCCCCAGCATAGATGCGCCGCCTATAGCATAGTCGACGCGCAAGGCAAACGCTTTCGCACCGCCTTGGTTGCGGTCACAACATGGCCATGCCGCCGTTCACATGCAAGGTTGTTCCGGTCACGTATCCGGCCTCGGGGCTGGACAGGTACAGAACAGCGGCCGCGATTTCCTCAGGGTCGCCCATTCGACCAGCCGGAACTTTCAGCAACAAACCTTTTTTCTGCTCGTCCGTCAGCTTTTCCGTCATCGCCGTCGTGATAAAGCCAGGGGCCACTGCGTTCACCGTAATCCCACGCGTTGCGACCTCATGCGCCAACGCTTTCGAGAACCCGATCATCCCCGCCTTGGAGGCCGCATAGTTCGCCTGCCCCGGATTGCCGATCGCAGCCACAACGGACGAGACATTCACGATCCGGCCCCAACGCGCCTTCATCATGCCGCGGATCACGCCTTTGCACAGCTTCATGGTCGAGGTCATGTTGACGTCAATCACGCTCTGCCATTCCTCGTCGGACATGCGCATGAACAAGTTGTCACGTGTGATACCCGCGTTGTTGACCAGGATATCGACCGAGCCCATCGCCTCGGCTGCCTGTTTTGGCAGGGCCTCGACGGCTTCGGAGTCGCTCAGGTTGCACGGCAGCACGTGGGCGCGTTCGCCCAGTTCGTCGGCCAGTTTCTGCAGCGGTTCAACCCGCGTGCCGGACAGACCGACCGAGGCACCCGCGCCGTGCAGAGCCCGTGCGATATCGCCTCCGATACCACCCGAAGCACCAGTGATCAGCGCGTTCTTACCTGTCAAATCAAACATTCTATTTCCCTCGTGAGGCGCCCCGAAGGCCGCGTTCTATGCTTACGATTCGGCCCGAACGGCCTTTTGAACATCCTCGGGCGTACCAACGGCCTTGCCTACAATTGCCCGGTCAATTTTGCGGATCATACCCGACAGAGCCTTACCCGCGCCAATTTCCCATGTCTCGGTGACACCCTGCGCCGCCATGTATTGCACGCTTTCCCGCCAGCGGACCGATCCTGTGACCTGCTCGACCAGCAATTGGCGGATCAAATCGGGGTCTGTGACCGCCTCGGCCCGCACATTGGCGATCAGAGGAACGGCCGGTGCCTTGATCTCAACGGCGGCCAATGCCTCGGCCATCACATCCGCAGCGGGTTGCATCAGCTCGCAATGGAACGGAGCGCTGACTGGCAGCATAACCGCACGCTTTGCGCCCTTTTCTTTGGCAATCTCAGCCGCGCGTTCCACGGCAGCTTTTGCGCCGGACACCACAACCTGAGTCGGGTCGTTGTCATTGGCCGCCTGACAAACCTCACCCTGCGCGGCCTCTTCAGCCACAGAGCGCACGGCATCAAGATCCAGCCCCAAGATCGCAGCCATCGCACCTTCGCCCACCGGCACGGCGCTTTGCATGGCTTGTCCACGGGTCCGCAACAGACGTGCGGTATCGGCCACCGACAACGCACCAGCTGCAGCAAGTGCGGAATACTCACCCAATGAATGCCCGGCCACAAAAGCGGCATCGGTGACCGAGACGCCTTCGGCCTCAAGCGAGCGCATCGCCGCCATCGAGGTCGCCATCAGCGCCGGTTGCGCGTTCTGCGTAAGGGTCAGATCGGCAATGTCGCCTTCCCAGATCAGCTGGCTCAGCTTTTCGCCAAGCGCGTCGTCCACCTCTTCAAAGATGGCCTGAGCTGCCGGGTATGCCTCGGCCAGAGCCTTGCCCATGCCGATGGTCTGGGCACCCTGCCCTGGGAAAACGAACGCGCGTGTCATTGCAACCTCTTGGATGACGTTAGGTTGCGGCGGGGTGTAAACCGTGTGAGGACGCGGCACAAGTAGGGCCTGCGCTCTGCATTCGGGCACCATATCTGTGCGCGGGTCGGGCTTGTGCCGAATCCGTCTGGCTTTAGGTTCAAGTCAGACAATCGAATCCGGAGCGTGCAAGAGATGCCCTCGACCAATACCTTTTCAAGCTATGGCAGCGTGACCAAAACCTTTCACTGGTTGACCGCTTTGCTGATCCTGACCGCCCTGCCCTTGGGCTGGTTTGCCAATGATCTGGCGCATGCCATCTACGACCCGAACATCCCGACCAGCGAATCCGATATCGCGCGGGCCGCAACGCTGTTTTCCCTGCATAAAACGATCGGGGTCACCGTGTTCTTCGTGGCGCTGGCGCGTATCCTCTGGGCGCTGACCCAAACCAAACCCGGCCTGCTGAATGCGGACAACAAGCCCGAGGCTTTCGCCGCTGAGACCGTTCACTGGATGCTCTACGCTTCGCTTGTTCTGGTGCCCTTGACCGGCTGGATACACCACGCCGCGACCGAAGGCTTTGCACCCATTTGGTGGCCCTTCGGCCAAAACCTGCCCTTCGTGCCCAAATCCCTCTATTTGTCCGAGGTGACGGCAAACCTGCATTGGCTGTTCATCTGGGTTCTTGCCGGGTCGCTGGCGCTGCACATCGTGGGTGCGCTGAAACATCACGTCGTGGACAAGGACAGCACCCTGCGACGGATGCTGCCGGGACGAGCTGACGCGCCCGAACCTCCAACGCAACACCACTCACCCGTACCTGCATTTGCAGCCTTGGCCATCTGGGGTGCCGTTCTGGTCGGCGGCTGGTCCATCGGAGTGTTCGAGGATCACGCAAAAGGCGCCGTGGACGCGGCCGAGCTTGGCGGTGTGCAATCCGACTGGAACGTCGAAGAAGGCACCCTTGCGATCACAATCTCGCAGTTGGGCAGCCCCGTCACTGGCAGCTTCGGCGAGTGGACGGCCGCAATCGCGTTTGAAGAACCCGCCCAACCGGGCCCTGCGGGATCGGTGGATGTGACCATCGCCATCGCGTCGCTCAGCCTCGGGACAGTCACGGACCAAGCCATGGGCGCTGATTTCTTCGACAGCGTGCAATTCCCCACAGCGCAATTCAAAGCCGACTTGTACAAGACAGACGCAGGCTACGAGGCCCGAGGCCCCCTGACCATCCGAGACAAATCGGTGGACGTCATACTGCCCTTCTCCCTGCAACTCGAGGACAACACGGCAACCATGTCCGGCACATTAGAACTGAACCGCATGGCGTTCGATGTCGGCACATCCCAACCGACCGAGGAGTCTCTGGGCTTCAACGTTACGGTCTCCGTTGAGCTGACGGCGAAACGTTCTGAATAAAAAAGAAACCGCCGGGGGTTTTGGTCCCCGGCGGTTGTGATCCAAAGGATCAGCGCAGATTTACTCGGCTTTCTGAGCCTCGACAGAGATCTGCACCTGAACTTCATCGCTGACGAAGGGCGCGAACTGACCCAGGTCGAACTCGCTGCGCACCAGCGTCGTCGTGGCGTCGAAGCCGGCCCAAGGCTTGTTTGCCATCGGGTGGTTGTCAGCCTTGTTCAGCTTGGCGTCCAGAACGACCGATTTGGTAACGCCGTTCATGGTCAGGTCACCGGTGATGTTTGCGGTGTTTTCGCCGGTCACTTCGATCGAAGTCGAGGTGAACGTAATCAGGTCCCCTTCGGCGGCGCCAAAGAAATCCTCGGTCATAAAGTGATCTTCACGCGGCTTCCAGCCTGTGAACATCTCCAGAACCGGCATGGAGACCGAAACGCTCGACGCGGCAGGATCTTCCTGATCGAACATGATCTCGCCTTCAAAGCCCGAGAACATGCCGTAAGTGGTCGAGAAACCAAGGTGATCGTAGCTGAAAAGCACCTGGCTATGGCTAGAGTCCAGAACGTATTTTTCGGCGCTGGCGAAAGCAGTGGTTGCCGTAAGGGCAAGCGCGGCAGCAAGGAGGGTGGATTTCATGACTGTCTCCGGGTTTGTGGACTATACGCAAACATAGTGCGTTTGCTCGGAAACAAAAATGTGCTGCCCAAGGGCAGCACACAAGTCTTTTTGATTCACAATTTCTGTGCTTGGTTGAACAGAATAAATCTCAGGCGAAAATTGTTACACTTTGGCTAAGCTGACCCTTCAGCGCTCGGCTGACATCCGCCGATTGCAGAGGCAGTTTCATCAGCAGGCTGCCGTCGACATCGAACAACTGTACCTCGTCATCCTCGAACTTTGCGCCACCCAGGCTGTCATAGCTACGACGCAGAACGGTCTGAGGGCGTCCGTTTTCGTTCTTCTGCAGCACGCGCACCTCGCGGCGGATCGGGTCAAAATAGGCGTCCGGGCGGCTATCCATAACTTCGATCGTCAAAAGGCTTACGCCAACGATCAGGAACACCATCGAGGCCACCATCTTGATCGGCCAAACCTCGGCTCCCAACATCGAACCGGGCATCAGCCACATCGAAAAGGCGGAAACGATCAGGAAGGCTCCGACGGCGCGCGCCAGAACCAGCCGTGCTTGCCAGTTCGCTTTAAACGTGATCATGACCGGAACGGAATGCTCAAAGCTCGTACCCGTAGTTTTATTGTCGAGCGTATTTGTCTGAATCGCGGTCATAACATCCATACCCTTATTAAGGTTACCGTCGTAAGTCTGTGCTATCCGGTTATTTCCGGGTTGCTTATCAACTTCGGGGCGAAAAGCGTCAGGAATTGGGCGCAGCAGTGGAAATTGGGCGACTTCACAGAGGCATATGTGGCAGGGCTTGCCCCGCCCGCTCAAACGTGTATACGAGGCCATCCTTCGCAGGAGATATGAATCGCGCAGCCTCTCGTGGCAGGGTCGCGAAGGACCAGATGGCCCCGCCTTTGAAATGCGCCTTGATAAAAACAGGAGTGCACATGCCACTGTATGAGCATGTAATGATCGCGCGTCAGGATCTGTCCAACGCGCAGGCAGAAAGCCTTGTCGAACATTTCGGCACCGTTCTGGCTGACAACGGCGGCAACGTCGTCGAAAGCGAGTACTGGGGCGTCAAGACGATGGCTTACAAGATCAACAAGAACCGCAAAGGCCACTACGCCTTCCTGAAAACCGATGCCCCCTCGGGTGCGGTTCAGGAAATGGAACGCCTGATGCGCCTGCATGACGACGTTATGCGTGTTCTGACCATCAAGGTCGACGAGCATGCCGAGGGCCCCTCGGTCCAGATGCAGAAGCGCGACGAGCGCGAAGGCCGCCGCGAGCGCCGCTGATCAACGCCTGACGAAAGGACATAAACCATGGCCGCAAAACCATTTTTCCGCCGCCGCAAGGTCTGCCCGTTCTCGGGTGAGAACGCGCCGAAAATCGACTACAAAGACACCCGTCTGCTGCAGCGCTACATCTCTGAGCGTGGCAAGATTGTACCTTCGCGCATCACCGCCGTTTCGGCGAAAAAGCAGCGTGAACTGGCCCGTGCTATCAAGCGCGCCCGCTTCCTCGCCCTGCTGCCCTACGCTGTGAAGTAAGGAGAGACTGATATGCAAGTTATCCTTCTGGAACGCGTTGCGAAACTGGGTCAAATGGGCGACGTCGTTGACGTTAAGCCCGGCTACGCCCGCAACTTCCTGCTGCCCCAAGGCAAAGCCCTGAGCGCGTCGAACGCCAACATCGCGTCGTTCGAAGCCCAGAAAGCACAGCTGGAAGCGCGCAACCTGGAAACCAAGAAAGAAGCTGAAGCGCTGGCTGAAAAGCTGGACGGTCAGCAGTTCATCGTGATTCGCTCGGCATCGGATGCTGGCGCCCTGTACGGCTCGGTCACTCCGCGTGACGCCGCAGACGCAGCGACCGAAGCGGGCTTCACCGTCGACAAAAAGCAAGTCGTTCTGGTCGCTCCGATCAAAGAACTGGGCCTGCACGCGGTTGCAGTTCGCCTCCACCCCGAGGTTGAAGTCGAGATCAAGATGAACGTTGCTCGTTCGGAAGAAGAAGCCGAACTGCAGGCATCGGGCAAATCGATTCAGGAACTGGCTGCTGAAGAAGAAGCTGCTGCTGAATTCGAAATCGCCGAACTGTTTGACGACATCGGCTCGGCCGCGTCGGAAGACGAAGATCTGGCGCCCGAGGCCGCTCCGGCGGACGAAGACGAAGCCAAAGCCTGATCTGGCTGACGCAACAAGATTGAAGGGCTGCGCCACTCGCGCGGCCCTTTTTCGTATCGGAACCAGCAAAATTCAGCCAAATTTTAAAGCTAAGGTTGCGACAAGACCCGTGATCCATATGATCGCCGCCTGAAGTTCGGAGTAGTTTGATGGCCCTATTCTCTCGTCGCAGCATCATCGCTTTCCTTGCCCTGTCTGCCCTCGCCGCGTGCAGCGGAGCCGAGGTTTCACGCGGTGACCCCGATCCCTTCGATCCGCCGCTCTACCCCAACGAAACGCCCGAGCTGAGGGCCTCGATCAACAAATGGGCCGATCACTACGAACTCCCCAGAGAGCTGGTCCACAAACTTGCGATCCGTGAAAGCACGCACCGGCCATGGGCTGTAAACCGGCCGTATTACGGGCTTTTGCAAATCCTGCCCGCTACCGCACGTTCGATGGGATACAAGGGAAATGCCCAAGGTTTGCTGGACGCAGACACAAATCTTGAATACGCAGGCAAGTACCTGAAAGGTGCTTGGATGCTGGCGGACGGAGATCAACAACGCGCGATTTTCCTTTACGCCAAAGGGTTTTACCCCGAAGCAAAGGCGCGCGGAATGCTCGTAGAAACAGGGCTACGACCCGCGCCCTAGGCCCTGTGCGCTGTTAGCAGTTTGGGCAAAATAGTGACAAAAATGCTCTATAGCTTGAAACAACACGCCAAAAGCTTAGACATTTCCTGCATTGACTTGTCATGTTTTGAATTATGTGATGTCCTGATTGCCGTGAGGTAAGTTGGGTTCCACTCTAGGTAAATTGCAAGTCCGGCCACACCACCGGATTTCAAGATAAGCCGCAGGTCGTAGGCGAAAGATGGAGATCGTTGATCTGAGCACTCTGCCGGACTCAGAAACTCGGTACACCGAGTTTCTGAAGCAGGTGTGCGAAAAACACGATATGGATCACGCCGCCTACGCTGGGATGAACCCCGCTGCGGGCAAAGTTGCTGGCTTTGTGACCTACGATGATGCATGGAACGAGCATTATCAGAAACAAGGTCTAGTCATGATTGACCCGACTCTTCACATGGCAAAACGCAGTATTGCCCCCGTTGATTGGAGCCGCTTAGAACGCAGCCCTGACTTCCAACGCGTTTTCCGCGACGCACATGATTTTGGCTTGTCTAATCAAGGTGTTACCATACCCGTCCGCGGCCCCTACGGAGACATCGGTTTTCTAAGTGCGACGCGGGATTGCTCCAAGGAAGAATGGCGCAAGCTATATACCCATGTGATCAGCGATCTGCAGTCCATGGCCGTGCATATCCACGACAACGTCGTGACCTCGGATGAGCTAACAGGTGCGCTTTATCACCCGAACCTCTCGACCCGCGAGGCCGAGATCCTGCAATGGGTCGCGGCAGGGAAATCACAGCAGGATATCGGCGACATCCTGTCGATCTCGCACCGCACGGTTGAGGTTCATCTGCGCTCCAGCCGCGAAAAACTCAGCGCTTTGACGACGCCACAGGCCGTTGGGCGGGCGATTGCGATCGGGCTTATCACCCCGGGATAAACACAAAAATCACACAATTCGGCCAAAATACGGGAAACCCCCAATAGAAATCTCCCTTCAAACAGGTAACGATCGGTTTACCGAACAACCACTCGAAGGGGGAAACCATGATCATCGTAGTAGATGGGCTGAACAGACACCAATTCAGCGACGTTCTTGACGAAATGTTTGAACTGCGCGCGCGCGTTTTCGGCGAGCGCTTGGGTTGGGACGTCAAAATCGAAGACGGCAAAGAGATTGATGAATTCGATCATCTGGATCCTGCATACGTAATCGGACTCGACGACGGGGGGAATGTCGTCGCAGCCGTGCGTGCCCTGCAGACTACCGGACCGCACATGTTGTCGGACGTGTTCTCGGCCATTCTGGATGGTGAACCTCCGATCCGCAGCGCGACCATGTGGGAATCCACCCGCTTCTGCGTCGACACCCAAAGGCTGAACCGCGGCAAAGATAAGAACTCGGTCTCTTATGCAACGTGTGAACTGATGATTGGCTCGCTGGAATATGCGAAGAATGCCGGTATTCAGGACATTATCACCGTAATTGATCCTATCATGGATCGGGTGCTGAAGCGCTCAAACTGCGCGCCGTACGACTATGTGGGTAAAACCGTGCCGATGGGCAAAGTCTCGGCCCTTGCCGCCCTTCTGGATTGCACCGATGAACGTATCGACGCCATTCGGGACTTTGCAGGCATCAAAACCGATGTCTTCCTGGAAGAAGACAAGGCTCTCGAGCTGTTCAACAGCAAGAAGCAGGTTGAACAGAACCCTGCAAATCGCGACCACAAGCCGCTCACAGAGCTTGAGAAATACTTTGTGGAGCAGATGAACGCAGCACGGACCGAGGCCGAACGGCAAGATGTTCTGAGGCTGATCGAGACGCTCTCCAACACCTTCACGCCAGAGCAGAAGACCGCTCTGCTACATACCCCCCGTGCTTTTGCTCATGAGGCCTGACCCCCTCACCTCATAGTACAAAGCCACCCTAGCGGAGTCGCCCTGATCAGGCGACTCCGCTTCTATTTTGGCGCCCCAAAAGGGGGGAAGAGGATTATTCCTCTTCCAGTGCCTCAACGGCTTTTTGCAGGTCGTCCTTGCTGACTTCTTTGTCAGACACCTGAGCCAGTTCGAACACGTAGTCGACGACCTTGTCTTCGAAGATCGGCGCGCGCAGCTGCTGCTGCATCTGTGCGTTCTGCTGAACGAACTCAAAGAACTGACGCTCTTGCCCCGGGTACTGACGCGCCTGGTTCATGATCGCTTGGGTCATCTCGGCGTCGGTGACTTCAACCTCGGCCTTCTGACCCAGCTCGGCCAGCAGCAGACCCAGACGCACGCGGCGTTCAGCCAGTTTGTTGTGCTCATCCGAAGGCTCGATCTCGCCGTGGTCGTGGCCTTCCACATCCGGGTTTTCCTCGTGGAACAGCTGGTGTGCGATTTGCTTGGCTTCGGCTTCAACCAGCGACGGAGGCAGGTCGAACGACACTTTGGTGTCCAGCGCGTCGAGCAGACCACGCTTCATGACAGCGCGTGCAGCACCGGCATATTCGGCTTCCAGACGCTCAGAGATCTGGGCCTTCAGGGCTTCCAGATCCTCGGCACCGAATTTGGTTGCCAGTTCGTCGTTGATCTCGGCTGCAACCGGCTCTTTCACTTCTTTGATGGTGCAGGTGAAGACAGCGTCTTTACCGGCCAGATGCTCGGCGCCGTATTCCTCGGGGAAGGTGACGTTGACGTCTTTTTCTTCCTCGGCTTTCACGCCAACCAGTTGCTCTTCGAAACCGGGGATGAAGCTGTTCGAGCCCAGAACGAGCGGGTAGTCCTCGGCCGAGCCACCTTCGAATTCTTCGCCATCAACCTTGCCGACAAAGTCGAATACGATCTGGTCGCCGTCCTTGGCTTTCGAACCCTTGCGGCGCGCTTTGAAGTCCTGCGCGGTTTCGGCCAGGTTATTCAGCGCTTCTTCGACGGCTGCGTCGTCCGCTTTAACGACCAGCTTTTCCAGCTCAACCGATTTTAGGTCAACTTCCGGGATTTCAGGCAACGCCTCGTAGGACATCGCGACCTCGACATCGTCGCCTTCTTTCCAGTCCTCGTTGGTCATCTTGACCTCGGGCTGCAGCGCAGGGCGGTCGCCGCTGTCTTCAAAGTGCTTGTTCATCGCACCGTCGATGGTTTCCTGCATGGCTTCGCCTAGCAGACGCTGGCCAAACTGCTTTTTCAGCAGCGCCATCGGCACTTTGCCTTTGCGGAAACCCTTCATCTCGACTTCGGGCTGCGCTTCGGTCAGCTTCTCGTTGACCTTGTCGTCCAGCTCGGCTGCGGTCACAACGATGTTGTAGCCGCGTTTCAGACCTTCGTTCAGCGTCTCGGTAACCTGCATTATGGTAGTCCCCATAGGATTCGGGGCGCGCAAAACGGCGCGCCGGGCAAATTTGACGCCTTCTATTTGCCCAGCCGCCCACGTGCAAGGGGGCAATGCCCGGATCACCCCGGTTTTACCGTCTTCAACAGCAAAAAAACGCCCCAGCTGGAACCGGAGCGTTTTGTGAAACATCTATCGCTGATCAGAACTGCCAGCGCGCGCCCAAGACCCAGGCTTCGTTCTTGTCGAACGACGTCCCATCTTCGAAATCGTGGTTGCGGTATTTCAGGTATGCATCCGTGTTGATCGAGTCGATCCGCTGCACGACAGCAATACCCCATGCTTTGGTGTCCGACCCATCGTTGTTGAAGTCTGAGCCATCGTAGTAGTCGATGCCCACACCGGTTTTACCCCAGGCCACCCAGTCGCCCTCGTATGCTATTTTTGCGTACCAGAAGCTTGGGTCCGATGCGCCACTTGCGGTGTCGTCCCGCGACCCCGCAGCAGCGGTAAAGCTGAACCCGCTGGGCAGCAGAACCGAGGCAGACCCTATGGTATCCTTGCGCTCACCTGACACATTGTCGAAGTCTCGCACGGCATAGGCCACGCTGGCAGCAAACTCGACGCCACCGGCAAAGGTGTTGTTGTACGCGATCGCAAAGTCATAATACGTGTCATCGTCGCTGCTGGAGAGCGCGTTTTCACCATAGGCGATAGCCGCACTGAACCCGTTGAAGTCAGGCGTATCGTAGCGCACGCGCGTCCGGCGGCCACCGTCAAAGTTGCTGCTGGAGTCACCGACCGTAATGTCGCTGAGTACCCCATCGGTTCCGCGATAGAAGAAGCCCGAGTTTTCATCGTTGGTGAACGAATAGAGGGCCGTTCCAACATAAGACAGGTCCGTCTCAGCCGCCCCGTCCGAAGCCATGCTGCCCTGCCCCGCCGAGAACTTGCCGTAGCCGCCCTTCAGCGCGAAATCCACGTGACGGATATCTTCCCGCGTCCAACCGCTGAAATCCGTACCCAGCTGGTTCCATTCGCTCGAGTTTGGCAGCCCTAGTCCGGTTTCGAGCCGAAATGTAAACTCGTTGTCGCCGTAGGGCTGCATAAGGCGCAAGCCGACACGGCTGTTGGACAGGTCGTTGTCCAGCAAACGTGTCTCGGTGTCTTGTCCGTCGTCAACTGAGATCAGCGCCGGGTTGAACTGCCCGTAGAGCTCTACATATCCGCCGCTATTGTTTTCGTATTTCAGCTCAGCCGCAGCTGGAATGGCCGTGGTCGCCGCCAAAAGCGCCGCAACAGACGAGGTTTTCAGGTTAAGGGTCATGTCACTCACCTTGAAAGGGTTTGTTATTAGGTCTTGCTCACATGCTCACCACACCGAGCCGTTCCAATGGGGCGCGCCCTACGCCGAAAGAAGGTGACGAATCCGCAACAGAGTATCTTGGTGCAATCAAGATAAGTTGTTTTAATTCAATCATCTAACTGCCTTCCCGCAAAAACAACGGGCTGCCCCCAAGAAAAATCCGACAGCTTCTCATGAGCGCAGCAAATAGCCGCTATGCGCACAGGGAAATTCCTGTAACGAACGCGCGATCAGATGTGACTTTCGCACCCCGGTCGCGCAAGACGCACTTACATATTCATACACTTAAAAACATCAGGCAAGACCTCAGGCAGGTCTTCAGCGATTAATCCGGCACCGAAGCGGCGCGCGCATTCCACATGAAGCCATACCGCCGTCTTCGCCGCACCCATCGTGTCGAACCCCCGAGCCAATAATCCGGTGATGAAACCGGCCAACACATCCCCGGACCCTGCCGTCGCCAGCCAAGGGGCCGCGCGCTCATACTGCGCCGAGTGAACCGAACACCGCCCGTCCGGGGCGGCGATCACCGTATCTGGCCCTTTGAACAGCACGACACAGCCGGCGCGCTTTGCAGTCTCACGCGCTGCATCGACCTTGGAGAACGCTGGACCTCGGGTCGGAGGGGCCGAGAGCTTCTCGGCAATATCAGGAAACAGCCGCGCAAACTCGCCGCCGTGAGGCGTCAGAACACACGCCTCATGTAGCTGAGCAAACAAGGCCGAAGGGTCTTCGGAAAATGCCGTTAGCGCGTCCGCGTCCAACACCGTCGCGCGCTTCGCCGCGAGGGCAACAGGTACCAGATCCGCCGCCCGCTCAACACCCATTCCAGGACCAAGACACACAGCGTTAAGTCGATGATCCGTCAGAATGTCGCGCAGGTCATCGCCCCCTTCGACCCGCTTCATCATTAGGGCCGTGATCTGAGAGGCCACCTCCATCTGCGCTGAGGGCGGAACACCCAATGTCACCAACCCTGCCCCAATCCGTAACGCCCCCCGCCCCGAAAGCCGCGCAGCTCCGGTTTTTCCAAACCCACCCGTCAGAATCAAAGCATGCCCATTCGCGTATTTGTGGCCTGGCGCTCCCTTCCCTAACTCCTCGCCAGACGGCTGCTGAACCGCCGTCACCACCTCGGACGCGCTCGGCTCACCCTTAAGCCCGATATCCTTGACGACCAGCTTCCCGCAATAGGACGCCCCATCCTCCAGCACATGCCCAAGTTTGCGCGAATGAAACGTGACCGTCAGGGCCGAGCGGGCACAGCGCCGGCCATGTGCCGGAAACGCACCCCCCAAAACCTTTCCTGAGTCTGAACAAAGCCCCGAGGGCAGATCAATCGCAACCGTCCGCGGCGGCACGATTTCTGTACCGCGCCCCTGCCGCCGCAAAGCCCAGACATCTGCTGCATCATCATGCGACCAAAGGCGTTCCCAAAGCGCAGCATCGTCGATTGGCCGCGCCAACCCTGTCCCAAACAGCGCATCAATCGACACATCCGGATGGCGCAAGTCCTCATCCCCCAAATCCGCAGCCGCGCGTGTTGTTCCACCCCACCGCTCATAATTCGTCCGCGCGTCCTCAGGCAGTTTTGACGGGTCGCCAAACAAGACCACCTCAACCGCCCACCCCCGTTGTCGAAGCAGCCGCGCCACCACAAACCCGTCGCCCCCATTGTTCCCAGGCCCGCACAGCACCATGGCTCGCAAGGGATCCCCTTTATCTGGCCTTAAATATCCCGGGGAGCTCGAGGGGCTGGCCCCTCGATCCCTCAGCTCTGGCCATTCCTCGAAGATCGCGTCCACAACGCCCTGACCCGCGCGCTCCATCAGCTCCAGCCCGGTCACCTCGCCCGAGTCGATGGCCGCCCGTTCCAGCGCACCCATCTGCGCAGCCGTCAGCAAATCAACCATCTCAATTCCTCACGCGATTCAATTTCGATTACTTTTTGTGCAAACCGATCAAAATTTGACCATGCGCCTTTTTTCAATGCACCAGATCACGCCGAAGCGCGCAATCGGATTGCTGCATCCCTTTAGACGTGATCACTGCACCTCAGACAACCATGCAAGGTGAGCCGGAATGAAAAAGATCGAAGCGATCATCAAGCCGTTCAAACTGGACGAAGTGAAAGAGGCACTGCAGGACGTTGGTGTCCAGGGTCTCAGCGTGATCGAAGTCAAAGGCTTTGGCCGCCAGAAGGGTCACACCGAGCTGTATCGCGGCGCGGAATATGTCGTCGACTTTCTGCCCAAAGTAAAAGTTGAGGTCGTATTGGACGACGATCAGGTTGACGCCGCGATCGAAGCCATCGTCTCGGCCGCGAAAACCGACAAGATCGGTGACGGCAAGATCTTTGTCTCGCCTGTCGAGCAAGCCATTCGCATTCGTACCGGCGAGACCGGTTCGGAAGCCCTGTAACACACCCATCTTCAACTCAGAGGAAACAAGAGAATGAGCAAGGACGCAGTTCTTCAGCTGATCAAGGAAGAAGGCGCAGAGTACGTCGACATCCGGTTCACCGACCCGCGCGGCAAGCTTCAGCACGTAACCATCATGGCCGACCAAGTCGATGAAGACTTTCTGGAAGAAGGCTTCATGTTCGACGGTTCGTCCATTGCGGGCTGGAAGTCGATCGAAGCATCGGACATGAAACTGATGCCTGACACCGAAAGCGCCTATGTCGACCCGTTCTATGCGGAAAAGACCATCTGCTTGCACTGCTCGATTGTTGAGCCCGACACCGGCGAAGCCTATGAGCGTGACCCGCGCGGCACCGCTCAGAAAGCTGAAGCTTACCTGAAATCCTCGGGCATCGGTGATGTAGCCTACATGGGCCCAGAAGCCGAATTCTTCCTGTTCGACGACGTCCGTTTCTCTAACAGTATCAACAAGGTATCCTACGAAGTTGATGCAACCGACGCGTCGTGGAACACCGACACCGAGTACGAGATGGGCAACATGGGCCATCGTCCGGGCGTCAAGGGCGGCTACTTCCCCGTGAACCCAGTTGACGAAGCACAAGACCTGCGTTCGGAAATGCTGTCGACCATGAAGCGTCTGGGCATGAAAGTCGACAAGCACCACCACGAGGTTGCGTCCTGTCAGCACGAACTGGGCCTGATCTTTGACAGCCTGACCAAGCAAGCTGACGAGCTGCAGAAGTACAAATACGTCATCCACAACGTTGCGCACGCCTATGGCAAATCGGCCACTTTCATGCCGAAGCCGATCGCAGGTGACAACGGCACCGGCATGCACGTGAACATGTCGATCTGGAAAGACGGCAAGCCCCTGTTCGCTGGCGACAAATACGCCGACCTGTCGGACGAAGCGCTGTACTTCATCGGCGGTGTTCTGAAGCACGCGAAGACTCTGAACGCCTTCACCAACCCGTCGACCAACAGCTACAAGCGACTGATCCCGGGCTTCGAAGCACCTGTTCTGCGCGCCTACTCGGCCCGTAACCGTTCGGGTTGTGTCCGTATTCCGTGGACCGAAAGCCCGAAAGCCAAGCGCGTCGAGGCTCGCTTCCCTGACCCAGCTGCGAACCCCTACCTGGCGTTTGCTGCACTGCTTATGGCTGGTCTGGACGGCATCAAGAACAAGATCGATCCGGGCGAAGCCATGGACAAGAACCTGTACGATCTGCCTGCTGAAGAACTGGCCGACATCCCGACCGTTTGCGGCTCGCTGCGTGAGGCTCTGGAAGCTCTGGCATCCGATCACGACTTCCTGCTGCAGGGCGACGTGTTCACCAAAGACCAGATCGACGGCTACATCGCACTGAAGATGGAAGAGGTCGAAACCTACGAGCACACACCGCACCCGGTAGAATACGGCATGTACTACAGCTGCTAAGCCGGTTGCAGACCTACCATTCCAAGGGCGTCCATTCGGGCGCCCTTGTTTCGTTTGGCGTGATCTTTCAAACTGACAGTCAAAACAGGTTGGGAGAGAGCGCATGTCACCCGATGACCCGTTCGCGCAATTCACCGAATATGTGACCTCGGCGGAACAGCTGGAACGCATCACCGGTGCGCCATTGCCTCAAATCATCGCAAAGGAACTGTCGGCTCTGGATCAGATGTGCCGGGACTTCATCGATAGGTCCACATTCTGCCTGATCGCATCAGCCAACACGGACGGGTATCTCGATATCTCGCCGCGTGGCGATCCCGAAGGCTTCGTGCATGTCATCTCGGACAAGTTGCTCGCCATCCCCGATCGCCCCGGCAACAAGCGCGTCGATACCTTTCACAACGTTCTGAAGGACCCACGCGTTAGTGTGATCTTCTTCGTCCCCGGCAAGATGGAGACGCTGCGCCTTCGCGGTATGGCGCGTATCTGTGCCGATGAAACGCTCTTGAGGACCATGGCCATCAAAGGCAAAGCGCCCAAGCTGGCGCTGACGGTCCATGTCGAAACCGCTTTTGCCCACTGCCCCAAATGCGTCATCCGCTCCAACCTCTGGCAGCCGGAGAACTGGCCTGACTCCTCAGGCCTGCCGAATATGAACGCGATGATGGTCAAACACGCCAAGATCGACAGAACGCCTGATGAATGGTTCGAAGACCTCAAACAAGCAGGCGAGTTGGACCTGTATTAAACCCTTTGCGAAGCAAGGGCTGGCGTTTAGCCTTGGTGCAGATTGTATGAAGGAATTGACCTGATGTTGCGCATTCTAACCCTGACGCTCGCCCTGTCTGCACCGACGCTTGGTCTCGCGGCCCCCTGTGGGAACACCAGTGCCGGGTTCGAGGCCTGGAAAGTTGATTTCGCAAAGCAGGCCAAGAAATCCGGGGTGAAGAAGAAGGGTCTTCAAGCCCTCGCGCAGACGCAATATGCGACCGGAACCATTGCCGCAGATCGCAACCAGAAAAGCTTCAAATACTCGCTGGACAAATTCATGCGCGTGCGCGGTGCCGATACCATCGTAGCGCAGGGACGCAAAAGGAAGGCCAGAAACCCGGAATTCTACGCCGCGTTAGAACGTCAATATGGAGTTCCCGCCGGGGTACTGATCGCCATCCACGGTATGGAAACCGGCTTTGGGGGTTTTATGGGCGACAGTCAGGTTGTGTCAGCAATAACCACTCTGGCCTATGATTGTCGCCGATCCGAGTTCTTTATTCCCCATGCAATTGGGGCACTGAAGCTGGTCGATCAGGGTAGTATCACCATGGCGACAAAAGGGGCAAAACATGGCGAGTTGGGCCACACTCAGTTTCTGCCCGGCAACGCGCTGACCTACGGTGTCGACGCCACAGGGGACCGGCGTGTGGACTTCTACAACATGACGGATGCGCTGGCCTCAACCGCCAATTTCCTGCGCAAGAAAGGCTGGAAACCCGGTCGCGGCTACCAGCCAGGGCAGCCAAATTTCAAGGTTATCCAACAGTGGAACGCCGCCTCGGTCTACCAGCAATCTATCGCGATAATGGCTGCCCGAATCGATGGATAGCCCGGCCGCGATCCCGCCGCGCACCCCTCACAGTTCAGCCACAATATCGCCATAGTTGCACGGAAAAAGCCTCAATCGCTTGGTTTCCAAAGCGTAGTCAATCCATCTGAATTTCGATTTTTTTGTAATTTCGTCAAATTCTGCCCCACATCGCGCTTTAGAATGATGCCAAAGACGACTTGCGGCAAAGGAATGCGCAGTGACCAAAAAGCACAGCTATCATGGCGGCTTGCAGTTTGCAGGCGACACCGACGGCGCGGTCGAGCGTTTCGGAACTATTGTCGCCGCAACTCTGGAAGATTACGGCCACCTCGTTGAGCGCAAGGCCCTGCTGAGCAACACAGAGGCCAGCATCGTCTGCAGCCAGTATCTCGTGCGATTGACGCTCGAGACCGAGGAGCTGCAGCCCGACGACCGGCATGAGCGTCTGGACCGTGCTGCCGGCCTCAAGACCCTGGTCAGGCCGTCTGCATCGCGTCCTCGCAACCGTTTGGTTATCAACATCTCCCCAGTGTCCCCCTTGCTGGATGATTCCGAAATCTCGGAGTTGATGCTGGTGGTTATCTTGTATCGCATGGTCGACATCTGCTCATCCCAGCGGGTGGAGTGGCTGTCGCCTCATACGGTTCTGACAGTCGAGCAGTTCATGAGCGCCTTTGACACGCTCGCACCGACCAAACCCAGAAATCGCAAACAGATCTTTCAGTCGGTCAGCGGACAGTTTGCAGGGTTGAACTATCCGGAACCCGAAGAGTCCGAGATTGCCAAACCTGCCCCCCGCCCCATCCAACTGACCGATGAGCAATTGCTGAGCATCGCCTTTCGCACCGAAGATGACCCGGTGGCGCAGGCAACGCCTGATCCGCAAGAGGACACGTCCGACCGCCCTAGCGACGCCCTACGGCTGAGCAGCTGGTGCCTGACGGGTGTCGTCGCCAGCATGTCGGCTCCGATTGCTGTGTCGATGGCCGCAGTCAACCTGATCCGGGGCGAGGATTTCCGCCTGAACACTCAGGTTCTGGTCTTTACCTTTGCCATCGTTGCGCTGAACGCCAGCAACGCCTTTGCCGATGTCGCCACCGCGCTCGGCATGTAACCCAAATACCGAAGACCCTCCTTGGAGGCCCCGCCATCAGGCGGGGTTTTCCATTTCTGGAACCTGGTTTGCGGCCAGAACGTATGTATGGATCGAAAACACCACAGCGCGCGTTTCCGGCAGGCGTAGAAGTGTCTGGCGTTCACTACGCAAAAATGGCGCGCGACCAGAATCGCGGATTTCACGCCGATCGCTGGCGCTTCGGGGTTGGTGCAGCTCGGGATCGTCATACCATAGGGCATTGAACCGCCAAAGCGGTCGCCCCGGTTGTATCCCGTCAAACAGACGCTGCACGCGACGGGCAATATTGTCATCATAGCTGTCCACGGGCACATGAATTCCAACCAAGGGCCGCATGAACTTTTCACGCAAGAGCCAACTGGCCGGAAAGCACAAGACCGCACCGGTCAGAACATGCTCATCCCCGTGCTTCTGGAGGATGCAGAAATCCTCTTGCACCAGATTGCACAGCGTATCCAACGGGTTTGCAAAATCAATCGGCACACGCACGCCATCCGGGCGCAATGCGCAGTCAGTCGCCTCTGGGTAGGTTTGACGTAGAACAAGCTGCATCAACTCCTGCGCGGCTGGCTCCGCCTCGGGGCACAGGGCCAGAACATCGTCCCGCTGGTTTTTCAACAGGGCTGCACGGTGCACCATCTGCGCGGCGAAGGCATCGTCCTGATGCAACCATTCCGCCATATCGGTGGGCTGAATGCCTGGCAACGCGCGGGTTTGGCTCGGATCGTATGGGATACTGGACTGTAAAATGGCAACCATGCCATCCACTTATCATCAGCCTGACCGACTGTCGGTAAAAAAGCGACCAAGAATCCGTCGTATTCTTCTGGGACACCCCAGACCGAAGTTTGATACCTCTCGGGTGAACCAGCAGAGGCCAGTCATGAACCAGCACTACCGCGACACGCGTAAAATTGACCCGACCCGAGGCGCAACGCTCGGTGATGGTACGCCGAATGACAATGACCGAATCGAAATCGGGCCCACCCAACTTGCCTTTGAGGAATGGGCCGCAGCCGGACTGACCCTGCCCAACCTCGAGCGTATGCGGGAACATCGCTGGAAACGTCTGACTAAAGCGATCGTGGATCGTGGTTATGGCGGGCTGCTGATTTTTGACCCGCTCAATATCCGCTATGCAACCGACAGCACGAACATGCAACTGTGGAACACCCACAACCCATTCCGCGCCGTTCTGCTGTGCGCTGACGGGTATATGGTGATCTGGGACTACAAGAACTCGCCCTTCCTGTCCGAATTCAACCCGCTGGTGCGCGAGCAGCGCTCGGGCGCGGATCTGTTCTATTTCGACCGAGGCGACAAAGTGGATGTCGCGGCGGATGTGTTCTCAAACGAGGTGCGGGTCCTGATCGAGGAACATAGCGGCGGCAACAAGCGTCTGGCCGTCGACAAGATCATGCTGCACGGTCTGCGCGCGCTTGAGGCGCAGGGTTTCAAGGTGATGGAAGGCGAAGAACTGACCGAGAAAACCCGCGCCATCAAAGGCCCGGATGAGATTCTGGCCATGCGCTGCGCAAGCCACGCCTGCGAAACAGCCGTGGCCGAGATGGAGAAATTCGCCCGCGCAAATGTTGGGGATGGCAAGACTTCGGAAGATGACATCTGGGCGGTTTTGCACGCCGAGAACATCCGTCGCGGTGGCGAGTGGATTGAAACCCGCCTGCTGGCCTCGGGCCAGCGCACCAATCCGTGGTTCCAGGAGTGCGGCCCACGCACCACCCAACAGAACGAGATCGTCGCCTTTGATACCGATCTGGTCGGCTCTTACGGGATCTGCATCGACATCTCACGCACTTGGTGGATCGGGGACCAGAAGCCGCGCCCGGACATGATTTACGCCATGCAGCACGCGCATGAGCATATCGTGACCAACATGGAGATGCTGAAACCCGGCGTCATGATCCCTGAGCTTACCGCAAATGCGCACAAGCTGGATGACAAGTTCCAGGCCCAGAAATACGGCTGCCTGATGCATGGCGTCGGTCTGTGCGATGAATGGCCTTTGGTTGCCTATCCCGACAAAGCGGTCGAGGGTGCCTATGACTACGCGCTCGAACCCGGCATGGTCCTGTGCGTCGAGGCCGCCGTTGGTGAGGTCGGTGGGGACTTTTCGATCAAGCTGGAGGATCAGGTTCTGATCACCGAAGACGGCTATGAGAACCTGACCAAATACCCGTTTGATGCCCGCTTGATGGGGCTGGAGTAAGCACTCAGTCCGGCCAGGTTGAGCGCCGGACATTCCCGTGCCAATCCTCGGATGGAAGGGCGGCTTCGACACTGGTCGGGGTCGCCCTTTCCCAATTCTGACCCAGTGAAAAGCCCAATACCCCGCTGAGCGCGATAAGGATCAGCAGATCAGCGCGGAGGTTAGGCTGGCGAGGGGTGCATGCCGTATGTGTCATCTCGGTCTCCTTGTCTTGCTTGGTGTGACAGCTGCAAGATGGGGGAAGAGATAAATTATGAAAACGAATATTTGATGTGTGTATCATCACATTTCTTGAATACCGAAATATTCACTGGTTTTTGCTCACCTTCCCGTGACGCTTCCTACAATGGGGTTGAGACATCCGGCACAACTGCACACTATTGATCCCATACCGAAATCCAAGGAACTGCCATGCCCACCGAACGCATCACTTTTGCCGGTCACGACGGCGGTCGTCTGGCTGCGCGACTCGACTTGCCGGAAGGCCCCGTCCTGGCGACCGCTCTGTTTGCGCATTGCTTCACCTGCTCTAAGGACATTCCTGCCGCGCGTCGGATCTCGGCCCGTCTGGCGGCGATGGGCATTGCCGTTTTGCGTTTTGATTTCACAGGGTTGGGCCATTCCGAGGGAGAGTTTGCGAACACCACCTTCACCTCGAATGTCGAAGACCTAATCGCGGCCGCGCATTACCTTGCAGGCCGAGATATGGCCCCCGCGTTGCTAATTGGGCATTCGCTGGGGGGCGCTGCGGTTCTGCGCGCGCGGGCGGGCATTCCTTCGGTCAAGGCGGTGGTAACGCTTGGGGCGCCAGCCGATCCGGGGCACGTCTCGCACCATTTCGAACAGGCCCTGCCCGAGATCGAACAAGAGGGCAGCGCTGAGGTTTCTCTCGGCGGTCGCCCCTTCCGCATCGGCAAGGCCTTTGTCGATGATATTTCGGAGGCTGCGCTGACCCCCTCGGTCGCCGAACTCAAGGCCGCGCTTTTGATCTTGCACGCACCGCGGGATGAAACGGTGAGCATCGACAATGCCAGCACGCTCTTTATGGCCGCCAAACACCCCAAAAGCTTCGTGACACTCGACGATGCCGATCACCTGATAACGCGGGCCAAAGACGCCGAATATGCCGCTGACGTCATTTCAGCATGGGTTTCGCGCTATATCGAACTCCGCCCACCTGCCCCGCCACCGGGCGCGCCCGAAGGTGTTGTCCGAGTGACCGAGGCCGATCCCAATGGCTTCCTGCAGGATATCCAGGCCGGGCCGCGCCATCATGTCGTCGCGGATGAGCCCGCCTCATACGGTGGCACGGATCGGGGCATGTCGCCGTACGGTTTTGTCTCGTCTGGGCTTGGGGCGTGTACTTCTATGACGATCCGCATGTATGCGCGCCGCAAGAAGTGGCCGCTGACCAGCGTGTCGGTCGATGTGTGTCACAATAAGGTCCACGCGCAGGATGCTGGGCTTAACGGGGACGCCAAGGTCGATCTGTTCCGCCGCAAGATTCGGCTTGAGGGGCCTCTGGATCAGGCCCAGCGCGACCGTCTTCTGGAAATCGCCGACAAATGCCCGGTGCATCGCACGTTGGAGGGTTCGGCACATATCACGACCGAACTCCTCCCCTGAGCCTGACGATTCTCAGCCCCGACGAGGCGCGGGCCGATGGATCGGAGGCCGTGCTGCTGGCGGCCGCGCAACCGGAGGCCGTGGGCGCGCCGGAGGCTTCGCGATCGGCGGCGTCGGACGTGCCGGAGGTCTATTGACCGGCGGTCGGTCCGGCCTGTCCGGACGGTCGATATCGATATCCACATCCACGTCGTGATAGTAATCGTTCCACAGCATCGAGTCGTAGAAGGGATCATAACCATATCCGACGCCTACCCCCACGCTGACGCCATTACAGGCCGCCAGAGTCAGGCTTGAAATCCCTAGACCCAACACTAGAACGGATCGCTTCATCAGTTTACGTGTCATCTGAGCCCCCTATTGCAAAGACCGGAACGACGCGAACACGGCGTTCAGATCATCCACATAGGCAGGATCGGCCCCGTTCCGCAGGATCGTCACGGCAATCGCAACGCGCCCACGGGGCAGATCAATAATGGTGGCAGTGAAACTCACCCCTCCGTCTCGCGTGCCGGTGCCCCGGATCACCTTGGCAGGCAGTCCTGCAATCCGAATGTCGCTGGTGCTGGTAACCGTGGGATCATTCACCAGAAACTTGTCGATATCATCCAGATACCGCAACCCGTCCTGAATGCTGGTAACTCCGGCCGGCGAGACAAAGCCCATCCAGACCGTGTCATCCGTGACCGGCTTGAACCCCATCACACGCGCCACAGCGCGGGGGTCGCCCAGCTCGGTGTCTTCAATGTCGCGTGGCCCGCCTGTGCGCAGCACCCAGAAATCCGGCACCGCAAAGCTGAAGAGCGCACGCCCGGCGTCGGTATAAGTCACCGGGGTATCTGCGGCAGCTGGCACAGCCGCCCCGACCCAAAGGGCCGCGCAGGCCGCCAGAGCCGTCTTTAAACGAATACGCATATCTCAATTGCCTAATTATTTCACTGATCGCAGATTGGCCCGTCGCGGCTGGTCTTGTCCAGCACCCCCTTGCCTGGAAAAGAAAAAACCCGCGCCTCGGATCTCGGGGCGCGGGTTAGAATTTCAGCAGGCTCAGGCGCTTAGCTGTGCGCCTCTCCGACCAGTTTCCAAACGGCGGGGATCAGCAGGGCCGCCAGACCCAGCTTGATGGCGTCGCCCAGCAAGAACGGTGTCAGACCCCATTCCAAGATCGGCTTATCCCAACCATAAAGCTGACCCAGCCAAAGAAGGCCCGGTACGTAGATCAGCACGTTGGCCAGCAACAGCGCCAGTGCCAGTTTGGCAACCGAGCGGTCCCAGCCGCGCGCGGCCAGAGCGCCCAGCAGAACGGTCGCCATCAGGTAGCCGACCAGATAGCCGCCGGTGCCGCCCATCATGTAGGTCAGACCGAATTTCTCGGCCGAGGAACCTGCGAATACGTCAAAGCCCAGCGCACCTACCAGCAGATAGCCCAGCATGGTGATCAGACCCAGACGTGCGCCATAGGCGGTGCCGATGGTCAGGACGGCAAAGGTGCCCATGGTGATCGGAACAGGCCACATCGGCACTTTGATTTTCGCGGCAACCGCCAGGGCCACGATGCCCAGAGCGACCAGTACAACCTGCTTTACAAGCAGCGCCGTACCTTCACGCGGGCCAAACGCATTGGCCAGAACGTTTACATTCATCTTAACTTCTCCCAATTCGGACCAAGATTTCTGCACCAGCAATGCCTTGTCAGCGCTCAAACTGCAACATGATTACGCTACCGCAGCATAGTCTGTGGTCATTTCGTAGGATTTTCGCGGCCCATTCACAGTCCACTGCACCGACCAGCGGGGCCAGTCGTGGAAATCATAGACCGCATCGTAACTGTCAGGCGCGCAATCATGGTGGTCCGAGGCGTTTTGCTCGCCCAGCGTCAAGGCATGGAAAAACCGCCCGTCGTCGAAATGGATCAACACGCGATCTCCACCGTCGTGCCAAATGTACTTGCGGGTTCCTTTCATCGGAGGCTGTCCGGGGATGCTGAGCGTCACCTCTTCGGTGTAGATCAGCCCGTCCTCGGATCGCTGCAGCAGGGCCTCGCCCTCTGCCTGCACGACCTGCCCCGCCCGAGCATCACGGATCGTGCGCGTCAGGCGCCAGCGCCCTTCGAAATCGGACAATGTTGTCGGTACGGTCGCCATTTCCAATATCCCGGCCAGATCGCCGCAATCGGGCACTCATGCCTTGTTCCCATAGGCCTGCGGCGTTAAACCCCGCCACAACGCTCTCTGCCAAATCACAATAAGGTCCTGCTGCCAATGATTCCCCGTTATTCCCGCCCCGAGATGGTTGCCATCTGGTCGCCCGAAACCAAGTTCCGCATCTGGTACGAGATCGAGGCGCATGCCTGCGAAGCCATGGCCGATCTGGGCGTGATCCCGCGTGAGAACGCCGACGCGGTGTGGAAAGCCAAAGACGTAGAATTCGACGTAGCCCGCATTGACGAAATCGAGGCCGTCACCAAGCACGACGTCATCGCCTTCCTGACTCACCTGGCCGAGCATGTGGGCAGCGAAGAAGCCCGCTTTGTGCATCAGGGCATGACCAGCTCAGACGTTCTGGACACGTGCTTCAACGTGCAGCTGACCCGCGCCGCCGATATTCTGATCGCAGACCTCGAAGGGTTGCTGGCCGCTCTGAAACGCCGCGCCATCGAACACAAAGACACGGTTCGCATCGGCCGCAGCCACGGCATCCACGCCGAGCCCACAACGATGGGCCTGACCTTTGCCCGCTTCTACGCCGAGATGGATCGCAACCTGTCTCGTATGCGTGACGCGCGCGCAGAAATCGCCACCGGCGCGATCAGCGGCGCGGTCGGCACCTTCGCCAATATCGACCCCCGCGTTGAAGAGCATGTCTGCGACCAGTTGGGCCTGGTGCCCGAACCGATCAGCACTCAGGTCATCCCACGCGACCGCCACGCGGCCTTCTTTGCCACTCTGGGCGTCATCGCCAGCAGCATCGAGAACATCGCCATCGAAATCCGCCACATGCAGCGGACCGAGGTTCTTGAAGCCGAAGAGTTCTTCTCGAAAGGCCAAAAGGGCTCCTCGGCGATGCCGCACAAGCGCAACCCGGTTCTGACTGAAAACCTGACCGGTCTGGCCCGTCTGGTCCGGATGGCCGTCGTGCCCGCGATGGAGAACGTGGCCCTGTGGCATGAGCGTGACATCTCGCACTCGTCGGTCGAGCGGAATATTGGCCCTGATACCACCGTGACGCTAGACTTCGCGCTGTCGCGTCTGACCAGCGTGGTCGACAAGCTGGTCGTTTACCCGGAAAACATGCTGGCCAACATGAACAAATTCCGTGGTTTGGTCATGAGCCAGCGCGTGCTGCTGGCCCTTACCCAAGCCGGTGTCAGCCGCGAAGATGCCTACCGTTTGGTGCAGCGCAACGCGATGAAGGTTTGGGAAGAAGGCAAGGACTTCAAAACCGAGCTTCTGGGCGATGCCGAGGTGACCGCTGCCCTCAGCGTGGAAGAGATCGAGGAGAAGTTCGATCTGGGCTACCACACCAAGCATGTCGACACGATTTTCGAGCGTGTCTTCGGCGAATAAACCATCCCAGAAAAGCGCTCGGCCCCTCATCGACCGGGCGCTTTTCGCATCATCACGCACTTCGTGAACAAAAATTCTGTCTGCTTTGTGAATAAATCGAAAAGCTCCGGTGTTAGCTTTTTTGAAGATCACACTATGATTTCGATGAGCAGACCTGACCACGGAGTTAAAACTATGCGCATTCTTCTTGCATCCGCGATTGCACTGACCTCTTTCGCCTTTTCCCCCATAGCAGCCCACGCAGCCGGTGGCGGCGGTGCCAATCCGCCCAAGCCCACTAACACGACCAAGAAATGCCTGTTCGGCCGAGTCTGGAGCGAAGACCGCGGGCGCTGCGTCAAACCGAGCGCGACGAATTTCACCGATGAGGACCTCTATGAAGCCGTTCGTGAGCTGGCCTATGATGGTCAGTTGGAAAACGCCCAGAACATCCTGCGCGTCATGAGCGATCAAAATGATGACCGCGTGTTGACCTACTGGGGCTTCACGCACCGCAAGATGGGCAACATTGAGCTTGCGAATGCCTATTACAAGCAGGCTATCGCCACAAACCCCGATAACCTTCTGGCGCGCAGCTATATGGCTCAGGGCTTTGTTTCCGAAGGGAAAACTGATCTGGCCATCGCCCAATGGCGCGAGATCAAGGCGCGTGGAGGCGAAGGCACCTGGGCCGAGGCGTCTCTGCGCGAAGCCATCAAGACCGGGCTGACCTATAACTACTGAGGTTCAACCTTTCTTTACCTGATTCCCGCTAACCTGCCTGTGGAACAGAACTTTGGCACCGCAGGCAGATGCAGGACATGAATACTTTGGTTCAGGTGGCCTCGGGGGCGCAGCCCTCGGGTGCAGGTCAGGCGGACGACGCGCCCCGCGTCGTCCCACGCACACTCAGCAATCGTCAAAAGGCCGCTATCGTGGTGCGTCTGTTGCTGAATGAAGGGGCGGATATCCCGCTAGAGGAACTGCCCGACGCATTGCAGGAAACACTCACGCATCAACTGGGTCAGATGGGTCTTGTGAACCGTGTGACGCTGGATGCCGTGGCGCAGGAATTTGGCGACGCGCTGGATAGCGTGGGCCTGTCCTTCCCTCATGGCCTCGCTGGGGCGCTGGATGCGGTGAACGGCAAGATTGCCCCGGCCACGGCAGCGCGATTGCGAAAAATCGCAGGCGTGCGTCAGATCGGCGATCCATGGCAGCGACTGAGAGAGATTTCGGCCGGAGATCTGGCCCAGATGGCGCAGGCAGAAAGCACCGAGGTGGCCGCCGTGATGCTGTCCAAGCTCGACACGGCCAAAGCCGCGCAATTGCTGGGGCACCTGCCCGGCCCCATTGCGCGACGCATCACCTATGCGATCTCCAAAACGGCCAATGTGACCCCCGAAGCGGTGGAACGGATCGGCTGGTCGCTGGCTGCTCAACTGGATCAACGCCCGTCGCAGGCGTTTTCCGATGGCCCCGGTGCGCGCGTGGGGGCGATCCTGAACCAATCGGCAGCCTCAACCCGCGACGGGTTGCTGACGGCCCTGAACGAAGAGGACGCCGAATTCGCAGACATTGTGCGTCAATCCATTTTCACCTTCGCGCACATCCCGGCCCGTATCGCCACACGCGATGTGCCCGCTATTCTGCGCGGGTTTGAACAAGCCAGCCTTGTCACTGCACTGGCTGGGGCCGCCGCTGACGATGACAAAGCCTCGGTTGAGTTCATCCTATCCAACATCTCCGCCCGTATGGCCGACAATCTGCGCGAAGAAATGGCTGAACGCGGGCGCGTCAAACAGTCCGAGGCCGAAGAGGCCATGACCGAAATCGTAGGCGCAATTCGCACCTTGGTAGACGATGGCACGCTGACATTGGTCGAGCCGGAAGAAGACGAAGACTGACCTCAACCGGCTGAGTGCTTGAGCTTGCCGGGCCGGGCCTGTATGTCTGGCCCAGCAAACGCAACACGCCGTGAGACACCTCCATGCCTGTCGAAAAGTCAGAGCTCAGCCGGTTTGAGCTTGGGAAATACTATGTCGCCAGTCTGTTCCTGAAAGGCGTGATCGGTGGCATGCGGTTGCTGCCCTATGGAACCCGCATCGGGGCAATGGGGACCTTGGTGCGCGGATTGGCCCCGTTGGTTGGGTTTCGCAAACGGGTCCGAGACAACCTGAAACTCACCTGCCCCGAGCTGTCAGAGCGTGACATTAACCGTATTTCGGCTGAGGTCTCGGACAACGCAGGTCGGGCCATGATGGAGCACTTCTCGCCCGAAGGGTTCACAGCGCGCCAACGCAACGCACAGCTGTCCGGCCCCGGTGTCGCTGCTTTTGATGCCGCTGCCGCCGAGGGGCGACCGGTCATGATCATCGCCGCGCATTTCGGCCACTACCTCGCAACGCGGATCGCGCTGCAAGCCCGCAGCGGGCGCCCTCTGGGCTGCCTCTATCGTCGTATGGCCAACCCCTATTTCAATGAGGCCTATGTCGAAGCCTTCTACAAAACCGGCTCGCCCATGTTCGAACAGGGTCGGCGCGGAATGGTTGAGATGGTGCGCTCCCTCAAAGGGGGTGAGATGATCGCCATCGTCTCTGACTTGCATGTTCACGGCGGCGAGGAGTTGATGTTCTTTGGTAAGCCCGCCGTCACATCCGTTCTGAACGCCGAACTTGCGATGAAATTCAACGCGGTCATGATCCCCTGCTACGCGGTGCGCCAAGCCAATGGTCTGGATTTCGAAATCGTGATGCACGACCCGGTGCCGCATTCCGACCCCAAGACCATGACGCAATATATCAACGATGATCTGGAGCAGATGGTGCGCCAGCATATGGGTCAATGGTTCTGGATTCACCGCCGCTGGAAGGCGTGGAACGGGCTGGGTGTTCAGCCCGAAGATATGCCCTGATCACTTCGCATGCGCGGCCGCGATGATTGGACCGTGACCTGCCCGCTGCACCAGAACAACCGCTGGCAGGTCAGAATCCAACTGTGCTGAAAACGCCTGCTCGTTAGCCCCATCCCAGCGCCCGGCCATCTGCCAGCTTTCCACCACATTGGCATAGTCGAGCTCATGGCCCGCGAGCTCTCCACGCCGGATCGAGGCGTGACGCAGCGGCGTGTACTGGACGATCCGCACGTCATAGGTCTCTCCACCAGGCAAATCGATCGGCGTCACGCGCACCGTCACCTCTTGCCCCGAACGCTCAGCCTGCACTTCAGCAGTGGGCGCGGCGATCAGATGCGCCTTGATCAGCCGATCCAACTCCTGCACTTGCGCGCCAACCACGTCATGCCGCCCATTGATCACCATCTGCGGCGTGTAGATCATCGACCGGCCACCATTGCGGGCATAGGCCCGCTGCCGCGTCGTATGATCAGGAATGGCGTATTCGTCCTTCCAGCCGATGTAATCCCAATAGTCCACATGCAGCGCCAGCCCGATCACGTCGTCGCGCTTGATCAGCTCGTGCAAAAGCCGATCCGCCGGGGGGCAGGATGAACACCCTTGCGAGGTAAACAACTCGATCACAACCGAATCCTCTTGCGCCGATACTGAAAAGGCGGCACAGGCGGATAGAATGGCGGCTGCTAGGGCGGATTTGAACATGAGTCCCCTCGGCTTGAAAATCATGCAAAACGGATAAACGTTTTGCTCTTCAAGCTCCAATCAAGGTTTCTTGAGACGAGGCAGTCCCTTGCTCTTGATTTTGCATACCACAGTATACACTTTCATCTTGTCAGTAACTGACGCTTGAACCCCGGACAAACGTGATCAAGATAAACCGCAACGAATCCCATTTTCCAAGTTATTTGAGAGGGAGGCCACAGGATGCCTATCAAAACCGGACAGGATACCGCCAAAACACGCCGCAGCCTGAGCGTGAATGGCAAAACCATTTCCTACTATTCCATCCCCGCCGCTCAAAAGGCCGGCCTGGGTGATTTCTCCAAGCTGCCCGCCGCGCTTAAAGTGGTGCTGGAAAACATGCTGCGCTTCGAGGATGACGGGTTCTCCGTCTCGGTCGACGACATCAAAGCATTTGCGGAATGGGGTGAGAACGGAGGCAAAAACCCGCGCGAGATCGCCTATCGCCCTGCCCGCGTGCTGATGCAGGATTTCACCGGTGTGCCTGCCGTAGTCGATCTGGCGGCCATGCGCGATGGGATCAAAGCTTTGGGCGGAGATGCGCAAAAAATCAATCCGCTAAACCCGGTGGATCTGGTCATCGACCACTCGGTCATGATTGACGAGTTCGGCAACCCGCGTGCGTTCCAGATGAATGTGGACCGCGAATACGAGCGCAATATGGAGCGCTACCAGTTCCTGAAATGGGGTCAGAACGCGTTCAACAATTTCCGCGTCGTACCGCCTGGCACCGGCATCTGCCATCAGGTGAACCTAGAATATTTGGCCCAAACCGTTTGGACGGATACTGATCAGAACGGCGAAGAGGTCGCCTATCCCGACACCCTTGTCGGTACAGACAGCCACACCACCATGGTCAACGGCATGGCCGTTCTGGGATGGGGCGTCGGCGGGATTGAGGCAGAGGCAGCGATGCTCGGCCAGCCGATCTCGATGTTGATCCCCGAGGTTGTAGGCTTTGAACTGACCGGAGCGATGGTCGAGGGCACTACCGGCACTGATCTGGTGCTTAAAGTCGTCGAGATGCTGCGTGAAAAGGGCGTGGTTGGTAAATTCGTCGAATTCTACGGCGAAGGTTTGGATCGTCTTCCTTTGGCCGACCGTGCCACGATCGCCAACATGGCCCCCGAATATGGCGCAACCTGCGGCTTCTTCCCAATTGACGGCGAAACCCTGCGCTACATGCGCAATACCGGGCGCGACGAAGACCGTCTTGCGCTGGTCGAAGCCTATGCCAAGGAAAACGGGCTGTGGCGTGATGAGAACTACGCGCCGATCTATACCGACACCCTGTCGCTGGATATGGGCACCATCGTTCCAGCTATCTCGGGGCCGAAACGTCCGCAGGACTATGTGGCGCTGACGGAAGCGAAGGCCGCGTTCCTGAACGAGATGGAGAAGACCTTCAAGCGCCCGATGGGCAAGCAGGTCGAAGTCAAAGGCGAGAACTACGGTATGGAATCGGGCAAGGTCGTGATCGCCTCGATCACCTCCTGCACCAACACCTCGAACCCCTATGTGATGATCGGAGCGGGTCTGGTTGCCCGCAAAGCCGCCGAGCTGGGTCTGGACCGCAAGCCATGGGTCAAGACCTCGCTCGCACCGGGATCGCAGGTGGTTTCCGCCTATCTTGAGGCCGCGGGTCTGCAAGACGATCTGGACAAGATCGGGTTCAACCTTGTGGGCTATGGCTGCACCACCTGTATCGGCAACTCGGGTCCGATCCAGCGAGAAATCAGCGAGGCGATTTCCGAGGGCGATCTTGTTGCCACCTCGGTTCTGTCGGGCAACCGTAACTTCGAAGGTCGGATCTCACCGGATGTGCGCGCCAACTATCTGGCCTCGCCGCCTCTGGTCGTTGTGTATGCGCTGGCAGGAACGATGGATATCGACCTTACATCCGAACCCATCGGTCAGGATCGGGACGGCAATGATGTCTTCATGAAGGACATCTGGCCCAGCCAGAGCGAAATCGCGGAATTGGTCGAGGCAACTGTCACCCGCGAGGCGTTCCAGTCTAAATATGCCGACGTCTTCAAAGGGGATGAGAAATGGCGTGAGGTCGAGGTTCCACAGCAGGAAACCTATGACTGGCCACCGACCTCGACCTATATCCAGAACCCGCCCTATTTTCAGGGCATGGGGGCCGAGCCAGGCACGATCTCGAATATCGAAGGGGCCAAGGTGCTGGCGATCCTGGGCGATATGGTCACGACCGACCATATCTCACCCGCTGGTTCGTTCGCCACGACCTCGCCCGCCGGTCAGTATCTGATCGAACGTCAGGTGCAGCCGCGTGAGTTCAACTCCTACGGCTCGCGCCGGGGTAACCATGAAGTCATGATGCGCGGCACCTTCGCCAATATCCGCATCAAGAACGAGATGTTGGACGGGGTCGAAGGTGGCTACACCAAGGGGCCGGATGGCGCGCAGACCTCGATCTACGACGCGTCGATGGCGTATCAGGCGAATGGCACCCCTCTGGTCGTTTTCGGAGGTGAGCAATATGGCGCGGGCTCTTCCCGTGACTGGGCCGCGAAGGGGACCGCTCTGCTGGGTATCAAAGCCGTGATTGCCGAAAGTTTTGAGCGCATCCACCGCTCAAACCTCGTGGGGATGGGCGTGATTCCGTTTGAGTTCACCGGCGGAGATACGCGCAAAACGCTTGGGTTGAAGGGGGATGAGACGGTCTCGATCCACGGTTTGGACACGATTGAGCCGCTGCAGGAGGTGCCCTGCACCATCACCTATGGCGACGGGACAGAGAAGACCATCACCCTGAAATGCCGCATAGATACAGCTCCTGAGATCGAATACATCGAGAACGGCGGTGTTCTGCACTATGTGCTGCGCAATCTCGCGAAGGCGGGTTGATGTGGTGTTGATCCACAGACTGGGAAGGACGCCGGTCGGCGTCCTTTTTTATGCGAGGCTCTGCCTCGCGCTCCGAGGTATTTTTGAACAGAAGAAGTTGATTGTGTCCTGAGTGGACTATCAACCGTGCGCAGGAGGTTGGTATGGATAAAGTGGCTTTGGTAACGGGTGGCGCGCGGGGGATTGGGCGCGCGATTGTTGAGGATCTGCGGCGCGATTATCGTGTTGCTTTCACATGGCTGTCCACTGAGCCCGATCCGGTGTTGGAAGAGAAAGGTTTGCAACCGATACGGTCCGATCTGACGCAGGACGGACAGCCTGAGGCAGTCATACGCCACGTTGTCGAACGATTCGGTCGGCTGGACGTGATCGTGAACAATGCGGGTTTGGTCAGGTCCACTCCGAAAGAGATTTTTGACCAGGAAGATCATCGCGCCATTTTGGATTTGAATCTGCTGACCCCTGCTGCTTTGCTGGCGGCTGCCATACCCCATTTGAAACCGGGCGCGGCGATTGTCAGCATTTCCTCGATGAACGCCGTTTTGCCACCGAAGGACGCGGTGATTTACGGGGCAAGCAAGGCAGCCCTGAACCTTTGGACACGCGGGATGGCAAAGGAACTTGGACCCCAAGGCATTCGGGTCAATGCTGTGGCACCGGGGGCGATCAATATCCAAGAAGACCCGCGCCCCGAAGACTTGACCGCTTTGTTCGTCGACAACACGGCCATGGGGCGGATTGGGAGGCCCGACGATATCGCGAAGGCCGTGCGGTTCTTGGCGTCAGACGACGCCGCATTCATCACGGGTGAGACCTTGGCTGTAACGGGTGGCTACAGGCTCTAACCGCCAGCCGCTTTTTCAAGGGCCGGGCGGATCGTGCTTTCGATCACACGTTGGGTGATCGGCCCGGCGAACCGCAGGATCACAGTGCCCTCCCCGTCGATCACATAGGTTTCGGGAACGCCGTAGAGGCCCCAGTCCAGCGCCATGCGGCCCTGCTCATCGCGACCGATGCCTGTATAGGGATCGCCGAGTTCAGTCAGGAAGCTTTGCGCATTGTCCAATTTGTCTTTGTAGTTGACACCGTAGACCGGGATGCCTTCGTTCGACAGCGCCTCAAGGTTTGGATGCTCTGCCCGACAGGGGGCACACCAGCTGGCCCAGTAGTTGACCAGCTTGACCTGCCCGTCCCGCAGGGTCGCGTCGTCGAAAGGCGTTTTGCCCGGAAACTCAGTCAGGACGACCGGAGGGGCGGGTTGCCCTTCGCGGGCGGATGGCAGGGCGTTGGGGTCGTCTCGGAACATGCCGATACCGGCCAGAACGGCAAAAGCACCGAAGATCAGCGGCGGCGCGATCATCAAAGGCGAAATCTTAGCCATTGCGCGACATCCTTTGTTCGATTTTCTCCATTTCGGCCCGCACTTTGCGTCCCCGGATCACGCTGAAGACGACCAGCGCAACGAGCAGCAGGATCGAAGCAGCGTAGGACGACAAGACAGCGTCTGCGTATTTTCCAAGATCAGGCATCATGCGCCCACCCTTTCACGAGCCAGCAGCGCTTTGACCCGACGCGCGCGGATTTCGGTGCCGGTGCGATACAGAACCAATGCTATGAACAGCAGAACGAAGCCAATGATGCAGGTCAGCAATGGATAGAAGAACACGTTGCTGACTTTCTCTTCGGTGTCCGTTCCCGTGACCGCTCCCGCCCGCATGACCGAGGCACCCTGGTGCAGCCCCTGATTCCAGAAATTCACCGCATAACGGCTGAGTATCGCGAAGACCGACCCCACAAGACACAGGACCGAGGTCAAGTCGGCGGCGGTGTCCGGGTCCTCGATCGCCTCCCACAAGGCGACGTAACCGAGATAAAATAGGAACAAGATCAGGAACGAAGTCAGGCGTGGATCCCAGGCCCACCAGGTGCCCCACATCGGTTGGCCCCAAATCGCTCCGGTCGCCAGTGCGATCAGGGTCATCACGATGCCCACAGGTGCGGCGGCGCGCGCGGCCAGAGCGCTGACGTGATGGCGGCGGACCAGCCAGACCAGCGAGGTCACCAGCATCATCAGCCAGCAATTGATCGCCATCAGGGCCGATGGGACGTGCAGGTAGATGATCTTGACTGTCGATCCCTGTCGGAAGTCATCCGGCGTGAAGAAGAAGCCCCAGATCAGCCCGACCACGATGCAAACCGCCGAGGTGATCCAGAAAAAGGGCAAGATACGCTCGCTGGTGGCAAGAAACTTGCGCGGGTTGGCATATTCCCAGAGGGCGTTGGCTTTGGCTGCGATAGACATGGCCGTTATTTAGTCTGACTCGGGTTCATTCTCAATTGACCTTGCTCAAAGTTGTGGCGCTTCACCGCAGATTGATGCGCAGGACCGCTGCGCTGGCGAATGGAAGCAGAGCTATCGTGGCCATCGTGATCCCCGCCAGCATCAAAAGTGGCGTTTGGGTCTCCATCCCGACGGCACCCCGGCGGGCGACTTCTGCGCCGAAGATCAAGGTTGGGACGTAGAGCGGTAGAACCAGCAATGACAACAGCAGGCCACCGCGCTTCAGCCCGACGGTCAGAGCGGCGCCGAAGGTGCCGATGACGCTCATGGCGGGGGTGCCGAGCAGGAGCGAGATCACCAGCCAGAAGAAGCCCGGCGTGGGAAGGTTCAGCAAGACGCCCAGAAACGGTGCCGCCAGAACCAGAGGCAAACCGGTCGTGATCCAATGCGCCAGCGCTTTGATCGAGACGACGGCCTCTAGCGGGAGAGGCGCGGTAGCCAGAAGGTCCAGCGATCCGTCCTCCCAATCCAGGGCCAGAAGACGGTCGAGAGATAACAGGCAGGCCAGCAACGCGCCCAGCCACAGAATTCCCGGCGCGATGGTCGAGAGCAGCGACGATTGTGGACCGACAGCAAAAGGCACCAGAACCGTTACGATCAGGAAGAAGGCCAGGCCGAGACCAAAGCCTCCGCCTGCGCGAAAGGCCAGCTTCAGGTCGCGCAACAATAGGGCGATCACAGGAAGCCTCCGTCGAAGTCATCGATGGGTTGCGGTTTGGCTTTGTAGGGGCCGACGTCCAGAACCTCTCCGTCGAGGCCGAGGTCGATATGGGTTGCAATCAGGGCCGAGCCGCCCTGCCCCAGATGCCCGCGCACAGCGTCAGCGAACATCTGAACGGCGTTTTTGTCGAGTGAGACGGTTGGTTCGTCCAGCATCCAGATCGGCCGCCCCGTAACCAGCATCCGTGCAAGGCCCAGCCTGCGCTTTTGCCCGGCCGACAAGTTGCCCGCATGGCGGTCGGACAAGTCATTCAGCGCAAAGGCGTCTAGTGCTGGCTGGATGTCATGGGTCCCAAAGACGGACGCCCAGAAGGCAAGATTTTCGACAACCGTCAGGGTTGGCTTCAAACCATCGGAATGCGAGGCGTAGGCGATCTGGTCCTCGGCACCTTCGATCTTTCCCGCCAAAGCAGGCTGTAGCCCTGCCAGAGTGCGGAGCAGCGTTGTTTTTCCTATTCCGTTCGGCCCGCGCAAAATGAGCGCCTGACCGGGGGTGAGTTTGAAGCTCACCCCCTCGAGCACGGGCACGCCACCACGGGTGATGGTCAGATCGAAAACGGTTAGAGTCATGAGACTCGCTTATCCGATTGGGGACGCAGGCAAAAGGTTGGATTTGACGCAGGGAGCTAGGGCAGTGCGCTTGGATGGGTTCGGATGCGAGGGGCCAGCCCCTCGCGCTCCCCGAGATATTTTGGGCCAGATGAAGGGGATCCCGTCAGACGGGGATCAGAGCGAGCGCAATGCGGCGACCTTCGGATAGCAGGACGTTGTAGGTACGGCAGGCGGCGGGGGAGTTCATGATCTCGACTCCGATCCCCGCAGATTCGAGAGTTTGGCGCAGCTCGGGCGGGATATGGACCAGCTCTTCTCCGGTTCCTATGAACAGGACGTCAACGAGCTCGGACAGTTCGCTCAGTGGCTCGTCGTCTGAGTATCCGCCCCACACCTGCGTTCCCGTCGGGCCAGTCAGCACTGCGCCTTGATGAACGCGCCCTCCGATCCGGAAAAAGCCGGGGCCGTATCCGTCCACGGGTTCGGCGTTGGTATAGTTGATCTCATTCAGTCGCATGCGCAGTATTTACCCCCAAAGCGGCAGGCCGGACAAGGCAGCCAGCGCAATCGCCAGATAGGCGGCCGCGCGGTAGAGGCGCTCTCGGTCTGGTCGAAAAAGCCACCCGCCCAGCCAATTGCCCAGCAGGTTGGGTAGCGCCAGAAGAAGCCCCAGCCCAGCAGCGGCGAGGGTGACCTGCGCCATACCGGTCAGGTAGCCGAGTAGCAGGAAGTCGAACCCGAACAGAAACAACAGGATTGTCGCGCGAATGACATCCACCGGCAGTGGGCGCGACATGTAGAACAGGATGACGGCCGGACCAGGGAGCCCTGCGACACCGCCAAGAAACCCGGCGGCTCCGCCGATACCCGTGACCATCACGCGGCCGACATGACCGTGATATCGCAGGCCTAGGATCAGAATGGCCAGCATTGCAAGGGCCAGACCGCTGACCGCATAGCGGAAAACCTCGGGCGCGACCTGCGTCAGCACCCAAAGCCCCAGCGGAAGGACAAGAGCGCAGCCGAGCAGAAGGCGTGTCAGATCGCCCTTGTTCACGGCGCTCCAAGCCCGGCGCAGATTCGGCAAGGGGCCAAAGATATCCATGATCGTCAGGCCGATCAGCGCTCCGAACGGGCCGAGATATGGGGTGGCGATAGGCAGGAAAACCAAAGCGGTGCCAAACCCCGAGAAACCGCGAACGACGCCCCCAAGAAAGGCTGCGAATAAGACAACGGCCAGACCCTGTGGGGACTGGCCGAAGAACTCAGGCATCTACGTTGGCAAACTGGTTGCCTGCGTTGTTCGACGGCTTGGACCAGTCGCGCTTGACGCCCAGCCACAGCAGGATGGTCGAGGCCACGAAGACCGACGAATAGGTCCCCACGATCACACCCCAGATCATCGCGAAGACAAAGCCGCGGATCACGTCACCGCCCAGCACGTAGAGCGAGATCAGCGCCAGCAGGGTCGTGACCGAGGTCATCACCGTCCGGCTGAGGGTTTCGTTGATCGAGATGTTAAGAACCTCTTTGAGGTCTTTCTTCTTATACTTCCGCAGGTTTTCACGCACCCGGTCAAACACGACTACGGTGTCATTAAGTGAGTAACCCACGATGGTCAGAAGCGCCGCGATGATGGCCAGATCGAAGCGGATTTGAAGCTCGGAGAAGATGCCGATGGTCAGGATCACGTCATGCACAAGTGCCGCGACCGCGCCAAGAGCGAACTGCCATTCGAACCGCAGCCAGATATAGACGAGCACCGCTCCGATGGCCAAAACGATGGCGATCACGGCTGTCTGAATCAACTCGCCCGAGACTTTGGGGCCAACCGACTCCACCGATACGAATTGGATATCGGGGATCACGGCCTGCAACGCGCCCTCAACAGCTGTGATGGTCGAGGCTTCGACAGCTTCTGCATCTGCCTGTGCCTGAATGCGGATCATTGCAACGTTGTCTTCCGGTCCGAAGGTCGGGTCAAAAATCTCAGTGATTGTGACGTCGCCCAGTTCGAGAGGTGCAATTGCGTCGCGATAGACACCCACGTCAATCGGCTGGGTGCTTTCGGTACGGATCGTTGTGCCGCCCCGGAAGTCGATGCCGAAATTCAAACCCTGCAACATGAATGAGGCAAAGGCCACAACCATCATCAGGGCCGAAATGCCCAGCCAGAGCTTCCAGCGGCTGAAGAAATCGAACGAGGTGCTTTGGGGTACGAGTTTCAGTCTCATCATCAAACCTCGATCGTTTTCGGACGGCGGCGTTCGAACCACATGACGACCATCAGGCGCGTCACGAAGATCGCGGTGAAGACCGAGGTCAGGATACCCAGGCCCAGAGTGATGGCGAATCCGCGCACGGGGCCGCTGCCCATGGCAAACAGGATCACCGCCGTGATGAAGGTGGTCACGTTGGCATCCGCGATGGCCGACAGGGCCTTTTCATAGCCCAGCTCAATCGCACGCGCGGGACCTTTGGCAGATTTCAGTTCCTCTCGGATACGTTCGAAAATCAGCACGTTGGCGTCCACGGCCATACCGACCGTCAGAACAATACCCGCAATGCCCGGCAGGGTCAGCGTGGCGCCGATCAGCGACAGCAGTCCGAACAAAAGGCCCACGTTGATGATCAAGGCAATGTTGGCGAAAAGGCCAAACAAACCGTAGCTGAGCGCCATGAACACCAGCACCGCGGCAAAGGCTACCATAGTGGCGACTTTACCGGCGTCTATGCTGTCCTGACCCAATTCGGGGCCGATGGTGCGTTCTTCGAGGAACTCCAGCTCGGCAGGCAAGGCCCCTGCCCGCAGCAGGATGGCGAGATTGGTGCTTTCCTCGACCGTGAAGTTGCCGGTGATGATGCCTGAGCCGCCGGGAATGTGGCTTTGGATCACAGGGGCCGAGATCACCTCATCATCCAACACAATCGCGAAAGGTGCGCCGATATTTTCCAGCGTGTAGTCGCCGAATTTGCGCGCGCCCGATGTGTTGAACCGGAAACTGACGGCGGGACGTCCGTTCTGATCAAACGAGGGCTGCGCATCAACCAGTTCCTCCCCAGTCACGACAGGAGAGGATTCAAGCGTGTAGTACACACCGCTTTCGTCAATCGACGGCACCACTTCTTCACCGATGCCTGCAACGGCATCCGGGTCCGTGCCACGACCGACAACCGGGTTGAAAGTCAGCTGCGCCGTCGTGCCGATGATCTCTTTCAGCTCGCCTGCACTTCCGATCCCGGGAACCTGAATCAGGATACGGTCTGCACCTTGGCGCTGAATGGTGGGTTCACGCGTACCAACCTCGTCAATCCGGCGGCGCACGATCTCAAGCGATTGACGCACGGTGCGATCATCCGAGGCCAGCTTCTCCGCCTCGGAGAGCTGCACAACGATTGTATCGCCATCGGCAAAAGCTTCGATATCGGTCGCACCTACACCTGTCAGTGTCTGCACTTGACGGGCCAGACCACGAACGGTTTCGAGCGCACGAGACATCCCCTCGGGCTGGCTGATGCGGACGCGAATCTGATCGGGGTCCGAGTCCTGACGACGGATCGTACCAACGGTGGAACGCTCATCCCGCAGGGCGTCGCGGATTTCGGGCCACATCGCCTCCATGCGGGATTCGTAGACATCCTCGACCTTGACCTCGGCCAGCAGATGCGCACCGCCCCGCAGATCGAGGCCCAGATTGACCAAGGAGGACGGCAGCCAGTTCGGCCACAGCGCCGCTTCGGCCTGATTTTCGGGCGTATCCGCGCCAAGCTCAATCGCGGCTTTGGCGTCATTAGATTGTTCGACCCGCGTGTAGAACGCATTCGGCAGAGCCAAGAGCAGGCCGGTCACACAGACCAGCCAGATCAGAACCCGCTTCCAGGTATCAATTTGCAGCATAACCCTGCCTTTTCAAGGAATTGTAAGGCGAAGTTACTTCGCAGGTTCGGTCTTGTTCAGAACCTGAGCGATGGTTGACTTGACCACACGAACCTTAACGCCCTCGGCGATCTCGACCTCGATCTCGTTGTCGCCTTCCTTGACCTTCGACACCTTGCCGATCAGACCACCCTGTGTGACGACCTGATCGCCACGGCGCACAGCTTCGACCATGGCCTGGTGTTCTTTCATCTTCTTTTGCTGCGGACGGATCAGCAGGAAATACATGATCGCGAAGATCAGGATCAGCGGGAGAAACTGGGCGATTGCGCCACCTTCCATGGGATATTCCTTTTTCTTTGACCTGCGGCACCGTTCCGCAAATTTGGCGGGAACCTATGCGCTGATATGCGTGTTTGCAAGCAATGGCGGCAGCGTGACCTACCTGAACGCACACCTGCCGCCACAAGAACCGTCAAAACGTTGCAGATATGTCCTAGGAACACTGTTCAAACCGGGTATAGTTCCCAACAAGGGGAACACATGGCACGGCAATTCAAACCCTTCCATTCGCTACGTTATTTGCTGACTGCAATGGCAGCAGCCCTTTGGCTAAGCCAACCTGTCGAGGCACAAGAGTCACCGACCGATACGCCTGTGCCAGAAGCTGCAGAATCAGAATCTTTTATGGCCCCAGTCATAATCGACGGGGACGTTCTGTTTCAGGTTCGAGGCTCAAGCGCACTACCCGCCCCCGAGCGTGCCGAAGAAGTTCAAGACAAGATCATAGAAATCGCCGAAGCGTCGGACGCGTCCGAGGTCACGATCAGCTTTGAGGAAACCGAGTTCGGCACCTGGGTTCTGGTTGATGGTGAACGGGTTTCGATCGTCACCGAAGCCGATGCAGAATTGGACCAGATGGAACTCAGCGTTGTCAGCGTTCTGCACGGCAATGCGATCAAACAGGCTATTGAGGCCTACCGTTTGAATCGAACAGAACAGGCGCGGGTTTCAGGTGCTATCGAAGCCGCGGCTTGGACCTTGGGCTTCGTTGTCTTTATCGTGATGATCTTGTGGCTGCACCGCAGGATACGGCGGCGGACACTGAGATTCGTGAAGCGCTACCTGAAGGACGTGGAAACCGCCACGGCCAAGAGCGTTCAAGCCGAGGCCATTGCAGCCTTGGTGCGTTACGGTCTAAATTTCGCTCTGCTGGTGATTTTCTTCCTGGGTTTCTACTACTACCTGTCGTTCGTCTTATTGGCCTTTGCCGAAACCCGGTATTTCGCGCAATTGCTGCTGACCTATCTGACCGAGCCGGTCCTCCTTATCTTCAAAGGCATCCTCAGCTATATCCCAAACATGATCATGCTTGGCCTGATCGCATGGGTAACTATGTATATTATCAAGGGCATGCGGGTCTTCTTCGACGCCGTCGAAGCAGGATCGTTCGATATGGGGGATTTTGAGAAGCATTGGGTTAACCCCACCTTCAACATCGCCCGAGTTGTCGTGATCCTGATCGCACTGGTCTTTGCCGTTCCCTACATTCCAGGCTCGGATTCGGCGGCGTTTCAGGGCCTGACCATTCTGGTCGGTGCGATGCTGTCGTTAGGCGCGAACTCGGTCGTGTCGAACATGCTGGCCGGGCTATTCGTGATCTATCGCCGCTCAACCTCGATCGGGGACCGTATTCAGATCGGGGATCACATCGGCGACGTGGTGCAAATCAAGCTGATGGAAACACATCTGAAATCCATCAAGAACGAGTTGATCTCGATCCCCAACGCGCAGCTGATGAATTCGGACGTGGTGAATTTTTCGAAGAAAACAGATGGCAGCGGGCTGTTGCTGCACACAACCGTTGGCATCGGCTATGAAGAGCCACCCGAAAAGATCGAGGCGATGCTGATCGAGGCCGCCAATCGCACCAAGGGGATCAAGTCCAAGCCTGAACCCTTTGTCCTGTGGACCGCGCTGGCCGACTACGCGATCAACTACCAGATCAACGGATACACGACCCGAGGCAGCATTATTCCCAAGATCCGGTCAGATCTACATCGCAACATTGTGGCCGTTTTCAACGAGAATAACGTGCAGATCATGACCCCCTCCTACATCGCTGATCCGCCCGAACCAAAGATCCCGACCGGGGAATGGGACGGACATCTGGCTCATCACGATGAGGAGCCGGACAGTTAGGCGCAGTTTGGTTAACCAGCGCTACACCCTCCGAGATATATGGTGCATAAGCAGTCGCAGTGATTCACTGCATTCAAGGATCTGAACTATGCACGACATCCGCGCCATTCGCGAAAACCCAGCCGCTTTCGACGCCGCACTCGCGCGCCGTGGGGACGCGCCGGTGTCGTCAGACCTGCTGCGGCTGGACGAAAGCCGCCGCGCCAAGATTTTGGCCGCTGAAACCGCGCAGGCCGAACAGAACAAGGCCAGCAAAGAGGTCGGCGCAGCCAAAGCCCGCGGGGATGAGGCCGAATTTGAACGCCTGCGCGCGCTAGTAGCTGAAAAGAAGGCCGAAATCGCCCGGATGCAGACCGAGGCCAAGGATCTGGACGCTCTGCTGACAGACCAACTGATCCGTATTGCCAACCTACCCGCCGACGATGTGCCAGAGGGCGCCGACGAGAACGACAATGTCGAGGTGAGCCGTTGGGGTACCCCGCGCGAAATGGACTTTGCCCCAAAAGAGCATTTTGAGATTGAGGCCGTTCAAAACGGTATGGATTTCGAAACCGCCGCGAAACTCTCTGGCTCGCGCTTTGTGCTGCTGTCCGGCGGCGTTGCGCGTATCCACCGTGCACTGGCCCAGTTCATGCTGGACACGCATATCAACGAAAACGGACTGACCGAGGTCAACGGCCCGGTTCTGGTTCTGTCCGAAATGATGCAGGGCACCGGCCAGCTGCCGAAATTCGGCGAGGACAGCTATCAGACCCGCGAAGGTTGGTGGTTGATCCCGACCTCCGAGGTTTCGCTGACCAACATCGTCAACGATACGATGATAGAAGAAAGCTACCTGCCCCGCCGATATACCGCGCATTCGCTCTGCTTCCGGTCCGAGGCCGGTTCGGCGGGCAAAGACACCCGCGGAATGCTGCGTCAGCACCAGTTCGAAAAGGTCGAGATGGTCTCGATCACCCATCCCGAGACCTCTGATGACGAACAAAAACGCATGGTTCGCTGCGCCGAGGGCATTCTGGAAAAGCTGGGCGTGCCGTATCGCACCGTTATTCTGTGTACCGGCGACATGGGCTTTGGCGCCCGCCGTACCTTTGACATCGAGGCATGGCTTCCCGGTCAGGACACCTATCGCGAGATCAGCTCGGTCTCAACCTGCGGCGATTTTCAGGCCCGCCGCATGAATGCGCGTTTCCGGCCCGAAGGCGGTGGCAAACCAGAATATGTCCACACGCTGAACGGCTCTGGCCTTGCGGTGGGTCGCTGCCTAATCGCCGTGCTGGAAAACGGTCAGAACGCAGACGGCACGGTCAGCCTGCCCGATGTCCTTGCCCCCTATCTGGGTGGCAAGCTGACGCTACAGCTGGACGGTACATTGGCATAAGAAAACCGGCATCCGCGTTGCACGGTGCCGGTTCGAAACACATGAAAGGGCGAGGAAGAGTTACTTCTTCGCCTTTTTCTTATCCTTCTTCTTGTCAGATTTTTTGTCCGACTTCTTGGCGTCCTTTTTGCCTGTATCTTTCTTCTTGTCGGCCTTCTTGGACTTGTCGTCCTTCTTGGATTTCTTCCCCTTCTTGGACTTGGCTTTAACCTTATCCTTGGCCTTTGAGAACGCGGCCTCCATCTCGGCCCGCTTTTTCGCAGCTTTCTCAGCCTTGGCTTTTGCCTTGGCTTTCTTCTTGGCCTTCGCCTCTGCGGCTTCTGCAGCGGCTTTTTCCTCGGCGGCTTTGCGTGCAGCTTCGGCGGCGCGCTTCTCGGCAGCGGCGGCGACAACTGTCTTGCGCGCAGCGGGACGTCGAGCCGCCGGTTTACGCGTAGCGGGCTTGCGGGCAGCAGGTTTCCGGGCGGCTGCGCGACGAGGGGCTGGTTTGGCAGCCGCCGGTTTCGCAGCAGTCGCCTCTTTTGCAGCGGCAATCAGGACCGCTGCGCGCGCCACACCAACGCGGGGGACCTTGACCAGATCGTCCGGTTTCGCTTTCGCAACGGCTTCGGCGGTCTTGAAACCGTTATCGGCCAAACCTTTGGCGAGCGTATCGCCAACGCCTTTTATCTCGGTCAATGCGGTCATTCTGGGTCCTTTCTCTGTCTCCCTGGTCACCTGTATATACACAGGATATACGCTCTTCAAGCAGAGCTGCGCCTATGACGATCCATGGGCCAAGTCAGCAGTCTGCCCTTTTTTCGGAAATGGCACCAGCCGTTTGGCGTCTTCGTCCCATAGTTTCAGGTTCAACGCTGCCACGGCTTCGGGGAACTTGATCCGACGCGGCGTGTATTCGGGCGGCAGGTTATAGTGGCATTCACGCAACCGGTAGGACGGGATACGGGCGTTGAAATGGTGAATATCGTGCAAGGTGATACAGGCCACCGCGTTGTCGAACCACCAACCGAAATCCAGCGCTGACGAGCCCTGAAGAGCCGCGATTTGCGGATCCAGATCCGGTCGACGATCCCAATATGTGTCCTCGAAATTGTGCTGTAGATAGACGAGGAATACGCCCAGCATCCCACCCAGCAAGGAAAACACTAGCCAGACCAGAATACCGGTCGTCCCGGCGATCAGGTAGAGCAGCCCGAGAAAAACGGCGATCGAGAGGTTGTGCAGAACAACGCCCTTCACGCCAAACCGTACAGTGTTTTTGGGCCAACGGTAGCGTATGAAATAGGTGAACAGAGCGCCCACAGGCACGAGAATGAACGGGTTGCGGTACAGGCGATAGACAAGACGTTTGAGCCAGTCCGCCTCGTTCCATTCCCGCAGGGTCATTGTGTGGATTTCACCGGTCTCCCGATGCTCGAGGTTGCCGATCCCCGCATGGTGCAGATTGTGGTTCTGTTTCATCACCTCAAAAGGGGCAAAGGTGAAAGGCGACAGGCCGTGCCCTGCCCATTCATTCTGCTGGCGCGTTTCGAACAGGGAATGATGGCCGCAGTCATGTTGCAGCACGTAAAGTCGCACAGCGGAAAACGCAAAAACAATCCCAGCTGGAACCATGACATACCAATGGTCCACATTCACGATCGCCAGGGCCAGCGAGGCAAAATAGACGGCGAAGGTTCCGAAATAGCTCAGGGCTGCAAGCCTGTTGTCCTGAACCGCGTATTGCCGCGTGTAGTCTCTTAGATTCATCAAGCCCTCTCCCACGATGGCCCGGTTAAATGAGAAGCAAAAGGAATTCAGACCCGCCGCAGGACGGGCCGCGCACAGGAAACAAATGCACGCTCCTGAATGCTAGCGTGCAGAAAGAGCGCTGTCACGCCCTTGCACTGAAAATGCTGAAAATTGGCGCAGTTACGCGCGTCCCTTGAGGTGTTTGGCCAAGGCACCGGCGTTTTTCTTGCGCCGCCCCTTATAAGGGTTCTTGTCACCTTGCCCGCGCAGCGTCAGACGGATCGGCGTACCAGGCATGTCAAAGTCTTCACGCAGGCCGTTGACCAGATAGCGGGTATAGCTGGCCGGCATCTTGTCGGGATGCGAGCACATCACGACAAAGCCCGGCGGCCGTGTCTTTGCCTGGGTCATGTAGCGCAGCTTGATGCGGCGGCCTTGCGGGGCTGGCGGCGGGTGCTGCTCGAGCATGGCGGTCAGCCAGCGGTTCAGCGCGGCGGTGGGCACGCGGCGATTCCAGATATCATGCGCACGCAAGATGGCGGCGCGCAAACGTTCCAGCCCCCGGCCCGTTTTGGCCGACACGGTGATCAGAGGTGCGCCCCGCAGTTGCGGCAGCAGCCGGTCGAAGGACTCTTTGAGCTCGCGCAGCTTCTCCTGCTTGTTTTCCTCAACGTCCCATTTGTTGACCGCGACAACGACCGCACGGCCTTCCCGCTCGGCCAGATCGGCGATGCGCAGGTCTTGCTGCTCGAACGGAATGGCTGCATCCAGCAGGACGACAACCACTTCGGCGAATTTCACCGCGCGTAGACCATCAGATACCGAGAGCTTCTCCAGCTTCTCCTGGACCTTGGCCTTTTTGCGCATGCCCGCAGTGTCGAAAATCCGCATCGGAGTGCTTTCGCCATCCGGGTCGGCCCAATCGACCCGCAAGCTGATCGCATCACGGGTAATCCCAGCCTCAGGACCGGTCAGAAGGCGGTCTTCACCCATGATTTTATTGATCAGGGTGGATTTACCTGCATTCGGTCGACCTACGACGGCTACCTGCAACGGTTTGGCTGCGGTGATCAGAGGGGTTTCGCCCTCTCCATCCTCGTCCAGCTCGATATCGACCACGGGGGCGTCGTCTTCGGCCTCTTCCTCAGCCGCATCTGCCAGAGGCATCAGTTGGGCGTAAAGGTCGGTCATACCCTCGCCATGCTCGCCCGACAGGCGGACAGGTTCTCCGAGACCTAGGTTGTAAGCCTCCAGAACACCGGCATCAGCAGCCGACCCTTCAGCTTTGTTGGCAGCCAAAATCACGTGTTTGGAGCGTTTGCGCAGAATCTCGGCAAACATCTCATCGGTCGGAGTGAGGCCGGTGCGCGCGTCGATCATGAAGAGGCAGACATCTGCCATATCCACCGCGCGCTCGGTCAGGCGGCGCATGCGACCTTGAAGGCTATCATCAGTCGCGTCCTCAAGACCCGCCGTGTCGATCACGGTGAACCGCAGATCGCCCAGCCGCCCTTCACCCTCGCGCAGGTCGCGTGTCACGCCAGGCTGGTCGTCGACCAAGGCCAGACGTTTGCCCACAAGGCGGTTGAACAGAGTGGATTTGCCCACATTCGGGCGCCCCACGATGGCGAGGGTCAGTGACATGTTCTCAACTTTCAAGACTCAAGATGCGCCCTTTAGCGTATCTTTTGGTCAACGGAAAGCGTGTAGATCACCTTTGGTCGACACGACATACAGTGTTTGTCCGGCAACGACAGGCGCGGTGGTCGCGCCTCCGGGAACTTCGACCTGATGCACAAGCGCCCCGTTCACCGGGTTGAAGAACCGCAGGAACCCGTCATTCGAGGCGATCACAATGCGCCCTCCGGCCAGGATCGGGCCATAATGGGCCACGATCGGACCGCGACGGTTTGGTTTGTCCTTTACAAAGCCCGGTAGGTCCTGCGCCCAGATCACCGAACCATCGGCGCTGTTCAAGCGGACCAGCTGGCTGCGATCGCTGATCAGGAAGATGCTGTTGCCTGCGGGCCAGACGGTATCAACCGCGCCTTCATCTGCAGTCCAGCGACGCTCACCTGTTCCCGCGTCAAACGCAACGGTACGGCCAGAGTGGTTACCGATGAAGATGGTGTCGCCCACTACCATTGGGCTACCTGTCACGTCGACGATCCGCGCAGTCGCGCGTCCACGGCGGCCCCCAGCCACCGAGGCATTCCAACGGCTGATCCCGCCCCGCTTGAATGTTGCGGCGATATCACCCGAACCAAAGGCAAAGACAGCTAGGTCCGAGGTCACAACCGGCGCAGGTGCGCCCAGAACGTTGCCAACGCTAGGGGTGCCTTCGATCTGCCATTGAATGCGGCCATCCTTGGTGTCAACGGTCCAACCGGTTTCATCTCCGGCGACAAGATACAGCAGTCCGTTACTCACCAAAGGCGCGCCGCTGCCGGTTGCGTTTAGGCGTTTCTGCCAACGGATCGCGCCTGTCTTGGCATCCAGCGCTGTTAGACGGCCAAAACCGGAGGAGACATAGAGAATGCCACCCGAATAGGCCATACCACCGCCCGTGGCATCCGCGTCTCCGTCGGTTGCTGGAATCAGATTGGTGCTCCAGGCGACCTGTCCCTGCGGTGTCACCGCTGAAACCGTCGCCCCCGCGTCAAGCGTGTAGACCAGCCCCCCCGCGACAACCGGGTCAGCCGTAATTCGTTGTTTGCGGGAATCGCCATCCCCAATCGAGGCCGACCAAATACGTTGAGGTGTCGTACGCAACGAAGCATTGGACGTCCGGAAGGCTGGCGTGCCAGGGCTTTGGGGCCAGCTTGCATTTGCACTCTGCGATGGCAGGCTAATCGGTTGCGAGCCGCTTTTGGCGACCGTTTCAAGGTCTGAGGCGGGTCGGATATCCTCGCGCACGCCCGGCAAAATCTGTTCGGGTTCTTCACAAGCGGCCAGAGCGGTCAGGGCCAGTGCCGCAATCGGCAGTCCCACGCGAGAGAAAAGTCTTGTTACCATTTTAATCCGAACTCGCCTGTCATTAACCTGTGTTCCGCCCGATTAGCCCTGCTGAGCGACCAATGGCTCGGGCTCAGCGCCCAGTGCAACAATCAATTGCGCGGCGCGCTGCTGCAGATCCACGCTGACCTCTGCATCCTGACGCAGCGCCTGCAATCGCTCCAACGCGGCGTCTACTTCGCCCTCGGCGATGTCGATCAGGGCCAGTTGCTCTTGGGCCAGAAGGCGCAACGGGGCGCCCGGTACAGCCAAAGCCTCGAACTGTTGCCGACGGTCTGCAGCGGGCATCGTGTCGGATTGAAGCAGCAGCGCCTTGAAGCTGGCAATAGCACGGTAAATCTCGGGCAAATCGCCCTGAACGGCCACAGCATTTAGACTATCGACCGCGTCCTGCCGGGAATCAGCATCGAGCTGTGAGGCGGACAAAAGCATGTTGCGCACAGCCTCACCACCCGGCGTCAACACGTCCACCTGCTCCAGGCCAGCGACACGCGCGGCCGTATCGTTTTCCGCCAGCGCGGCAAGAATGTCATCGCCCAGCTTCTGAGCCTGTGAGGTATCCCGCGCCTTGCGGTATTCGTTGAATGCAGCCCCACCGACGATCAGCACGACGGCAACAACACCGACCCAGCCCCAGCGCCGCAAAAGCAGATACAGCCGGTCGCGGCGCACCTCTTCTGTGACCTCATCAATGAAACTGTCGGTATCGCTCATACCTGCCCCCGGGCTGTGTATCCTGTCTTGGTGGGCCATGTCATACCCCGGCACCACGGCCAAGCCAAGGGCCGGATTTTGCACAATTCCGCTTACTGCATGCGCCCTTGCCAAAAAAAATAAACCGAACTAATCAGTTTAGCGTAGAAAATACACAAGCCGACGCCCATCTTTCACTATACTACCCCGGTCTAAGCCGGCGAATTTTTTAAGGAGACCAGCTTTATGCGTCTGATTTCATTCATCAATGCCGCCTTGGTGATTGTCGCGCTGTATTTCCTTGTTTTTGAGCGTGACGCGCTGTTCGCCTTTGCAGGCCGAGGTGACGTAGAGGAAAGCGCCTCATCAGAGACCGAAGAGGCGGTGGTTTCGATAGCCAATGAAAATGCTGTGCGCGTGGTCGCCCTGCGCTCGGTCGCGCGCGAGATTGACAGCGCCGTCCTGCTGCGCGGCCAAACAAAAGCCAACCGTCAGGTCGAAGTGCTGGCCGAGACGACCTCGACCGTAATCTCAGAACCTATGCGCCGCGGTGCTTTTGTTGAGGCGGGCGATCTGCTGTGTGAGCTTGATCCCGGCACCCGCCCCGCCAGCCTAGCCGAAGCGAAGGCAGGCAAGCTTGAGGCCGAAAGCCGCATCCCCGAGGCCGAGGCGCGTCTGGAAGAAGCACATGCTTTGGTGGCCGAGGCCGATATCAACCTGAAAGCGGCCCGCAAACTGTCCGAGACGGGCTTTGGTTCGGAAACCCGCCGCGTCTCCTCCGAGGCCGCGATGAGCAGCGCCGAGGCAGGCATCAAATCGGCTGAAGCCGGGCTGGAAGCAACCCGCGCTGGAATCGAATCCGCCGCGGCCGAGGTTGAAGCCGCCCAACGTGAAATGGATCGGCTGACGATTGAGGCCCCGTTTCAAGGCCTGCTGGAAAGCGACACCGCCGAATTGGGCAGCTTAATGCAGCCTGGAACGCTCTGCGCCACGATCATCCAGCTGGACCCGATCAAGCTTGTTGGATTCGTGCCCGAGACCGAAGTTAACCGCGTTCAGGTCGGGGCGCTGGCTTCGGCTCAGTTGGTCACCGGTCGTCAGGTCGAAGGCCGCGTGACCTTCCTCAGCCGCTCGGCAGATGAGACAACCCGCACCTTTGAGGTCGAGATCACCGTGCCGAACGAAGACCTGACTATTCGCGATGGCCAGACAGCGACAATCCGTATCTCGGCCGAAGGGGCCAAGGCGCATCTGCTGCCGCAATCAGCACTGACCCTCAGCAATGAAGGGCAATTGGGCGTACGCACCGTCGGCGCGGGCGATGTGGTCGATTTCATGCCGGTCCGCGTGTTGCGCGACACGGCCGAGGGCGTTTGGATCGACGGGCTGCCGGAAACCACAGACATCATCGTGGTCGGGCAGGAGTTCGTCGTCAAAGGCGTCACTGTGAACCCAACCTATCAGGAGGTCACGCAATGACGGGTATCGTCAGCTGGGCCGCCGACCGGGCCCGCATGGTTCTGGCTTTCATCCTGATTTCGCTGGTCATCGGCGGGTTCGCCTATGTCAATCTACCGAAAGAGGGCGAGCCGGATATCGAGGTCCCTGCCCTTTTCGTGTCGGTCGTTTTCCCCGGAATCTCGGCAGAGGATTCCGAGAACCTGCTGGTCAAACCGATGGAGACCGAGCTGGCAGATCTGGATGGTCTGAAAGAGATGACCGCCACTGCCGCCGAAGGCTATGCAGGCCTGTTCCTTGAGTTCGAATTCGGCTGGGACAAGACCGCGATCACTGCCGATGTCCGCGATGCAATGAACAGCGCACAGGCCGAGTTCCCGGATGGGGCCGAGCAATATTCCCTGAGCGAGCTGAACTTCTCCGAGTTCCCCATCGTTATCGTCAACCTGACCGGTGCCGTGCCCGAACGGACTATGGCGCGCATCGCCAAGGACCTGCAGGACGATATCGAAGCGCTTGATTCCGTGCTTGAGGCCGGAATCGCTGGCAACCGGGATGAACTACTTGAGGTCATCATCGACCCTCTGCGCCTTGAGGCCTACAACGTCACCGCGAATGAGCTGATCACGGTTGTGCAAAACAACAACCAGTTGATTGCAGCGGGCGAAGTGGACAGCGCGCAAGGGGCCTTTTCGGTCAAGATCCCCTCGTCCTTCAAAACCGCGCAGGACGTGTACGGCTTGCCGATCAAGGTCAACGGCGACCGCGTGGTTACTCTGGGTGAGCTGGCCGAGATCAACTATACGTTTGAAGACCGCGAAGGCACGGCCCGGTTCGACAACGTGCCGACCGTCGCTTTGCAGGTGGTCAAGCGCAAAGGCTTCAACCTGATCGACACGGTCGAGCAGGTCAAAGCAACGATTGCCGAAGCGCAAACCAAATGGCCTGCCGAATTGCAGGCGGCGGTGGATGTGGGCACCTCGAACGACCAAAGCCGGATCGTAGGGTCCATGGTCAGCCAGTTGGAGGGCTCGGTCCTTACGGCGATTGCGCTGGTGATGATTGTCGTCCTTGCCTCGCTGGGGTCGCGGGCAGCGCTGTTGGTGGGCTTTGCGATTCCAACCTCGTTCCTACTGTGCTTTGCCTTTCTCGCGGTCATGGGGGTCAGCATTTCGAACATCGTGATGTTCGGTCTGATCCTGGCCGTTGGTATGCTGGTGGATGGCGCGATCGTTGTGGTCGAATACGCCGACAAACGCATCAAAGAGGGGGTCGGCCCGATGCATGCCTATGTCGAGGCGGCGCAGCGCATGTTCTGGCCCATCGTCTCCTCCACGGCCACGACCCTCTGTGCCTTCCTGCCGATGCTGTTCTGGCCCGGTATTCCGGGTGAGTTCATGGGCATGCTACCGGTCACGCTGATCTTTGTTCTCTCCGCGTCGCTGATCGTGGCCCTGATCTACCTGCCGGTTATGGGCGGCGTCTCGGGCCGGTTGAGCCGCATCTTCGACCGAGCCTCTGACTGGTTGCGCGGTCGCACGCCTTGGTGGCTGCGCGCCGTTCTAGTCCCCCCGTCCTTCTATCTGGTCTTCCTCGGCGCAATGCAGGTGCTGAACCCCTCCTATCTGGTCGAGGGCGGTGGTTCGCTCCTTGGGGCCGTTCTGATGATCCTCGGAGCCTTCGCCGGGTCGGTCACATTGGGTGCGGCCCGGATCGAGCGCAAACCCGACACCAAGGTTCACACGACAAAGGAACACACGCCCTTCGGCTATGTCATCAAGTTCCTCGTTGGCAATCCGGTGATGCCGATCGTCTCGATCGCAGCAGTTATCATGGCTGTGATGACGGTGATTTCGGTGTTCGGCGAAAACAACCGGGGCGTTGAGTTCTTCGTCGAAAGCGAGCCGGAACAGGCCACGGCTTACGTCCGCGCGCGGGGCAACCTTTCGTTGATGGAAAAAGACGCCATGGTGCTGGCCGCCGAACAGGTGATTTCCGCGCACCCGGCCGTGATCAACGTCTTCTCGTTTGCGGGCGAAGGTGGGCTGACGCAGAACAATGGCGGCGCGCAAGACCCGGCAGACACGGTTGGACGCGTCCAGTTCGAAATCATCCCATGGGAAGACCGCCCCAACGTCTCGGAGCCCATTCTGGGCGGGCTGTTCGACCGGCATTTCATCGCCCCCGAATATGATGGTGACTATGTTCTGGAAGAACTGAACACCCAACTAGCCGAGCTGCCCGGTTTCGAGGTTGAGATTCTGGCGCTGGAACAAGGCCCCGCCTCGGCCAAGCCCGTGCATCTGCGGATCAAGGGCGACGGGTGGGAGCCGCTGACTGCTGCTACTGTCGCCGCCCGAGAGGTTTTCGACACGACCCCCGGCCTGATCAAGATAGAAGACACTCTGCCCCTGCCCGGCATCGACTGGCAGATCGACGTTGACGTCGCCAAAGCAGGCCGATTTGGCGCCGATGTGGCCACTGTTGGGGCCATGGTGCAGCTGGTCACGCGCGGTATTCTTCTGGGCGAGATGCGCCCCGACACCACGGATGAAGAGATCGAGATCCGCGTCCGCCTACCCGAAGAAGATCGCGTCCTGTCAACGCTGGACACGTTGAAGGTGCGCACGGCGGACGGCCTCGTGCCTCTTTCCAACTTCGTCACCCGTCAGCCGGTCGCCAAACTGGCTGAAATCAACCGTGTTGATCAGGAACGCTATTATGACGTCAAAGCCGATGTCGAAACTGGCCTCAGCAAAGCAGTAGTCGCTGGACCAGACGGTGGTGAAAAACGTTTGGCCGTTCTGCGCGCGGTTGCGGATGAGGCTGAGCCCTCCTCAGCCGCGATCACTGCGCCCAATGGCAAGCAGTACGATCTGGTGCAATTGACCGGGGCTGAGACAACTGAAGAGCTGCGGACCGCCATTGAGAATGGCGAGGCCAGCATCGCGCCGATCAATCCCAACGAACGTATCGCCGTTCTGACCGAATGGCTGAACACCAACCCGTTCGACCCTTCGATCACATGGGAATGGACCGGTGATCAGGAAGAACAGGCCGAAAGCCAGGCCTTTCTGTCCAGCGCGTTTCTGGCGGCCCTAGGGCTGATGTTCGTGATCCTGCTGGCGCAATTCAACAGCTTTTACAACTCGGTTCTGGTTTTGCTGGCGGTAGTACTGTCGACGACCGGCGTTCTGATCGGGATGCTGGTGATGGAGCAACCCTTCTCGATCATCATGACCGGTACGGGGATCGTCGCTCTGGCAGGGATTGTTGTGAACAACAATATCGTTCTCATTGACACCTATCAGGAGTACAGCCGCTACATGCCGCGGATCGACGCGATCGTGCGTACGGCTGAGGCTCGGATTCGCCCCGTTCTGCTGACAACGCTGACCACTATGGCCGGTCTGACGCCGATGATGTTTGGCCTGTCGCTGGACTTCATCAATGGTGGCTACACCATCGACAGCCCGACAGCACTGTGGTGGAAACAGCTGGCCACCGCTGTGGTCTTTGGCCTCGGCATCGCCACCGTGCTGACCCTGATCGTGACGCCATCGATGCTGGCCCTGCGGGTTTGGGTGACAACCTATGCCATCTGGCTGGGCAAACTTCTGGCGCGGGTCACAGCGGGCCGGTCCAGCCAGATCGCGCAGGACATGGCTATCGGCCAAAGCGCACGGGCCGCGCAAGCGACTGAGATCGTCTGGGACGAACAGCCTGTGCCTCGGCCCAAGCAGGCCACAGGGACGGAAGAGGACCACCCGACAATCCCGCCTGGGTCACCGCTAAAAGCAGCCGAATAACCAACAAAAAATGGCGAGTCGATGGCCCGCCATTTTTCGTTTCTTCAAACGTTTTTCTATTCCGAGAACGCGTATTCGCCCAGGTCGCACAGGTCCAGGTCGTAATCCTCAACCGCGCTGCCGTCATCAAACACGCCGCGAATGTCGTAGACGCAGGTCACAAGCCCATCCGCGATCAACACATCGATCTCATAGTCTGGCGCGAGGTATCCCCCCTGCAGAAGGTTCCCCTCCCAGCTGCCGGATGAGGCCGGGGAGACATTGAATTCGACCAGATCCGCACTTGTTTCATTGATCAGCAGAAACTCCAGATCTTCGGCTGATGCGGCAGATGCCGCGAGTGTCAAACCGAGTGTCAAGGATGCGACGATTTTCTTCATTCTTTGCTCTTTCCTGTTCGATGGCAAAACCAAACCTGGCGCGATAGCGCGCTCGTTAAGGTGTCAACCAGAGGACGAGCCGCGTCAAACGGAAAATCTCAGGCAGCCTGTGTGTCGGCCTGCTGGCGGCTCCACAATTGGGCATAACGGCCTTCGCGCGCCAAAAGCGCATCATGGGTGCCCTGTTCGATGATCTCACCGCTGTCCAGAACCACAATCTGGTCAGCCTCGGCAATCGTGCTCAGACGGTGCGCGATGGTGATCACGGTCCGTCCTTCACCCGCTCGGGCCAAGGCATCCTTGATCTCTTGCTCAGTATCGGTGTCGAGTGCAGAGGTCGCCTCATCCAGCAGCAGAATGGGCGGGTTCTTGAGCAGCGTCCGCGCGATGCCGACACGCTGCTTTTCTCCGCCTGACAGCTTGAGCCCACGCTCACCCACCTTGGTGTCATATCCTTCGGGCAGAGAGGCGATGAAATCGTGGATTTGTGCCGCACGCGCAGCCTCTTCAACATCGTCCTGCGTTGCGCCGTCACGGCCATAGGCAATGTTGTAGCGGATGGTGTCGTTGAACAGCACCGTGTCCTGCGGCACGACGCCGATGGCCGCGTGCAGACTGGTTTGACGCACATCCCGCACGTCCTGACCATCAATCTTCAATGCCCCGCCCGTCACGTCGTAGAACCGGAATAACAACCGCCCGATGGTGGATTTACCGGACCCAGTCGCGCCCACAATGGCAACGGTCTGCCCAGCAGGCACCGTCAGCGACACCCCTTTGAGGATCTCGCGCTCCGAGTCATAGCCAAAGCGCACATCTTGCAGGGTCACCTCGCCTCCGTTGACCTTCAGGTCTGGGGCGCCCGGCTTGTCTTTCACCTCTGCAGGTTGTTCCAGCAGGTCGAACATCTGGCCCATATCGACCAGTGCTTGTCGGATCTCGCGATACACCGTCCCCAGAAAATTCAGCGGTACGGTGATCTGGATCATGTAGGCATTCACCATGACGAAATCGCCAACCGTTAGCGTGCCGTTCTGGACCCCAATCGCAGCCAGAACCATCACCCCGATAAGGCCGCAGGTAATCAGGAAGGACTGCCCGAAATTCAGGAAGGCCAGCGAATAGGCGGTTTTCAAAGCCGCCCCGGCATAGGCCTTCATCGACACGTCGTACCGGTTCGCTTCACGCTGTTCTGCGTTGAAATACTTGACGGTTTCGAAATTCAGCAGGCTGTCGATGGCGCGCTGGTTCGCCTCGGTATCCTGATCATTCATCTCGCGGCGCAGCTTCACGCGCCATTCGGTGACGGCAAAAGTAAACCAGATGTAAAGCGCAATAGTGACGGCCACGACGACCAGATACCAGACATCGAACAGCCACATCAGGATGATGGCGACCAGCAGCAGCTCCAGGATCAGCGGCCCGATCGAGAACAGCAGGAACCGCAAAAGGAACTCGACCCCCTTGACCCCACGCTCGATGATCCGGCTGAGGCCGCCTGTCCGGCGTCCAACGTGATAGCGCATGGACAGTTGGTGGATATGCTGAAAGGTCTCCAACGCGAGCGCACGCAAGGCCCGTTGGCCAACAGGGGCAAAGGCTGCATCGCGCAATTGTTGAAAGCCCACGGTCATCATCCGGGCGACACCATAGGCCACAGTCAACCCAACAGCGCCAAGGGCCAGAGGAGGCACGCCCTCGCCCGCCAGACCGTCCACCGCGCCTTTGTAGAGGATCGGCGTATAGACAGCGATCAGCTTGGCCAACACCAGCATCGCCATGGCAATCACAACGCGTCGCTTCACCCATGGCTCATCATCAGGCCACATATAGGGCGCAACCTTGCGTATCGTCCGCCAGCCAGAGCGGCGCTCGTCAATTCCGGCCAATTCGTCCGATGTATTGGGGGGCATACGTCGCATTACCTGCCTAGTGTGAAGTGCAATATGGGCCCCGGCCCGAGAAAGGCCAGAGCCTGAGCTTATTCAGGAATGGTGAACACCTGCCCCGGGAAGATCAGGTCCGGGTCGCGGATCAGCTCGCGGTTGGCGTCGAACAAGCGAACGTACAGCACACCGTCTCCGAACCTCTCGCGCGAGATGGCCCACAGAGTGTCGCCCGCCTGAACCGTGACCGACCGGATCGGTGCAGGGGTTTCCTGCGGTTGCTCCGAGGTCTGCGCCTCTGCCGCCTGCAACACCTCGACGGGTTCACGTTTGAAAGGCGTCTCAACCCGGCTGAGGACTGTGCCGTCGGAATGCACCTCGTCCACTCGCAGGGTGTAGACGCCGGGATCAATTCCCTCGAGGTCACCCCGCCAATTGCCATCGTCTTCCGGTGTTACATCGGCCACCAGCCGGTTGTTCAGATAGATCCGCACAGCAGACCCTTCGTTCAGACGGCCCGTCAGTTGCACGTCGCCGGTGTCTGAATAGCCGATTGTGTCCAGCTCAACCTGCTGGGGCGCGGAGTTTTCTTCGGACGGGGATTGCACCAACTCTACCCCATCCTCGCCTGAACGCAGGATGGCAACCTGTTGGCTTTCAGCAGGGGTTTCGGTTGCTTCTTCCGAGGTCGATTCAGCCTCAACAACGGCCTTTTCTGTATCCGCACCAGTGTTCTGGGTTTCGGCACCGGCATCTGCAATTTCTGTACTGGTGTTCTCGGCTTCCGCACCCGCGTCTGCAGTTTCCGTACCGGCTTCCGCGGCTTCGGTACCCGCGTCTGCGGTTTCCGTCGACTGCTCAGGCTCAACATTTGCCACAGTCGTATCTTCCGCCTCAGGCTCGGGATCTTCAGCAACTTCCGGTTCCGAGGACGTTTCCTCAACCGTTGGCGCTGGCTCCTCGGGGGCGGGTTCTGGCAGGGCTGCTATCAGATAGTCGTCAGATCGAACGGTTTCATCCCCATCGGTAGACTGCAAAACAAGGCCACGTGGATCATCGCTGTATGGGACCGCAACGAATTCGGCGAACTCGCCCGTCTCATCGACCGAAAACTGATGCACGATCTCGCCGTTCAGCACCACATCAACGTCACTGCCCGGCTCTGCCTCACCCGACAGCAACGCGCTACCGTCCGGCGACACGAAAACCTGGTCCAACGCCGGAGGTGTCGAAGGGGTAGCCTCAACTGCAACTTCTTCGGGCTGGGCTTCGGGTTCTTCTGCGGCAGGTTCCTCAGCCTCGGCGGTAGCCTCCTCTGACTCGGGTGCGGGCTCCTGCGAGGCCTCTTCTTCGGGTGCAACCTCCGGCGCTGGAGTTTCCTCTGCAACCTCAACCTGTTCCTGTACGGGTTCGGGGCTGCTTGAAAACACACCCGACAAATACAGACCACCGGCCGCAAGAATTGCCACAAGGCCGACAAGCAGCCCCCAGATGAAGCTGCCCGAGCTTCCGCTTCCCGATGTGCCGTTCATTCTTTCCCTTTCATTCCGCCGCGAAACTGATGTGAGTGACTCGTGTTCCGGCGGACAGTTGAGCCAACCTATCAATCTCGCTATCAGGGGTCAAAACGTCTGAAACAAGCCCGGAGCGCACCTGTCATGTCCCAGAAATCCGTCTGTGTGTATTGCGGGTCACGCAATGGCAACAATCCCGCCTATTCTGACTCCGCCAAGCAGTTGGGAGCAGCGCTGGCGCAGGAAGGCTGGCGGCTCGTTTACGGGGCCGGAGATGTGGGTCTGATGGGGGAAGTTGCGCGCGCCACGCAATCTGCCGGTGGCGAGACCTTCGGTGTTATCCCAGTGCATCTGGTCCAGCGCGAGGTCGGCAAAAGCGACCTGACGCACTACGTGATCACCGAGACGATGCACGAGCGCAAGAAAGTCATGATCATGAATGCGGATGCCGTCGTGGTCCTGCCCGGAGGGCCGGGATCACTGGATGAGTTGTTCGAGGCCCTGACATGGCGGCAGTTGGGCCTGCATGACAAGCCGATTGTGGTGGTGAATGTGGGGGGCTACTGGGATAAGCTCCGCGATCTGCTGGAACAGGTGATCGAACAGGGATTTGCCGATCAGTCCCTGTCAAGTTTCGTGACTTGGGTCGAGGATGCCGACGCGGTCATCGCCGCTTTGCGGTAGGCAAAAATGTGGGCGGCCGAGGCCGCCCGTTTTCATTCAAGCCAGACGTGGCGCAGGGCGAAGGCGCTGTTTCAGCACCTGTTCGACCTTGTGAAGCGGGTGGTTGGTCAGGGTTTTATCCACCTCGGCCACGACTTTGGCCAGCACCTCGCTATGTAGCCTGCGACGCAGCAGGCCCAGGACATGGGGGCTGGCCACTAGAACAAGCCTTTGGAATTTGCCTTTCAGCCCTTTGCGGTTCAAAAGATTGGCAAGGTCCTGCACGAACAGCGATTTCGCATGGGATTTCCAGTCCGGCTCCTCAACCGCCGATTTCTGGTTCGGCCCCGGATCAGACCGTCGCCCAGCCCGATCAGTAGGGCGGTCTTGCGCCTCTTGCTCCTCAACCGAAACAACAACCAGATTGGGGTCTTCGGCATCAGTGATGTTCTCGACGAACAGTGCCTTTTCCCCATCCGCGATAACAACCCAGGTTCCCTGTTCAAGTGCAGCCATTATGCTCTCCCGTATTGGTTTCCATGGCTATCCCTCATGTATTGGGCACAAGTTCTTTGCTTCGCGGCCAGAGCGTTCTGGCGCGGTGTTTGCTTGTGCTTCCAATGAGTGCGGTTCTCTCCCTCCGCTCTATTTACTTAAGCACTGGCGGACCCGGTACAATCCCGTCTCATACCGAAACTTGACGTATCGGCAAGTTTTCACCTGCGCTTCATGTTCGAGTAGATTGCGGACCTAGTGGATGCCTGCGGTCAGACCCCGCATCAGCCAACGCTGCAGCCCAATCACCACCACAGCCGGAGGCAGCAGCGCCAAAAGCGCCAGAACCATACCCGCCGTTCCTCCAAAGCCCGAATAGGCCATGCCGCGCACCAAGGTGTCATGGTCCTGACTGGTGGTGGTGATCATGATCGGCCAGACATACTGGTTCCACCCCAGCACAAACAGGATCGCAAACACAGCCGCGATCATCGGCAGAGACAGAGGGACAATGATATCAAACAGTACACGAAGCGGTCCGGCGCCGTCCATCTGCGCAGCCTCCATCACCTCATTAGGGATCTGGCGCATGTATTGGCGGAACACCAGCACGCCCAGACCGCTGGCCGTGATCGGCAGGATCATCCCGGCGTAGGAATTCAGCAGCCCAAGATCACTGGCTACGGCGAAGGTTGGCAGGATCCGGGTCTCGATCGGAAAGAACATCGCGATCAGGATCACGCCGTAGATCAACCCGCTACAGGGCAGTCGAAAGAACACCAACGCATAAGCGGCCATCATCGACATCACGCTTTTCAAGATGGCAACGCCAAGGGCCAGGACCAGCGAATTCCACATCATCGCCCCTGCCCCAATGCCAGCGCTGCTGAGGCCACCACGCCAGACCCGCTGAACCAGGGCCCACAACTCGGGCAGATCAAGGGCCGTGAGCAACTGCCAAAGCAGCAGGCAAACCGGCCCGCACATCAAGGTAACGCCCGCCAGAAGAATCGCGTGATCGATGAGATGGTTTCCACGCAAGCTTGAGGTCCAATCGTCAAAATGGCGGTTTGCCAGTTGGTTACAGCAGGACTGTCACGGTTGAGGTGGTCTCGCAAGGCTTGCAGTGCGGATTGACCAACCGCGCGGCATGAAAACTATACCAATGAAAAAGGCCTGCCAGCGTCTCCGCCAGCAGGCCCCTGTTCCCGAAAGGGACACTCAGATCACATGCGCGATGCGACGTTTTCCCAGTTCACCAGGTTGTCGAGGAAGTTCGACAGGTAAGCCGGACGCTTGTTGCGGAAGTCGATGTAGTAGGAATGCTCCCACACGTCGCAACCCAGCAGAGCGGTCTGACCAAAGCACAGCGGGTTCACGCCGTTTTCGGTTTTGGTCACGGCCAGCGAGCCGTCTGCGTTCTTAACCAGCCATGCCCAGCCCGAGCCGAACTGACCAGCGCCAGCCGCGCTGAACTGCGACTTGAACTCGTCAACCGAGCCGAAGCTTTCGGTCAGCGCACTTTCAAGCTCACCAGGCATCGCGCTTTCGCCGGGGCCCATCATCTCCCAGAACTGGTTGTGGTTCCACAGCTGGCTGATGTTGTTGAAGATACCGTTCTGTGCGACGGCGTTTGCGTCGTAGGTCCCTACGATGATCTCTTCCAGCGACTTGCCGTCCCACTCGGTGCCGGCGATCAGCTTGTTGCCGTTGTCGACATAGGCTTTGTGGTGCAGGTCGTGGTGATATTCCAGCGTTTCGGCGGACATGCCCTTGGCTGCCAGCGCGTCATGTGCATAAGGAAGATCAGGAAGTTCAAAAGCCATGTCGGCCCCCTGTAAAATAAAAGTTGCGGTTCCCAAGGGTTAAATGCTTTGGCAACCGCCGCAGGTCAAGGGGCGAGACAATAAAACCCGGAGGTCCGCGATGCTGACACAGGCGCGCAAGATGTTTTACCGCGCCCGCGGATACTATGCTGGGAACCTGAATGGTCAGGCGTTCCGGCTGGATCCCTACCATTCGAAATTCTGGCGCAAAGCCTCGGCCGGAGATTGGGAGCCTGAGACCTTCGCAGTTCTCGATCAGTTCCTTTCCTCGGAAAACGACTATCTGGATACTGGCGCATGGATAGGGCCAACAGTCCTCTACGGTGCGCGCAAAGCCCGCCATGTGTATTGCTTTGAGCCCGACCCGACCGCGTTTCGCCATCTGGCCTGGAACCTGGACCTGAACGATATCCGCAATGTCTCGGCCTTCGGGGTGGCGTTGTCAGATCAGTTCGGAGTGGCCCGCATGGCCTCAACCCGAGGAGAGCCGGGCGATTCCACCAGTTCCCTTTTGCATGACGCAGCGCATGGAACGGATGCTTTGACAATCGCATGGGATCAGTTCCAGGCCGCCCAGGATTTAAGCCGCGTCTCGCTGGTGAAAATGGATATCGAAGGGGCCGAGTTCTTTGTCCTGCCTACGTTACTGGACTGGCTGAAACAGAAACGTCCCGCTTTGTTTCTGTCCCTGCATGCGCCACTTTTGGAAGAGGCGAACCGGCGTTCCCGTATGGAAAGCCTGCTAGAAAGCCTAAGGTTCTACAACCATCTGTGCGACGAAAACGAACAGCCGGTGACGGTACAGGCGCTGTTGGAACCCGCGGCGCTCAGCCGCTTTCAAACGATCCTTTTACATGATTGAAGTGGGCGCCGTTCGGGCCTCCGATCACTCTTAACTGGTATTCCCAAGGTCGGAACGCAAAAGGCTCCGGCCAAAACCGGAGCCTTTTTTTTACATCAGTCGTCGGTTCGTTAGTAAACCCCGACCTCACTGCCCGGCTGCGCCGCAACCTTGAGCAGTTTGAACACATAGTCAGCCGCCGAACGGAAGCAGACGATGCGCAGGGTCTCGGCGTCGTCCATCCAGAATGCACCAGCCACCTGAGCTAGACGCGAACGGCGAATTTGGCCGGGTTGGAAAGCCGCAGGTGACAGATCGACCGGAGCAACCTTGCCCAGAACTTCACGCGCGTTGCTGCCCGTGACTGAGAACACCGCACGGGCGTCCGAGACATTGACGGCCAGCGCATGCGTACCGCCAAGCGCGTTGGCCATCTCGGCCAGTTTGGCCTCAACCTCGGCATAGGGCACAAGCACCAGCAGCTCATCGGTGGACATCCAGCACACGCCGGTATCGCCATCGACCAGAGCCTCACGCTGGCCGGGCATTTTTTGCCCGGTTGCATCCTTGACAGCCTTGGCCAGCACCTTGTCGGACAGATCGCCGCGCAGGGTGATCATGCCCTGCAGGCCGACCTCGGCCACTTTGGCGATACCGTCATAGCTGGCGTGGTTCAGTGCACTGATGGGTTCAGACATTCTGCTTCTCCCCGTCCTTGTCGTAGAAGATCGGATCGACGATCTTGGCTTTGTAGGTTTTGCCATCGGTTCCCGGGAACTCGACAATCTCGCCCATGCGGTCAGGACCGTGCTTGATCAGACCCATCGCGATGCCTTTGTCCAGATTGGACGAGTAATAGGTCGAGGTCACACGCCCGATCATGTTGCGCTGACCGTTGGCATTGACGCCCTCGCCGACCGCATAGGCTCCGTCCGGCAGAACCGATCCATCCACAGTCTCCAGACCGACCAGTTTCCAACGCCCTGAATCGGCCATATGGGTCCGCGAATGGGCGCGTTTGCCGAGGTAATCCTCTTTCTTCTTGGACAGCGCCCAATGCAGCCCCAGATCCTGCGGGATCACGGTGCCGTCTGTCTCGTCCCCGATCATGATAAAGCCCTTCTCGGCCCGCAGGATGTGCAGGCATTCGGTGCCATACGGCATAACGCCGAATTCTTTGCCCGCGTCGATCAGAGCATCCCAGAACGCCTGACCCTGAGATGCGGGAACCGCGATTTCATAGGACAGTTCACCCGAGAACGAGATGCGGTAGGCCCGCGCATCGAACGCGCCGATCTTACCGTCACGCCATTCCATGAAAGGCAGCGCCTCTTTCGAGACATCCATGCCGCCGCCTGCTTGCGCGTTCAGCTTCTCCAGCACCTTGCGGGCGTTGGGACCAACCACCGCGACCTGAGCGTATTGCTCGGTGACGTTGGCGACGTAGACTTTCCAGTCCCACCACTCGGTCTGTAGCCATTCTTCCATGTGACCATGGATGCGCTCGGCACCCCCGGTGGTGGTGTGGCACAGCCATGTGTCCTCGTCGATGCGGGCAACAACACCGTCGTCGATCAGGAAGCCGTTCTCTGAACACATCAGGCCATAGCGACATTTGCCAACCTTCAGCGTGGACATCATGTTGGTGTACATCATGTCCAGGAACTTGCCCGCGTCGGGGCCTTTGACGATCAGTTTACCCAGTGTCGAGGCGTCCAGCAGGCCGAGGTTTTCGCGCGTGTTCTTTACCTCACGATTCACCGCGTCATGCACGGATTCACCAGGACGGACATAGGCATAGGTCCGGCGCCAATGGCCGACCGGCTCCCAGTCTGCGCCATTCTGGTCGTGCCAGTTGTGCATCGGCGTTTGACGGATCGGCTGGAACACCTCACCACGTGCTTCACCACCGATCGACGCCAGCGAGATGGGCGTATAGGGCGGACGGAACGTCGTGGTACCGACCTTCGGAATCTCGGAATCCAGCGCATCAGCAAGGATCGCCAAGCCGTTGATGTTGCTCAACTTACCCTGATCGGTCGCCATACCCAGCGTGGTGTAGCGCTTGGTATGTTCAACGCTTTCATAACCTTCGCGCGCAGCCAGCTGAACGTCCGAGACCTTCACGTCGTTCTGGAAGTCCAGCCACGACTTCATGCGCAACTGAATGTCGGCATTCGCAGGCATCAGCCAAACGGCGGCCATCGGAGCCTCGGCCGTGGTTTCGCCCGAAGGAGCCTTGGTGCGTTTTGCCTTGTAACCGGCCGCCTTCGCCGCTGCTTTGCCTGCGGCATCCGCGTCGGTCAGAACTTCACCGAGAGCCAGAGGACCGTTAGACGAACCCGCGGCGATCACGAAACCTTCACCGTCTGCACCCAGCGGAGGACGTTCAGGGTCAGGACGGAAATGGGCGTTCGCCTCATCCCAGATCAGCTTGCCGCCGCAATGCGACCACATGTGAACAACCGGAGACCAGCCGCCCGACATGGCGACTGCATCGCATTCGACCTCTTCCCGCGCACCACCGATGCCTTCCTGGTTGCACAGCGCAACTTTCTTGACGCGCTTGCCGCCTTTGACCTTGGCGATGGCCTTGCCGGGATCGACACGGATGCCCAGTTGGCGCGCCTCTTCCGCCAGAGGTCCGGCGCTTGCGCGCGCATCGACCACGCGTAGAACATCAACACCGGCTTTCTTGAGGGCAATTGCAGTGCGATAGGCGTCGTCATTGTTGGTCGCAACGATCACGCGGTCGCCGGGGGTCACGCCCCAGTTCACCACATAATCCCGCATAGCCGAGGCCAACATCACGCCCGGAACATCGTTACCCGCGAAAGACAGCGGACGCTCAATCGCGCCGGTTGCTGTGACAACCTGTTTGGCACGGATGCGCCACAGGCGATGACGCGGGCCTTGCACGCCCGGAGTGTGGTCCGTCAGGCGTTCGTAGCCCAGTACATAACCGTGGTCATAAACCCCTGCCCCCATGCAGCGATTGCGCAGGATGACGTTGTCCATTGTTTCGAGTTCAGAAACTAATTGTTCCACGAACTTATCCACAGGCTCACCGTCGATCGTTCCACCATCAACAGGAGCACGACCACCCCAATGCGCGGTCTGCTCGATCAGCATGACCTTGGCACCGGACTGAGCCGCCGCCTTAGCCGCCTGCAGACCAGCGACACCGCCACCGATCACCAGTACATCGGTGAAGTGGTAGAAATGCTCATAGGTGTCTGCATCACGATTGTCCTTGTCGGGCGCTTTGCCCAGCCCGGCGGACTGACGGATGAACGGCTCGTAGACGTGTTTCCAGAACGGCTTCGGATGGATGAACATCTTGTAGTAGAAGCCAGCCGGCAGGAAGCGCGACAGATGGGTGTTGATCGACCCGATGTCGAACTCGAGGTTCGGCCAGTGGTTCTGCGATACAGACGTCAGACCGTTGAACAGCTCGGTCGTGGTGGCGCGCTGGTTCGGTTCAAACCGGTTGCCTTCGCCCAAACCGACCAGAGCGTTCGGCTCTTCCGCGCCACTTGCGACGACGCCGCGTGGACGGTGGTATTTGAACGACCGGCCCATCATCATCTGGTCGTTGGCCAACAGGGCGGATGCAAGGGTATCGCCTTCATAGCCCTGCATCGAGGTGCCGTTGAAGGTAAAGGTAACCTGTTTCGACCGGTCAATCAGCCGGCCTTGATTTGCGAGACGGGTGCTCATGTTGCGGACCTTTCGCAGGCGGAATTACGGTTGGCTGGGTGGGTCATTTAAACTCTCTCCACGTCCAGCCGGGACGCTTGGCGGTGATGGCGTCCTTGATTTCTTGCGGTGGCTCGGTGGTCTGGGCCGGATATGTGCCGAACACCTCAAGCGTGTTGGTGCAGCGCGCCGCGTGGAACCACTTGCCACAGCCATTCGCGTGGCGCCAACGTTCGAAATGAACGCCTTTCGGGTTCTCACGCATGAACAGGTAGTCGTGGAATTCATCATCCGACGAGCCGGGGCCATAGCGCTTCAGATGCGCTTCGCCGCCGGCGGCCAGTTCAGTTTCTTCGGCATCGACGCCGCAATAGGGGCAATTCAGGATCAGCATATGGTCATCCTTTTCTCGGTCGGTCGGCACTCGGGCCGACCAGAATTCTGTGTTGTGGCCACCTCGGGCAGAGCCCTTAGTGCGCCACCCCGGCGGCGACGCTTTCGTCGATGAAGCGGCCCTCTTTGAAGCGGTCCATCGAGAAGGCCTCGGTCAGCGGTGAATGACCTGTCGCCATCAGCTGTGCCATACCCCAGCCCGAGCCCGGAATGGCCTTGAAGCCACCGGTGCCCCAACCTGCGTTGATGAAACAGCCCTGCAGCGGTGTTTTCGACAGGATCGGAGACCGGTCGCCGGTCATATCCACAATCCCGCCCCACTGACGCAGCATTTTCAGGCGCGAGATCATCGGGAAGGTCTCAACCAATGCGCGGACGGTTTCCTCGATGTGATGGAAGCTGCCGCGCTGGGTGAAGTTGTTGAACCCATCGGTACCGCCGCCGATCACCATCTCGCCCTTGTCGGACTGTGACATGTAGCCATGTACGGTGTTGGCCATCACGACCACGTCCATGCAGGGTTTGATCGGCTCGGACACCAGCGCCTGCAGCGCAACGGCTTCCAGCGGCAAGCGGAAGCCTGCCATCTCGGCCAGCTGACCGGAATGGCCTGCAACGACGATCCCCAGCTTGTCGCAGTCGATCGCGCCTTTGGTTGTATCAACGCCAACAACGCGACCATTGTCCGAGCGCACGCCGGTGACTTCGCATTTCTGGATAATGTCCATGCCCATGGCCGAACAGGCGCGTGCATAGCCCCACGCCACCGCATCGTGACGCGCGGTGCCGCCGCGTTCCTGCCAAAGGCCACCCAGAACCGGATAACGCGGACCGTCCAGATTGATGATCGGTACCAGCTCTTTCACGCGTTCGGGTCCGATCCACTCAGTCTGAACACCCTGCAGTGCGTTGGCATGCGCCGTGCGCTGATAGCCGCGAATTTCGTGCTGAGTCTGCGCCAGCATGATCACGCCGCGGGGGCTGAACATGATGTTGTAGTTCAGGTCCTGACTCAGGTCCTCATAGAGGCCCCGCGCCTTTTCATAGAGCGCCGCCGAAGGATCCTGCAGGTAGTTCGACCGGATGATGGTCGTGTTCCGGCCCGTGTTCCCGCCGCCCAGCCATCCTTTTTCGATGATGGCGACATTCTGGATGCCGTAGTTTTTACCAAGGTAGTAGGCGGTCGCCAGACCATGCCCCCCGGCACCGACGATGATGACGTCGTATTTTTTCTTTGGCTCGGGCGAGCGCCATGCGCGCTCCCATCCGGTATGATAGCGCAACGCTTCGCGCGCGACAGCAAAGGCTGAATAGTGTTTCATAAGCGAATCCATCCGGTTCGGTGATTGGCGCAGGTATGCCGCGTCGACCGGGTATATCCACGCCGGTCAACGCCGCAATATAGCACTATTGCGACATGTGGCACATTCGCGGCCATTTGTCCCTTTTTTTAGGCGGCCCGCAGGTCTAAGTCAGGGCAGAATTTCAGGAGAGAGCATGACGTTCTGGGTCATTTCATGTCTGATCGCGCTGCTGGTCGCAGGGTTCCTCGGCTACACGCTTTTGCGCGGCCGCCGCGCGGACGAGCCAACCGCAGCCTACGATCTGCGCGTCTACCGTGAACAACTGGCCGGTGTGGACCGTGATCTGGCCCGAGGAGTCATTGGCGAAGCCGATGCCGAGAGGGTCCGTACCGAGATCTCACGCCGCATTCTGGCAGCGGACGCCCAGATGCAGGGTGACCGGGTGGCCTCGGGCCCGTCGCGCGGGGTTTCCGTCGTCAGTATCGCGATCGTGATGCTGATCGTTATCGGCGGCGCGCTGGCGATGTACTACCGAACCGGTGCCGTCGGCTTGCCCGATCAACCCCTGACAGCACGACTGGCATTGGCCGAGGAGGTCCGGACGAACCGCCCGGCGCAGGAAGCAGCCGAAGCCCTTGCCACCCCGCCGCAGCCGCGACAACTGGAAGAAAGCTACGCAACGCTGCTCCAGCAACTGCGCGACACCGTGGCGGCCCGGCCGAATGACCTGCAAGGGCATATCCTGCTGACACAGCACGAAGCCAATGCGGGGAACTTCAAGGCCGCTTATGCCGCGCAGCAACGCGTTATCGAGCTTTCGGGTCAGGCGGCAACAGCCGATGATTACTCGGATCTGGCCGAAAAGATGATCCTTGCGGCAGGCGGTTATGTCTCGCCCGAAGCCGAGCAAATTCTGGCCGCCGCGCTTGAGCGTGATCCCCGACACGGCCCGGCGCGCTACTACTGGGGGCAGATGCTGGCCCAGACCGGACGTCCAGACCTCGCCTATCGTGTCTGGGTCGACACCGCGCGGGATGCGCCGGTGGGCGCACCCTGGGGTGATGCCATTCGCACCCAGTTGGATGAGCTTGCCTTCCGCGCTGGGGTTTTCAACGGCCCCGACCCCAGCTCATTGGGCCAGCCCGGCCCAAGTCAGGACGATGTCGCCGCCGCAGCGGAGATGACCCCGGAAGAACGGCAAGAGATGATCCAAGGCATGGTTGACCGTCTGTCTGATCGCCTGGCGACTGAGGGCGGTCCTCCTCAGGACTGGGCGCGCCTGATCGCGGCGCTTGGCGTTTTGGGTCAGGCCCAGCGTGCAATAGATATTCGCGACGAAGCCGAGATCCTCTTTGCCGACAACCCCGAGGCGCTTGAGATGATCGACGCAGCCGCCCTGCAAGCCGGTATTGCCCAATGATCCACGACGATTTTGAGGACTTCGCCGCTTCCCTGTCGCCGATGACGGCGCTTATGGGGCTGGATCTGGGTGAAAAGACCATCGGCGTGGCGGTCTCGGACCGGATGCGCGGGGTGGCCAGCCCTCTGGAGACCGTGCGTCGCAAGAAATTCACCGTCGATTCCGCGCGCTTGCTTGAGTTGATCAAGGATCGTGAGATCGGTGGCGTCATCCTCGGGCTGCCCAAAAATATGGACGGTACCGAAGGCCCCCGTTGCCAATCTACCCGCGCTTTTGCCCGCAACTTGACCCGCCTGACCGACTGCCCCATCGGCTTCTGGGACGAGCGTCTGAGCACAGTTGCGGCAGAAAAGGCACTTTTAGAGGCGGATACGACACGAAAACGTCGCGGACAGGTTATTGATCACGTTGCAGCAGGGTATATCTTGCAAGGAGCGCTGGACAGGCTGCGCTTTTTGTAACGGGTCGGAGACCACGAATGACGAACATGGTTTGGCAGCGCGATGAGGTCGAAAGCCCCTGTGTACGGATCTGTGTTGTCCACCCGACAGAGCAGATTTGCACCGGCTGTTACCGCACCCTTGATGAGATCGCGCGCTGGTCCCGCATGGACAGCAGCGAACGCGCCGAAATCATGGAGGCTCTGCCCGCCCGCAAACCACGCCTTGCGAAACGGCGCGGCGGACGTTCGGCCCGCCTGAAAAGCTAACCGCTCAGTTCACCGGGCTTGTTTCATCCTTTGCTTTGTCACGCCTGCCCGCCTGTTGGGTCGCGAGTTCATCCTTGAATAGGTCTGAATATTCGGACCGGCTGGTTCTTGGATGTTTGGCAGACCGTTCCATCGTGGTGGCGACAGTCACGGGTTGCGCGTGATCTCGCAGCTTGGAAAAGCGTTGTAGAAAGCTTTTGAAAGACATTAAGAACCAATCAATTAAGTTGCCTGCTGCGGGCCGGACGCACGCCTCGAAAAAAAGCGAGGCGAAAGCCGGTTCCGTGAGTGAGTGGCGACCCGCAGCGGCACGGTCTGGCTAAAGAGTTTTCAGCCGGAACGACGAAGAAAACGCCCTCAGTTGTATATTCATTGACTCAGCAATCAATAAACTTATCGCAAAGTGACCCTACGTCATTTTTCGTGACAAGCCGGGTTTTGAAGCCCACAAGTTGCGAAACGGGCAGATGTGGGCGTGGTCTGCTGGGGTATTTCGCGGGAACCGTTTCCCTCACGAGACATCAGCGTGTTTCAATCCACTCCGCGACGCCGTTTGTGCATTCGGGGCGGAAATAGGCAATCATACGTCCATCCGGACCCGCGGTCGCCTCATCTGGCCATGGCGCAACGCCATGCAGGCAATGGCGGTGCAGCAGATAGGCTTCGCCAGGTTTGGCAGGCAATTCGATCCTTGGGCAGGTCTCGAACACCTCGCGGCGGGTCGCTTGATAGATGTCGGTGATGTCGACCTGGCTCAGATCGGTCTGGGACTGATCCGCGAAAGCCGCTCTGAAGGCCTCGCCCATTGGGATATGACTACCTTCCCACAACACCATGGGCGAGGCATCGGGGCTGGCTTCCGACAGGGGAATGCCCAAAATCCACGCATGCGGTTCATCCACGCGGCGGCGACGATCCGGGCCCATAGGCCGCAACCCGTCCACATGCGCCGCGTCGCGATTGCGCCGGTAGCGCCCGGCGGCCTCGCTTTCGCCTTTTCGAGGGCGAGGATACCCCGGATAGATAATCGACACCTGCCCGGGATGCAGCGGCAGGCTGCCCAGATGCGCAGCGATGAAATCCATAGCCGTCCCGGACAGCGGTTTTGACGACCCAACCTGCCCTAGTTCATTGTTGGGCAAGGCATCGACCCCGACAAACCACGTGCCTTCACAATCTAGCCATTCGGCATGCTCAGGCGCCGTGACCGACTGCTGAGCGGCGGGCAAAACCTGCCCAACCCATTCGGCCAGAGCCGGGTCGAACGGAAATTTGACCCAACCCTTCGCCCAGAAATCCTCTACCATCCCAAAGCCTTCCGCAGCATGTTCAGAGCGACCAGTGTCAGGAACAGCGCAAAGACCCTCTTGAGTGGCTTCGGATCCATCGCATGAGCGAGTTTAACGCCCCACGGGGCGGTGATCATCGTCATCGCGACTACTATCCCGAAGGCCACCAGGTTCACGGCCCCGATCGTCAGCGGAGGCCTGTGTTCAGGGGCAATCTCCAGAAAGAGAAAACCCAGCACCGACGGCACGGCGATGATCACTCCGAACCCTGCAGCCGTTGCCACGGCCCGGTGGATGGGCGTGTTGTAGAGGCTCATGAGGGGGACGCCGAAACTGCCACCACCGATTCCCATAAGTACCGATAGGAAGCCTACGGATGGGGAAAGAACCGCGCGCTTGATCCCCTTGGGCATCGCATCCCCCAAGCGCCATTCCGAACGGCCAAAACCCAGATACGCACCAATCACCATGCCCAAAACGCCGAACAGCGCCTGCAGGGCCTCTGTCCGCAGGGCCGAGGCGACCAGCACGCCAATAATCGCCCCCACGACAATACCCGCCCCCCATCCACGCAGGATCTGCCAATCCACGGCGCCCTTCTTGTTGTGGGCCAGCACCGACCGAATCGAGGTTACGATGATCGTCGCCAGCGAGGTCGCCAGACACAGCTGCATCAACTGCGGCCCACCATATCCAAGCGTTTGGAACGCATAGAAAAACGCGGGCACAAGCACGATGCCTCCGCCAACGCCAAGCAGCCCCGCCAGAACGCCCGCAAGTGCGCCAATTACAAGCAAAAGGCCCAGCATCTGGGCCAGCAACATCGTCTCGGGCATCTTTCCCCCAAACCGGTCATAGACCGGGCTTCATTCGTTCAAACCTCGGCCAGAGGCGCCACGTGATCGAGGGCCTTCAGCATCACTTCGGGCCCTGCCCCATCCCGCACCGCCCCTTCCGACAGCGCGCGCCGCCAGGCCCGTGCGCCGGGGCGACCGGCAAAGAGGCCGAGCATATGCCGCGTGATCTGGTGCAAACGCCCTCCGTTGACAAGGTGCTGCTCGATATAGGGCACCATTTGACGAGCCACGTCGATCGGGTCCCGAGCGTTGCCGCTCTGGTAAATTCGCATATCCGCTTCAGAGAGGATTTCAGAAGGCTGATGATAGGCCGCCCGTCCAATCATCACCCCGTCCAGCCCGGCCTCTAGATGCGTATGCGCCTCGTCCAACGAGGTGATGCCGCCATTGATCGAGATGTGGAGATCCGCGAAATCGGCCTTCATCTGATGAACGAGGTCATAGTCCAGTGGAGGGATATCGCGGTTCTCTTTCGGGCTGAGGCCCTGCAGCCACGCCTTGCGCGCATGGATTGTCACACGTCGGCACCCGGCCTGCTGTATCTTGTCCAGAAAGTCCGGCAGCACGTCGCGCGGTTCCTGATCGTCCACGCCAATCCGGCATTTGACGGTCACATCGACCGAGACAGCCTCACCCATAGCGGCCACGCAGTCGGCGACCCGCGCAGGGTCTTTCATCAATACAGCCCCAAACGTGCCCGATTGCACCCGGTCCGAGGGGCAGCCGCAATTCAGGTTGATCTCATCATACCCTGCTGCGGCCCCAAGACGTGCAGCCTGCGCTAGTTCGTCGGGGTCAGAGCCGCCAAGCTGTAACGCAACTGGATGTTCCTGCGGGCTATAATCCAACAGATGCAGCGCCCCACCACGCACCAGCGCGGGCGCGGTGACCATCTCGGTGTATAGTAGCGTCTGCTCACTCAGCAGCCGATGCAAAAACCGGCAATGGCGGTCGGTCCAGTCCATCATGGGTGCCACGCTTAGGCGTGCCGCTTTTTGTGCGTTATTTTTCAAAGCACTAACTCCATGCACCTTCGACCTTCGCGTAGCACGATTACCTTGGATTCCGGGGTGTTTCCGGGGGCGTTCGATTCGAACGTGCTACGGTGTAGCACATCCAAAGCATACAAACAGCGGCACGAATGCTGCTGGATACTGAGCCGGGCATGCTCATTGTGCATGCATCCGTTGCCCACCGGAAATCGACTATCAAACCCCGGTTTTTTTTTGATGTTCGAACCGAATTCCCCAGAGACCAAGATGGGTGTAATCCATGACCAAGCTCAACGACCGTACACAGCGCCTTGTCGCGGCCACTACCGCTCAAAAATGCCCGCCTCCACCACGCACAGCAAAGAGGAAAAAGGCTTCTAAGAAACCGCCTTCTTCAAACCTCAAGGAGAAATTCGAGGAACCAAACACCAATAAGATTACGGGCAGAGAACGCCATGTGCCCCATGGGGTCAAACTCGCAGGCGTGTCGTTGGAAAACAGCGCAGCGTCACGAAAACCTTTCGAAGTCCGGCAAGCGTGAAGATGGTGGAACAAGAAACTTCTGGAAATCGAAGTGAATGGGTTCCCTGTTCAAATTTTGGGAATGTGGTCGCGTTGAAAGGCAGGATCTGTCCAAAAACGCAGACCCATAAAGTGTCTAATTGACCTGACAGTTCTAACTGTCATATATTAATGACACTTCGGTTTCTCTTAATGCGCTCCATATCGGCTGTGCGCACCCGACCGGAGAACTTGCCATGCAGGATCCGTTCCACGCGTTTTTGGCACGTTATTTTCAACAGCCGATCAACGGGAGGCAATCATGTCTGACGATCCAGAAAAAGTATGGCCAACCGGTCTCAACCTACGTGAGGCTGAAGAGGTCCACAGCTACCTGATCGACGGGACTCGCGTGTTTGGCGTTATCGCTCTGCTCGCGCACATCCTTGTAGCGGTCGCAACACCTTGGCTCGGATGAAAGGAGCGATCAGATGAACAATTCAAAAATCTGGCTCGTCGTTAAACCCACCGTCGGCATTCCGCTGTTCTTGTCGGCGGTCGCGGTTGGATCGTTTGCGGTTCATGTAGCAGTTCTTAGCAACACGACTTGGGTGTCTGATTTCCTATCTGGTCAGCCTTTAGGCAGCGGTGAGGAAACCGCGATGCTGCCGCAGGAAGATGGCGAAGCGACCGCGAGAGCATCGTTTGTTTCTGCCAGCACTACGTCCAGCGGCGATCGGATCTTGGTAGAGATGCCGGATGGTACTCTGGCTGTGGCGACGGTCGAAGCACCAGCCGTTCTGGCATCGGCATCCGAGGCGGCGCCGCCTCCGGAGCACTGAGGCCGGCAAAAACAACGGAACGGGTCCGGTGCTAAGCGGCACCGGACAGACCAGTCGCTTGAAGATATCGGCTGGCATGAGACGATTTGGGACAAGTATTGAGCAATGCTCGACTATCGGTCATTTGCACTGAATAAGCTGTCGCGGCTTAGCACGCGGTATCTGCCTTTCGCAGACGTGGCGAGCGATGATGTTCCAATGACAAGACTGCTTCGGCTGTCATTATTTCAAGTCACTGTTGGTATGGCTTTGGTCCTGCTCGTCGGCACATTGAATCGGGTAATGATCGTCGAGTTGGGTGTTTCCGCCGCTTTGGTCTCGGTGATGATTGCATTGCCCATATTGTTTGCACCTCTGCGCGCGTTGATCGGGTTCAAATCTGACACGCACAGCTCAGCCCTTGGCTTACGACGATTCCCTTACATCTACCGCGGCACGCTGCTGCAATTCGGTGGCTTTGCAATCATGCCTTTCGCGCTGCTGGTGCTGTCGGGATATGGCGAGGCAATCGACGCCCCGCGTTGGATCGGTCTGTCTTCGGCAGCGCTGTCGTTTCTATTGGTCGGTGCAGGAGTTCATATGGTTCAGACCGTTGGACTTACGCTTGCAACCGACCTTGTTCCGCAAGAGGACCAGCCCAAGGTCGTTGGCTTGATGTATGTCATGCTGCTGGTCGGGATGATCGGATCAGCCTTTATCTTTGGCGCGCTACTTGAAAAATATAGCCCCGGACGCCTGATCCAGGTCATTCAGGGCGCTGCCGTTCTCACGGTCCTTCTCAACGCATTTTCGGTTTGGAAACAGGAGGTCCGGGGTCGGCATGTCCAGGCCGTCGCGGCACCTCCGTTTTCGGTCGCCTGGGAGAGATTTGCCAATCGGGCCGGGGCCAAGCGTCTGCTGGCGGTGATCGCTTTGGGAACGTTCGCCTTTGGGATCGCCGATGTGATCATCGAACCGTACGGAGGTCAGGTTCTACGCATGTCAGTTGCTGCGACAACCAAGCTGACCGCGACCCTGGCGCTTGGCACCTTGTTTGGTTTGGCCGTCGCCTCGCGCGTGTTGGGCCGTGGGGGCTCGCCCACCCGTATGTGCTTGATGGGGGCGCTGGTCGGCATTCCGGGATACATTGCGATCATTCTGGCCTCGCCACTGGATTGGTTAGCCCTGTTTGTCGCCGGAACCTTTGCAACCGGTGTCGGCGCTGGCCTGTTCGGCCATGGTACGCTGACCGCAACCATGCGGTCAGCCCCTGACTCCCAAACTGGTCTGGCGCTTGGCGCGTGGGGGGCTGTTCAGGCGACAGCCGCTGGTGCTGGTGTCGCACTGGGCGGCGTCATCCGTGATTTGATGCTTCAATTGCAGGGTGATCACCAGTTTACACCCAGCATGGCCTATTTGCCCGTCTTTTCGATGCAGATCCTTTTCCTGGCTTTTGCGCTGATTGCGGTGCTGCCGCTGCTGCGTCTACCTCCTACCCAGACCGACAATTCGGCCTACTTTCGGTAAAACAGCTATGAAGTGGACTGACACAACACACGCCAACCGACCTCGAACTGAAGAACAGGAGCGATCATGACGACTGTAATTTCAAGAGTATACGCAGCAGAAGCCACAGCCCAGGGCGTGATGACAGCGCTGCGCGAGGCAGGCCACCCGGAAGCGAATTTCGATATCTTCGAAGGGGGTGGGCGCGGCCTGACAGCAAAGATCGTCGCCGCCCGGGTCAGTGAAGAAAATGCAAAAACCTATGTCAAAATGCTCAAGGAGCACGGGTCGCGGCTGATCGTCATGCGTGCGCCGTTCACGCCTTTCGGAGCCGCCCGGAACGCCCTTTCAATCATGGACAGCGTCGAAAGCGTCCAGGCGAAGGTGGAAACCGAAACTCAGTACATTCGCGACGAACCGGATATGAATCTGTTCATTCGCCAGAAGATCCTGGTGGATCACCCTCGTTTTCTGACCCCTGATATGAACCCCCGCGCCAATGCAGACAGAGGGTTGGTGTCTGCAGCGATGCATTGGAAAATACTGACCAAGCATCGCACAAAACGATCGACCATGTCGGGAACACGCTTTATTTCCCAGCGCATCCTGCCCTTCAAATTACTCTCGGACAAGCCGCGGAAAAACTCGGTGATTTCAGGCGGTCGGCGGATGCTTTACAATCCCTCGGCCGACTAAGTGCACGCCGCTTAAACCATAAGGTCAGCCGCAAGTGCTGGCCCGAGGATCCGCTGCGCATGGTCGCGCATATAAATCCTCAACCAAGGCGTGAACCGTTCGGGCGCTTGTTCGATTTCCGCATTCAACTCGGCCAAGTGAACCCAACGTGTATCTGATACCTCGTCTGGGTTCGGGAGAAGGGTCATCTCCACAGTCGTATCGGCGCGGAAAACATCCACCAATTCATGCTCAATCAGCCCCTGCCCCACATCCGCGCGATATTCAAGAACGGTTGAAAAACGCGGAGACAGGCCAGTAATCCCTAACTCTTCGCGCAAGCGTCGGGCCGCACAATCCACCGCAACTTCATTCCAATCTGGATGCGTACAACAGGTATTCGCCCAAAGGCCCGGCGTGTGGTATTTGCATGCGGCTCGCTTTTGCAGCAGCAATTTTGAGCCATGCAGTACAAAGACCGAAACCGCTTTGTGCCGTAGACCCAGCTGATGCACCTTCAGTTTTTCGACAGGCTTCAGCTCACCATCGACCCAGGCCGGTATAAACGTGTTCATACAAATTCTGCCCGGACGAGCCCTGTCAGATGCGCCAGGTTCTTCAGTCCGATGCGCACATGCGCCATCGGGCGCGCTTTGACCAGTTTCTTGTTCATATAGGCCTCGAACGTCAGGCGCTGCACATCGATGTCATGGCATAGCGACACGAACCGCTCGCGTCGGTCGTCTGAGCGGTAATAGGCGTTTTGCATCGAAGCCAGCACGCGGAAAACCGTCTTATGCTCTTTCAGGAACAGTCGCCGCGCCAGTCTGAGGTCGGAAACCTTGCATGAGGCAAGGCAGGCTTGCGCAGCGGTTGCCGCAACCGTGCCACCTACCATCGCGTAGTAGATCCCCTCGCCCGAGCTTGGAGCCACCACGCCTGCAGCATCCCCAGCCAGAACGACGTCGCGCCCGTTGTCCCAGCGATCCAATGGTTTTAGCGGAATCGGTGCGCCTTCGTGACGGATTGTTCGGCACCCCTCCAAACCGGATGCGCTCCGCAGCTCCTTCGTCGCTTTCTTGAGGTCGAACCCGTTGATACCGGTCCCCATACCTACGCTGGCGGTCTGGCCGTGAGGGAACACCCAGCCATAGAAATCTGGAGAAATCGATCCATCATAGACCACGTCACATCGGGTCGGATCATAGGCCTGCACCGCGTCCGGTGCTTCGATAATCTCATGATAAGCAATGACATAGGGGATCTTGTCACCACCGGGAACCTCGGCCCGCGCAACGTTTGACCGCGCTCCATCCGCACCGATGATCAGCCGCGTGGGCAGTTTCACCTCTTCCTTGCTCTGTTTTTCCCGATAGACAACCGAAGGGCCGCGTTCGTCTCGTTCGATCCGCAGGAACGTCCCCGTATGGCGCCGCGCACCGGCGGATTGTGCCCGCTGGCGCAGGAATTCATCAAAATACTCTCTGTCGACCATCCCGACAAATCCGTTTTCGATGGCAATATCCACCTGCCGCCCGGTCGGCGAGATCATGCGTGCCGTGTTGATCTTGGCCACGAGCTGTTCGTCAGGGATGTTGTAGTCCTCGATCAACCGAGGCGGTATCGCCCCACCGCAAGGCTTGATCCGCCCGTCCCGGTCCAGCATGCAAACCTTATGCCCGGCCTTTGCCAGATCTTCGGCGGCTGTTGCTCCGGCTGGGCCGCCACCGACGACTACGACATCATACATGGCTATTCTCCCGCAACGACGTGCGTATCACGCCGTGTTTCGTGAATGACTTGAGCGGCAAGGATTGCGGCGGCCACAAACAGGGCAGCTTCGGCGAGGAAGACCGCTCCGAACGCGTTTGCATCCGACATGGCTGACCGGAATGCATCCGCCGCCGCTGCGCCCAGCAGACCACCGACGCCTGCTGCAATTGCCTGCGCTGCACCCCAAAGCCCCATACGCGTGCCTTCTTGTCCGCCGGCATGCTCACCGGCCAGCTCCATCATCGCGCCGATTGCAGCCACGGCGAACATGCCATTGAAGAACCCAAGCGCCACAACGGCCCATATCAGCGGGGCACCCGGCCCTACTTGGCCCATCGCGAAGATCACCCCCAGACTGACCGCCGAACCCAGGCAACCTGCAACCACCCAACCACGCAGCGATCCGATCCTCAGCCCGGTTACAGCGATACCGACTGAGAGCATCCCGAGGAATACCCCGCCATTTTGTGCCCCAGACAGGGATGTGGACTCGCCCGGCGTGAAGCCGAATACCAGCCCCGCATAGGGTTCCAAGATCAATTCCTGCATGAAGAAGGCGGTCATCGACAGAAAGACAAACACGGTGAACCTGCGCGCTGCATCATCCGCCCAAACGTCGCGCAGAGCGTCGCGAAACCGTGGTTTAGCTCGGGATGATGGACGGGGGGCAGCGTGTACGCCAGCCTCGATGCGCCATGTGGCCATAGACGTCAGCGCGACAGCGCCCAACCCGACACACGCGACGATGACAAGCAGTCTGGACGGGCTATACGGATCGAGCATCGCACCAACAGATGCGGCGGTAATCGCGATCCCGGCAATCATCATAAGCCATGTGATCGTTGCAGCAGCCGCGCGGCGGCGAGGCGCCGTGGCAGTAGCGAGTAAAGCCAGCAATGACGTGCCTGACGCGCCGACCCCCACGCCGATCGCTGTGTACGAGAGGACCGACAGGAACAGCGCTAACCAGAAGCTTTCGCCAAAGAGCGGAATGCAGAACGCCGCACCCAAAGCCCCAAACGCAAGGATTGCCATGCCCCCGATAACCCATGGGGTCCTCTGCCCCGTCGCGTCTGACAGAAAGCCCCAATGTGGGCGAGAAATCTGAATACCGTAATGCAGACCCACCAAAACGCCCGGCAGGATCGCAGGCAGCGCCAGTTCGACCACCATCAGCCGGTTCAGCGTCGATGTGGTGAGAACTACGATGCTCCCCAAACACATCTGAACCAGGCCCAGCCGGACAATTCCGATCCAAGAGAGATATCCGGAATTGCTCATGCCAAAGCCTCCAATCCGCGCAGACCAAAGGCCGCGATCATCATGCCAACGACGTAAAGGGAAACACCGGTCCCGTTGTACCAAGGAGCTTTTGCTTTCGGGTCTTTCAGCAAGACGCGCATTGCCATCAGCTGACCGATCACTGCAGTCAGTATGACCACGGCAAAAATCGGTTGGCCCCAAAGCGCCAGCAGAGCGATGACGACAAATTGTGGAACAATCATCACCCAACATGCCAAACACGCGGCGCGCTCAGGTCCGAGTGTCACCGGGAGCGAATTGATTCCTAGTTGTCGATCACCTTCTAACGCTTTGAAATCATTCAGCGTCATGATTCCGTGAGCGCCAAGCGCATAGAGCGCAGCAATGATCACGACTTTCAAAGAAGGAGCCCCTGCAGACAGAACCGCCGCGCCGGTGAACCAGGGTAGTCCTTCGTAACACAGGGCCACAAGGCCCGGACCCCACCAGCCAGACCGTTTCAGCCGAACGGGTTCAGCCGAATAGGCCCAAGCCGCCAACACGCCAAACACGGTTGCGCCAAAGCCCCATGACCCCAACTGCCAACCGACCGCCAAGGCCAGAACGCTCATCGCGATGGCGATCCAAGCCCCCCACATACCGGGGATACGACCCGACGGAATAGGGCGGTGGGGCTCGTTGATCTTGTCGACGTGACGGTCGCACCAGTCATTGGCGGCCTGACTCATTCCGCAGACAATCGGACCGGCAAGGACGAGGCCCAATAGGATCAATCCGATCTGTCCAGACAACACGCCACCCGAGGACACCACCCCGCACAGAAACGCCCACATCGGCGGGAACCAGGTGATGGGCTTGATCAACTCCAACGCCGCAAGCGGCTGCGGCCATGAGGATGAGTGTAAATCAGGATTTGCGCTCATGTGTCAATCTTGATTGACAACTTGAGTCGATGCAAGAAAAACGCGCGCTATTCGCCGTCTTGTTTTTCCTGAATTCCCAGCTTGTGCAACTTGACGTATAGACTTTGGCGCGACAGGCCCAACATTTCGGCAGCGGCAGCCCGGTTATTGCCCGTTAGCTCAATCGCCGTCTCAATGCACATGCGCTCGATCACATCCGTGGTCTGGGACACGATTTCCTTGAGATGCGCAGAACCCACCAGATCAACCACGTCCCCACCCGCCAGATTCTGACGATTGTTGACCGGCGCCCGCATCGCCTCAGACCGGGTTGCATCCCGGATCACAAATGCGACGGATGGATTAGAGCGACTGTTCAGATAGGACACTGAGACCTCGGCAGAAGTCCAAACGCCAACATCGTTGCAAAACTTGGTCGCATAAACGGACATGCGACCCGATTTCATCGCGTTGTCCAGCAGCACATTCAGGTCGATCTGACCGCGCGACATGTACTCAGCCAGACTGGTGCCCCGCACATCTACGTGATGCGCAAAATCGACGAGCCTAAGAAAGGCTTCATTTGCCGACTGAATGACACCCTTGCTGTCCGTGAACACAATCGCCTCTGCCCCCGTCCGAAACAGCCGAGCCAGGTTGTCCGACAGCTGATCGCTGGCATGCTCTTCCGTTGTACCGGATTCCAGACGACAGATCAGCATACGCTCGCCACCCGCCCGGAAACTAATCGGCGTGATCGTTATGTCACTGCGCGTACGCTTGGCCTGAATGGTGACCTCCGCGTCGACCTCGGAGAGAGCCAGAGCCAGAATGTTCTGAACAAACTCGGCACGCCCGCGATCCTTGAATTCATTTGCGAAGGGCTGGCCCTGAAGCTGATCCTTCGCAGCCCCCAACAGATGCGCAGCCGCGTCGTTCAAATCGCGAATACGCCCATCTGTGACTGACACCAACGCAAAAGCATCACGCGTGACTGACATCAGCATGCGGTAGCGCGCGTCAAACTCACGCCGCTCTTCGTAGCCTTGCTCCAACGCCAGTTGAGCCTGTACCAATTGCTGTTGAGTTTCAGCGACTTGTCGCAAATCGCGCCCGAGCATTAGGATGGCAGGCTCACTGTGACCAACCGGATGTATCGAATACCGAACCGGGTATTGCCAAACCATCTTGTCCCGATGATTCAATTCGACCCGCTGAACACTGGCACTTTCGGCGGACTGCTTGAGGATACGGTCCAGCTTGGGAAAGCACTCCTCGGTCAAGAAATCTGTCAGTTTGTTGCCGACCCAATGATCCAGATCGCCGTACGGGGACCCGCTTTCTCCGACCAGCGCGGCCATGACCACGCCCTCAGCATCTATGATCAATGCGATATCTGACGCTTCGGAAAGAACGCCCGCTAAGAACTCTGGTTCGATCATTGGCAGTGCGGCGATCTGCCAAGGGTTCGGCTTGCCCGACGTCATGTCATTGAGCCGCGAGAGGACCCGCGCGATCCTTGGCATTCGCCAGTCCGGCAAGCGCTACTTCGAAATTGGATGTGGTGATATCCGCGCCTGTTCCTGCTGAAGTCAACTTCACCTGCTTCTCTATTGCCCCGCCAATAACCAGCCTTGGCGGCCGGTTTATTTCTGACCGAATACGTGTGATCAAACGCACCGCATTGTCAAGAGCCTGGGTTCCAGCACAGGAAATCAGCGCAGCATCGAATCGCCCTCGCCGAATGCAAGATACCACTTCCTTTTGCTTAGCTCCGGCGATCAACTGAACGGAACATCCCAAGCGGCGCAACTGCGACGTCATAACGACTGATCCGATCATGTGCTGCTCACCAGGTGCTATGGCAACAAGGATCGTGGGTTGCCCGGTACGACGCGGGCGCATGTCCCAGTTATCTGACAAAGCCTTGCAAAGTGCATAGAGGCGTGAAGACGCAAAAGTCACCGTCGCAAAACTCGCTTCGTCATCCACCCACATCTGACCAGCGCGACGGGCGGCTTCGGGGATGCATACGTCAATAATTTCGGACGATGACACCCCGGTTTCCCGCAGGAAATCAATTGCAGTTTCCTGAGAAAAGTCACCCTTGTACATCACCTCGGAAAACAACCAATCCGTCACCGCGTCGAGATCGAGCAACGATGGACTCTGTGAATTCGGGTCAAGGGAACTCAACACCTGCTTCGCAAACGCTTCAAGCTGGCTTTGATCCAGTGGGCGATTGCCTTGAAATGGATCGGCAGGTGGCATCGGAATATCCAATCCTTGCTAAAGGGCGGTGACTGGAATCGGTACTGGGGTAGTGAACTGACCTCGGATCAGTCTGGTTCAAGTAAGCGAATTTGTCAAACTTAGTAGACATACTGTGGATATCTCCGTCGATTATGAGGACTCTGGAAATTATTATCATTTAATAACAATAACCTATTTCAGAAACAGTCTTGGACGGCCTGAATCCGCTGCATTCTCACCGGCACTTTCTGAGTGTAAGTTTTAATTGACACTTTCCGATTTAGCCCTCTACGCTGGTGTGGAAGTTCAGGAGGGAGGCCACCATGGCGCGACCAGCCATGAGTACGCCTGGAACGCACCAGCTTTACACACCGGACCAACTGGCGCGCCGGGACAGCACATATTGGACGACCGTTCAGGGCATCCTGGCACCGCTGCAATTTGCGGTGTTTCTTGTCTCGCTTGGGTTGGTGCTGCGCTACCTTGCAACCGGTGAGGGATACACGATCGCCACCGTTTCGATTGTCCTGAAAACGCTCGTTCTGTACCTAATTATGGTCACCGGTGCGATCTGGGAAAAGGTCGTGTTCGGGCAGTACCTGCTGGCCCCTGCCTTCTTCTGGGAAGACGTTTTCAGCTTTCTGGTCATCGCCCTGCACACGGCGTATTTGGTCGCCCTTTCAACAGGTTGGCTAACACCGACACAACTGATGCTGCTGACCTTGGCCGCGTATCTGGCGTATGTGATCAACGCTGGGCAGTTCCTTTGGAAGCTCCGCCGCGCGCGGTTGCAGATGCAGGCCCGCGCATGAATACCGCTGCTCCCATATCCACGGGCTGCACCCAGACGCCGCTGCTGCGTGAGCGTGGCCAGCACGAGGTTTTCTGCGGTCTGACATCAATTATCTGGCTGCACCGGATGATGCCGGATTCCTTCTTTCTGGTGGTCGGCTCGCGCACCTGCGCGCATCTGCTGCAAAGCGCCGCCGGCGTCATGATCTTCGCCGAGCCGCGCTTTGGCACAGCGATTCTTGAAGAGACTGATCTGGCCGGCATGGCCGACGCGCAGCAAGAGATCGACCGCGAAGTTGACCGTTTACTGTCAAGACGGGCTGACATTCGCCGATTGTTCCTTGTTGGCTCTTGCCCGTCCGAGGTGATTAAGCTGGATCTTGCCAAAGCGGCTGAACGGCTGAACGCGCGCTATGCGCCAAAGATCCGGGTGCTGAACTTCACCGGCTCGGGGATCGAGACCACTTTTACGCAGGGCGAAGACAGTTGCCTGGCCGCGATGGTTGCGGCGATGCCCAACAGCGACGCAGCGCAGCTGGTCGTCGCCGGGGGTCTGCCGGACGTTGTTCAGGATCAGATGCTGGACCTGCTGTCGAAGATCGGTGTGTCGAACGTCCGGCTGCTCCCCAATCGCTCCAGCGACCAAGAGTTCGGGATTGGACCGAATACTCAGGTGGCCTTTGTGCAGCCCTTCCTGGGTGAGACCCACGACATTCTGGTGCGCCGGGGCGCACAACCAATCCGCGCGCCGTTCCCTTTGGGTGAGCAGGGTACAACTGCATGGCTGCATGCCGTTGCTGTCCGCTTCGGTATTTCGGCAGATCATGTGGACGCGGTCACGCATTCCGCGCGCCTGCGGGCACAAAAGGCGATTGCGCAAGCCTCGGAACCGCTCAGAGGGAAGCGCGTTTTCCTGATGCCTGACAGTCAGTTAGAGGTTCCGCTGGCGCGTTTCCTGTCTCGTGAATGCGGCATGGAACTGGTTGAGGTCGGAACACCCTATCTGCACCGCGATCTGGTCGGCCAAGACCTTGCTGAAATCCAAAACGGTCCAACCCTTTCCGAAGGCCAAGATGTCGAAAAACAACTCGACCGGGTGCGCGCTGCGCAGCCCGATCTGACGGTTTGCGGCTTAGGACTTGCCAACCCGCTCGAAGCCGAAGGGCTGGCGACCAAATGGGCCATCGAGTTGGTCTTCTCGCCCATCCATTTCTACGAACAAGCCGGTGATCTGGCTGGTCTGTTTGCCCGCCCACTGCGTCGGCGCAGCCTTTTGGGGGTGGCGGCAGAATGAAGCTTTCGGTGTGGACATATGAAGGCCCGCCCCATGTGGGGGCCATGCGCGTCGCAACGGCGATGACCGGGCTGCATTATGTTCTGCACGCTCCGCAAGGCGACACCTACGCCGATCTGTTGTTCACCATGATCGAACGTCGCAATCACCGCCCGCCGGTGACCTATACGACGTTCCAGGCGCGTGATTTGGGGTCTGACACTGCCAAACTGTTCCGCGACGCCTGTCAGGCTGCGTATGACAGATTCCAGCCACAGGCCATGATCGTTGGCGCCTCCTGCACCGCCGAGTTGATCCAGGATGATCCCGGTGGGCTGGGCGAAGCCCTGGGGCTGCCCGTTCCGGTGATCCCGCTGGAACTGCCCAGCTATCAGCGGAAAGAGAATTTCGGTGCGGATGAGACCTTTCTGCAAATCGTGCGCTGCCTCGCCAAACCGACCGAGCGCACGAAACGCGTGTCATGCAACCTGATCGGCTCCACCGCGCTGGGGTTCCGACATCGCGATGACATCACTGAAATCACAGCCCTACTGAACGATATGGGCGTCGAAGTTAATGTTACTGCCCCATTTGGCGCGACACCGTCCGACATTACGCGCTTGGGGGCCGCACATTTCAATGTGCTGATGTATCCCGAAACCGGTGAAAGCGCCTGTCGCTGGATGGAACGGAACCTCGGCCAACCCTATACACGCATTATTCCCATCGGCGTCGGTGCGACGAGGGAGTTCGTCAATGAAGTAGCCGCGCTCGCCGGATGCGCACCGAGCCTGGATACCGACCGGCTGCGCCTTCCGTGGTACTCGGCCAGCGTCGACAGCACCTATCTGACTGGCAAGCGCGTCTTCCTGTTTGGCGATGGCACCCATGTCGCTGCCGCGACTCGTATCGCGCGCGAGGAAATGGGGTTCGAAGTCGTCGGCATCGGTTGTTTCAACCGCGAAATGGCCCGCCCGATCCGCGCACTGGCCAAGGAGATCTGTGTCGAGGCGCTGATCACTGATGATTACCTTGAGGTCGAGGCGCGGATTTCGGACCTCGCGCCTGAACTGATCCTCGGCACGCAGATGGAACGCCACATCGGCAAGCGTCTGGGCATTCCCTGTTCCGTTATCTCAGCTCCGGTTCATGTACAGGACTTCCCCGCCCGCTATTCGCCGCAAATGGGTATCGAAGGCGCTAACGTGATCTTTGACACTTGGGTACATCCGCTGGTCATGGGGCTGGAGGAACACCTACTGCACATGTTCCGCGAAGACCCCGAATTCAACGACGCCGCCGGCCCCTCGCATCATGCCCACGGGGCCAAGCAGGTTGCAGAAATAGCGGATTCCACCGGCGCCCAGATCATCTGGCTGGATGACGCCGAGCGTGAGCTGCGCAAAGTCCCCTTCTTCGTGCGCGGCAAGGCGCGGCGCAATACGGAAGCGTTTGCCGAGGCGCGGGGCGAATCCGAAATCTCCGTCGAAACACTTTACGAGGCCAAGGCCCACTATGCGCGATGACAGCCAGACATATCGGCCCTATCGCATCGCGATCGTGACGCTGGACAGCCACGCCGCCGGTCCGTGTGATCGGGTTCTGGCGCGACTACAATCCGATTTTCCCGGCTTGGAACTTGAAGTGTTTGCCGCTGCGGAATGGGGCGAAGACCCGACTGCGCTTGAAGCCGCGCGACAGGGTGTCGCCAAGGCCGATCTCGTCATCGCCAATCTTCTGTTCCTTGAAGAACATATCAACGCAATCCTGCCCGCGCTTCAGGCCCGGCGCGACAGTTGCGACGCGATGATCGGCATCATTGCCGATGCGCAGATCGTCAAGCTGACCCGCATGGGCGCGCTGGATATGGCCGCGCCAACCTCAGGCGCTCTGAAACTGCTGCGTAGGCTGCGGGGCTCGTCCAAGCCATCCTCCGATACCGGCCAGCGCAAGATGAAAATCCTGCGCCGCCTGCCGCAGATCCTGAAATTCATCCCCGGCAAGGCTCAGGACTTGCGCGCTTGGTTCATCACCATGCAGTACTGGCTTGGCAGCTCTGACGACAATATGGAGGCGATGGTCCGTTTCCTGGTCAGTCGCTACGCTGATCGGCCTGAATGGCAAAACGCGGAGGCTCCGGAACCACGCGAGTATCCGGATGCAGGGCTGTATCACCCAGACCTGCCGCAACGCATCACCATCAACGTGGAGTACTTGCCAGGTCCCCGCAAACCGCGTGCGACCGTGGGTGTTCTGATGATGCGGTCATATGTATTGAGCTCTGACACCGCGCATTATGATGCGGTCATCCGCGCGCTTGAGGCCAAGGGTTTGCGGGTGCTCCCGGCCTTTGCGGGCGGGTTGGATGCGCGGCCTGCCGTGGATCAGTTCTTTCAAAAGGATGGCGCGCGCAAAATTGACGCCCTTTTGTCGCTGACCGGGTTCTCGCTGGTGGGCGGCCCGGCTTACAACGACAATGAGAACGCGATCAAGGTTCTGGAAAACCTTGATATTCCTTACGTTTCAGCACACCCGCTCGAATTTCAAACACTCGATCAATGGGCCGCCTCGCCGCAAGGGCTTGGACCGATTGAAACCACGATGCTGATCGCCCTGCCCGAGTTGGATGGCGCAACCGCGCCGACCGTCTTTGCCGGGCGTCACGGGCCAAAGGGCTGTACCGGTTGTTCTCGGACCTGCAAACCCATCGCCAGCAAAGCCATGGCCCCCTGCCCCGAGCGGATTGAGGTTTTGGCCGCCCGTATGGTTCGGTTAGCTGCTCTGCGCAAATCCCGCGCAGCCGAGCGCAAACTGGCGATTGTTCTCTTCGGCTTCCCACCCAATGCCGGGGCCGCTGGAACCGCCGCCTATCTGGATGTCTTCGCGTCCCTGCTGAACACGATGCGGGCGTTGAGGGCGGATGGCTATGATCTCGACCCACCCGAAACGGTTGAAGATCTACGAGACGCCGTACTGGGTGGTAACGCCGAGATTTACGGGCAGGAGGCCAACGTTGCTGCCAAGATCAGCGCCGATGACATCGTGCGCGATACGCCATGGCTGGATGAGATCGAGGCAAGTTGGGGACCCGCCCCCGGTCGGGTTCAGACGGATGGGCGCGACGTTTTTGTTCTGGGCCGTCAGTTCGGCAATATCTTCGTCGGTCTGCAACCGGGCTTCGGATACGAGGGCGACCCAATGCGCCTGCTGTTCGAACACGGCTTTGCACCGACCCACGCCTTTGCTCAGTTCTACCTATGGCTCCGCAACAGCTTCGGCGCGGATGCCGTACTGCACTTTGGTATGCACGGCGCGTTGGAATTCATGCCGGGCAAACAAACCGGGCTGAGCGGTGCGGACTGGCCGGATCGCCTGATCGGAGACTTGCCGAACATCTATCTCTATGCCGCTAACAACCCGTCCGAAGCCACTCTGGCTAAGCGCCGGTCCGGCGCGGTGACTGTCAGCCACTTGACGCCACCGCTTTCCAGCGCGGGTCTGTACAAAGGATTGGCCGAACTGAAAGACAGCCTGAGCCACTGGCGTGCCCTGCCCCCCGATGCACCCGACCGCGCCGATCTTGAAACGTTGATTGTGGATCAGGCCGAGGCCGTGGATCTGGACGGACAAGACCCGGCGGCCTTGTGGCACACGCTGCTGGATACAGAAGGTGCGCTGATCCCCGAAGGTCTGCATGTGGTCGGCCAACCGATGGCTGAGCACGAGCGCTCAGACTATCTGGACCTGCTCGATCTGGACACGACAGGTCGCGCCGAAATGGACGCGGCGCTGTCCCGAGAGACCGAACTCCCCGCCTTGCTGCGAGCGCTGCAAGGTCGATTTACACCACCTGTTCCCGGCGGCGATCTGCTGCGCAACCCCGATATTCTACCCACAGGTCGTAACATCCATGCCTTCGATCCGTTCCGGATGCCCACAGCCTATGCCTGCCAAGACGGTGCGAAACAGGCGGAACTGCTTCTGAAAACCCACGATACCCTGCCGCGCAGCGTGGCCCTGGTGCTGTGGGGAAGCGACAACATCAAATCCGATGGCGGCCCGATCGGGCAGGCATTGGCCTTGATGGGTGCGCAACCCCGGTTCGACAGCTTTGGCCGTCTCTCCGGGGCGGACTTGATCCCGCTGTCGGAGCTGGGTCGTCCCCGGATCGACGTGGTGATGACCCTTTCGGGTATTTTCCGCGACCTGCTGCCCCTGCAAACCCGCCTGCTGGCCGAGGCCGCGCTGAATGCCGCACAAGCCGATGAGCCGCTGGACCAGAACTTCATCCGCGCGCATTCACTTGCCTATGCCGAGCGCATGAATGTGTCCTTGGAAGAGGCCGCCCTCCGGGTCTTCTCGAATGCCGAAGGGGCCTATGGCTCGAACGTCAATCAACTGGTCGACAGTCTGGCCTTCGTGGACGAGGACGAATTGGCCGACGCCTACGAGGCCCGCAAGGGTTTCGCCTATGACACCAAGGGCAAAGCGCACAAGAACACCGATCTGCTGCAACAAACGATGAAAGACGTCGAGGTTGCGTATCAGAACCTCGAATCCGTCGAGTTAGGCGTCACCACCGTTGACCACTATTTCGATACTCTGGGCGGTATTTCCCGCGCCGTGCGCCGGGCACGGGGTTCGGATGTAGCGGTCTATATCAGCGATCAGACACGGGGCGATGGTAAAGTGCGCACGCTCGCCGATCAGGTGGCGCTGGAAACCCGGTCACGCTCGCTGAACCCAAAATTCTACGAAGGCCTCCTGAAACACGGCGCCGAGGGCGTTCGCCAGATCGAAGCGCATGTGACCAACACACTGGGCTGGTCGGCCACCACCGGTCAGGTGGAACCTTGGGTGTATCAGCGCATCTCGGAAACTTTCGTGCTGGATGAAGACATGCGCAACCGGCTGGCCGACCTGAACCCGGTCGCCTCCAGCCGCATGGCCAACCGCCTGCTCGAGGCCAGCGATCGCGCTTATTGGCAACCAGATGCGGAAACCCTCGACGCGCTGCAACGTGCCGCAGACGCGCTGGAAGACCGGATGGAAGGGATTGCCGCGGAATGAGGAACACGTTATGAGCCCATTGGACAAAAACCCTCCGAACCTGACCGGCCTTGATGGTGAAGGCTCAGTTCAGGTGCATCAGGATCCGACCGCACGGATTGAAGGGGCCAAGGTCTTCTCAGTCTACGGCAAGGGCGGGATCGGAAAATCCACGACCAGTTCGAACCTGTCAGCCGCGTTCTCGACTTTGGGCAAGCGGGTGCTGCAGATCGGGTGCGACCCGAAACATGACAGCACTTTCACCCTAACCGGGTCCTTGGTGCCAACCGTGATCGACATTCTGAAAGAGGTCGATTTCCACCCCGAAGAGCTGCGCCCCGAGGACTTCGTGTTCGAAGGCTGGGGCGGTGTGCAATGTGTCGAGGCCGGTGGCCCTCCGGCAGGCACAGGTTGCGGCGGGTATGTGGTTGGTCAGACCGTGAAGTTGTTGAAACAGCATCACATGCTGGACGACACCGATGTCGTGATCTTTGACGTCTTGGGCGATGTCGTCTGCGGTGGGTTCGCTGCGCCGCTGCAACATGCCGACCGGGCTGTGATTGTCACTGCGAACGACTTTGACTCGATCTATGCGATGAACCGGATCATTGCTGCTGTTCAGGCGAAATCCGCCAATTACAAAGTCCGTCTGGCCGGGTGCGTCGCCAATCGCAGCCGCAACACGGATGAGGTGGACCGATTCTGCGATCAGGTCGGCTTCAAGCGCATCGCGCATATGCCTGATGTCGACGCCATCCGGCGTTCGCGCCTGAAGAAAAAGACCCTGTTCGAGATGGATGATGACGAAGACATTGTCCGCTGCCGCGCCGAATATGTCCGGCTGGCAGAGACGCTTTGGAACGGGACTGAGGCATTGGCGCCTGAACCTCTGCCAGACCGGGAAATCTTTGAGCTGCTGGGGTTTGACTGATGACCTATGAAGCCACACGCGCTCGGGTCGAGACCTATTTCGACCGCACCGCCACCCGCACATGGGAGCGGTTGACCAGCGACGCGCCTGTGTCAAAGATCCGCCAGACCGTGCGCGAAGGCCGCGATCAGATGCGCGACCGCTTGCTGGAGGGGCTGCCCGCAGATCTGACCGGGCGCCGTATTTTGGATGCAGGCTGTGGCACCGGCCAATTGACCGAAATCCTTGCTGCACGTGGGGCCGAGGTGGTGGCCATCGACATCTCCCCTGCCCTGATCGGCATCGCCCGCGCGCGCTTGCCCAAAGCGTTGCAGGACCAAGTCGATTTCCACGCGGGCGACATGCTGCACGAGCCTAACGGCCCGTTTGATCACGTCTTCGCCATGGACAGTCTGATTTATTATGACGCCGACCATATCCGTGACGCGGTAGATCGCTTTGCAGATCACGGCGCAACCGTGCGGCTTACCGTGGCCCCGCGCACACCTCTGCTGGCCGCCATGTGGTACGCAGGCAAGGTTTTTCCGAAAAGCGACCGCTCGCCGACAATGGTGCCCCACAACACCAAGACCCTGACCCGTAAGCTCGACGATGCCGGGCGGGTCCGCGATCTGGGTCGCGTCAATTGCGGCTTTTACATCTCTCACGCGCTGGAGGTCGCTTCATGAGCCAGCGCCCCTCGTCCTTCACCCGGATACCGGCCGAGTTCCTGCCCTTCGCAGATGCCGCAAGCGCGGACCTGCCGATGGGTCAGTTACTGCGGCTGTCGCTCTTCCAGGTGTCGGTCGGTATGGCCTCGGTCATGCTGCTGGGGACGCTAAACCGCGTGATGATTGTCGAGTTGGGCGTGGCCGCCACGGTCGTTGCCATCATGATCGCCCTGCCAGTCCTGATTGCACCCTTCCGCGCCCTTCTGGGCTTCCGCAGTGACACCCATCGCAGCGTGATTGGTTGGAAGCGCATCCCGTACCTGTGGTTTGGCTCGATCTGGCAAATGGGTGGACTGGCTGTGATGCCGTTTGCGCTGCTGGTGTTGGGAGGCCATTCCACACTGCATGTCCCCTTCGCCGGTGAGGCGCTGGCGGCGATCTCTTTCCTCATGGCGGGTCTCGGCATCCACATGACTCAAACAGCCGGTCTGGCGTTGGCCTGTGACCGGGCCACACCCGAGACGCGGCCCAAGGTCGTCGCCCTGCTTTACGTGATGTTCCTGATTGGCATGGGGGCTTCGGCCCTGATCGTCGGCTGGCTGCTGCGTGATTTTTCGGACCTGCGACTTATCCGCGTGGTTCAGGGGGCGGCAGTGGTTGGCATGGTGCTGAACCTGATCGCCCTCTGGCGGCAGGAAAAAGTTCGCCCCATGAGTGCCGAAGAACGCGCAGCGCCGCGTCCCCGGTTCAGCGATGCCTGGTCCGATCTGCTAAGCGGAGGTCAGGCTGGGCGCCTGCTAGCAGTCGTCTTCCTGGGCACCATGGCGTTCAACATGCAGGATGTGCTGCTTGAACCTTATGGCGGTGAAATCCTCGGCCTTTCGGTCTCATCCACGACCGTTCTGACGGCCATGTGGGCCACCGGAGCGCTCGCCGGGTATGGGCTGTCCGCGAGGCTGCTCGGGCTGGGTCGTGATCCGATCCGCCTGTCTTGCGGCGGCATTCTGGTCGGGATCGCCGCGTTCAGCGCCGTGATCTTCTCGGCCCCGATGCAGGCCCCGCTGTTGTTTTTCACCGGCGCCGGGCTGATCGGCTTTGGCGGGGGTATCTTCGCCGTTTGCACTCTGATCTCAACCATGTCCCTGCCAGAACAGGGCTTTGCCGGGCGTGGCTTGGCCTTGGGGGCATGGGGTGCTGCGCAAGCAACGGCCTCAGGACTTGCCATCGCCCTTGGCGGCGCAATGCGCGACATCGTCAACATCCAGGCGCTACAGGGCAACCTCGGCACCGCACTGAATTCGAACGCGACGGGTTACTCTGTCGTTTACCACACTGAAATCGCTTTGCTTTTCGTCACGCTCATCGTGCTTGGGCCGCTGGCGACGCGCAAACGTCGGGCGACTGGCCCAACCGGCCTGCCGGAGTTCCCGACATGATGCGCACAACACTGAAAGAAAGGATCACGGCATGACCCAGACCTTTTTCGGAGAATTCGACCTCGCCAGCCTGTCGATCTGGCTGTTCTGGGTCTTTTTCGCCCTTCTGATTTTCTACATCCAGCGGGAAAACATGCGCGAGGGCTTCCCTCTGGTGGATGACGACGGAGAGGAAGCGCCCAATCAGGGTCTGTTCCCGGTCCCCGATGACAAGACCTTTAAACTGCCCCATGGGCGCGGAGAGTTGACTGTTCCGAGCGGCCAACGTGGTGATCGCGATGATCTGGCACTGGAACGCACAAACGCCGCTGGAGGATATCCGTTCGAGCCTACCGGCAACCCGATGGTTGACGGTGTCGGCCCTGCAGCCTGGGCTCCGCGACGCGATATTCCGGAGCTGGACGGCCTTGGGCATCTGAAACTGCAGCCGATGCGCAAGCTTGAGGCGTTTTCCCATGCCGCAGGCCGCGACCCACGCGGCAAACCCGTTGTGACCGGCGACAATAAGGTCGTTGGCACTGTCACCGACATGTGGGTCGACGTGCCCGAGCAATTGGTCCGCTATCTGGAATACGAACTGGACGCGGAACATGGCGGCGGTACCCGTTTGGTGCCACTGACGATGGCACGTATCTGGTCGAACCGGGTCAAAGTCCGCTCGATCTTTGCTGAGCATGTCAAAGACGTGCCGCTGATCGCCAACCCTGATCAGGTCACCCTGCTCGAAGAAGAGAAAATCAGCGCCTACTACGCCGGCGGCACGCTTTACGCCAGCGAAGCGCGGCAAGAGCCGCAGATCTAAGGACAGGAGCCGCCCGCATGTCACATGACGATTTCGCAGTCGAACCTGTGCCGGGCCTGCCGGAACGCCCACCCGAGGGTGAGGTGATCCTGTGGCAGGGCCGCCCGCACTGGTGGGCGCTCGCGAAATCCTCAGTCAGTGTATTGTGGGTTGCGGGGTACTTTGCGGTCTTAACGCTCTGGCGCTTTGTGTCTGTGGTGGACCTGATGCCACTGGATCTGGCCATTGCTGCGTCGCTGCCGTTCGTGATCCTTGGGGCCGTAACCTGCGCGTTGCTTGTCTTGTTCTCGGTCATTCAGGCGCGTTGCACGATGTATACGCTGACCGATCGCCGCGTCGCCATGCGGATCGGAGCCGCGCTGACCATCACGCTGAACCTACCCTACTCGAAGATCGCCAGCGCCGATCTGGACCTGCGCAAGGATGGCACCGGGACAATTGCACTGACGCTGCAAGGCCCGGCGCGGTTCAGCTATTTGCTCTGCTGGCCGCATGTACGGCCGTGGCGCTTCAACACCCAACCCGCCCTGCGCTGCATCCCTGATGCCGCAAACGTTGCGCGCATCTTCGCGGATGCCGCTGAGGCGCAGGTCAGCATCCCGCGCGTCGAGCGCGCCATGAACCCAATCGCAGCGGAATAGGAGAACGGCATGACCGATACCCAAACCCATAGCCAAGACCGCGAGTTGATCCCGCGTGTGTTGCTGCGGGCCATGGGGCTGTTGGTTTGTGCTGTTCTTGCCATCGTCACCTATGCCCGCATCGCCGATGTTCCGCTCTCGGCGACGCCTCCAGCGGCCGAAATTACGCATGAGCGTGCGATGATCTTGATCAGCGATGGCGTCAGTGGTGCTGTCAGCGTGCTATCGCCCGAAGGCGCGGTCATTGCCCGGCTGGACGCCACTCAGGGCGGCTTTGTCGCGGGTGTTGCCCGGGTCATTGACCGCAATCGCGCACAGGCCGATCTGCCTGCGCACACCCCCGTCATCGTAACGCGCCGCGCCAATGGCCGTCTCGACATCACCGATCCCGCAACGGGATGGAGCGCCGACCTCATGGGATTTGGCGCCGATAATGCCAGTCGTTTCGCCAGACTTCTGGATCAACCTTGAAAGGAAGCCAACATGGGACTTTTGACGAAAGACTTTGAACGCGCGCCCTGCACAGTCGAGGTGAGCCACAAATTCGAGAGCCTGCACGCCCATGTCAGGTTCGACAACGGTGCCGTGATCTATCCCGGCGACGAGGTACAGGTGAAAGGCCCAGAAATCATGGCCCCGTTCGGTGAGATCGTCGTCGAACAGCGTGAAGCGACAATCATACGCGCCAGCCTGCTCGAACGTCTCTGGACCCGCCTTACGGGCGATTTCGAGGTGATGGAGCTGTGCGAATTCTCCTTCTCTGAGGAGGTCACGCTATGAATATGCAAAGCAAACACACCGCCGACGCCACCACGGTCGAAGAGGGTCTGGCCATCGCAGCCGAACAGGACGCAATCTATAACGACGAAATGGCGACCGAGACCGCGATGCAGAACACCCTGCTGACGCCGCGCTTTTACACCACCGACTTCGACGAGTTGGACGCGATTGATGTGTCCTCGGTTCGCGAGGATTGGGACGGGCTGATTGCCCAGATGCTCTCTGACCCGAACAAGGGTCATTTCAAAAAGAACGAGGATTGGGACCAGATCGACTGGGACGGCATGAAGCCGCAGCTCAAGAAAGAGTTTATCGACTTTCTGATTTCGTCCTGCACCGCCGAATTTTCAGGCTGTGTGCTGTACAAAGAGATGAAGCGGCGTGGGAACAACAAGGACATCACCCAGCTGTTCCAACTGATGGCTCGGGATGAGGCGCGCCATGCGGGTTTCATCAACGATGCGCTGCGCGAGGCCGGGCTACGGGTGAATCTGGGCTTCCTGACCCAGAAGAAGAAATACACCTACTTCCGGCCCAAATTCATCTACTACGCCACTTACCTGTCGGAAAAGATCGGCTACGCCCGCTACATAACTATCTTCCGGCATCTTCAGGCCAACCCCGAACATCGGTTCCACCCGATCTTCAAGTGGTTCGAAGAGTGGTGCAATGACGAGTTCAGCCATGGCGAGGCGTTTGCTTTGCTGATGAAGACCGACCCAAAGCTGACCTCGGGCGTCAATGTGCTGTGGATCAAGTTCTTCCTGACCGCCGTCTACGCGACCATGTTCGTGCGCGACCATCAGCGGCCCGCCTTCCATGAGGCATTGGGCGTCGATCCGGATTGGTATGCCCACGCGGTGTTCGAGAAGACCAGCGAGCTCAGCAAGCAGATCTTCCCGATCACGCTGGATATCGACGATCCACGCTGGCTCAAGAACTGCCGTGCGCTGTATCGGGCCAACGCAGACATTGCCAAGGCGAAGGAACGCGGTGGCATCGCGGGTAAGGTCGCTCAGCTTTGGGGTTCGCTCCGCGCTGGTCGCGCCTTTGCGGCGCTGTATTTCATCCCTGCGAAAAAGCATCAAGTTCCGGCTCAAACAAGATTGGAGCCCTGCTACTGATGACCCTCGCCCCCTGGATCGCCGCGCCTATTGCGCTTTTCCTCTGGTGGTTCTCCACCGGGGCGATCCTGTGGGTTGTCCGCCGTAGCGCGGGCGGACGCAACCGCACTGCGCTGTGCTCCTTGCCCGTACTCATCGCAGGGCTGGCCGGGTTCTGGCTGTCGCTGGGCGATGGCAGTACCGGCTCGATCTATCTGGGTTTCACAAGCGCTCTGGCGATTTGGGGCTGGATCGAGTTGGCCTTCCTATGCGGTATGATCACCGGCCCAAACGCCTATCCATGCCCCACCGACGCGCCATTATGGGAGCGTTTTATCCGCGCCTGGGGCACCATTGCTTATCACGAGATGCTATTGGTCCTGATAACTATCGTGCTGGCGCTGATCAGTTGGAACCAGCCCAACACTGTCGGCGCTTGGTGCTTCGGCATCCTTTTCTCCGCCCGCATCTCGGCCAAGCTGAACCTGTTTTTCGGCGTGCCGAAGTTCAATACCGAGTTTCTGCCCGACCACCTGGCGCACTTGCCCAGCCACTTCCGCATCGCCCGGATGAACTGGTTTTTTCCCATTTCCGTATCGCTGCTGTCCGTCGCCGTCGCCCTGTTCATGGCGCGCGCCGGACATGCCGCGACTGACCCGATCAAGACAACGCAAATCTTGTTGGCCAGCCTCACTGCGCTGGCCTTACTGGAACACTGGTTGCTGGTTCTGCCGCTGCCCGACGCCAAGCTGTGGCGCTGGATGCTGCCGGACCCGAAACCACTGACCATGAATACCGAAAGGGAGGGACGTCATGGAATTTGACAAGATGTTCAACGCGCAGCTGGATCAGTTGAAAGAGGAAGGCAATTACCGGATATTTGCCGAGCTTGAGCGGCTCTGCGGCGCGTTCCCGACCGCGAAATCGCATGTCGAAGACAGCCCTGACAAGGTGACTGTCTGGTGTTCGAATGACTATCTGGGCATGGGTCAGAACCCTAAAGTGCGCGAAGTGATGAAGGAGGTCATCGATAGCTGCGGTGTAGGTGCCGGTGGCACACGTAATATCTCGGGCACCAATCATCACCACGTTCGGCTTGAGGCGGAACTGGCCGATCTGCATGGTAAAGAAGCCGCTTTGGTTTTCACCTCGGGCTATGTGTCGAACTGGGCTTCGTTGTCGACCCTGGGCAGCCGCCTGCCCGACGCAGTGATCCTGAGCGATGAACTGAACCACGCCTCGATGATCGAAGGCATCCGCCATTCGCGGGCCAAGAAAATCATCTGGAAGCATAATGACCCCGAAGACCTCGATCGCAAGCTGGCGGCCCTCCCTGTCAACAGCACCAAGATCGTGGCGTTCGAGTCGGTGTATTCCATGGATGGCGACATATGCCCGATGAAAGAAATCGTTGAAGTCGCCGAGAAGCACGGGGCGCTGACCTATCTGGATGAGGTCCACGCGGTCGGCCTTTACGGTCCGCGTGGCGGAGGCATCAGCGAGCGCGAAGGGCTGGCAAATCGCATCACCCTAATCGAAGGCACGTTGGGTAAGGCCTACGGCTGCGTCGGTGGTTATGTCACCGGGTCCGAGGCGCTGTGTGATTTCCTACGCAGCTTTTCCAGCGGATTTATCTTCACGACCGCCCTGCCTCCGGCGGTTGCGGCAGCGGCGACCACCAGCATTCAGCACCTGAAGACCAGCAATACCGAACGTATGACCCAGCGGCGTCAGGTGAAACGTCTGCGCGACAAGCTTGACGCTTATGGCATCCCGCATCTGGACAACCCCAGCCATATCATCCCGGTCATGATCAAGGACCCGGTCAAATGCCGGATGCTGTCCGATATCCTGATGCAGGACTACGGAATTTACGTGCAGCCGATCAACTATCCGACCGTCCCGAAAGGAACGGAACGGCTGCGCTTTACACCTTCGCCCCTGCACAGTGATGAAGACATCGACCGTTTGGTCGAGGCTTTGATGGTGCTTTGGAAGCAATGCGCCTTGGCACACGCGGTTGCCTGATTTCAGTGCTTCCAGAATTGACTTTGAGGCTGACGCCCTAATTCAAAAGAACTTCGGAGGAGGAAATACAGATGAAAAGAATCCTGTCTGCTGGTGCAGCACTGGCAATTTTCGCAGGCCCCGCTTTTGCCGAGGGGGACGCTGAGAAAGGCGCCAAAAATTTCAACAAATGCAAAGCCTGCCATGTCATCGCAGATGACGCAGGTGAAGAGATTGTCAAAGGCGGCAAGACCGGGCCTAACTTGTATGGCATCGTGGGTCGGACAGCCGGAACATATGAAGGCTTCAACTACTCGGACGCAATGGTCGCGGCGGGTGAGGCCGGGCTGGTTTGGGAAGAGGCAAACTTCACCACCTATGTGGCAGATCCATCGAAATTCCTGAAAGAATACCTCGACGACACCAGCGCGCGTGGGAAGATGACATTCAAGCTGCGCAAAGAAGATGAGGCCGCCAATATCTGGGCCTATCTGGCTTCGGTCGGCCCTCAGTCCTAACGAGCAACTGAGAAAGAAATCACCTTGGCTTCGTGCGCGTGAAGCGCGCGAACCACGTCCGCAATATCCTCTGCAGTCATTCCCGCATCTTCATACATCTCATTCGGCGCGGCTTGTTCGATGAAACGGTCAGGGAGCGTGACGGTGCGAACTATCAGTCCGCGATCCAAAGCGCCTGTATTGGCCAGATGCGACAGGACATGAGCGCCGAACCCACCCTGCGCGCCTTGTTCCACCGTGACAATAGCGCTGTGGCTGGCTGCCAGCTTGGTCAGCAATTCGGTATCGATTGGCTTGGCAAAGCGTGCATCCGCAATCGTCGGGCGATGCCCCTCATCCGCCAGAAAATTCGCTGCAGCCAGACACTCAGAGAGATTTGCGCCCAACGAGAGTATGGCCACTTCTTCGCCTTCGCGAACGATCCGACCTTTGCCAATTGGAAGGATCTCTCCGCGTTCAGGAAGCTCTGCACCCACCCCGGCCCCACGCGGGAAGCGAACAGCCGACGGCCCTTCAACATGGGACAGCGAAGTTGCAATCATGTGGCGCAGCTCTGCCTCATCCGACGGGGCCATCACAACAAATCCGGGCAGGCTACACAGATAGGTCAGATCGAAAGCCCCCGCATGGGTCGCACCGTCAGCCCCGACAAGGCCCGCGCGGTCAATCGCAAAGCGGACCGGCAACCCCTGTAAGGCAACGTCATGTACGACTTGGTCATACCCGCGCTGTAGGAAGGTCGAATAAATGGCGCAGACGGGCTTAAGTCCACTGGCCGCCATCCCGGCCGCGAAGGTGACTGCGTGTTGTTCGGCGATCCCAACATCGAACACGCGACTAGGGAACCGGTCGGCCATGGTCTTAACCCCGGTCCCGGCGGGCATAGCTGCTGTCACCGCCACGATCGACGGGTCCCGGCTGGCCTCATCTGTCAGGGTTTCGCCAAACACCGAGGTATAGCTTGGCGCGTTGGCCTTGGCTTTGTTCATGGCCCCTGTTGAGACATCGAACTTGGACACGCCATGATACTTGTCTGCACTGTTCTCAGCCGGGGCGTAGCCTTTGCCTTTGACAGTCACGCAGTGGATTAGAACCGGCCCGGTCGCGCGTGCCCTTGCGGCGCGCAAAACAGGCAAAAGCTGATTCATGTCATGCCCATCGATGGGACCGACATAGTCGAAACCCAATTCCTCGAACAGCGTACCTGCGCCCGGCAGCCCCGACACCAGCTGTCGCGCCCGGCGCATTCCGGCACGCACCGGTGGAGGCATGGCGGCCTCGAACCCTTCGGACAGGGATTGCATCCGTGCCAGCGGTTCCGAGGCATAGAGCCGCGACAGATAGGTCGACATTGCACCGACTGGCGGAGCGATGCTCATCTCGTTGTCATTCAGGATTACGAATAACCTCCGCCCTTCACAACCCGCGTTGTTCAGCGCTTCATAAGCCATACCGGCGCTAATCGAGCCATCGCCTATCACCGCAATCGCATCCCCAGTTGGCATGCCCATATCGCGACCAATCGTGAACCCTAACGCTGCGCTGATCGAAGTAGAACTATGCGCTGCTCCGAATGGATCGAACACGGACTCTGAGCGTTTGGTAAAACCACTTAGCCCGTTTTTCTGGCGCAAGGTCCGCATCCGGTCCCGCCGCCCGGTTAGCACCTTATGCGGATAACACTGGTGACCTACATCCCAGATCAGCTTGTCCATTGGCGTATTAAACACAGCATGCAATGCAACAGTCAGCTCAACCACGCCCAGCGAAGACCCCAGATGCCCGCCGGTTTCAGAGACAATGTCGATCACCTCATCTCTTAATTCTCCGGCAATACCCGCCAATTCCGCATCGCTCAGCATCCGCAGATCAGCAGGGCCGGCAACGCGATCCAAAAGGGGTGTGTCTGGGTGTGTCATGGCCTTACTCCGGTCAGTCGACCGGCGATCTGCGCGGGATGGAACGCACGCCCGCTCAGATCACCGGCCAAGGTTCTGTCGCCACAGAACAGTTGCGAGGCACTTTGCGCCCCTTGCGCGGACCGAGGAAGCCACGGGGTCCGTGCTGCGTCAGGGCCTTGCCGGTCATGGGGAGACGACTGGCCCTATTCGTATTCCGGCGCCTCGGACTTGGTCAGCTCCGGCCAGTCCGCGATCATATTCATGCCCTGCAGCGGCTGCTGATAGCCCTTGTGACAGGTCCGGCAAGCCGCCTTGGGCGCATCCTGGTGGATCGGCCCAAGACGCTCTTCCGGGTAGAGCTCACCCAGCGGCACCAGATAGTCGTTGTTCAACTCCTGCACCATGGCGATGCCGAGGCTAGCGGTGGCCCATTGCGGGGTAACCTCAGCTGTGTCGTAGAAGGCGCGGCTGTTGTGGCAGAACACGCAATTCACGCCCAAGGAGTTGTCGATATAGTTCATCAGGGAATATGTGCGTTCAGTGTCCTGAATGGACCGGAAGCCTTCGTCTGCGGGCGAACCGGCAACGCGGGACTCCAAATCATGAACACCGATGATTCCGTAGTCCAGAAGGTAGGTTTCCAGCGCATCTGACGGCAGCGATGTTGACTGACTTTGCACCGTCGCACGGTTCTGTACCGCACCCCATCCCGTCATCGCATCGACGACTGGAGTAATGCGGAACCAGATGTCGCTGGGTACGTTCTGACCTCGGTGGCAGGTATAGCAGTTCACGCCGACTTCTTTGTTGGCGTTGACATGCCCGTCCCAGTTTTCATTGATGTTCTGGGTCATCTCGATCATGCGGCGGGACACCAGTTTGGAATAGAGGTTATCCTCACCATAGGTTTCCAAATCTCCGTCGCCATGACAGTAGGCACAGCCCTGCTCGGGCGCGACCCAGAAGGTCATTGCGTTCATCAGGCGATTGAAGTTGTCTTCAGTCAGATCACCGAGAACCTGCACGTTTTCGTAGATATCCCGGGCCAGAACGTCGCCGGGCTGCGGAGGGTAAGGTTCTTCGGTCAGGTAGTCTTCGATTGTCGGATCAGGACGTTCGACATCGTTGATGAACTCGGTCACCGACATGCCTGTCCCACGCGGGCCGGTCTGGATGCTTTTGGTGGCAAAGGGCTGGCCGAAGGCCACCAACATCGCTGCAATGAAGATCGCGCCGCCCAGCGCCCCCACAAGGATCGCAGGGCCAAAGATATCCGTCGGGTTTTCCCTGTTCCACTCATCAAACCACTTGGGAAGCATCTCAGTTCTCCTGCCCTATGAAGCCTTCGTAAGTGCCAAAGGCTTCGTATCCGTATGACCCGTCATAAGCGGGGGCGAAGTTGTGTTCCTGTGCCCAGATGAACCAGTTGTCGACCACGGTACCGGTCAGCAGAATGCCAATCCCTCCGGTGATCGGGGTAAGTACCGCAAACCACCAGGCCCAGCGGTGAATCCCCTCCATTGTGGCGTTGAACCCCATGGTCCAGCGCCAGAACAGCGCCGCGCGTTCCGTTGCCGTACCGCGATCCACAATCTGCTCCAACTCGCGGTCGCCACCAAAACGCGTAACTGCCAAGATGGTCGCCCCGTGCATGGCAAACAGTAGAACCGAACCATAGAGGAATACGATCGAGAGACAGTGGAACGGGTTGTAGTAAAGGTTGCCATATCGGATCGAGAACGCCGTGGTCCAATCCAGATGCGGGAAGATGCCATAGGGGACCGCCTCGGACCAAGAACCCATCAGGATTGGACGGAACAGTCCCAGCACCAAGAACAGCCAGATGGCCGAAGCAAAGGCCCAGGCCACGTGCTTACCCATCTTGTGCTCCATCGCCAGCGCGTAGGTGCGCAACCACCAGGACAAGACCGAGACCAGCAGGAAAAAACTGGCTATGATATACCATCCACCGTCACTCAACGGTGGGATCGTCAGCCCGTATTCCGGGCTGGGCGGCTCAAGCGCCAACCAGAAGCCTTGGCGCAGAAACTCGGAAATGGACCAGTTGACCTGCGCCAGCATATTCAGGCCGATGATATTAAGCCACAGGATGCCCGTCGCAATGCTGACAACACCGAAGGTGCCCAGATAAATCGGCCCGATCTGAGCGTTCCCCAGCCAGCCAACCAGCTTTGAGAAAAAAGGCTTGCCGATACGCTCACGGCCCATCCGGCGGTTGTCATCCATGCCCCATTCGGGCTCGCCCTGGACCTGCACTTGGGTAAAAATGTTCTGATACTCAATCATGGATCACATCCCCGCCTGAGAAGGCCAGATCGGCAACTCCAGCCACCAGTTCCACCATTCGGGCCAGCCCTTCGTCCAGACGGGCCCCGAGATGATGATGCACACGGCTGAGAAGAAGACCGCGTTGATTGCCAACAGAAATCCGAGGCGGTGAATGCCCAGCGTCCCGATGGAGTACCCGATGAAATCGCGGAAAAACGTGTCTTCATGATCGGGCGTTTTCATCTCTTCACCCTTTTCCGGATTGGCCGCCGACAGGATCAGCGCACCGTGCAGGGCCAACGCAAAGGTGGTGGTAAAGAACAACGTCACGGCCAGCATATGGGCCGGGTTGTAGTGGAAATGCAGATAGGCGTAGCCGGTGTTCGACACCCAATCGAGGTGGCTGAAGATGCCATAAGGAAACCCATGCCCCCACGCGCCCATCAGCAGCGGGCGGAACACAACCAGCGTGACATAGGCAAAAATGGCAAAGCTGAAGGCAAAGGGCACGTGATAGCCCATCCCCAGCTTGCGGCAGATTTCAACCTCGCGCAGTGCCCAACTGACGAAGGCACCAACCGCGCAGAAAGTTATGATCTGCCACAACCCGCCCTCCATCAGCGGTGCCATTCCCAAACCGTAACTCAGGTCCGGCGGTGCAATATTGATGAGCCATGGGTTGAACGTGCCCTGCATGGCGGCTCCCCAGAAGATCAGGATCGTACCGAGCGCAGCAAAGAACACGGTCGTGACGCCGAAGAAGCCGACGTAGAACGGACCAAACCAGAAATCGAACAGATCTCCGCCGATCAACGTCCCACCCCGGACGCGGTATTTCTTTTCAAAACTCAGCATCGCCATTGTCTTGCTCCGACGTTTTCGGTCACTACCGGTTGCCTAAGTCCCGGAATGCGCCGCGGGCGGGGCATGCCGCCCGCGGCAGTCTCTCAGTCCATCACACGATGCCACCAACCAGGTTTAGAACCCGGCGGTCGATGCTGCGTTCTCAAACCAGTTGAGACCGCTGCTCAGCACTACGAGATGGATCATGACGGCGAGCAGGAAGAGGAACACGCCTTGCGCCACAAAGACGCGACGCGGATCAAAGATAAGCCAAATCTTGTAAAATTTTGCCATTCTTAATCCCTCCTCAGAACCACGGAGCCCAGATGTAGGTTGCGATATGTGCAACCAGCGCAACGATCGCGAACAGCCATAGGCCGCTCATATAGACCGAATGCAGCTCCTGAGCTTGCTCGTCGGTAAGACCTGTGAAGGACAGGTCGTCATTATCAGCCATAAGGAACCTCCGGGTCATTATGCTGACGCCGCTTACCCAGCGGCTGGGCCCCGTCCCGCATGACGCGGGCCGGATCTCGGGTCGCCCTCACTTGGAGAAAATGAGCGGCGTGATCCTGTCGGCCTCGGACCAGGCCCGCGCCAATGGACCGCGCAGATTCAGCGTGCGGCGGCGCAGGGACAGTCTGATCCATTCGATCATCGCGAAGGGGATCGAAATCAGGAACAGGATCGTAAAATAGAAGATGAACTCGGGCGTGCGTTGCGAACGCTTCTTGCCCGTTTCACTGGGTGAATTCAGGGTTACTGCTGGCACAGGTCTCCTCCTTCGGTTGGATCAGTTTTGGATCGCGCGGGGTCCAGCGCCTGAACGGTGCTGGCAAAGACGCGCGCGTCCCCGTTGGACAGGGCCGCTTGCTCGGCGGCGTCGCGTAGAGATTTCGCGGCGGAAATACGGGTGAGGACCGGATGGCTTTCCAGTATGCGTTCCAGCGCGGCGCTGGCATCCTCATCCCACGGCAATTCGGTGCGTTGCGTGGCCGGTGTTGCCGGGCCAGCGTCCATTTCAGTGCCAAGCGGCAGGATGTGGAACAGGGCGTCGAACAGCCCGTTGCAGACCTCTTGCAGCACATAGGTCGCGCCCGCGTAACCCATGAAGGGCGTGCCGGTTGCCCGACGGATCGCGGCACCCGGAAAACTGGCTGGAATAAAGGCCGGGGATGGCCCGAACCCGCCCTTTTGTTCTGCGAGGTAGATCTTTTCGTTGATGCTGCCGAACACGACCAGAGGCTTCTTCTGCGCTACCAACGCGCGCACCTGATCATTGTCGGTCTTGGTCCCGGCGCAGCGCGCGACCGAGAAACCGCAGGGCAGGCCCAAATCCTCTTCCAGAAACAGTCTTAGTCCCCGCGCGTAAGTTTCATTAGCGACAACTCCAAACGAGGCGGTGGCAAAGAAATCCTGCGTGACCGAGCGCCACAAGTCCCAGACCGGTTTGATCGTCGAGTGCTTTTCGCGGGTGATGAACGGCTCTGGGTCCAACCCCGTCATTTCGCCCAGTTTACGCAGGAATTTGGTGGTCGAGTCGACGCCGATCGGGGCTTGCAGATAGGGTTTGCCCAGCAACTCAGCGAGGCCCCGACCAAATTCGCGATACATGACAATATTGACGTCTGCGTTCACCAGATTGCGCATCTCGGCCAGATGCGCGCCCAAAGGCATGACCATATTGACCTCGGCCCCGATGCCTTCGACCAGACGCCGGATCTCGGCCAGATCGCTGGGCATATTGAACGTGCCGTACATGGGCCCAAGAATGTTGACACGCGGCTTTGCGCCCTCGTCCCGTTTCTTCTCGGGCGGCATGCGGCCCTTGGTCATTGCGAATTCTGTGAAAATCCACGTCATCGCACGGTCGGCGGCTTCCCACTGATCCTCATCAATGGTGCGCGGCAGAAAGCGTTGGATGTTGGTGCCCTGAGGCGTAACGCCCCCGCCGATCATCTCGGCAATCGACCCGGTGACAACCACCGCAGGCAGCGCCGGATCCAGCGTGCCCCAAGCGCGTTTCATCGCCTCTTCGGTCCCGTCGCGGCCCAGTTCCTCTTCGCCCAAACCAGTGACAACGATGGGCAATTCATGCGGCGGCAAAGCGTCGGTGTAGTGCAGGACGGACGTGACTGGCAGGTTTTCACAGCCAACCGGCCCGTCGATCACCACTTGCAAGCCCTTCACGGCACAGAAAGCATAGACAGCCCCCCAATAGCCCCCGGCGCGGTCATGATCTTGGATCAGCATCAGATCATCTCCTGCGCTTTGGCGGCTTTGGCCTGCCGTTCCAGTTTTTTCTGATTGAGGGCGCGGAAATCGGGGCGCAGGTTCGGGTCGCGCTCCCAGATCCCGGCGGCATCTTCGGTGCCGACCTCTTCGAAGAAGTCGCGCATGCGGTCCATCCGGTCCTTGTTGGCAATCGCCGCGTTGATCACTTGCGCCAATGATCCGGCACCCGCTGGCCCCATCAGGGGGCGGGCTGAGATCAGGTTGGTAAAATATAACGCCGGGATGCCTAGTTGCTTGGCCTTTTGCACCACCGGAGTCGTGCCGATGGCCAGATCGGGTTTGATCCCTTCCATCGCCGCGCAATCCTGTTCCAGCGAGGCGCGGAATTGCACCTTGGCACCATGCGCTTCCAACCAGTTAGCGTCCTGCGCGGACCATTGGCTTTTGGCGCAGGCGGTGCCGACATATGGCACGCTCGCACCGCTTTCGATCAACAGACGCGCAACCAGCAATTCGCTGCCCTCATAGCCAGAGACAGTCACGGTGCCTTCGATCGGAGCCGAAGCCAGTGCGCCCTTGATTGCGGGCAAGAACGCGTTCTGCGCTGTGCTTACCTTTTCTGCAGAAAGACCGAACGCGTCACCGATGGACGACAGCCAAGCAGCCGTGCCCTCCACCCCGACTGGTCCACTTCCCAGAACCGGACGGCCTGCGGCCTCAAACTCGCGAATGGCCGAGGTGTAGAACGGATGGATCGCGGTCACAGCACCGCAATCCAGCGCGGCATAGAGCTCACGCCATTCGCGGCAGGGAACAACTGGCCCAGCGGCGAGACCCAGCGGGGCCAACATTTGGCCAATCATCACCGGATCGGCGGGGAACATCTCGCCCAGCAAACTGACAGTAGGCCGATCCTGTCGCGCACCGTCCGGGGCGGAGACCGGCCCCGCCTCGGCCTCGGATCGGGCATAGGCCAGCATGGCACCGGCCAAAACATCCTTAGCCTCTGCATGGGTTGGAATGCCGAACCCCGGCACATCAATCCCGACGATCCGCACCCCATTGATTTCATTTGGCAAAAGACGCAGCGGCACGCCGCTGGCGGTTGGCACACAGAGGTTGGTGACAACCACCGCATCGTATTTCTCAGGGTCCGCCAGATCATAAACAGCCGCGCGGATGTCTTCGAACAGCTTGCCAGTGACCAGCGTTTCCGAGTTGAACGGCACATAGCCCACCGACCGCCGCGCGCCGTAGAAATGGCTGACAAAGGTCAGACCATAGACACAGCAGGCCGAGCCACTCAGCACCGTGGCCACCCGCTTCATCCGCAGCCCGACACGCAGCGAGCCAAAAGCGGGACACATGCTTTGCGGCTTGTCATGGGGGCCCTGCGGGTAATCGCGCGCATATTGGTCCAGCAACTCGGACTGGCCTGCGATGCGCGCGGCGTCTTCCATCTCGGACCCGGAATGACAGCCCAAGGCAGGCGGCTCACCGGCGGTTTCCACGCGAGGTTCGCCCTTGATCACCTGCGCCTCGGCGGACGCGTCATATGTGACTTCTTTGTTCATGCGTCGTCGTAGATCACTTCCAGAGATTTCTTGGGCGCTGCGTTCTTGCCGCGCATGTCTTCGTCGGTGGCCGGAACCAGTTCGATCCCTGCACCGGTTTCCTTGCCGTCAAACAGCGCCAGCAGACCGTCCTGATCCAAAGGCGTCGGCCGGACTGGCGGCGCGTCGGCCACGTTCAAACCAAGGGCCGCAAAGAGAGGCCCCCACTGACCGGATTCCGTGCCAACAATCTGATAATTCGCGGATTTCTTACGCAGATCATCATCCTGCGGGATCGATGCGAGAACCGGGATTTTGACCGCCTCGGCAAAGGCGTGAGCCTCGCCCGTTCCGTCATCCTTGTTGACGACCAAACCGGCGACGCCAACATTCCCACCCAGCTTGCGGAAGTATTCCACGGCCGAGCAGACATTGTTCGCAACATACAGCGATTGCAGGTCATTCGAGCCAACCAGAATGACTTTTTGTGCCATGTCACGTGCAATCGGCAGTCCAAAGCCGCCGCAGACCACGTCGCCGAGGAAATCCAGCAGAACAAAGTCAAAATCCCAATCGTGGAAGCCCAGCTTCTCGAGCAGCTCGAACCCATGGATGATACCGCGACCACCGCAGCCGCGCCCGACCTCGGGGCCGCCCAGCTCCATCGCGTAGACACCGCCACGCTTGAAGCAAACATCGCCGATCTTTACCTCTTCGCCCGCCAGTTTCTTCTGGGTCGAGGTCTCAATGATCGTCGGGCATGCCTTGCCGCCAAATAGCAGCGAGGTGGTGTCGGATTTTGGGTCACAGCCGATCAGCAGCACGCGTTTGCCTTGCTCGGCCATCATGTGGCTGAGATTGGCCAGCGTGAAGCTTTTGCCGATCCCGCCTTTGCCATAGATCGCGATGATCTGGGTTTTCTTGACCGCCTCGGTCGGCAACACGTCGGCCAAATCCTCATGGGCCTCGGCCTTGAGCCGGGCGTCGAACTCTTTCAGGTTGGGGGCGTCGTCTTTCATGTGGTCTCCCAATCAAGAACAAGTTTCAGGCAGTCGGGATCTTCGAAAGCTGTGGCATAGGCCGTTGCGGCATCCGACGCGGGCGCGATATGGCTGATCAGATTGTCCAGCGACAAAGCCCCGCTTTCGACCAGCGAGCGGGTCGCGCGCATATCCTCGGGCGTCCACTCCGCCGCGATGCGCATCCGGGCTTCTTTCATGAAGGCGGGCGGGAAAGCAAAGCTGAGCGGTTGGGTGTAGAACCCGGTCAGAACGATCTCGCCCGTACGTTTCAGGCGCGAGACCAGAGTGTTCAGGATCGCACTGTCACCTGACGCATCGTAGATACAGCCATAGTCGCGGCGCGGGTCTTCCTCGGGGGCGATAACCTGATAGCCTTCGACCCCATCACGGCGGGTGGGATTGGTCTCCCATACCAGCGGCGCGGGTGCTCCAGCAGCGATAGTGAGACGTGCGAGCAGGCGACCAACCACACCATGACCGACGATCAGTTCAGGTACCTGATGGCCCAATCCGGCCATCGAATGACGCGCTGTGGCGGCCAGCGCCAACAGTGTCATCTCACGTTGACAGCCCGAGTCGAGCGGCGTGACACGCTCGGCATCCGTCACGATCACGCGCGAGGATCCGCCGAACAGGCCATGCGCATCCTCGTAACAGGTCGCTCCGGGCACAAAGACCGCATCGCCCACACCGTACCGCGTATCGGATCCGGCCTCGACCACTTCGCCTACGGCCTCATAGCCGGGAACCAGTGGGTAACCCATGCCGGGAAATGGCGGCATCTCCCCGGACCAAAACAGTTTTTCTGTTCCAGTCGAGACCCCGGAATGACGGATTTCAACCACCAGATCCGATGCGGATGGCGGGGATAATGTCAAAGACTCAACAGACAGATGCCCGGGTCCATGCAGTACAACGGCTGAAGATCTCACGGTCTTCCCTCCCCTCGCCGACTTGGGACACAGGATGGGTGAGTCCCTGACGAGCTATTATGTCAGTTTAACTTTACGCAACCATCTGTCAATTAAAACTGACACTATACATGCAAACCGGCGGTCTCAGCCCGGTTTTGAGGCCGTCACCGACGACGTTATATAGCTGCGCAACGGCGTGAGTGAAGCAACGTCCACAAATCCAGCCTGTTCGAGCAGCGCACCGATTTGCATGGCTGACCGCGCCTTCCCGGTGCCCATGGCAAGCGTATAGATCGCAAAATAGACATCGGTGATCGGGTCCGGGTGATCCCCGCCCGACATAGGTTCTGAAACGATCACACGCCCGCCCGGTGGCAAGGCCTCAAACACCTTACTTAACAGATCTTGGACAGTCGCATCATCGTGATCATAGAGCACTCGGATCAGGCTGATTGCGTCGGCCCCCGTCGGAAATGGATCCGACCGAAAGCTCCCACCGACACAGCTAATGCGGTCCGACAGTCCGACTGAGAAGAGATAAGCGTCTGCAGCGTCGCGGGTTTCCGGAAGATCAAACAACGTAAGCAGCATATTCGGGTAGCGCCGCGCGACTTCGGCCAGAAAGGCGCCGCTGCCGCCACCGACATCCACAAGATGGCGTATGCCGTTCAGCGATACCTTGCGTAGCGTGTCCTCAGCCACAAGGCGCTGGCTGCGCGCCATCAAAAGGGAATAGCGGTCTGCCTCATCACGGCCCACATTGGTTGCGTTATGTACATAGGGCCAGAACTCGGACAGCTCGGTGCGCGCGTCACCGCGCAGAAACGACACCGGGTCCTCGAGGTCGCGATACAAAACCCGGTGATGCCGAATCATGTCGGTCAGCCCCGGAACACCTCGCAATGCGGCCCCCTTTCGAGCCAGCCCAAAACGCCCGTCGCGACGGCGCCGGAGAATACCCAAAGCCGCGCCGGCCTGCAAAAAGACCAGCAAACGCTCGGCCTTGACCCCGGTTTCATGCGCTAGCTGCCGTACGGGCTTTGGACCATCTGCCAGGCGGTCGAACAGTTCGAATTCCACCAGAGCCACAAGAACCTGACTTGATACAAAGCCTTGAATAATATCAAAAATTTCTGCCCCATCTCTCTTGGCGAACCAGCGGGCGATCGGCAATCGCATTGCGAAGGATTGCACATCAGCTCGCGCCAGAAGGCGACCAAGCTTAGTACTTATCGAAAAGGGACGCGCGACATCAGGCGACCGTCCCATTGTCAGGCCTTCGCAACTGCCGGCGTAACTGGTGTCAACGCTTCTGCCTGTTTGCGCACCAGTTGGGCCAAGATGGCTTCGCCCGGACAGGACGGAATCGAGGCGATTGCGCCGCTTAAGATATCATTCAACCGCTGTATTGCGCCCTTGATGCCAAACTGCTCGACCGCACTTGGACGACCGTGAAGATCATCCTGCCCGGCAGGCTTGCCAAGTTTCTTTTCATCGTAAAGCGCATCCCGAAGATCATCTGCGACCTGATAGGCTTCGCCAATCCGTGCACCCAATTCATACCAAGGTTCAGCATCGTGCCCGGCGGCAACGGCTCCCATTTGAGTCGCTGCAACAAACAACGCACCGGTCTTGGATCGGTGATAGGCGCTCAGATCAATGCTCTGTTCGCTCTCCCACCCTTGCCCAGCGCAGATGCCATTCGGCATACCCGTCTGCTGCGCTAACAAGGACAGTAGCCCCAGTGCGCGTTGCGGTTCATGCATGGCGGCGCGTGTCAGAATGTCAAAGGCCAAGATGATCAAGCTGTCACCGGTCAAAACCGCCAAAGGTTCTGAAAACGCACGGTGAACAGATGGCTTGCCGCGCCGGATGTCCGCGTTGTCGAAACAGGGCAAATCATCGTGAACAAGACTTGCACAATGGATAATCTCGAGCGCAGCCGCGGCAGCATCTGCTACGGCGGGTCTATCGTCACCACAGGCCAGCGCGACGGACATCAAGATCGTCGGACGCACCCGCGCGCCGCCAGGAAAGCAAGCATAGTCCAAGGCCCTTGCAAGCTGATCTGGTGCTGGGGCAACCCTTGCGCGAGCAATGTTCTGCTGTATGGCACTATCGATCCTTGTCTTCAGTTCCATGCGCATCCCTTTGCTCTGACAACCCAGTGTGAAAGTTTAAATTGACACAATGGTGTAAATTACACTGGACAGTTATCCGTTCGGAGTCAACAATTCCTTATGAGCGCGAAACAAACGCATATGCGCCACGCGGTGGTCATCGGCGCGGGCATTGGCGGCCTGTGCAGCGCCGCGCGGATGTGCGCGTCCGGGTTCAGTGTGACTGTTCTCGAACGACAGGCCGATCCGGGCGGAAAGGTCAGGACTCTTCCCTCTGAAAGTGGTGCTGTTGATGCGGGCCCAACTGTTTTGACCCTCAGGCATATATTCGACGACGTCTTCGCCAATTTGGATGAGCGGCTGGACGATCACATTGAGCTCCACAAGCTGCCCATTATCGCTCGGCATTTCTGGCCCGATGGAACTAAGCTTGATCTGCACGACCGACTGGATGCAAACCGCAAAGCGATCAAAGAATTTGCCGGACCCGAGGCAGAGGCGGAATTCATGCGCTTTAACGCTGAAACCAAAGCCCTGTTTGTCGCTCTGAGCCCGACGATGATGGAGAAACCGCAGCCATCGCCAGTAGATCTTGCGACGACGTTTCTTCGGCACCCCGCATTGCTTGGGGCAATGGCGCCAATGCAAAGCCTTCGCGGGAAGCTGGCTCACAGGTTCAGTGACCCGCGTCTTGCTCAATTGTTCAACCGTTATGCAACCTACGTTGGTGGTCTGCCGCACCAGTCTCCTGCATTGCTCAGCCTCATTTGGCAAGCCGAAGCAGCAGGCGTTTGGTCGGTTAAGGGCGGTATGCAGTCCCTGCCAAAGGCGCTGGAGGCGTTGTGCAAGAGGCACGGTGCACGTTTTCAGTATGACACCGAGGTGACTTCGGTGTCTTGCGAAGACGGCCACGTTAAAGGTGTCGAATACAACGGCGGGACTACAATCGAGACGGATCTCGTGATCTATAACGGGGATCCCCGAGCGCTGGCTAAAGGGGCGCTGGGGCCGGATGTGACTGGTGTCGCTCAGCAGACACTGAACACTCCACGCAGCCTGTCAGCGTTGGTGTGGAGTTTCGATGCAGTCCCGCGTGGTCTGGATCTGGAGCATCACAACGTTTTCTTCACCGATCCGAGCAGTCCGGAGTTTGAAGAATTGCAAGCCGGTCTCTTTCCCCGCCAGCAGTCGATTTATGTCTGCGCGCAAGACCGAGGACCGGACACGCAAAAGCCGCCCGGTGCGCGCGAGCGGTTCGAGATCATTCTGAATGCCCCGCCCTTAGGCACCGGCCCCGAACCCGAAATGGAGTTCCAGATATGTCAAATGCGTACATTCGAGGTGCTTCGCCGCTTCGGTCTGACCTTCGACCCGCCACCGAGGCAAGCCAACCTGACCCGACCGGCGGATTTCGAGGCTCTGTTCCCCGAGAGCAGCGGATCACTTTACGGGCAGAGCCCGCATGGGCTGACGGCAGCGCTGAAGCGCCCGCGCGCGCGGACAACGATCAAGGGCCTGTATCTGGTAGGCGGCGGCACACATCCGGGTGCCGGCTTGCCGATGGCTGCACTCTCCGCCCGGCACGCGGTCGAGACGATCATGCAAGACCAAACTTCGCCCTCAACGTCCCGCCAAACGGCTACGCCTGGTGGTATGTCGACGGGATCAGCGACGATCAGAGCCGGGCAATCTCGATCATAGCATTCATCGGTTCGGTTTTTTCGCCGTGGTACCGCTGGTCGGGTCGTAGAGACCCGGAAAACCATGTTTGTATCAACGTGGCTACCTACGGGCCGGGCGGGCGGTTTACCATGACGGACAGGGGCCGATCGGCCCTGCGATTGACGCGCGACAGCATGACCGTTGGTCCCTCGTCGCTCAAGTGGGACGGTGACAAGCTGATCATCGACATCAATGAGATGGGGGCTCCACCATTAATCTCGCCTGTTCGGGGACAGGTGGTTCTGGAACCGACAGCCCTGACCGATGTGGAACTGCCCCTTACTGAGGACAATTCCCATATCTGGCGACCGTTTGCCCCAACCGCACGGATCGATGTCGATCTGACCGCCACAGGCTGGCAGTGGACTGGGCATGGGTATTTCGACGCAAATTTCGGTACCCGCGCGTTGGAAGAAGATTTCTCACACTGGACATGGGGCCGCTTCCCGACAGCCGACGGCAGCGCCTGTTTTTATGATGCGCAACGGCTGGATGGCTCAACCTTGAGCCAGGCCATTTCTTTCAATTCCGATGGCTCCGCTAAAATGACTTCCTTGCCCCCCAAGGCACGGCTGAACCGCAGCCTTTGGGCCGTCCGGCGAGAAACGCGGGCAGACAAAGGGTATAGCCCCCGGCAGGTGATGAACATGCTGGATGCACCGTTCTATTCGCGCGCAATGGTCAGAACTCAATTGGGCGGAGCGGAAACAACCGGCGTGTACGAGGCGCTGGACCTACGCCGATTTCGGTCTCCATTGTTGAAACCCATGTTAGCCTTGCGCGTCCCACGCCGAGCAAAATGGAGTTTTTAGATCTCGATCGGCGGCGGATTATTGGCAGTTTCAGGGTTCAGTTGCAGCACCGACCAATTCAACGCTGCCGCAACACTCACCCAAACCAGATAGGGCACGAAGAGTACACCTGCCCAAGTATCGACGTACCAAAGCGCGAGCATCGTCGCCGCCACCGCAACCCAAAGCGCAGACAGCACGACCATACCAGCCCGCAAACGCCGCAAGCCAAAGAACACGGGCGTCCACAACGTGTTGATCGCGATCTGCAACCCCCAAAGCGCCAGTGCAAGGCTTGCGTCACCAGCCACTGCGGCGCGGGCACCTGCCCAGCTCATGCAAACATAAAGTGTTGTCCAGGCCACCGGAAACAACCAGTTCGGCGGTGTCCACGATGGCTTGCGCAGGTCACGATACCACTGCCCTGGTGGGAACATGCCACCAGTCGCGCCGGCTGCGACACAAGCGGAGAAGAAGATCAGAAAATACAGAATAAACATTATCTTGCATGCGTCCGTACTGAGGCCATAGCGCGCTGTCGCCGCGTGTTTTCCGAAGTTTGCAACTGCGCAAAGGCCGTATACAACGTATCGCTCCAATCCGTTTGAGCGGGCCGGTTACGCGCAGCGGCTTCCACCAGAAAAGCGGTTTCAGGCAAGGGCCGAGCGTATAGGCGAGGTGACCGAGGCGCAACCGCACTCAACGCAGTGCGGCAGAGGGACCACATCAACCAGCCGAGTTTTTGCCCCTTCCCCGTCCGCGCGCGTTGCGACACGCTGTCAAATCCGGATTTGCGAATTTGCCCGCCGATACCGGCATAGACAAAGCGTGCGGCATAGATTCCCGGGCGACATTGCAATGGCAGTTCCGCAATACCCGTCTCTGACCGCGAATACAGGTCTAGTGCGTGTTTCAGCAACCGAGAGACACAGATGCGTATGCCCGGCTCGGCGCGCGGATGTGCCATGAAAGCATCCACGTCGACGCCTTCCTGCTCAAGCCATTTCAACGGCAGGTACAACCGGTTTTCACGCGCATCCTCACCAACGTCACGGGCGATGTTGGTTAATTGCATGGCGACACCCAGATCACAGGCTCGAGCCAGAGCGTCCGCGTTGCGCTCACCCATGAGCACAGACATCATCACACCCACGGCACTCGCGACCCGGGCGGAATACGCGATCAGATCTGAGATATCTTCGTAGCGCCGCTCCATCGCGTCCCATGCGAGGCCTTCCAACAAGGCTTCGGGCAATGCACGGGGCATCTCATAGTCTTGGACCAATGCCGCAAAGGCCCGATCTGGCGCCGCGTTGCGCGGGCGCCCGGCATAGACCAGCTCCAATCGTTCTTTCAGCATCAGAACGGCGGCGGCCTTTTCGGCTTTCAGATCGACCTCATCATCAGCCAATCTACAGAATGCATAGAGCGCCAGCGCCGGGTCACGCACTGACTGCGGAAGCAGCTTGGAGGCCGCGTGGAATGACAAGGACCCGTGCCGGATCGCATCCCGGCAGAATTGCATATCCTGCGGATCGATCATCGCACACCCACCGGATTAGGGACGAGTTTCGCCAACACTTCGGCACTGCTGACCACGCCCGGCAAACCCGCACCGGGGTGGGTTCCCGCGCCGACCAGATACAGTCCTTTTGCTTCTTCGCTGATGTTGTGCGGACGAAACCATGCGCTTTGCAGGATGCGGGGCTCAATCGAAAACCCGCAACCCAAAGGTGACAAGTAGCGGTCGCGGAACGTGTCCGGCGTGAATACTTCGGACGCTGACAAGTGCTGGCCCAATCCCGGCAAAAGCTGATCCTCCAATACCGCTTGCACGCGCTGCCGGTAGATCTCGGCATTGGTCGCCCAATCAACGGAATTGTCATGCCCCAGATGCGGCACGGGGCTGAGCGCATAGAAGGTGTCATCCCCTTCAGGCGCAGCGGTCGGATCGGTCAGCGAAGGGCGATGGATATAGAGGCTCATATCCTCGGCCAGATGGCCGTTTTGGAAGATATCGTTGATCAGCCCGCAATAGCGCGGCCCGTTCAGGATCGTGTGGTGCCCAACATCGGGCCACAGATTGCGGGTGCCCTTGGTGCCGAAATACCAGACGAAGAGACCCATAGACCAACTGGTACGCTTCAGTCGCGCGTCGGTCCAGCGTTTGCGCCCGGTGTTGCGCAGAAGCTTGGTGTAGGTATAGCCCGGGTCGGCGTTGGAGACGACGATATCTGCTTTGACTACCTCGCCGGTGCTTAATTTCACGCCATGCGCAGTACCGGCGGAGACGAGAATCTTATCCACCTCGGCATTCTGGCGCACAAGTCCGCCCTGATCGCGAACAACATTGCGCATGGCTTCTGCGATCGCCGCGACACCGCCAATGGCGTAATGCACGCCAAACGCCTTTTCCAGATGGCTGACCAGAATGTACATCGAGGTCACCTGCGTTGGGTCCCCGCCAATGAACAGGGGATGGAAACTGAAGGCCATCCTCAGACGGGGGTCCTTGAACCGCCGCGCTGCATGGGCATAGACCGAGCGATCCGCGCGCAGCCATGCAAAGGTCGGCAAGACCTTGATCAGGTCCCAAAGACGGATCATCGGACGACGTCCGAGATCCTCGAAGCCAAACAGATAGCGCGCCTCGCTGTCCTTCAGGAACTTGCGCAGACCTTTCACATCGTCGGGCGACAAGCGTGCGACTTCGGCTTCCATTGCATCAGCGCCCCGCCGCGCCGCAAACTTCGAGCCATCTGGCCAGCGGATTTCGTAAAACGGGTCCAGCGCGACCAGTTTCACGTCCTCGTCAAAGTCGCGCTCGCAATCGGCCCAGAGGTCGCGAAACACCTCGGGGACAGTCACAATCGTAGGTCCCAAATCGAACCGGTGACCGTCGCGCCAGATAGCCGAACCGCGCCCGCCGGGCATATCCAGCCGGTCCAGAACGGTGACACGGTAGCCCTTCGCGCCCAGACGCATCGCCGCCGCCAAACCGCCCAAGCCCGCGCCGATCACCACGGCATGAGACCGGTCATCCCCAACAGGGATCGCGTCTTGCGTCAATTGCGCGTCAAGGCGAGTCATGCGTTAGCGGTCCAATCTGTTCAATTAAATTGACACACTCCATCAAAAGTCTTCCGGTTTTGACGTTAATATGTCAATCTAAATTGACACTATGGAGGTTCGATCATTCAAGTCGCAACCCTGAGCCTGTTTCGTTTCGACGGCGTTTTCAGCCGTCTCGGTGCCTTTGCCATGATGGGCTTGGCACGCTGGCCGTTGTCGCGACTCAACGGGCTGGAATTCTGGAAACTCTGCGGCTCTGGCACCGGCGAAGGGTTTACGCCGCGCCCCAATACCGCCGTTTGGGCTGTCTTATGTGTCTGGTCAGATGAAAAAACGGCGCAGAGCCGCCTGAAATCCGCCAGCCCGTTTGGATGGTATCGAAAGCATGCTTGCGAGCATTGGACCGTGTTCCTGCGCCCGATCTCTTCCCGCGGCGCTTGGTCAGGCCAAAACCCGTTCCATGTCGACAACCCGACGCCCACCGGGTCGCTCACCGCAGCACTCACCCGCGCGACGCTGAAGCCGAAGATCCTGATGCGCTTTTGGCGCAGGGTGCCGGATATCAGTCAGATGATCGGAGCGAACTCGGATGTGCTGATGAAAGTCGGGTTGGGAGAGGTACCGTTCCTTCATCAAATCACGTTCTCGATCTGGCCAGATACCGGATCGATGGCAGCCTTCGCACGCCACCCCGGCCCACATTCCGAAGCCGTGAAAGCTGTGCGCGAAGGCAATTGGTTCCGCGAAGAGCTTTACGCAAGGTTCGACGTCATAAACGAAACCGGTCACTGGGAAGGGAAGCACCCGGTGGTCTTGAAGGAGGGTCAGGACAACACATGACGCACGCGTTTCCATTCTCCGCAATTGTAGGTCAGGATCAGATGAAGCTCGCCATGATCCTGACAGCGATTGATCCGAAACTTGGTGGGGTCCTTGTCTTTGGCGACAGGGGCACCGGCAAATCCACCGCCGTTCGCGCCTTGGCCGCTTTGCTGCCACCGATCTCGGCGGTTGAGGGCTGCCCGGTGCAATCCGCGACACGGTCCGCTTGCCCGGATTGGGCCGAGGTGGCTGAAGATGCGCAGGTTCTCGACTACCCCACCCCTGTCGTCGATCTGCCTTTGGGCGCGACCGAAGATCGGGTGACCGGCGCTTTGGACATCGAGCGCGCCTTGGTGAATGGCGAGAAGGCCTTTCAACCTGGGCTGCTGGCACAAGCGAACCGGGGATACCTTTACATTGATGAGGTCAACCTGCTGGAAGATCACCTCGTCGATCTACTCTTGGATGTGGCCCAAACCGGCGAGAATGTGGTCGAGCGCGAGGGGCTATCGATCCGCCATCCGGCTCGGTTCGTGTTGGTCGGGTCTGGCAACCCCGAAGAAGGCGAGCTGCGTCCGCAATTGCTGGACCGGTTCGGCCTGTCGGTCGAAGTACGGTCACCTGATGATATCGATCAAAGGGTCGAAGTGGTACAACGCCGGGATGCGTTTGAGTTGCAGCCCGACAAGTTCCTGAAGAAATGGCACCGCGAGGACACCCGTGTGCGCAAAGCCATACTAACTGCGCGCGAAACCCTGCCAGACATCAAAATCCGCAAGCGCGAACTACGCGACTGCGCGGAACTGTGCATTGCGCTCGGCTCGGACGGGTTGCGTGGAGAACTGACCCTTGTTCGCGCCTGCCGTGCATTGGCGGCTTACGAAGGCGCGGCCTCGGTCACGCGTCGGCACATCCGTCGTATTGCGCCGATCGCGCTGGCCCACCGCCTGCGCCGCGACCCGATGGACGAGGCCGGATCTGTTGCCCGCGTCCGCCGAGCATTGGATGAGGTCTTGGGATGACACCCTCACCCGATCCATGGGCGCATGTGTGGCGCAGCCTGCGCCTGTTCGCCGTCGACCCGGTTGGATTGGGCGGTATTGTGCTACGCGCGCGCGCCGGACCAGCGCGCGACACCTGCGTATCTGCCCTGCCTGATCTCGGCTTGCCTCACCAACGGCTGCATCCTTCCCTGACGGATGCCGAACTATTTGCTTCGATGGATTTCGCCGCAACCCTTGCAAAAGGACAGCCGATCTATCGCCAAGGTCTATTGCATCGTCCGTCTGCCTATCACCTGTGCATGGCGGAACGCTGCCATTCGGAGCTGGCCGCAAAGCTGGCTAGCCGGTTGGAAGAAGGTCATTCCTGCCTGATTGCCTTCGATGAAGGCGCCGAGCCTGAGGAAACTCTGACCCCAGCCTTGGCCGACCGCCTTGCTTTGCGCATTGATCTGACTGATTTGCGCGCGTGCGATGCGCCTGCCATAGACACCGAAGATCTGAATTGCGCGCGTGCTTTGCTGCCAGCCGTTCAGACAAAAGCAACGGATATTTCCACCCTTGTGCATCTTTCTGCACGGCTGGGCATCACCAGCCTGCGCGCGCCATCTTTTGCATTGAAAGCCGCTCGATGTAATGCAGCCCTGAGTGGGCGAATGTCTGTGGAAACCGAAGACCTCGAAATCGCGGCCACGTTGGTTCTGGCGCATCGTGCGACCTGCCTGCCTGCCCCAGAACCCGAGGCCGAAGCGCCCACCCCCGAACAGCCAGCGCCCTCCTCGCCATCAGATAGCAACCCCGATCAGGACGTGCTGGTTGAAGCCGTGCGGATGGCCTTACCCGAAGGGATTCTGTCACAAACATCCCCCCGCCGCGCCGGAGCCACAGGAACTGGCGCCGGGGACGCGCGGATAGCCAAACAACGCGGACGGCCAATCGCATCGCGCCGCCGCAGACCGGACGGGCGCAGCCGGGTTGATCTGATCGCCACGCTGCGCATGGCCGCGCCCTGGCAGAAACTGCGACGTGCTGCCGAGGGCCATGTCAGCGTGCTGCCCAGCGATATCTGCCTGAAACGGTTTGAGACCCAGACCGAACGGTTGCTGATCTTCCTTGTCGATGCCTCAGGATCAGCTGCGCGTGCGCGCCTGAACGAAGCCAAGGGCGCGGTCGAGCACCTGCTGGCCCGCGCCTATTCCCATCGAGATCACGTGGCCCTTATCGGGTTCCGCAATGACTCGGCTGATATCCTTCTGCCCCCAAACCGGTCTTTGGTATTGGCAAAGAGACGCCTGGCCGCCCTGCCAGGAGGTGGCGCGACGCCATTGGCCGACGGGCTGCAATGCGCATGCATCATGGCGGGCAGCGCCCATAAGCGGGGCATGACCCCAACCGTGATCCTGCTAACAGATGGCCGTGCGAACGTGGCGCTGGATGGCCAGAGAAACCGACAAAAGGCCACCGAAGATGCAGAACACACCGCCGATTGGCTGCGCGCCTCTAAAATCCGCAGCGTTGTTCTGGATACCGCCATCCGCCCCCAGAAGGCGCTTCAAAGTCTCGCACATCGAATGGGCGCCGACCATGTCGCCCTGCCCCGCGCGACCACTGCGGGGCTGACGCAGGCGATTGAAACCGCCGTCCACACCTAAGCGATGGACTGGCAGCGCGACTTACCAACCTGGCCGCACAATGCATGGTCTCGACGCGTAGTCTGCGCACTACATCGCTGGCATGTACAAGAACATGGCAAAGGACCAACGTTGCTTTTCCTGCATGGTGCGGGCGCTTCAACTCATAGCTGGAACGCGATGATGACTGAGCTTTCGCGGGACCATCACGTCGTCGCAATCGATCTGCCCGGACATGGCTTTACAACTCTCGGCGCTTCGAACCGCAGCGGGTTGAACCAGATGACCGAAGATGTCGCCGCCCTTTGGAAACAGGAAGGATGGCGGCCACAGAAAATCATTGCCCATTCCGCCGGGGCCGCAATCGCTCTGCAACTCTGCGAACATCACCTGACGCCAAACGATCGACCTCAATCCATTTTGGCAATAAACCCGGCCTTCACCGATTTTGACGGTTTAGCGGGAGTGCTCTTCCCGCTCATAGCCAAGTCTTTGGCCGTGAACCCTCTGACACCGTGGCTCTTCACACTTGGCCCCGACGCCATGTCTCGTGCAAAACGGTTGATCGCTTCAACTGGGTCAACGATCCCTGCCGAGCAACTGTCGCTGTATGCAAGGCTATTGAAGGACCGTCGGCACGTTCAGGGGGCTTTGTTCATGATGGCGCAATGGTCGTTAAGGAGTTTCAAAACAACCATGTCCCAGTCGCAGACCCCAATGGAGATCGTAGTTGGACTGAACGATCAGGCCGTGCCGCCGGACCGTACTGCTGAGGTGCAACAATCATTACCAAACTCGACGCTGACCGAACTGCCCAATCTTGGGCATCTCGCGCATGAAGAAGCGCCAGAGCTGTTCGTTTCGCTTGTCCGTTCAGCGATTCAAGACTCCCGTCAATCGGACCCAAGACCGTAACGGTCCAACTTGCTGTAGAGACCTTGCCTGCTGAGGCCCAAAACCTTGGCCGTTGCGGCTCGGTTATTGCCAGTCAGTTTCAGCGCAGCAAGTATCAGGTTTTTCTCCAGACCGGCTGTTTCTTCCTGAACCAACTCGCGCAGCGGAGCCTTACCGATCCGACTGAGCATGGTCTCAATCGACGCGTCAGCGGCGGAATTTGCGCTGTCTTCGGTTAGCCGAGTTGAAAGGTTCCGAATTGCAAACCCGATCCTGCGGGGATCAGAGTCAGGGATTACGGTCCCGGAAAGCTCGACTTCAAGGATTTGACCATTTGGCCGTCTAACGCTGGCTGGTAGGGACCGAATGCGAGGGTTATCGCTCAGGATCTTCAGAACAGAGGCGAAATCCAAGTCCGCAGGATCAAAGAACTCACCCAGACCCCTCTCGGAAGTCGACGAGGTGAGATGGACCAGTTCCTCAAACGCCGTATTGTGCCAAATGACTTTACCCGCTTCATCAGTGACGACGATGGCTTCAACTGCCGCGCGAACCCATTCGACGAGGACGTCTTCAGTCACCATCTGCCCGCTCGCAGACCCCGCTGGGCGCAACCGCACAATTACCGTTTCGCTACCGCCGAAACTCGGCGACACGTCCACAACAAGCGGTTGACCATTTGCAAAGCGTGCTTGCAACGATGCCTGAGCTTGCGTACGCGAAACAGCACCAAGAAGCGCTTTCAGCTCTTTGTGATCCGATTTTCGAAATAGGGAAACGACCGACCGTTTCGATAGCGTTTCCAGTTCCTCCCCCAGAGTTTTGGCAACCGCCGGATTGGCGTCAGTAATCTGCCCCGAGGCCACGTTCACAATCAAAAACGGCTCTGACCCAATGCTGAACAGAGTTCTGTATTCAGCCTCGACCCGTTTCTGAGCATCGAGCTTTTCTCCCATCATCCGATGCAATTCGACGACTCGGTTTTGCAATTCCGAAAACGCGCTGATGTCCTTGCCCAGGACGATCCCAGTGCGTTGCTCAGACAACAGCGCGGCCGAATAGGCGATCGTTTTCGTAAGGCCGTCGCCCGTCTCGTGCCGAACCACACACTCATGTCCGAGTTGGTCGTTTCCTACGTCTGAAAGGAACTCCCGGAACTGGGCATAAGCGTTACCGGGTAAAGCATCACTGATCAATTGTCCGCACCAACTGAAGGCCCCAATGCTGCCGAGCAACTTTGAGTCACCGATGATATCGTTGATCAGGCCATCCTCGCTAACGAAAAGAAGGATATCCGCCGCGTGTGTCAGCAAAGACTTCAGTGTCCCAGCATCAAGTTCGGAAAATTGGGTCAACAAACCCGTGTCTTGACTACTCACAACGCCGTCTCACCTTTTCCAGTGTAAAAAAGCAATACCGCAGAACTACCAGATTTTCAAATCGCTCACCCAGTGTCTCATTGATTTTGCTCCAGATTTTTTTCACGATAGACCTAAGTTATGAGCGCACGGTCGTTTCGAAATGATCCTGCCGAGCTTGTAGCGGTCCATCTCATTTCTTTGGACCGCAGACTTGCCAATAGCGCAGACCGGAGGAAAACTTTTGAAAGCTCTGTCAGAATTGGACGGCCAGTCCTTGAGGGCGATTTTGCGGAACGAGACGGATGTCTTGCACAATAAACTGCACGCGCAATTCAGTTTCGCGTCGCTGCTCGACGGTTCGCTACAACGGTCTGAATATCACGCGCTCATCAAACGTTTGCATGGGTTTTACGCGCCATTAGATGATGCGGTCTTAGCGGCGCTGGCCGACAATGACGTTTCGGCACCATCGTTCTGGTACGAGAAGAGATCGCGCCTGATCGCGCAGGATATCCGCGATCTGGAAGGTGATCACGACAACGTTTCGACCGGCCCGACCTGCAGAGAAATTGCCGAGGTTGTGACACCGGAAACGGTCGGTGGTGTGCTCTACGTCGTTGAGGGTGCAACAATGGGCGGGGCGCTTATCAACAGGGCCGCGGAAAGGCTTCTGAGCACAGACAATACACTTGGCAGAAGATATTGGGACTGGTGCCGCGTCGAAGGCCGAAACCGGTGGCGCATGACCCTGCAATATCTGGACCACCTGCAGTCTTCCGCCAGTTCGCTTGATGATCTTGTGTCTGGCGCAAAGGACACGTTTCGTTTGCTGGACGACTGGCTTGCGCCACTGGATCCGAGACCCAAACAGGGAGCGGTTTGATGTCCAATGGCGTCGATCTCAGCACGTGCGATCGCGAACCGATCCATCTGATCGGTGCTGTTCAACCTCATGGCGCGCTGGTTGCCATATCCGAAGAGACGCTCGAAATCGAATACGCCAGCCAGAACACGGACGCGTTTGTCGGTGTTGCCGCTGAAGCCATTCTGGGCAGGCACATCTCCGAGCTGATTGGCGACGAAAACACACGGCAATTGCTCGAATTGCCTTTGAAGCCGTCCAACCCGGAACTCCTAAAACCTTGGTTCTTCAGCATTGAAAGCCGATCTGACAACGCGCTTAGCGTCGAGTGTTTTCCGCACAAATATGGCGGCCATGTTATTCTGGAATTCGTCGAACCTGAACCCAATCCCACTGCCGTTTGGGAAGACGAAATTTTGCGGCAGGGCATCATTTCCGAACTCGTCAAACCCGGCGTTCTGGTCGAGATTGCCGAAGCCAGTGCCAAGATGATCCGGGATGTGACTGGCTTTGACCGAGTCATGATCTACAAATTCGCCGAAGACAAACACGGCGAGGTCATCGCCGAGAGTACAAACCGACCGGACAGCTTTCTGGGTCTGCACTACCCTGCGTCTGACATACCCGATCCAGCGCGCCGCCATTTTACGTTGAACGTCATTCGTACCATCCCCGACATAAACGGCACACGCATCCCGATCGTCTCCCGGTCAGGCGAGGTGGCCAGCGAAACGTCCTCTCGTCCACTTGATCTGACGTACTCGAAACTGCGCGCGGTGGCTCAGGTTCATGTCGAGTACCTGAACAATATGGGTGTTGGTGCCAGCCTTTCGATTTCGCTGGTGACAAACGATGAACTTTGGGGGCTGGTCGCCTGCCATCATTACGGCAAACGCCTCGTGTCCTCCAGCAGGCTGCGATTTGCAGAGCTTCTGGCCAGCACGACCTCAGCCCTGCTTCAAAGCATCGAAAACACAAACCAACTAAAAAAATGCATTACCGCGGAAAAGACCGTATTCCAAATCGAACAGCGCGCGCGAAGCGGAGCTGCTTTGAGTGATCTGGTCAGAGATCAGGCCGAAGCCTTGATGGAGATGATAGACGCCCAAGGCTTGGTTCTGGTTCTGGGTCGCACAGTCACCACAGTCGGTTCGGTACCATCGCATCCAATCGAATTTCAGCCTTTACGCGCACATTCCAATGACGGTGTCGCAACGTCCTCGCATCTGTCATCAATGACGCAACTGAATGATGAGCAAATCGAAAAGGCAGCAGGAGCTGCGTTTCTGGAGCTTTCGGACGATGGGAAAGACTATCTGGTGCTCCTGCGTTCGGAATATGTCCAGACGATCAGCTGGGCAGGGAAACCGGATAAGATTGAAACGCAAACGGAACAAGGCACGACCCGCCTTTCGCCACGCGGCTCATTCGCGCTGTGGAGCGAGGAGCGACGCGGACAAAGCAAACCTTTTGACGCCATGGACCGGGATGCCTTGCGGATTCTACGGCGTGCGCTTTTTGCATTGAACAGTCTGGAACATGAACAGGCCGCGTTAGAAGCGCAGAAAAAAGCGGAAGCTGAGAAAATCAAGTTGCGCCATGCTCTGCTTGATGCAGCCCGGGCAAGTTCGATGGGGGAATTGGCATCGGCCATCGCACATGAGCTCAATCAACCACTTACGGCTGTATCGAACTATGTAAACGCGTGTCGACAGGAGTTGGTCCGGTCCGGCGTCGAAATTCCGGAGCCCGCTCAAAGCCATATCGATATGGCCGTCAACGAGACAGCACGCGCAGGAGAATTGGTTCAACGCATCAGAAATTTCATTTCCAGCGGTGATCTGAACACAGACCTCATCGACATCAACAAAGTGATCCAACAGGGGTTGGATCTGGCATTGGTCGCAAGCGAGCTCCCTGACCTACGAGTGACCACCAATCTGGATCACGGTTTGCCCAAAGTCGTCGGAGATCCGGTTCAACTGTCTCAGGTGGTTCTCAATCTGGTGCGCAACAGTCTGCAGGCCATGGAAAACCAAGTAGACCACCAGCTGACTATAGAAACCAAGAGGCTTGGAAACCAGGTTCGGGTCGTGGTTCGGGACTCCGGACCCGGTATTCCTGAGGAGATAAAGGACTTTCTTTTCGAACCTCTGCGCGCAACCACAACCCAGGGCATGGGTATTGGCTTATCTCTGTGCCGTTCTATCCTTGAAGCACATGGCGGAAAAATCTGGGTCGAACCTGCGCCCACTGGTGCAACTATGATCTTCAGTCTCCCGTTGATTGAGGAAGCAAATGTCTACCAAGCTCAGTGACATACTGATCTATGTTATCGAGGACGACAAAGCGGTTCTGAGTTCGCTTTGCGCGGTATTGGGTGCCTATGGATTTCATACAGAACCACTCACCTCGGCTGAGGCTTTTCTTGATCGGTTCGATAGACACGCGAAATCCTGCCTCATCATGGATCTCCGACTGCCCGGCATGAGTGGGATGGAACTGCTCAAGCATCTGAGCGAAACAGATGCGCGCTGTCCGGTTATCGTAATCACCGCCCATGGCGACGTGCCTGCCGCTGTTGAGGCCATGCGGCTGGGGGCTGTCGACTTCATCGAAAAGCCGCCGCCCGTTGAACAAATCCTTGAGGCAATCAAATCGGCTGAAACCAGTCTTGCCAACAAACCGATTTTGACTGTGCCAAAGAAAATCGTAGAAGAGCGCCTGTCAAAACTGACGGATCGCGAACAACAGGTTTTGCAGTTGCTCCTTAAAGGTAGGCTCAACAAAGAGATTGCCAGTGAACTTGGGCTGAGCCGTCGCACGGTCGAAGTTCACAGATCCCGCATCCGAGAAAAAATGCAGGCACGCGGAATCGCAGACCTCATCAGGATGACCGAATAGAGCCGCGGCTACAATCATACGTATTACTACGTAGTGGATCGCCACAACTACCGGGCGACCCGAAACCTACCTACCCTAAGGAGCACCGCAACTTAGGGGAAAGAACGTGCCAACTGACGCAAGTCAGCCTTTTGACGGCAGCACTCAGCATAGTCCTGCACCCAACGGAGCATCGGATCCCACAACTTACCTAATTGAGTTGGACGCTGAGCTCGCTGCTGCTGCCGAAGGATGGCGAAAGGCAAACAAAATTAAGTCAACGAATGAAGCTCTGACAGAGCTCGTTCGCCTTGGATTACTTAGCGAAATTTCCCAATTGCACGATCTGGTGGCCTCCATCAGAAACTCGATTAAGAAATGATCTATCTTCCGATGCGTGTCGGCAGTTTCCAAGCCATTTTGGATGGCTTACGGTACGGTGACTCAGCAACGCTTTTCATCCACTTCCAAAATCCATCCTAAGTTGAGCCCGTTCTTGTAGATTTCTGAAGGTCTCTCTGAACCCGGCCAGCTTAACTTTTCTCTTTTAAGGCCATTGTCCGATCAACCCAGAGCAGCAGCGCAAAAGCGCCAACCAATGCCAATACAGCGGCCTCCAAGCCAAAAATCAGAATGCCCAAAACTTGATCCATTTCCATGACGATGAGTTTTCTGACGACGGCGAGAATACCAATCATCAAAACGATCCTGACCTGCTCATCGCCCTTGCTGCCCATCACCATCAGGGGCACGGAATGGGTCAACTCAAGCGCTATGATCGCCCCAAAAGGGAGCGCAAAAAGCTGTTGTAGATCCTCATACGATACACCCGCACCTGATGAGATAACGACATGTGCGATCTCCCTCGGGAAACTGACGGTCGCGTGTAGAATAACAACCACAGTGCCAAGCAATAGGACGACAGCCACCGCTAAAAAAAATCCCATATGCCTGGTCCACAATACTGCGCATAACAAGGAAATAACTTGGAATGCGTGCAAGCCATCTAAGCGTCGCCGAAGACCCTTGGGCTGTTTCCTCAGCGTACACGCCGATTCAGAGCGGAGCTCCGGGCTAGCCGCATACCTTTGCGATCAGAACATAGAACTTGAGGCCTCACATTTTGCGGCCCGAAGCCTCCTATTCGCTTGCGCGCTGAACGGGTTGTGCGTTTCATACGACCAAACGCGGCGACGCGACACAGGTGCTTGAGAGAAACACAAGCCAAAACAACAGGAAGGACCCGGCAATGAATAGCGTAGAGGTGATCGAAACCATCTGGATTCCGATGCCCGACGGCACGCAATTAGCCGCGCGTCTGTGGTTGCCGCCCAATGCGCACGAGAATCCGGTACCCTGCCTGTTGGAATACATCCCTTATCGTCGCCGAGATCGCACGCGCCTTCGCGATGAAACCATGCATCCGCGCTTTGCCGAGGCGGGCTATGCCTCCATCCGGGTCGATATTCGCGGCAACGGCGATAGCGGTGGGCTGGCCGAGGATGAATACTCGCACCAGGAAACGCAGGACGGCGTTGATGTCATCGCGTGGCTGGCCAAACAGCCGTGGTGCGACGGCAATGTCGGTATGTTTGGCAAAAGCTGGGGGGCCTACAACTCATTTCAGGTGGCCGCCAAACGCCCCCCTGCGCTGAAAGCCATCGCGCCGGTGATGGGCTGCGACGACCGCTGGCGCGAAGACATCCATTTCTACGGAGGCGTCCTGGCTGGCGACAATTTCTGGTGGGGCTCGATCATGCAATTGTTGAACGCCTTCCCGCCCGACCCTGAAATCGTGGGCGAGGACAAGTGGCGCGACCTCTGGCGTGAACGGCTTGAGGCGATGGAGTTCTGGCCCGCCATGTGGCTGGAACATCAGACCCATGACGAAATGTGGCGGCGCGGCTCAATCTGCGAGGACTATGACGCAATCAATGTGCCCGTCTACTATTTCGGCGGCTGGGCCGATCTGTATCGCGACACGCCGTTCCGGATCTCGGAACACCTGAATGTGCCGGTCAAGGTGATGATGGGCCCGTGGTCGCACCTCTACCCGCATGAGGGCAAGCCCACCCCTCAGGTCGATTTCATCGCCGAGGTCCTGCGGTTCTGGGACTATTGGCTGAAAGGGATCGACACCGGGATTCTGGACGAGCCACCGCTGCACCTATACATGATGGACAGCATGCGCCCCGCTGGAACGCAAACGCACCGCCTTGGGCGCTGGGTCGAGGAGCGCAGTTGGCCCTCGCCCAATGTGTCGAACGAAACCTATTGGCTGAACGCGGGGTCGCTGGACGCTCAGGCGCAGACAGGCGCGCCGATGCAGGTTACCTCTCCGCAGACGTTCGGCTCGGCCGGTGGGGTCATGTGTTCCTTTGGCATTCCGGGCGATTTGCCTTTGGATTGTCGGATCGATGCCGCCGGGGCGATGGTGTTCCGCAGTGACAAGTTGGAGTCATCGTTGGACATTCTGGGCCAACCTGAAGTCGCGCTGCGGGTCAGTGTCGACCAGCCTCAGGCCTTTGTCGCTGCCCTGCTGATTGATGAAGCCCCCGACGGCGCGCAGACCCTGATCTCGCGCGGGTTCTTTAACCTGATGCACCGTGACAGTGACACAGAACCAACCCCGGTCGTGCCCGGAGAAGAGATGGACATCTCGATCCAGTTGCACGCCATCGGCTACAACGTTCCGGTCAGTCACCGGATCATGGTGCAGCTTGCGACCGCCTATTGGCCGATCTTGTGGCCCGCTCCGACGCCTGTTACCGCGACTGTCGTGCCCGGCTCCTCGGCCTTGTCGTTGCCCGTTCGCACCAATGCACCAGATGCGCCGGCCCCTCGGGACCTTCCGGTTCCGGCCCCGGGTTCGGTACCCCCGACCTCGACCAGAGGTCAGGGCGGATCCGAGACGACGCTGACACGGGACGCCCACACCGGCAGGCTGACGGAGCGCGTCTTCATCGGTGGCGGCGTCATGGGCCCATCAGCGAAGAAAGTGTTGGAAACAGGGACCGAGATTTCCGACACGTCCGAGCGGATCTACTCCATTCTGCCCGATGATCCCCTATCCGCGATCGCGACCATGCGGCAGGAAACCCGCTTTGAGCGCGGCGATTGGGATGCACGTATCAAGACCTGGTCTCAGCAGACGGCCACGGCAAGTGATTTCGTGCTGAACGCCACGGTCGAATGCTGGGACGGAGACACGCTGTTCTTCAAAACGGAATGGAATCACGTGATCCCGCGCAACGGCATGTAGGGGCGGGTTTGACCGCCCTATGGCGCTGAACGCTGCGCGGTGTCCGGGCTGTATCTGCGCATCATCATCTCGACACTGTTGTTGATTGTGTCCGCCATTTCCTGATGGCTGAGAACCGTTCCCGAAAACAACAGCGGCCAGAACGCCCGCGCCTTGATCAGGCCGATGAATTCGCGACCGGCCTGTTCGGGGTCGTCGATCTGCAATTGCCCGTCCGCGGCGGCCTCGCGCAGCATGTCGATGAACGAGGCCGTCTTGTCCAGCTTGCCCTGCGCTTGTTCAGCCAAGGTCGGGTTGCGCAGGATTTCGCTGATCACCATGCGGGACATGGCCATCACATCCGGCAGCATCAGAATGCGCCCTTCGGCCCAGGCCAGCTCGGTCAGTTGTTCGCGAACATCGCGCCCTTTTTCGTACCTGATCTCAAGCACTTCCGCAAAGCGGCTGGACAGTTCCGCCACGATTGAGCGGAACAGATTTTCTTTGCTTTCAAAATACTTATAGAGCGTCCGCTTGGACACTTCGGCCTGGCGCGAAATACGATCCATGCTGGCCGCCGCGAACCCCTTTTCCTGGAATTCGGCCACCGCAGCTTCGATGATCTGTGCATATTTGGACGCATTGGGCGCGCTGATCTCATTCATGTCATTGCTATAGACCCATTGACAGCATCGGGTCAAACACTAGGTAAACGCGGGAGTTTACAGGCGCGACTTTCTGTGCCACATGTAAACCCGCCAGTTTACCGACTCAGGTAGCAAGCCAACACGGAGTATCCCCTCATGGCCATCAATCTGAAACTGAACGGCGAGACGCATACTGTCGACGCCGAACCCGGCACGCCCCTGCTCTGGGTGATCCGGGATGAACTGAAGCTCACCGGAACCAAATTCGGCTGCGGTGTCGCGTCTTGCGGCGCCTGCACCGTGCATCTTAATGGCGAGCCCGTCCGCTCGTGCCAGACCTATATCGAAGACGTCGAAGATGCCGAGATCACCACAATCGAAGCCGTCGGTGAGGACAAGATCGGTGCAGCTGTCCAACAGGCCTGGGTCGAGTTGGACGTGGTTCAGTGCGGCTATTGCCAGTCTGGTCAGGTGATGTCGGCCGTTGGCCTGCTGGCTGAGAACCCCAAGCCCAGCGCAGAGGAAATCGACGCGTACATGTACGGCAATGCCTGCCGCTGTGCCACCTATCAACGTATCCGCGCAGGTATCCAGCGCGCATCTGAAATACTGGAGGCCTGATCCATGACCATCAACACCTCTCGCCGTGGATTTTTGAAAGGCGCCGCTGCTGCTGGCGCGGTCCTGCTGGTTGGCGCACGTCCGGATGGCGCGCTGGCGGCTGCTTCATCCGAGACCGCTCAGTTCAACCCCTTCGTGAAAATTGATGCCGACGGCACTGTGACCGCCATTGTCAAACACTTTGAGAAGGGTCAGGGCCCTGCGACCGGCCTGCCCACGCTGATCGCCGAAGAAATCGGTCTGACAATGGACCAGATCGAATACGAATTCGCGCCCTCTGATCCCAACGTCTACAACAACCTGCTGTTCGGTCCGTTCCAGGGTACTGGAGGGTCGACCGCGATGGCGAATTCGTGGCTGCAATACCGTCAGGCCGGTGCTGCAGCACGCGAGATGCTGATAAATGCGGCGGCCCAAAGCTGGGGTGTCGACGCGTCGGGCATCACAATCGAAGAAGGCATTGTCAAATCCGGCGACAAGTCCGCTCCGATTGCCGAATTCGTGGCCGCAGCAGCTCAGCTGGACGCCCCGGCCGAGCCACGCCTGAAGGACCCCTCCGAGTTCCGCCTGATCGGAAACGAAGCCGTTCGGCGTAAGGATTCGGCGATCAAGGGCAATGGTCAGGCCATGTATGCCATGGACGTTCACCTTCCCAACCAGATGATCGCTATGATCAAACGCCCCGAATCCAAAGGCGGAATTGCGCTAGGGTTTGACGATAGCGCCTCAAAAGAGGTCAAAGGCTACATCAGTGCCGCGGTTCTGCCCAACCAAGCGGGTGTCGCCGTCTACGCGGAAAACACCTGGGCCGCGATTCAGGCGCGTGATGCGCTTGAGGTCGAATGGGATATGTCGGGCGCGGAAACACGCGACTCGGATCAGATCAAGGCCGAGATCATGGACGCGCTTGATGCCGAGCCGAACTACAACGTCAACAAGGCCGATTTTGCCGCCGTCTCTGCCGCCATCGACGGCGCCGACACTGTGGTTGAGCGGACCTTCTACTTCCCGCTTCTGGCCCATGCTCCAATGGAGCCCCTGAACTGCACAATCGAACAGACTGCAGAGGGCGACATTGTCCTGCATGATGGGGCGCAGATGCCAACCGGCCCGCATATGGCCTACCAGCAGATCTTCGAGCTTCCGGCCGAGAAGATCCATATCAACACGATGCTGGCAGGCGGGTCCTTTGGCCGCCGCGCAACACCTGATGCGGATTATCAGGTCGAGGCTGCGTTGGCCTTCGTGGTCACCGACCGCTCTCGCCCAGTCAAACTGGTGTGGACACGTGAAGATGACATTCGCAGCGGTTACTACCGACCTGCCTTTGGCCACAAAGTGCGCGTCGGTCTGGACAGTGAAGGAAACATCGTCGGATGGCACCATCAAATCGCCGGTCAGTCGGTCATCAAAGGTACGCCGTTTGAAGCCGTTCTGGTGCATGACGGTGTCGACCACAGCTCGGTCGAAGGGGTTTCTGACAGCCCCTACGCCATCCCCGGTATGGCCGTGGGTCTGACGGACACACCGAAAGCGACGACTGTATTGTGGTGGCGTTCGGTCGGGCACACCCACACGGGCTATGCGATGGAAGCCATGATGGACTTGGCCGCCGAGGCTGCCGGTCGCGACCCGGTCGAGTTCCGCCTGGCGCATCTGAGCGATGACAGCAACGCAGATCAGGTCCGCAAGGCCGGAGTTCTGAAACTGGCGATTGAGAAGGCCGGATGGGGCAACGCTCCAGCTGGGCGCGCGCAGGGGATCGCGGTCCACAAGTCCTTTGGCTCTTATGTGGCCGAAGTAGTCGAGGTGTCCGGCGATTTGGATAGCGGAGTTCGCATCGAAAAAGTCACCTGTGCCGTTGATTGCGGCATCGCGGTGAACCCCGATGTGGTCAAAGCACAGATCGAAGGTGGTGTCGGCTATGGCATTGGTCACGTCATGCGCGACCAGATCACGCTGACCAGCGGCGCGGTAGACCAGTTCAACTTCCCGGATTACGAGCCTCTGCGGATCGGTGATATCCAGGCGATTGACGTCCATATAGTTCCGTCAGCCGAAGCGCCCACGGGCGTCGGCGAGCCGGGCACACCGCCGTCCGCCCCGGCCCTGGCGAATGCCATTCGCGCTCTTTCGGGCGTGAAGGTCACGACCCTGCCCATGGCGGAAAACGGCGTAACCTTCGTCTGATCCTAAAACACGTGGCGTCGGCGCAATTTGTGCCGACGCCTTTTTCCACCTCTGAAATTTGATCAAATTTCGTGACAAGGCCGTTTGGCTTCGCTACATCTCGGATAACCGAGAGGAGCTACCGCCCCAATGGACCTGAACGCCTTGCATAATTTCCGCGTTGCCGCCTGCGACCTGAACGGTCAGATGCGAGGCAAGCGCGTCCCGCCTACCTATGCCGACAAGCTGAGCAAAGGTGCCGTGCGCATGCCATTCTCGGCGTTGAACGTCGATCTATGGGGCGCGGATATCGACGGAAGCCCCCTCGTGTTCGAAACCGGTGACGCCGATGGCATCCTGCTCCCGACCGAGCGCGGGCCTGTGCCAGTGCCATGGCTGGAAACATCGACCGCCCTGGTTCCCATGAGCCTCCATGACGATGACGGCGTTCCCTTTGCAGGCGACCCGCGCCATGCGCTTGCCTCGGTACTGTCGCGCTACGCGCAGCGCGGCTGGTCGGTCGTTGCGGCGACCGAGTTGGAATTCACCCTTGTCGACGCGTCTGGCCCCCAACCCTTGGCGCCGCTCAACCCGATCACTGGTCGCCGCCTGACGGACGAGGCGGTTCTGTCCGTCGCAGAAATGGACGCGTTCGAGGCGTTCTTCACCGACCTCTATGACGGGTGCGCCGCGATGGGCATCCCCGCACAAACCGCCATATCCGAAAGCGGGATCGGTCAATTCGAGATCAACCTCAATCATCAGGACGCCATGCGCTGCGCCGATGATACGTGGCTTTTCAAGGCTTTGACGCGCGGTTTGGCCCGAAAACACGGCTTTGCTGCGACCTTCATGTCGAAACCATATGCCGAGGACGCGGGAAACGGGATGCATGTGCATTTCTCGGTCCTGGACCAAGATGGGCGGAACATCTTCGACGATGGAGGGCCCGAGGGCACCGACCTGCTGCGCTCAGCCGTGGCAGGGTGCCTTGCTGCCATGCCCGCCAGCACTCTGATCTTTGCCCCTCATGGGAATTCATACGCACGGCTAGTGCCCAGCGCGCATGCGCCCACCGGTGCAAGCTGGGCCTATGAAAACCGAACCGCTGCCATCCGTATTCCGGGCGGTGCCCCGGTGGCCCGACGTATCGAGCACCGCGTGGCTGGTGGCGACATCAATCCCTATCTGATGTTGAGTGCCGTTCTGGGCGCGGCGCTGGTCGGTATCGAGGACGGCATGGCGCCCCCTGCCCCGATCTCGGGTAATGCTTATGAAATTGACGGTCTGCCTCAGCTGGCTGGCGATTGGGCCGCCGCCATCGACCTGTTCGAGAGTGACCCTATCATAGCCCGGCTTTTCCCGTCGGAATTGATCCGCAACATGTCGATGACCAAACGGCAGGAAATTGCACGTTTTGCAGACCGCCCCGAGGACGAACACTGGCTCAGCTATCTTGAGGCCGTGTGACCCCCTTGCCCGAAGGCCCGCTCTCGGGTATTTCTGAATTTGATCAAATTCGGTGACTTATGAAAATCGGCATTCTACAAACTGGCCACACCCCTGATGCGCTCATGCAGGACTTCGGAGACTATGACTCTCTGTTCCCCGCATTGCTGGACGGACATGGGTTTGAATTCAAAACCTTCGCAGTCGTTGACGGGATCTTCCCAGACAGCGCAGAAGACGCAGATGGCTGGCTGATCACAGGCTCTCGCTACGGGGCCTATGAGGACCTGCCATGGATTCCCCCGCTTGAGGACCTGATCCGCCAAATTCACCAAAGCGGCAAGCCGCTGGTGGGTGTCTGCTTTGGTCACCAGATCATCGCGCAGGCGCTGGGCGGCAAAGTCGAAAAATACCAAGGTGGTTGGTCGGTTGGACGCACCGAATATGACTTCGATGGCGATAACGTCTGGCTGAACGCCTGGCATCAGGACCAGGTCGTGGCCGTGCCGGACGGGGCCGAGGTGATCGGCAGCAACGATTTCTGCCAAAACGCCATGCTGCGCTACGGTGACCAGATCTGGACCGTGCAGGCGCATCCTGAATTTTCCAACGATTTCGTCTCGGGCCTGATGCGCACGCGCGGCAAAGGGTTGGTGCCTGATGACCTCATGCAAGCCGCGGCGAACAGACAAACAGCACCAGACCACAATGCCCGGATCGCGCAGATCATGGCGGATTTTCTGAAGAAAGCGAGGGCCTGATGGCCGATTGGACAGACGCAACACCGCAGGCCGCACAGGACTACATCGCCGGACATCGGCTGGATGAGGTCGAGTGCATCATCTCGGACCTGCCAGGCATTGCTCGTGGTAAGGCCGTTCCGGCATCGAAATTCGCGCGGCAATCCTATTTCCACCTGCCTGACAGTATCTTCTACCAGACGATCACGGGCGGCTGGGGTGAAGCCGCAGGTGAGGACGGGTTCATCGAACGAGACATGATCCTGAAACCGGATTTCTCGACCACGTCGGCTGCGCCTTGGACCGGCGACTGGACGTTGCAGGTGATCCACGACGCCTATGACCGAGACGACAATCCGATCCCCTACAGCCCGCGCAACGTGTTGAAACGTGTCGTGCAGCTCTATCACGACAAGGGCTGGAAGCCGGTGGTCGCCCCGGAGATGGAGTTCTTTCTGGTCGCCCGCAACGTTGACCCGGCGCAGTCGATTGAGCCGATGATGGGTCGCTCGGGCCGTCCTGCCGCCGCCCGTCAGGCCTATTCCATGACGGCCGTGGACGAATTCGGCCCGGTGATCGACGACATCTATGATTTCGCCGAACATCAGGGGTTTGAGATCGACGGGATCACTCAGGAAGGCGGCGCAGGCCAGCTTGAGATCAACCTGCGCCACGGCAATCCTGTGAAGCTGGCGGACGAGGTTTTCTACTTCAAACGCCTGATCCGCGAGGCCGCGCTGCGCCACAATTGCTTCGCGACCTTCATGGCGAAACCGATTGAGGATGAGCCAGGATCGGCGATGCATATCCACCATTCGATCATCGACATTGAGACCGGCCAGAACATCTTCTCCGGGCCGCAAGGCGGTGAGACGGACGCGTTTTATCACTTCATCGCGGGCCTCCAGACACACCTGCCCGCCGGTCTTGCCGTGATGGCGCCTTATGTGAACTCCTACCGCCGCTATGTGAAAGACCACGCCGCACCGATCAATCTGGAATGGGCGCGGGACAATCGCACCACGGGTATCCGGGTGCCGCTGTCGGGGCCTGAGGCGCGACGTGTGGAGAACCGTATCGCCGGGATGGACTGCAACCCGTATCTCGGGATCGCACTGTCACTGGCCTGTGGCTATCTGGGTCTGGTCCAACAGGAACGTCCACGCCGCCAGTTTTACGGTGACGCCTATGAGGGCGAAGGGGATATCCCGCAGGTGATGGGGAATGCTCTGGACCTGTTTGACGGAGCCACGGAACTGCATGAGATTCTGGGCCCCGAATTCGCCCGCGTCTATGGCATCGTGAAACGGGCCGAGTACGAAGAGTTCCTGCAGGTGATCTCTCCGTGGGAGCGGGAACATCTCTTGCTGAACGTCTGAGCCTTTTGGGGTCACCAGAGATGAACCTTCTCTATTCCAACGATAGCAAAGCCGAGTATCCGGCAAGCTGGTATGCCGCAACAGCCAATCCGCTCGCGCGGTTCCCTGAGTTCAAGGGCGAAACCCGCGCCGATGTGTGTATCGTCGGTGGTGGCTATACGGGTTTGTCGGCTGCGTTACATCTGGCCGAGGCCGGGATGGACGTTGTCCTGCTTGAGGCACACCGAGTGGGCTTTGGCGCATCAGGCCGCAATGGCGGCCAGTTGGGCAGCGCCCAGCGCATGGATCAAGAGGATCTGGAGCGGCTCGTCGGGCAGGACGACGCTACCAAGCTTTGGGATCTGGCCGAAGATGCGAAGGCCTTGGTCAAATCGCTGATTGAAAAGCACAAAATCGACTGCGATCTGAAGCCTGGCATCGCCAACCTGGGCCTGTCAGCGTCCGAGCGCAGCGATCTGCACGCCCATGCCGCGCATTTGTCGGACCGCTACGGCTACGATCAGATCGAGCTGCTGGATGAAGAGGCAGGCCAAGCCCTCTGCCCCTCACCCGCTTACAAGGGTGGGTATCTGGATATGGGGGCGGCGCATCTGCACCCGTTGAACTATGCGCTCGGTCTGGCCCGTGCTGCTGAGGCCGCGGGCGTGCGTGTCTTTGAGGGCACGGAGGTGACACGGATCGAACAAGGCGACTCGGCCACTGTTCTTACCGAAGGTGGGAATGTCCGCGCCCAACGCGTCATTCTGGCTTGCAACGGATACCTTGGAACGCTGAACCGGCAGGTCGCGGCGCGGGTGATGCCGATCAACAACTTCATAGCCGCGACGGAGCCGCTTGGGGATGAGGCCGCACATGTACTGACGCAGGATGTCGCGGTTGCGGATACGAAATTCGTGGTGAACTACTTCCGCCTCAGCGCCGACGGGCGCCTCCTGTTTGGCGGAGGTGAAAGCTATGGCTATCGTTTCCCTTCGGATATCTCGGCCACCGTGCGCAAACCAATGACCGAGATTTTTCCGCATCTGCGGGACGTCAGGCTCGACTACGCGTGGGGCGGCACTCTGGCGATTACAATGCGTCGGATGCCTTACCTAACGCGTGTAGCGCCGAATATCCTGTCCGCCTCGGGCTATTCCGGCCATGGCGTCGGCACGGCAACACATGCCGGTCAGCTGATGGCATTGGCCATCCAGGGACAGGCCGAAGGGTTCGATACAATGGCCCGCGTCCCGGCCCTACCCTTTCCCGGTGGCCCGGCCCTGCGCAGCCCTTTGCTGGTGCTGGCTATGACTTGGTACGCGATGCGGGATCGGCTGGGGATCTAATCCCCGTTTTCCATACGACAATTTGGTGAATTTTTGCCGATCTTGCGATTGGGGGCTTGGCACGGGCGGCACGCTTGATTTAATAAAGTGAAAGTTAGAATTCGGGAAAACCAAATATGACGCTGCCACCCAACGTTCATGACGCCGAACCCATCCCCGCCGCCGCACGAGACGCAATCGACGCCCTGATGCAGTCAGGCGACCTGTTTCGCTACACCGCGCCGCAAGACGCGCCGGTTGCTTTGCTGGAATCCGAGTTCGCCGCGCTGCTGGGCACGAAATACGCATTGGCCGTTTCCTCCTGCTCGGCTGCTCTGTTTCTGTCACTGAAGGCATTGGGCCTGCCGCGGGACGCACGGGTTCTGATCCCCGGCTTTACCTTCGCCGCTGTGCCATCGTCCGTCGTGCATGCGGATTGCATTCCGGTTCTGTGCGAAGTTGGTCCGAACTACCGCATCGACATGGCTGATTTCGAGGCCAAGCTGGATGATGTGCAGGCAGTCATCATCAGCCATATGCGCGGCCATACCTCGGATATGGATGCGATCATGGCACTGTGCGACGCGCGCGAAATCCCGGTGATCGAAGATGCCGCCCATTCGCTGGGCACCACCTGGCATGGGCGCAACATTGGCACCATCGGCAAAATTGGCTGCTTCTCGTTCCAGTCCTACAAGATGATCAACGCGGGCGAAGGTGGCATTCTGATCACCGACGACGCCGATCTGGTGGCCCGTACCGTGATCATGTCCGGCGCTTATGAGCATAACTGGAAGAAGCACAAAACCCCGCATGGCGACAACTCTCCGGAATTGGAGCAGGCCTTTGCGCGCTGGCAGAACAAACTGCCGCTATATAACTTGCGGATGAGCAACCTCAGCGCCGCAGTGATCCGCCCTCAGGTTCCAGAACTGGCGCGCCGCGTGCGCGATGGGCTGGCGAACCACGACTATGTAGCCGAACGTCTGAACAGCTCGGACTATATCGACGTTCCCGCCCCGCTTGCGCCCGAACGTCGTGCGCCGGATTCGATTCAGTTCAATCTGGTCGGCATGGATGAGGGTGAAATCCGTGCCTTTGCCGCCGCATCCGAGGCGCGCGGCGTCAAGGTTCAGGTCTTTGGCATGAGTGAAGACAATGCCCGCGCCTTCTGGAACTGGCAATTCCTGCCTGAGCAATTCGAGCTGCCGCAAACGCGTGCCATGCTGATGACAGCCTGTGACGTGCGCCTGCCCGTGCGCCTGACGCGCGAGGAATTGGACGTGATCGCCGATATCTTGCTGGCCTCGGTCGGTGAGGTGATTGGCCCTGTCCCCGCTTACGGTACATGAACTCCGAGCACTGAGACGAACAATGCGTCGATCCCTTCGGGGGTCGGTGCGATGCGGGACAAGATAGCAGCCACCCGCAGCCCGTCCGAGGTATTCACCAACAGCGGTGCGCCGGAATCCCCCATCATCACAGGGCAGATCCCATGCAGCATTTGGCCTGCATATATACGCATGGGGCAAGTCTCTGTCTGGCTCAGGACATGAGGTCTTAGCCCCGGATAGCCCGCGACGAAACCCGCCTCGACCTCTTGATTTGCCGGCTTAACGAAACCGACCTCGGCCCCGATCGGAGCGTCCAGCACCAGAATAGCCCAATCCAAGTCGGGTTGATCGGAAAATCCGGCTGAAACATCCTGACCTGCAGGCAAGATAAAGTCATCGGCCCGCGCAACCGAGACCGCCTCGCCCCGCTGGTACCCGGCAGCAAACAGAATACTCTCCGGTGGTATCCAGCGTTTGCGTGATCGATTGTAGAGACAATGCGCCGCCGTCAACGCATGGTTTTCCGAGATCAGAACACCCGTACAATGAGATCGCTGGTCCCGCCCCGCATAGTTCACGCGACCAATCGCGCGCCAAGGGGCCTCGGACGCATCGAGAATCTCACGCGCCCGAATATCCTGGCATCCGGCAGAGGTATCTGTCCCCAACCGACAAACTGCTGACCAGTTCTCGGAGAACTGCCCCTCGGCCCAAACGGCTTGCGAACACAACATAGCGACACACAGGACCAGCCAGCGCATCGCCTGCGCTCCTAATTCAGTTTGGAAAGCTTCTGCTGCAACTCAGCCAATTGCTTTTTGATGTCGTCCAGATCCTCTTTTGGTTCGGACTCGTCCTCTTTGTCAGGGCCTGACCAGTTGCCGGACAACCCGCCCGTCATGGCCTTGAGGAACGCCTGTTGCTGCGCCTGCATCGCCTCAAAACCCGGCATCTGAGACATCGGGTTCATGGCATTCATATTCTCCATCATCTTGCTTTGGCTTTCGCGCAGCATGTCGAACGAGCTTTGTAGGAATTGCGGCATCATGCCCCCACCCGGCACCATGTAGCTGCGCACCAGATCGTTCAGGACATTCACCGGCAGGACGTTCTCGCCCCGGCTTTCATGTTCGGCAATGATTTGCAAAAGGTACTGGCGGGTCAGGTCATCGCCCGTTTTCAGATCAATGATCTGAACTTCGCGCCCATCGCGGATGAACCCCGCAATATCTTCGAGCGTCACGTAATCGCTGGTCTCGGTGTTATACAGCCGACGGCTGGCATAGCGCTTGATCAACAGCGGTTTTTCTTTGTCCGACACCTTGTACCCTCCCCAAGGATGATGCGTTGCAGCAGAGGTTATGCGACTGCAGCACAAAAAGAAAGGGCAGGTCAATCGACCTGCCCAACGCGATGGCACCTATAGGGAGGATAAGATGCCCGTCGCGGACGTTCTTACTTGGCAGCTGCAGCTTTCTTGGCAGCAGTCGTCACCTCAGAAGTCGCTTTCTTGACAGCTGCGGTTGCTTCTTCGGCAGCGTCTTTGCCAGCGGCCATCAGCAGCTCAACGGTTTCCGACTGAACTTTTTTCGCGATTTCCGCGAATGCAGCCAGGTTTTCAGCAGCAACTTCAGCCGACGCGCTTGCGAAGTCGGTTGCGGCTTTTGCGTAGTCAGCAGGCTCGGCCTTTGCTTTCGACATCTCGGTCAGCTTGGCCAGGGTGTCCTTGGTCCATTTGTTCGAGATTTCAGCCGATTTCTCAGCCGCGTCCAGAGCAACGCCCGACAGCTTTTCGTTCAGCGCTGCGGTCGATTTGAAGGCACCTTCCATTGCGGTGGTGTCTACCGGAAACGCGCCCATGACGTCTTTCATGATCGCGGTGAAGTCTTGGGTCTTTGCCATTGTCCTAATCCTTTTCACCGAACCGGGCCCACCCCGGTTTCCATCGGCTTGAGGACAATATGATTTCTGCATCGCAGCATTTCAAGTTTTTTCTTGCTGCAATGCAGAAAAAATCGAGTTTCATTTTGAAATCAGCGATTTGCTCAACGATTTGCCTTGAGCAAAACATAGCTGCCAGGCGCCGGACACAGGCTCGGATGCTCCGAATCACCCGTTTCGCGCGCCGGAACCTGCTTGCCAGACCGTTTCTTCAGCCAAGCGCCCCACATCGGCCACCAGGATCCTTCGTGAAAGTCAGCGTCTTTTAACCAGGCCTCGGCATCCAACTTCAGATCAGGGTTGGTGTAGTGTCCGTATTTCTTCTTGCTGGGCGGGTTCACGATCCCGGCGATGTGGCCGGACTCTGACACGACAAACGTTTTGGACTTGGACCCCATCTGCTGAACACCGCGATAGCAGTCTTTCCAGCGGGCGATATGGTCCGTCTCGCAGGTGATAGCCATCAGGGGGACGTCCACATCCCTGACATGCAGCTTGTGGCCCAGCATCTCAAAGCCATCGCCCACGAATTCGTTGTGCTGGCACAGGCCGCGCAGATACTGCACCGCCATCTTCCCCGGAAGGTTCGAGCCGTCGCCATTCCAATACAGCAGGTCAAAAGCCGGAGGGGTCTCTCCCATCATATAGCTGCGGATTGCAGGCGTGTAGATCAGGTCGCGTGAACGCAGGAAAGACATGGTGCGCCCAAGAATCCATGCGCGGAGGAGGCCATCCTTGGCGACCTGATCCTCGATCCCATCCACAAAGTCGTTTTGCAAAAACGGCGTGAATTCTCCCTGATCGCCAAAATCGGTCAGAGCCGTAAAGAAGGTCGCCGACTTGACCGATTTGTCCCCGCGCTGTTTGAGCAGTGACAGGGTCAGGCTGAGCGTCGTGCCCGCAATGCAATACCCAACGGCGTTGACCTGTTTTACTTTGCAGATCTTCTTGACCGTCTCGATCGCAGTCAGGAACCCATCCTGAATATAGTCCTCCATCCCCACATCGGCGTAGGTGGAGTCGGGATTTATCCAGCTGACGACAAACAGCGTGTACCCCTGCTCGGTCACCCATTTGATCAGGCTGTTCTGGGTTTTGAGATCGAGAATGTAGAATTTGTTGATCCACGGCGGGAACAGAACGATGGGGGTTTCATGCACTGTCTCGGTTGCCGGTTTGTATTGGATCAGCTCCATCATACGGTTGCGATAGACGACATCGCCGGGGCTGGTCGCAATATTGACCCCAACCTCGAATGCACTGTCATCGGCAAGCTTGACCACAAGCTCACCATCATTGGCCTCTAGATCCGAAACGAGGTTCTCAAGCCCTTGGATCAGGGATTGCCCCTCGGTTTCGACAGCTTTCTCCAAGGCATCGGGGTTGGTTGCCAGAAAATTGGTGGGGGCCATCAGGTCGATGATCTGCTGCGAGAAATACTGAAGGCGCTGCTTGTCCTTTTCCTCAAGGTCCTCAACCGACGACACCGCCTGCGCGATGGCTTCGGCATTGGTCTGATACTGCTGGCGGATCAAGCGAAAATAGGGGTTGGTGTCCCAAAGCGGGTTGGAAAAGCGTTTGTCCTTGGACTTGGGTTCGTCTTCCTCCACTTCGCCCGTGGTCAGGGCCTGCTGCGCTTCGGCAAAGTTCAGAACGGACTTGCCCCAGTATTCGATTTGCTGTTCCAGCAGTTTGGCGGGGTTCTGTAATGCGTCGGCCCAATAGGCTGTTGCCGCACGTGCATAAAGCTCTTGATTCGGGCCGTCCAAAGCCGGGACATGAGACTTCTTCGAAGCCATGACTTCTATCAGGCGCTTGGAGAGAGCCTCAACCTTCTCCATATTTTCTTTAATGCGTTCAATATGTTCTTCGGTAACTTGGCCCGTATTGTCTTCACTTGTTGTCATTTTAACAATTCACCCCTACTCTCGCTGCTATGCAGAATAACGTCGCGGACGTTGGTCGACAAAGCGACGAATGGTCCGAACTCTTAGGTTGATACTCCGGAGGATCCTTCGATGCGCTACATGATGACCTACGATCTGATGGAAACCATGCGCAATACGAACCAATGGCTTGGTTCGACGGCAAATGCGATGGCCTCCTACCCGCTGTTTTCGATGGTTCCGAACCCGGCATTCAGCTGGATGGCCGCCTGGGGTGAAGTGACCGAGCGCACCTTTCAACGCATGGTCGCGAAGCCCGATTGGGGCATCCGGACGTTCACGTGTGAAGATGGCAAAGATCATCTGGTCGAAGTCACCTCGGTTCTGGAGCGTCCCTTTGGGGACCTTCTCCATTTCAAGGTAAACGGGCGCGAAACGCAACCTCGCAAGGTGCTTTTGGTGGCTCCGATGTCCGGTCACTACTCCACATTGCTGCGCTCGACCGTCAAAAGCCTGCTGGTCAATTGCGAAGTTTACATCACCGATTGGCATAACGCGCGCGATATCCCCGTGTCCGCCGGAAAGTTCGATGTCGAGGATTACACCCTCTACCTTGTCGATTTTATGAAAGAGCTTGGCCCGGACACCCATGTAGTCGCTGTGTGCCAACCTGCGCCGCTGACACTGGCCGCGACCGCCTATCTGGCCGAGGTCGAACCAAAGGCCCAACCCAGCACCCTGACCCTGATCGGTGGCCCGGTCGATCCCGACGCCACCCCGACCGACGTGACCGACTTTGGCCGTCGCGTGACGATGGGCCAGTTGGAAGAGACCATGATCCAGCGCGTTGGTTTCAAATACAAAGGCGTGGGTCGGATGGTCTATCCCGGCCTGTTGCAGCTGGCTTCGTTCATGTCGATGAATGCCGAACGCCACTCCACAGCCTTCACGGATCAGATCCAGCGCGTGATGCGGGGGGAAGCATCGGACCATGACGCCCATAACCGCTTCTACGATGAATACCTCGCTGTCATGGATATGCCGGCCGAATTTTACCTCTCCACGGTCGAACGCATTTTCAAAAACCGCGAGATCGGGCGGAACGAATTTGTCGTCGCCGGGCACAAGGTGGATATGGGCAAGATCACCGATGTGGCTGTGAAAACCGTGGAAGGCGCGAATGACGATATCTCGGCCCCCGGACAATGTATCGCCGCGCTTGATCTGTGTACCGGTCTGCCGGACAGCAAGAAAGCCAGCCATGTTGAACCCGGTGCGGGGCATTACGGCATCTTCGCAGGCCGCAGCTGGCGCGACAATATCCGCCCGCTGGTCATCGACTTCATGAACGATAACAGCCGCAAACCGCGTCGTCGGGCGGCCAACAGCAACAAAGTCGCGTAAGGGCTTTGGCGTCAGAGCCTGACCTCACCTTTTCTTGCGCCTGCGGGACACTGACAGGCCGCATCACATCTGATGGTGCGCGTCTGGGTACCCATGCCGAGTGTTTTTGCCACGACTGCCGTGCGGCCCAGCTTTACTTCGGCCAACCCGACCCGGCCCCCGGCCCGGTTGAGGTGTTTCAAATCGCCCCCGACGAGGTCACGATTGACAGCGGTGCCGAACATTTGGCGGCGATGTCACTGAGCCCAAAGGGTATGCTGCGATGGTATGCCAAATGCTGCAACGCGCCATTGGCAACGACGCCACGCACCGCCAGATTTCCCTTTGCAGGGTTTATCGCTTTGCGTATCGCCGATCACGCGCGGCTTGGCCCGATTGCGACTCGTGGGTTCGTGCCTCGGCCCAATGGCAAGCAAAAGCACGAAAATCTGTCTCCGGCGGCAATTGGGTTGCTGCGTCGCGTGATCAAATCAAGACTATCCGGTGGGTGGAAAAACACGCCGTTCTTTGATCCTGAGAGTTTTGAACCCGTCGTGACACCGATGGTGATCAGCAAAGAGGAACGCGCAGCGCTTTACCCCTAGGCCATGCGCAAGGGTTCAGCCAGCCACGCCTGCATCAGGTCGATCACCTGCTCGGGCGCTTCCAGAGTTGGCAGATATCCGGCCGCATCAATTGTGTGCATCACCGCATTTGGGATCATGTCCGCCATAAAGGCATGCTTGCGCTCGGGCGTCAGCCGGTCATGCTTTCCACACAGGATCAGGCTGGGCGCTTTGATCCGGCGCAGCGTGCCCTGCTGATCCGCGCGCCTCTGTAGCGCACGCATCTGGGTCACAAACACCTCCGGGCCTAAATCCAGCGCCATCGCCAGTAGGTCATTCAACACAGGGATGCGCTGCGTTCCCGGCGCCAGAGTGTCCGACCCCACAACCTGCCGCATCACCTCTTCAAGCCGACCGGCCTGCGCGCCGATGATCAGATCCTCCCGTGCGGCCGCGATCTGCGGTGTGTCGGCCTGCGCATCGGTCGAGATCAGGCACAGGCGCGACACCCGATCCGGGGCGCGGCGAATAAGGTCCAACGCCACCACGCCGCCCAGCCCATGCCCAGCCAGCGCGAACCGATGAGGCAGCTGATCCAGAAGATCCGAAGCGATCTCTTCGATCCGTTCCCCCCGGCTGATCGCCGAGACGACCACGGCGCGGCGGCGCGAAAACGCATCAATTTGGGGATGAAACAGCCGAGCATCGCACATCAAACCCGGCAACAACACCAGCGGCTCAATCACGTGGGGCCTCCTTCTGCTCGGTTATCCGAGTCGTTCCTTCTCATCAGGATGGAAGGTTTGGATCAGCCCAGCAAGTGAATCTTTAAGGATAGGCGATTCCACGGAACTGCGGGAAATCAGCATAGCGTTTCTGACGGGCAGCAAGGGTTTCGGCTGGCTCGGCACCCGGTCGCAAAAGGCAGCCTTTGGGCGCGATGTAACTGTCGATCCGACGCTGAGGCCTGGGGCGCCAAACCAGATTGAACGCGCAGAGTTTCGGGAAAAACCAGATCTCGGAGTAGTCAAGATGATCATGCATCCACCACGCCAGATCGCGCCAGTCCCGCCCCTGCGCGTAGCGATCCGCAAACCAGGGGATCACGACAGACGCGCCAGCGACTCGCGCCTCACCCTGCCCCCAGTCCCAGACATGGCACTCCAACGGATTGTCATTACGCGCGCAGTTCAGCCGGTTTTCGTTGCCAAAGGCATTCAAGGACGGTGACCGATAGCCCGAGCGCACTGCGACCCGGCCAAAGGTCTCCTCCAGCGGGTCCAGCAAGGTTTGGCAAAAGGCGCTGCCGGTTTCGATGGCCAGATCCGGGTTCTCAGGCAGGTTCTGTTTTTGATGGAAATTCCCGATCTCGGAGTACAGGAAATCGCGCATGAAGAAATGCCGGGACAGACGCACACGACCCAGCGTCTCAAGGCTCCACATGCTGCCCGGCTTGCGCATCTCTATGCTCTTGAAGGAGGGGTCATTCGATCCCCTGCGTTTTCAACCACGCCAATATCCCATTCACCGTCGGCTCTGTCTGGTTCGGTGACATCAGGCGACCGGCAATCACATGCGACATCGGATCATCTTCAGGCCCCATCGTGACAAGCTCAACCGTTGCTGGCGCACCCCAGGCCTCGGCCACCTTGTGGGTCTTGTCCGGGCGCACGACCTGATCATCATCCGAAAACCAGAACAGCGCTGGCATCAAAGCTTGCGAGAAATCAAGACCGTAGACCGTTTCGACCAGAACTGTCATCGGCACCACGGCCTCCCACGGGTAAACCGAAGTCCAGTACTTGTTCTTTTCTGGATCCGGCCCGGATACATCTCGTTCCGGCCCCATCAACAATGGCAACCAATCCCGCGCCCACGGCAGACCGGGTATGAACGCCCCTGTCGAATTCACTCCGAAATTCGGCGACACAAACACCATTGCCGCGACATCTTCGCTGAGTGCCGGGTTCAAAGCCGCCGCCGCCGCCAGCGTGCCGCCGGTCGATGTCGAAATGACCACGACCTTTTCCCCAACGGCCTTGGCCGCCGCCAGCCCCTCGGCCATGTCCTGCATCCAGCCAGAGGCGGTCGCATCGCCCATCGCGGCCCCACTGCGCCCATGTCCTTGCAAGCGTGCATATACCAGATTGGCCCCCAGAGCGTCAGCGACCATATCAGGCACGGGACGGATCTCTTCTGAACTGGCCGAGAAGCCATGGACATACAGCACCGAATAGGGCGTCCGCCGCTCTTTGAACCCGTCCTGCCAGATCACACGCTTTTCGACACCGGGGACGATATCGTCAAAGGCGGATTCCGTGCTTTCAAAATAGATCTGAACACCTTCGCCAAACTTGCGGGGGTCGAAATCGGGGGCCAAGTTTACCTCTTCCCGCGGCCCGAACCAATAGATCAGGCCCCCGACGACGATCAGCGCCAGTAGAATTCGCCCCAGCACCCATCCGAACCAACGCATTACCCATCCCCCAGAACGTCAAGCACGGCGTTCTCGATCAAACCAAGGCATGGCCCGTCCGAGAACCGATGATCCGCATCCTTTACCAGCAACAATCGCATATCCGGGCCAGTCGCATGCTCCAATAGGCGAACGGCTGTTTCAGTCGACACCGCCGTATCAGCCGTACCCTGCAAAAAACGCACGGGAAACGGCAGATCCAACGCGTCCCGCAGAACCAGACGCTGCCGACCATCCTCGATCATACGCTTTGTGATGATGTAAGGCTCCATATAGTCCGAGGGCAATTCCACATGCCCAACCTCCTCCAGCGCTGCCTTCTGCGCATCTGAGAAGGACGCCCAATAGCCGTCCTCGGTAAAATCCGGGGCTGCCGCGATGGTCACCATGCCAACAATTCGCTCCGGCAACGCCTTTGCCAGCAGCAGCGCCTGCCAACCGCCCATCGAGGACCCAACGACCACCAAAGGCCCCTCGGTCAAGGCACCCACCGCTGCCAGCGTGTCTTCGTGCCAATCTCCAATGCAGCCGTCTGTGAACGCCTCAGAGCTTTCTCCATGCCCGGAATAGTCAAACCGCAAGAACGCCTGCCCCCGTGCCTTCGACCAAGCCTCAAGATGAACGGCCTTGGTGCCCTCCATATCCGATTTCAAACCGCCCAGAAAAACAATGGTCGGACCGGCCCCTTCGCTCTTGTGATACGCCAACCGCCGCCCCTGCGCCGTTTCCAAAAAATCTGTTGCTGCCATGAAGCCCTCTTTGCTTTCCTGACATCATGCACGCCCCCCGCCCAAGTGCAATTCCGTGATCCTCCTTCATCTGGCTAAAAATACCTCGGGGAGCGCGAGGGGCTGGCCCCTCGCTCCAGCCACTTGACACAAGTACAACCACCTGCCAAAGCAGCCAGACGCAAATAACCCGCAACCGGGCGTTCAGTGGGCGCCGAACCGACGAGGAGAGCCGATATGGCCCTGGATTCAAAATCCGTCTCTCTCACTTTTCCCGATGGCAATGCACGTTCCTATGACGCAGGCATAACGCCTGCGCAGGTGGCTGCCGACATCTCAACTTCGCTGGCGAAAAGGGCGATATCGGCCACGGTCGACGGCAAGCATTGGGATTTGCAATGGCCCATCGAAGCAGATGCCCAAATCGCCATCCACACCATGAAGGATGAAGATCAGGCCAATGAGCTGATCCGCCACGATCTGGCGCATGTCATGGCCCGCGCCGTGCAGGAAATCTGGCCCGCGACCAAAGTCACCATCGGCCCCGTTATCGAAAACGGCTGGTACTATGACTTTGACCGCGAAGAGCCATTCACGCCCGAAGATCTCGGCCTCATCGAGAAAAAGATGAAAGAGATCATCAACAAGCGCGACCCCGTCACCACCGAGGTCTGGGATCGCGACCGCGCGATCGAATTCTACAAGGCCAACAATGAGCCCTATAAGGTCGAGCTGATCGAAGCCATTCCGGGTGATGAGCCACTGCGCATGTACTGGCACGGCCACTGGCAGGATCTGTGCCGCGGCCCGCACCTGCAGCACACCGGTCAACTGCCGGGCGACGCCTTCAAGCTGATGAGCATTGCGGGCGCCTATTGGCGTGGCGACAGCGACCGCGCGATGTTGCAGCGCATCTATGGCGTAGCGTTCACGGGCAAGGAAAAGCTCAAAGCGCACCTGAACATGCTGGAGGAGGCCGCCAAGCGCGACCACCGCAAGCTGGGCCGCGAGATGAACCTGTATCACATGCAAGAAGAGGCTCCGGGTCAGGTGTTCTGGCATCCCAACGGCTGGAAAATCTACACCACCCTGCAGGACTACATGCGCCGGATGCAGGACCGTGACGGCTATGTCGAGGTCAACACCCCACAGGTCGTCGACCGCAAACTTTGGGAAGCCTCGGGTCACTGGGACAAGTACCAGGAGAACATGTTCATCGTCGAAGTCGACGAAGAGCATGCCCGCGAAAAGGCGATCAACGCGCTGAAGCCAATGAACTGCCCTTGCCACGTGCAGGTGTTCAATCAGGGCCTGAAATCCTATCGTGATCTGCCGCTGCGCATGGCAGAGTTCGGCTCCTGCGCGCGGTATGAGCCCTCGGGCGCGCTGCACGGGATCATGCGGGTGCGCGGCTTTACTCAGGACGACGGTCACATCTTCTGCGCCGAGGATCAGATCGAATCCGAGACCGCAAAGTTCATTGCTTTCCTGTCGAAGGTCTACGCCGACCTTGGCTTCCACGACTGGACCATCAAACTGTCCACCCGCCCGGAAAAGCGGATCGGCAGCGATGAAAGCTGGGATTTCGTCGAGAAAGCTTTGGGCGATGCCTGCAAGGCCGCTGGGTATGAGTACGAGGTCTTGGAAGGCGAGGGCGCATTCTACGGTCCGAAGCTGGAGTTCACTCTGACAGATGCCATCGGCCGGAATTGGCAATGCGGCACGCTTCAGGTCGACCCTAACCTGCCCGAGCGTCTGGATGCGAATTTCATCGGCGCTGACGGGTCCAAGCATCGCCCCTACATGCTGCACAGGGCCTGCCTTGGGTCGTTCGAACGGTTCATCGGCATTCTGATCGAAGAACACGCGGGCAAGTTGCCGTTCTGGCTGGCGCCGCGGCAGGTCGTTGTGGCCTCGATCACCTCGGATGCGGATGACTATGTGGCCGAGGTTGTTGAAACGCTCCGCTCCGCTGGTGTCCGGGCCGAGGCGGATATCCGCAACGAAAAGATCAACTACAAGGTCCGCGAGCACTCGGTCGGCAAGGTTCCGGTCATTCTGGCCGTGGGTCACCGCGAGGTGGATGAGCGCACTGTAAGTGTCCGCCGACTGGGCGAAAAACAAACGCAGGTTCAATCTCTTGAGACTGTAACAAATGAGCTGTCCAAGGCAGCCACTCCTCCGGACCTGCTGTAACATAAGTCAGTTTCTGACCCCTCATCCGGCCCTGAAATCGGGGCCGGATTGAAACATTTTCCATTTTTCAATTCAAAAACAATTTGTTAACCTGCAAGAGGGCATGACAATGCCTGACGCGCTTGTGAGACACGGCCTCGTGAATTTAACTGTGGCTCACTAGTCGCTACCTTTGTCATTGTCACAAGCAGACATACGCAGTCATCAAAAGGATTACCGAGATGTCGAACACAGCCAAATCCCTGGTTATCGCAACAGCAGTCGCAGCCGCCGTTTCGGGCGCAGCAACCACCGCCTCCGCACAAGCGAAAGAGAAATGCTATGGCGTTTCGCTGGCCGGTCAGAACGATTGCGCCGCAGGCCCCGGCACCACATGCGCGGGCACCTCGACCGTTGACTATCAGGGCAACGCCTGGACTCTGGTTGATGCAGGCACCTGCGCCGATATCGAACTGCCTGCACAGGCAGACGGCACCCCGCGCAAAGGTTCGCTGGAAGAGCTGAACCGCGACCTGCCGGCATAATATCTGCCATACGAGATCCAAGGGGCGGGCCAATTCGCCCGCCCCTTTTCACCTGATCATAGGGAACTGACACATGCTGGACGACGCACTCAGGTCGAACCGACTACCCGCAGCGCCGGGTGTTGGGTACAAACCCCAGCACTTTGCACAGATCCTTGAACACGCGCAGCCCGTCGCATGGCTGGAAATCCATGCCGAGAATTACATGGGCGACGGGGGCCGCCCTTTGGCGCAACTGCGCCATCTGTCAGAACAATTCCCAATCTCTGTCCACGGTGTTGGCCTGTCCATCGGCGGCGAAGGCCCGCTGGATGCCGACCATCTGGCGCGATTGAAACATCTGGTCGGCTGGCTGAACCCGGCCAGCTTCTCTGAGCATCTGGCTTGGTCGACTCATGACAGCTACTTCCTGAACGACCTTCTGCCCCTGCCCTATACCGATGCCACTTTGACCCGGATCTGCGATCATATCGATCAGGTGCAAGAGGTCGTCGGACGGCAAATGCTGCTCGAAAACCCCTCCAGCTATCTGGCGTTCGAGGAAAGCACCTGGTCCGAGCCCGATTTCTTACGCGAAGTTTCGAACAGAACCGGATGCGGGCTGTTGCTGGACGTGAACAACGTCTTTGTCTCAGCTACAAATCTGGACTTCTCGCCTCAGGGCTATATCGACGCCTACCCGCTTGAAAAGGTTGGTGAGATTCACCTCGGCGGTCACGATGAAGACGAAGACGACCACGGCAAACCTCTGCTGATCGACAGCCACGGGCGCGAGGTCGTTGATCCGGTCTGGGCGCTTTTGGACTATGTTCTGGATCGGTCCGGGCCGAAGCCTCTCTTGGTCGAGTGGGACACGGATGTCCCCGACTGGCCGGTCCTGCGGGACGAGGCCGTGCGCGCCCAGGCGGCACTGGAGCGGATCCCGGCATGAGCGTGTCGCAAACCCAGTTCCGCGCCGCGCTTCTGGACGCCTCTGCCCCAGTCCCGGAGGGGTTGCTGGATTCCGAAAACCAACCCGCTGGCCGTCGGTTCAGCGTCTATCGCAACAATGTCGCTGTCTCACTGACCGAGGCTATGCAGCAGGCCTTTCCCGTGATCACCAAGCTGCTGGGATCGCAGAACATGGACGGCCTTTCGGGCATTTTCCTGCGCCAGCACCCGCCCACATCCCCGTTGATGATGTTCTATGGTGAGGCGTTTCCCGCCTTTGTCGCCGGAATGCCTCAACTGTCCCATCTGGGTTACCTTGCCGACATGGCGCGGCTGGAACTTGCCCTGCGCCACTCCTACCACGCGGCAGACAGCACGCCTGCGCCCGCCGATGCGCTGGCCGTTCCCCCCGAAGACGTGATGCGCGCGCGGCTGAGTTTTGCCCCGGCGATGCGGGTGATCCGGTCGGATTGGCCGATCCACGCGATCTGGCGCTACAATTCGGAAGCAGACGCCCCAAAACCGGTCGCTCAGACCGAGGACGTTCTGGTCACCCGCCCCGAATTTGATCCCGCGCCGCATCTTCTGCCCAAAGGCGGAGCAGGCTGGATCGCACATATGCAAGCGGGCGACACCATCGGCAGCGCGTTCGAAAAAACCGCTGCTGACACGCCTGACTTTGATCTTGGAACCACTCTGGCACTGCTTTTGCAAGGCGGTGCAATAACCTCTGTGACTATCGAAAGGCTGGAGTCATGACTGCGATCATCTCAATCCACAACTCCGTTTTGGGAAAGGTGGACCATGCGTCCGGTTGGCTGACGCCGACCCTCGCCCGGCTCGTGTTTATTGCTGTACTGCTGGTCTATTACTGGAACTCGGCGATGCTGAAGATTGATGGGTCGATCTTCTCGCCATCCAGTGGTGCATTTGGGCAAATCTTTCCGAAAGCCGCCGAAGCCGTGCTGTGGGACGTCACGCAGATGACGTTCTTCCAGCGTATCGTGATCTTCCTTGGCACCGTTGCCGAGTTCGTCCTGCCCGCACTGCTGCTGGTCGGCCTGTTCACACGTCTGGCTGCAGTTGCAATGATCGGATTTGTCTGGGTGCAGACCATTGTTGACGTGACCGGCCATGGCGTGAAACTTGGTAGCCTGTTTAATGCTGCGCCTGACCTGGTGGATCAGCGCACCATGTGGACCTTCCTGTTCCTGGTGATGGTTATTAATGGCGCAGGCCCGCTGTCCCTGGATCGCATCCTGCGCCTGAAATAACTCAGAAATGAGCCTTGGGTTCGTCCGGTTTTCCCGCGGCGAGCCCGAGCACCCCGGCTACCGCGGCAAAGGCAATCGGGAACATGGTGAAGACGCCGAAACCGAACGCGTAGTACATCCCAGCAGCCGAGGCCAACAACAAAATCCCTGCAATCAACGCCCGCGCATGGGCCATGGCCCCGCCCGCAATCGCCAACAAAGGCGCAAGGATCGAGGCCGCCTGAATCAGGTCGGGGTTATCCACCTGCTCGGCAATCCCTTCGATATCGCCAAAATGCTTGATGGCTTCGACATAGCCATATCCGAAAAACCCGACAATCATACCGATCAAACCGGCGATGACGCCCAAAATCATGGCAGCGTTTCGCATGTAACTTCCCTTACAGTTCGTATCAGCAGATAGGTACGCGGCTACGCAACACCAAGAGAGGACCGCGTTTCAGCGGTCCAGCCCAGAAACAACTCTCCTTCATTTTCGATCAGAGGGCGCTTCATCAGCGTCGGGTGATCGGCCAGCAACTCCAACGGCGGCCGCGCGCGCTCGGTATCGTCCAATCCACGCCAGGTTGTTGACCGGGTGTTGAGCAAAGCCTCGCCGAAGTTGGCAAAAGCTTGCGACAAGGTCTCAGCCGGAATTCCGTCTGCTCTTACATCCACGAGATTCGCTTCTGGCAGCGATTTCAGCGCCTTACGGCACGTATCGCAGTTTTTCAAACCATAAAGGCGCATTTTTGGGCTGCTCCTGCATTTGTAACTTTTTTATGCAAACTGGTTGGTTCCCAGCGGTATTTCTTGATTTTTTACTTCACCGTGCAATGTTGAAAAAGACGAAACGTGCGTTTCGGACTGTATCTGACCCAGAAATCAGCCCGATACGCCATGACGTCGACACAGCCCCCACCAATTTGTGGGACAATGCGCAAGTAGAAGGAGACACGGGACATGCCAACCGGCACCGTGAAATGGTTTAACACTACCAAAGGCTATGGGTTTATTGCCCCTGATGAGGGGGGCAAAGATGTGTTTGTTCATATCTCGGCCGTAGAACGATCCGGCCTCACCGGACTCGCAGACAATCAGAAAGTCTCGTACGAGTTGCAGGACGGGCGTGACGGCCGCCAGATGGCAGCTGATTTGAAGCCGTTGTAACCTCCACCCCGCCAGATGTGGGGTGTTTCCAATCAAGGCTGACGGCCAATTTCAGGCCGTCAGCCAAATATTCTCTAGAAATCGGCGTTACCCACGTGTCGATTTCTCGTTGGTGCGGGCATGCCAGTCTTCGCCCATTGCCACGATGCAGGACGTTCCTGTCGCGTAGGTAACGACCATGGTCCAGTCGCCGCGGTCGCTGCTCCAGACCTCCATGATCTGCTCGGGCCCGCGCATGCCGGTTGCCACGCGTTCGGCGCCGAATTGGCGGGTCAGTTTCTCTTGGAGCCTAGGGGTCGCTTCACACAGTATTTCGGCTATAGGTGATTTTGCCTGCGCAGGTGACGCCAGCACAAGACACAGTGGGATCAGGCGAAACAGATAAGTCATGAAGCCAATGTAACAGCTTCATGACAAAACGTATATACAAAAGATATGCTTCTGAGGCTCAATCCTTGCGGATTACATCCTCGAACTCACGCCATTCTCGCGCCGTCATGCCCGAGTTCTCCTGGGTCACAGTCTCACCTGCCAACATCCGGCGCAGGCTGTCGACCATTTGGGCCGAGAGGTTGACGGCACCCAATCGGTAGTCCTCGAAAGCCTTATAGGCGAAGGGCACCCAATCGACGACGATCTTGCACATCATATCGGCATAGACGCGGATCTCGTACTGGGCATGCGGGTCAGCGCGCAGACGCAGGAAGTGGAACAGATTGTGCAGGTCCACCTTCCAATACCACTGCGTGTAGATGTTTGCAGGCAGGTTCATCCGTGCCAGCTCGCGCGCCAAACCTTGTTGCCCGTCCTGATTGATCATCGCCTCATAATTGTCATAGCAGCGGGCGCTGTCGGCCTTGAGGATTTCCAGTACACGCGCGGCCTCTTCCCCTTCCAATGCGGACCCGCGTCCCTGGTTGTTGACCTCGGACTGCGCGGCCACGTGGTCAGGGGCGGGAATATAGAACTCACGGTCGAGAATCGAATAGCGCGCCGAGTATTCGTTCACATTGGCGGTCCGGTGGCGAATCCACTGGCGCGCGACGAAAACCGGCAGCTTTACATGCAGCTTGATCTCGCACATCTCAAACGGCGTCGAATGCCAGTGACGCATCAGATAGCGGATCAGGCCCTCATCATTTTGCACGGATTTGGTGCCTTTGCCGTAGGATACACGCGCCGCCTGACAAATGGCTGCATCGTCGCCCATATAGTCGATGACCCGGACAAAACCGTGGTCCAGCACCTGATGGGCCGTGTAAAGGTGGTCTTCCATGCCCGGTGCTACAACGCGGCGAGTTGGATGCGATTGCGCGCGCTGCGCTTCGATCTCGGCCAGTTGGTCGGCAGACAGAGGCATGAAATTATCCTTTCCAAGAATGAGTCGACACCCACTATATATCGTCAACTCCACCACTGGAACCGCGATATCTGCCGTAAGCGCCGCGAAGTTCGAAATCGTGTTCCCAGCCCCTCTCGACACCTCGCGCAACCGCGCTAAGCTGCGCACCAAGCGAAGAAAAGGAGGAAGGCCAAGATGGGGCTGAGATACTTGCACACCATGGTCCGCGTGAAGGATCTTGAGAAATCAATGGCGTTCTATGAGCTGCTAGGCCTGAAGGAAACGCGCCGCCACGAAAGTGAACAAGGCCGGTTCACGCTGATCTTCATGGCCCCTCCCGGGCAGGAGGATCGCCCGCTTGAGCTGACCTATAACTGGGACGGTGACGATGCGCTGCCGAGTGACAGTCGTCATTTCGGTCATCTCGCCTATGGCGTCGACAACATCTACGAGACCTGCCAGCACCTGCAGGACAATGGCATCGTGATCAACCGCCCGCCTCGCGACGGTCGGATGGCGTTCATTCGCTCGCCCGACAACATCTCTGTCGAGCTGCTGCAGAACGGTGACGCACTCGAGCCCGCCGAGCCATGGAGCAGCATGGAGAGTACCGGGCACTGGTGATCCGCACTTTGACAGCACTGGGGTTGGCCGCGTTGGCCAGCCCCGCGCAGGCCGAGGGCTGCCGGTTGGCCCTTTTGCTGGCGCTGGATATCTCGGTCTCCGTAGATCAGGCCGAGGATGCACTGCAACGTCAGGGCCTTGCCGCCGCGATGCTCGCGCCCGAGGTTCAGGCCGCTTTTTTCTCGTCTCCCGCTCCTGTTGCGCTGGCCGTTTATGAATGGAGCGGCCGATCCACCCAGCATGTCGTCTTGCCGTGGAAGATGATTGAAAACGAAGGCGACTTGCTGGCCGCGGCAACCCGGATCAGCCAGTCCGAGCGTTCGGATTCCGGGTCTGCCACCGCGATGGGGCATGCGCTGGCTTACGGGGCTACCATGTTGCAGGATGGTCCGGACTGTCTGTTTCAAACCATCGATCTTTCCGGAGACGGAGCGAACAATGATGGCTATGGCCCTAAAATCGCCTACAAACATTTTCCCTTCGATGCTGTCACGGTGAACGGGTTGGTGATCAATGCCGCCGATTTCGAGGGCGAGTTGTTTCTGGTTCCTTTCTTCGAAGAAAACGTCCTGCATGGACCGGGTGCTTTTCTTGAATTCGCGCAGGGGTTTGAAGACTTTGAGCGTGCCATGCGCCGCAAGCTGGAACGAGAATTGAGCGGCCTACAATTGGGATCTCTGCAAGAAACAGGCCATAGATGACACGGTTGCTCGCGCTTGTTTGTTGCCTTCTGGCAGGATCCGTTTCGGCGCAATGCCGTCAAGCTCTGGCGCTTGGGTTGGATGTGTCCGGCTCTGTCGACGTTCACGAGTACAGGTTGCAGATCGATGGTTTGGCTGCTGCGTTGCGGCGCCCTGAAATCCGCAAGATCATTTTGGCAAACCTCGCATTTCCCGTTCGCCTTGCGGTGTTCGAATGGAGCGAACCCGGCCATCAGCGCGTGCTTGTAAAATGGACCGAAATCCGCACCGAATCTGATCTAGGCAGGATCGCGGCGAGACTGGGAGACGTGACCCGCAGCGCCGCGCCGCAAGGCACAGCCGTGGGCAATGCGATGCTGTTTGGCGCGGACCTCTTGAATCAAAAACCGGAGTGTTGGAAGCGCACTTTGGATTTGTCCGGAGATGGGAAACACAATCTCGGTCTCCACCCACGCGCAGCCAAGGCGCTGCTGCAGGACAACGGCATCACCATCAACGGTTTGGTGATCGGTGTCGACGACTCCAACTATGGCGACCAACGGGATGTCCAGATTGGAGAGCTGTCAGCTTACTACAACGCCTGGGTCATCCTTGGCCCCGATGCGTTTGTCGAGGTCGCACTGGGTTTTGAGGCCTATGAGGATGCCATGACGCGCAAACTGATCCGAGAGCTGCAGGGGATCATCCTATCCCAAGCCTCTGATCAGTAGATATAACGAATCTGGTCCGTCCAATAGCGTTCGACCCGACGCAGCGAAGTGGTGATATCCTCGATCCCTTCCGACCCCAGAACGCCGCGGTTCTGTAACCCTTCGGCATGGCGCTGGAACAGCTCGGACACGATATCGCGAATCTCGCGCCCCTGTGGCGTCAGACGAACGCGGACAGAGCGCCGGTCAATCTCGCAGCGCTGGTGATGCATATACCCCATCTCAACTAGTTTCTTGAGGTTATAGCTGACATTGCTGCCCTGATAGTAGCCGCGGCTTTTCAGTTCACCTGCGGTCACCTCATGATCACCGATGTTGAACAGCAAAAGCGCCTGAACCGCGTTGATTTCCAGCACGCCCACCCGTTCGAACTCATCCTTGATGACATCCAGCAACAGACGATGCAAACGCTCGACCAACGCAAGCGCCTCAAGATAACTGGTCATGAAGCCTTTGGCCCCCGACGCAGAGACCTGCATTTCCATACTCATCCGACCCTCCGATTCAGCCGTGTCGTTTCAGACACGATGACCTGAATTTCCGAAAAATCGGTTAAGTCTTATTTGCTTTATTTCTGAAACGTTTGCGCGATATCTGCGATCAGATCAGCGAATGGATCAGGCGTATTCACCTGCCCAGTGACCCATTGATACAGGTCCTGATCGTTTTCCTTCAGAAGCGCGTCATACAAGTCCAGCCCAGCCGCATCCATCGTGTTGAGGTTGCGTTCTGCATAAGCCGATAGGATCAGATCCATCTCTTTGATCCCCCGCCGCATGGAGCGCATCTGCAGGCGTTTGATCCGGACCTCGCGTGTTTCAGTCATTCTTGTCCAGCTCCAGCATCAAACGCAGTTTCTTTTCCAAGCGGGCGGCCCGCTCTGCGCTGGCCCGCATCTCGCCACGAATGGCACGCAATTCGGCAACCGCGCCTGCCAGTTCCAGACTGGCTTCGCCTTCTTCAACGGGGGCCTCCATGCCTTCGCCTTCACCGGTCAGCAGCCACATGATCGAGACGTTGATCATGCCTGCCATCATCGACAAGCGATTGGCGCGCGGTTCGGACAGGTCGTTCTCCCACGCCGCGATCGTCGCCTTCTTGACACCCAGACGACGCGCCAATTGTGCCTGCGTCATCCCCGCTGCTTCGCGCGCCCCGGCCAGTCTGTCTCCGAACGTTGCAGCATCCGGTCCGTACCAGTCGGTTTCGTCGTTCATCGGGGTCTCCAATTCTGGTGTGTCATACAGCTTGATCGTCAATCGGGCGCACCCTATGACAGACAAGTTGAACATACAAACCGAGGCCGCTCATGAGTTTCCTGTCTGCGACATTGTCACGCGTAAAACCCTCTCCGACCGTCGCGATGACCGCAAAAGCGGCCGAGTTGAAAGCCGCCGGGCGCGATATCATCGCCCTCAGCGCGGGTGAGCCGGATTTCGATACACCGCAAAACATCAAGGATGCAGCCGTTGCGGCCATTGCGGCAGGCAAGACGAAATACACCGCGCCCGATGGCATTGCCGAGTTGAAACAGGCGGCTTGTGCCAAGATGAAGCGCGATCACGGGCTGGACTATACGCCCGCGCAGATCTCGGTCGGAACGGGCGGCAAGCAGACGCTCTATAACGCGTTGATGGCAACGATGAACGAGGGCGATGAGGTTTTGATCCCCGCGCCTTATTGGGTCAGCTATCCCGATATGGTCCTGCTGGCGGGCGGAACGCCTGTTGTGGTCGAGACCACGTTGGAGAACAGCTTCAAGCTGACCCCCGAGCAGCTTGAAGCTGCGATCACGCCGAAAACCAAATGGTTCATCTTCAACTCGCCATCGAATCCCACAGGCGCGGGCTATAGCCGGGACGAATTGAAAGCGCTGACCGACGTTCTGATGCGCCACCCGCATCTCTGGATCATGTCGGACGATATGTATGAACACCTCGCCTATGACGGGTTTGAGTTCTGCACCCCGGCCGAAGTTGAGCCCGGCCTCTTTGATCGCACGCTGACCTGCAACGGCGTCTCCAAAGCCTATGCGATGACCGGCTGGCGGATCGGCTATGCCGCCGGTCCGGTCGAGATCATTGCCGCCATGCGCAAGATCCAGTCCCAGTCCACGTCGAACCCTTGCTCGGTCAGTCAATGGGCGGCGGTAGAGGCGTTGAACGGCACGCAGGACTTTCTGGTCCCCAACAATGAGACGTTCAAACGGCGTCGCGATCTGGTCGTCGGCATGTTGAACGCCATCGACGGAATCACCTGCCCGACGCCCGAGGGCGCGTTTTATGTCTACCCCTCAATCGCGGGTCTGATTGGCAAGACCACACCGCAAGGCACGGTGATCGACTCGGATGAGGCGTTTGCCACCGCTCTGCTGGAAGAACACGACGTTGCCGTCGTCTTTGGTGCAGCCTTTGGCCTGTCGCCTAACTTCCGGGTCAGCTACGCAACGTCGGACGAGGCATTGACCGAAGCCTGCACGCGTATCCAGCGTTTTTGTGCCTCTTTGACCTAAGCCGGAGCCACGCATGACCGCAGAGCTGCCAGAGTATTATTTCCGCGTCCGAGAAAACGGGGCCGTGGTTTTCAGGATCGACACCGAGAACCGGCAGCAGCGGATCGAGATGGATCAGATCGCGGTCATCAACATCCGCAATGGCGAGGTCAAACCGCATGGTCAACGCAGCCTGACCGAGGCCGACAAGGCCGAGATCGCCCGATGGATGGATGCGCGCAAGGCCCTGCTGGCCCAGCGCGATATCGACGATATTCACCGGGCCGTCGACTACCTGAACCTGACCACGCAATGGGCGCAGTCCAAAGCCTCGGAAGAACAGCTTGAAGAGGTGACCGACCGGCTGTTGATGGCGATGCACGATCTGCGCTCGGTTCTGGTGCGCAAGAAAGCGGACCGGCTGAAAGGCGGCTGAGGGTTACTCGGCCGGTACGCCCACCTCGCGGACAGATCGCATCCAGAACCGCGCCATCAGCAGAACCGCCGCAAAGGCCAGCCCGAGCACAAGGCCCATCCAGACGCCGATTCCGTCCATGCCCTGCACAAAGCCGAAGTAATAAGAGGCCGGGATTCCGATCACCCAATAGCTGAGGGCTGCCATGATCATCGGCACTTGTGCATCCTGCAAACCGCGCAGCAGGCCCAGCGCGATCACCTGCGCACCATCGACCAGCTGAAACAGGGCCGCCATGGCCAGAAGGCCCGTGCCAATCGCCAAAATTTCGCCGCGCTGCGCGTTGTCGGCCTCCATAAACAACGAGATCAGAGGCTCGGCACAGGTCAGGAACAGTATGATCGTCAGCACGGACACGACCAGAGACATGCCGGTAACCGCAATCGCGCCACGCTCAAGATGCGCGCGGTCGCGGCGGCCCAGCGCGTTGCCCGCGCGAATGGTCGCCGCGTTTGACAGGCCGAGATGCACCATGAAAGTCGCCGAAGCGAGGTTGAGCGCAATCCCATGCGCCGCCAGCGGCACCTGCCCCAGCCACCCCATCATGATCGCCGAGGTCGCAAACAAAGTGACTTCGGCCAGTGTGGTCAGGCCAATCGGAACGCCCAGCCGCAGAACCCGGCCAAACATGTCCCAATCCGGGCGCCAGAAGCGTTGAAACAGACTGTGCTCCGGCAAAACCCGAACCGCATAGATGATAACCGCAACCAGAGATACGATCTGTGTCACCACGGATGCAATCGCTGCCCCCATGACCCCAAGCTCGGGCGCGCCCCAATTGCCGAAGATCAATGCATAATTCGTCACGCCATTCACGACCGCGGCGATCACGGTGATCCACAACACGATCTGAGTACGCTCCAACGCGGCCAGATAAGACTTCAGCACCATCACCAGCAGCGCAGGAAACAGCCCCCATCCTGCAACGCGAAGATATTCCGAGGCGGTCTGCGCCACCTGCGGCTCCTGTTTCAGGGCAATCAGGATGGGATAGGACCACCAAAGCAGCGGCATCATCAGCGCGGCATAGAGCAGTGACAGCCACAAGCCCATGCGGGTCGAGCGGCGGATGCTGGTCTCGTCCTCTTCTGCGGCGGCCGTCGCCACCATGGGCATAACGGCCCAGCCAAATCCGGCCCCAAATAGGAACAACACAAAGTAGTAGCTGCTTGCCAGTGTCACTGCGGCCAGGGCCTCAACCCCGTACCAGCCGAGCATCACTGTATCGGTCAGGCCGATTGCGAACTGCGCCAAATGCCCGCCAACCAGCGGCAGGCCAAGCACAGCAATCGCCCGGAAATGGGCGGGATATGTCATCACTTTCGTCATCTCGCCAGCCATAGGCCCGCGCCCTGCCCAAAATCAAGGCAGAAAAGAAAAACTCAGTGTGAGACTTTAGATAGATGCCCGCCGAAAGAAGAAGCCGTTGCAGGTTGGCACTCAACGGCTTCTTTCCACTTTGCGTTTTAGTTGGATTTGGCGTCCGGGTGCAGCGCCGTTCCCAGAATATGATCCGAGCGGTGAATCACATGATGCGCCTGACCGACGATCAGCGGATCAGGCTGATCAACTATGGAGACGTCTTTGTCCGGATAATCCAGCGTCGACAGGAAATGGCGCATGCAGTTCAGGCGCGCGCGTTTCTTGTCGTTGGATTTGACAACGGTCCAGGGCGCGTCTGCGGTGTCGGTGTAGAAGAACATTGCCTCTTTCGCCTCGGTATAGTCATCCCACTTGTCCAGGCTGGCCTTGTCGATGGGAGACAGCTTCCACTGCTTCAGCGGATCGGTCTCGCGGCTCTTGAAGCGGCGCTGCTGTTCTTCCTGCGTGACCGAGAACCAGTATTTGTAGAGATTGATGCCCGAGCGCACCAGCATCCGCTCCAAATCCGGGGTTTGACGCATGAATTCCAGATACTCGCTAGGATCACAGAACCCCATCACCCGCTCAACACCTGCGCGGTTGTACCAGGAGCGGTCGTAGAACACCATTTCACCAACGGTGGGCAGTTCCTGAATGTAGCGCTGGTAATACCACTGGCCTTTCTCCTCCCACGTGGGCTTGTTCAGCGCAACAACACGTGCCTGACGCGGGTTGAGGTGTTCCATGAAGCGCTTGATGGTACCGCCCTTTCCCGCAGCGTCGCGACCCTCGAACAACAAAACGAAACGCTGGCCCGTATCCTGAGCCCAATGCTGAACCTTCAGCAATTCGGCCTGCAACTTGGCCTTCTGCGCCTCGTAATCCTTGCGCGCCATCTTGCGACCATAGGGGTACTTCCCGCTTTCGAACGCGTGCCGAATCTTCTCGGCGCTGGGCGCGGCCGGTTCGGGTGCAGGTGTGGGCACTACCTTGATGTTAACGGCTTCGGGTTTCTTCTGGGCGGTCGTTTCCATTCAGCTGTCCTCTTGTTGTTCTTGTCTTGAGAACGAGCTAGCAGAAAGCGCAAGATCCTGCGTTGATTGGGATCAAATTGGAGCGAATTTCGACGAAAAAACCGGGGGTTCCGAGACGAGCAGCCTAGCGATGCCCCCAATCATCGGGATTGTCCGAGTTGCTAGGCGACAGCCCCAGCACGTCCCCCTTAGTCGAACAGCCCAAGCCTAGAACCGTTCGGTTGGCGTAGTTGAAATATGCGCAGACCTGATTGATCTCGAGGATTTCTCCGTCGTCCCACCCGGTGTCGCGCAGGGCTGTGACATCGGCCTCGACCATGGCGCCGGGCGCCTCGGTCAACTTGCGCGCATAGTGCATCGCTGCGATCTGCGCTGCGTTCAAAGGCGCGACCTCTGGATCGCCCACCTCAATCGCCGCGCGGATCGCATCCCCCCTTGGCGGATCGGCCAGTAGCCGTTGCAGACCGTTGAAGTGATGCTCGACGCAATAAGAACAGGTGTTCAACGCACTAACCCAAACACCAAGCGTCTCCAGAAACCATTTGGGGATCGTGTTGGCCGAATGGTGCAGCACGTTTTTGTACAGCGTCATGTGGCCTTCCATCGAATGCGGGCGCAGGGAATGCGCCATCATGATGTTGTCCACATTATTGTCGGGCCCAGTCACCCGATCATACAACTTTTTTAGCTTACCGGTCGCTTCCTGAAATGGCACGGTTTTGATCCAGCTCATTGAAACGAGGCCCCTTTTTCCTTAAACATTTTAGGTCGTACACAGCTTGGCTACATTTGAGGCAAACAATCAACCGCTATTGAAAACAGATTCCAAAAGGGTTGAACTCCCTCCAGATGCTTCACCCTAGACGCGATTCCTTGCCAGAGGCCACCGTGCGTATTCTCCTTGTTGTTTTTCTTCTATCCTCCGCCGCAACTGCCTTTGCCGCGCTCTCTCTGATTTCTATCGATTGGCTTTTGCTAACTGCCCCTTGCGCCATGGCCAGTTCGCTTTTTATCCTGGCACGATGGCTTAAACGCAAGCCACGCAGCTGGGCCGTTATCGACGGATCGAATGTCATGCACTGGAAGGATGGCGAACCTCGCATAGAAACGGTGCGAGAAGTAGTCGAGAAACTGACCGGCGCCGGTCTAACGCCCGGCGTAGTCTTCGACGCTAACGTGGGCTACAAGATCGAGGGCCGCTACTTGCACCACAACGCCCTTGCCGATCTGCTAAACCTGCCCGAGGATCACGTCATGGTGGCCCCCAGCGGCACGCCCGCCGACCCCCTGGTGCTGCAAGTTGCTAAAGATTATGGGGCAATCGTCGTATCAAACGACCGCTTCCGCGACTGGGCCGAGGAGTTTGGCGCGGTTTTGCAACCGGAATACTCCGTGCGTGGCGGGTACAGGGATGGGGCGCTTTGGCTGTCTTTGTAGGATGCCAATCGCCGACATTTAGGCAATCCATCCACAAGACCTCGGGTCCCTCTTCCCCCGACCCACATCACCTGCCATAATGGGGGAAACTCAAAAACAAGAGCAGCACCGATGCCCGACGATCTGTTGACGCCCAGCGCGACCACCACCTACGATGCCTCCTCTATCGAGGTGCTTGAAGGGCTGGAGCCGGTTCGAAAACGCCCCGGTATGTATATCGGTGGCACGGATGAGCGCGCTCTGCACCACATGGTCGCCGAGATCCTCGACAACTCGATGGACGAGGCGGTCGCTGGTCACGCCAACCGGATCGAGGTTGAGTTGCACGCGGACTACGCCCTGACGGTACGCGACAATGGGCGCGGTATTCCGATCGACCCGCACCCCAAATTCCCCGACAAATCCGCGCTTGAGGTCATCCTGTGCACCCTGCACGCGGGTGGTAAATTCTCGGGCAAAGCCTATCAGACCTCGGGCGGTCTGCACGGCGTGGGTGCATCGGTTGTGAACGCCTTATCGGATTCGATGGTCGTGCAGGTGGCGCGAGACAAAACGCTGTTCGAGCAGCGATTCTCGCGCGGGATTCCTCTGGGTCCGGTCGAAAAGGTCGGCGCGGCCCCGAACCGGCGCGGCACGACCGTGACCTTCCACGCAGATGCCGAGATCTTCGGCCATCACAAGTTCAAACCGGCGCGGCTGTTCAAATCCATCCGCTCCAAGGCCTACCTGTTCTCGGGCGTCGAAATCCGCTGGAAATCTGCCATCGATGACGGTGAAACGCCAACTGAGGCCACGTTCCACTTCCCCGGCGGCCTGTCGGACTATCTGAAGGAGACGATGAACGGCTCCTCCACCTATGCCGAGCAGCCCTTCGCGGGCACCGTGGACTTCAATGAGAAATTCGGAACGCCGGGCAAGGTCGAATGGGCGATCAACTGGACGCCCTCGCGCGACGGGTTCATCCAGTCCTACTGTAACACCGTCCCCACACCCGAAGGCGGCACCCATGTCGCCGGTTTCTGGGCCGCGGTTCTTAAGGGTATCAAGGCCTATGGGGAACTGATCAACAACAAGAAAGCCGGTCAGATCACCCGCGATGATCTGATCACCGGCGGCTGCGCGCTGGTGTCGTGTTTTATCAGCGAGCCCGAATTCGTCGGCCAGACCAAAGATCGCCTTGCTACGGTCGAAGCACAGCGGCTGGTCGAAAACTCCGTCCGCGACCATTTCGACAACTGGCTGGCGGCTGACACGAAGTCCGCCGGCGCGATTCTGGATTTCCTCATCCTGAGGGCCGAAGAACGCCTGCGCCGACGGGCCGAGAAGGAAACACAACGCAAATCCGCCACTAAGAAACTTCGTCTCCCCGGCAAACTGGTGGATTGCTCTAGTTCAACACGCGATGGCACCGAGTTATTCATCGTCGAGGGCGACTCGGCGGGTGGATCGGCCAAAATGGGGCGCGACCGCAAAACACAGGCCCTTTTGCCACTGCGCGGCAAAATCCTGAACGTGCTGGGCGCGGCCAGTTCGAAACTGGGCACCAATGCCGAGATTAACGACCTGACCCAAGCGCTGGGTGTGGGCCTTGGCACCAAGTTCAACGTCGATGACCTGCGCTATGACAAGATCATCATCATGACCGATGCGGATGTGGACGGGGCGCATATTGCCTCGCTATTGATGACGTTCTTCTTCACCCAGATGCGCCCCATGATCGACGCGGGTCACCTGTATCTGGCCTGCCCGCCCCTCTACCGCCTGACCCAGGGCGCCAAGCGCGTCTATTGCCTGGACGAGGCCGAGCGCGACGAGTGGCTGGAAAAAGGACTGGGCGGCAAAGGCAAGATCGACGTCTCACGCTTCAAAGGTCTGGGCGAAATGGACGCCAAGGACCTGAAAGAGACCACGATGGACCCCGCTTCGCGCAAACTGATCCGCGTCACCATCGACGAGGACGAACCCGGCGAGACCGGCGACCTGGTCGAGCGACTGATGGGCAAAAAACCCGAACTGCGGTTCCAGTACATTCAGGAGAACGCGCGGTTTGTGGAGGAGCTTGATGTTTGATCAACGGGCGTGATTGTTCGTTGAACAATTACCCGCGTTTTTAACAAGATAGATAGCACTTACCGCTGGCAAGGTATTTCCGACTAGCTTCAATTTTTGGGACTTTTAGATTGGTAGCAGAGCTTCCAAATACTCTTTGCTACGTTTCGGTAAGGTCAATGAATATTAAGCGCACTCAGGTATTGGCAGTTGCATCGTCACTCGTGTGGGTTTGTAGCTGTTTTATTATTCTTGAGGAAGAAAACCCCCTCGGTTTCTGGGAAAGTTGCCGCACCGACAATAGCTGCACTATTGAATATGATCACTTAGCCAATCAAGAAACCGATCCCTTCCTTTTTTAGGAAAAGTTGTAGATAACCTGCATCCGCAATGGATGAGATACAGACTAGCTCTGTGGCGCTATCCAGACGTTGTGAGTTGTTTGGAAAAAAATGAGCGCGAAAAAGAAGAGCCAAACTTACTTGAATTGGATTGGGAGCGGGTGGGAACGGGATCAGGTGCAGAGGTTTGCGTTTTTCGTGTTGCAAGTAGTCTAGGGAGCGCTGACCGCACCTTGACATGGCTACAGTATCAAAAGTTTCGATTTAGTGGCTTGAATAGGCAATGGTCCCAGAATTTCCGACCGCGCTTTGACACTCAGCCGATTTACCAAGTAACCGCCCGCTGGACGATCGAGCAGTATAGAGAAGTTAGTCCATCCTGGCTCTCTTCGCTGACTCGCTATGAATTGATATTCGAATACCGGTTGATTTTAAGCTTTGACCAAAACTTCAGAGTTTCTGGAGTGAGTGTCAGCACCCCAACTAAACTCAATTAACTAAAATCCACTCAACCGCCGACGAAGGCACGGTACTCGCGCCTATCGTTTGGGTGACTCCAGGTGGGCGGAAACACCCATTCAAAAGAGCTACACTTATCGCGCCCGCCTTTAGGGGTGAGTCGGGCGCGTTCATGATGCTATGTATCAAGCCTTGGTCGGGTAGCGTGCAGCAATAAGAAAAGCAGCCTAAAACTGGTGTCTGCTGACATCAAACCCAATCCGATCAGCTGTTTGATTTCGCCAGACACGCTTCGACAACGACTTGCGCCAGGAGGTCAACGGCCTCTGTTCCGTCGAGTTGCAGGACCTCGGCCCCTCTCCCTTCAACCGCATCAACGCTGAACTGGTTCAATGCCGCACGATGCTCGAATTGGCCTGCATCCCCGAATTTGGAGGTCACTTTCTCGCGGATATCGTCACCGCTTCCACGACGTTCAATGCAACGGTCAAAGGCGACTTGCGCCTCGACGTGCAGATGCACGACCAGATCCGGCAGAGGGACAAGCGGCAGATAAGCCTCAAGCCGCGATTGGTCCATCAGCAGGTTCACACCACGCTGAAGGAAGCTTTCGTCAAACAAGTACACGCCCTCGCCCTTGTCCCGAGCGTTCTGGTAGAGCGCGCCGTTTAGGGAGAACAAAAACTCATCCGCCTCGGCCCCCGAAGGCCGCATCTGTCTGCAAAAGGAGATAAGTTCGGGGTGGTCATTGGCAAACAGGATGCTGCTGTACAAAAGCCTACGATGGCCGTGGCGCTTCACATAGCGCGGCGTACGAGGGTTCAGCTGCGTCTCGAGGTCCGAGCCGTAGGGCAGCAGGATATCCACCCCCTCACGCTTGCCCGCCGTGCGCACCGCCTTTGCCAGAGTTGTCTTCCCAGAGCCAGGAAGACCTACCATCTCAACGATCATCAGGCGGCTTTTTCACACAGCACGTGATAGATGTGAGAGTTTTCCTTCTCGTCGCTTTTCACCAGACGTTTCTCGACGACCTTCAGGCCAACAGAGGCCAGCATCTCGGCGTTATCCGCAGCGGATAGCCGGCTGCCAAACACCACATTTGGGTCCACCGGATCACTTTGATCGCGCGTGTTTTCGCCCAGTTGGATGATCGCATATTTCCGGGTCACCCGCGCAAACTCCGCCAGCGCTTTTTTCGCGTCACTTGCTACAATGATGTCCCGAATGAACCGGGTGCTGACAACGAGGTCAAAGGCGCCGTCATCGAACTCCAGCGACATGGCAGTGCCGGTTGAGGTCGTGCATTTGGCGAAATCGTCACCCAGAATGTCCTTGGCTGTCGCCAGCATCTCGTGGGAGGCATCGAGGCCCTGAACGGTGAAGCTCTTTTTCAGGTAGTAGGGCACAAAGCGACCCGTACCAAAAGGCACATCCAACACGCGCAAACCGTCCGGAAGCAGATCAAGCAGGCTGGCCATTTCGCGCTGCTCCACGCCCCACCATTCCTGCTTGGTCCGGCGTTTTTCGTAGTTCCGGGCGGTTTTGCCGTAGTAGGTATCACCCTTTGCGCCTGTTTTCATACTGACTTCCCTTGTTGCGACAGCGCGGTAAAGCTGCTCGTAGATTGTGCCTTTATGATTTGATGCAGATTGAAGGGCTGATCAAGAACTATTGAGCTTGTGCCCTGTTCGCCACAGGTGAATTTCGACGAGAGTCCAAACGATCGGATAGAATGGCGAGCGTGTCCTATCTCACTCGCGCTGCTAAGCTGCTCCCGCCCTTGAAAAGCTACATTTCTGCTGGCGCGCGCAATCCCCTTGCCTAACCTGTTGATCTCGTTCACACTTACATGCAGTCCGTTATCCAAGAACGACATCTGAGGTTCCGAGCGTCCACGACCCATTTGACCAACTGATTTCCAATAAGGGAGGACGATATGAAAGCACTCACCCTCGGGCTGGCGCTAACCCTGCTGGCCTCAACGACTAGCGCGCAGCAAACGCTTAGCCTTGCATCACCTATGCCGGATGGGGCCGAGACCCGGTTCTGCTATTACGAAGGCTTGGCCTATTCCGAGGACGCTTTCGTTTTGATGGTGGGCGACAACACCGTCACCAACACGATCACGACCGTACAAGAGCGCCTGCTGCGTTGTCATCGAGACAGTGACGGCACGCTTAAGTGGAGACCACAAAGCACATTTTCGACCAACAACTAAAGGGCTATTCGCAACACAGAATACTGCTGTAGGCGACATATTCTCTCACGGCATTCCTGCCCCACACCGCCCTTCATTTTTCTCTGTTGTGGCGGGGCAGAAAGCCTGCCCTGCTCGCACGATCTGAATGCTCGCTCAAGGACACCTTTGTGCACATGCCTCAAGTAGGATCGATTGCTTGAGACTGTTGAGGGGTCTACAAGTCGCATTTGGTACACCCAAAAGCGCCTCAGAAAGACCGGTTTGTTCTCTGCATGAAAGTAAGGATCGAACCCTAGCGCATAGCAACGAACGCAAACACCTATCAATGCCTCCGATTCTCATTCTGATCTTCAAGCACCCAGACAAAACAGGACCGTGTTTGAGACGAACCGGTACGACTGTATATTGCGGCCGATGGACCTCAGTCTGACAATGAAGCCCCAATCTGCGACGATACAAGCTCCATTCTGAACGAAGTAGATTGGCCCTGAAAGGAGCAGACCCTGTTTCGAGAGTATTTTATCGGGTGCAGGCGCGTCATTTCAGGCGCCATCACATGGTTTTTGTACACGAGCTCGAAGGCTCATTCGGGAAGGTCACAATCCGGTCGATCCTGACGTCTTCGACTTTGCCGCCGAATTGCTGGAACGTTGCCGAGACGATCAGTGCGTGACCTCAGGTGCTAGAGTTAGACCTACTCGCGCAATTGGCACTCGATACGACTTGAAAACAGTCAGACTGGCTGGAGTGGTAGAGGCATCCAGTGCCTACCCTAGCTTCTGGTCCAGCCAGTCCGCGATCTGCGCTGCTGGTCCCTCCCACCCTGGCTCCATGAACAGGAAATGTGCGTGGTTTTCGGCGGGCATGAAAGTCGCACGGTCTCCGTAGAGGTCCGCTAGGGCGTGGCAGGTGCTGGGGTTCACGGCCCGGTCCTCGGTACCGGAGACGATCAGCACGGGGCAGTCGACCTTATCGATGTCCACTTTCATCGCGTGATGGTCGTCGAACATCCAGAAGAACATCTCGAACATCACGCGCCCGCTTTCCGGGCCGAGCCGATCGAAGACCGCGTGTTGTTGCGCCTCGGGCAGCTTATTCAGCGCGAACGGGGCCATGAGGTCGAATTCGACCCGCATGGGCTGCTTCCAGAAGGCCCCACCCTCCATCAACGCACGCGGCACGGCGCGTTCGTCGTCGGTCTCGGGCAGAGTGCCCCAGGCCGCGTTAGGGTTAATCAGAACAATGGCGCTGGCCAGGCCGCGCGCGGCGACCTGTTGCGCCACGACCCCCGCAATGGCATGGCCCAGTAGCACGGGTTTGCTGTCGAGCCCTTCAACCAACGCAGCGATATCATCCGCATAGTCCATGACGCTTGTGTCGGTCAGGCCCGGATCCGGCTCGGCCTTGGGGTCCGCATCGTGATACCGCAGCGCCGGGGTGTGGACCGTCCAACCACGGTCACGGAAGAAACCAGCGTAACCCTCCATACACCAAGGGCCGGCAAACGCGCCGTGGATCAGGACAATATGCTTCTTCATAAAAACCTCCCACCTATTTCCGCCCAGTATGGTCATCCTGAAAGACGAAACAACAGCGCGTGATCGCTGTTGCGTGAGGGGGCGGACCACTTAAACTTGTCTCATGACTTTTGTGACCGAAAACCAATTGCCTCTGCTGATCCTATTCTTCCTGATCGGATCGGTTGGAACGGGCTTTCTGTTTCGTAAACCAGCCGGGCACAGGGCGTGGAAGCTGGCCGATTTGGTTTGGGTGGTCCTCGGCGGGATCGGCGCTCTGGTAGCCGTTCTAGCGGGGCTTTATACATCCGACAGCTCGCGGCTGGATCGGCAGATAGACGTGGCATACGCGGCGTCCTCGGCCTTTGACCGTGATGCGGCGCGGTTCCGGTTGCGGTTTTGCGACCCGGCCTATGACCCCGACACCGGCGTCTTGTGCGAAAAGGTCGAGTTTCTGTCGGCCTCAACTGCCAGCAATACCGATCTGCCCCTTTTCATCGCGGTCACGAATGAGGTCGCCCCCCTGCAGGGTTTGCACTTCCTGTTCGGACGACAAGACAAGGATGAGATGGAGGAGATGGCTGCCAAAGCCGATGCCTTCGATATTGAACAGTTTCTGGTCTTCACCTCGCTGGATGAAGAAACCCAAACCGCCATCGACAATATGCGCCGCAAAGTCCCCGCGATTGCTGGGGACTATTTGATCCTCGCCCAAAGCTACGACGAATTGATCGAGCAGGTCAGCAAGCTGAAAGATGAATGGGAGTATCTGCAGGCCAACGCCCATATCCTTGTTCTGCAGATCGTGGCGCTGTGTCTCGTCAGCTTTGCCGCGCCCTTCCGATTGGGGAAATCCATTGTCGAGCTGCGCACGACGATGCATCCCGACACGCCGCAGGAGGTGACAGAAACAGCGCCTGACAGTCCCAACAAGGCGCAGGCGGACAGCTAGTTCAAGCGCTTCAAAGCGCCTAAACCCACTGGTCTTGATCGCAAAACTCCCTATATCTCGGGACCGAGGCAGATGATAAGGACCACGCCATGCCAACCCGTCGCATACTGCGCCTGACCGGCTCGGATACCGAGAGCTTTTTGCAGGACCTGATCACCAATGACATCAGCGGGCTGGATGCAGGGCTGGTCTATGCCGCCCTATTGACGCCGCAGGGCAAGTATCTGGCCGATTTCTTCCTAAAACGCGACGACGACGCTGTGTTGCTGGACGTGGCCGAGTCGTTGGCGGATGGCCTGATCAAACGGTTGAGCATGTACAAACTGCGGGCGGATGTGGCGATCGAAGTCTCGGACCTTAACCTGCAGCGCGGCACCGGGCCTGCGCCAGAGGGCGCCTTGCCTGACCCGCGTCATCCTGACTTGGGATGGCGGGCTTACATCGCGTCGACGGAAAGCGATGATGGTACCGATTGGGAAGCAATCCGCGTGCGCCATTGCATCCCCGAAACCGGCATCGAATTGCACCCCGACAGCTATATCCTCGAATCCCGATTTGAGCCGCTGCGAGGCGTCGACTTCAAAAAGGGCTGCTATGTTGGTCAGGAAGTGACCGCGCGCATGAAACACAAGACTGAGCTGCGCAAAGGACTGTGTCGCGTCGCCATCGACGGGGCAGCCCCTGTGGGGAGCGCGATTGAAGCCAATGGCAAGCCGGTGGGCACGCTGTTCACGCAATCGGGCGGCCACGCCATCGCCTATCTGCGCTTTGATCGGGCAACCGGTGACATGCAGGCCGACGCGGCCACTATCCGTCTGATCGACTGATATTTGTTGCCCAATCGGCACGCGGCCAAAGCGGTCTCAACGCTGACCCTTTGAACCCCGGTCCCTGCCCTGCCACAGTGCGGCTATTCGAATGAACCGGATACCCGCATGCTCAGACTTTATTCCGCAATCTGGCGCGCAAGCGCCGGGCGTCAGATCCTACTTATTCTGCTCTCGGTGGCCGTGGCCGCTCTGGCCGCTGTTCCGCTGGAGTTTCAACGCGCAATCGTCAACCATCTGACCTCGCTCGATGTGGGCGCAGAACGCCTGGTCTATCTGGGGCTTGGCATGATGGGGGTGATCTTGCTGAGCCTCGCGTTGAAATGGGTTCTGGGCTACCGTGCGGGTACTTTGGGCGAGGACATGATCCGCCTGATCCGCCAACGCCTTCTTTGGCGATCCTCAGACATCAACGAAACCGGCGAGAGCGTGCGCAAGGGCACCATGACCACCGCAATCTCGGCCGAGGCGGAGGAGTTGGGTAAATTCGCAGGCGGCGCATTCTCGGACCCGGTGGTCCAGATCGGCACGTTGATCAGCGTCATCGGTTACATCTCATCCACGCAACCCGGGCTGGGTCTGATCGCCTTTTCGATGATCGTGCCGCAGATCATTATCGTTCTGGTCTCGCAGCGCAAAGTGAATGTGTTCGTGGCCGAGCGTGTCCGCATCCTGCGCAGTGCGACAGATCAACTGACGACCGAGGATCTTGACGCGGTCGAGCAGGATATCAATGCCCTGTTCGACGACATCTATGAAACCCGCAAGCGAATGTTTCTGTGGAAGCTTTCGGCCAAGTTCTTGCTGAGCGTAATCAACGGCGCGGGCACGGTTGGAATATTGATGCTGGGCGGCTGGCTGGTGTTGCAGGGCAAAACCGATGTGGGGACCGTTGTGGCCGCCACCAGTGGCCTCGGCCGCATTCAGGGGCCGACGGCTTTCCTGATCGCCTTTTACCGGCAAGTCAGCGCCAACCGGATCAAATATGAACTGATGTTGGAGTTGTTTGGCCCGGACCCGACACGCTATCGCCACCGCACATGAAAAGACCGCGCAGCGTCAGATTAGCGCGGTCTGTTTCAAAACTTACGGGCGACGATCAGGCGCGCTCGGAATATTCCATGGTTTCGGTGTTCACCACGATCATCTCGTCCTGACCGATGAACGGAGGCACCATGACCTTGACGCCATTGTCCAGAACCGCCGGTTTGAACGAGTTCGCAGCGGTCTGACCTTTGACCACCGGCTCGGTCTCGACGATCTGGCAAGTGACCTTTTGTGGCAGCGTGGCGTTCAGCGCCTCGGATTCGTAAAACTCGACCACGATGGTCATGCCGTCCTGCAGAAACGGGCGACGCTCGCCCAGCAGGTCTGCAGGCAGTTCGATCTGCTCATAGGTCTCGGCATCCATGAACACCAGCATACCGTCGGATTCGTACAGGAACTGCTGATCCTTCTGTTCCAGCCGCACACGCTCGACCTTGTCCGCCGACCGGAACCGCTCGTTCAATTTAGACCCGTTGCGCAAGTTGCGCAGTTCGACCTGTGCAAAAGCGCCGCCTTTACCGGGCTTTACATGGTCTACTTTTACAGCCGCCCACAGCCCGTCATTATGCTCAAGCACGTTGCCGGGGCGAATTTCGTTCCCATTGATCTTGGGCATGACATAATTCCTTCACAAACGGTTGATGCGTCAGTTGTCGTCCCTATATCTGGCAGGACCATCCCTGACAAGACAACGACACCTAGTGCTGCACATGCAGCAAGCCATGCAAATGACGCAACGCAACTATGCATTTTAGCTGTATCCGAATCGGAGCTAATAGGTCATAAGGACCGTCACGCCGAAAATGCAAGAGCAAGAACAACAAGGAAGACGAGATGAGAGATTTCGTTGACGGCACTGCCTTTAACAATGAGCAAGGCAATCGTGCGCGTAAACTTTTCGCGGCTGTTGTGCTGGCCGCACTGGATGATGCCATCGCCGATGACAAGAAATACGGCAATGGCCCCGAACAAATCGCCCGCTGGGCCCGCTCGCGCGATGGTCGCGAGGTGCTGTCCTGCGCGGGTATTGACCCGAACGAGCGGGTTGTTAGCGGACTGATGGACTTCGTTGGCCGTGGTGTGCGGACTTCCGTCGCCCTGTCACGCGAAGAAAGCGAGCGTCGCAACGCCGCCCAACAAGCCGAAGCCGCCTGATCCAAGGCGATTTCACTACGAAAAAGCGCGCCTCCAGACTTTGGGGCGCGTTTTTCTTTGGCTTTGCCTAGAAGAACAGAACCCATTGCCGTGCGACCCAGATCTCGGCCGCCAGCAACAGCGCGAAGAAGAGCTTTGCGGATATCGACAGCCCCCTGCTCCAAAGCACGACATAAGAGCCGACGCATAGCGTAATCGACACCGGCATGACCCAAATCGAGTGATGCGACGTGTCCCAATAGCTGACCGGGCTGTGAAAGACCCAATCGCTCAGTGGCCAGAAGTGAGGGCGCCCGTCCCCCGCATGCAGCCCGAAATCCATCATTATATGCAATAGCCCTGCCGATGCCGCGACCGTTAGGACTCGCCACCCCCGCCAAAGCCCCAGCGCCAGTGCCAGCCCCCACAGGATGAACGAGTTATCGATGGCGAAAACCTTCTGCCATTGCGGTGAAAAATACAGTTCGTCGAACACCACATGGGGTGGAATGTTCAGAATATGCAGCGATACTCCTGCCATCAGGTACAGCGACAGATCCGGCAACAGCGACCCCAGCACCGCCGCCCAAAGTATGCGCCCGCGTGCAGGCCGCGCAAAGGCGGCTGCGCCGATCAAAAGATGCGCAGGCGTGTTCATCTGGGGCTTTCCCTTTGGCGTCAAATCAGGTCATTTGCCCCTAACGTATAGGAGACGGCCATGGTTCGCGCCATCATGATTCAAGGCACCGGCAGCAATGTCGGCAAATCGGTTCTGGTTGCCGGGCTGGCGCGGGCATTCACGCGGCGCGGTCTGAAGGTCGCTCCGTTCAAGCCGCAGAACATGTCGAACAACGCAGCTGTGACAGAAAACGGAGGCGAGATCGGACGCGCGCAGGCCCTGCAAGCGCGCGCAGCCAAACGCCCGACGCATACGGATATGAACCCGATCCTTCTAAAACCCGAAACGGATACCGGCGCGCAGATCATCGTTCAGGGCCAGCGCGCAGGCACGATGAAGGCCGGCGACTACCGCAAGGACAAATCCAAACTGCTGGGGGCCGCGCTGGAAAGCTTCGACAGGCTGTGCAGCGACGCCGATCTGGTTCTGATCGAAGGCGCGGGCAGCCCGGCTGAGACCAACCTGCGCAAAGGTGACATCGCCAATATGGGTTTCGCCTGCGCCGCCGGAGTTCCCGTGGTGCTGGTGGGCGATATCCATCGGGGCGGCGTTATTGCGCAAATCGTGGGCACTCAGGCCGTGCTGGGCGAGGGCGATCTGGCGATGATCCGTGGCTTTGCCATCAACCGCTTCAAAGGCGATGTATCTCTGTTTGATGAAGGGCGAGATGATGTCGCCGCGCGGACCGGCTGGCCGTGCCTGGGTGTTGTGCCCTGGTTCCACGACGCTTGGAAACTACCCGCCGAAGATATGATGGACATCCGCTCTCATACCGGTGGGGCGTGCAAGGTTGTGGTGCCTCAGCTGGAGCGAATGGCCAATTTCGACGATCTGGACCCTCTGTCGGCTGAGCCCGGCGTCAGTGTCGAGATCATTCCCGCAGGCCGCCCGCTGCCCGGTGATGCCGATCTGGTGCTATTGCCCGGCAGCAAATCGACCATCGGTGATCTGACCTATTTCCGGAAGCAGGGCTGGGATATCGACCTATACGCGCATGTGCGCCGTGGTGGACATGTGATGGGTCTTTGTGGCGGATATCAGATGCTAGGGAAAACGATCTCAGACCCCGAAGGCGTGGATGGCCGCCCCGGCACGGTTGAGGGGCTCGGGCTGTTGGACGTTGACACGGTCATGGCGGGCAAGAAACACGTGACCCTGACCGAGGCTTGCGCCCTGCCAAATCGCGAACCTGTCAGCGGGTACGAGATTCACATGGGCCGGACCGAAGGACCCGATTGCGCCCGCGCCTGGCTTGAATTGCAAGGACGCCCTGAAGGTGCCGCCAGTGCCAATGGGCGCATTCTTGGCAGCTATCTGCACGGGATTTTCTCATCCGATGCCTTCCGCGCGCAATACCTATCGCGTTTGGGAGTCACCTCCGAGAACGCCTATGAAGACGGTGTAGAAAAGGCGCTGGATGATCTGGCAGACCATCTTGAACAGCATATGGATCTGGATCTGCTGCTGGATCTTGCTCAGACGCCGCAACGGGCCTGAGCGATTATTCCAGCTCTTTGGCGGTCAGAGCACGGTGAATCTCGCGCCGGACCATCTTGCGTACATTGCGGGTGATGCGTTCACCCAGCGCGCCCTGAAGCTCAGACCGGACAACTTCGGTGATCATCTCACGCAGAGCTTCTTCCTCGGACGCAGACAACCCGATCTCGTCCTCGATCGTTTCCTCAGACGCGTCGTCTTCCACTGGGTCTGCTTTAGGAGTGTCCCCATGCCGAACGAATGTCGCCGGTTCTTTTGTCGCGGCATTCGCCTCGCCTGAGGGTGCATCCACATCCTCGGCGTCCTCCTCTTCAAAGGTGGGCGCAGGTATCCAATGCAGCGCCTTCGAGGGCGTGCCGGAATACGCGTCGTCGCTGTCTCCGTCCGGCTCCCATTGGTCCTCGGTTCGCGCGATGGCGGCCTCAAGGGCTTCAATCTTGGCACTCAGGCTGCCGGACAGGTTTTCCGACGTGGTCTCGTCGCCGACCTCCTCAGCACCATCGTGATTGGCTGCTTCGCCCGGCTGAACAATATCGCAGGCCCGCAGCAGCATCGGCTTCGCCGAATCCTCGGGACTGTATTTGGGTTCCAGTTTCAGGGGGTCGGATTTTGGCGCGTCACCAACGCGCAGCGCGTCCGTCAAGACCAATCGCCCCGGCTTGCGTGGAGCGGTCGCAGTATCGACATCCGACACTTTGCGACCGTCTTCGCTCACCAGTCGTTTTACCGACGACAGTACATCCTCGATACCTGAGGTCATGACGCTATCCGACATTGTTCTCTACCGCTCTATTCTTGAGACCAAGTGTAGCCAAACACGTCGGGCGTCACAACCAGTAGTATAGATCAGTCCCGCCGCAACGCTTTGAGAACGCGATCCAGATCCTTGCTTTGCTTGCTGACCTGCGCCGGAGCCTTTTTGACCAGATTGTAGTACAGCGTCGGATCATAGATTTGCACCGCAAGCCCCAGACGTTCAGCCGTCAGAAGACCTTGCGCCTGCAACAGCTGGTATGCCGCCAAAGACCGTTCGGTGCGCGAGGCCACCTCGGCCAATTGCGCATCCAGAAGATCTTGCTGAGCGGTCAGCACGTCCAGCGTGGTCCGCGCGCCTAGCGTTGCTTCTTCGCGAATCCCGTCGAACGCCACTTGCGAGGCCCGGACCCGCTCGGTCGAGGCCGTCAGGCTGGCCGTTGCCGTCTGGAACCGCACAAACGCATCTGTCACACCCTGAGTGATGTTTTTCTGCACATTCAGCAGATTGGCCCGCGACGAATCTCGCGTAGCCATCGCCCGGCGCACGTTTGCCGCAAGACGACCGCCTGCATAGATCGGCTGGTTGAAGTTCAGCGAAACAGTGGCGTCGTTGATGTAGTCATCATTGTCATATCGCTGCGTCACACCCGCGTCCGCGTTCAGGCTGACATTGGGCCCAAGGTTGGCACGTTGCTGCTGCACGATCAAATCCAGCGCCCGCACCTGGTGCTGAGCCGATAGAATCGCCGGGTGATTGCGCTGCGCGAGGCTGATTGCCTCGGATTGCGAGCGTGGGAGATTCGGAAGCCCCGGCTGCCCAGCCGTACGCCCCGGCAACTTGCCGACCGCATTAACATACTCGGCCTGAGCGGTGCTGAGATCCCCTCTGGCATCCGCAAGATCCGCGCGCGAACTGGCCAGCTGCGCCTCAGAAAGAGCCACGTCAGTCCGCGTTACTTCACCCACTTCGAAGCGGTCGTTCGAGGCCCGAAGTTCCTCGCTCGACAGATCGACGTTGTTTTGCCGAATCTGAACCGTTTCCTCTTGCAGCAGGACGCTCAGATACGCGGTTGCGGCCCGGAAAAGAACTTGCTGCTCGATATCGATTAGCGACTGGCGCGTCGACAGAACCGTTTCCTGTGCGGACTGCTTGCCCAGCACCGATGCCCCGCCATCATACAAAAGCTGGCTGAGCGTCAGACCCGAGAAGAATCGCGACGGGTCGGTGCTTGTTCTGACGGAGTCAGTTCTTGTTCTCGTGTAATCCTGACTAACCTGAACCGTCCAGTTGATGATCGGGCGCAGCGCGGAAAGCGCAATTGCCACGTCTTCATCCGCTGCCCGCAACAGGGCTCGGTTCTGTTCCAGCAGACCGCTGGTGTTATACGCTCCGATGAACGCATCTGTCAGATTGTCAGCCCAGACGACCCGTCCGGGAACAGTACTCAGGGCAATGGCCGCAGTCACTGCAAGCGCTTTGACCAGCTTTCCCGCTGTCTTTCCACGCATACCAAATCCTCTCAAATCGAAATTACGCTGCCTCTCCGGCAGTTTGCGTCTTTATGTTCAACTAATCAAGGTGGTGGAAACAACAGTCAGCGGACTATAGCGAAAATGCACACTCTTGGGAAAAACCGTCCAAAACCAGCGCACTGGCGTTGAAGGCATCCCGCCAACTGACCACACCACCGGCCTTGCGACCGATGCGAACCGTACCCAGTTGCCCATCCACAAACAGACAGGCGATCCGGCCCTGATCCTTCAATTGGTCCAGTACCGCGTCGGGCACCTGTTCGACACCGCCTTGTATCATAATCACGTCATAAGGGCCATGCTCGGCAGCCCCTTCTTCAAGAGGACCGACATGAATGACGGCATTGTCGACATTTTCTTCGGTAAGCACGCTTTGCGCCTCAGAGGCAAGATGTTCGTCGGATTCGACTCCAACCACCAGCTGCGCCATCCGCGCGGCGACAGCGGTTGAATACCCGTAAGCCGGCGCGATATCGAGGACCATTTCGTCATTCGAGATATTCAGCGCGTCCAGCATCTTGGCCAGAGTGCGGGGCTCAAGGATGCAGCGGTTGTTACCCAGATCGATCAACCCTTCAACATAGGCCGCTTCGCGCTGTGCCGATGGCACAAAGCTTTCACGCGGAACGGACAGCATCGCGTCGATGATTGGAAACTTGGTCACATCCGAGGGTCGTACCTGCGTATCAACCATTGTGCGGCGCCGGGCTGCGAAATCTGACATCTGATCTCTCTTTTCAATCCCTTGGGTAATTGGCTTGTGCCACACTCGACCTGTCTCGACAACGGCCCAGATGCCGCAAGCCTTGTTCACGATCCGTTTAGACCGGCCGCCCACAAAAATTGATTTGCGGCCCAAAATCGACTGCAATACTCTGGACGCCCCCGATGAAAGCTGCTAAAACGCCCATCACACCACGGCAAGTATTTGATTTTACTTGAAAAGGCGAGTTGGCGGAGTGGTGACGCAGCGGATTGCAAATCCGTGTACACCGGTTCGATTCCGGTACTCGCCTCCACATCCCCTTCCTCTAAATAACATCTCTGGAAATCAGTTTTCAGAAGGAACGCCCCTGAGGCACAACCTCGTACCCTGGTTCTTCCGGCTCATCGTCCTGCATTTCCGTAGGAAAACCCGGTGCGCGGATGTCCAAGCCCGTGGCCTCTTCCAGGCGTTTGATGATGTTTGGCGACAGCTCACGCTCGCCAAACCGGGCGATGCCGTCTTCAAAGATCTTGATCATCACCGGATTGATTTCCAGCGGAACACCGGCGCGGTCGGCGACGTCCTGAAAGAGGCCGATATCCTTTTTCACCAAATCCATCGTAAACGAAATATCGCGCGAACCGTTCAGGATCACCTGGCTTTCGGTTTCGTGCACGAACGATGTCCCCGACGAGATTTTGATGGCCTCATAGGTGGTGTTCAAATCCATCCCGGCGGCCTTGGCGGTAACCAACGCTTCAGCACAAGTGATCAGGTTGGCTGTGGCCAGATAGTTGGTCAGCACCTTAAGAACCGAGGCTGAGCCGAGCTCTCCGGTGTGCAGAACGCGCCGCCCCATGGTCGTAAGGAAGGGCAGAATGCGTTCGAAGGTGTCGCGATCGCAGCCAGCGAAGATCGAGATATTGCCGGTCGCCGCGCGGTGGCAGCCACCCGAGACAGGGCAATCGACGGCGGCCCCTCCGCGCTCCAGAACCAATGCCCCCAACCGCTTGACCTCAGCCTCGTCGGTGGTGGACATCTCCATCCAGATCTTACCGGGGCCAACCTCAGGCAGCATCTCTTGCATCACCGCGTCCGAGGCCGCAGGCGACGGTAGGCAGGTGATCACGGCATCGCAATCGCGCATCATCTGGGCCGGGTTTTCAGCCGCTTTGGCGCCTTGCGCGACAAAGGCCTCGACCAGATCGGAACTCAGGTCATGAACTGTCAGATCGATTCCATTGCGCAGCAATGACCCCGACAGCTTGCCACCCACATTCCCAAGCCCGATAAAACCTACTTTCATGGATTTCGCCTCCGTTTGCGATTTGAGGCCATGCGACCATGCATCAGCGCCATGTTCATGCCGCCTAGCGACGCTGGCAGGTCGCTTTTCAACGTGCCGCAGCGGTCTGGGCTGCATCGCGCTTGACAAGCTGCGGGTGCGTGCCGCATGAGCCTCGTGTTGGTGTCTGTGAGAACAGATGAAAAGGGAATGCGTCAACGGGTTTTCCGCCAAACGCAGCCGCCCCCGCGACCGTGACCGGAGAGGGTGCCCAAGCCACTGGCGCAAAGCCGGGAAGGCGGGACATCCGACAGAGGACGCCTCTGACATCCGCAAGCCGGGAGACCTGCCAGCGCCCGAAGATGAAACCGGACGGGGTGTTCCGGTGTCGGGTCAAGGGACCCGCATGAAACCCCGTCCCCCACGATGAGGATTTGGGGGGATGAGAGACATGACCGAGACCGCTCCGGTCGAATTGCTGGTTTGCACCACCTGTCGTCGCGGGCTGCCCGTTGAAGACGATGCGAAACGCCCCGGCACCCTGTTGCATAAGGCGCTTGAACAGGCGGACCTGCCGGAAGGGATTATCCTGAAAGCCGTGGAATGCTTGTCGAACTGCAACGAGGGCTGTTCCATCGTGCTGCGCGGCGGCCCGGATCGCTGGACCTTCGTTTATGAACATCTGAACGAAACAGACCATGTCGACGTGATCGTTGACGGCGCCACCAAGTACCTCGCGACCGAGGACGGCTTGGTCAAATGGCGCGAACGCCCCGAACATTTCCGCAAAAACTGCGCAGCCCGCATTCCCCCGATTGGAGCCCTGAAATGAGCAACTTGGAAAAACTCCCCGTCACCGTGATCACTGGCTTCTTGGGCTCGGGCAAAACGACTCTGGTGAAGCACCTGATGCAGAACCCGCAGGGCAAGCGTCTGGCGGTGGTGGTCAATGAGTTCGGCGATGTTGGCGTCGACGGCGATATACTGAAATCCTGCGCCATCCCGGATTGCCCGGCCGAGAACATCATGGAACTGGCCAACGGCTGTATCTGCTGCACCGTGGCCGACGATTTCATCCCAACCATTGAAGCTCTGATGGCGCTGGAGCCGCGCCCCGATCACATTCTGATCGAAACCTCGGGCCTCGCCCTGCCCAAGCCGCTGCTGAAGGCGTTCGATTGGCCCGATATCCGTTCCAAGATCACCGTCGATGGCGTGATCGCGTTGGCCGATGCCGAGGCTGTGGCCGCTGGTCGCTTTGCTCCGAATGTCGAAGCGGTGGACGCTCAGCGTCTGGCCGATGACTCCATCGACCATGAAACGCCCTTGTCCGAGGTGTTTGAGGATCAGATTTCCTGCGCCGACATCATCCTGCTGACCAAGCCTGATCTGGCCGGTCCCGAAGGCGTGGCCAAAGCGAAAGAGATCATCGCCGCCGAGGCCCCTCGCCCGCTTCCCGTTGTCGAAGTGGCCGAAGGCGCCGTGGATGTGCGCGTCGTTCTGGGTCTTGAGGCCGCAGCCGAGGATGACATGGACGCTCGCCCGTCGCATCACGATGCTCACCACGATCACGAGCACGACGATTTCGAAAGTATCATCGTTGATCTGCCGGAACAGTCCGATCCTGCCGATCTGGTCGCCAAGATCGAGCGTCTGGCCAATGAACTGAACATCCTACGCGTAAAAGGCTATGCCGCCGTTCAAGGCAAGCCTATGCGCCTGCTGGTTCAGGCCGTGGGTGCTCGTGTGCGTCACCAGTATGACCGTCCGTGGGAGCCCGGTGAAGACCGCCGCTCGCGTATGGTGGTGATCGCCGAACATGACGACATCAGAGAAGCAGAAATCCGCGATATCCTCGCTGGTGTCACCGAGGCCGCTGAGTAAGACCAATGCACGTCGTCTTCCGCGAAAGCCACGGGTTAGAAGAAACAGAAACCCCAACCGATCTGGGCCAGAGCCCGGCGGATTTGGTGGTGCTGTCCTTCTCGGACAGCGACCTTGGCGCTTTCGCGGCGGGCTGGCATCGCGGTGGCGGGCCGGATGGGCGTATGCCCACGATGCGGTTGGCGAACCTGACGGCGTTGAAGCACCCTTTGTCAGTCGACACCTATGTGGAACAGACGCTTGAGGGCGCCAAGGGCATTCTGATCCGTCTGATTGGCGGCGTGCCTTACTGGGCCTACGGGCTGCAGCAAGTTCTGTCACTTGCGCAGGCCAAGGGGATCGCGCTGGCCGTCCTGCCCGCCGACGGGCGTGAGGATACGCGGCTGGATGAATATTCCACCTTACCCGTCTCGACCCTGCGCCGTCTGGCCCATCTTTCAGACACCGGCGGTGAAGTCGCGGCACAGGCCGCCTTGGCGCAGATGGCGCTCGCGGCGGGGCTTTACGCTGGCCCGGTGATGGGGGCCAAGACCCTGCCCGAATCTGGCGCGTGGTGTCCTGATCGCGGCGTGATCCCGGTTGAGACGGCCTTTGCGGGCGACACAAAACGTATCGTCGTCACCTTCTATCGCGCCTACCTGACCTCGGCGGATACGGCCCCTGTTGCCGCCGTGATCCGCAGCTTGCGGGGTCGCGGGTTCGAGGCGGTGGGCCTATTCGCCCCCTCGCTCAAGGCTCCTGCTGCCGCTGAATGGTTGCGTGACAACATCGTCGCGCTGAAACCTTCGGCGATCATCAACGCCACCTCCTTCTCGGGCAAAGGGGCATCGGGAACGTCTCCTTTGGACACGGCGGGCGTACCCGTGTTTCAGATGGCTCTCGCCACGTCCCGCCGCAAGGCTTGGGCCGAGGCCGAACGAGGCCTCTCCCCCGCCGACCTCGCCATGCATGTGGTACTGCCCGAAGTCGACGGGCGCATTTCAGCGGGCATAGCCTCGTTCAAGGAACCGGGCAAGCGCGATCCGCATCTGGAATATTCCCGCTTTGCCCACCGGGCTGAGCAAGAACGGATCGAAGCGATTATCGACCGTGTCACCGGCTGGCTGACCCTGCATGACAAGCCCAAGGCGGATCAGGTGCCCGCGCTGGTGCTGTCGACCTATCCCGGCAAAGACTGGCAAATGGCGCATGCGGTGGGGCTCGACGCGCTGGCCTCGGCCGAGGCGATCCTGACCGATCTTCAGGCCGAGGGCTACAACACCGCACCGGCCGAACCAATTGCTGAAACCCTGCTGGATGCGCGCATTTCATGGTCTTTGGAAGATTACCAGGCAGCCCTAGCAGACCTGTCCGAGCAACTGCGCACCGATCTGCAAACCGTTTGGGGTAAGCCCGAGGACGACCCGGTTTTTACCGAAGGCGCGTTCCACTTCACCGCCCTGCGCCGAGGCAACGCGCTGGTTGCCCTGCAACCCGAACGCGGCACACCCGATCTGCGCGATGACGACTATCACAACCTGTCTCGCACCCCGCGCCACAGCTATGTCGCCTTCTATCTGTGGCTGCGCAAGGGGCTGGGTGCTGATGCGCTGATCCATATCGGTGCGCATGGCACTTTGGAATGGCTTCCGGGCAAATCCGTTGCCTTGTCGGCGAATTGCTGGCCAGAGGCGCTGATCCGCGACTTGCCAGTGATCTACCCCTTCATCGTCAACGACCCGGGCGAGGCCGCGCAAGCCAAGCGTCGGATCGGGGCTGTGACGCTGGGCCATATCCCGCCCCCGATGAAGGAAAGCGGCACGCCGGATCGTATGGTGCGGCTGGAATCTCTGCTAGACGAGTTCTCGAACGCGGACGGGCTTGATCCCAAACGCCGCGACCGCCTTCAAGAGGACATTCGGGATGAGGCACAGGCCATCGGGTTGGAAAGCGATCTGGGCCTCGATCAAGCCACTTGCACTGCAGAGGCGATCACCCGCATCGACCGCTTTGTCTGCGATATCAAAGAAAGCCAGTTCGGCGATGGGCTGCATATCTATGGCCGCGCACCTGAGGTATCCGGTACTTTCGACCCCGCGCCTTCGGCCAATGCGGAACGAAATGCTCTGATCGACGCGCTGGCCGGGAAACGGATCGAGGCCGGGCCGTCCGGGTCCCCCTATCGCGGACGCTCGGATGTTCTGCCAACCGGGCGGAACCTCTATACCACCGACCCCCGATCGGTGCCGACGAGGGCGGCCTATACCCAAGGCGTCAAACTGGCTGAGGAACTGGTCCGCCGCCACCTTCAGGAAGAAGGCGACTATCCCAAGGGGCTGATCGTCGACCTGTGGGGCTCGGCCACCATGCGCACGGCTGGCGAGGAATTCGCCATGGCGCTGCACCTGCTGGGCGTGAAACCGGTCTGGGACAAAGGCTCCGAAAGGGTCTCGGGGATCGAGGTGCTGCCGATCACCGACCTCAGCCGCCCGCGCTTGGACGTGACGCTGCGTGTGTCGGGCCTGTTCCGGGACGTCTTCCCAACCCTCTCGGCGCTTTACGGTCAGGCGATCCGCGCGTTAGCGGCGCGGGACGAGGCGACCGACTGGAACCCTTATGCCGGTCAGGCCCCGTCGGCCCGCGTGTTCGGCCCCGCGCCTGGCAGCTATGGCGTCAACATGACCCAACTGTCCGAGGTCTATACCGACGAGGCCCGCGCGCAGGCAGGTGAGGCATGGCTTGAGGCCAGCTCCTTCGCGCTGGAGGGCGAGAATATCGTTCAGGACAAGGCGGGCATCACGCAACGTGTGGCACATGCCGACAGTTTTGTTCACCTGCAGGACCTGACCGAAACAGACCTTCTCCTGGCCAATGACTACGCCACGCATGAGGCCGGTTTTGCCGCCGCCAAGAAGGCCACGGGTGGCACCGCGCAGCTGTATCATCTGGACAATACCAACCCCGCAAACCCACGCGCCCGCACCTTGCCGGAAGAGATCAGCCGCGTTGTCCACGCCCGCGCAGCCAATCCGGACTGGATCGCCGGGATGCAGCGGCATGGCTTCCGGGGCGCGGCCGAGATCGCGGCGACGCTGGATCACATGGCCTCATTCGCGCATCTGTCGGGCACCGTTGCGCCGCATCTGTTCGACCTCTACCACGATGCCACGCTGGGCGATGAAGACGTGGATGCCTTCCTGCAGCAGGCCAATCCGCAGGCCCATCAGGCCATGCAGGACCGGTTCCGCGCGCTGTTGGATGCTGGGTTGTGGAACACAAGGCGCAACTCAATTCGGGCGGATCTGGAGGGGCTGGAATGAGCGCGCCCACCCCAAAACCAGTCGTCCAAGGCTGGTGCCCCGGCGCCCACCGACCGATGATGTCTGGGGACGGGCTGGTGGTGCGCGTGCGCCCTCGGCTGGCGCGGCTGACCGCGCCACAAGCGCTTGGCCTGTGTGAACTGGCCCAAAAATTTGGCAATGGCACAATCGACCTGACCAACCGTGCGAACCTTCAGTTGCGTGGCGTACAGGAAGGGGAACACCAGGCTTTGCTGTCCGAGCTGTCCGCGCTTGGGCTGTTGGACGCGGAGCCGGGTATTGAGGTCCGTCGCAATATTCTGGTCTCACCGCTTTATCAGCCGGGCGATCTGACCGCGCGGCTGACTCAGGAATTGATCGATCGCCTGAGTGAGTTGCCCGCGTTACCGGCCAAGTTCGGCTTTGCCATCGATACAGGACCGGAGCGCCTGCTGGCGACGGCCTCGGCCGATATCCGGTTGGAGCGTTCCGCCGATGGGCTCATCCTGCGCGCCGACGGGGCAGAGACAGGGCACGCAATTTCCGAGGCTGAGGCCATTGATCACCTCATTGCTCTGGCTACTTGGTTTGCAAAGGTCTTCACGCGAGACACCCGCCGCATGGCGCGAGCCGTGGCGGCGTTTGGGCTGCCTGCGGAATGGCAAGGCAGCGACCCCGGCCCCATCGGCGCGCCGTTGCAACCGGGCGCTTGTGCTCTGGGCAGCCTCTATGGTGCGGTCTTTGGGCAATTGCCCGCGAATGATCTGTACACGCTGATCCGCGACTGCGGCGCCTCTGCCCTGCGTGTCACCCCTTGGCGGCTGATCCTGCTGGAAGGCGGGGCGGCGATACCCGCCCCGGGCTTCGTCACGGACGGCACCGACCCGCTTATGACCACCGACGCCTGCCCCGGCGCTCCGTTCTGCCCGCAGGCGCAAGCGGAAACCCGCGATATCGCGCGCGAATTGGCCCCGCTTGTACCCGGCACACTTCATGTTTCGGGGTGTTCCAAAGGGTGCGCCCGGATGGGTCCCGCGGATGTGACTTTAGTCGGCCAGAACGAACGATTTGATCTTGTCAAACAGGGCCGTGCGGGTGATGAGCCAATCCTGCGCGGGCTGGACCCCGAAACACTGATGACGATGGACTTCACCTGATGCCCTACACTTATGAAACCGACGGCGCGGCGATCTACAAGGAGAGCTTTGCAACCATCAGGTCCGAGGCCGATCTGGCCCGGTTCGACGTCGATGAAGAGCAGGTCGCCGTTCGGATGATCCACGCGGCTGGCATGGTCGGGCTGGAAGAATTCGTCCATTTCTCACCCGGTTTTGTATCCTCCGCGCGTACCGCGCTGGAAAACGGCGCGCCGATCCTGTGCGACGCGCGCATGGTCAGCGAGGGCGTGACCCGATTCCGCCTGCCCGCCGAAAATGAGGTGATCTGCACGCTGCATGACGAGCGCGTGCGCCCTCTGGCTGAAGAGATGAGCAACACACGCTCTGCTGCGGCGCTAGAGTTGTGGCGCCCGCATCTGGAAGGCGCTGTGGTCGCTATCGGCAATGCGCCGACGGCTCTGTTTCACCTGCTGAACATGCTGGAAGACCCTGACTGCCCGCGCCCCGCTGCCATCATAGGTTGCCCCGTGGGCTTTGTCGGCGCGGTCGAATCCAAGGACGCCCTATGGGAGGCGCAGCCGGTGCCGTCCTGCATCGTCAAAGGCCGTCTCGGTGGCAGCGCCATCACGGTCGCCGCCATCAACGCCATCGCGAGCCGCGCCGAATGAGCGCCGGCAAGATATATGGCGTTGGCCTCGGCCCAGGTGACCCCGACCTGATGAGCGTGCGGGCCGACCGCCTGCTGCGCAATGCCCGCCACGTGGCGTTTTTCCGCAAGCCGGGCCGCAGTGGTCAGGCCCGCCAGATCGTCAACGGTATGATCCCGGAAGGCGCGGTGGAGTTCCCGATGGAATACCCCGTCACAACCGAGATCCCTCTGAACGATCCGCGCTACAATGAACTGTTGGCTGCATTCTACGAGGACTGCGCGCACCATCTGAAAGCCCTTGCTGGGACGGGCGAAGACGTCGTTGTACTGTGCGAGGGTGACCCGTTCTTCTACGGCTCGTTCATGCATCTCTATACCCGCCTCCGCGATATCGCCCCGGTCGAGGTCGTCCCGGCCATCACCGGAATGTCGGGCGCTTGGACAGCAACCGGCGATCCGATCACATGGGGCGACGATATCCTGACAGTTCTGGCAGCGACCCTGCCAGAAGAGGTTCTGGCCGAACGCATGGCGAAGACTGATGCGCTGGTCGTGATGAAGATCGGGCGCAATATCGACAAGGTGAAGCGCGCGCTCAAGACCGCCGGAATGTATGACCGCGCGTGGATCGTGGAATACGCGCAAATGCCAAACCAGCGCGTCTGCAAACTATCCGAGAATTGTGAGGGGATCACCCCCTATTTCTCGATTATCCTGGTGCATGGTCAAGGGCGTCGGCCATGAGCGGCTGGGTCAAGATCGCAGGCCTCGGGCCGGGCAATGAAGACCTGGTCACGCCCGAAGTCTCCGCTGCGTTGGCCGAGGCGACCGATGTGGTCGGCTACATCCCCTATATTGAGCGCGTGGCCGAACGCCCCGACCTGACGCTGCACGCCAGTGACAACCGGGTTGAGATCGACCGCTCGCAACACGCGTTACAGATGGCGGCCGAGGGGAAACGCGTCGTCGTTGTGTCTTCTGGCGATCCGGGTGTCTTTGCGATGGCCGCTGCGGTGTTCGAGGCGCTGGAGAACGGCCCGGAAGAATGGCGCAACATTCAGATTGATGTACTGCCCGGGATTACCGCGATGCTGGCCGCGTCTGCCCGTGCAGGCGCGCCTATGGGGCATGATTTCTGCGCTATCAACCTTAGCGACAACCTCAAGCCCTGGTCCCTGATCGAAAAGCGGCTGCGTCTAGCGGCGCAAGCGGATTTCTCGATGGCCTTTTATAATCCCCGCTCGAAGTCGCGACCGGAAGGCTTTGTGAAAACGCTGGAAATCCTGCGTGAGGAATGTGAGCCTGAACGCCTGATCCTTTTCGCGCGCGCCGTGTCGCGCGAGGACGAAGCGATCCGGATTTCCACTCTGGCCGAGGCCACGCCCGAGATGGCGGATATGCAGACGGTGGTCATTGTCGGATCATCGCGCACCCGCGTGATCGAGCGCGACGGCGCGCCGATTGTCTACACGCCGAGGTTCACGCCAGAATGAGCCAGCCAGTCCAGAACCTGTGCAATCGTCGACAACTCGGTCCGCTCTGGCAGGACCGGACGGTCGATCATCAGCACCGGCAGGCCCAGCGCCCGCGCCGCGTCCAGCTTGGCCCGCGCGCCCGTGCCGCCTGCGTTCTTGGACACAACCAACTGCGTCCCGTGCCTTTGCATCAGCGCGCGGTCGTCAGCCTCGGCAAACGGGCCGCGCGCGACAACCACGTCGGCATTCGGCAAGGGCAGCTCTTCGGGCGCATCCACCAGTCGCAGCAAATAGTGATGCTGGGGCTGGGCCGAGAACTCCTCAAGATGCATCCGACCAACCGCAAGAAACACACGCTGCGCCTCGACGTTCAACGCGTCAACTGCGGCGGGAATATCGGGAACGTGTCGCCAGTCATCGCCGGACTGCGCGCGCCAGGCGGGTCGCGTCAGCGCGGCCAGTGGCGTTTGCGCATCACGGCAGGCCTCAATCGCGTTTCGGCTCATCTGCGAGGCGAAAGGATGCGTCGCGTCGATCACATGGCTGATCCCGTTGTGGTGGATGTAAGCAACCAGACCCTGAACGCCGCCAAACCCGCCGACCCGAACCGGCAAGGGCTGCGGGCGCGGATTCTCGACTCGTCCCGCGTAGGAATAGGTCGCTGCAAGCCCCTGTTCGGCAACGGTTTTGGCCAAAGCGTTTGCCTCGGTCGTTCCGCCAAGGATCAGGAGGTGGGTCATGTCTGATACTCCGTGGCTAACCGTTCTGGGCCTAGGTGAAGATGGGCTTGATGGCCTGTCGCCCGCAAACCGTCAAGTGCTGGATCGGGCCGAGGTCATCATGGGCCCGCCTCGCCACCTGTCACTGGCGCCCGAAACTGGGGCTGAGCGGATCGAATGGCCGGTGCCGTTCTCCGACGGTCTGCCGATCCTGACCGGACTTCGGGGTCGTGCGACGGTGGTTCTGGCCTCGGGCGATCCCTTCTGGTTCGGCGCGGGCTCGGTGATTGCACGCAATTTCGAGGCTGCCGAGTGGACAGCTCGACCCGGCCAATCCACCTTTTCGCTGGCCGCCGCGCGTTTGGGGTGGCCGTTAGAGGGCATCCAGACCTTTGGTCTACACGCCGCTCCTCTGACGCGTTTGCGACCGCACCTGTCTCCGGGGCTGCGGGCGATCATCCTGCTGCGCAATGGTGCAGCTGTTGCAGAGCTTGCGACCTATTTAACCGAGACGGGCTTCGCCGATACCCAGTTGCACGTGATGGAGGCTCTGGGCGGCCCGCGTGAACGCGCACGCTCGGTCTCGTTGACCGAAGCGCTTCTGGGCACGTTCGATCACCCGGTCTGCGTCGGGCTGGAGGTTGCGGGCGAGGGACGCGTTTTCCCCAAGGCCTCGGGCAAACCCGACGAGATTTTCGAGACCGACGGCCAGATTACCAAACGCCCCATCCGTGCGCTCACCCTGTCGGCGCTGGCCCCACAACGCGGTGAGCATCTGTGGGATATTGGTGGCGGCACGGGCTCGATCAGCATTGAATGGCTGATGTGCGATCCGACCTTGACGGCCACAACCATAGAACCGCGTGCCGATCGTGCCGAACGCATTCGACGCAATGCCGATGCGTTGGGGCAAGATCGGTTGAATGTCGTTCACGGTACGGCGCCGGATGCGCTGTCAGGTCTGCCTCTGCCCGATGTTGTGTTCATTGGAGGCGGTCTCAGCGCCGATCTCTTGGCGTGGCTGCGCGATGCCCTTCCATCAGGCGGCCGCTTGGTCGCCAACGCCGTTACTTTGGAAAGCGAAGCGCTGCTGGCCCGCTGGCACGAAGAATTGGGCGGAGATCTTTTGCGGATTGAACTTGCGCACTCGGCACCGCTCGGCTCTCGGCGCGGATGGAAATCGGCCTATCCGGTCGTGCAATGGAGTGTGACGCTATGATCGTCGCAGGCCTTGGCTTTTCATCAAGCGCAACAGTGGACAGCCTGCGCGCGGCCTATGACGCCGCTGCCGCTGATCATGACGTTCAAGCCTTGGCAACCGTTGCCGACAAAGAGGGCCACCTGGCTCTGGCCAGTTTCGCAGAAGGCCTTGCCCTGCCCTTGCATTTCGTTGCCGCAGCCGATCTGGCCGGGCAGCGCACCCTGACATGCTCGAACCGCAGCCGCGCCACCTATGGCACTGGTAGCGTGGCCGAAGCATCCGCATTGGTCGCCGCCGGGAAAGGCGCGCGGCTTCTTTCACCCAGACATATCTCGGACGACGGGCTGGCGACATGCGCCATTGCCATCGGAGGACACTCATGACCGTTCATTTCATTGGCGCCGGACCGGGCGCTGCCGATCTGCTCACACTGCGTGGGCGCGATATCATCGCCTCCTGCCCCGTTTGCCTCTATGCGGGATCTCTGGTGCCCGAAGAAATTCTGAGCCACTGCCCCGAAGGCGCTAAGATCATCAACACCGCGCCCATGGATCTGGATCAGATCATGGCCGAGATCGATGCGGCGCATAAGGCCGGCCAGGATGTAGCACGCCTGCATTCGGGCGATCTGTCGGTCTGGTCGGCAATGGGTGAACAAATCCGCCGACTTAAAGATATGGGCATCCCCGTCAGCGTTACCCCGGGCGTGCCTTCATTCGCTGCGGCTGCGGCGTCTTTGGGCACCGAGCTGACCTTGCCCGGCCTGGCGCAATCTGTGATCCTGACGCGGACCCCGGGCCGTGCGTCCTCGATGCCCGAAGGCGAAACGTTGGAAAACTTTGCCCGCACTGGTGCGACATTGGCCATTCATCTGTCGATCGGCAACTTGGACAAGGTGATTGCCGATCTGAGCCCTGCCTATGGCGCGGACTGCCCAGTAGCGGTCGTCTATCGAGCCAGTTGGCCGGATGAGCGGATCATCCGCGCGACATTGGCCACCCTCGAAGACGCGCTGGATGAAAGTATTTCGCGCACCGCGCTGATCATTGTCGGGCCTGCGTTGGCAGGTGAAGGGTTCGACGAAAGCTGCCTGTACTCAAAAGACTATGACCGTCGCTATCGCCCGCAAAGTGCGGACAGCCCATGGTCTAGCTGGAGCCCCGAGGATGAATGACTCGATGACTAACCCTCCGGGCATTCTGATATCGGCCCCCTCTTCGGGGACCGGCAAAACCACCGTGATGCTGGGCCTGTTGCGGGCGCTGGCCGAGGATGGCCTCACAGTACAGCCGTTCAAGAGCGGCCCCGACTATATTGACCCGGCCTTCCACCGCGCGGCTGCGGGGCGGGCGTCGTTCAACCTCGACAGTTGGGCGATGGGCGACGGGCTGCTTGGCGCGATCTCGGATCAGGCCGAAGGGGCGGATATCGTGGTGGCCGAAGGCTCGATGGGCTTGTTTGACGGCGTCGCCAAACCAGGAGAGCTGGGGCATGGGTCCAGCGCCGAGACAGCACAGCGGATGGGCTGGCCTGTTGTGCTGGTGTTGGACGTGGGCGGTCAGGCCCAATCGGCGGCGGCGACCGCGCTTGGGTTCAAGATGTACAACCCCGACCTGCCTTTCGCCGGAGTTATCCTGAACCGCTGCGCCAGCCCTCGGCATGAGCGTTTGACGCGGCTGGGAATGGAACGTGCAGGCCTGCCGGTTCTGGGCGTATTGCCCCGTCGCGGAGACCTGACTCTGCCGGAACGTCACCTAGGGCTGATCCAAGCGGTTGAGCATCCTGATCTGGAAAGCGCCATTGTCGGATATGCTTCCTTCCTGCGGGAACATGTGGACCTTGAGGCGATCAAACTGGCGGCTTCCTCAGGCCCCAAAGGGCCATCGTCAGCCGCGCTGCCGCGGCCTCCGGCGCAACGAATCGCATTGGCCCGGGATGCGGCGTTTTCGTTCACCTATCCGCATCTTTTGGAGGGATGGCGCGCGACGGGGGCCGAGATCCTGCCGTTTTCTCCATTAGCCAATGAAGCCCCTGCCGATGATGCCGATCTGGTTTGGTTGCCGGGCGGGTATCCGGAGCTGCACGCGGGCACTTTGGCTGCCGCGGGCACGTTCCTGACCGGTTTGCGGAAACACGCGGAAACCAAGCCGGTGCATGGGGAATGCGGTGGCTATATGGCCCTTGGTGAGGTTCTGATCGACAAAGAGGGCGTGCCGCACCAGATGGCTGGATTGCTGGGGCTGCAGACCTCGTACCAGAAGCGCAAGTTCAACCTGGGGTATCGCCGGGCCGAACTGCTGTCTCCGATGCCGGGGTTTGCGCAAGGCGCATCGCTGCGCGGGCATGAGTTCCACTATTCCTCGATCATCGAACAGCCTGATGCACCGCTGGCGCGCGTGTTCGATGCCGAAGGAGATGAAGGCCCGCAGACCGGATCACGCCGTAGCAATGTCACCGGTACGTTCTTTCACCTCATCGCCGAGGCCTCGGCATGAGTGGGTTTGTGTCATTCATCGGGTCCGGTCCGGGAGACCCGGAATTGCTGACCCTGAAGGCTGTGGACCGGATGCAGAAGGCCGACGCCGTTCTGTTCGACGATCTGAGCAGCGGGCCCATTCTGAGCCACGCGCAACCGGATGCGGATCTTGTGGGCGTCGGCAAACGGGCCGGGCGGCCCTCGCCGAAACAGGATCATGTCAGCCGCCTGCTCGTGGAATACGCGCAGACCGGACAACGTATCGTGCGGTTGAAATCCGGTGATGGCGGCATGTTCGGACGGCTTGAGGAAGAGATCGTCGCCCTGCGTACAGCCGGGATCGACTATGAGATCATCCCCGGCATCCCCTCGGCCATCGCAGCCGCAGCCGCTGCCGGTATTCCGCTGACCCGCAGGCTGACGGCCCGGCGTGTACAGTTTGTCACCGGCCACGATGTCAGCGGGCAACTGCCCCCCGATCTGAACCTGACCGCTTTGGCGGACGCTGCGGCGACCACCGTTGTGTTCATGGGCAAACGGACCTTTCCGCTGCTGGTCGAGGCCCTGCACGCCAACGGCCTGCCACTGGATACGCCTGCACTGATGGCGGAATCCGTTTCCACACCGGATCAGAAGCTGCACCGCTCGACCATTGGCGCGCTGACCGACACGCTGAAATCCGAGATCGGAACGGCCCCTGCCCTTATCCTCTATGGGCCCTTGGCGGAGTTCGAGGATGTATGAGCTGTCCCTGGTCGGAATTGGCACCGGAAATCCCGATCACGTAACCCTGCAAGGCGCGCAGGCAATCCGCGAGGCGGATCTGATCCTGATCCCGCGCAAGGGTGAGAACAAAGCCGATCTGGCCGGACTGCGGGAGGAGATCATCGCCAAGGTCACTGAGATGCCTCCGCAGATCGCGTATTTCGATATCCCCAAGCGCCGCTCGGACGACGGATATCTGCAAGGCGTCGACGAGTGGCACGATGCTATTGCACTGCGCTGGCAAGAAGCGATGGCGGAACATCCTGAGGCCTCAAAGATCGCCCTATTGATCTGGGGGGATCCCTCGCTTTATGACAGCTCGCTTCGGATTGCCTCTCGGCTGGACCCGCAACCGCGCAAACGCGTGATTCCGGGGATTACCGCGCTACAAGCGCTGACAGCAGCCCATACCATTCCCATCAACGAGATCGGCGCGCCTTATGTTGTTACCACTGGCCGTCGTATTCGCGACGAAGGCTGGCCCTCGGACGCCACCAAGGTTGCCGTGATGCTGGACGGCGAGTGTTCGTTCCAGGCTCTGGACATGGAGGCGTTCGATATCTGGTGGGGCGCTTATGTCGGCATGAAGGAAGAGATCCTGATCCACGGCCCGCTGGATGAGGTGGCCGAGACCATTTTGACCACCCGTGCGCAGGCCCGCGCCGATCATGGTTGGATCATGGATATCTACCTGCTGCAAAAACGGTCACCCTGAAGACGCATACGAAAATGTGAATGCAGCGATGGGCGAAACCTGCTCTAGTTGGGCACCAACAAGACGGAGACCCTGTGATGAGAGCAATCTGCGCTGCAATCTGCTTGCTGGCCTCGCCTGCCCTTGCGGATCAGGCCCTGCCGGGATGGGCGGTTCATGACACGGGGAAATCCTATGACGCGCTGGTGGCCGACACCAAGGCTGCCGTCAAGGAACACGGGCTGATCGTTGTCACTCAGGCCGGGCCGACCAAAGCGGCGGCGGCCCGTGGGATCACCATTCCGGGCAATCGCGTGATCGGCGTATTCAACAACGACTATGCGGTGCGGGTACTCGAAACCTCGACCGCTGCGATGATCGAGGCGCCGATTCGCCTCTATGTGACCGAAAATGACGACGGCAGCGCGCGCTTGTCCTACAAAACCCCCAGCTTTGTGTTTGAGCCCTACACGAGTCAGGGCGGGCAGGCCCTGTCCGATATTGCCGCAGAACTGGACCAAAAGTTTCAATCGATCGCGAAAACAGCCGTCAAATAGTCACACTGATGTGAACCCGCTTGCCTCTTGCCGGTGTGTCAGACATTTGCTGTCACATATCTTTTTCTCGGAGCATGACTGATGCAGGACCTCTCTCCCCGCGCGGCGGATCTACTGGCTCAAAGATTGTATGAGGCAGGGTGTCGCCATGCGTTCGGCATGCCGGGCGGTGAGGTTCTGACGCTGGTGGGCGCGCTGGAACAAGCTGGCATCACCTTTCATCTGACCAAACACGAGAACGCAGCCGGGTTCATGGCCGAAGCAGTCCATCACCGCGATGGCGCGCCTGCGATACTGGTTGCAACCCTTGGTCCCGGCGCGATGAACGGGATCAACGTGGTTGCCAACGCGCTGCAAGACCGGGTGCCGATGATCGTGCTGACCGGCTGCGTCGACGCGGATGAAGCGCTGACCTACACGCATCAGGTCATGGACCACAGCCAAGTCTATCGCTCGATCACCAAAGGGACCTTTACCCTCACCGCCGAGGGCGCGGATATCATCGCAGACAAAGCGGTGTCGCTTGCCAACCAGCCCCGCCCCGGCCCGGTGCATATCGACGTACCGATCTCGGTCGCGGATACCCGCGTCTTATCGACGAAACGCCGCCGTCTGGCCAAAGTGGCCGCAGTGGCCCCCGAAGGCGATTGCCTATCCAAAGCCCGACGCTGGGTGGCCGAAGCCGAGCGTCCGATTGCGATCATCGGGCTGGACGTCCTATATGACGACTCGCGCAGCGTGGTTCAGGCGTTTCTGGAGCATTTCAGCATCCCCTTCGTCACGACCTACAAAGCAAAAGGCGTAGTGCCCGAAGATCATCCCTTGTGTCTGGGCGGTGCCGGGTTGTCCCCTCTGGCCGACAAACACCTTGTCGCGCTGGTGGAACAGGCCGATCTGGTTCTGTGCCTGGGCTATGACCCTATCGAAATGCGCCCCGGCTGGCGCGAGATCTGGGATCCCGAAGAAACGCGCGTGATCGATATCTCGGCCGTGGTCAATGATCACTACATGCATCAGGCCGGGCTAAACCTTGTCGCCGATACTGGCGAGACCCTCGAGGCCATCGCCAAAGGCAACCCCGCCCGCGCCACATGGCCTGCCGGAGAGCCTGCGAAGGTCAAAGCCGCATTGGCAGAAGCCTTCCCACAGAATGACGATTGGGGGCCAGCTGGCGTGATCGCCGAAACCCGTGCCGCCCTGCCCGCGAATACTTTGGCAACGGCGGATAGCGGCGCGCACCGCATTCTCCTCAGCCAGATGTGGGCGTGTTCGGAGCCACGCGGGCTGATCCAGTCCTCGGCCCTTTGCACCATGGGCTGCGCTGTTCCGATGGCGATTGGGCTGAAACTGGCGGAACCGAACCGTCCTGTGATCAGCTTTTCGGGCGATGCCGGGTTCCTGATGGTCGCCGGAGAGCTGTCGACCGCCGCCGAAATGGGCGGCAACCCGATCTTTCTGGTCTTTGTCGACGCCTCCCTCGCCCTGATCGAGTTGAAACAACGCCAACGGCAGATGAGCAATAACGGGGTCGATTTCGACCGTCATGACTTTGCCGCCCTGGGCCGCGCGTTCGGAGGCTATGGACACACGGTCCGCAACCGCGCAGAACTGCGTGCAGCACTGGTTGAGGCGGTCAAAGCCGACCGCTTCACCGTCATCGCTGCCGAGATCGAACGTGGAGGATATGATGGCCGAATCTAATGGGCCGCTGAAAGGCGTAAAGGTTCTGGACCTGTCGCGCATTCTGGCCGGACCGACCTGCACCCAACTTCTGGGCGATCTGGGCGCGAGTGTCATCAAGATCGAAAACCCCTCGACCGGTGGGGATGATACGCGGCAATGGGGCCCTCCGTATGTTGAGGATGAAGCGGGCAACCGTTCCGACCTGAGCGCGTATTTCATGTCGGCCAACAGGAATAAGAAATCTGTTGCCATCGACGTTGCAACACCCGAAGGACAAGCCGAGATCAAGCGGCTGGCCTCGCATGCTGATATCCTGATCGAGAATTTCAAACCCGGCGGGCTGGCGAAATACGGGCTGGATTACAACAGCTTGTCGCAGGATCTTCCCGGCCTCGTCTATTGCTCGATTTCCGGCTACGGGCAAACGGGACCAAACTCCAGCAAGCCCGGCTATGACCTGATGGCGCAAGGGTATGGTGGGATCATGTCCCTGACCGGCGACCCAGACGGCGCTCCGATGAAGGTAGGCGTCGGCATCGCCGACGTGATGTGCGGCATGTACGCAACCGTTGGTATTCTGGCAGCTTTGCGCCACCGCGATCAGACCGGTGAAGGGCAACAGATCGACCTTGCCTTGGTGGATGCACAGATCTCATGGTTGATCAATGAAGGCACAAACTACCTGACCTCGGGCCAGGTACCTCAGCGGCGCGGCAACGGACATCCTAATATTGTCCCATATGAGGTTTATGAGACAGCAGATGGTCACGTGATTTTGGCCGTTGGAAATGACAGCCAGTTCCGCAGGTTCTGCGCGTTCATCGGCCACGCGGATCTTGCCGACGACGCACGCTTTGCCACCAATCCGGCGCGACTGGAGCACCGTGACGCACTGAACGCGATCCTGCGCCCGGCGATGAAACAGCATCCGACGACGACCGTAATTTCCGAGCTTGAGGCCCGCAAGGTACCCGTCGGCCCGGTGCAAACGGTGGATCAGGTGTTTGACACCGATCAGGTCGCCGCGCGGCAGATGAAGATCGCCATGCAGGCCCAACCGGCAGAGGTGAATCTGATCGGCAATCCGCTCAACCTGTCGCTCACACCTGTAACATATCGGCATGCGCCACCGGTCTTCGGGGCCGATACTGATGATATTTTAAGCGCTGAAAACCCGTTCGAAGATTGAAACACTTGCATGTTTCGGCAGCAACTTGCTGAAACATGCCCTTGAATCGGCGGTTTTTTTCACTTTTTTCACACACGCGATTTCACCAATTCGAGAGCAGGGTCGATACTGTTACGACGCCGTCGCAGACTCTGGTAAATCGAACAGTGTCAAATACCGCAACCAGATTGGACCCAAGTATGAAACAAGACGTTTTTGGACAGATGAACACTCTGACCCACCCGGCGGCCGTCGAGGCATGGGACGGTGTTCTGCTTGGGTTCATGGCGCATGCGGCGATTACCCCTCATCATTTGGGAAAAGTGTTGGAGCTTGAGCCCGATTTTGCTCTGGGCCACGCGGTCAAGGGCCTGTTCATGGTTCTTCTGGGCCGACGCGAGATGCTACCCGTAGCCGTCGACGCGCTGAGCGCCGCCAATGAAGCGATGAAACGCCAGCCCATCTCGAAGCGAGAGCAGCTTTTTGTTAAGGCCCTGTCCCTCTATCTGGCGGACGTGCCCTCGCAGGCCGTGCAGAAGTTCGAAGAGGTGCTGCGCGCCCATCCGACCGACTCGCTGGCGATGAAGCTCAGCCATGCGACCCGGTTTGTGCTGGGCGATGCGGAGGGCATGCGGCGCTCGATCGAACGAGTCATGCCCGCTTATGAGCCGGATCATGCGGGCCGTGGCTATCTGCTGGGCTGTCATTCCTTCGCCCTGGAAGAGACCGGATCCTATGACAAGGCCGAGATTGCCGGTCGTCAGGCCCTATGGATGGTGTCCGACGATGCCTGGGGTCTGCACGCAGTCGCCCATGTTCACGAGATGACGGGCAATGCTCAGTTGGGTCTGGATTGGCTGGCGGGGCGTGAGGACGCCTGGGCCCATTGCAACAACTTCCGCTATCACGTCTGGTGGCACAAGGCGCTGATGCATCTGGATCTGGGTCAGGTTGATCAGGTCATCGACCTCTATGACCAGCATATCCGCAAGGACAAGACTGACGATTATCGCGATATCTCGAACGCAACCTCGCTGCTGTCCCGGATGGAGCTTGAGGGCATTGATGTCGGCCACCGGTGGGAGGAGCTGGCCGATCTTAGCGCCGCACGGACCGAAGATGGCTGCCTGATTTTTGCCGACCTGCACTATCTGCTGGCGCTGACCGGCGACAACCGCTCTGACGCTACGGCCAAGATGCTACAGCGCATCCAGAAAGACGCCCAGCGCAACCAAGGCGACACGCCGATCCGCATGTCTGACCCCGGCATAGCCGCCGCCAAGGGGCTTGAGGCCTTTGGGGACGGTCTGTACGGCGCGGCGTTTGATTTCTTGTCGACCGCCCGCTCGGGCATGCAGTTGGCCGGTGGCAGTCACGCCCAACGTGATGTATTCGAGCGCATCACAATTGATTCCGGCCTGCGCGCCGGGCGCCTGGATGCGGTCGAGCGTATTCTGGATGACCGCCGCGCCAAACGCGCCGGTGGTGAGGATAATTACGCACTCGCGCGCCGCGCCCTGATTAACGCGGCCCGCGACAACGGCGACGCACAAAGCGTCCCGGCTGAATAACAAAAAGACCAAGAAGGACAGAAAACGTATGGCGACTGTTTCGCCCGCTTCTGATTTTGCGACTGTTGCGGCCTCGGCCGCAGCGCCCACTGCCCGTGTGCGCGACCCGCGACTGGATTTCTATCGCGGCATTGCGATGTTCATCATCCTGATCGCCCATATCCCGAACGACCCATGGGCCAAATGGATCCCGGCCCGTTTCGGGTTTTCGGATGCGACCGAGATCTTCGTGTTTTGCTCGGGCATGGCTTCGGCCATCGCCTTTGGCGGCGCGTTCCTGCGCAAAGGCTGGTGGATGGGGACGGCCCGCGTGGCTTTCCGCATCTGGCAGGTCTACTGGGCGCATATCTGTCTGTTCTTCTTTGTGGCCATGAGCATGGCCGCTCTGGACAATTCCGGCCTGTTTGAAAAAAGCTACGTATCGTCGCTGAACCTGCAGCATTTCTTCAATGACCCGCTGCCGCAAATGGTCGGGATTTTCACCCTGACCTATGTGCCGAACTACTTCGACATCCTGCCGATGTATCTGGTTGTTCTGGCGATGATGCCGCTCTACATGGCCCTTTACCGCGTCAGCTTTTGGCTGATGGCGGCTGTGTCGATCGCTATCTGGCTTGTGGCTCAGACCGGAGCGCTGGCCCTTCCGGCTGAGCCTTGGTCGGACCGCCAATGGTTCTTCAACCCATTCGGTTGGCAGCTGCTGTTTTTCACCGGGTTCGCCTTTATGCGCGGCTGGATTCCAGCTCCTCCGGTATCAAAAACCCTGATCTGGGCGGCCATTGCCTTTCTGGTTCTGTCCGCGCCCTTTGGGTCGTGGAAGGTTTTCCTGTGGGTTCAATCCGTGGCCCCCGGGCTGGCCGAACAAATCCGCGAACTGTGGCCTCTGACCAAAGAACTGCGCGGCAAGACCGAGTTCGGCCTGTTCCGCTACATCCACTTCCTGTCGCTGGCCTATCTGGGCTGGGTCGTTGCAGGTGCGCATGGTCACCGTCTGATCGCCACCGGGCACTCTCTGGGCGCGCGCATCTGGCAGGTGGTTCTGAAACTGATCACTAAAGTCGGGCAGCAATCGCTGGCGGTCTTTGTCTTCTCGATGGCCGCAGCGCGCCTGATCGGGGTCGCGCTGGATCAGACCGAGCGCGATGTTGCCAGTGTCTTTGTCGCCAACATGATTGGCTTTGCCATGATCATCGGGGTGGCCTATCTGGCCGCCTGGTTCAAATCTCAGCCATGGAAATCAAAGAAATGAATCTGACTCGCCGCGCATTTCTGGCCTCGACCTCTGCGCTGTTTCTGGCGCCGGCCACCTTTGCCTCAGGGTCAGAGGTTCCGTTCGACCGCAATGACGTGATCGAACTCGCCCGTGAACTGGCCAGCCGTCCGTTTGCCGAGCGCGAGATGGTGCCGCAGGAATGGCAGGACCTGACTTATACGCAATACCGCTCGATCCGGTTCCGGCTGGACCGCGCGCTTTGGTACGAGACCGAGACCCCCTTCAACGTCGATTTCTTCACCCCCGGCCTGTATTTCCCGCGCACAGTCAAGGTCTCGACTGTCGAGAACGGGATGGCCAAGCCGGTCGCTTTCGACCTTGAGATGTTTGACAAGGCCGAAGAGGTCCCGACCCTTCCAATCGACGAAACGCTTGGGTTCTCGGGCCTGCGTCTGCGTACGGAAATGCACCGCCCCGGTAAGACCGATGAATTCTGCGTTTGGCAGGGGGCCAGCTATTTCCGCGCCATTGGTCTGCACGAAGTCTACGGCCTGTCTGCCCGCGGCCTAGCCCTGAAAACCGGCGACCCGGATGGCGAGGAATTCCCCGAATTCATCCGCTTTTGGCTGGAACGACCCGAACCCGGTCAGCGCAACATGGTTGTCCACGCCCTGATGGACAGCCCGAGCGTGACCGGTGCATACCGCTTTAACGTCACCGCCGGTGCCGATTGCATCATGGATATCGAGGCCACCCTCTTCCCACGCGAAGAGCTGCCGCATGTGGGTATCGCGCCCGGTACCTCGATGTTCCTGTTCGATCAGACCAATCACAGCCGGTTCGACGATTTCCGCCCGGCTGTCCATGACAGTGACGGGCTGCTGATCCGCAACGGCGCGGGTGAGGTGATCTGGCGTCCGCTGGCGAATCCGACTCGTCTGCAAATCTCGTCTTTCGTGGACATGAACCCTCAGGGCTTTGGCCTGATGCAGCGCAAGCGCGAGTTCTCGGACTATGCGGATCTTGAGGCGAACTATCATAAGCGTCCCAGCCTGTGGGTCGAACCCGGCTCTGATTGGGGCAAGGGCACGGTGACGCTGGTCGAGATCCCCGCCGATCAGGAGATCTACGACAATATCGTCGCCTACTGGCGTCCCGCAGAACCCTATGCCGCCGGTAGCCAGGTTGACCTGAGCTATCGCCTTGTCTGGGGCGAGGAACCACAGCGCACGCCGATGCCTCGGGTCATCAACACGGCGATGGGTGAGAACACCTTTGGCGAGGGCCGTCTGGCCGTGATCGACTTTGAGCCCAGCCCTCTGTTCGATGATCTGGAGGCGGTCAGCATTTTCGCCAATTCGCCTCATGCGAAAACCTCGGACGGTGTGTTGCAGCGTAACCCCGATACCGGCGGTGTGCGTCTGGCGTTCTCGTTCCAGCCGGGCGAACGAGACCATGTGGAGCTTCGCGCGCAATTGCTGGTCGGCAAGCAACCCGCCTCCGAAGTCTGGCTGTACCGTTGGACCGCATGAGCCGCGACCTGCATATCATGCCACCCGAGGCACCGCTGGCAATGCCCGCGCAGGATTTCCGCAGCGGTTTCCGTGATGTGCAGGTACCTGCGGGTGCCCGCCCATCGGCCGGGTTCTGGCGCGCGCTGGCGTTTTCGCCAGCAATGGCAGCCACGCTGGGTTTGCTATGGGTCATGAGCGACTGGTTCGGATCTGAAGGCATCAACCTTGTCGAAGCCATCCTACTGGCCCTGATCTCGTTCAACTTCTTCTGGATCTCCTTCACGGTCTGCACCGTGCTGCTGGGCATGATCTCTCTGTCCCGGCAAGAGCGCCCGGTCAGACAAGACCGCGCGCAGCCGCTGCGCGTTGCCCTGCTGATGCCAACCTACAACGAGGTGCCGTGGTTCGTGCTGGGCAATGCCCGAACCATGCTGGAAGAGCTGCGCGCCCGGGGCGGGCAGCATGAATACGCGATGTTCATCCTCTCGGACACCCGCGATCCGGACATCGCCGCGCAAGAGCAAGCCAGTATCGAGGCGCTGCGCACCACGCTGGCCCCCGACCTGAAGCTCTACTACCGCCGTCGCGAACAGAATACCGACCGCAAGGTTGGCAATATCGCCGATTGGGTCAGCCGCTGGGGCGCCGATTGGGACGCCATGCTGGTGTTGGATGCCGACAGCCTGATGACGGGCCGCGCGATTGCCCGTCTGACGGATTCTCTGGCGCGTGATCCAAGCGCGGGCTTGATCCAAAGCTACCCGCAACTCATTGGTGCTCAGTCGGTTTTTGCCCGGATGCAGCAATTCGCCAATGGCGTCTACGGCATCGCGTTTGCCGAAGGCCTGGCCCGCTGGTGTGGGCAAGAGGGCAACTATTGGGGCCACAACGCCATCATCCGCACAAAGGCTTTTGCCACCTGTGCCGGACTGCCCAAGCTGCGCGCCTTCAACGGGCAGGAAAAGCTGATCATGAGCCACGACTTTGTCGAGGCCGGTCTGCTGCGCCGTGCCGGGTGGGCCGTTCGGTTCCTGCCGCGCATTCGTGGTTCATACGAAGAAACACCACCCACCCTTATCGACCACGCCATGCGGGACCGCCGCTGGTGTCAGGGGAACCTGCAACATCTGAAACTGCTGGGCTCGCGCGGGTTCCGGTCCGTCTCGCGGTTTCATATGTTCCACGGGGCGGTCGGCTATTTGATGTCCCCGCTGTGGTTTGCGCTACTGCTTATGTGGGCGTTGATTGGTCAGGGTGAGGACGCCTCGGTCCTGCACTATTTCAGTCCCGACAACCCTCTGTTCCCGCAATGGCCAGAGATGTCTGAGACACGCCATGTACTGATCATTCTGGTCATGTATGCGATGCTTCTGGCCCCCAAGGTTCTGGGTGTTGCCGCCCTTCCTCTCAGTGGAGTGCGCTATTCCGATTTCGGCGGCTGGCGGCGGTTCTTCACCTCGTTCCTTTTCGAGGTCATCCTGTCGATCCTCTACGCGCCAATCCTAATGGTGCAGCAGATGATCGCTGTATTCCGCACGGCATTGGGCATCCAAAAGGGCTGGTCCCCGCAGGCGCGTGACGGTGGCAGCTATTCCTTACGCACGCTGGTCCTGTGCCACGCTCTGGAAACCGTCAGTGGCATAGCACTTAGCGTTGGTATTCTGGCCGGGCTGGTCTCGGTCTGGTTGGCCCCGATTGCGATCAGCCTTGCGCTAGCGATTCCGCTGTCGGCGCTCAGCGGTGTGTCGGCTGGTACCGCCCGCCGTATGGTCGGCATGCGCGAGGATTTTGCCGAGCCCGCCATCACCCGCTCGGCCCGTCGTCATCGAAATGAGTTGAAGCGTCTGATCGAGGGCAAGGGCAGCATGACCCCGGCGGAATAATCAACCGCCGGGCAATCCTTCGTACCAGTCCAGCATCATATCCGCCCACCCGCTGGGCACGGTATGACCGCCGGGGAAAAGCGCAAATTCCAGCGCGCTGCCCTCGGCACATCCCATCCAGTTGCGCCGCATGAACTGGCCCGTGGTCGAGAATCCGCTGGGCTTGGTATCAACACAGCCATTTGCCTCACGCCAGATCTCAAGCCCGGCAAAGATATCGCCTTGATGGAAACGGCCACCGCCCAGCAAACGCCCTTCGAGCGGAACGACATTGTCGATCCAGCCATGGGTGTGAAACATGCGGATCGGCCCGGCGCAGGATTCAGGATGCGGACGCCAGAAACCACCTGAGACGGGGACATAGGCCGAGAAGGTCTCGGGCGCGTCGCAGGCGAGATAGTTCACCATGAAACCGCCGGCGGAAAACCCTCCTAGAACAACGCGTTCGCCGTCAATGCCAAACCGTTCTGCAGCGTCATCCACCGCTTCGCTAAGAAAGGCCGTTTCGTCACGCTCACCAAAGCCTGGATAGAAGTTCCAGCTTTGAATGCCGCCCCGGTCCGGCCGCTCCAACCCCTCCGGTGCCATCACCGCATAGCCGCGCGCTAGCAGAGGCTCGACCATACTGCGATTGTTCATCGTTCCTGAGCCGCTGCCTCCGTAGCCATGTAGGAACACGACCAGAGGCGGGTTTTCAGCTTCGGGCAGTTCGATGTGATACGCGCCCAAAGCGATCTCGCAGGTGCCTTCATCCGGGCCACAATCGGCCAAGACCGGTTGCGCCGCTGCGGCCAGACAGAACGATAGCCAGTATTTGTGTTTCATCATGCCCCCTCAACAAAGGTCTCAACCGGCAGACCGGCCCGCACCCAGCCCGGCCCCGCGGCCGAACCCAACATGCCCTCGGGCACGTCAATGATATTGGTAAACCCGGCTGCGGTCAGTTGGTTGCTCAACCGTGCCGAGCGGACCCCGCGCGCGCAAATCAACGCCACCGGGGCGGACATGTCACCGCCCGCCATTTGCACCAATGCCGGAATAAAATCCTCGCGCCGCATATCCAGAGGCTGCGCCCCTTGCCCGACGCCTGTGGCCTTCCATTCCCGAGGTGTGCGGATGTCCACCAGCAACACATCTCCGGCGACGGCTTTCTGATGCGCCTGCGTCACTTCCAGTTGGCCGCCCGTGTAGTCCTGCGGGATCAAACGGTACTCACGAATGGCAAATCCTGCGGCAATTGCGCCTGCCCCGCCCATCAATACCCACCGTCGCGTTCGGCTTTTCCCGTCTGCCATATGGCGTTCTCCTGCACTCATGGCTTGGTTCTATCACAAGGGTTGCAATCGCGCGCCGGGGAATTCCGGCAGCAGGATCAAGTTCGCGTCATTATCACGCAGAAAGATAGGTTCGATATACACCTTTTAACATCTGTCAAAACCTTGCAATTTTTGGACAATCATTAAATTATCCTACAAAATCTGTCATATTGACCGCCCAGACCGGAGTATCGCACTTGTCCCTATTCCTCATCGCGGCCCTTCCCTTCCTCGGAGCTGTTTTCCCAGCCCTCCTGATACGGGCGGGACGAAATGCAGCCGCCTCGGCCGCAGGGTTGACCACTTTCCTCGCCTTGATGGGGTTGCTGATCCATATCCCCAGTGTGATGCGCGGCGATGTCGTGACAGCGCGGTTTGACTGGATACCTGGGCTGGGGCTGAACGCGAATTTCATGCTGGACGGGCTGGGTTTTCTGTTTGCTCTGCTGATACTCGGCATCGGCCTGCTAATCATCCTTTATGCGCGGTTCTACCTGTCGCGCGAAGACCCGATGGGGCAGTTCTACACCTATCTGCTGCTGTTTCAGGGCGCGATGGTTGGGATTGTTCTGTCCGATAACATCCTGCTTTTGCTCATTTTCTGGGAACTGACCTCGCTCAGTTCATTCTTGTTGATCGGTTATTGGAAACACCTGCCCGAAGGCCGACAAGGCGCCCGCATGGCGCTGGCCGTCACCGGAGGCGGTGGCTTGGCGATGATTGCCGGGATGCTGATTTTGGGAAATATCGTCGGGTCCTATGACCTCAGCGTGATTTTGCAGAACAAAGAGCTGATCCAGGCCTCGCCCTACTATCTGCCCGCGCTGATCCTGATCCTGCTGGGCTGTTTCACCAAATCGGCGCAGTTCCCGTTCCATTTCTGGCTGCCTCACGCGATGGCTGCCCCGACGCCGGTTTCCGCCTATTTGCACTCGGCCACCATGGTAAAGGCCGGGTTATTCCTGATGGCGCGGATGTGGCCGGTTCTGGCGGGGACGGAGGCGTGGTTCTATATCGTCGCAACGACCGGTCTGGTGACCATGTTATTGGGGGCCGTGATCGCCCTGTTCAAGGACGATCTGAAGGCGCTGCTAGCGTTCTCAACCGTGTCACATCTGGGCTTGATCACAATGCTACTGGGCTTTGGCACCAAGTTTGCAGCCGTGGCCGCGGTGTTCCACATCATCAACCACGCGACATTCAAAGCCGCGCTGTTCATGACCGCCGGGATCGTGGATCACGAAACCGGAACGCGCGATGTCAAACGGCTGGGCGGCTTGCGTCATCTGATGCCGATTACCTTCACCATTGGCACCATCGCAGCTTTGTCCATGGCTGGTCTGCCTCCGCTGAACGGTTTTTTGTCAAAAGAGATGATGCTGGAGGAAACCGTCCACACCACTTGGTTGAACTCTCACTATCTGGTGCCGGGTCTGGCCCTGTTGGCAGCGCTGTTCTCGGCGGCCTACTCCTTCCGCTTTGTCAGCCATGTCTTCCTTGGACCAAAGCGCGAGGATTACCCGGCCCATCCGCATGACCCTCCGGTCGGGCTTTGGCTGGCACCCGCCTTCATGGTCGTTCTGGTCGTGCTGATCGGCCTTTATTCAGCGGCCATCGTCGGCCCGCTGGTGGCCGTCGTATCCAGCGCCGTGATCGGTGGCGACAAGCTGCCCTATTATTCGCTGAAACTGTGGCACGGCTTTACCCCTGCGCTGTATATGTCCGTTGTCGCCACGCTGGGCGGTCTGTTACTGATGTCGCAACACAAACGCGCCCAGCAATTCTGGAACGCATTGCCCCGGCCTGAGGCCAAGGTGATCTTCGAGGCCGTGATCCACGCCTTCACCCGCCTCAGCCAATGGATCACGGATGAGCTGCACAATGGTGTCCTCAGCCGGTATGCGATCATCTTTGTCGCCTTTACCGTCGGGCTTGGCTATTACGCCTATTCCACCGGGACGATCGGAGTTGAAACCCGCGTGCCGCTGCCTGCGCAGATCATTCCGATCGTTGGCTGGATCTGTCTGGTCGGCGCAACGCTGGGCATCATGTGGTTCCACCGTAACCGCCTGTTGTCGCTGGTTCTGATTGGTGTTGTCGGGCTGATCGTCTCGGTTGCGTTCAACTACCTCTCGGCTCCGGATCTGGCACTGACGCAGATCTCAGTCGAGGTGGTGACGATGATCCTGTTGCTGCTGTCGCTGAACTTCCTGCCGACCGAGACCCCATGGGACAGCACCGCCGCGCGGCGTTGGCGGGATGCCGCGATCTCGGTCGTGGCCGGGCTTGGGACAGGTGCTCTGGTCTATGCGATCATGCTGCGTGATTTCGCCTTCCCGACGATTTCCGAATTCCACCTTGCCAACTCGTACAAAGGTGGTGGCGGCACCAACGTGGTGAACGTCATCCTCGTGGATTTCAGGGGCTTTGATACCTTTGGCGAGATCATCGTTCTGGGCATCGCGGCGCTGATCATCTTTGCCCTGACCGAAGCGGTCCTGAGCAGCAATGTCCGAGGCTACCTGCTGAACCGCAAGCCGCACTGGCCGCAATCGGGCGACTCGCATCCGCTGATGATGGTCGTCGTGACCCGCGTGATGATGCCGATTGCCCTGATGGTGGGCGCCTACATCTTCTTCCGTGGCCACAACCAGCCCGGAGGCGGCTTTATCGCCGGCCTGATCGTCGCCATCGCCTATCTGATGCAGTACATGGCCAGCGGCTACACCTGGGCGATCGAACGGCAAAGGTTCTACTATCACGGCACCATCGGATGGGGCGTGTTGATCGCCGCCGCCACCGGTCTTGGCGCTTGGTTCAATGAACGCCCCTTCCTGACCAGCGATTTCGGCTACATCAACTGGCCACCGCTGGAAGAGTTTGAATGGGCCACCGCCATGTTGTTCGACACCGGAGTATTCCTCGCGGTTCTAGGCGCGGTGATGCTGGCGCTGGATAGCCTGTCCCGCTTTGCATGGCAGCCGGGCATGGCGCAGGAGTTCCCGATGGATATCAACCCGCTGCGGGATGCTCCGCCGGAAGAAGAACAAGAGAAGGAGCAGGCCTGATGGAAGCGCTCGTTGCCTCTGCCGTAGGTATTCTGACCGCCGCCGGGATTTTCCTGATCCTGCGTCGTCGAACATTCCCGGTCATTCTTGGCCTGTCGCTGATCACCTATGCGGTGAACGTGTTCCTGTTCGCAACCGGACGTCTGGCGCTGAATTCGCCTGCCGTTCTGAACAAATACGAAGACGTCCCTTATACCGATCCGCTGCCGCAGGCGCTGGTGCTGACAGCCATCGTGATCTCGTTCGGGATGACGGCGGTGATCGTGATGATCTCGCTCTCGGCCTATCTGTCCTCGAAGGATGACCATATCGACATGAGCCCGCATGACAGCGTGGACGCGCCGGGAGAAGACGCATGAACCACTGGATCGTTGCGCCGATCGTCCTTCCTGCGATCCTTGCCCCTTTCATCATCATGGTCCTGCGCTATCACCTCGACCTGCAGCGCATTTTCTCGGTCGCGGGGGTTGTTGCCCTGCTGGGCATTGCCCTGACCATCACCGCGCAGGCGGCGGGAGGCGACATTCAGGTCTATGAGCTGGGCAACTGGCCCGCCCCCTTCGGGATCGTCATGGTGTTGGACCGGCTGTCAGCCATGATGGTTCTGCTGACCGCCCTGCTGGCCCTGCCCATTGTGCTCTACGCCATCGGTTCGGGTTGGGACGAGCGTGGCAAACATTTTCACGCCCTGTTCCACTTCCAGATTATGGGCGTATGCGGGGCCTTCCTGACCGGAGACGCCTTCAACCTGTTCGTGTTCTTCGAGGTCCTACTGATCGCCTCCTACGGTCTGATGACCCATGGCGGCGGAGCGGTCAGGCTGAAGGCTGGCGTGCAATACGTGGCCTATAACCTGCTGGGATCGACCCTGTTCCTGTTTGCCCTGGGCACACTCTATGGTGTGACTGGCACGCTCAACATGGCCGACATTGCCCTGCGCGTGGCCGAGATACCGCCCGAGGATACCGCGTTGCTGCGGGTTGGCGCTGTGTTGCTATTGTTGGTGTTCTGTATCAAGGCCGCCGTTCTACCGTTGCATTTCTGGCTACCTGCCAGCTACGCCAACGCGCCCCTACCCGTGGCGGCCCTGTTCGCGATCATGACCAAGGTTGGGGCGTATTCGATCATCCGGATGTACACTCTGGCCTTCGGCCCGGAGGTCGAGGCAACGCAAGGGCTGGTTGGTAATTGGCTGCAACCTGCCGCGCTAGTTACGCTTGCCGTCGGGGCCATCGGCATCCTCGGCTCGCAACATATCGCGCGAATGGTCGCCTTTTGTGCTATCGCCTCGATGGGTACGCTGCTGATTGCCATTTCGCTGTTCACGCCGGATGCCAGTGCAGCCGCGCTGTACTACGTGTTCCACTCGACGCTTGCGACGGCCCTGTTGTTCCTTGTCGCCGATCTGGTGATGGAACGCCGAGGAGGCGCCATCGCGCCCACGAAGCCAATGGCGCAGACCGGATTGATCTCAGCGCTGTTCTTTGTGGGGGCGATTGCGATGGCCGGGATGCCTCCGCTGTCCGGCTTTATCGGCAAGCTGCTGGTTCTGGATGCGGCCCGGGATGCACCTGACGCAACCTCGGTCTGGGCGGTCATATTGATCGGATCCTTTGTCACTATCGTTGGTCTGGCACGGGCCGGCACGTTGATCTTTTGGAAAAGCCACGACGTGGACCATAACCCTAAGCCCGAAGAGGAAGACGCCGAGCCTCAACCCGCCCCTGAACCGCACCCAGGACTGGCATTTACAGCGGTCTTCGGTCTGGTCGGCGGTCTGATCCTGCTGACCTTGTTTGCAGGCCCCGCGCTCGAATACACCAACAAAACCGCCGAGCAACTGTTCACACCCGAAGACTACATCTCGGCCGTATTGGGAGAGGCAGAATGATCAAGCTGCTACACCGCATATTCCCACACCCTCACCTGAGCTTTCTGCTGACACTGGTCTGGGTTCTCCTTGCCAATAACGGGTCGTTAAACTCGCTCGTTTTTGGTTTGATTCTCGGGATCATCATTCCTTTTATCACCCAACCCTACTGGCCAGATCGCCCCAAACTGCGCAACTGGCCCATGGTAGCGGAGTACATCCTGGTGGTGCTCTGGGACATCGTTATCGCGAATATCACCGTCGCCCGGATCATCCTTTTCAAACGCGACGACGCCCGACAGCCCAACTGGATCTGCGTCCCGCTTGAACTGCGCACGCCCGAGGCAATCACCGTACTGGCCGGGACAATCACCATGACTCCGGGCACCGTCAGCTGTGATCTGTCGGCGCAAGGGCACAACCTTCTGGTCCATTGCCTCGATGCACCCGACCCCGAGGCCGTACGCGATCAGATCAAACAGCGCTACGAACGCCGCCTGAAGGAGATTTTCGAATGATTGATTATGCGATCTACTTCGCCTTCGCCTGCTTCGGAGCCGCTATCATGATGTGCCTGTGGCGGATCATCACCGCCGATGGTGTCGGCACCCGCGTTCTGGCGCTGGACACGATGGTGATCAACACCATCGCGCTGATGATCCTGTACGGTCTGGATCAAGGCACCGAGATCTTCTTCGAGGCTGCCATGATCATCGCCATGCTGGGTTTTGTTTCAACAGTGGCCTATGCGCGGTTCATGCTGCGCGGCAACATTATCGAGTGAGGGCGACATGACATTTCTCGTCGAATTGCTGATCGCCGCCTTCCTGATCATGTCGGGTATCTTCGGCTTCGTTGGGTCGTTTGGAATGATCAAGCTGAAGGACCCCATGTCGCGCCTGCACGCGCCGACCAAAGCGACAACGCTGGGTGTCGGCGGCGTTCTGTTGGCCTCGATCGCACATTCCGTGCTGCTTGAGGGCAAACTGTCGATGCATGAGCTGCTGATCACGCTGTTTTTGTTTCTGACGGCCCCGATCACGGCCCTGTTCATTGCCAAATGGCACATTCATCGTCATGAAAAGCCGCAGGATCTGCCGGATGCGGGCGAGGATGAGCTTTGGGCCACCCACGCGGTCGAGCAGGTTGAAGACGTCCCTGATCACAGCACGAACTGAGCCAGATGCATAACCCTCCGCTGCCCCTGACCCGTGATCTGGTTTTGATTGGCGGAGGTCACACCCATGCTTTGCTGCTGCGCAAATGGGGCATGAACCCTCTGCCCGGCGCGCGCGTAACGGTGATCAACCCTGGCCCGACTGCGCCCTATTCAGGGATGCTGCCCGGTTTTGTCGCCGGTCACTACTCCCGCTCTGATCTGGACATTGATTTGGTCCGTCTGGCCCGTTTCGCGGGCGCACGGGTCATTCTGGGCGCGGTTGAGGGGATCGACACTGACCAGCACCATGTGCATGTGCCGGGACGGCCTCCGGTGGCATTCGATGTCGCCTCGGTCAACGTCGGGATCACCTCGGACATGCCCGCCCTGCCTGGTTTTGCAAACCATGCCGTTCCGGCCAAACCCTTGGGCGCCTTTGCCGCACGTTGGACTGCATATCTAGACAGCACCGGCCCTGCCTCGGTGGCCGTGATAGGCGGAGGCGTCGCTGGGGTCGAGCTGGCGATGGCCATGGCCCACGCGCTGGAAACCAAGGGCAGACCCGCGCGGATCACGCTGATCGAAAATGCCTCGGCCCTGACAGCGACCGGCCCCAAGGCCGCAGCGACGATCCGCAAGGCTATGGCCGGTCTTGGCATCGACGTGCTCGAGGGAGTTTCAATAAAAGAGATCGCCGCAGATCATGTCGCACTGGACGATGGCCGCCAGATCCCTGCCGAGTTTGTGACCGGCGCTGCGGGGGCGAGACCCTATAGCTGGATCCAGCACACCGGGCTGGACCTGCAAGAAGGTTTCATCCGCGTGAACGGCCATCTGCAATCCAGCGACCCCGTCATCTTCGCCGCCGGAGACTGCGCCCACCTGACCGAGAACCCGCGCCCCAAAGCAGGCGTCTACGCGGTGCGCGAGGCGCCAGTATTGTTCAACAACCTGCGCGCGGCGCTGGGGGCTGGGATCATGCAGCGCTATGTGCCGCAGAAGGACTATCTGAAGCTTATCTCATTGGGCGGCAAGTCCGCGTTGGCCGAGCGTCTGGGCACGTCCTTCAGCGGCGCTCTGATGTGGTGCTGGAAGGACCATATCGACCAGAGCTTCATGAACAAGTTCCGCGATCTCCCTGCCATGGCGACCCCACCCCTCCCGCGCGCGCACGCCGCCGGTATGGCCGAAACCCTTGGTGACAAACCCATGTGTGGCGGCTGTGGGGCGAAACTCGGGCGCGGCGCGCTGCGCGGCGCTCTGGCTGCGCTGCCCGAGCCATTGCGCCAAGACGTGACGGCAATGCCGGGCGATGACGCCGCGCTGCTGACAACCGGGACTGCGCGGCAGGTCATCACCACGGACCACCTGCGCAGCGTCACCGATGACCCCGCCCTGATGACCCGTATCGCTGCGGTCCATGCGTTGGGGGACATTTGGGCTATGGGGGCCGCGCCGCAGGCTGCAACGGCCACTCTCATCCTGCCGCGCATGTCCTCTGACCTGCAAGAACGGACGCTTTCCGAGATCATGCAAACCGCCAGCGACGTCATGCGAGACGCCGGAGCCGAGATCGTCGGCGGCCACAGCTCGATGGGCGATGAGATGACAATTGGCTTCACGGTGACAGGGCTTTGCGCCAAGGACCCGATCACATTGGCGGGCGGCAGGCCCGGCGATGTGCTGATCCTGACCAAACCCATCGGCAGCGGCGTTTTGATGGCTGCCGAAATGGCCGGACGGGCCGAAGGCGCAACGGTCGCGCAAGCCTATGAGATGATGACCCAACCGCAAGGCGCAGCGTCGCGCATTCTGGCAGGGGCCCATGCGATGACCGACGTCACAGGGTTCGGCTTGGCCGGGCACTTGAACGGGTTGTGCGAGGCATCAGATTGCGGTGCTTTGCTTGATCTTGAGGCCGTCCCCTTGATGCCCGGAGCCATCGAGCTGAGCGACGCCGGCATCCAATCGACGCTTTTTGCAGACAACCGCTCTATAGCTCCCGAGCTGCCTAGGGACGGCAAAGCGTCGCTGTTGTTCGACCCACAAACAGCGGGCGGACTGCTGGCTGCGGTAGCACCCGAGATCGCCGACAAATTGCTTGAGGATCTGCGAGCGGCGGGCTACCCGGCCGCGCGGATCGGGCATTTGACCGACACTCCGGGGTTGAACCTTCAAAGCTGATCCAGCGTGTTTTTGATGCGATCCGCCGCGCCCCTCAGGCCATTGTCATCCAACTGCGCAATCTCGATCCGCGCCAAAATCTTGGCCGGGTGTTGACGCTGGGATTTGGCATAGGCTGGATCATAGTGCTGCTCCATCAACGCACGCGTCAAAGCTTGTTTGTCGCCGGACGACATGAGGTTCAACCACCCGTCCACGACCTCATGCCCGCGATGAGATCGCAGTGGAGACAAGCGATCCCGAAGGCGCTCGGTATCCGACAAGATGTCGTCATACGCCTGAGTCAAGTAAGCCGACCGGGCAGACAAAGGCGCGTCTATATGAATACGCGGTGCGGCACACATCGCGGTCCAGACGCTGGGTGGCAGGATGCGATCGCCTATTTTCGACGATTCCGCCTCAACCACCACAGGGCGAGATGGGTCCAACGCGCAAAATGCGGCTGACAGGGAGGATTCGAAGGCTTTCTGACTGGGCTGCCCACCTGGCCTTTCGCCCAGTAACGAGCCGCGATGATTGGCAAGCCCCTCCAGATCAACCACTTGTACGCCGCGGCGATCCAGATGGTGCAACAACTCGGTTTTGGCGGTGCCGGTGTAGCCATCCAGCGCGATCAGTTGGAAGGGCAGCGGCTGGTCGTATAGGTAAGCCTTCACCAGCCGACGATAGGTCCGATAACCTCCATCGACGACATCCGCCTGCCAGCCGATCTGCTGCAACGTCCATGTAAACGAGCCCGAGCGTTGCCCTCCGCGCCAGCAATAGACCAAGGGCCGCCAGTTCCCCTCATGATGGCTGAGGCGATGCTCGATATGGTTTGCTGCATTACGGAACACCAATGCCGCCCCGAGTTTTCGCGCCAGAAAAGGGCTTTTCTGTTTGTAGATCGTACCGACCCGCGCGCGTTCTTCATTGTCCAGAACCGGCAGATTGATCGCCCCCGGCAGGTGGTCTTCAGTAAATTCTGCCGGGCTGCGGACATCGATAACTGTATCGAACCCGTGCGCGTAGAGCTGCGGTAGATCTGTGAATTTCAGTGCCATACCAAAAGCCTGTCTTTTGGGCGCATGCAAGGGGAACGCATTCGCAGCTAGTCCTCGATGACTTCGATGAGGTCCGGGCCAGACGCCCGGTTGGAGTTCACGGCGGGGTCGACACGATGAAACTCCAGCACGTCTTCGGCACCCGGTTGCATCAACCGCGCCGCACCTTTGCCCGCCTCTCCCAACCAAAGGGACCAATCGTCGGATTCTAAGATTAATGGCATCCGGTGGTGAATGGTCGACAGGTTCTGGTTCGCCTGTGTCGTCACAATCGCACAGGTGGATTGTCGCGCCTCTTCCGGCCCCCAGTCCTGCCAGACGCCTGCAAAGGCGATAGGCGCACCGTCCTTGCGGTGGATGTACCACGGCAGGCGCGTGCCCTGCTGGGACTTGGTCCATTCATAGAACCCCGTCGCCACGATCAGGCAGCGCCTCGATCGGCAGGCGTCGCGGAAAGCGGGTTTTTCGGCCAGTGTCTCGGCCCGTGCGTTGATCAACAAGGGGCCTGCATTTTCGGCCTTGTACCAATGGGGCAGAAAACCCCAGCGTAGCGCATCCAACTGACGGCCCGAGTCTCCGGCCCGGACCACATGCACCTGATTGGTCGGGCAGACGTTATAGTTGGGCACCTCGGGCAAGGCATTGGCAGGGCGCGCGGCAAACAGCTGCGCCATCGCGTCATTGGGCAAAGTGATTGCAAACCGTCCGCACATCAGTCCGTCGTCCAATCCCGGATCGTTGCGGGATGCGATTTCAGCCAAAAGAAAAAGCCGCACCCCACGGGCACGGCTTTTCAGGTCTTACTTCTGCTTGATGCGACCATCCAGATAAGGCTGGTAGGGCGCATTTTCGGCCAGATATTCCGCCGTCACATCAGCCAGATCCGGGCCGAAGTCATAGGCATTCTTGTCGTCGCCTTCGAAGACACTGTAGCCGTCACCGCCGTTGCGCACGTAGTTGTTGGTCACAACCAGATATGTGGCCGAGGGATCAATCGGAGCAAAACCGTCACCATCCGCGACCATCACCTCGGTGACGCGCCCTTCGTTCGGGGCGGCTGAGGGGTCCCATGTAAAGGTCAGGCCTGCGACCTGCGGGAAGCGGCCCTTGACTTCTTCGACCTGGCTGACACCATTTTCCAGCGCGTCGATCACGCCCTGCCCGTTGATCTCAAAGGTCGACAGGGTGTTCTGGAACGGCAGGACCGTCAGGACTTCGCCCATGGTAACCTCGCCTTCGTCGATCGAGGCACGCAGACCGCCCGCATTCGCAATCGCGATCTGAGCGCCTTGATCCGCAACGCGGTCCAGCATGGCATCTGCAACCAGATTGCCCATCTCGCATTCCTGCACACGGCAGACATCACGCGAGCCTTCGATTGTTGCAGCTGAGCTGGCTACGACGCGGCCTTTCATCTCTTCAATCGGGGCGCCCATTTCTGCGACGCGTGCCGCGATGCCCTCGTCCGGTGTGACGGAGGCATCCAACAGAATCGGCTCACCCTCTGCCGAAATCAGATTGCCGTCATCATCAAAGGTCAGGGTGATCTCGCCCAGATATTTCGAATAGGCGTAGGCCTGAACCACCGGAACATCGCCCACCATCACCGGGTATGCACCAGCCGCGTCCTCGTCCGTGTTGGACAGCAGGGTGTGCGAGTGCCCCCCAACAACCAGATCAAGGCCGGGCACCTGTTCGGCGATCTTGATATCCTGAGCCAGACCCACGTGGTTCAACGCGATGATGATGTCTACACCTTCAGCTTCCAAAGCAGCCACATCCGCCTTCAGGCTTTCGACCTCATCCTGAAAAACGACGTCCTTGCCCGGGCTGGACGTGTCCACAGTATCCGTGGCCAGGGCCGAGATGATGCCGATCTTCTGGCCACCCACCTCAAGCACCACGTGGTTTTGCACCTTGTCCTTCAGCTCTGCCGAAGACGACAGGTCCAGATTGCCCGAGATCACGGGAAAGCTGACCGCATCGATAAAGGCGGCCAGACCTTCGGGGCCGTCATCGAATTCGTGGTTGCCGACGGCCATCACGTCATAACCGATCGCTTCCATGAACTCGGCCTCGGCGGCACCTTTGTAGGTCGTGTAGAACAACGAGCCCTGAAACGGATCGCCGGCGTCCAGCAATAGCACATTCTCATCCGCCAGTTCAGCGCGCTTAGCGTCAACGGCCGTTTTCAAGCGCGCCACACCGCCAAAGCACTTCCCTTCGGCCTCATCCTCGGCATCGCAGGTGGAGTCGTATTTGTTGATCGACTCGATCCGACTGTGAATGTCGTTGGTGTGCAGAATGGTCAGCTTGTAGTCGGCGGCGGCGATGCCTGCGCTCAGGCCGAGGATCGCGACCGACGTCAAAAGGCGGCTTACCATGTTGAAACTCCCTGTCATTGTTTTTCGGGATCGTGCGCTGATGCGGTGGAAGAGTCAAAGGGGGAAATCCGGCTTGATTCCACAGGCTATGCGGGGCATCAGACCTTCATGCTGATCTATAAGATATTCCGGGCCGAGGAATGGGCCGCTTTGCAGGCAAATGGCGCAACTGATGGCGCGCCAATTGATATCGCTGACGGGTTCGTCCACTTTTCGACAGCCAAACAGGCGGCGGAAACCGCTGGCAAACACTTTGCTGGGGTTGAAGGTCTGACACTGCTTGGCTGCAACGCTGACGCCATGGGCGACGACTTGAAATGGGAAGTGTCGCGCGGTGGGGCCTTGTTTCCGCATCTTTACCGCCAAATCCGGCTGAGCGACGTGGCCTGGGCTCGCCCCCTGCCCTTTGACGGCCAAACCCACCAATTCCCGAGCGAGATGCTATGACCGCCTATATTGATCCTGACCGCGAACAGTTCGAAGCCTTCAAGGCATTGGATCGGGATCAACCCATCGAGATGCTGAACCTTGTCAAGTTTCGCGCCAAGGCCGACTACCCGGTGGGCCATGCTTTGGCAGATAAAGATCTGACGGGCGCCGAAGCCTATCGCCATTATGGGGCTGAGACCGCCCCGATTGTCGCCAGGATCGGCGCGTCGATCCTTTGGCGTGGGGCGTTTCAAACCACATTGATCGGACCGCAGGACGAGGTTTGGGATGAAGTGTTCATTGCCCGATATCCTACAGCCCATGCGTTTCTTGAGATGGTAACAGACTCGGTTTACCGGTCTGCGGTGGTTCACCGTCAGGCCGCAGTCGCAAACTCCCGCCTGATCCGCTGTGGCACCGCGCAAGGAGGCGCGTCTTTCGGATGAAACTGACCGAGAAACTGGGCCTCGCCGCCCTGCACCGCATGGACCCTGAAGCGGCCCATGGTCTGTCGATCAAGGCCTTGCAGGCCGGCCTGGCCCCAACGCCCGGACCGGTGACGTCATCGCGTCTACAGACCGAACTCGCAGGGCTGCGTCTGCCCAACCCCGTAGGCCTCGCCGCCGGGTTCGACAAGAACGGAGAGGTTCTGGCCCCTCTCTCCCGTGCCGGTTTCGGTTTCATCGAGGTCGGAGCGGTGACCCCGCGCCCGCAACCCGGCAACCCGAAACCCCGCCTGTTCCGCCTGACCGAAGACAAAGCCGCCATCAACCGCTTTGGCTTCAACAATGAAGGTATGGAGGTGATGGCCGAGCGGTTGGCCAACCGCCCCAAGGATGCGGTGATCGGCCTGAACCTCGGGGCCAACAAAGATAGCGATGATCGGCCCGGTGATTTTGCCAAAGTGCTGGCCCATTGCGCCGCGCATCTTGATTTCGCGACGGTCAATGTCTCTTCCCCCAACACCGAAAAACTGCGCGACCTTCAGGGCAAGGCGGCCCTTGGCGCTTTGTTGAGTGGTGTGATCGAAACGCGGGACGCTCTGCCGCGCCCTCTGCCCATTTTCCTGAAAATCGCGCCTGACCTGACCGAAGATGAATTGCAGGACATCGCCGAAGTGGGTGCTGAGACGGGTGTGGACGCGGTCATCGCCACCAACACAACCCTGTCGCGCGACAGGCTGCTTAGCGCGCACAAGGACGAAAAAGGCGGCCTGTCCGGTGCGCCTCTGTTTGAGAAATCCACCCGCGTTCTGGCCCTGTTGAGCCAGCTGACCGACGGCAAAATCCCTCTGATCGGTGTGGGCGGTGTCAGCTCGCCGGAACAGGCCTACGCCAAGATCTGCGCAGGCGCGTCGGCGGTGCAATTTTACACCGCGATGGTCTATGGCGGCCTGTCCCTGGCTGCCGATATCGCACAGGGTCTTGATGACTTATTGGCCCGCGATGGGTTTGACACCGTTGCACAGGCTGTGGGCAGCAAACGAGAGGATTGGCTGTGATCGAATATTGGCACAACCCGCGTTGTTCAAAATCCCGCATGGGATTGGCTTTGCTGGAAGAGCGCGGTGCAGAGATCGAGGTTCGCAAGTACCTTGAGAACGCCCCCTCGGTCGACGAATTGCGCGCCGCGCAATCCCTGCTGGACCTGCCTGCCATCGAGATGATGCGCACGGGTGAGAAGCGGTTCAAGGAGCTGGGCCTTTCAAAGGAAGCGCCGGATGCGGAGCTGATCCAAGCCATGGCAGACAACCCGATCCTGATCGAACGTCCTCTGGCCATCTCGGGCGGTAAAGCCGCAATTGGCCGCCCGCCTGAAAATCTACTCGCCCTTCTCTAGGCCACCTGAGCTTCAAGCTTCGGATAGCGCCAGCCCATCGTCACGCCGCGTGCCAGGTTCAGAACCATCAGCGCGGCCCACAGACCATGGTTGCCGAACGCGGGTACCAGAATGAACAAAGCGACGACATAGATCGCTACCGATTGCAGCATCGCATTGCGCATGTCGCGGGTCCATGTGGCTCCGATGTAGATACCGTCGAACATCCAGCTTGCGACACCGATGATCGGAGCCAAGGCCGCCCAGAACAGGAACGTGCGTCCTGCCTCGCGTACTTCGGGAGAGGTGGACATCAGATCAATCAGCACCGGACCTGCAAAGAAGAAAACGGCACTGAGAAGCACCGCGCCACCGACACCCCACTGAGACGCCATGACCGAGGCGCGCCGCACTTGGTATCGGTCCCGTGCGCCAACCGCGCCTCCGACCAGCGCCTCGGCAGAAAAGGCGAATCCGTCCAGCGCAAAAGCGGTGATTTCCAGGAATTGCAGCAGCACCTGATTGGCCGCCAGATTGACGTCTCCCAAATCGGACCCGACGAACAGGAAGGTGGTGAACGAGCCCGTCAGCAGAACCGAGCGGATCATGATATCACCGTTCACCTGCACCATCCGCCGCAGCCGGGTGGCATCGAAAATGCGCGGCCAGTCGTGCCAGATTTGCCCGGCAAACCCATCCCGGCACAGCCACAGACCCAGTGCCAAACCGGTCCACTCCGCGATCAGGGTTGCAATCGCCACGCCTTCGACGCCCCAGCCCAGCCCAAGAACGAACCAAAGGTCAAGCACGATGTTGAGACCGTTCATCCAGATCTGTAGAAGGAACACTCCCCGCGTCCGCTCAACAGCGATCAGCCAGCCTGTGATCGCATATAAGGCAATGGTCGCGGGTGCCCCCCAGATCCGAATCTCAAGGTAAGAGCGCGCGAGTGTTTCAACCTCGGGGCTGGCCGGGGATAGCCAAAACGCGCCACTGAAGATCGCGACCTGGGCAAGGATAAACACAAGGCCCGCCGCCCCGCCGAGCATCAACCCACGAATGAGCAAGGCGCGCATCTCGGCGCTCTCTCCGGCCCCACGCGCCTGCGCGGCAAGGCCCGTTGTACCCATGCGAAGAAAGCCGAAAACCCAGTAGATCGCGGACAGGATCACCGCGCCCATGCCCACCGCGCCAATCGGAGCAGCCGCCCCCATCTGCCCGACAACGCCGGTATCCACCGCCCCAAGGATCGGTACGGTCGCGTTCGACAGCACAATGGGAACCGCGATCTTCAGCACCCGTTTGTGAGTTATGGGTGCCGAGGCATCCTGCATTCTCAGCCCTTGTCGCGGGGCTGTTGCGGCATCAAGAAATGCCCCGTCGCCTGCGCAAACAACTTGGCATGGTTGTCTTGCCAGGCCTCAACCCGAACCGAGGCGTAACGCCGTCCGGCCCGGTTCACAAAGGCGCGCGCATAGGCATCGCGCGGCAGGCCCGAGCGCAAATAGTCGACCGTAAAGTCGATGGTTTTGGGAAAGCGGATCGATTCATCCGTAACGATGGCCTCGGCGTCAATTTCACCACTTTCGATGTCCGAGAACATATGCTCCCAGCTCAGCGTGATCACGGCCGTTACTTCGAGAAACGCCGCTGTAACGCCGCCATGAAGGGCTGGAAGAAATGGGTTGCCGATCAGTTTCTCGTCAAAGTTCAGCACGCCGGTCAGTTCATCCCCGCGCCGGTCGAAGCTGATGTTGAGAAACCGGATATAGGGCACTCCATCAACCAATGCGCGCAAGGCGGCGTCGCGCCGTTGTTTGACCACTTGCATGGGTTCGGGACGGGAACGGGCCATATTACTTCCCCTCAACCGTGAACGACCCCGAAGCGGTCGCCACTGGCAGGTCAAGATCGTCATCCATCGCCGTTGCCCGCACGAAGGCGACGTTTCGGGTGATGTGATAGCAATTGGCCCGCGCGGTGATGCTCTGCCCCGGCGTGGCAGCGCGCATATAGTCGATGCGCAAGTCAATCGTCGCTGTTCCGCCCGGAGAAGACGGATGGCTCATGACTGCGGCCCCGCAGCAGGTATCCAGGATGGTCGAAATCGCGCCGCCGTGGACCACACCCGTGCGCGGATCTCCGATAAGATCTTCGTTGTAAGGCATTGTTATCTCGGCTTCACCTTCCCCGATCTGGCTAAGATGAAGGCCCATCGCGCGCGCATGCGGAATAGCTTCGATAAACTGGCGGGCTAGCTTTGCTTTGTCGACCATGATCATATCCTGTTGTCTTACCCCTTTATGAGCCGCCATCCGATCAAAGGGCAAGCCCACCTGTTGCGCTTGTTCGCATGACGTCCTAGGTTGCTGCCGAGGAGACCCCGAATGTCCGACAACCGTTTGTCATTCAAAGAGATGTGTGCCGAGTTCGACGTGACTCCGCGCACTCTGCGTTACTACGAATATATCGAGCTTTTGCAGCCCGATCGTGAAGGGCGATCCAGGTACTATGGCCCCAGAGAGTGTGCCCGCATGACCCTGATCATGCGCGGCCGGAAATTCGGGTTTCCTTTGGAAGAGATTCGCCAATGGCTGTTGATCTACGAAGATCAAGGCAACGAAGCTCAGATGGCGACGTTCGTGGAAATGGCAGATCGTCAGATGGAAGAGCTGCGCCAGCAGCGCGCCCAGCTTGACGAGGCGATGGATGCCCTCAAACAGCTTCGGGACCAAACGGCTAAGTCCATCAAGTAGAACACCCCGGCCCTTCAGGGTTCTGGTGAGAACAAGCAATACACCTTGGAATCGCGTCCTAGGACCAGTCTGAGGGCGAATTTCCCTTGCCCCTAGGGAAAGAAAATTTCGCAAAACCCGTCATTACGCGACTGGAAGTTACGTCAACTTAGAAATGACGCAGCGTCTAGATTACGTAAACGTCACCTACATGTTGTAAAGCGTCCAGCAACTGCGCAACTCTATTCGGACGACGCCAGTGACGAGAGTATGACGAATGACCGAAGATCTGATGACCATCCGTGAAATGTGCGAGACCTATGATGTCACGCCCCGCACCTTGCGGTTCTACGAGGCGAAGGAACTTCTGTTTCCGATCCGCGAGGGTCAGAAGCGTCTGTTCACCAAACGCGACCGCGCGCGGCTAAAGCTGATTCTGCGCGGCAAGCGGTTTGGTTTCAGCCTCGAGGAGATTCGCCAGCTTCTGGACCTGTATCACGTGGGCGACCAGCAGGTGACCCAGATGTCGCGCACCTATGAAATCGCGTGCGAACGTCTGGCCGATATGGAATCGCGCCGAGAAGAGCTGACGCAGGCCATCGACGATCTGAAAGAGCAGTTGCGCTGGGGCGAGAAAGTCATCGCCTCGATGAAACAGGAAAAGAAGGCGGCCGAATAACTTCGCCCTGCCCTCCGGACATATGAATTAAGGGAGCTTCACATGCCCGTCTACAACGCGCCAACCAAAGATATGCAGTTCATCCTGCATGATGTCCTGAAAATCTCGGACTCTGACATTCCGGGTTACAACGAACTAGAGGCCGAATTCACCGGTGCCGTTCTGGAAGAAGCAGGCAAGGTCGCCAGCAATGTTCTTCACCCGCTGAATGTTGTCGGCGACACTGAAGGGTGCCGTTTGGAAAACGGTATCGTTTACACACCCACAGGCTTCAAGGATGCCTTCGAGCAGATGAAAGAAGGCGGCTGGACTGGCCTCGACATGCCGGAAGAGTATGGCGGCCAGAACATGCCCTACGTGATTGGGACGGCCGTAGGCGAGATGTTCTCGGGCGCGAACCAGGCGTTCACGATGTATCAGGGCCTGACCCACGGTGCAGCCTCGGCGATCTTGGCACACGGCTCGGACGAGCAGAAGAATAAGTACCTGCCGAACATGATCAGTTGCGAATGGACCGGCACCATGAACCTGACCGAGCCGCATTGCGGTACCGATCTGGGTCTGATGCGTACCAAAGCAGAACCTCAGGGCGACGGCAGCTATAAAATCTCGGGCCAGAAGATCTTTATCTCGGCCGGTGATCACGACATGGCCGACAACATCATCCATTTGGTTTTGGCTAAAATTCCCGGTGGCCCCGAGGGCATCAAGGGCGTATCGCTGTTCATCGTGCCCAAGTTCATCGTGAACGAAGACGGCACCCCGGGTGAGCGCAACGGTGTTTCGGTCGGCAAGATCGAAGAGAAGATGGGCATCCACGGCAACTCGACCTGCGTCATGAACTATGACGAGGCCACCGGTTGGCTGCTGGGCGACGAACACAAAGGCATGCGCGCCATGTTCACCATGATGAACGAAGCGCGTTTGGGTGTGGGCATGCAAGGCCTGTCGCAGGCCGAAGCTGCATATCAGAACGCTGTTGAATACGCCAAAGACCGCCTGCAGGGCCGCGACGTAACAGGTGTGAAGAACCCGGACGGCCCCGCCGATCCGCTGATCGTTCACCCCGACATCCGCCGCAACCTGATGGATCAGAAAAGCTTCACCGAGGGCGCGCGTGCGTTCATCCTGTGGGGCGCGACAATGATCGACAAGGCGCACCGCTCGGGCGACAAGGACGCAGATGGGCTGATCTCACTGCTGACACCGGTCATCAAGGGCTTCCTGACGGACGAAGGCTACGACATGACCGTTCAGGCGCAGCAGGTCTATGGCGGCCATGGCTACATCGAAGAATGGGGTATGTCGCAATACACCCGCGACGCCCGTATCGCCATGATCTACGAAGGCGCAAACGGCGTTCAGGCGCTTGATCTTGTCGGCCGCAAGTTGGCGCAGGATGGCGGCAAGCACGTCATGGCGTTCTTCGAAATGGTCAAAACCTTCTGTAAGGAAAACGCGGGCCAGAACGAAGCCTATGACAAAGCCTTCATCGAACCGCTGAAAGCCGCATCCAAGGATCTGCAGGCCGCTGGCATGTACTTTATGCAAGAAGGCATGAAGAACCCCAACAACGCTCTGTCCGGGTCTTATGACTTCATGCACATGTTCGGTCACGTCTGCCTGGGCCTGATGTGGGCACAGATGGCGAAGGCCGCTCAAGACGCGCTGGACGGTGGGGCCTCGGACAAAGAGTTCTACGAGACCAAGATCAATACCGGCCGGTTCTACATGGCCCGCCGCCTGCCCGCGACAGCGATGCATCTTTCCCGCATTCAGACCGGCGCAGACACGGTGATGGTTCTGGACGCGGCGAACTTCTGATCAAAGTCTGGGCTCGGGCGACACCGCCTGGGCCCTACTATTCGGAGGAGACAGAATGCCCAAACGCTTTCGCCTGACCCGCCGTTTCCCGGTTGCCATGACAGAGGACGGCTATCGCAAACTCCGCGGCTTCGCCCGCGAGGCCGGGTTGGATGAAGGCGAAGCGCTGTCTTTTCTGTTCGAGAATTTCAACAGCGTCATTGACGAAGACAACCTGACCCATCGGTTGCGCCTCTTCAATTCCGAGTTGGAGGCACGCAAGCGCTAGGCACCAAGGCCGAAAAGCTTGGGCGGACGATGCAAAAAAACGCCACGGGAGGGGCGACCGCATGACCATAAAACTGCACTGCTTCGGTGAAAGCGGCAATTCATACAAAGCCGCTCTGGCGCTGGAAATGTCCGGCCTCGAGTGGGAGCCGGTCTTTGTCGATTTCTTCAAAGGTGTCACCCGCAGCCCCGAGTTCCGCTCGGATGTCAACGTAATGGGCGAAGCGCCCTTCCTGATCGACGGTGACTTCAAAACCTCCCAATCTGGTGCGATCCAGGCTTATGTCACCGAAAAATCCGGCAAGTTCGGCGGCAAGACGCGGGAAGAGAATTACGAGATCTTTCGCTGGGTGCTGTGGGATAACCACAAGCTCAGCTCGATGGCCGGCATGACGCGGTTTCTGATGAACTTCCTGCCCGAAGAACATCGCAATGCCGATGTGATTGCTTTCAACCAAGGCCGTCTAAAAGCGGCCTACGATGTTCTGAACAACCACCTTGAGGGCCGCGACTGGATTGTTGGGGACAGCGTGACCAACGCTGATCTCAGCTGCTGCGGCTACCTCTACTATCCCGAACCATTCGGCTTCGACCATGCCGACTGGCCCAACATCGACGCCTGGCTGACTCGCCTGTCCGAGCAGCCCGGCTGGAAACACCCCTATGACCTGATGCCCGGCAACCCGTCGGATCGAGCTTAAGGAGAAGACCCATGACCGAAGCTTACATTTATGACGCCCTGCGCACTCCGCGCGGCAAGGGCCGTAAGGATGGCAGCCTGCACGAGGTAACCTCGGTGCGCCTGTCCGCCTTGACCCTGAACGCGATAAAGGAACGCAACAACCTCGAAGGCCACGCCGTTGAGGATGTGATCTGGGGCAACGTCACCCAAGTCATGGAGCAAGGCGGCTGTCTGGCGCGCTCGGCGGTTCTGGCCTCTGACCTCGACCAGTCGATCCCCGGTCTTGCGATCAACCGCTTCTGCGCCTCGGGCATGGAAGCCGTGAACCTGGCCGCGAACCAGGTTAAAGGCGGCGCGGGCGACGCCTATATCGCTGGTGGTGTTGAGATGATGGGCCGCGTGGCCATGGGCAGCGACGGTGCCGCGATTGCCGTAGACCCGACGCTGGCAATGGACACCTACTTTGTACCGCAGGGTATCTCGGCCGACATCATCGCGACCGAGTATGGGTTCAGCCGTGACGACGCCGACGCACTGGCCGTAGAGTCTCAAAAACGCGCGGCAGAGGCTTGGGAAGACAACCGGTTCGAGAAGTCGGTCATCACCATCAAAGACCAAAACGGCCTGACCATTCTGGATCGCGACGAATATATGCGCCCCGGTACCGACATGCAGAGCCTCGGCGCGTTGAACCCGTCCTTCCAGATGATGGGTGAGCAAATGCCCGGCTTCGACAAAGTCGCGATGCTGAAATACCCGCATCTGGAGCGGATCAACCACATCCACCACGCGGGCAACAGCTCGGGCATCGTGGACGGCTCGGCCGCTGTTCTGATCGGCAACAAGGAATTCGGTGAGAAATACGGCCTCAAGCCGCGCGCCCGTATCAAGGCAACCGCGAAGATCGGCACCGACCCGACCATCATGCTGACCGGCCCGGTTCCGGTAACCGAGAAAATCCTTGCCGACAACGGCATGAAAATCAGCGATCTGGACCTGTTCGAAGTGAACGAAGCCTTCGCCTCGGTCGTGTTGCGCTTCCAGCAGGCGTTCGACGTCGATCCGGCGCTGGTAAACGTCAACGGCGGCTCGATCGCAATGGGTCACCCGCTGGGCGCAACCGGTGCCATGATCATCGGCACGCTGCTGGATGAGCTTGAGCGTCAAGACAAGGAAACCGGTCTGGCAACGCTCTGCATTGCATCCGGCATGGGCGCGGCAACCATTATCGAGCGGGTCTGATGCCCAAGCTGGATCTCTCTCAGATCCCCTTTCAAGGCGGCTCTTCTTATCCGGGCAAACTGGCAGAGGCGGTCTCGGGCCGTTTCAACCAGGGCCTCGGAGATGCAGGCGGGCTGACCCAGTTCGGGGTTAACATCGTGCGGTTGGAGCCTGCGGGGATGTCCTCGCTACGCCACTACCACATGCAGCAGGATGAGTTTGCCATCATGCTGTCCGGCACATGCGTGCTGATCGAAGACGATGGCGAGTATGAGATGCTGCCCGGTGACTGCGCCGCTTGGCCAGCAGGTGAGGCCAACGGCCATCACCTTGTGAACAAGACCGATGCGCCCGCGACCTTTCTGGTGGTGGGCACACGGACCCCGACCGAGACCGGCTACTACAGCGACATAGACATGATGGTGAAGGATGATGAGAACGGATTCTCTTTCACCCGGAAAGACGGCAGCCCACTGACGGCTGACCAGATTGGAGATGACAATGACTGATTTCACTCTGACCAAAGACGCGGACGGCGTCGCGTTTGTGACCTGGGATGCTCAGGGCAAATCCATGAACGTTCTGACCCGCGAGGCCTTTCAGGAGGTCAGCCAACTGATCGATCAAGCACTGAGCGATGATGAGATCAAAGGGATCGTTATTACCTCGGGCAAAGATGGCTCATTCGCGGGTGGCATGGACCTGAACACGCTGGCCACCATCCGTCAGGAGGCCGGTGATGAACCGGCGCAGGCGCTGTTCGACTTCGTCATGGGCGGCCACCACATCCTGCGCAAGTTGGAACTGGCGGGCATGGACCCCAAGACCAAGAAGGGCGGCAAGCCGATCGCCTGTGCCATCAACGGCACCTGCGCCGGGATCGGGACCGAGATCGCTCTGGCCTGTCATCACCGCGTCATGACCTCGAACGCCAAAGCCAAGATTGGTCTGCCCGAGATTCTGCTGGGCATCTTCCCCGGTGGCGGCGGCACCATGCGCTATAGCCGTATGGTTGGTGCAATGGCGGCCGCTCCGGTCCTGCTGGAAGGCAAGATGATGGACCCGAAGAAAGCCAAGGGCGCACAGCTGATCGACGATGTTTCGGACGATCCGGTCGCAGCAGCCAAGGAATGGGTTCTGAACGCCAAGGACGCCGATCTGGTCAAGCCTTGGGACGCCAAGGGCTACAAGATGCCCGGCGGCGCGCCCTACCACCCTGCTGGCTTCATGACCTTCGTCGGCGCCAACGCGATGGTGAATGGCAAGACCCAAGGCGCCTTCCCGGCGGCCAAGGCTCTGCTGAGCTCGATCTACGAAGGGGCGCTGGTCGACTTCGACACCGCCCTGAAGATCGAAGCGCGTTGGTTCACCAACGTCCTAATGAACCCCTCGTCGTCGGCCATGATCCGGTCGCTGTTCCTGAACAAGGAAGCCTTGGAGAAAGGCGCGGTCCGCCCCAAGGATGTGGCCGATCAACGCGTGAAAAAGGTCGGCGTTCTGGGCGCAGGCATGATGGGCGCCGGTATCGCTCTGGTCTCGGCGCAGGCCGGGATGGAGGTTGTTCTGGTCGACCGTGATCAGGCTGCCGCCGACAAGGGCAAGGCCTATTCAGCAAGCTACATGGACAAGGGTATCAAGCGCGGTAAAGCCACGGTTGAGAAAAAAGAGGCCCTTCTGGCGCAGATCACTGCAACCCCTGATCTAGAGCGTCTGAAAGGCTGCGACCTGATCATCGAGGCCGTTTTCGAAGACCCGGACGTCAAGGCCGATATGACCAAAAAGGTCGAGGCCATCATCCCCGAGGATTGCATCTTTGCCTCGAACACCTCGACCCTCCCGATCACCGATCTGGCGAAGGCTTCCGTCCGGCCCGAGCAGTTCATTGGCATCCACTTCTTCTCACCCGTTGAGAAGATGTTCCTAGTCGAGATCATCAAAGGCCAGGAAACTGGTGATCGCGCGGTCGCCAAGGCTCTGGACTACGTGCGCCAGATCCGCAAGACGCCGATCGTGGTCAACGATGCGCGCTTCTTCTACGCCAACCGCTGCATCATCCCTTACATCAACGAAGGTGCCCGCATGATCACCGAGGGCGTCAGCCCGATCCTGATCGACAACGCGGCGCGTCAGTTGGGCTTCCCAGTGGGACCGATCCAGCTGACCGATGAAACCTCGATTGATCTGGGTGCCAAGATTGCACGTGCAACCAAAGCGGCGATGGGCAATGCCTATCCCGAAAGCCCCTCGGACGATCTGATCTTCTGGATGGAGGAACAGGGCCGTTTGGGTCGCAAAGCCAATGCAGGCTTCTTCGACTATGACGAGAAGGGCAAACGCGTCGAATATTGGAAGGGTCTGCAGGACAAGTACCCTCTGGCCGCTGAGCAGCCTGACCTGATCGAAGTGCAGGAACGTCTGATGTTCGCACAGGTTCTGGAAGCCGTCCGTGCGTTGGAAGAAGGCGTTCTGGAAGATATTCGTGAAGGTGACGTGGGCGCAATTCTGGGTTGGGGCTTTGCGCCTTGGTCCGGTGGTCCGCTCAGTTGGCTGGACATCATCGGCACGCCCTACGCGGCCGAGCGTTGTGATCAACTGGCCGAGGCCTATGGCGCGCGTTTCGCCTGCCCGCCGCTGCTGCGTGAAATGGCCGAAAAAGGTCAGAGCTTCTATGGCCGGTTCAACCCGGACGCCAAAGCCGCTTAAAACAACGACGCAGGCGCAACTCCCCTTGCGCCTGCGTCTTCCTTACTGAACAGCCGGAGCGGTTTGCCATTCAGGCCGGAGAAACAGAACCGGCGCACTTGGTCGACCCGGCCGACCGGGCCTGCGAATACCCGCCGCGGGGCGGATCGGGAAAATCGGATCCGTCGGGATCGGAGCAGGCAAAGCGCCCAATGGGTTTGCCAGTGCCGAAATCTCACCACTTGCAGCGAGCGCACCGACCAATGCAGTCGCAGCGTCCTCGTCAGCCACTGTGTACTCTTTTGCCTGACCAGACGTGCGACTGAAGCGCCCTGAAGGACAATAGGCTTGCAAACCACCTTCGATATAGATCACCTCGTCCTGGTCGAAGAACAGTGTCGTGACCTCGAACGACGATCCCGGAGATTGCGATGATAACCGACATGCGCCGTCCAGAACCCGCGCAGGCAAAACAGAAACACCTTGATCCGTCAGGTCCAGTTTGCCGCGATCCAGCGCGACACCCTGTTCCGGCATCAACCAAACCGCGCGCCCGTTATAGGCCGCCCGCGCAGGCACAAAGATCGGTAGATGGGCCGACCGCCTCTCACCTGCCGGGATATTGACCCAACTGGTCGAGACTCTGCGGACTTCTTTGAAACCGTGATCCAGCGTTCGAACCAGATCGCCAGCGGCGATACGTTCGATCAGCTTCCATCCACTGGTGGTCGCGATTTTGGTTCCGTGCAGGAACCCTCCTCTGCGCGATGACACTGCGTCCAGCGCAACTGGCAGATCCGCATCGTCATGATACTCGGAAACATCCGAAAAACTCACTACTTCCAACACGTGCCGAACCCCCTTTTGGCACAAATACTCACATCTCAAGAGATAGCAGATGCAGCGGTTTTCCGTCTTAGTTTGGCCGTATTTACGCCCAATTTGGGTTAAAACGAGGGGTTTTTCGCGACAGAAAGCAGTGCAGGAGTGGGTTTATCGACCGATCGGAAACTATAGGCTGGAAGTCACGTCAAAAGCGTAGCCGAATCTCTCGATGTCTTCTGCGCAGGATTCTGCCACGGATTGGGCGGATCTGTCGGAATAGTATGCCCGATAGTCTGCCTGCCGCTCCGAGGGGTTGATATGGGGCAATTCCACCTCAAACTCCAGATGGCGAAACAGAGGTTGCGCGTCCTGTTCGAACTGTTCCAACCGTAGGAACAGCTGGCACTGTTCGACCCCATCCGCGCGGGTCATGTAGCGCCGCGCCGGATGATCCTGAAATGAACGACGGATGTTTGGGTGCAGGACAAAAGGCTCGAACTCCAATTGCTGCGACAGGGTGACGGCCTCATGCGCGAAGCTCTGAGAACGTAGCCAGTGATAGTAGCTGACCATGCGGTCCCACGGGTTGCGGACCAGCGTGAAGGCAAACATTGCCTCAAGTTCACCCTCTGGCAACACCCCGTCTATATCCGCAAGCGTCGCGTGTTTGTGCAGCCTCCCCCGCGCGGTCAGTTCCTTGGCGCGGCGCCGCCGTTTCAGGGCCTTAGGCGTGTCTCCTAACAGGATGTCATCCTTCATGGCCCGCTGCTCCAGCGCCAAGGCCAGTGAGGTTCCCCCCGTCTTGGGCATGTGCACGAACACGTAGCGGCGGCCGCGAGAAATGATCATGCGACCTCCTGCTCGGGGGCCGCGCGCCTGGCTCTCCAGCCCAAAACCGCGCCGGCTGTTGCGATCAGACCGATGCCAAAGATCTGCATCACTCCGATCGTCTGTCCAAGAGCGACCCAGGCGAACAGAGGACCGAAGATCATGATCGAATATTCGAACACGGCAACGAATGAGGGCTCTCCGACCTGATAAGCCTTGATCATCATGAAGACGGCCACGGTGGACCCGACGGCCTGCACCACGACCCATGGCAAGGCAGCGCGCATATCAAGGACCAGACCACGGGTCACAAAACCTTCGGGACCGTCGGGTCCGGACACGGGAAAGGCCGTGAAAACGATTAAACCGATGGCCCCGGCAATGCCCAGAACAAGCATGTTGTTGGCCAGAAGGGCGACTGTGCTTTCGTCCGAGCAATAGGTCCGCGTGACGATCACGCTGAGCGCGTAGAAGAACCCTCCAACGACCGGCAAAAAGGTCCTGACATCAAACTCGGTCGGGTTGGGTTGCAACACGCACAGGATGCCCACGAACCCCAGTAGAACCGCGCCGATGCGCCAGGGTCCGATGACCTGTTTTAGGCCCAATGCAGAAATCAACAGCACAAACATCGGCGAGGTGAACAAGCCCGCCAGGGCCTGCGCAATCGGCATCAACGCCAGCGAGGCGAAATAGAACAGCATGCCCGTCGCGATCAGAACGCTGCGCAGCAAGACAAATCGCAGCCGTTTTGGCCGCAGACTTCCCAAACCCAACAGGGACAGCCCGATGATCAGAGGCAACATCAAAACGGCACGGCTGAGGTGGAACTGCCACAGCCCAATGGTTTCGGCCAGCAGGATCACCACGTTGTCGATCACACCAAGAATGGCCATTGCCGAGACCATCAGCACTGAGGCCAAAAAGGGGAGCGTTTCTTTGCCTGGCTGCATGTCCTGTCTCGGGTTAGATGCGCGCAACAGCGCTTGTGCCATCCAGCATATTTCTGAAAGCCTGCGCAACAGGTTTGCGCCCCGCGATTTCCACATGCTATGCTTTGGCAAAAGAAAAACACGAGCAGCCCAATCCAGATGACGGCCCTGAAACAGTATCAGCGGATCGAAGCCACCGGTCTGTGGCGCTCCTCGCCCGATGAACAGCGGCGCGAGGTTGTGGTCTCAATCGGTGAGGCGACCCTGACGATCTTGGATTTCAATGACCGAGCACTGACGCACTGGTCTCTGGCCGCGTTGGAGCGGCAGAATCCGGGCAGTTTCCCTGCGATTTTCAACCCTGACGGCGACCCGGAGGAAACGCTGGAACTGGCCGAAAGCGAAAAGACGATGCTCGAGGCTATCGACCGGCTGCAGCGCGCCATCGACCGCTCGCGTCCGCATCCCGGTCGGTTGCGTTGGGTCAGCGTTGCAGGCGTCGTCGCCGCGGTTTTGGCGGTGTTGCTGCTTTGGTTGCCCGGGGCACTGCAAAACCACGTGGTCTCGGTTGTGCCCGAGGTCAAACGGCAGGACATCGGCGATGAGATTCTGAAACGAATCGAGCGGGTTTCGGGACGCGCCTGTGCCTCACGCGATGCGCGGGCCTCTTTGGATCGGCTGGCCAAGCGCACGGGCGTGCGGCAAATCATCATTCTGCCTGCAGGAGTGCAAGACAGCCTTAGCCTGCCGGGCGGGACGGTCTTGTTGAACCGGGCCTTGGTCGAGGATCATGAAGATCCCGCCGTGGCCGCCGGCTATGTCATTGCCGAGCGCGCCCGTATCGCGGCACAAGACCCGTTGGATGATGTTCTGGACCGAACCGGCGCGTCCTCGGCCTTTCGCCTGCTGACGACCGGAGGCCTGACGCCCGAGATCGTCGACAGCTATACCGAGCAAGTCCTGTCGGAACCCCGTCCGTCCCTGACGGATGAGGCGCTGCTGGCAGTTTTTGCACAGGCCGCCCTGCCCTCGACCCCATATGCCTATGCGCGGGATGTGACCGGGGAAACGGTTCTTGGCCTGATTGAGGCCGACCCGATGGCCGGACGCACGCTGGAACAGGTGTTGCCGGACCGCGATTGGGTCCAGCTTCAAAACATCTGCAGCGAGTGATCGAGCTTATTTGGTGCCGAACATACGGTCTCCGGCATCACCGAGGCCGGGCATGATATAGCCTTTCGAGTTCAGCTCACGATCCAGCGCTGCCGTGACGATATGCACGTCCGGATGGGCCTCTTTCATCCGCGCCACCCCTTCTGGTGCCGCTAGCAGGCAAAGGAACAGGATCTCGGTTGCGCCCGCCTCTTTCAGGAGATCAATCGCCGCGGCCGAGCTGTTGCCGGTGGCCAGCATCGGGTCAACTGCGATGACCAACCGGTCTTTCAGGCCCTCGGGCGCTTTGAAGTAATACTGAACCGGCTTCAGCGTTTCTTCGTCGCGGTAAAGCCCGACGAACCCCACACGGGCCGACGGGATCAGTTCCAGCACCCCGTCCAACATCCCGTTCCCGGCGCGCAGGATCGAGACCAGGGCCAGCTTTTTGCCAGCCAGAATAGGTGCGTCCATCTCCTCCATCGGGGTTTCGATATGGCGGGTGGTCAGCTTAAGCTCGCGAGTTACCTCATAGGCTAGCAACAGGGTGATTTCCCGCAGCAACTGGCGGAATTCGGCGGTCGAGGTTCCCTTGTCCCGCATGAGCGTCAGTTTGTGCTGCACCAGCGGGTGGTCAACGACGGTCAGGTGTTCGCTCATGTGTTCTCCAGTCTTTTCTTGACCCGCGCGCGGGTGTCTTCGTCGCAAAAGGCGGCGTTCAGGGCCGTTTCATTCAGGGCTGCGAAGTCTTCGGCACCCCAATCAAAGGCTGCCTGCAACATCTCATATTCACGCCGCATTGTGGTATGGAAAAATGGTGGGTCATCCGTGGAAACGGTGACTTTCGCCCCGGCGTCTCGCAACCGCGCAATCGGATGCGCAGCGAAATCCGGGTAGAGACCCAGAACCACGTTTGATCCCGGACAGACCTCAAGCGTGACATCCCGGTCAATCAGTTCATGCACCAGATCAGGGTCTTCAATGGCGCGAACGCCGTGGCCGAGACGTTCAACACCCAAGTCACGGACCGCGTCACGCACGCTTTCTGGACCACCGAACTCACCCGCATGGGTGGTCAGGCGCAAACCGGCCTCGCGGGCGCAATCGAAAGCCCATTTGAAGTCGCCCTGGGCACCAATGGACTCATTTCCGCCCATGCCAAAGCCGGTGATCCAATCGCCTGCGGTTTCCGCGGCGCACCGGGCGCTGATCTTGGCCTGATCCGGGCCGAAATGGCGGACACAGGTGACCACGCCGCGCAGAGTGATATCGAACTTGCGCTCGGCCTCATCGGCGGCGTCCTGAATGGCGTTCAGATAGTCGCGCCACGCGTGTAGATCGCCACCGCCGCAGAAATCGGGGCTGAGGAAGGTCTCGGAATACACCACCCCATTGGCGGCGCTTTCCTCAAGGATTGCCAGGGTCAGACGGCGAAAATCCTCGGGCGATTTGAGGACCTCACACGCGGCCTCGTAGACGCTGAGGAAATGGGCGAAGTCGCGGAAGTCGTAGCTGCCATCGGGCTTGAAGATGCCGCTCAGATCGATGCGTTTTTCATGCGCCAACTGCCGGATGAATGCGGGCGGCGCGGCACCCTCATGGTGCAGGTGCAATTCGATTTTCGGAAGGTCTGCGACACTCATAAAAAGCTCTTTCCCGGTCCTTGCGCCGGTACATTCAGGTGATGGACGATGCTGGCGGCAACATCGGTGAAATGGATTTGACCGAGTTGGCCTGAGCCATTTCCGGCCACCAAAACCGGCACCTGTTCTCGGGTGTGGTCGGTGCCGATCCAACTGGGGTCATTGCCGTGATCCGCCGTCAATACCAGCATGTCATCCGGGCGCAGCTTAGGTAGGATGGCTCCGATTCCCCGATCAAACCATTCCAGCGCACGAGCATAGCCGCTGATATCGCGACGATGACCGTAGAGGCTGTCGAACTCGACGAAATTGGCAAAACTCAGGCTGCCATCCTCGGCCTCATCCACCAGGTCGGACAGATGCCCCATCAATTCGGCATCGGAGCCTTTGCGCAGCGTGTCGATGCCTTGCATCGAAAAGATGTCGCCAATCTTGCCAACGGCATGCACGCGGCGGCCTGAGTCCTGAACCCAGTTCGTCAGCACGGGTGCGGGCGGCAAGATGGCAAAGTCCTTGCGGTTCGTTGTGCGCGTGAACCCCGCATCCGACGAGCCGACGAAGGGCCGCGCGATGACACGGCCCACCTTCATCTCGTGCAAACGGGGCGCGAGTGTCCGGCACATCGCAAGCAGGTTATCGAGGCCAAAGTTTCCCTCATGCGCGGCGATCTGAAACACGCTGTCAGCGGACGTGTAGCAGATCGGCCAGCCGGTGCGCATATGCTCGGCCCCCAGCTCGGCAATGATGGCTGTTCCAGATGCGTGGCAATTGCCCAGAATACCCTCGGTCCCCGCAGCTTGCGCTGCTGCTTGACTCAAATCGGGAGGAAATGCGGGCTGCCTGTCGGGAAAATAGTGCCAGTCCCACGGCACCGGCAGCCCTGCCAATTCCCAATGGCCCGAGGGCGTATCCTTGCCCGGCGACAGTTCGCGCGCGCATCCCCAAAGGCCAGTTGGTTGAGCCGCCAGCCCTGGCGTTGCGTCGCCCGAAGCCAGACGCGTCGCAGCACCCAGACCCAGCGCATCCAGATGGGGCAGCGCAAGCAAGCCGCTGCGCCCGTCCTCAGCCCGCCCCTCGGCACAGGCTTGCGCGATATGGGCCAGTGTGTTGGCCCCGGTGTCAGGCACATCCCCGTTGAAGAACGCGCCTGCATCAGGTGCTCCGCCGATACCGACCGAGTCCATCACGACGAGAAAGGCGCGGCTCATGCCGTGATCCTCTCATGCACCAGATCGGGCACGGCAACCGGAGTATCTCCGATCGTGATCGCCGCCAATACGCTCTGGGTCGCCTGAGCCGCCGCGTCCTCACGCGCCGCGTGAACAGCGGCCAATGGCGCGCCTTTGGTGATCCGCTCGCCCAGCCGTACCATGTTTGACAGACCCACCGCCGGGTCGATCACATCGCTTTCCACCTGACGTCCACCGCCAAGAGCCACCACGGCCAGCCCCAAAGCTTCGCCGTCAATGGCCGTGATGTACCCGTCGCGCGGTGATGGAACCTCGGTGATCACGCTGGCTTCGGGCAGGAACCGTGACCACGTCTCAACAAATCGCACGGGGCCTCCAACGGCGGCCATCATGCGACCAAACCGTTCAGCGGCGCTGCCATCCAGAATGATCTCCGCGATTTTGGCGCGGCCTTGATCCACTGTTTCAGAGATACCCGCATCCGCCAGCAACACCCCGCCCAATTCGGCAGAGATTTCGGCCAGAGGAGACGTGCACCCTTCGGTCAGGACCTTCATGACCTCGGCCACCTCCAAGGCGTTGCCCAGCGCCGAGGCGAGTGGTTGGTTCATATCGGTAATAACGGCCGAGGTTCGGCAGCCGGCAGCGTTAGCAGTTGCGGTCAGCGCCTGAGCTAGCTCGTGCGCGTCTTGAATGGTCTTCATGAACGCACCGCTGCCGGTTTTGACATCCAGTACCAGCGCATCAGGACTTGCCGCCAGTTTCTTGGACAGGATCGAGGCCGTGATCAGATCGAGGCTTTCCACGGTCGCCGTCACATCCCGCACCGCATAGAGGCGCTTGTCCGCAGGCGCGATCTGCCCCGTCGCGCCGACAATCGCGGCCCCGGTGTCGCGCAATACCTGCGCCAGACGCTCTTGCCCGATCTGAGTGGTGACGCCCGGAATCGCCTCAAGTTTGTCCAGCGTCCCGCCTGTATGGCCCAGCCCACGGCCCGAGATCATGGGCACATAGGCCCCACATTCGGCCAGAGCCGGAGCCAAGATCAGGCTGACGCAATCGCCAACTCCGCCCGTGGAGTGTTTGTCGATCACCGGGCCATCCAGATCCCAGCGCAACACGTCACCACTGTCTCGCATCGCCACGGTCAGGTCGGCACGACCCTGCGCGCCCAGCCCTCCCATGCAGACGGCCATCGCAAAGGCCCCAGCCTGCGCGTCACTGACGCTGCCATCGGCTAGGCCTTGGGCAAACCACGCAAGCTCTGGCCCGGTGGGCACTTCGCTGCGGCGCAGTTTAGCGATGATCGAACGGGCATCCATGCGGTCAGCTGTCCTGCATATGCGAGGCGTCAAATGCGCCGGGCAAAAGCTGTCCGATCGTGGTTTCCAGCTCGGCGCCGTCGGTTGTCGCCAAAGTGACCTTTACGTCCCGCGCGCCAAACTCGGCCAGTTTCTGACGGCAGCCACCACAAGGCGGCACCGGCTGCGGGCTTTGGGCAACGACATAGACCTCGGCCAGTTCAGTCTCGCCCGAAGCGACCATGGCAGCAATTGCGCCCGCCTCGGCACAGGTGCCTTCGGGATAGGCCACGTTCTCCACATTGCATCCAACATAGAGCCCCCCCGAGCCCGACAGGATCGCCGCGCCCACCTTGAAGTTCGAATAAGGCGCATGGGCGTTTTCGCGGACCTTCAAGGCGGCATCTTTAAGCGACATGGCGATTCCCCATTTTTTGATCAGTTGGTCAGAAATTCAGACCCTACCGGAAAACGAGGGGCGAATAGAAGCCCCACCACGCATTTATTCCAGCACCGTCTTGAACACCCCCGGCAAGGTCACCTCGAGCAGTTCAACATCGTCAGAGGGCTGCGACAAGCGTGTACGCATACCCGGTGGTATCACAAAGGCATCCCCTTGCTCCAGTTGATAGGGGTCACGGCCTTCGCCCTCCAGAGTGACCTCTCCGTTCATGACGAAGGTGAAATGGATGTCGGTGTCGTGGCTGGCCCAGACCGGCTCGCCCTGCCCGCGCCGGACGACCTGAACACCAGCAACGCCCTTGGTGTTCTCGGCAATCGTAGTGTCGCGGCAGATACAACCCGGCAGTCGGAACGGCACCCAATCCGCATCTTTCGCCTGATTGTAGACAAAACGTTGCCCCTGCCACTCCCGGTCGGGGCGCAGATGCGGCGTCGGCAGTTCCATTTCGTGATCAATTTCGGTGACATGTTCGGCCGGAACCCCAATCTCGATCACCTGCACATTGTCCGAGGCTTCCAGCACGCGATGGCGGATTTCCGGCGGTTGGATAAAGCAATCCCCGGCGGTCAGACGCAATTTGTCGCCCTGATCTTCGTAAACGACATCGACCCAGCCATGGATACAGAAGATCAGCTGGAACCCGACCTTATGGAAATGCACCATATCCGGCACGGGGCCACCATCGGGAATGCGGATATGGCTGGCAATGATCGACCCGCCCAAACGATCCGGCACCAGATCGCGATAATGCATCCCGGCCCGCCCGATGATCCACGGCGCCTGATCCTTGAGCCTGCGCACGACAAAGGAATGCACCGTTTCGGGCATCACTAGCGGGGGGTCGAGGTCCTCGATTTCGATACGTGTGCCGTTCGGAGCGACCAGAACCCGGTCGCCGTTGGCAAACGCCTCGGGGTTTTCGGTCAGAATGCGCAAGGTGCCGGGGGTTTCGGGCGCGTCCTTCTCGATCCGCACCCTTAGGCCATGGCCGGAAAACACGGCAGTTCGAGGATCGTCAGCAGGATAGATCATATCCATCTGCATCCCCAACACCTTGGTGTAGAATGGAATATCGTCGCGCAGCTCCTGCGTCGGCAAACGGATTTCAGCGCGGGTGTTCGCCGCGTGCGCTGTCTGGGTCATGCAAGCTCTCGTCAGTCGGTTCTTTCGGCCATCCGATCAGAACCGACGCCAGAATGCCAATCGAAAAATACATCTCGAGCGTTTCTTCCAGAACAAATAGCCGCGTCTTCATAACCGAGGACATCGTGGCCTCATACAGGCCCGAGATTTCTTCGATTCCCTGCGCCACAACTGCAGCCAGCCCGGCCAACACGAAGATCGCCAGGAAGGGCGCTTGAACCCTGACCGCCCGCCACGCGTTGGGAATGCCGTGCCACAGCACGCCCCCCAGCACGACGATCGCTAAGGCAACACGCACCAGCGTCATGTCAAGCAGGCTGTCCAAGCCGCTTAGCACCGCAAATGGCACAGAGCCTTCCGCGTAAATATCCGCCTCAAGCTCCCGCTCGGCCAGAAGCAGGCACCCCACGCCGATGTAAAGCCGGGCGAGGCCTCGGTATTTAACCAAGGCCACAACCCCAGCCGTGAACAAGCCAGCCGCCGAGATCGTCTCGATCAATCCGCCTTCCTGATTGAACACCTCAGCCTGCAAGGGGAACAAGGCGATACACCCGAGGATCAAAGCCGCAACGCCCAGCGCAGCCCAGAACCAGAACCGGTCCACCCCAAAGCGGAAGCGGGATGGCGAGAACACCTCGGAGGATGTCATTTTGAGGTCGTTGGGCATTTTGGGGTCTCAGGGCAATTCGCAGGAATTTGCGGTTTGTAAAAATTTTGCGACAATTAATCAAGGAAACGGTCGGGCTTTGCCAAGCTTCAGACGCGGCATAGCCAAGTCGAAAAAAATAGTTTAAGGCTAAATCAAATTTTGAAGGGAGCTTTACCGCCGATGTCTGACACACCCAGCTTGCGGCAGGCCGCGCTTGACTATCACGCCCATCCCAAGCCCGGAAAGCTTGAAATCAAGGCTACAAAGCCGATGGCAAACGGCCGGGATCTGGCCCGCGCCTATTCGCCGGGCGTGGCCGAGGCCAGTCTTGAGATCAAGGCCGACCCCTCGAACGCGGAACACTATACGGCGCGCGGCAACCTTGTGGCAGTGGTGTCGAACGGAACCGCTGTTCTGGGTCTGGGCAATATCGGTGCCCTCGCCTCGAAACCGGTGATGGAGGGCAAGGCCGTCCTGTTCAAGAAATTCGCCGGAATCGACTGCTTCGACATTGAGGTCGACCAGCCTGACCCCGAAAAACTGGCCGATGTCGTCTGCGCGCTGGAGCCGACCTTTGGCGCAATCAACCTTGAGGACATTAAAGCCCCCGATTGCTTCATTGTCGAAAAGCTTTGTCGCGAGCGCATGAACATCCCCGTTTTTCACGACGACCAGCACGGAACCGCCATTGTTGTCGGAGCCGCCGCCCGCAATGCTCTGCACGTCGCCGGCAAGAAGTTCGAGGACATTAAAATCGTTTCGACCGGTGGCGGAGCGGCCGGGATCGCCTGTCTCAACATGCTGGTTAAACTTGGCGTCGAACGCGAGAATATCTGGCTGTGCGACATTCACGGGCTGGTCTATGAGGGCCGCGCCGAGGATATGAACCCACACAAAGATCAGTTCGCCCAGAAATCCGACCTACGCACCTTGGACGACGTGATTGGTGGGGCCGATCTGTTCCTGGGCCTAAGCGGCCCAAATGTTCTGACGCCCGAGATGGTCGAGAAAATGGCCGCCCGCCCGATCATCTTCGCTCTGGCCAACCCGACGCCCGAAATCCTGCCCGAAGCCGCGCGTGAAGTCGCGCCTGATGCGATCATCGCGACCGGACGCAGTGATTTTCCAAATCAAGTCAATAACGTGCTCTGTTTTCCATTCATCTTCCGGGGGGCATTGGATGTCGGCGCGACCGAGATCAATGACGAGATGCAGATTGCCTGCGTCGAAGGCATTGCCGAATTGGCCCGCGCCACCACAAGCGCCGAGGCCGCCGCTGCCTACAAGGGTGAGCAACTGACGTTTGGCCCGGACTACCTGATCCCTAAACCCTTCGATCCACGCCTTGTGGGGATCGTATCTTCGGCGGTCGCCAAGGCCGCAATGGAGAGCGGCGTTGCCAAACGTCCGATCGACGACCTTGAGGCCTACAAGGAAAAGCTGAACCAGACCGTCTTCAAATCTGCCCTTCTTATGCGCCCCGTGTTTGAGGCCGCCGCAGCCTCAAGCCGCCGGATCGTCTTCGCCGAGGGCGAGGATGAACGTGTATTGCGCGCTGCACAGGCCATCCTTGAAGAAACGACCGAAACTCCGATCTTGATTGGCCGCCCCGAAGTGATCGAGGCCCGTTGTGAGCGTCTGGGTCTGGTCGTCCGTCCTGGCAAGGATCTGCAGATCGTGAACCCGGAAAACGATCCGCGCTACTACGACTACTGGAACTCATACCACCAGATCATGCAGCGCCGCGGCGTCACACCCGATCTGGCCAAGGCGATCATGCGTACGAATTCTACCGCGATTGGCGCTATCATGGTTCATCGCGGCGAAGCCGACAGCATGATCTGCGGCACGTTCGGTGAATACCGCTGGCATTTGAATTACGTCGAACAGGTTCTGGGCACCCCTGACCTGCGCCCACACGGGGCTTTGTCGCTGATGATTCTAGAGGACGGCCCGCTATTCATCGCCGACACTCATGTACGGCAATTGCCTAATCCGGCGGAACTGGCCGAGATTACCCTGGGCGCAGCCCGCCACGTGCGGCGTTTCGGGCTTGAGCCCAAGATTGCCTTCTGCTCGCAGTCGCAATTTGGCAACCAAGCTGAAGGCTCGGGCAAGCGACTGCGTGAGGCAATTGCCATTCTGGACAGCGAACCGCGCGACTTCACTTATGAAGGCGAGATGAACCTAGACACGGCCCTCAACCCCGAACTGCGCGAGCGTATTTTCCCCGCCTCACGCCTCGAAGGTGCCGCGAATGTCCTGATCTTCGCGCATGCGGATGCCGCAAGTGGCGTGCGCAACGTTCTGAAGATGAAAGCCGACGGAATCGAAGTTGGCCCGATCCTGATGGGCATGGGCAACAAGGCACATATCGTGACCCCTTCGATCACCTCCAGAGGCTTGCTGAACATGGCAGCAATCGCCGGCACGCCCGTAACCCACTACGGCTAGAGCGGCTAGATCTAGGCCAGACATCCAATGGGTGTCTGGCTGCCCGACTCAGCCTGCGCCCTTTGCAGTCATAAATTTGCAGGTTTGCAAATTCCTATTTTGAACCTGCTAAATTCCATAAAATCTTGATGTTTGCAAAAATTTGCAGGCTGTTTTCGACCATCCTGCAAATATTTCGCGATAAACTGACGCGCCGTCACGCGCGCCGCTTGCCCGCTGCCCTTTCGCTGCCTAACAACTATCGCAGCGATTTTGGGAGGAGGGCCTGATGGCATATCAAGACGTTTACGATAGCTGGAAAAACGACCCCGAGGCGTTCTGGATGGATGCCGCCAAAGGCATTGATTGGGTCTCGGCACCCAGCAAAGCCTTGTTCGCCGACAACGCTCCTCTGTATGAATGGTTCAGCGATGCTCAGGTAAATACCTGCTGGAACGCCGTCGACCGCCACGTGGAAAATGGGCGCGGCGAACAGACCGCCATCATCTACGACAGCCCTATCACCCATACCAAGCGCGAAATCTCGTATGTCGAACTTCGCAACCGGGTGGCAACGCTTGCCGGTGCGCTGCGCGCCAAAGGCGTTGAAAAAGGCGACCGCGTCATCATCTACATGCCGATGATCCCCGAAGCGCTCGAAGCGATGCTGGCCTGCGCCCGTCTGGGCGCGGTGCATTCGGTGGTGTTCGGCGGCTTTGCCAGCAACGAACTGGCTGTGCGGATTGACGATGCCAAGCCCAAAGCCATCATAGCCGCCTCCTGCGGGTTGGAGCCGGGTCGCGTGGTGCACTATAAACCTCTGCTGGACGGCGCCATCGACCTGGCAAGCCACAAGCCCGATTTCTGCGTCATCTTCCAGCGTGAACAGGAAGTGGCTCAGCTGATCGAGGGGCGCGACTTCAACTGGCATGGGTTCCAATACGGTGTCGAGCCCTCCGAATGTGTGCCGGTCGCAGGCAATGATCCGGCCTATATCCTTTACACCTCTGGTACCACAGGCGCGCCCAAGGGCGTCGTGCGTCCAACCGCGGGGCACCTTGTTGCGCTGAACTGGTCGATGAAAAACATCTACAATGTCGATCCGGGCGATGTGTTCTGGGCCGCCTCGGATGTGGGTTGGGTCGTTGGGCACTCCTACATCTGCTACGCCCCGCTGATCCACGGCAACACCACCATCGTGTTCGAGGGCAAACCCGTCGGCACCCCCGACGCGGGCACCTTCTGGAGGGTGATCTCCGAACACAACGTGCGCAGTTTCTTCACCGCCCCCACCGCGATCCGCGCCGTCAAGCGTGAAGACCCCAAGGGTGAGCTGATTGGCAAGTACGACCTGTCCGGTCTGCGCGCCATGTATCTTGCAGGCGAACGCGCCGACCCCGACACCATCACCTGGGCGCAGGACGCGCTGAACGTTCCGATCATCGACCACTGGTGGCAGACCGAGACCGGTTGGGCCATTGCAGGAAACCCGCTGGGGATCGAGGAACTTCCGGTCAAGCTGGGATCTCCGGCCAAGCCGATGCCAGGCTATGACGTTCAGATCCTCGACGAAGGCGGCCATCCGCTGAAACCGGGCGAGTTGGGCGCGATTGCGGTCAAGCTGCCGCTGCCTCCGGGCACTTTGCCGACGCTGTGGAACGCCGAAGAGCGGTTCAAAAGCTCGTACCTGAACCATTTCCCCGGCTACTATGAGACCGGCGATGCGGGCATGATCGACGAGGACGGTTACCTCTATATCATGGCGCGTACCGATGACGTGATCAACGTTGCGGGCCACCGACTGTCGACCGGCGGGATGGAGGAGGTCTTGGCCGCCCATCCTGACGTCGCCGAATGTGCCGTGATCGGCGTTTCCGACCAGTTGAAAGGTCAGATGCCGGTGGGCTTCCTGTGCCTGAATACCGGTGCCGACCGTGACCATACCGAGGTGTCGAACGAGGTCGTCAAGATGGTCCGAGACAAAATCGGCCCTGTGGCTGCCTTTAAACTGGCCGTGGTGGTGGACCGCCTGCCCAAGACCCGCTCGGGCAAGATTCTGCGAGGCACCATGGTGTCGATTGCCGATGGCAAAGACTACAAGATGCCCGCGACCATCGACGATCCAGCCATCTTGGACGAGATCAAGGACGCGTTGCAGACGATTGGTTACGCTCAGTAGCGCGGCCCCCTCTTGCAACCTGAAACAGGCCCCTTACTGTCTTGCTAAGACAGTGAGGGCCCATGACTCAAAGCAAAATCTGGCAACTCAGCGCCACTGAGCTGACCACCCTGACCCGCAATGGCGATCTAAGCGCGGAAGACGCCGTGGCCTCCTCCATCTCTCGCATGAACGCCGTCAATCCCGGCCTGAACGCCGTGGTCGAGGATCTGAGCCAGCAAGCCTTGCTACGCGCGCGCGCCTTAGATCAGGCGCGGGCGGCCGGGGCACCGACCGGGCCGCTGCATGGGGTGCCGGTGACCATCAAGATAAATGTCGACCAAAAGGGCCACGCGACGACAAATGGAGTAGTGGCGCTGAAGGATGTCATCGCCCCTAATGACGCGCCGGTTGTGTCAAACCTTCAGAATGCCGGGGCCATCGTGATCGGTCGCACCAACACGCCCGAGTTTTCCTTCCGCGCCGACACGGACAATCCGCTTTATGGGCGCACGCACAACCCCTGGGGTCGGCATATCTCGGCCGGAGGGTCATCGGGCGGTGCCGGGGCGGCCGTCATGGCCGGGATCGGCGCGTTGGCGCATGGAAACGACATTGGCGGAAGCCTCAGGTTTCCGGCTGCCGCCAACGGAGCGTTGACAGTCAAACCCGGCCTTGGTCGCGTTCCCGCCTGGAACCCCAGCCAAACGGCCGAGCGAGGAATACTCGCCCAATCCATGTCCGTTCAGGGCCTGATCACCCGGTCCGCAGCAGACCTGTCCCTGTCGATGCCCAGCCTGATCGCCTCGGACCCGCGCGACCCGTTTCATGTTCCTCTGCCATGGTGGGGTGAGGCTCTGGACGCTCCGATCAAAGTGGCCTTTACCAAGAACACATTCGGATACGCCCTTCATACAGAGGTCGAAAAGGCGCTGGACACTGCGCGCGACGCGCTGGTCGATGCGGGCTATCGGGTCGACGAGGTCGATCCCCCTGATGTCTTCGAATGTGGTCGCATCGGATACCGCACATTGATGGGTGAGGTTCTGACCCTCCTGAAATCCGATATCCAGGCGGCCGGTTCCCAAACCATCCAGGATATCTTCGAGGTCTATTTTCAGGAATTCCCACCTATCGTGGAGACCGAGCTGCTGCGAATGCTCGCCAAACGCAGCCACTATGCCCGTGAATGGTCGCTGTTTATGGAAGACTACCCCCTCGTCCTGTCCCCGTTCCTGCCTCAACCCTTTTTCAAACCGGACCGCGACACCGAAGGGGCCGAGGGCGTGCATGAGGTTCTCGGCTGCGCGGTCTATTCCTATGCGATGAACTTCCTTGGCCTGCCTGCCGCCTGCGTTCCGGCAAGACTGGCAGAATTGCCCAACGGCCTGCAGCCCATCAATGTTCAGATCGCAGCGCGTCGTTGGCGTGAAGATCTGGCAGTCGATGCGGCAGCGGCGATCGAGGCGCGGGTCGGGCAGATGTGCAAACCTCTTTGGGAGCGAATGACCCGCTCCGACTGACCCCCCCAAAAAAATCGACCCCGGGTTTTTGTGCCCGGGGTCCGCTTGCTTAAATATGCCTGGATTTCAGATAACGAGCGTGGCACCACCCACCCTCGCCAGCGCAAAAAATGCGCAAGTATGTCGAAAACGCTGTTTGGTGGCCACTCACTCCCACCTAAGCGTGTTCTCCAGGCAAGATCACATTACCTATTGCATGCTCACTCGCATGTGAACTTGTTCACACAAGGAAAAATTATTTTTCAAAACTGACGAAATTCTAAGTGAATTGTTCAGAAATCAGGCGCTCTTCAAGGCCATGTCCGGGGTCGAAAAGAATGCGATGGGTGATTTCGGATTCCGAGCAGATCTCGACCCAATCAATGTCAGGAAAGGAAATAGAATCGGCATCGGCCATCACCGGGCGTTTGTCGGCATCCAGCACGTCTATGCGAACTGTTGCGGTTTTGGGCAGCAAGGCCCCGCGCCACCGACGGGGTCGAAATGCAGCAATCGCGGTCAGGGCCAACACATCCGCCCCGATCGGCAAAATCGGACCGTGGGCCGAATAGTTATACGCTGTCGATCCCGCAGGCGTAGACAGAAGCGCGCCGTCACAGACAAGCTCTCCCATCCTTTCGCGGCCATCGACGCTGATCTTCAGACGCGCTGCTTGCGGACCTGCGCGCAGCAAGGAGACCTCGTTGATCGCCAGCGCCTCATGCAATTTCCCGGATTGATCCATGGCGCGCATGGCCAGAGGATTGATGACCTCCACCTCGGCGTCATCGAGACGTTCCAAGAGATCAGTGTCAGAATAGGTGTTCATCAGGAACCCGATGGTCCCGCGGTTCATCCCGTATACCGGCGCATCGAGGTGCTGCATGTTCTTAAGCGTGCGCAGCATGAACCCATCGCCACCCAGCGCCACCACCACATCCGCATCACGTGGCGCAGCGTTTCCGTATTTGGCGACCAGGACCTCGCGGGCTGATTGCGCGACATCAGCCTCGCTTGCGAGAAAAGCGATTCTCTTTTTCATTTTCCGGTTTCCGGTGCTGCACATTTGGTTCCGAAACAAACATACCTTTCCCCAATAGGCCAGAGTTGACGCCCACGCCGTGCAATTCGTCGCTTTAAAGCTGTTGCCTCGGCAGGGTTTCCGATAGGAAATCCGCAAGCAATACCCCAGACATGTGGAGCTATCATGAACGCCAATCTCCGTGACACAGGTTTTTTCACCCAGTCTTTATCGGACCGTGATCCTGAGCTATTTGGCTCGATCACGTCCGAGCTGGGCCGTCAGCGCGACGAGATCGAGCTGATCGCGTCGGAAAACATTGTCTCTGCCGCCGTGATGGAGGCGCAGGGCTCGGTGATGACCAATAAATACGCCGAAGGCTATCCCGGCCGTCGCTACTATGGCGGCTGCCAGTTCGTCGACATTGCCGAAAACCTGGCCATCGACCGCGCGAAAGAGCTGTTTGGTTGCGGCTTTGCCAACGTGCAGCCGAACTCGGGCAGCCAGGCGAACCAGGGCGTGTTCCAGGCGCTGATCCAGCCCGGCGACACCATTCTGGGCATGAGCCTGGATGCCGGTGGTCACCTGACCCACGGTGCCCGCCCGAACCAGTCGGGCAAGTGGTTCAACGCCGTGCAATACGGTGTCCGCAAAGAAGACAACATGCTCGACTACGATCAGGTCGAGGCGCTGGCGAAAGAGCATAACCCCAAGCTGATCATCGCAGGTGGCTCGGCCATCCCGCGTCAGATCGACTTTGCCCGCATGCGCGAGATCGCCGACATGGTCGGCGCCTATTTGCACGTGGACATGGCGCATTTCGCCGGTCTGGTGGCCGCAGGCGAGCATCCAAGCCCCTTCCCGCACGCGCATGTGGCGACCACGACAACCCACAAGACCCTGCGTGGACCTCGTGGTGGTATGATCCTGACCAATGATGAAGATATCGCAAAGAAAGTGAATTCGGCGATCTTCCCCGGCATTCAGGGTGGTCCTCTGATGCATGTCATCGCAGGCAAGGCGGTTGCCTTCGGCGAGGCTCTGCGCCCCGAGTTCAAGACCTATATCCAGCAGGTCATTACCAACGCGCAGGCGCTGTCGGATCAGCTGATCAAGGGCGGTCTGGACACGGTGACCCACGGCACCGACACCCATGTTGTGCTGGTCGACCTGCGCCCCAAAGGTGTGAAGGGCAACGCGACCGAGAAGGCTTTGGGCCGGGCGCATATTACCTGCAACAAGAACGGCGTGCCGTTTGATCCGGAAAAGCCGACCATCACCTCGGGCATCCGTCTGGGTTCTCCAGCTGGCACCACGCGCGGCTTCGGCGAGGTCGAATTCCGCCAGATCGCGGACTGGATCATCGAAGTGGTCGACGGTCTGGCCGCCAATGGCGAAGACGGCAATGCCGAGGTCGAGGCCAAGGTCAAAGCAGAAGTCGCCGACCTCTGCGCCAGATTCCCTATCTATCCGAACCT
>NZ_JBNAFO010000002.1:0-466530 GCF_049800715.1 Ruegeria profundi
CATAGCAAAAGCCCCGGGGTTTTGCCCGGGGCTTTTGGGTTTGTTGTTTTTGTGGTTACACGCAGTCTTGGACGGCGCGTTTCGTCATCACCCCAACCAAATGCGCGCGGTAGGTTTTGCTGCCATGCAGGTCGGCGATCATGTTCATCGGGTTGACGCTCAGCCCCATCAATGCCTCGGCGCTGAAGGATTTGTTCAAGGCCTCTTCGGCCTCTGCCCACCGGAACACGCCGTCTTCGCTGGCGCCGGTCACGGCCACGCGGACACCATCCGCGAACCGCGCCACGTAGACACCGACCAATGCAAACCGGGACGCGGGCTGCAGGAACTTCTGATAGCTCGCCGCCTGCGGCACAGGGAACCGGACCGAGGTGATGATCTCACCCTCATCCAGCGCGGTGGCAAACATGCCCTGAAAGAAGTCGTCCGCCGCGATCTGCCGCGCGTTGGTCACGATGGTCGCGCCTGAGCCCAGCACACCCGCCGGATAACAGGCCGCCGGATCATTGTTGGCCACCGACCCGCCAATGGTGCCGCGGTTGCGCACCGCCGGGTCGCCGATCTGACCCGCCAAAGCCGCCAGCGCCGGATACGACCCCGCCGCCTCACGCGCCACCGTGGCATGGGGCGTCGCCCCGCCAATGACGACCGAGCCGTCATCCTCGACACAGACACCCTGCATCTCGGCAATCCCACCCATGCTGACCAGCACCGAAGGGGCCGCCAGGCGCTGCTTCAGCGTCGGGATCAGCGTCTGACCCCCGCCCAATGGCTGCGCATCCTCGGCCCCCAACGCAGCAACCGCGTCGGCAATGCTCGAAGGCTTCTCAAACTCGAAACTGTACATTCCGCTTTTCCTTTCCGAAGAGCGCAGATCCGCTCTTCATCTGGCTAAAAATACCTCGGGGGTCCGGGGGCTGGCCCCCGGTCCGCCCTCTCAACTCAGCTGTTCATCGCCGCCCAGACGCGCGACGGGCTTACTGGCATGTCGATGTGATCCACCGCCTTGCCGCCCGAATTCATCGCATCCAGAACGGCATTGACCACAGCCGGCGGAGAGCCAATCGCCCCGGCCTCACCACAGCCCTTCACACCCAGCGGGTTATGCGTACAGGGCGTCTGGCTGGAATGATCCACGCCGTAGAAGGGCACATCATCGGCGCGCGGCATGGCGTAATCCATGAAGGACGCGCTCAACAGCTGGCCATTCTCATCATAGGCGCAGTTCTCCAGCAGAGCCTGGCCGATACCCTGGCCAATGCCGCCATGCACCTGACCATCCACGATCATCGGATTGACAATGTTGCCAAAGTCATCCGCCGCGGTGAAGGCCTCGATACTGACCTGACCGGTCTCGGGGTCGACCTCAACCTCGCAGGCATAAGCGCCCGAGGGGAAGGTGAAGTTGGCCGGGTCATAGAACGCGGTCTCCTCCAGCCCCGGCTCAACCTCCAGCGGGAAGTTATGCGGCACATAAGCTGTCAGGGTCACGTCGCCCCAGGCCACCGACTTGTCGGTGCCCGCGACGCTGAACTGACCGTCCTTCAGCTCAATATCGGCCTCAGACGCCTCCAGCAGGTGGGCTGCGATCTTCTTGGCCTTGTCGATCACCTTCTCGGTGGCCTTCACCATGGCCGAGCCACAGACCGCCAGAGAGCGCGAGCCATAGGTGCCCATGCCGAACGGGATTTTTGAGGTGTCGCCATGCACGATCTCGACCATCGATTCATCAATGCCGATCATGTCGGCCACAACCTGCGGGAAGGCGGTCTCATGCCCCTGCCCGTGGCTGTGCGCGCCAACCATGACGCTGATCGAGCCGGTGGCATTCACCCGCACGGTCGCCGCGTCATAAAGACCCGCTCGGGCCCCCAGCATGCCAACGATGTTCGAGGGCGCAATGCCGCACGCTTCGATATAGCAGTTGATGCCCAGACCCCGCAGCTTGCCCTTGGCCTCGCTTGCCGCACGGCGCGCGGCAAAGCCTGCCAGATCAGCCGCAGCTTCCAGCTTGTCCATGGTCCCGTTGTAATCCCCAGTGTCATAGGTCAGAGCGACCGGCGTGTCATAGGGGAACTGGGTGATGAAGTTCTGACGGCGCAGGGCAATCGGATCGACTCCCAGCTCGCGCGCAGCTTTATCCACCACGCGTTCCAACTGGAACGTCGCCTCGGGCCGGCCCGCGCCGCGATAGGCATCCACCGGCACTGTGTTGGTGAACATCGCCTTCACATTCACCTGAATGACCGGCGTCTTGTAATTGCCCGCCATCAACGTGCCGTGCAGCCATGTGGGCACCGAGCTGGAGAAGGTCGACAGATACGCTCCAAGGTTCGCGTAGGTGTTGGTCCGCAACCCGATGAAGTTATTGTCTGCATCCAGCGCCAGTTCGATTTTGCTGACATGATCCCGGCCATGGGCGTCCGACATGAACGCCTCGGACCGGCTGGAGGTCCACTTGACCGGGCGGTTGCAGGCCTTGGCGGCGAAGGTACAGAACGCCTCTTCCGCATAGTGGAATATCTTGGTGCCAAAACCGCCGCCCACATCCGGGGCCACCACGCGGACCTTATGCTCGGGCAGGCCCAGCACAAAGGCGCACATCAGCAGGCGGATCACATGCGGGTTCTGCGACGTGGTATAGAGCGTGTACTCATCCGTGCCCCGCTTATACTCACCAACCGCCACGCGTGGTTCCATCGGGTTGGCGACCAGGCGGTTGTTGACCAGATCCAGCGTGGTCACATGGGCCGCATTGGCGAAGACCTCATTGACCTTTGCATCGTCAGTCTCGCCCAGCTGCCAGTCATAGCAGATGTTGTTCTTCAGATCGTCATGGACCAGCGTCGCGCCCTCTTGCGCTGCGGCCTTCATGTCGATCACGGCGGGCAGTTCCTCGATCTCGAGGTCAATCGCCTCGGCCGCGTCACGCGCCTGCTCCAGGCTGTCGGCCACGATGGCGGCGATGGGATCGCCCACATGGCGCACCTTGCCCTGGGCCAGAATGGGATGCGCAGGCTCCTGCATGGGCGCGCCGTGCTTGTCCGTCACCTCCCAGCCGCAGGGCATGCCGCCCACGCCTTCGAAATCCTTGCCGGTGAACACCTTGACCACGCCCGGCATGGCCTCGGCCGCCGAGGTATCAAGGCTGGTGATCCGGCCATGCGCGATATCCGAGCGCAGGAAATGAACATAGGCCTGTCCGGCCACGTTGATGTCGTCGGTGTAATTGCCTGCTCCGGTCAGAAAGCGCACGTCCTCGCGCCGCTTGGAACTGGCTCCGATGCCACTGTCTTTGGGCATTGCTTGTTCTCCTCCCTCGGGCCGCTTATTCGGCGGCGATGCTGCTGACGTCCTGGCCCGAAGCGGCCATGATCGCCTTGACGATGTTGTGATAGCCTGTGCAGCGGCACAGGTTGCCTTCCAGATACTTGCGAATCTCGGCCTCGGACGGGCGGGGATTGTCCTTCAGCAAGGCCGCCGCGCTCATCACCATGCCCGGTGTGCAGAAGCCGCATTGCAGCCCGTGGTGATCCTGAAACGCCTGCTGGATCGCATTGAGCGTCCCATCCTCGGCCGCCTGACCCTCGATCGTGCCGACCTCGGCACCGTCGGCCTCAACCGCCAGCATGTTGCACGACTTCACGGCCTCGCCGTTCACATGCACCACACAGGCCCCACATTGCGCCGTATCACAGCCAACATGCGTCCCCGTCAAAGACAAATGATCCCGCAAAAAACCAGACAATAACGTCCGACCCTCAACATCACCGCTCACAGACATGCCATTCACAGTCAGCGATATATTTGGCATAAGACCTCCCCTTCTTTAGCTCATTCGCTTGGGGCGAGTTAAACACGGGAGGTCTGGCTTGAGAACAGGAATTTGTCGCTTTTTGACACCAGAGGGACGCAAAAGGCCGATGCCATAAACTCATCGGCGCCACCTGTGGGCCTCTGAACTATTTCTTCCGTTGCGCGCGAGGTTGCGGCCGGGTCGGGATTTCCTTGAGCAGACCGCCCACACCCATCGCAGCAATATCAGCACCAGTGGTCTCGACCCCACAGGCCACGCGGGACAAAACCCAATCGGCGCCGTTCAAAGCCGGAGAGCGCGCGCATCCCGGCAGGCCGATCACAGGGCGCGTGTTCAACGCCCCCAGAAACAGCAAATTGCCCGGATCCACCGGCATGCCGAACCGATCAACATCCCCGCCTGCGGCGCGCACGGCAGACGGGGCCACGTCTTTCACATCCGACGTCGCCGAGGCCGTCAGGATCATCAGCACATCGCCTTCGGCCCGATTAATGGCCGATGCAAGTTGATCGGTTTTATGCGGGACGATCTGCACATCGCATAAATCCATTCCTAGTGCTTCGACACGCCCGCGCATGGCCGCGATGCCCTTCTCATTGGGCGGCCCTCCGGCGATTTCCGTTACGATCAATCCCGCGCTGCGATAGACCGGCGCAACAAGGCGGACCGAGGCCTGCGCCAAGGCGGCCGCGCGTTCGACATCGGCTTTGGGAACGGCGTAGGAGATCACCTTGATCGTGGCGACCATGCCGCCCGCGCTCATCTGCTGATGCTGCGGGACCGTTGCGACGGTGATCATCGGATTGATGCGGTTGAACTGCTCGAGTGCGGCCACATCCAGCACCACCACGCCCGATCCCTCAGCCAGAAGGTTCACACGGCCGGTAAACGCCTCGGTCAAGCGTAGATTGGCGTCGGTGGGATCGGGGACCAGAGCACGGGCCAGCACTTCGGCAGCTTCGTCCTCATGACAATCGCCGGGTTCCAGACGGGCGACGATGACCTCGTCAAACCCCGCGCTGGACAATTGCGAGACATGCTCGGCAGTTAGCATGAGCCCTTTGCGCAGCTTTTGGTCCGAGACTTTGACGGAATGCGCGAGAATGGCTCCGGCAGCTTCGGTCACGGGCACAGGGCCGAATTTCATGCCTTACCTCGCAGAACCGCCGTCATCTGGGCCAGGATGGCCACGGCAATCTCGGAGGGACCTGCGGCACCGATATCTAGACCGATCGGACCATGTATCCGCGCGATCTGAGCTTGGGTGAACCCCGCCTCGGTCATCCGCTCAACCCTTTTGGCATGGGTGCGGGTCGACCCAAGGGCGCCAATGTAGAACACATCCGCATCCAACGCGGCCTGCAGGGCCGGATCATCCAGTTTCGGATCGTGGGTCAACAGGACAATGGCCGTACGTTGATCCAGACCCAGCTTGGCAACTGCCTCATCAGGCCAATCGGTCAACAGGGTCTCTCCGGGGAAGCGGCTGTCTGAGGCAAATGCCTCGCGCGGGTCGATGATGGCCGGGTCGTATCCCGCAATCCGCGCCATCGGCACCAAGGCCTGCGCGATGTGAACCGCACCGACTATGATCAATCGCAAAGGTGGGTTGTGAACGGCGACGAAGGTCTTGCCGTCTTCCTCGAACCCAGACCGATCCATACGCAACCGATCCGCGTAAGCATTGCGGCGCAAAGTCCTGTATCCGCTGTCTGTATTCACTTCATAGGCCAGCGGTTCACGGCGCACACGGGCGGCGACCAACTCGGCCAGCATCGGCTCAGGCAGGACAGAGCCGACCGGTTCGACCAGCACCCGGATGGTGCCGCCGCAGGCCAAACCGACGGCAAAGGCGTCTTCGTCGCTGACACCGAATTCAAGCAAACGCGCCTCGCCCTCATCAATGGCTTCAATGGCTTCGACGATAACGGCGCCTTCGACGCAACCGCCCGAGACCGACCCTTCGATCCGCCCGTCACCACCAATCACCAGCTGAGACCCCACGCGCCGAGGAGCGCTGCCCCAGGTTTCGACAACAGTTGCCAGCGCGGCACCGCGACCACTGCGGTGCCATTCCAAAGCGCGTTCCGGGCTGCTGTCGAATCGATCCATCGAATCCTCCTGGCTTGTTGCAAACCAACATAGGCAGCCTTGGACCAATGAAAAGCGAACGTTAGTCGGAGACGGCAGTCAATTCGCGTTTATGTGGGCAGTAAAAGGCCGATTTGATATTCACACTCTCAAAGGATTGATTGCGAATACCCCACGTCCTAAGTTGAAACTGTGCCTGAATTTGGATTGGGCGCTCTCAATAAATTTCTCAACGGAGACGAAGAGTTGAAACGCATTCTTACACTGGGAACGGCGATCGGCCTGTTGGCCTCGACCGCTGCATGGGCTGATACATTCGAACGCTACGGTGAGGTTGAAGGCTGGAAAGTCTTCATCGACAACGAAAAGAAATCCTGTCTGATTGAGGCCGTGGATGACGCGGAAAACGTTGTTCAGATGGGCCTGACCGAGGATCGCGGTGTAGGCTACGTTGGCGTTTTCACCAAGGCGGAAACCAATATCAAACGCGGAGAAAAAGAAGCCGTGGCAATCCTGCTGGGTGATAACCTTTACGTGGGTGAAGCCACTGGCATGAAGGGCAATATCACCAAGGGTTATTCCGGCGGTTATGTCCTGTCCGACGACCCACAATTTGCGGATGATCTGGCCAAGAAACAGGTCATGATCGTCTTCCCCGAAAAGGAATTTGCGTTCACCGTAGATCTGACCGGCACATACAAGGCTATGGAAATGGCGCGTGAGTGCAACGAAAAGCAGCTGGGCTAAATCCTAGCCGGAAAGCGCGGACATGAGCCGCGCTTTCTCTCCGACATCGTCCTGAGCAGAGATGACAGTGGCGAGGTCTTCGAGCGACGCAATCGAATGACCCGCGCGGAAGCTGTCGACATGGGGCAGCATGGCGGCCACGCCCTGTGCTTTGGGGGCGAACCCATCCCAACGCAGCAGTGGGTTCAGCCAGATCAGACGCCGGGCCGAAAGATGCAGACGCTCGGTCTCTTTCGCCAAAGCTTCGGGCGCGCCGCGATCCAGCCCGTCCGAGATCAGCAGAACCACCGCGCCCTGCCCCATGACGCGCCGCGACCAGTCTCGGTTGAAGGCGTGCAGGCAGTCTCCGATCCGCGTACCCCCTTCCCAATCCTGCGCCTCGGCCCCGGCGGCAGCTAGGGCGGCATCCACATCGCGATGGTGCAGGTGACGGGTTATATTGGTCAGTTGCGTGCCGAAGGTGAAGGCATGGACCTTGGCCCAGCCAGCCCCCTTGGCGTTCGAGACCGTGTGCAGAAAATGCAGGATCAGTCGGCTGTATTGGCTCATCGAGCCGGAGATATCGCAGAGCACGACCAGATTGGGCCAGCGCGGCCGGGGTTTTTGTTTCGCGATATCGTGCAGCTCACCGCCCTGACGCATGGCGGCGCGCAGGGTTCTCGCCCGGTCGATCCGGTGGCCGATATAGCTGGCCTGGCTGCGGCGGCTTTCGATCGGCTTGACCGGCAGGCTGAGGCGCGACAGGAGGCGCTTGGCCTGCGCTATCTCATCAGTACTCATCTGTTCAAAATCCAGACTGCGCAAACGCTCCTCGGACGAAGTCGTTTGCGAAGCGTCGATCTCAAGCTCGGTCTCGCCCTCCTGCTCCTCGGAGGTTTCAGGCTGATCGCGTTCAACCCCGTCAAGCAACGCCTCAGCCGCGCGTTTTTCACCGGCGTCGGCTTTGCGTTCTTCCTGCACACCGCGAATGGCGGGCAGCATCATGGACATCATGTGTTCCAGATACCTTGGGTCGCGCCAATAAAGGCGAAAGACTTGCGCGAAGACGGTGCGATGTTCGGGGCGGTTCACGAAACAGGCGTGTAGGGTCCAGTAGAAATCCTGCTTCTCAGAGAAGCCTGCGGCCTCAACAGCGCGGATGGCATCCACCACACGACCGGTGCCGATCGGCAGCCCGGCTTTTCGAAGGGCGCGGGCGAAATGTGTGATGTTCTGCGCCAGCTTCGGGTTTTCGGGAATGTCGAGCGGGATCTGTTCGGCCATCAGCGCTCATGGGGGCTCTGCCCCCATACCCCCGAGGTATTTTCAAACAGAAGAAGCATCAGGCCGGTTCTAAGTCGGCCTTGGCTTCGTCAAGAATGCGTTTGGCCTCGGACCCTTGCAGTTTCTGGATGTCGTCCTGATATTTCAGGATCGCGCCGAGGGTATCTCCGATCACTTCGGGGCTGAGGTTGATGACGTCCAGCGCAAGCAGGCATTTGGCCCAGTCGATGGTTTCCGCCACGCCGGGTTTCTTGAACAGATCTTCGGTGCGCAGACGCTGCACGAAGGCCACGACCTCGCGGCTGAGGGACTGGGCCGCTTCGGGCGCGCGGGCGTTTAAGATTTCAATCTCCCGGTCGAAATCCGGGTAGTCGACCCAGTGGTAAAGGCAGCGGCGCTTGAGGGCATCATGCACCTCACGCGTGCGGTTTGAGGTGACGATAACGACGGGTGGCTCGGGGGCTTTGACGGTGCCGAGTTCCGGGATTGTGACCTGAAAATCGCTGAGTGCTTCCAGCAGGAAGGCCTCGAAGGGTTCATCGGTGCGGTCAAGCTCGTCGATCAGCAACACCGGCGCGCCGTTTTCATCGGGCCTCATGGCTTGTAGCAATGGGCGTTCGACGAGATAGTCATCCGAGAACAGCTCGGTCTGCAGGGCTGAGCGGTCTGCGCCGCCCGCAGCTTCGGCGGTTCTGATAGCGACCATCTGCGCGGGAAAGTTCCATTCATAGACGGCAGAGGACGCATCAAGCCCTTCGTAGCATTGCAAGCGGATCAGGCGGCGACCAAGCCCTGCGGCCAGTGCCTTGGCGATCTCGGTCTTGCCTACACCGGCCTCACCTTCCAGAAACAACGGCCGGCCGAGTTTCAGCGACAGGAAGACGACCGTTGCCAGCGCGCGGCCGCAAACATAGCCCTGTGCGCTTAGCATTGTTTGAACCGCGTCTATGGAATCTGGCTGTGTCATATGCTGAATTCTCCCTTGCCACAAAAGGTCATGACCGCGCTTGTGCGTCAAGGCCATGACCCGTTTCTGAGCTACGACGTTCGAACGAGTTGACAAGGGCTTTTACGGCGGCGGCCTCTGTGCTAGCGGAGGCGCATGACCGATAGCATCACGATCCGCCGCCCCGACGATTGGCATCTGCACCTGCGCGATGGCGCGATGTTGCAGGCCGTCCTTCCCGAAACCGCACGCCATTTTGGCCGTGCGATCATCATGCCCAATCTGGTGCCCCCGGTGGTAACCGGCGCGCACGCCGCCGCCTATCGCGAGCGTATTATGGCGGCGCTACCTGAAGGGATGACGTTCGAGCCGCTGATGACCCTGTATCTGACCGAAGATACGGATCCAGAAGACCTCGCCGCTGCGCATGCAAGCGGGTTGGTGAAGGCGGTCAAGCTCTACCCGGCGGGTGCGACGACCAATTCGCATTCGGGTGTTCGGAATTTCGACAATGTGCGCCCGGTGCTGGAGAAGATGGCCGAGATCGGCCTGCCACTCTGTGTTCATGGCGAAGTCACCGATGCCGAGATCGACATCTTCGATCGTGAGGCTGTGTTCATCGACCGCGTTCTGGATCCGATCCGCCAAGCCACTCCGGGCCTGCGTGTTGTCATGGAGCATATTACGACTCGCGACGGGGTTCAGTATGTTGCCGCCGACGAGACCGATCTGGGCGCAACGATCACGGCGCATCACCTTATCATCAACCGCAACCACATTCTGGTGGGCGGGATCAAACCCCACTACTACTGCCTGCCAGTCGCTAAGCGTGAAGAACATCGGTTGGAGCTGCTGAAGGCCGCGACCTCGGGCGATGCGCGGTATTTTCTGGGCACGGACAGCGCGCCGCATACGGATGACAACAAGGAAATGGCCTGTGGCTGTGCGGGCTGTTTCACGGCGACCAACACCATGTCCTTGGTGGCCGAGATGTTCGACCGCGAAAGTGCCTTGGACAAGCTGGAAGGGTTCGTGTCGCTGAATGGTCCGGGTTTCTATGGCCTACCGGTGAACGAAAGCTCGATCACGCTGACCAAAGGTGACCCGGTCGAATACCCGTCGAAGATCGAAAGCGGCGACGGACCCGTCACCGTATTCGACCCCGGCTTCCCCCTGCACTGGCGCGTGGTTTAACCCGCCAGTTTTGCAGCCAGATCGCGGGCGCGACCTCCGGTGCGCAGCATCGACCATATCGCGTCCGCCTCGTCCCCTCCAATCAGTTTCGACGCTTTGGCCCGGACACGGTCTTCCCGATCCGCCAGAGACATCGGAGCCATCAGATCTTGGGTGACCTCGCGTCGCACGCCGTCGCGCCGCAGAAGCTCTAGGCGGGCCTGGGTCTCGGTGAGGGTTTCATCCGCCTCGACCGTGATGCGGTCTCGCAAAGAGCGAATGCGAGGATCAGCGCAGACCTTTTCGGTGTAACTGCTTGGCAAAGCGGTGTCGTAGCCGAGCGCCTGCATGGCGATCACCGTACGATAGGAAAACTTCGCCCCCAGCCCTGTGGTCGGAGACATCTGGTTGCAGACACTCATCCAGCGCGGATGGGTTTTGACCTTGATTTCAGCCACTTCAGGTTCGGCAACATCAAGACGCAGAGCAGCCTCAAGCGCGGCGTGCAAACCGTGGCAGCACGCGTGGAACTTGTGGCTGACCGATTCGAACAGCCACTCCTCCCCCAACCCGTCCAGCGCTGCTGATGTATCCGCCGCGCCCTGGTGGGTTGCACCAAAGCCGTACTGGCCTTCTAGCGCACTCGCATTGGGCTCAAAGCCCCGTTTAATCAGCAAGACGACCTCGATCCCGGCTGATGCGGCCAATCCTGCATTGTAGGGTTTGCCCATGGTGCCGAACTGAGCTTTCAGGCCGGCCGAGCGCGTGGATGTCAGGCCCAGAACTTGCTGCATCTGGTTCGCATCAAACCCAAGAACCCGACCCGCTGCAACCGCCGCCCCAAAGGCCCCCGCAGTCGCCGTTTGGTGGAACCCAGCCTGATAGTGGTCTCGACCGAGCCAGAGGCCGATACGGATCGAAACCTCCATCCCGATCAGGGCAGCTTCCAAGAGATCAACTAGAATACGGTCATCCCATTCTGAAACCGCCAAGGCCGCAGGTAGGATTGCAACCGACGGATGGCCGATATGGGCGAAATGGGTGTCGTCATAGTCCAGCGCGTGGGACACCGTTCCATTGACCAGTGCCGCCGCCCGCAGAGGTGCGGCCCCGCCGCCGAACAGATGGGCCTGCGCTGCGCCGCCCTCCTCCTGCACCAAGTCCCGGACGGCGACTGACACGGGCTCGGACACACCGGCACGGCCCACGGCGATCCAGTCGAGAACGGATAGAGATGTAGTAGCCCGCGCCTGCGCGGTTGTGTTGACGGGGCCAGCGGCAAAACTCGCAAGCGTTGAGGTGAATCCAGACATAGCGCGCAGTCTAACGCGCGCCGGTCGTTGGTAAAGCCTTAGCTGTAAAGCTCGGCAGCTCGGGCCTCGAATGCGCGCACGATGCGTTGCATGGCCTCGTTGAAGACGACACCAATAATCCCTTGCAGAATGGCGTTCTTGAACTCGAAATCTACATGGAACGAGACGTTGCACCCGCCTTCGGGGGCGTCTGCAAACTGCCAGTCCGATTTCATGTATTTGAACGGGCCGTCCAGATACTCGGTGTCTATCTTCTTTTGACCCGCAAACAAGGTCACCCGGCTGCCAAAACGCTCACGAAACACTTTGAACGAGATCACCAGATCAGCCTCCATCACCTCGGCCTCGCCAGCCGCATAGGTCCGGCGAATACGCGCGGCGGCGCACCATGGCAGGAACTTGGGATAGCTCGCCACATCAGCAACCAGATCATACATCTGTTGGGCCGAATAAGGCAGGTGACGCGTTTCCGAGTGGATAGGCATGGCAATCCGGCATTAGAAGGTGACAATGGCGCGTCATGTCGTATGTTGCGCGCCAAAGATCAAGGGGGCTGCGATGACTGACCGCGCTTATGTGATAGATGAGATGATCTCGGCCAAGGCAATTGCAGCCAGAATCGAAGAGCTTTGCCGCGAAATTACCGAAGAATTCGGCAATACTGACAAGCTCGTTGTCGTTGGCCTACTGCGTGGCTCTTTCGTGTTCATCGCTGATCTGGTCCGTGAGTTGGACCTGCCCATCGAGGTGGATTTCCTTGAGGCCTCCTCTTACGGCGACGCGATGGAGAGCAGCCGGGAAGTGCGCATTCTCAAGGACTTGCGGGGCGCGATTGAAGGTCGCGATGTGCTGGTCGTCGAAGATATCGTCGATACGGGCCATACGCTGAACCACGTCACCAACCTGCTACGCAGTCGTGAGCCAAAACGGCTTAAGTCCATTGCCCTACTCGACAAACCGAGCCGGCGCGAGGTCGATTTTCGTTCAGATTGGATCGGGTTCGAAATCCCCGATGAGTTCGTTGTGGGCTACGGAATCGATTACGCGCAGCGCAATCGCAACCTGCCGTTCATCGGTAAGGTTCGGTTTACCTGAACGCGACCTCAGCCCAGCACCTGCCGGATCGCCGCAAAAAAGACGCCCGTACCAATTGGGATCAGCGCGTCCGGGAAATCATAGTCGGGATTGTGCAACTGGGGGTGATCTCGCCCTGCTCCCAACCAAAACATCGCCGATTTTGCGCCTTTGCCGAACTGACCGAAATCTTCCGAGAACCTTTGCGGCTCATCGCTCAGCTTGCATGCAACAGATTGATCCGCACAGGCCTCGGCCAGAATAGTCACCGCGTCGGAGTCATTGGTGCAGGCCTCGAAGACATCCTCATAGGTGATCTCGACACTCAAATTCTCGGATTTGGCGATCTGCTGAACCAAGGCCTCAGAATCGGCAATGAGCTTTGCCATCCGGTCGTCAGACACGGTGCGCAATGTCACCCAAAGCTCAGCTTGACCGGGGGCGACACCAAAGGTCCGCTCTCCGAGGCTGGCATGGGTGATCGTGGTCAGCGCGTAGTCAGCGTTCAGCACCCCTGATGTGCCGAGCCGGGTAAGTTCCTGGATCAGTGCGGACAAAGCACCCGCCGGAGAAACCCCATCCTGCGGCGCGGCGGCATGAGAGGTCTTTCCGGTTAATGCAATCCGCATACCGCGAGAGGCGCAGTTGGTTGGCCCCTGACACAGCTCAACCTCGCCCAGTTCCAGCCCCGGCAAGTTATGGAGAGAAAGCACGTAATCCGGCGCAAGTTGCGCGAATTGGGGATCGTCGCGGAACGCCTTGGCCCCCTGCCCGGTTTCTTCGGCAGGTTGGAAAATCAAAACCACCCGTCCGCGCGTCGGGCGCTGTTCCTGCAACGCAAGCGCCACACCGAGAACCATCGACATATGGCCGTCATGCCCGCACAGATGCCCTTTACCCGGCACGGTCGAGACATACGGCAGCTCCGAGAGTTCCTTGATCGGCAACCCATCCAGCTCGCATCGAATGGCGACGGTGGGACCAGTCGCACCGCTGTCGAAGACCGCGGCAACTCCGTGCCCGCCGAGGTCAGTCACTACGGTATCAGCCTCCGCACGACGCAGCTCATCGGCCATGCGCGCGGCGGTTTGACGTTCTTGCCCAGAAAGTTCGGGATGTTGATGCAAACTACGGCGCAGCACTGTCAGCTGCGCCAATCTTTCAGGCGTCACGCTTGCCCCAGCTTCGCCTGCCGTGCCGCACGCAAACGCGCGAAATCATCCCCTGCGTGGTAGGACGAGCGCGTCAGAGGTGTAGCTGAGACCATCAGGAAGCCCTTGCCATAAGCCGCTTTTTCATAGGAGGCGAACTCTTCAGGCGTCACGAAACGGTCCACCGCGTGGTGCTTGGGCGTCGGTTGCAGATATTGACCAATGGTCAGGAAATCTATGTCCGCAGCGCGCATGTCATCCATGACCTGACCGACTTGCTGCTTGTCCTCACCCAGACCGACCATGATGCCGGATTTGGTGAAGATCGACGGGTCCAGTTCCTTCACTCGCTGCAACAGGCGCAGCGAATGGAAATACCGCGCGCCGGGGCGAACCTCGGGATAGAGGCCCGGTACGGTTTCGAGATTGTGGTTGAATACATCCGGCTTGGCCTCGACTACGGTCTCAAGCACTTCGGGTTCACATTTCAGGAAGTCAGGTGTCAGAATCTCGATCGTCGTCTTCGGGGAACGGTGACGGACGGCGCGAATTGTCTGCGCAAAGTGATCCGCTCCGCCGTCTTTCAAATCGTCCCGATCAACCGAGGTGATCACAACGTGGTTCAGACCCAATTTTTGAACCGCATGCGCTACACGACCCGGCTCAAACGCGTCCAGCGAGTCCGGACGTCCCGTGGCAATATTGCAGAAGGTGCAGCCGCGGGTACAAATCTCACCCATGATCATCATGGTGGCGTGACCCTGGCTCCAGCACTCGCCTACGTTGGGGCATCCGGCCTCTTCGCAAACCGTCACCAGATTGTTTTCACGCATGATCTTATGCGTCTCGGCATAACCCTTGCCGCCTGGCGCCTTGACCCTGATCCATTTCGGCTTCTTAGGCTGGGCGTTGTCCGGGCGATGCGCCTTTTCGGGGTGACGTTGTTCTGGGATTTTCAGATCGCGCACGGGCAGTTTTCCTAACTTTGGGTCAACTTTGTGTACCCATAACATAAAACACTCACGCCTGTTACACCAGCGACGCATAGCCGCTATGCACAAATCTGGCGAGCGTCAAATTAGTTTAAACTTAAACTATATTTTTCACTCGAAAAATCAATAGACAAGCCCATCAAACCAATCTTGCAGATGCAGCATTTCATGGATTGCAGGCAATCTAGAACTGATTTAGATCGCCAGAAAGTCACAACTGAATCACAGGAACTTGAACATGAAGACCGGAGCAAAACTGCCCGATGTGACCTTCCACACGCGCGTCCGCGACGAGGCCGTCGAAGGCCCCAACCCGTTCCGCTGGAAAGACAAGACAACCGCCGACTATTTCGCTGGCAAACGAGTGATCCTGTTCTCGCTGCCCGGCGCTTTCACCCCCACATGTTCGACCTACCAGCTGCCCGGATTTGAAAACGGTTACGCCGATTTCACCGCCAAGGGTATCGACGAGATCTACTGCATGTCCGTCAATGACAGCTTTGTCATGAACAAATGGGCACAGGATCAAGGCCTGAAGAACGTTAAGGTCATCCCTGACGGTTCGGGTGAGTTCACCCGCAAGATGGGCATGCTGGTCGACAAGGACAACCTGGGCTTTGGCATGCGCTCGTGGCGCTATGCGGCCATCATCAATGACGGTGTTGTCGAAGCATGGTTCGAAGAGCCCGGCCTGATGGACAACTGCCCCGAAGACCCTTATGGCGTGTCCTCGCCCGAGACTCTGATCCAGCATCTGGAAGCTGCCGCCGAACCCGCGTTGGCGTAAATCTGGTGCTTAAACGCTGAATACAGGCCCGCTTCTGGCGGGCCTTTTCATATCCGCGTGGCCGAAACGATTTGCTCCCCCACATCCCGGATTACCTGGGCCAAACGATCCACCCAACCGTCATCCGTTGTTGATGCACGCCGGACAAGCCCCACCGTGCGCGCCGGTTGCGGGGCGCCAAACCGCAAAAGCTTCAAGCCCGGAACCGCCTCTGATTCTGATTTCGCGGCCAGCTCGGGCATCAGGGTCAGGCCGAACCCCTCGGCAACCAGCCGGGAAAGCGTCGCAAGCGAAGAGGCCCCCATGTTGATCTGCCCACTGCCCCGGTCCTGCCCGCAGACCTCCAGCGCTTGATCCGTCAGGCAATGGCCATCCTCCAACAACATCAACTGCGCCGATTGCAGATCCAGAGGGCGCAGCATCTCGGGGCTGGTGTTCACACGTTGCAGCCGCGCGGCGCTGCCTGCCAGCAGGAAGTGATCTTGAAACAACGGCGTTTCGTGGAATTCTGAGCCACCTGCCGGCAGGGCCAGAACCGCAGCGTCGATCTCACCTTCGCGGAGCAATGATAGCAACCGTTCGGTCCTCGCCTCGCGGATCTGCACGCGCAGCGAGACATCTTCGGCGCGCAAACCACCCAGAACGCCGGGCAGAAGATACGGTGCAATCGTCGGGATGATCCCGATCGACAGCGATCGATGGCCGCCGGAGTGATCCCGCGCGAACTGGTCCAGCCGCACAGCTGCCCCCAGAACCTGGCGCGCATGCTCCAGAACGTCTCGCCCCAGCGGTGTCAGCAGGATGTCCCGCGCTTGACGCTCGAACAGAACACCGCCCAGCGTTTCCTCAAGCGATTTGATCTGAACAGACAGCGCAGGTTGCGATACATTGCAGACCTGCGCGGCGCGGCCGAAATTGCGCTGCTCGGCCACGGCTTGAAAGTACTGCAACTGTTTGAGTGTAAAATTCATAGCCCCTGATTATCACCAAGGGCCAAAACCACAAGAGAGGGTTATCCCTAGCCAATCATGCGATCTTGCCCAGAGAGGTCTTCATAGTGTCGCTTCAAGCGCTGCAAGGCGATGCGCAGAACGATCTTACCTGAACGCGCGGACCAACCCATGCGCTTTTCGGCCAGTTCCAGCCCCTCAAGATAACAACAACAGCGCAGCGCAACGTCGCTCAGCCCCGGCCCAAGGTCCGACAACGCGCACGCCACACGGTCTTTCGCGTCCGAGGCCCCTCGCCCGCCGTGAGATTCACTGTCGAAATTGCCGCGCCCTCCTCCGGTTAGAAAGCGATCCCAGTTCTGCGCAACCTGCGGGCCGATCTGAGCCAACTCAAAGTCTTCACGCAGACGTTCCCCGGCGCGGACAAGCGTTTCATCGAGAAAGGGTTTGCCGTCTCGGTCCCGCCGCCGCGCCAAGGCGATCAAAGGACTTTCCGCAGCACTGTAGCGCACGCGTCGGGAGCGTTCCGGTGCGTCTCCACTTAACTTCGGCTGGAACGCCGCCTGTGCCTCGGCCATGCCGAATTCGTTGCGCGACCGGGCCTTGTTTTCCGCCTCGGCCACCAACCTATTGAGCGCCGCGCGCCCTGATGTCGAGATCCGGTACCGCGAAATACGGCCCGGATTGTCGCAGGAAATCCAGTCCTGCAAGGCAAGCGCTTGCGCGATTTTGCAATCAACAACGGCCGTCCTTGTGGTGCCGGCCTCACCGGTGTCACGCACGACCACGGCCTTGTCCATGTCCTCGGCCACCGCCAAAACCGATCCCGTCTCACATAGGCGTCTCAGCACACGCAGCGCTTCACCCTCGAATGAGTCGTCTTCCTGGTTGTCCTGTCCGCTTGCGTCAAAGCGGCGCGTCCGATCAGAGACCGAGAAATGTGTCTCGGCCAGCGATTGCAGAGCCGCATCGACCAAGGGATCATCGCGGCGCATTTCGACCCGTCGGATTTGTCTGAGAATGGTCGAAGCATGGCACCCGGCCGATCTTGCGATATCCCGGATCGACTGACCGGTTTCCGTGTGCGCAAGGTAGCGCTGTGCTCCCTCGGGAACCCATGCCGGAATAAAGAATGCCACGTTGTTTTCCATGTTCATTTGCCCTCGTCGACAAAACAGACAGCCACTTTTGCCCCCGAAATTATAGTTAACCAAATCTAACTAGAGGTGGTTTCGTTACTCGTTCGTTAACCCCGAAGCGCAGCAACCAGATTTGATTCAAAAAGATAAACAGTCGTGAAACCAACGTTCGGGGCGATCTTGAAGAGCGCAACACCCTCTTAGGTTGTGTGACAAACAGGGCGTCAATTATCCGACCAAGAGGCACATGAAATGCAAGACTTGATGACCATGATCGCGACCCTGCGCCGCCCCCGACTACTGGCGCGCGCTGCAAAATTCGGGGCGCAGGATTACAACCGTGACCGGCATCTTCAGCGCATCCTGGGCTATGGTCGACTGCCCGGAAACGGGGCCGCTCTGATGCGGCTTATGGATATGGAGAGAGAGCAAGATACGCTGCGAAAAGAAGAGGACGCCGCCTATTCTCTGGTCAGACACCTTGATCTTCTGATTGCGCTTTTGGGTGAGGCGCAGCTGTACCAAGCCAGCCGCGCCGCACAGTTCGAATGATCAGGTAAATGCGTCCGGCATCGAGGCTTTCTTATCGGCAATATAAGCCTCGAGCGCCTCTTTGGTGGCCGGGTCCATCTGCGGCTGCTGGTAGTTGGCCAGCAGATACTCGACCCGGGCCGAGGCCAGCTGACGCGTATCGCGTGAACCTTCATCCTGCCAGGTCTCGAACGGTTTGTAGTCCAGCACCTCGGTTTTCCAGAAGGCTTCCTTGAAGTTGGCCTGCGTGTGCTCGCAGCCAAGATAGTGACCGCCCGGCCCAACTTCGCGGATTGCACCCATCGCCTGTGCGTTCTCGTCATAGGCTACGCCTTTGGCCAGGCCGTGCAGAACACCTAGTTGATCGGCGTCCATGACGAACTTTTCAAAGTCCGCAACCAGACCGCCTTCGAGCCAGCCGCACGAGTGCAGCATAAAGTTCACGCCCGACATCAGACCCATGTTCAACGAGTTCGCGGTCTCATATGCCGCCTGCGCGTCCGGCAATTTCGAGCCACAGAACGACCCCGCAGAGCGGTAAGGCAGGTTCAGACGACGTGCCAGTTGACCTGCACCATAGGTGATATGCGCGGCCTCGGGTGTACCAAAGGTCGGCGCGCCCGAGTTCATGTCGATCGAAGTCACAAACGCACCAAAAATTACGGGTGCACCAGGACGGATTATTTGGCTATAGGCGATACCCGCCAGTACTTCGGCCAGAACCTGCGTCAGCGTACCTGCAACCGACACCGGCGCCATCGCACCACCGACGATGAAGGGCGAGACAATGCAAGCCTGATTGTTCTTCGCGTAAACCTCTAGCGACCCCATCATCACATCGTCAAAGGTCATCGGCGAGTTGATGTTGGTCAGCGAAGTCATCACTGTGTTGTTCTGAACGAATTCCTTGCCGAACAGAATCTCGCACATCTCGACCGAATCTTTCGCGCGGCTGGGGTCGGTCACGGATCCCATGAAGGGTTTGTCCGACAGTGTCATGTGCGCCATCAACATATCGAGGTGGCGTTTGTTCACCGGGATATCGGTCGGTTCGCAAACGGTACCGCCCGAGTGGTGAAGCCATTTGGACATGTAGGCCAGTTTCACGAACTTGTTGAAATCATCCATGGTCGCATAGCGACGACCACCCTGCGCATCACGAACGAACGGAGGGCCGTAGACAGGCGCTAGAACCATGTTACGGCCGCCGATCACCACCGATTTCTCTGGGTTGCGGGCGTGCTGAGTGAACTGGCTTGGGGCTGTTTTTATCAGCTGGCGCGCCAGCCCACGCGGGATGCGCACGCGTTCACCATCAACATCCGCACCCGCATTGCGCCAACGCTCCAGCGCGGCGGGATTGTCGACAAAGTTGACGCCAACCTCTTCCAGAATCGTTTCGGCGTTGTACTCGATGATCTCCAACGCTTCTTCGTTGAGGACCTCAAAGTTCGGAATGTTCCGCTCAATGTACTTTGCGGTGTCGATCCGAACCGCAGTGCGTTCTGCCCGGCGGGCGGCTCCGCCACCACCGCGACCTCGACGACGTGCTGATGCTTCAGCCATTTTTCCTCACCATACTTTGGATGTGTTGATTAGGGTTCTATCTAGCCCGCCAACACTCGCTACTATTGGAAGATAACGGCTATTGGCACATAAAAGCGACATTACGCCGCGACGGGACCCTTTAAAACAACGGTTTCAGGTCTCGTTCGCATCTTCCCACTCAACACTCAGAATCCCCGGTTCAAGAATAAGTGGCGCTGCGATTTTGTGTTGCACGTTTTCGGGATGATCTTCGGTGGAAACGAGAATTTCCAGTGTTTGCAAACCTTTGTCGTCTGCATCTCCCTTTTGAAACCCGACAATGCGCACCCCGTTTTGCGCCAAAGCCTGTAGTGCCGCCGCACGGACCTCCGCCTGAGCATCCGCCGCGCACTGCACGAGGATGCGGAACTCCTGCGTCAAGGGAACCCCGGCACGTGTCGTTTTTTTCAACCATTTCACCAAAGGCCGAAGCCCCAGATTCACAAAAATGACGAAACCCGTCATCATGATCGCAAAGATCCAAGCCCCACTGCCGGCCATCATCCCCACAGCCGCCGAACACCACAAGGTCGCCGCCGTGTTCAGACCATGAATGGTGAACCCGTGCCGAAAGATGATGCCTGCCCCAAGAAACCCAATCCCCGAAACGACCTGCGCGGCCACGCGTGTCGGACTTACCTCATCCGGATAAAGCGCCGAGAACACCACAAAAGCTGCAGCGCTCAGGGCCACCAGCGCATTGGTGCGCAAACCTGCCATACGTTGGCGCACCTGACGCTCGGACCCGATCAAAGCCCCGCAGAACATGGCCAAAGCCAGATTCAAAGCGGCAAGTTCAACAGCTATGGGCAAACGCATCTCTCCTGTTCTGGGTGTCTGCATGACGCAGACGGAAAGATCGTCATATTTTTGTTACAAAACTTTTACAATAACCGAAGCGCAGTTTCCCCAAAATGTAGTGTCCTGCCCCCTACCAAAGACCTTATCTCTTGCGAATTCGTTACGCTTGGCCTATGGCCCGCACATGAGTGATACATCCCACGACCGCCTTCTGATCATCGACTTCGGCAGCCAGGTAACGCAGCTGATTGCACGCCGTCTGCGCGAGCTGAATGTCTATTGCGAAATCCACCCCTACCAGAACGTCACCATGGAATTTGTGCGCGAAATGGCGCCCAAAGCGGTGATTTTTTCGGGTGGGCCGGACAGTGTCACGCGTGAGGGTTCTCCGCGCGCGCCGCAAGAGATTTTCGACTATGGCGTTCCGATCCTGGGCATCTGTTATGGCCAGCAGGTGATGATGCACCAACTGGGCGGCAAGGTCGAAAGCGGCCATGGCACCGCCGAGTTTGGCCGCGCCTTTGTCACTCCGAAAGGTCAGTTGGATATCCTGAAAGACTGGTTCGCGGATGGTGATGAACAGGTCTGGATGAGCCACGGCGACCATGTCAGCGAAATCGCTCCGGGGTTTGAAGTTTTCGGCACCTCGCCCAACGCACCGTTTGCCATCACGGCAGACAGCAAGCGCCATTTCTACGCTGTGCAGTTCCACCCCGAGGTGCATCACACGCCCAAGGGCGCGAAACTGTATGAAAATTTTGTGAAGCTCGCCGGGTTCAGCGGCGACTGGACGATGGGTGCCTATCGTGAACAGATGATAGAGAAGATCCGCGAGCAGGTTGGTGATAAGAAAGTCATCTGCGGCCTGTCCGGCGGCGTCGACAGCTCGGTGGCCGCGATCCTGATCCACGAGGCGATCGGTGATCAACTTACCTGCGTCTTTGTTGACCACGGGCTGCTTCGCAAAAACGAGGCGCAGGAAGTCGTCGGCATGTTTCGCGACAACTACAACATTCAGCTGATCCATGCGGACGAAAGCGATCTGTTCCTGGGCGAGTTGGACGGTCAAAGCGACCCGGAGACCAAACGCAAGATCATTGGCAAACTGTTCATCGACGTGTTCCAGAAGCACGCCGACACTATCGACGGGGCGGAGTTCCTGGCCCAAGGCACACTCTACCCGGACGTCATCGAGTCCGTCTCTTTCAGCGGTGGCCCTTCTGTCACGATCAAATCGCACCACAATGTCGGTGGCCTGCCCGAGAAGATGGGCCTGAAGCTGGTCGAACCCCTGCGTGAGCTGTTCAAGGATGAGGTCCGCGCGCTGGGTCGCGAACTGGGTCTGCCCGACAGCTTCATCGGCCGCCACCCCTTCCCCGGACCGGGCCTCGCCATTCGCTGCCCCGGAGAAATCACCCGCGAGAAGCTCGAAATCCTGCGCGAAGCCGATGCAGTCTACATCGACCAGATTCGCAAACACGGCCTCTATGACGATATCTGGCAGGCCTTTGTGGCGATTCTCCCCGTGCGCACCGTCGGCGTCATGGGCGATGGCCGTACCTATGACTACGCCTGCGCGCTGCGTGCCGTGACGTCAGTTGATGGCATGACCGCCGACTATTACCCCTTCAGCCACGAGTTCCTGGGCGAAACCGCCACACGGATCATCAACGAGGTCAAGGGTATCAACCGATGCACCTACGATATCACTTCGAAACCTCCGGGAACGATCGAGTGGGAGTAGTTCAAAATGGGATTCAGGCAATCTGCATCGCATAGACTAAAAAAAGCCTTGCGAAAACTGAATAGTAATTGGAATTCAACCTATAATTCCAACCGGTTAAAGACCGACTATTCGATTGATGAACATCGCGGTACTGATAGGCAGAGTATTGTAGGCCTTTCCGTCGAAGAGTATGGCAGGATGGGGAATAGTCTTCTTCAATCAAGCAATGCTCTATTTTTGGCCCGCTCCCTGAGACTCCCCTTTATCCAGTTGCCAAAGACCGAATTGATCAAGATAGATAGCCCTACTGAGGTATCAGGACTAACGTTTCTTCCCCACGATTATGACACAAGCTCTCTCGGTCTTTTTTTGAAAGGCACATTTTACACTGGCCCGCGAATGGAGCGGCTTGGCATACGAATGCCTTTGCGTAGACAGGTATTGCAAAAATATCTTGTTCCAGCGGCTCACATCCCATTACCAGAACCAGAACCCCGAGGTTGCCTCACAATACACATTCGATCGGGCGATGCATTCGACGCGAGACCACACCCGGACTTTTCGCAGCCACCCTTGGCGTTCTACAAAAAAATGATTGAACAAGCACGCAAAGAGCTTGGTATCAACCGCGTTCGCTTGGTTTTCGAAGATCGGCGAAACCCGTGCGTCGGCGCATTGGAAACTTATATAGAAAACTCAGAACTAACACTGTTATTACAAAGTGGTTCTCTCAAGGAGGACTTGGATGTATTGCTGGCCGCGCGACATTTGACCTTTGGCTACGGTAGTTTTGGGGTGGGCATCTGTCTTCTCAGCATTGCTGCTGAGACAGTTTATGTATTTGGAGCCAGCGGGCACGCATACAATCAGTTTGATCACCTCAATAAGGTAGACGCGTGGGATGATGTATCCGGACGTTACCCTGATATTGGCGAATGGAAAGCTTCACAAGAACAACTTGCACTGATGCTCAATTTGCCAGGTTGTGCAATAGGAAAGCTAGAACAACGAGGCTTCAATTATAGCAAGAGGCCAGATTGGTGGATTCATCCAGATGAAGAGCTATGAATCTTACTGAAGTTCAGCGAAAACAGTCCCTTCCCCTCAAGAAAACAAAATAGGCAATTCATAGCCATGAGATTTTCCGACCTGATTGGCCGCAAGCGAAAAAAGAAACCCGAATCCAAGTATTTTGGCCTCAATAGCCTCGATCAAAAACTTGAACCCTACGTTGATTTTGACAACGGGTTCTATGTCGAACTTGGCGCCAACGACGGGGTGAACCAATCCAATACACTTTACTTCGAGAAGGAACGGAACTGGCGCGGGGTGCTGATCGAGCCATCTCCACACAATTTCCTAAAATGCCTGAAACGTCGCGGCGAAAACAACCAAGTTCATTGTAACGCCTGCGTAGAGTTCGGGTTCCCTGACAAGTTTGTCGAAATGGCCTATGCGAATTTGATGACTGTTCCCGTAGGAATGGAATTGGACCTGCCTGATCCAAACGCGCACCTCCTAGCGGCGCAACAACATATGAGAGAAACGGAACGCACCTTTACCTTTGGCGCCGCGGCCAAACCTCTCAACGATATTTTGGTTGATTCGAATGCTCCTTCTCGTATCAATTTTCTTTCACTCGATGTTGAAGGAGCGGAACTCAGTGTATTGAAAGGTCTGGATCACAACCAGTTTCGGTTTGACTACATGCTGATCGAGTGCAGGGACTATGACCGCATGGCCAGCTACCTTGAATCCGTAGGATATAAATTAGAAGCCTTACTTTCACAGCACGACTATCTCTTTAAAGATGAACGGAAAAACACTTAAGTCTGCGTAGAGACAAATGTTCTGCTGCAACAGAGATTAAATATCGCGAGATTGTCCATCGTAAAATGAAACAACGCGCAGGCTCTTCACTTTCTGCCGCTCTGTGGATGACCGGCGCTATTGCCTCGTTCTCCTCAATGGCCGTCGCCGGTCGAGAGTTGAGCCTGCATCACGATACTTTCGAGATCATGATGTATCGCAGCTTTGTCGGCGTGCTCATCGTAGCGCTAGTACTGACGGCGACCCGCAAATGGCATCAGGTCACAACCGAGCGTCTTGGTTTGCACGCCTTACGCAATACGTTCCATTTCACCGGCCAAAACCTCTGGTTCTACGCGGTCGGAGTGGTCCCTCTGGCGCAGGTATTCGCGCTTGAATTCACCCAACCGATCTGGGTTATCCTGCTCTCTCCGCTTCTCTTGAAAGAGCGCCTTACCGCAATCCGTATGACTTCGGCGTTGATTGCGTTTGCCGGAGTTCTGATGGTGACAAGACCCGGAACCGCAAGCCTTTCGCCGGGTATTCTCATGGCAGCGGGAAGCGCGATTTTCTTCGCGTTTACAACAATCACGACGAAACAGCTCACCCGACACGCCAGTATCGGATGTATCGTGTTTTGGTTGACTGTGATGCAGGCTGTTCTTGGCACGGCTGCGGCAGGGATAGACCAGCAAATCGCCTTGCCAACGCTACAGACGGCACCCTTTTTGTTGCTGGTTGGTCTGGCCGGTCTTCTTGCTCATTTCTGTATCACAAACGCGCTTGCAATCGCCCCCGCGACCGTGGTGGTGCCGTTCGACTTTGCCCGCCTGCCGACAATCGCAGTTGTCGGTATGCTTCTTTATCATGAACCACTGGATCACTGGACGCTGCTCGGAGCAGCCGTGATCTTTTCAGGTATCTTTCTGAATGTTTGGTCCGAAAATCGTAACAGTTTAGCAACAGTTCGTGCCGACACTCATAAGAAGTAACGCACGGTCACTAGTTGACGATAAAATAGACACCGAGACAGTATCGGGCATTCAAATCGAGCGGGTCGGCATCCGTACACTCACACGATGCCATACAGGCCTTCAAGGGACAGTAAGGGAGGAATACATGAGAAAGGCGCTACTATCAGCGTGCGCGATTTGCGTGGGGGCAACGGCCGGGTACGCTGGCGGTCTGGACCGAAGCGGTCAGGGCATCAACTTGATCTTCGAAGAAGGATCGGTAGTACAGTTTCGCTTGGGCTACACAGACCCCAGCGTAAGCGGGACCATGCCGAGCTTTACTACAGGTGAGCCGATTGACTCTGGAAACGTCGCCAATGACTTTTTCACTCCACATCTGGGATATAAGACTGCGCTCACAGAAAAACTTGATTTTGCGATTATGTATGACGAGCCCTATGGTGCCGATATCGCGTATTCGCCCGATTATCCCCTTTCGACAAACCTAGTTCCGGGTGGTAGATCTGATGTACTGCGAGCAAAAGCCGACACAGAGGCGATCACTGCTTTGCTGCGCTACAAGTTTGACGGTGGTTTCAGCGCTATTGGCGGTATTCGTGCGCAACGCGTAAAAGCATCAGTTACCGTACCTCTCGCACAGGGCTACGAAACGCGTTCCGATAAAGACCTTGCCTTCGGCTATGTTATTGGTGTGGCTTGGGAGAAACCCGAGATCGCGGCGCGCGTGGCTCTGACCTATAACTCAAAAATCTCTCATGACCTGTCGCAGACAGAGTCCTTCAACCCGATTCCGATCCCGCCTGTCACACCGGGACAAGTGAACTCAGAGAATACAAGCACGGAAATCGAAACGCCTCAGTCTATCAATTTGGACTTCCAAACCGGTGTCGCGCCAAAAACGCTTTTGTTTGGTTCTGTTCGTTGGGTGGATTGGCCACAGCTTTCTTACGCTCCACCAGTTTATGTGAACAACGTAGGTGCCGCACTAGTCGACTACGACGATGACACTTTCACCTACACCTTAGGTCTTGGATATCAATTCTCGGAGGAGTTTTCGGGCGCGGTTACATTGGGTTACGAGACTTCGTCAGGCGACCCGGTATCAAATCTCGGTCCCACAGACGGCTTCTGGAGCATTGGTCTCGGCGGCACATACTCTTTGGAAAAAGCCAAAGTCTCCGCTGGTGTGCGGTACACTGACATCGGAGATGCGACGGCCGACGGAGCCCGCGGTGTTACGGCAGACTTTACCGGCAACAGCGCTTGGAGTGTCGGTTTCCAGATCACCTACGCACTGGACTAATCAACCCCAGACAAAAACCAATCAGACCCCGCCGTTTCGGTGGGGTCTTTTTGTTTCCGCATCTTTCGGGTCGCCGCATGAACTTAAAGCTGCCACAACCTGTTCATGGAACAGCAAAAACACCTATCCCCTCGCGCATGGGCTGAACTTTCGCTGCTGGGTCTCATCTGGGGCGCGTCTTTCATTTCAATCCGTATTGCGCTGGACACGATACCAGTGATGACCTCGGTATTGCATCGAACGTTCTGGGCAATGCTGGCCTTGTGGTTGGTGGTTTGGCTTAGGGGTCTAAGCGTCCCGTCCTCACCGCGCCTCTGGTTTGGTTTTCTGGTCATGGGACTGCTCAACAACGTGATTCCGTTCTCGCTGATGGCGTGGGGACAGTTGTACATAGACACCGGCCTCACGGCGATTTTGAACGCGGCAACGGCCATCTTTGGCGTACTCGTTGCTGCGCTCTTCTTTTCCGACGAGAGGTTGACATCACCGCGCCTTCTCGGCGTCGGCCTCGGTTTTTTCGGCGTTTCAATCGCGATCGGGGTCGGCAACCTCACCAGCTTCAGCCTGCAAAACACAGCTCAACTTGCCATCCTCGCGGGCACTATCTCCTACGCATTTGCCGGCGTTTGGGCGCGCAAACATCTAAGCTCCCTCCCGCCGATTGTCGCCGCCGCCGGGATGCTGACCGGCTCGACACTCTTTTTGATCCCAATTGCCCTCATGACGGACGGCATCCCAAGCCTCAGCCTGCCCGCGGTCACATGGGCGGCAATCGCGTATTATTCCCTGATCGCGACGGCGGGTGCATATCTTCTCTACTACCGGGTCCTAGCAATGGCGGGCAGTGGCAATCTGTTACTCGTGACCCTGATCATCCCACCTGTCGCGATCGTTTTGGGCGCGTTGCTGCGAGACGAGGCACTGGATCCCCGCGCCTATATCGGCTTTGCCGTGCTGTCTGCGGGACTATTGATCCTCAATCGAGCCGTCCCACGCGATTGACGCCGCCGCCTGCCCGAATTAGCAAAGGCAAAAACAAGGGACAGCGCAAGATGATCTACAGCTCGGCAAGAGATTGGCGTGGGGCTGCACGCAAGAAGGTGCTGTTTTTCGGCATGTCGGGGCTGGGCAAGACCTATGTATCCAACATCCTGCGGGACAGCGGTGGCTGGTTTCACTACTCGGTCGACTACCGGATCGGTACCCGCTACATGGGCGAATACATCGCCGATAACGCCAAAGCCGAGGCGATGAAAGTCCCGTTCCTGAGGGACCTTTTGCTGTCGGATTCGATCTATATCGGCTCGAACATCTCGTTCGAGAACCTGACCCCTGTCGCATCCTATCTTGGCAAGCCCGGTAATCCGGCGCTTGGCGGGTTGGAGATGTCCGAGTACCGGCGCCGACAGGAACAATTCCGATTGGCCGAAATTCACGCCCTTCTGGACACCGAATATTTCGTGGACCGGGCAGAGCGTCTCTATGGCTATCCGCATTTCATCTGCGACACGGGCGGGTCGATTTGCGAGTGGGTCGACCCGAACGACCCAGCGGATCAACTGATGTCTGAGCTGTCAAAACAGACGCTGATGATCTGGCTGAAGGGTGACGACGACCACACCGCCGAGCTGGTCCGACGCTTCGACAAGGCCCCAAAGCCGATGTCCTATCAGGCTGAATTCCTGACCCGAGTCTGGTCCGAATATCTGGATCAACACGGCTGCTCCGAGTCCGACGTGGACCCGGACGCGTTCATCCGGTGGACCTACGCTCAGGCGCTTGCCCATCGTCAGCCCCGGTACGAGGCGATGGCGAAGAAGTGGGGCGTTACGATAACGGCCAAAGACATCGGAGAAGTGCGCGATGCGGCTGATTTCGATGAGTTGATCGAACGCACCCTTGAGACCGGGCGCGATCGCGCCTAACTACCTCCTCCTAACCTATTCAGAAGTCTGACCCGATGCCGATCAAAATCCCATCCGAACTGCCCGCCTTTGACGTCCTGACCCAGGAAGGCGTCATGGTCATGGCTGCGGATCAGGCAATGCGTCAGGATATTCGCCCCCTGCGGATCGGGCTGCTGAACCTGATGCCCAAGAAGATCCAGACCGAGAACCAGTTCGCGCGTCTGATCGGGGCCACTCCACTGCAGATTGACCTGTCTCTGATCCGCATGACCGAACATCGGACCAAGAACACCGCCGCTGCGCACATGGCTGAGTTCTATCAGCCGTTCAAGGACGTGAAGGACCAGAAGTTCGACGGCCTGATCATCACCGGTGCGCCGATCGAGCATCTGGAATTCGATGATGTCACCTATTGGGAAGAACTCCGAGAGGTGTTTGAGTGGACCCAGACCAACGTCCATTCCACCTTCGGAGTCTGCTGGGGCGGCATGGCGATGATCAATCACTTCCACGGCGTGAAAAAACACATGCTGGACGCCAAGGCCTTTGGCTGTTTCCGGCATCGGAATCTGCTCCCGTCGTCTCCGTTTTTGCGGGGATTCTCGGATGATTGCGTTATTCCCGTCAGCCGCTGGACCGAGATGAAGCAGGCCGAGATTGACGCCGCGGACGGCCTTGTCACGTTGCTTGGCAGCGATGAAGCAGGTCCTTGCCTTGTCGAGGACCCGGCGCATCGTGCGCTCTACATTTTCAACCATTTCGAATATGATAGCGATACGTTGAAGCAGGAATATGATCGGGACATCGCCAATGGCACGCCGATCAACGTGCCGATGAACTACTATCCAGATGATGATCCGACGCAGGCGCCGCAGAACCGATGGCGCAGCCATGCGCATCTGCTCTATGGTAACTGGATCAATGAAATATATCAGTCCACACCCTTCGATATGAGTGAAATTGGCCGCTAAAATCGGAATACTCCTAGCGCTGGGCCTTGTAGGTTTCGCAGCGTTCACATGGTGGCGCGCGACCCAGAGCGAGGCGCGCGCCGAGCAGGCGTTTCCGCCCGAAGGTCAGATACTCGATGTGGATGGGATTGCCGTGCATGCGGTTGTCATGGGGAATGGCCCTGATGTGGTCTTGATCCATGGCTCCAGCGGCAATACCCGCGACATGACCTTCGCCTTGGCTCCTATTCTGGCCGAAAACTACCGCGTGATCGTGTTTGACCGTCCCGGCCTTGGCTATTCGGACAGTTTCAATCCCGAAGGTGAAACCATTCAGGAACAGGCGGATATCCTGCAGCGTGCCGCTGCCCAACTTGGCGCAGAAAAACCCATCGTCGCCGGGCAGAGCCTTGGAGGGTCGGTGGCGTTGGCGTGGGCGGTGACCCGTCCCAACAATCTCTCGGCCCTTGTGCTGATTGCCCCGGCCGCCATCCCGTGGGAGACGCCGCTGGACAATTTCAACCGATTGGCAGCGACCAACCTAGGAAGCGCGCTTGCCCTGCCCCTCATCACCTCTTACGTGCCGGAATCTTATGTCGAAACGGCCCTCGACAAAGTGTTTGCTCCGCAAACTGCACCCGAAGGCTATGCCGAGCATTTCGGCCCCGCCCTGACGATGCGCCGCGCCTCAATGCATGCCAACGCAAAACAACGGGTTCGGCTCTTGGAAGAGGTTGAGCGTCTGCAGCCCCGATACGGTGAAATCTCTGTACCTACCGAAATCATTCACGGCACGGCAGACACGACCGTCAAGCTGGATTGGCACTCAACCCGCTTGATCGAACAAATCCCCGGTGCCGAGCTGATCGAGTTGCGGGGCATTGGCCATATGCCCCAGGTCGTCGCAGCCGAAGAGGTCGCCGCCGCCATAGACCGCGCCGCACAACGGGCGGGTTTGCGTTAGGCCAGCACCTAATCCATAGTAAGATATGGATTTTATCGCGAGGTAGCTCATGGCCCGGTCAGAAAAAGGTGCAATCGAGAAGTATTACCGCAAGAAAGCGCCCGGCGACGTGCGCAAAATGATCGAAAAGGCTAACAAGGGCGACATCCTGAATCCAAGCTATCCTTACGCCGAAAAAATGAAGACCAAAGACTATGAGCAGCAGATCGAAGCGCTGCAAATCGAACTGGTCAAAATGCAATCCTGGGTCAAAGAAACCGGCCAACGCGTCGCGATCATCTTTGAAGGTAGAGATGCGGCGGGAAAAGGAGGCACCATCAAGCGGTTCCGCGAGAACCTGAACCCACGCGGGGCGCGGAATGTTGCGCTCAGTAAGCCCTCAGATTCCGAGCGCAGCCAGTGGTATTTCCAACGCTATATCCAGCACCTGCCCTCGGCCGGTGAGATCGTTTTTTTCGACCGCAGCTGGTACAACCGAGGTGTCGTGGAAAACGTCTTTGGGTTCTGTAATCAGGAGGAGCGCGAACGGTTCTTCCGTCAGGTCTTGCCGCTCGAAACCGGGTTCGTGAACGACGGGATCAGCCTGTTCAAGTTCTGGCTGAATGTCGGCCGTGCTGAACAGCTGAACCGCTTTCTGGCGCGTGAAACGGATCCGCTGAAACAGTGGAAACTCAGCCCGATTGATATCGCCGGTTTGGAAAAATGGGATGAATATACTCAGTCGATCTCTGAAACTCTGACCCGATCACACTCGGAAAACTGCCCATGGACGATCGTGCGATCAGACGACAAAAAACGTGCGCGCCTTGCTGCCATCCGAACGGTGCTGCTGGCTTTAGACTACGATGAAAAAGACGAAAAAGCCATCGGCGAGAATGATCCGAAAATCTGCGGCGGGCCGGATGTCTGGGAGTCCTGACGTAAATAAAGGTCTGGTCAATAATTAATCGCGTGCGCGTTGGACCATTGGCTGAAATTGGACTATCTCTTGGCACCCGAACACGTGAAAAACCAATAACCTGAGGCCGGAATGACGAAGCGCGGGTATCACCACGGAAACCTGAAGCAGGCCTTGATTGAGGCCGCGCTCTCGTTGATCGAAGAAAAAGGCCCCACCGGGTTCACCCTTTCCGAGGCCGCCAAGACCGCCGGGGTCACTCCTGCTGCCGTCTACCGGCACTATCACGGGCGTGAGGACCTGATTGCCGAAGCCGCCCGGCAAGGGTTCGAGATGTTCGCCGACCTGATGCAATATGCCTATGACGAGGGCCAGCCATCCGCGCTGGCCGCGTTTGAGGCCACCGGGCGCGCCTATCTGGCCTTTGCTCGCAAGCATCCCGGCCATTACATCGCCATGTTCGAAAGTGGGATTTCCCCGAACCGCACTCCCGAGCTGTCGTTAGCGTCAAACCGGGCCAAAACGGTTCTGGAGAAAGCAGCTGCGGACCTGTCGAAACATATTCCACCGGAAAAGCGGCCGCCCGCGTCCATGTTCTCGGCCCACATCTGGGCGATGAGTCACGGTGTGGTCGAACTCTATGCGCGTAACGCGACAGGTGCGACCTCGCCCTTTTCGCCCGAGGACCTTCTGGAAAGCGGGATTGGGATTTACCTGCGCGGGTTGGGTCTGGTGCCGCAGGACGACTGATCCTCAGAACAATCGGCTTCCTTGATTGGCGCTGAGGCCTGACGAGACGTTGATCAGATCCATCTCCCCCATCCCCTTGATCTCGACCCGCCCCAGGTCTGAGACCTGAAACTCATCGATCAACGCATACTTCATCGCCTCCGGCGCGACGATATTCATCGGGTTTGCAAAGACTTGCAGGCGCGCAGCGATGTTCACGGCTGGGCCAAACACGTCATAGACATATTTCTGAATGCCCACGACCGACCCTACAGCTGGCCCCATACCCAGACCGATCCGGGCCTGCCATTTATGCGGGTGGCTTTCGTTGCGCCGCTCGAGATACCGCAAGAAGCGCACCGCGCAATGGGCGACAGCCGTGGCATGGTCGGGCGTCGCATCCGGCATGCCAGAGACGGCCAGATAGGCGTCCCCAATCGTTTTGATCCGCTCGCAACCGTACTGCTCGACGATCCGGTCGAAGGCCGTGAAGATATCATTCAACTCGCTCAACGTGACCGTAGGGTCGGTTTTAGCAGCAAAATCTGTGAACCCGACGAAATCCAACATCACCACCGAAACTTGATCAAACAGCTGAGGGGTCACGACGCCAAAGGTCTTGAACTCTTCATAGACCGCACGGGGCATCACGTTCAGCAAGAGGCGTTCAACCCTCTCCTTCTCGCGCTCCAATTCACGAGTGTTACGCTCGACCATGGTAGAGTAGCTGTCGATCATGCTCTCAAGCTCGCGAATACGCGTGATGTTCTGGCATTCCACGATCAACACTTGTTCCGACAACCCACTGGCCAGTGAGACGGTGACCGCAAAGATCAGCGTCCGGCGCTTGGGTTTGATCTGAAGCTCGACCGAATACCGCAGGCCGGATTGCTTGACGTCCTCCAGTTCTCTCACGTCGAGGTCCGGTAGGATATCCAAAAGAGACTGCTTTTTCTCAGGCTTGCCAAACCATTCGGCGAAAGGGCTGTTATGAAAGACGAATTTCAGATCCGACGCCCGAACAACGGCAACACCAACGCCGATGGCACGCAGCAGCTGTTCGTTGATGGCAAGGATGCTCATGCCACGTCACGGCTGACGATGATCGAGCGTTTGCCTTCAATCGCGCCAAGGGCCGTTTTGATATCGCGCTCGGACATGCCATGCATCTCAAGCGCTTCACCGAATAGCTCTGCCATGACATCGAAATGGTCATGAGAAATGCCAAGGTGGCGATGCACGGCCTCGATCCTGTCGTCGCTGAACGCCGCAGGCCCCCCAACCAGGGACGAAACGAACTTGGTCTGATGGTCAATCAGGCGCGGCATGTCGATATCTTCGAAGAAATGCCCGATTTCGTCGGACTCTAGCGCTATTTCGTAGAAACTCATCACCACACGGCTGATGGTTTTGAAGCCGCCGTATTTCTCGTAAAGCGTTTGTGACACCCCAACACCCAGTCAATAACTAGAAATAACGTCACAAGCTTATATCAAATTGGTATTTTTGTTAATGCTTTTGAAAACTTGAAGTCTGAGGCGTCGGTTTACCTCTGCGCCGGTGAGACAGGCCTCAGACCCGAAGGTCCGTATCAACCGGAATGAACCCAAGAAACCCACCCTGATCGAGCAGTTTCTTCTGCCCTCCAATGCGCCAACCAAGCTTGCGTTTTGCCGCCAACAGCTCGCGACGAGCCCGGAACCAGAACGGGCCTTTGTCCAAGCCCATATTGGTGGATTGATCGCCTTCCCGCTCGCTGGTCTTGACCTGTTCAAGATCCTGCTGCTGCTTCGACCAGATCATCTGCACACCCACAGCCGGGAACACCTGATACATCCGCCAATCTGGCCGGGGGATCGATACGAAATCATCGAGATGGTCGGAATACTGCTGAGACCATGCCAACAGTTTGCGACACCCCTCCTGCGATAAGATATAGGCGGCAGCACTTGGGGCCATTTCCAACAGAGGACGAACTGTGGCGCCGCCTATCTCCATCTCGGACCCAAAGCGCAGGCTGCGCGGCGAGTAGTCCATCTTTGCGAAATCGAACCTGTCCGCGTTCTCGACGAGGCTGTCGACCACCTCCCCCAGTCGGGACGACATCTCGACATCATCCTCGAAAATCGCAGCCGCCTTCAGGTTTTGATCCACTGCTTGCTGCCAGACGGCGCGATGGCTTTCAAAACAGGCGATCTCGCTTTGCTTCAAACCCCAGCGAGAGCCAACGCCCGGCACATACCCATTCTCCTCCAGAGCATCCGCCTGACGTGCATCAACTGCGCTAAAACGGATCGGGTCGGTCACGCCAGCTTTTGCGAACTGCGCCTCCATGAACGCGCGGCGTTCGGGAACCCGGTCAAGGTTTATGTAGAACACAGCCGTACTAAGCTGTTTGTCCGCTTGCGTCACGCGTTGTCCTTTCGCTGCCTTTTATGCGCCATGCGACCGGTCATAGGCCGAGACACTGGGCTGAACATGCGACTGCCGCGCGACTTCACCCGGATCAAAGACCTCGATCAGCAACGGATAGCACGCGGCGGTATCCGAGGAATGCTTGGAGGAGCAGTCCCCACCCGGACAGGCTGAAAGGCCGACAATCAGGTCGATCTCGGCGTGGAATTCAAGGTAATCACCCGGACGCACCGGGCTGGCCTTCATAAAATACTGGCCGGTATCGCGCGTGAAACCGGTACACATGAAGACGTTTAGAACGTCATGCACATGAGTCTCCGCCTCGTGCAGGGGCAGATCGCAATGCTGCGCCAAGGCCCGGGTCAAGTTCGAATGACAGCAATAGTGGTAATCATCCCCCGACAGCAACCGTCCGGTATACGGGTCGCAGCGGGTGCCGATCACGTCATGAACAGAGCCCCCAAAAGCGTCAAAGCCGTACCAGTCCAGCGTATCAGCCGTGATCGTCGCCATCGGCCGCATATTTGGGAAACTCGACCACATGCGGTCTCCGGTCGAAAGATGCGTACCGTGCAGGGCGCGGGTTTTACCGGAGTAGAACCGTTCGGTCAGATCGTGTTTGTTCCACAAGTTCAGATCACCGACCTGCGCGGCTTCGACGGATGTGATGCGGAAAAAAGCACCGGCTGGCACGTCGATACAGGACGCGTCTCGCGGCGCGGCGGTGACTTCGGCAGTTTTCACGGATGTGTCCCGCAAGCGGGTCAACCGATCCAGATCAGGACTGGGCAGAGTCTCTGGCGGATAGCAGATTACTGGGCGGATGGCCTTGCGGTCCTCGGCATCAGCTGGGGCTGGGAAATTTGGGGTTGAGAGTTTCACTTAGCACCTCCGCCAATTTGGGCTGTCTTGCACCTAACATCGCCAGACATAAAGCAAATACAGGACAGCGGCCAATGCTCAAATCGGTCCATTCTGACGCAACTAGCCCGCCATGCGCGCACGCCGCCGCGCCATGGATTTGCGAAATGCCCAATCGCTGAACAATGTCAGAGGCAACAGGACCCTTTCACCCAACCCGTCAATGACGACAAGTTTGCCACCGCGCTCTTGCGCGCGCACAATGTTTCCGATCCCCATGTCACCGACGATGATGCGTCCGCGCTCCAGATCGTCCAGCAACTCCAGCAAGTCGGCCCGCAGCTTCTGAGCCACTTCCGGGTCACCATTTGCAGCCATCATCTCAGCATGCAAGGACGGGGCGAGATCCCCATCCGGTCCGGTCATCTTTTCCACCACGATTGAAGGCCCGCGAGAGGTTGGTGCATAGCCCATGAACTTCGCCAGACGCTCAATCTCGGGGCAGCCACGGTGCAGCGCGGCAAGGTATTCGTTTGCCTCGCGGTTCCATTGTCGCAAATTGCCGTAACGCCATTCCGCATAGCGCGGTATGAGGTGGTTTCGCTTCGGCTCATCCACGCGGACTTTCAACAGGGCGCCATCCATTTCGGGATGCTGGAAAATCTCATAATTCTGGCTTGTACGCAGAGGCACCTGCCCGGTCAGGTCAATCATGTTCGTCCGTCTGTCCTGTGCAGAAAATTCGCGTCGACCGGCACTATATGGCTGTCATGGAACTGATACAATGCAACCAGATCTCGCCACATAGAACGCTCGTATCTAGGTGCGGCATAAACTGGTCAGGGGGATTGTGGCGGTGCTGTCAGACGAATTCGAACCAGTCTTAGTTTGCCGCAGAAACCACGAACCTATCCAGAACAAAGCTGACGCCACTCACAAAGAGCGGCGCTGCGTGTTAACTTGAAGGTGTCTCGGCTGGCTAGCGATCTTTCCTGATTGAAGTGGTTGTAGACGGACGAGTGGACGGAGGCGAATTTCTGCAAACTTCGCATGCGCCTGAAACGCTGCATCGCGCGCTCGCGTCGTCGAAACGGGAGGTGCGAATTCTCGACGCGGTTGTTGAGCCACCTACCCGTCCTTTGTTTTTCGATAGCGCCAAGCTCTCTTAGAGCGGCCCGATACGATGCGAAGCAATCCGTGACAACGGCTACCGCCTTACCGTGTCGCTTCATTAATTTCTTGAGGAATTTCAGTGCTGCAGCTTTGTTTCGGCGTTTGGTGACAACGGCTTCCAGTACCTCGCCTTCGTGATCAACGGCCCGCCAAAAATAATGCCGCTTGCCATTCACCTTCACGAAAACCTCGTCCACATGCCACTTCCATTTGCAGTATGCTCTCAATTGCTGAACACGCTTTCTTCGGATTTCGGCAGCAAACACTGGGCCAAACCTGTTCCACCAATAACGTACAGTTTCGTGACTCACTTCGATGCCTCGCTCGTGCAGCAGATCTTCGACATTTCGAAGCGAAAGCGGGAAGCGGATGTACAACATCACCGCAAGGCGGATGATCTCGCGGCTGGTTTTGAAGTATTTGAAAGAGGCAGGTCTGGTCATTCCTTAATGCTATGCACCCGCCCTGCCCCGCTCAAGCAAAGTTCTTCTGACAAGACCAATTGCCGCTTATCAGGGAAAACCAGCCCAAAGCGACCCCGCCAAAATTCGGCACTGAGACTGCGGCCGGAATTGCGTTCTGAGTGTACGATCTGCTCCGTCTCTGATTGAAAGCGCACGCGCCAACGCACGGGAAATGCGGCGAAATTCCGGGTCAGAAAACACAACTGAAGTGAGACAGGTATGAGTGGCGGAGAGACAGGGATTCGAACCCTGGAGACGGTTTCCCGCCTACACACTTTCCAGGCGTGCGCCTTCGACCACTCGGCCACCTCTCCGTGAGCGCGATATGTGACGCAATGCAAAAGGATTTGCAAGGCCCCAATTCCGTGAATTCACACCCGTTTGCACATTAGTTTGCGGACCATTCCCAACGCGAGCAATGGTCAGACTTCGTCCCCTCCGTCGCCGTCCAGATCTCCCTCGGTCATGGCTGCGGGTTCGGTGCTGGGTGCTCGTTGCTCCGGGGCTGGCGAGGTTGGGTCTTGTGATTCAGTGCGCAGGGCTTCGGGGTTGCGAAGCCAAACGTCGCGTTGTGCGAATGGAATCTCGATCCCTTCTTCCACGAACCGGCGATTGATTTCGTGGTTCATGTCGGATTTGACCGACAGAACCCAATTCACGTCCCGCAGAATACCCCGGATTTCAAAGTCCAGCGAATCCGCGCCGAACCCCTGAAACACCACGCTGGGGGCTGGGTTCGCCAACACCATAGGATGAGAATTCGCGATCTCTCCCAAAATGGTCTCGACCTTGCGCGTGTCGGTTCCGTAGGCCACACCCACCGGCACGATCACCCGGCCAATCGTGTTGCCACGCGTATAGTTAGTGACCACGCCACTGATCAGATCCGAATTAGGAACAATAACATCCGTCCGGTCAAACGTCTCAATCCGCGTGGATCGGACCGAGATATCGCGGACGTAGCCCATCATGCCGTTCACATCGATCCAATCCCCTTTCGAGATGGGACGCTCGACCAGAAGAATGATGCCAGAAACGAAGTTCGAAACGATGGTCTGAAGACCAAAACCAATACCGACAGACAGGGCACCGGCGACAATCGCGAGCGATGAGAGATCAAAGCCAGCCACCGTGATTGCAACCAGCGAAGCGAGGAAAATACCGACGTAGCCAGTGCCCGATACGATCGCATTTTGCCCGCCTGGATCAATACTTGTCTTGGGCAGCAGCGAATTGCGCAAGCCTCCCTGTAGCAGTCGTGTTAGGCCATATCCGATGGCAAACACGGCGACAAAAGTCAGGAAATTGGACGGAGAGATCGTAACCCCGCCCAAGCTGAACCCTTGCAGGATCTGCGACCAGATCTCGCTCAGATCCGCTTCGCGCGCGCCCCAGAAAAGGGCCAGGATAGGGATCGAAATCAAGGCCAGGAAGAAACCCACCAGAACCGCGAACAGAGAATCGCGGGCGTTATCCCCCTGCCCCGTAAACCAGCCGTATAGTGAGCTGATAAAGCGCTGCACGATCACAAGAATGGCGATCAGGATCAGCGTATTGACTGCAGGAAACACAATCGCTTCGGCCGCGTTGGTGTAGCCCAACAAGGCCAGAACAGGCGCGCTGACACCAAGCAAAAGCACGATGCGCCGGACAACCTCGACAACCTGCGAAAATCCACTGGCACGTGGGATCTCGCCGCCCTCGGTCGCTGGATCTGATTGTCTGATCTGACGAATGCGCAGCAGAAGAAGTGAGGTGACGACAATGACCGGAAAGATCACAACAGCGCGGGTGGACTCCGCTATGTTCTCAATCCTCTCGAACAGGCCAACCATGTCGTGCAGGATCAGCATCACTGCCAGAATATCGACATAGATACGTATTTCGGTGATCTGCCCCGCCGAGAATCTTCGGAAATTCTGTGCCGCGGCCATCAGGTAGACCTGCCGTCCGACCCAGTCGAAAACAAGCACGATTGCCGCCCAATAAGGCACCTGCTGCAGCAAAAGCGTACCGCGCAGCCCAAGTACTCCGGTCAGGTCAATCGCAGCTGTCAGAGCCACCACGCCAATCCAGGGAAGGATGATGCGTAGAAGGGAAATCACAAAGGTCCACGCGCCGGTTCCGCGCCCACCGAAACGACGCAGATAGTCGCCTCCGCGTTCAGACCAACGGCGCCCGTAAACCAATAAGATGACGGCCAACGCCACCAAGGCCAGTATCGCTGGGGCCTGATTCTGCACGCGCTCTTTGGTGACGTCCGAGGTCAGACTGGCCGACGTCTCGTTGAACAATCCGAACAGAGCCTCGCGAATATCCGACCACGCGGCGGGCCATGTCGACAGGTTCAGCGGTGAAGGACCACGTTCCAGAAACTGCTTTCTCTGACGTTCTCGCAGAATACGGTCAATTTCACTGATCAGACCGTTGGCACGGCTAAAGGCCTCCTCGGAGATAATCCGTGGTACCCGCAAGGCGTTGAGCTGTTCGTCCAGATGCTCGCGAAGCTGCGCGATATCCTCCGGCTCCGTGACCCCTTCTTCAGGTTTGGGACCCAGCGCATTTACCTGACTTTCCAGCGTCTGGATGCGGTCTGCATTGGCGTTGCGAGCCGTATTGAACGTGTTGCGATAGCCGTCGATCTCAGTTCGCAACTGCTCCATCGCGGCGTCCGACGCCCTGTCGGCTTCAACGACGCTTTCGGCACGGTCCGCAGTGCTGAGCCAGCCCTTATAGAACTCGCTCTGCCGATCAGTCAGTTGCGCCGAGGCCGCCCCCGCCAATCCGACAAAGATCAGCGCAGCGAGTGTCAGAAACAGGCGGACCTGTCGCAGCATCAGACGTCCTCGAATACGCCCGGTATCTTGCGCGGGGCGTCTGTCATCCAATCCGGTACCGGCAGTTCTTTTTCGCGCAGGAACTCGGGATTGAACAGTTTGGACTGATAGCGTGTGCCATAGTCACACAGGATGGTCACAATCGTATGCCCCGGCCCAAGGTCCTTGGCCAAACGCACCGCACCAGCCATGTTGATCGCGGTCGAACCACCCATGACCAGACCTTCTTCACGAAGCAGGTCAAAGATGTACGGCAGGGCTTCGTTGTCGGTCGCCTGATAGGTGTAGTCCGGCTTGAACCCTTCGAGGTTCTTGGTGATCCGCACCTGTCCGATACCTTCTGCGATCGAGCCGCCCTCCATCGCGATTTCGCCAGTTGTGTAATAGGAATACAGCCCCGCGCCCATCGGGTCGACCAGGCCTATCTTCACGCCTTTTGGCTGCAGCGCATCGGCCACGCCCGCCAGCGTTCCGCCCGAGCCGACCGCGCAGACAAAGCCATCGACCTTGCCGCCGGTCTGTTCCCAGATCTCGGGGCCGGTGGTTTCCACATGGGCCTGACGGTTGGCAACATTGTCGAACTGGTTTGCCCAGATCGCGCCATTGGGTTCAGTTTGCGCCAGTTCATCGGCCAGACGGCGGGAGTAGTGAACGAAGTTGTTGGGGTTGCGATACGGTGCCGCCGGAACCTGAACCAATTGCGCGCCTGCAAGACGCAGCATGTCTTTCTTCTCTTCTGACTGGGTTTCCGGGATAACGATCACCGTCTTGAACCCCATCGATGCACCGACCAGAGCCAGCCCGATGCCTGTATTGCCTGCGGTGCCTTCCACTATGGTGCCACCGGGCTTCAACTCACCCCGCGCAACTGCGTCGCGGATGATGTAGAGAGCAGCACGGTCCTTGACCGACTGGCCGGGGTTCATGAATTCCGCCTTGCCGAGGATCTCGCACCCGGTTTCTTCACTGATGCGCTTCAACCGGATCAGCGGCGTTTTTCCGACGGCTTCGGCAAGATCTCGTGCAATGCGCATGGCACCCTCATTTCATTACGTAATACTGCAGATTTACAGCCGCTCTGCGCCAACCACAAGCGCGATAGTCACCCACGCAGGCGGTCGCGGTGACGCGCCAGCCAATGGGCCAGAGTCAACAGCGGTAAGTCTTTGAATTCACCGCGATCCACCATGGCAATAAACATGTCAAATGGTAGAACACGAGAGCGTATATCCTCACCTTCGGTGGTCAGCCCTGCGGTTATTGCGGGATCTGTCAAATCACCAAGCCCGACATAGAGATAGACGTACTCGGTCGACGACCCGCTGGAGGAATAACCTCCTCCTGCGCTATGCAGAGCATCGAAAGCGATGCCTGCCTCCTCCATTCCTTCACGATGTGCGGCCTGCTCTGGCGTTTCACCAGGGTCGATCATGCCTGCAACCGGCTCCCACATCCAAGGTTCGGGATCATCGATCAGATAGACTGGGGCGCGGAACTGCTCGATCAGCAACACGGTATCTCGCACCGGATCATAGGGGAGAACGATTACCGCGCTGCCTTGCAACAGCGCGCTTCGGTTCAGCGTCGGCCCCATGGTTCCATCGTATTGACGGTGTTGCAGGTCAATCTCTTCCATCGCGAAGTAGTTGACATGGGCGCGGTGATGGCGATGCACGATAACATCCTTGGACACATCGCGCGCATCCCCGGTTCGCCGCTGCCGTGCGAAGAGTTTTGCCCAGGCCCGCGTCTGAATCGCCGGCATGCTGCGCGCCATATCCGAAGGCGCAACCCGCCCGAGATAGCTCATTTCCTCCTCGGCGGCGAGCGCGGTGACGTCACCGAGGCGTTCAACCCACCCGTCCAGAGACCAAGTCCCATCCGCCACCCAGGCCGTAGGTTCGGGAAAAAACACCTGAGCCTGCGCCCAGGTTCCATCCTCTAGCGTCACTGCCAAAGGCCTCAGATCATAGTCGAACCCGCCCTCGTAATAAGCCAGTCGATCCAGATCCGCTTGCGTGAGGCCTTGCACGAACAATCCCAAAGCCTGTTCATCATCTGCCTGTTGAATCATTGGGAAGTCCTGTCCCTGAACCGCAGAGACGAAGTGGCCTCGCAGGATGGCAGGTGTCAGCGATAGCTCAGACGAAGAGCGCCCCAGAACGGCCTCCAACAGCGGCACATGCCGCAGGGTTCCATAGAAGAACAAATCGGACACGAGAGGACAGGCTTTCGTTAAGTGTTCACATTCAGCGCCATCGGCGGCTTGCTATTTCTGTCAGCAAACCGGTGGCAACGGCCCCAACACCCAAGGTGATCAGGATTTCGGGCGCGAGCAACTGTTCACCGAATTCGACGCCAATCTTGAATATGGCAATCAGCGCCTCGAAGGGGCCATCATAACGGTGGCGCATGGCCAACCGGAACATCTCATAGGTGCCCTGAACAAAAAGGCCCCAAAACACCAGTGAAGCCACGCCAGTCAGGCCGTTGTTAATCCCGGCCGTCCAGCCTCGGCCAGCGCGCTTGCCCATGATTTTCCAACCGCAGATCCAACCCAAGGCGATGTTGACCACGGTAAAATACCCGTAGTCCTTCCCCTCTTCTCCGTTTGCGATAACCATGCTGGACACGATGAACGCCACCACCACAAGACAAGCGGCGGCGACAAGGCGACTGGCGGTGGGCATGTATGACTTCCGTTCGTTAACTAGGCTTTGCTATGGTGATCTGTGTCACATCGCAATTGCCCGTGTCAAAGGCTGCGCCGCAGGCCGTCAAATAATAATTCCACATGCGGCGGAAACGCTCATCAAATCCCATCTCCGAGATCTGGTCCCACTTGTCGTTGAACGTATCAAACCATCGCCGCAAGGTCAGGTCATAGCTCTTGCCGAACTCCTTCGAGCGCACGACATTCAACCCCGCCTGATCAATCTGCTGTCGCAAGATCGTAGGTGATGGCAGCATTCCGCCCGGAAAGATGTATTTCTGAATGAAATCAACGCCGTTCTTGTAGTAGTCCCAGCGATGATCGCCCACGGTGATGATCTGCAACGTGGCTTGCGCCCCCGGCTTTAACCGTTCCCGCACAGTATCGAAATAGACCGGCCAGTATTTCTGGCCCACGGCCTCAAACATCTCGATCGAGGCAATGCCGTCGTATTGCCCTTGTTCGTCGCGATAGTCTTGAAGTTTCAGATCAACCAGATCGGATATACCTGCCTTATCAATGCGTTGTTGTGCGAACTTCAACTGCTCTTGACTGATCGTCAGACCCGTCACACGCAGGCCACGCTCTTTCGCGGCATATTCGGCGAAGCCGCCCCAGCCACAGCCGATCTCAAGCACATGATCGCCTGGTTTGACGCCCATCTCATCGACCATGCTGGCGTATTTGGCGGTCTGCGCCTTCTCGAGGCTCTCCTGCCCTGTCTCGAAAATGGCGCTGGAATAAGTCATCGTATCGTCAAGCCAGAGCGCATAAAAATCGTTCCCCAGATCGTAGTGATACGAGATATTCTTCTTGGCCTGTTTGCGATTGTTCCGATGCAACCAAAACCTCAGGCGCTCATAGGCCTGCACGAGAAACTTGCCAGTGAACCCATCGTAGGCCGTTTCACTGCCCATATGGACCAAATCCATAAAGGCGCGCAAATCAGGCGTACTCCAATGGCCCTCCAGATAAGCGTCGGAAAAGCCAAGCTCACCTTCCCGGATCAGGCGGGCGAACACGTCGGGATCGTGAATTTCGACCTCGGCAACCGGTCCTGGCTTTGAGCCCTCAACACGGAAGGTCCGTCCGTCGGACAAAGTGATATCCAAGCGCCCGGCTTCCATTTTGCTCAGCATCTTGAAAACCTGCGCGAAATATCTGGGCAGACCTTTTTGGCCTTCGGTCGTTGTCAAGATCATCCGCTCTCCCCTCTGCGGTGGTTGATGCAGGCTAGGACGCAATTGTGTTTGTGGCAAGTTTTCAGTTCCTTACTGGTTTTTTCGGCGTTCATACGCGGCCAGCGCGCGGGCGCGACCTGTTGGCAGATCGACCACCGGTGGCGGGTAATCCGCCTTGGGGTTCAGTCCCCAGGAACGGGGCGTGGCTTCAAAGTAGGACAAGGCCGTCTCGGACGGGTTTGGCCTGCCTTCGGCGATCCACTGTTTTAAATAGACACCCTTGGGGTCGAACTTTTCCTGCTGAGTAACGGGATTGAAAATGCGGAAGAACGGAGACGCATCCGGTCCGGACCCCGCGACCCATTGCCAGCCCATCGCGTTGCAGGCCGGGTCCCAGTCGATCAGGCAATCCTCGAACCACTCCATCCCGATTTTCCAATGGGTCATCAGATGCTTGGTCAGGTAACTTGCCACGATCATCCGGGCGCGGTTGTGCATCCGCCCGGTCACATACATCTGCCGCAGACCCGCATCCACAACCGGAATGCCGGTTCTGGCTTGCAGCCAAGCCTTCACCTCGGGCGCATCTCGGGCCTCGTTCCATGGAAAAGCGTCCCATTCTGGCTTCCAGTTGCCCGACACCAGCTGAGGCGTGTGGTACATCAGATGATAGGCGAACTCGCGCCAGACAAGCTGTCGCAGAAATGAACCAGTGCCTTGGGTCCCTTCGAAAGCCGCGCGTTGCACGCGATGCCAAGCGGTACGCGGGCCGATCTCACCCAATGAGAGGTATTCGGACAGGTTCGAAGTCCCATCAAGATCCAGCCTGTCACGGTCGGCGCCGTAATTCGCGATCCGGTTCAGGAACCCCTCCAGATGATCAAGCGCCGCTTGTTCGCCCGGTTGCACATAGGGTTTGACGATCTTCGCCCCTCGGTTCATCGCTGCGCCAAGGTGCCAGGTCGCCAGATCGTCCGAGGCGGGCCAGTACGCGGGGGCGATTAGCCGGGTCGGCGCGGCCTCGGGCGGAGGGACCTCACGCCCCTGCACTGCGCGCCACATCGGGGTGAATACGCGAAACGGTTGACCGGCTTTGGTTGCAACCGTCCAGGGTTCGAACAGAAGATGACCGGCAAAGGATTTGGCCTCGATCCCCTGCTCTTTCAGCGCCGATTTGACCTTTGTGTCCCGCGCAATCGAGGCCGGATCGTAAGCGCGCGACCAATACACATCCGTCGCTCCGGTTTCAGCGATCAGCAGCTGCAACTGTGCCAACGCATCGCCCCGCCGCAGGATAAGACGGCTGCCAATGTCGTTCAGCGAGCGTCCAAAGACCTCAAGCCCCAGCCCAAGCCGCCACTTCGGGGCCGCGCCAAGGGTGTGCACCAGATCATCACACAGGAACACCGGCACCAAGGGACGCCCCGTCGCGACCGCGGCAGCAAGCGCCGGATGATCGCTTAGCCGCAGGTCACGCCTGAACCATAAAATGATCGGAGGTTGCCCGTCTTCCATATTCGCCCCGCCGTTTTCTTTCCACTACGGAGCATATCGAAAACTGGATCACAAAACCCGGTCAAGTGCATTCAATAACTGATCAATTTCCAGTTGGGACGTGTAGTGCGTGAAGCTGACCCGCAACACGCCTTGATCCGGATCAACCCCCATCGCCTGCAAGGCGCGTACAGCATAGAAGTCACCACCGCCGGCCATCACGCCATGCGCCGCCAGCTCAGCCGCCACAGCAGCGGCCGGTCGACCCAAAGCCAAGGCAACGGTGGGCGCGCGCCGCGTCGCCTCGGACGGGCCGAGCAGTCGCACTGCGTTTCGGTTTTTAACAGCATCAAGCACCGGTTGCAGCAGCGCCACTTCGTGATCGCGCATCAGGTCATGGGCGAAAGCGCCTTGCGCGGCGGCACCCTCAGTTGGGCCGCCATGGTGGGTGCTGAGCAGCGAGATATAATCCGCCATCCCCGCGCTGGCCGCTATTTGCGCATGGTCCGGGCCTGCCGGAGTGAACCGTTTATAAAGAGTATCGCCGTTGAAATAATGCGCCTGATTGGGCAGCAACTCACCCAGAGCACGCCGGATGACCATGCAACCCTGATGTGGGCCGTAGGTCTTGTAGGCCGAGAAAAGATAGATATCCGGCCCCAGATCACCCACATTCGGAAACCCGTGCGGCGCGTAGGACACGCCGTCCACGCACACAAAAGCGCCAGCAGCATGGGCAATGGCGGTGATCTCGGTCACCGGGTTGATCTCACCCACCACGTTCGAGCAATGCGGGAAGCAGACCAGCCGAGTTTTTTCATCCAGCAGGTTTTCCAGATCCTGCGGGTTCAGAGATCCCGTTTCGGGATCAATCTTCCACTCGCGCACTTCGATCCCGGCCTCGACAAGGCGTCTCCACGGGCCGGAATTGGCTTCGTGATCTTGATTGGTGACAATAATTGCTTCGCCGGGGTTCATCCACTGACGGAAGGCCTGTGCCAGAACGTAGGTGTTCTGGGTGGTCGAGGGACCAAAACTGAGTTCGTCAGTCTCAACCCCAAGAATCGCTGCCATCCGGGCGCGAGCCTCGTCCATTTCTGCACCCGCAAGACGGCTGGCCTCGTAGGGCGCGTATGGCTGCACCTTTCGCTGAGTGTAAAACCGCGTCAGCCGGTCGATCACTGGCTGGCAGGTATAAGACCCACCTGCGTTCTCGAAAAAGGCCTGCCCCTGAAGGCTGGGTTCGGCAAAGGCCGGAAACTGAGCCCGAACGAAATCAATATCCAACGCTGTCATGGCCAGACCTTTCGATGAGTGGAGAGAACGGTAGCAGCTGAGTTCGCGTTTTTAGCCTTCAACCTTGGTATAGGTCCCCTCACCGGCCAGAATGCCCCGGAAACCGCCCGGCTCATCCAGACCGAACACGATCAGCGGCAGGTTGTTGTCACGCGCCAGCGCAATGGCCGAAGCATCCATGACCCGCAGCCGTTTGGCCAGTACGTCGTCGTAAGAAACCGTGTCATACCTCTTTGCATCGGCATGTTCTTTCGGGTCCTTGTCATACACCCCGTCCACGCCGTTTTTGCCCATGAAGATCGCCTGACAGGCCATCTCATTCGCGCGCAGGGTCGCGGCCGTATCAGTGGTAAAATACGGGTTGCCCGTACCAGCGGCAAAGATACAAACCCGTTTCTTTTCAAGGTGGCGCACGGCGCGGCGGCGGATATACGGCTCGCAGACCTCATCCATACGGATGGCCGAGATCACGCGGGTAAATACCCCGATCTCCTCCAGCGCCGACTGCATCCCGAGCGCGTTCATCACGGTCGCCAGCATCCCCATATAGTCGGCCGTGGTCCGTTCCATCCCCTGGGCCGAGCCGCTGAGGCCGCGGAAGATATTGCCGCCCCCGATCACCATACAAATCTCTACGCCCAGATCGTGGACCGATTTCACCTCCTGCGCGATGCGCTGGACGGTCGGCGGGTGCAGGCCGAATCCCTGATCACCCATCAACGCCTCGCCGGAAATCTTCAGCATCACGCGATCATACTTGGGTTTTTGGGTGTTGGGGGACGAGGTCAGGCTCATATTGCGCTCCGGGCTGGCACGGGTTTATTTTCCGGCGCAAAATGAAGCAAAACGACCGCAGGTTCAATGCGGATACTGAGGGACCATGACCAATCACCCCACCGCATCGATTTGGGACCGGCTCCCCGAGATACCGGATGACAAGCCGGTTCTGATCGCTGGCCCGACAGCCTCGGGCAAGTCCGAGCTGGCGCTGCGCATTGCCGAAAGGTTCGGAGGGGTGATCGTCAACGCCGATGCAAGTCAGGTTTACGATTGCTGGCAGGTGATCTCGGCGCGCCCCTCGCCGGACGAGGAAGCGCGCGCGCCGCATCTCCTCTATGGTCACGTCGCGTTTGATCAGGAGTATTCCACTGGCCACTGGCTGCGTGAGGTCACACCACTGCTGACGGGCAGCCAGCGCCCGATCATTGTCGGCGGCACCGGGCTGTATTTCACCGCTTTGACGGAAGGAATGGCCGAGATACCGCCAACACCCCCGCATGTGCGCCAGGATGCCGATCAGATGGACTTGGCCCGGCTGATGTCGGGCGTGGACGCTGAAACCCTGATCCGGCTGGACACCAACAACCGCGCACGCGTTCAGCGCGCGTGGGAGGTTCAGCAGGCAACCGGACGCAGCCTTGCATCCTGGCAAGACGACACTCCGCCGCCCGTGCTGGCCCTGCAGGACACAGTGCCCATTGTCTTTGACGTCGACAAATCATGGCTGCTGGACCGCATCACCCGTCGGTTCGATCATATGTTGGAGAGCGGCGCTTTGGACGAAGTTGCGGCCATGCGCGACCACTATGATCCGTCGCTACCCGCCTGCAAGGCCATCGGGGTGCCGGAACTCATGGCCTATCTTGATGGCTCAATGACATTGGAGCAAGCACGCGAACGGGCCACGATCTCGACCCGTCAGTTTGCGAAACGCCAGCGCACATGGTTCCGGGCGCGTATGAAGGCGTGGAATCACCTCGATTTATCAAACTGATACGAAACGCAGTTGATTCCCTGTATCCAATCTGGCTGCCCGCCGGAATGAACCAATATTTCCAGTACTTTCGGCGCTTGGCTTCCATGAGTTGGCGTCATGCCCCACGTCGGGAACCGGTAAGAAACACTGGACAAGTGACGCGCAACAACTGCCCATACATGTCGTTTTTTTGCTCTTCATGCCGCATTCGAACATTGACGTCCTTCGGATTCTGTTGCCGAATACCGACATGGGGAATTCCAACGTTCAAAAAACCGAACCCTTCAACCTTCGCCTTGGCCTGAAAAACGCCGGCTAGGTTCGTTCAATCCATGCAAAAAAACAAATATGTCACAGGGAGAGACATTCATGACTAACCATACAACAAAGGGAACGTCGGTGCACTGGGCCGCAGAGATGCACGCCCAGGAATACCGCGACGGCAATCTTAGCCGCCGTGAGTTTATGGCCCGCGTCACCGCACTGGGCGTTGCCGCTCCGGTCGCCTACGGCATGATCGGTCTGCAATCACCCGCAGCCGCAGCTGAGCCGCAACAAGGCGGTACCATCCGTTACCAGATGGAAGTCCGCGCACTCAAAGACCCACGCACCTATGACTGGACGCAGATTGCGACCTTCACGGCGGGCTGGTTGGAGTATCTTGTCGAGTACAACAACGACGGTACGTTCAAGCCCATGTTGCTGGAAAGCTGGGAAGCCAATGACGACGCCACTGAATACACGCTGAACGTCCGCAAGGGCGTCAAGTGGAACAACGGTGACGACTTCACCGCCGAAGACGTGGCTCGCAACATCGAAGGCTGGTGTGACGCGACGCTGGAAGGCAACTCGATGGCCTCGCGCATGGCGTCACTGGTCGACGAAAGTACACAGAAAGCCTCTGATGGCGCCATTACCGTTATCGATTCGCACACCGTTAAACTGAAGTGCAACACGCCGGACATCACCATCATCCCCGGGATGGCAGACTATCCGGGTGCTATCGTCCACAGCAGCTTTGACCCGAATGACATGCTGTCGAACCCGGTTGGCACAGGCTTCATGATCCCCGAAAGCCACGAGGTCGGCGTGAAGGGCGTTCTGGTCCGCAACGAAGGCTTCGACTGGTGGGGCTACGAAGCGGGCAAAGGTGGCTACATCGATCGGATCGAATTCATCGACTATGGCACCGACCCTGCCGCCTTCCTGGCCGCTTATGAGGCCGAAGAGATCGACATGAACTGGGAGTCGGTCGGTGAATTCGTCGACATCTTCGACGGCATCGGTCTTGTCCGCTCGGAAATCCCATCGGGCTTTACCATCGTGATCCGCCCGAACCAGCTGGCAGAAGATGCGGACGGCAACAAGATCTACGGCGACAAGCGGGTCCGTCAGGCTCTTGCCATGGCGGTGGACAACGAGGTTTGTCTTGAACTCGGCATGTCCGGTTACGGCATCCCAGCTGAAAACAGCCATGTCGGTCCGATGCATCCGGAATATGACTCGTCGATCACCCGCATCCCCTATGATCCGGCCGGCGCTAAGGCCCTGATGGAAGAAGCGGGCATGGCTGACTTCGAGCACGAAGTGCAGTCCATCGACGATGACTGGCGCCGGAACACGACTGCTGCGGTTGTGGCCCAGCTGAACGACGCAGGAATCAAGGCCAAGCACACGGTTCTGCCGGGCTCGACCTTCTGGAATGACTGGACCAAGTACCCATATTCCTCGACCAACTGGAACCACCGCCCGCTGGGTACACAAATCCTAGCCCTCGCCTACAAATCGGGCGTCGCTTGGAACGAATCCGGTTTCTCCAATGAAGAGTTCGACACGCTGCTGGCCGAGGCGAACTCGCTCGCTGATGTCGACATGCGCCGCGAGGTAATGGCGAAGCTGCAAGCGATCATGATCGACGAAGGTGTTGTCATTCAGCCTTACTGGCGGACTGCAATGCGCCACCATCGCGACAACATGGTCGGTGTCGAAAAGCACATCGCGGACCTGCCGCAGCTTTACAAGTTCGGCCTGACCTCCTGACCCAAAACAAACAAGGGCCGCGCCGCACTGGCGCGGCCCTTCGTCCTCAATACGGCGACCATAAGAATAGCAACGCGTGAGGCGGAATGCCCTCCACGCCAGCCGACCAACAGGGGCTAACATGGGACTTTTCATTTTAAGGCGTGTGGGGATTATGCTGCTGACAGCATTGTGCCTGACATTCCTGGTTTTTTTCCTCACCAATCTCTACCCGAACCTGGAAAAGCTAGCGAAAACGCAGGGCAATTTCCGGATGTCGGATGAGCAGGTCGAGAGCTTTTTGGAAAAAGGCGGATACCTTCAGTCGACGCCAATAAAATACGGCGAGTGGCTGGGCGTTCTGCCTTCGTACCGGCACACGAATGAGGACGGCACCGTTCAAGGCCGATGCATTCTACCGGGCAAAACCGCCGAAGAGTCTCCTAATTTCTGCGGCATCCTTCAGGGCTACTGGGGGTATTCGACGGTCTTCAAAGAAGAAGTCGGGACCGTTGTCGGCACTCGGCTGGCTTTGACAGGCCGGCTGATGTTCTGGGTAATGCTGCTGATGGTCCCCTCGGCCCTGATCCTAGGCATTCTGGCTGGGATGAAAGAAGGGTCGGCCACGGACCGGACCCTTTCGACCTTTGCCATTACAACCACCGCGACGCCGGAATACGTCTCTGGTGTGATCTTCATCGCGATCTTCACGTCATCCGCTGTGGGCCTGAAATGGTTCAAGGGCACGGCGACGCAAGCGATGGAGAACCCGACGTTCGAGAACTTCTTCTTACCGGTTCTGACGATCGCGCTTTATGGGATGGGCTATATCGCCCGCATGACCCGCGCCTCAATGACCGAGGTAATGACCGCGCAATATATCCGCACCGCGCGCCTGAAGGGTGTCTCGTTCCCGAACATCGTCATGAAACACGCGCTGCGGAACGCTCTGATCGCGCCGTTTACCGTCATAATGTTGCAGTTCCCATGGCTGCTGAATGGCGTGGTGATCGTCGAGACCCTGTTCAACTACAAGGGCTTTGGCTGGGCGCTGGTGCAGGCGGCGGGGAACAATGACATCCAGTTGTTGCTGGCGATCTCGGTCGTGTCGGTCTTCGTGGTGCTGGTGACGCAGCTGATCTCGGATATCGGCTATGTCTACCTCAACCCGCGCATTCGCATTTCTTAAGGGAGGGTCAGATCATGGAACCACTTACCTGGACCGGCTCTATCGCCTTCCTCAACCCGCTACTCGCGCTGGCACTGGGTGTCATGGCCCTGTCCATCGTCGTCTGGATGCTGGCCAGCATTGTGCTGCCCGAGGATCAGATGACGGTGAACCCAGATGGTACGTTGACCTCAAGCTCGGGCCTGCGGAACATGATACAGGCCGCGCTGCGCTATAGCTTTATGGCCAGCGTGGCGATCGCTGTCGCCTATGTCGTGCTGGGCATCCTGATGGGTACCAGCGCCGGGATCATTGGTGCGATTTCGCAGCAGTTCCTGCCCGTCTGGCTGTCACTGATCATCCTGTATGCGATGTCAATCGCGTTCAAACGCAAGCTGGGCCTTTACGGCAAGCTTTTCGACAGCCCCATCGGCATGATCGGTTTTGGCCTTGTGATGTTCTGGGTCTTTACCGGCATCTTTGGCGCACTTGATCTGATCGTGACCCATGACCCGCTTGCGCAGGTCTCGGGCATGAAGAACAAGGTACCCGGTACGCCGCTGCCAAATCTGGAGGACGGCCAATATGCCTGGTACCTTCTGGGCGGAGACAATCTGGCCCGCGACGTATTCAGCCGGATGGTAAAGGGCGCGTGGATTGTGGTTCAGATCGCGCCGCTTGCCACGATGTTTGCCTTTATGGTCGGGATCACGCTGGGCCTGCCTGCCGGTTACTATGGCGGTCGCCTCGATACACTGTTGTCGTTCCTTGCAAACCTGATCCTCGCCTTCCCTGTGATCTTGCTGTTCTACCTCTTGGTGACACCCGAGATCGTGGCGACCGGTGTGCCGAACTATATGGCAGCCATCCTGTTTGTCTTCCCGATCATCTTCCTCGGTGTCCTGCTGAATTCGCGCTACTACACGCGTCCGAATTTCCGAACACCTCTGCTGATCGGCGTTCTGGGCGTGGCGCTGTGGTTCTACCTGTCACTGATTTCGACCGGAGGCTACATTATCAACACCGACAGCTACCGCATCTGGGGTCTGCCGACCTATCTGGATTTGTTCGACATTCCGGGCGGTATTCTGGTCGTGTTCGTCTCGGTGGTCTTCGTGAACTCTCCCACGGTGTTCCGCATCGTGCGCGGGTTGGCGTTGGATATCAAAACCCGCGACTATGTGGCTGCGGCCCAAACGCGTGGTGAGGGTCCGTGGTACATCATGCTGTGGGAAATCCTGCCGAACGCGCGTGGTCCGCTGATCGTCGATTTCTGTCTGCGGATTGGCTATACAACCATCCTTCTGGGGACCTTGGGTTTCTTCGGTTTGGGCTTGCCGCCCGAAAGCCCGGACTGGGGCTCGACGATCAACGAAGGGCGCAAGCTGCTCTCGATCTATCTGCACCCTGCCCTTCCGCCTGCTTTGGCCCTGTTGTCACTGGTTCTGGGTTTGAACTTGCTGGCAGACGGTCTGCGCGAAGAAAGTCTGAAGGACTGATGTGATCAAGGCCGGGGGCTCTGCCCCCGGACCCCCGAGGTATTTTTAGCCAGATGAAGGGGATCCCCCCGGACTCTCGCGAGGAGTAACAAGATGAACAAACTGGCGGACTATGACGGGCCTATTCTTGAGATCGACAAGCTTTCGATTTCCTTTTTTACCCGGCTGAGGGAAATTCCCGCCGTTATGGATTTCTCGGTAAGTGTGCAGCCGGGTGAGGCTGTCGGGCTGGTGGGTGAATCCGGCTGCGGCAAGTCTACGGTGGCGCTGGGTGTCATGCAGGATCTGGGCAAGAACGGGCGCATCGTTGGCGGCTCGATCAAGTTCAAGGGGCGTGATCTGGGTGAAATGACCACCGAGGAACTGCGCGACATTCGTGGCAATGAAATCGCAATGATCTATCAGGAGCCGATGGCCTCGCTGAACCCGGCGATGAAGATCGGCAAGCAGTTGATGGAAGTGCCGATGATCCATGAGGGCGTTGGACAGGAAGAGGCTTATGCGCGTGCTTTGGAGGTCGTCACGGATGTGCGCCTGCCCGATCCAGAGCGGATGCTGAACTCATTCCCGCACCAGTTGTCGGGCGGCCAGCAGCAGCGGATCGTCATCGCGATGGCGTTGATGTCGAAGCCTGCCCTGTTGATTTTGGACGAACCCACAACAGCGCTGGACGTGACCGTTGAGGCTGCCGTGGTCGAGCTGGTCAAGGATCTGGGCAAGAAATACGGCACCTCGATGCTCTTCATCTCGCACAATCTGGGGCTGGTTTTGGAAACCTGCGACCGGCTGTGCGTGATGTATTCGGGCGAAGCGGTCGAGCGCGGCTCGATCCACGATGTGTTCGACGAGATGCAGCACCCTTATACGCAGGCGCTCTTCCGCTCGATCCCCTTGCCCGGTGCCGACAAGAACGCGCGCCCGTTGGTGGCTATTCCGGGGAACTTTCCTCTGCCACATGAACGTCCGCCAGGCTGTAACTTTGGCCCGCGCTGCGACTATTTCGAAGAAGGCCGCTGCGACGCTCAGAACATCCTGATGGAGGCTGTGCCGGGCAATGATCGCCACCATACGCGCTGCCTGAAGTTCCAAGAGATCGACTGGAACGCGCCGATCACCGTTGGAGAGCAAAAGGAAAAGGGCGAGATCGGTCGGACCGTTCTGAAGATGGACAACCTAAAGAAATACTATGAGGTGGCGGCCAACGCTCTTTTTGGAGGCGGTACGACCAAAGTGGTCAAAGCCAACGAGACGCTGAGTTTCGAAGCCCATGAGTCTGAGACACTGGCCATCGTGGGTGAATCCGGTTGCGGCAAATCCACCTTCGCCAAGGTTCTGATGGGGCTTGAAACGGCGACCGACGGGCAAATACTGTTGGACAACCGAAATATCGAGGCCGTTCCGATTGAAGAACGCGACGCCAAGACCGTGGGTGAAGTTCAGATGGTGTTCCAGAACCCGTTTGACACTCTAAACCCTTCGATGACCGTCGGGCGTCAGATCATCCGGGCGCTTGAGATCTTCGGGGTCGGCAATTCCGAAGCTGAGCGCAAGAAGCGCATGCTGGAACTGCTGGATCTGGTGAAACTGCCCCGCGCCTTTGCGGACCGGATGCCGAGACAACTCTCGGGTGGTCAGAAACAGCGTGTCGGTATCGCGCGCGCCTTTGCGGGTGATGCTCGGATTGTGGTTGCGGACGAACCGGTCTCGGCCTTGGATGTGTCGGTGCAGGCGGCGGTGACCGATCTGCTGATGGAGATCCAGCGCGAACACAAGACCACGCTGCTGTTCATCAGCCATGACCTGTCGATCGTGCGCTATCTCAGCGACCGTGTGATGGTGATGTATCTCGGCCACGTAGTCGAACTGGGCACAACCGATCAGGTCTTCTCGCCCCCGTATCACCCCTACACCGAGGCGCTGCTGAGCGCGGTTCCGATTGCCGATACCTCAATCGAGAAGCAGCATATCGTGCTGGAGGGCGATATTCCTTCAGCTATGAACCCACCGCCGGGTTGCCCGTTCCAGACGCGCTGCCGCTGGAAATCCGAGGTGCCCGACGGGCGTTGTGAATCAGATGTCCCGCCTGTGAAAACTCTGGCCGATGGCCATCAGGTAAAATGTCACCTGGCCGAGGATGTTCTGGCCCGAATGGAGCCCGTAATCAAAATCGCTGCGGAATAGGCGCTTGTACGAACTTGAAAGGCCGGTCACTGACCGGCCTTTTTCGTTGAATACTACTGACAAATTGCGCTGTTCTGCGCCTTAACCGCCCCAGATCACCTTCACGTAATTCTGGGTTTCCGCGTAGGGCGGAATGCCGCCGTGTTTCTCAACGGCCTTTGGACCAGCATTGTAAGCCGCAAGCGCCAAGGGCCACGACTTAAACTTTCGGTATTGCCACGACAGATACCGCGCGCCCCCTTCGAGATTCTGCTTGGGGTCATGCGGGTTGACGCCCAAAAGCTGGGCCGTCTGCGGCATCAGCTGCGCCAGACCAAGGGCCCCTTTGTGAGATTTCGCTGCAGGGTTCCAGCCGCTTTCCTGTTGCACCAGACGCAAAAACAGCTCTTCCGGGATGTTGTGTTGGCGGGCTGCTTGGCGGGCAAGCTTCAGGTATTCTCCTCGATACTTCCCAGTATAGCGCTTGTCGAAACGCCCCTGCGCCACTTTCGGTTTAAGCCGCTCAGATCCGCGATACTGCGTCGCCGCGCGCGAGTCCAACACTTTGGATTGCTTGAGAAATATGTCTTTTCTATTCTTAGTAGACAGTGTCTGGGCCTGCACCGGGGCCGTAGTCAGCAGCAGACACACACCGACAAAACCTAAAACCAAAGACCGCATAAATGCCTATCCTGCCCGATCCGAAAACAAGCGGAGTATATGGTCCCTCCGCCTGAATTAAAAGCGTGCAGAACGGGGCAAACAGATTCTTGTTCGACACTGTGTCATCAACGTGTTTTCACCCTGATGCAGGCCGTATAGGGTCTCTGGCATATTCAGCGCCAGATTCGGCGCATTCAAGTGAGAGCAAAGCGGGGAACTACATGGCGGGTTCAGTTAACAAGGTCATTCTGGTCGGAAATCTCGGCGCTGATCCGGATGTGAGAACTTTTCAGAACGGCGGAAAAGTTTGCAATCTCAGCGTTGCGACTTCGGAAAACTGGAAAGACCGCAATACAGGGGAACGTCGCGAACGGACGGAATGGCACAGGGTCGCAATCTTCAATGAAGGTTTGGTTCGGGTTGCCGAGCAATATCTGAAAAAAGGCTCCAAGGTTTATCTTGAAGGTCAACTGCAAACCAGAAAATGGCAGGACCAATCTGGACAAGAACGCTACACGACGGAAATTGTCTTACAGGGCTTCGGATCGACCATGGTAATGCTTGATCCCCGTGGAGAAGGCGGAAGCAACTACGGTGGTCGCCAATCGGGCGGCTACGGCGGCGGACAGGCTGGCGGCGGCTACGGCGATCCTTATGGCGCACCGTCCGGCTCACCTGCCCCCGCATCCGGCGGAATCGACGACGACGAGATTCCGTTCTAAACGAAACGGAGACACAACATGGCATGGTCCTTCGCTCTCGGCCGTCTTCTCGGGTCCGAACTGAGGGTCCATGTCACCTTTTTCCTGTTGTTGGCCTGGGTCGGATTCGCGGCCTATTCCAGCGGAGGTTGGCCGGCCGCGATCGAAAACCTGATCTTCGTGTTGGCCCTGTTTGCCTGCGTAGTGGCACATGAGTTCGGCCACGCCCTGATGGCGCGCCGCTTTGGCATCAAAACTCCTGACATCACGCTGTTGCCCATCGGCGGTCTGGCCCGGTTAGAGCGTATGCCGGAAAAACCGATGCAAGAGGTCTGGGTGGCCCTCGCCGGTCCGGCCGTCAATGTCGCGATCTGGTTGGTTCTGGTGGCGTTTGGTGCCGGGATGCCCTTTGAGACGATTAGCCAGATAGAATCCGCAAACATCGGGATGCTGGACCGTCTCGCCTACATCAATCTTCTGCTGGCCGCGTTCAACATGATCCCCGCCTTCCCGATGGATGGAGGTCGCGTTTTCCGAGCCCTCCTCTGCCTTCGTCTGGACCGCGTCACAGCCACGCGCATCGCGGCGCTGAGCGGTCAGATGCTTGCCGTTGGGCTCGGGTTTTACGGACTCAGTTCGGGCAATCCGATCCTCGTCGTGATTGCGGTTTTTGTGTTCTTCGCGGCCAATGCGGAAAGTCAGGATGTGGCGCTGCGCTCGGCCACGCGGCATGTTTTGGCGCGTGATGCGATGATTACAGAATTCCACGCGCTGTCGCCTCAGGACACATTGAATACAGCCGCACAGGCCGTGATCCATACAACGCAACATGAGTTTCCGGTTCTGGACGACAAAGGCCACCTGCAGGGCTTCGTAACCCGAGATCACTTGTTCAAGGCGCTGGCGGGCGATCAACCACGCTCTGAACCCGCCGTTTCGATCATGGAGCGTAACATCCCGCAGGTCGGCTTGACCGCTGGATTGGCAAAGGTCCTGGACGGGTTGCACAAAGGCGCGCCGGCGGTCGCCGTGATCAATCGCACCGGGCTTATGATCGGCTATATCACCCGTGAAAACATCGGTGAGTTGATGGTTATCCGAGGGCGCTGACCGTCTCGTCAGACGGACGCCAACGCATCCTCTAGTACCGAGAGGACTGCCTCACGCGGGACATCCGAGGTGACAAAGGCCTGACCAATCCCTCGCGCCAAAATGAAACGCAACTGACCGTCGATCACCTTCTTGTCCTGCGCCATCAGGTCCACCAGGGCCTCGGCTCCGGGAAGATCACCGGGAATATCGGCCAGATCGGTTTTCATCCCCATAGCCTTCAAATGCGCCCGCACTCGGCTTGGGTCTTCCTGCGAACACAGGCCCAGTCGTGCCGACAATTCAAAGGCCAGCGCACAGCCGATGGCAACGCCTTCGCCATGCAACAGCCGGTCGGAATACCCTGTCGCGGCCTCCAACGCGTGACAGAACGTGTGCCCGAGGTTCAAAAGCGCGCGATCCCCTTGCTCGGTCTCGTCACGCGCGACGATATCTGCCTTCATCTGGACCGATCGCGTGACAGCACGCACCCGCGCAGCCATATCGCCTGAGGAGACATCGGTTCCGTTCCCTTCAAGCCATTCGAAGAATTCGGCGTCGCCCAGCAGCCCATATTTGACCACCTCTCCATAGCCAGACAGGAAATCACGCTGGGTCATCGTGCCCAGAACCGAGGTGTCAGCCAGCACCAAGGAGGGTTGATGAAACGCTCCGATCAGGTTCTTGCCCTGCGGCGCGTTGATCCCGGTTTTACCTCCGACCGAACTGTCGACTTGCGCCAGCAACGAGGTCGGGATTTGAACGAAACGCACGCCACGGCGCAGCACAGCGGCAGCGAAACCTGCGAGGTCCCCGATCACTCCTCCACCAAGGGCGATGACGATGTCCCGCCGTTCGACCTTTTCGGCCAGAAGCCATTCAACCGCGCGTTCAAAATGCGGCCAGCTTTTGGTCGCCTCACCTGCGGGCAAAGCCAGTGAGGACATCTCAATCCCCGAAGCCGCCAAACCGTCGCGCAGGGCCTCCAGATGAAGGGCGGCGACGTTTCCATCGGTCAGAACGGCAACTTTCGGACGGTGCAGTAAAGGCGCGATCCACGCGCCGGATTGCGCCAGCAGGTCCGGGCCAATCTCGACATCATACGAGCGTTCGCCCAATTCCACATGTACGGTTTGATGCATCTAATTTCGTTCCAAAACATCAGGTCGCGCCAACAGGGCGTCGACCACGCGGTCCACCATATTGTCGATCGCGGTCTCCCCATCCGAGGCCACCGTCAGATCGGCCTCGGCATAGACCGGGACACGCGCCTCGTACAGCGCCTTCAACGTCGCATAGGGATCGTCCGTCCTCAGCAACGGTCGGGTATCCTTGTGACGCACCCGGTTCCACAACACGTCAAGATCCGCCCGCAACCAGACCGAGGCACCCCGTTCGGTGATCATGTCGCGGTTGCCCTCGGACAGAAACGCGCCGCCACCCGTCGAAAGAATACCTTTCTGCTCATCCAGCAAGCGACCGATAACCTGGGTTTCCTTGGCGCGGAAAAACGGCTCTCCGTCGCGCTGGAAAATCTCGGGGATGGTCATATTGGCGGCTGATTCGATCTCGGCGTCGCTATCGAGGAAAGGAACACCCAGCCGCGCCGCTAGTGCGCGGCCCACAGCGGTCTTTCCGGCCCCCATCATGCCCACAAGAACAACGGTTTTGTGCAGATCAAACCCGCCCTGTGTGCCTGCCGAGTGTTTGTTATGCTTAATTTCGCTCATTTAACCGTGAATGACGTGATCTTAAGAAAAATGCCAGTTATAACTTGGTCAAAACCAAAAATTGAGGCAGCGTGGCGCAATGGGCCGTCTGATCAAGTTCCTGATATATATTGTTTGCCTGGCCTTCATCGGGCTGGTGGCCTACGCCTATGTGGGTCCTTATTTCGGTGCCGATTTCTCGGCCCCGCAAAGCGAAATCCGTGAACCGGTCACGTTGGATGTCGATTAAGCACGTGTTGGTTGCGCTGTCTCTGGCCGGAGCAGCGCAGGCGCAGCAGCCGCTGACTGCGATTGATTGGCTGAACGACCCGCCCGAGAACCTGCCGGGAACTGTGCTGCTGGAACCTCCGGTCGCAAAGAACGGAGGCCAACCCGTGGTTGAGGTCACGCCTCTGGACGCGCTGTCTCAGCCGATTGGTTTGGTGTCATCGAGTGTAACCGGGCTACCGGTCGATCTTTGGCACGGCAGCGACCCCGAGCGGATTTCTGACCTGATCGCCCGCATCCCGGTCAAGCACAACCCCGCTATGCAGCGGCTGCTGTTCACCCTTCTGCTGTCCGAGGCCCGCGCGCCCGGCGGTGCGTCTGGAGAAGAATCACTGTTACTGGCGCGCCTGGATCGGCTGATGCAGCTCGGCGCGGCGGACCCGGCGCAGTCACTGGTACAACTCGCCGGTCCAACGGACACACAGGCCCGGTTCGAGCGATGGTTTGACGCGACACTTCTGACCGGAGACGAGGATCGCAGCTGCACCGCCCTGATCGCCCAGCCAAACCTGTCCAAAGACTATGCGGCGCAGATCTTCTGCAAGGCTCGCCGGGGGGATTGGCCCTCTGCCGCTTTGACGCTTGAGGCCGCCCACGCGCTAGAGCTTTTGCCGCCTGAGGAACTGGACCTGCTCGACCGTTTCCTCAACCCCGACATTTTTGAGGACGCGCCTTACCTGCCCCAGCCCGAGGACCCGGATCCGCTGAGCTTCAGGTTGTTTGAGGCCATTGGGGAGCGTTTGCCCTCAGCCCCTCTGCCGCGGGCCTTTGCCAATGCAGACCTGCGCGATGTGGCCGGATGGAAGGCGCAGATCGAAGCCGCTGAGCGTCTGACCCGCATTGGCGCACTGACCCCGAACCAGTTGCTTGGTCTTTACACCGAGCGTTCTCCGGCAGCTTCGGGTGCCGTTTGGGATCGGGTGGCCGCAGTGCAGCAGTTCGAAACCGCCCTTGAAACCGGCAATATCGAGGCGATTAGCAAGACCCTCCCCCTCGTCTGGAAACAGATGCGCAGCGTCGGGCTTGAAGTGCCCTTTGCCGATCTCTTTTCCGAACGCCTCTATAGGGTCGAATTGCAGGGGGCCGATGTGGAAGCCCTACGCTGGCGTATCCTGATGCTCTCGGATTTCTATGAACGCGCCGCGATGCAAGCGCCGAACACAGCGGTTGAGACGCAGTTCCTGGCAGCTTTGGCGCAGGGTGATCCTGGTCGCGCTGTTTCGCCATCGCCTTTGGCAGATGCGGTCGCGCAAGGGTTCGCCTGGGCCGCGCCGGTGCCATCCGATATCGAGGCCCTGCTGGACAACGGTCAACTCGGTGAGGCGATTTTGGACGCTATGCAGCTGTTTGCCCACGGCGCCCGCGGCAATCTGGTAGACATGACCGCCGCTATCGCCGCCTTCCGCCGTGTCGGGCTGGAGGAAACCGCCCGCCGCGCTGCATTGAACCTACTGATCCTGAACGAGCGCGGATGATGAGCGGCCCGGCATCAGATGAGCTGTGGATTTCGACCTTTCTGCAGGCGCAGGCCGCCGAATTGGGCGCGGCCACTAACACTCTCCTGGCCTATGGTCGCGACCTGAAGGATTTCGCCACGTGGCTAGAGCATCGAAAAACAAGTTTCGAGCAAGCGGATCGTGATAGGATCGAAGCCTATCTGATCGATTGCGATGCGCAGGGCCTGTCCCGCGCGACCCGCGCCCGGCGGTTGTCGGCGATCAAACAACTCTACCGGTTCGCGTTCGAAGAAGGCTGGCGCCAGGCCAACCCGGCCATTCAGATCAAAGGCCCGGGCCGCAAGAAGCAGCTGCCCAAAACGCTGGACGTCCCCGAGGTCGACCGTCTGCTCGAGGCCGCCCGCCAGACCGGGCGCAGCCCGGCCGACCGTATCCGCAACACCTGCCTGATGGAGCTTCTGTACGCGACCGGTATGCGGGTGACGGAGCTGGTCTCCCTGCCCGTCTCGTCGGCGCGCGGCGATCCCCGCATGTTGCTGGTGCTGGGCAAGGGCGGCAAAGAGAGGATGGTTCCCTTGTCTCCTCCGGCCCGCGATGCACTGGCCGTTTGGCTTGAAGAACGGGACAAGGCCGAGGATGCAAGTGTTGAAAAAGGCGGTACCCGTTCAAAGTTCCTTTTCCCGTCGCGGGGCAAATCCGGGCACCTGACCCGGCACAGGTTCTTTTTGCTGGTCAAAGAATTGGCGGTTCAGGGCGGTGTCTCGCCCGAAAAGGTCACACCGCATACGTTGCGCCATGCCTTCGCCACCCATCTGTTGGCAAACGGGGCCGACCTGCGCTCAATCCAGACCCTACTGGGTCACGCAGACATCGCGACGACCGAGATCTACACCCACGTGCTGGATGAACGGCTGTCAGAACTGGTGCTGGAACATCACCCGCTGGCGAAAGACAAGGGTAGCAAGGGCTAACCCCTTGATTGCAAGGGTGCGCATCCCCATAACGGGTGCAGAAACACGAACAACCAAGGACCGATGGAACCCACATCCTCTCTGATCGACGGCGCATTCTGGTTTACCACTGGCGCTATCCTGCTTTTGCTTGTCCTTTCGGGCTTTTTCTCAGGCTCAGAAACAGCGCTGACCGCATCGTCCCGAGGAAAGCTGAGGGCACAGGCCGACAAAGGCTCTCGCGGGGCGCAAAAGGCGCTCGATATAACCGATGACAATGAGAGGCTGATCGGCTCGGTCCTGCTGGGCAACAACCTTGTCAATATCCTTGCGGCCTCGTTGGCGACGGCCTTGTTCACCCGACTGTTCGGTGAAAGCGGCGTGGCACTTGCGACGCTGGTCATGACCCTTTTGGTTCTGATCTTTGCCGAGGTTCTTCCCAAGACCTATGCCATCACCAATTCGGAAAAAGCCGCCTCTGCCGTGGCCCCGATCATCAGCGTTGTCGTCACGGTGTTCTCGCCCATCGTGGCCGCGGTGCGCCTGTTGGTGCGCGGCGTCTTGCGCATTTTCGGTGTCCAGATCGACCCCGATAGCAACATTCTCGCCGTGCGCGAGGAAATCGCAGGCGCGTTGCAGCTGGGCCATTCCGAAGGTGTGGTCGAAAAAGAAGACCGCGATCGCATTCTGGGCGCGCTGGATCTGGGCGACCGGGCGGTTGAGGAGATCATGCTCCACCGCTCGAACATCGAGATGATCGACGCCGATGCAGAGCCGGATGCCATTCTGGAGCAATGCCTGCAAAGCCGCCACACCCGCCTGCCGGTCTTCCGTGACGAGCCCGAGAACATCATCGGTGTGGTCCATGCCAAAGACCTGTTTCGTGCGATGTATGCTCAGGTCGGCGGATCCGAGAGCAATTCGGACCGTTTGGCCGGCTTCGACATCACCAAAGTGGCAAACGATCCCTATTTCGTACCGGAAACCACCACTCTGGACGACCAGATGCGAGAGTTCCTGCGCATTCGCAGCCACTTTGCCCTAGTCGTCGACGAATACGGATCGCTGCGCGGCCTGATCACGCTTGAGGATATTCTCGAAGAAATCGTTGGTGAAATCGCCGACGAGTTCGATATCGAAGAAGAGGTTCCCGTGACCCGCACCGAGGATGGCCAGTTTCTGGTCGAAGGCGCCATGACCATCCGCGACGTCAACCGCGCCCTCGACTGGTCCCTGCCAGATGAAGAGGCGAACACCGTCGCTGGCCTTGTGATACATGAGGCGCAGATGATCCCCGTGGTCGGTCAGGTATTTTCCTTCCATGGGTTCCGGTTCGAGGTCACCGCGCGCGAGGGCAACCGGGTGACAGAGCTGAAGATCAGACCGCTCTAAGCGCGGGGCGACGTGCACGACATTTTTTGTCGTTTTTATACTTGCGCCCCCGGAGTCTCCGGTCAGACTTCCAGAAAATCTGGGAGTCTTTCATGAAACTGCAAACCCGCGTGGCGGTCATTGGGGGCGGCGTTGTTGGCTGCTCGGTTCTGTATCACCTGACCAAACTGGGGTGGTCCGACGTCATGCTTCTGGAACGGTCCGAGTTGACTTCGGGCTCGACCTGGCACGCGGCGGGCGGGTTTCACACTCTGAACGGCGACACCAACATGGCGGCGCTGCAGGGCTATACGATCCGTCTGTACAAAGAGCTGGAAGAGATCACCGGCATGTCCTGCGGCTTGCACCATGTGGGCGGGGTGACGCTGGCCGACAATCAGGATCGGTTCGACATGCTGCTGGCCGAACGCGCCAAGCATCGCTTCATGGGGCTGGAAACCGAAATCGTCGGCCCGGATGAGATCAAGAAGATTGCGCCCATCACCAACACCGACGGCATCATCGGTGCACTCTATGATCCGCTGGATGGGCACTTGGACCCATCGGGCACCACCCATGCCTATGCCAAGGCGGCACGAATGGGTGGAGCCACGATCGAGACCCATTGCATGGTGCGCGAAACCAACCAGCGGGCGGATGGCACCTGGGATGTGGTAACCGACAAGGGCACGATCCACGCCGAACATATCGTCAATGCAGGCGGCCTCTGGGCGCGTGAGGTCGGTGCAATGGCGGGCATCTATTTCCCTCTGCACCCGATGGAGCATCAATATCTGGTCACCGACTCGATCCCTCAGATCGAGGCCATCATTGACGCGGGCGGAGAGCATCCGCATGTGATGGACCCTGCTGGAGAGAGCTATCTGCGGCAGGAAGGACGCGGGTTGTGCATCGGGTTCTACGAACAACCCTGCAAGCCTTGGGCCGTGGACGGAACGCCGTGGGAGTTCGGGCATGAACTGCTGCCCGACGACTACGACAAGATCACCGACAGTATTGAGTTTGCCTATCGTCGCTTCCCGGTTCTGGCCGAGGCCGGGGTGAAATCGGTGATCCATGGCCCGTTCACATTTGCGCCGGACGGGAACCCTCTGGTCGGGCCGGTGCCCGGGGTGCGCAACTATTGGTCTGCTTGCGGTGTCATGGCCGGGTTCAGCCAGGGTGGCGGCGTTGGCCTGACACTGGCGCAGTGGATGATCGAAGGCGAGCCGGAACGCGATGTGTTCGCCATGGATGTGGCGCGGTTCGGCGACTGGATCAGCCCGGGCTACACGCGCCCGAAGGTCATCGAGAACTATCAGAAACGATTCAGCGTCGCCTACCCGAACGAGGAACTGCCCGCCGCGCGCCCCAATCGCACCACGCCGATGTATGACATCTTCAGCGATCTGGGCGCGGTTTGGGGCCAGCAATACGGGCTGGAGGTTGCCAACTATTTCGCGCAAGACGACGAGCCGGGTTATGAAACCCCCTCATTTCGACGCTCGGACGCGTTCGACGCCACGGGGCGCGAAGTTCGCGCTGTTCGCGAAGGTGTAGGGATCAACGAGGTCCACAATTTCGGCAAGTATCGCATATCGGGCCCGAATGCCCGCGCGTGGCTTGATCGGATCATGGCGGGACGCATCCCTCAACCGGGCCGAGTCTCCTTGACCCCGATGCTGTCGCCCAAAGGCAAGCTGATCGGTGATTTTACCGTGTCATGCCTGAGTGAGACTGACTTCCGCCTGACCGCCTCATACGGCAGCCAAGCCTACCACATGCGTTGGTTCCAGCAGAACGCAGCCGAGGGCGTCTCAGTCAGCAATATCAGCGACCAGCTGAATGGCTTCCAAATCGCTGGCCCTAAAGCAACTGAGGTTCTGGCCGCTTGCACGCGCGAAGATGTCTCGACCCTCCGGTTCCTCGACGTGCGCCCGATGACGATCGGTATGACGGATTGCCTCGTGCAGCGGGTCAGTTACACCGGCGATCTGGGCTATGAGATCTATTGCGATCCGATGGCGCAACGACAGCTCTGGTGGACCTTGTGGGAGGCCGGACAGCCCCACGGGATAGTGCCTTTCGGAATGCGCGCCATGATGTCCTTGCGTCTGGACAAGTTCTTTGGCTCATGGATGCGGGAGTTCTCACCAGACTACACAGCCGCAGAAACAGGGCTTGACCGTTTCATTTCATTCTCCAAAAACACCGACTTCATTGGTCGAGCAACGGCCGAGGCAGAGCGGCATAGTGGTACGGCTCGCAAACTAGTCGCCTTCGAGGTTGAGGCTGAAGATGCGGATGTGAACGCTTACGAGCCGATCTGGCTAGACGGAGAGGTCGTCGGTTTTTGCACCTCGGGCGGCTATTCCCACTATGCCCAAACCTCCGTCGCGATGGGATTTCTTCCGACGGACCGTATAAAGGACGGGCTGGAGGTTCAGATCGAAATCCTTGGCCAGATGCGGACCGCGCGGGTGATCTCGACCCCGCTGTTTGATCCTGAGGGCGACCGAATGAGGGGCTGACAACGCAGCAACCGGACGGCATGTTGCCCCTATGACAGACATACCGATCATATTACTTGCGGCAGGACAATCGCGACGCATGCGCGGTGCAGATAAGCTGCTTCAGGTGGTCGACAGCATACCCCTTTTGCGGCGATCTGCCATGACGGCCTTGGAGGTCGGACCGGTGATCGTTGCGCTTCCTCCACGCCCGCATGCGCGTTACGACGCGTTGGGCGGTTTGGATGTGCAGAAAGTCCCAATTGCGGATGCGGCAGAAGGCATGAACGCCAGCCTGCGCGGCGCGCTGGCCAAAGTGGATGGCGCCGCGCCGGCTGTCATGGTTCTGCTGGCAGATCTCCCTCAGCTAACCTCGAACGACCTAAGAGCTGTGAAGACCGCCAGACGCGCCAATCCCGATAATCTTATCTGGCGCGGGGCCACGTCGGCTGGCAAACCCGGTCATCCAGTGATTTTTGATCACCTGCTTTTTCCAGAACTTCGGAAACTGACCGGAGATCAAGGCGCCCAATCCGTCATTCGCGCGCACAAGGACAAGGCACACCTGACACGTCTTCCCGGTGAAAATGCCCTGCTTGACCTCGACACACCCGAGGCATGGGTGGACTGGCTCAGAAAACGAGGGTCGTAAATGAACACGACCCGGTCGTTAAAGACCGGGTCGTGTGCCCAAAACAGGACTACCACTTTCAGCAATCAATAAAGCTAAACCAAATCACCTATACAGGTGGTCAGGCGTACAGCAGCTAAAACCTAAACAAGACCCCCTCGTTAACATGCCACCAGCGCTTTAAGACTGAGCAAGCCACGGGCACCCCCTAGTGCCTTTGGCTCCCCCTCACTTGGGCATGTTTATATTTGCTGATCCGATCCTTCGAAACAACGTAAAATTAGAAGAAACGGTTAACTAGGGACGTCTCAGTTTGGTTTTTAGGCAACATCCCATCGCGTCAAGATCAACCTTAAGGGGATTTCCGTTGGCAGAAGCATTGAAAACAGTCCAATTAAACGTGGTCTTATTCAATAATAACCACGTAATTGCAAGAATATAGTTTACATCGCCAGAATAATTTTCTGCTACCTTCTACTTTAGGTAGAGTGACTAAAAACACCGCCAAACGACCCGCCGTTTGTTCATGCTTAATATTCAATTCAACCAAATTCAAAGTTTGACAGCCAATTCAGCAACAATCCTCCGATTCGCAGTGCGTCAGCAGGCCTGAATCCGCGAATCCCAACAGCGCTCCGCCGACACGGAACAATTGCTTTGTGGCAAAATTAAGTTTTCTTAATTCATCAGTCAGGAAAGACACAGATTGAAGGTTCATTTGCTGTTTCAACGCGCGCTTCAATTCGCGCGACGTGAACAGGAGACAAAAAATGAGCATCCGTAAATCCTCACTACTCTTTCCGAGCAAATCCAGCTGGGTTGGCGCCAGTGCCTTGGGCGCAGCCCTTCTGGCCACAACGGCCCTGCCCTCGATGGCTGATGAAGCGCTGGCCGATCTGGTCGAGACGGTCTCGCCTTCGGTTGTGACCATTATTGCCGAACAGGACGCGGTCGCGACGCCTGCTCGGGGTCAGGACTTTGATCTGGAAAACCACCCCTTTGGTGAGTTCTTCAAAAGGTTCGGAGCGCCCGAAGGCTTCGACATGCCACAGCGCGGTCCGTCCCAGGGTCTGGGCTCCGGTTTTGTACTGGATGCCGAGGGTTACATCGTCACCAACCATCACGTGGTCGACAATGCATCAACCATCACCGTCCGTCTGAGCGACGATCGCACGTATGACGCTGAGGTCGTCGGCACCGACCCGTTGACCGATATCGCCGTCCTGAAGATCGAGCCTGAGGCTGAGCTGCAAGCGGTGACTCTGGGTGACAGCGACGTGATCCGCGTTGGTGAAGACGTCGTGGCCATCGGCAACCCCTTCGGTCTGAGTTCCACCGTCACCACCGGCATCGTGTCCGCCAAAGGGCGCAATATTTCGCAAGGACCATACGCCGAATTCATCCAAACCGATGCCGCCATCAACAAAGGCAATTCGGGTGGCCCACTGTTCAACATGGAGGGCGAGGTTATCGGCGTGAATTCAGCCATTTACTCGCCAAGCGGCGGTTCGGTCGGGTTGGGTTTCGCCGTCACCTCTAACATCGTGGATCACATCACGGCCGATCTGCGCGATGATGGAGAGATCAGCCGCGGTTGGCTGGGTGTTTCGATCCAGAATGTCAGCCCCGAGTTAGCGGCCGCACTGGGCATCGACGCTTCAGCCGGCGCGCTGGTGTCCGATGTCGTGACCGACAGCCCGGCGGATGGTGTGTTGCAGCAAGGCGATGTGATCCTGAGCTTCAACAATGAGCCCGTGGACAACAGCAGCGACCTGCCGATCCTTGTGGGCACCACCAAAGTGGGCACTGACAGCGTTCTGACCGTCCTTCGGGATGGCACCGAGCAGCAGATGGAGCTGACCATCGGCCAACACCAGACTGCATCCGCGCAGAACGACGCGCCCGTCGAGGCCGAGGTCTCGGGTACATCGCTCGGTGTCACCGTTGCCCCTCTGACCGAGGCCGCACGTGCCGAAATGGGTGTTGGCGAAGGGATCGACGGGGTCGTCGTAACTGATCTGAAGCCCGACAGCCCTGCGGCCAAGGCCGGTCTGCAGCGGGGCGATGTGATCGTCAAGCTGGGCAGCCAGGAGACCGCTTCGCCGGATGCCCTCAAGGCGGCTTTGGACAGCGAGAAGACCGACCCTGCCCTCGTGCTGATCAACCGCGGTGGCAACCAGATCTTCGTGGCGGTTGAAATCGTCTGACCTCAGGCCCGCGCGCGCCACATGATGGGGAGATCTGGTGCGCGCCTCCTGGCGGATTGGTTTGTCCGCAATTCGCCGGGCGTGCCGGGTGCGCAAGGACGCACCCGGCTCGTGTTTTCCTCAGGCCATGTGCTTTGGCCATAAATTGTGTTTAAATTCGAATAAAAAGGAGCCTCCATCATGAGCAGACGCCTGCTGATCGTCGAAGATGACGCAGATACACGGGACTTCATCGCGAAAGGATTCAGCGAAGAAGGCTATGTGGTCGAGGTTGCCGCAGATGGCCGCGAAGGTCTGTATCACGCCACTGACGGAGGTTTTGATGCCATTGTTCTGGATCGGATGCTGCCCGGATTGGACGGCCTGTCCCTGATCAAATCCATGCGCGCGGCCGGTCTGAAAACGCCTGTGCTGATGCTGACCGCCATGAGCGCCGTTGATGAGCGCGTAAAAGGTCTACGCTCGGGCGCGGATGATTATCTGGTCAAGCCCTTCTCATTCCAGGAACTTCATGCACGGATCGAGGCCCTGCTGCGCCGCCCGCAGGACGCCGAAGAAACACCGACCCTGACTTGCAAGGACCTTGAGATGGACTTGCTGACCCGCAAGGTCACGCGTGACGGGCACGAGATCTCATTGACCCCGCGCGAGTTCCAGATCCTAGAATTCTTCCTGCGTCGCAAGAACCGCGTGGTGTCACGGACCATGCTGCTCGAGGGCGTTTGGGACTATCACTTCGACCCAAACACCAATGTCGTGGACGTCCACATCTCGAAACTGCGGCGTCAACTGGACGAAGGCGGAGATGTACCGCTGATTGAAACCGTCCGGGGCGCGGGTTACATGATGTCTGATGGATAACCTTCGACTTTCGGTAAATAATTCCAGAACAAGACTTGTCGTCGCCAGCATGGTTCTCAGCACCATTCTGACGGCGACGGTGCTGGCTTTGGTCTATGTGACGGCCAATCGCAGCATCGAATCCGAAACACGTTCGGTCGTCTCGGCAGAGCTGACCGGGCTTGCCGATGAATATGAGCGGCGCGGTCTCATTGGCCTTATCACCGCCATCGAACGCCGCCTGCCCAGTGCCTCGGAACGCGACGCGCTTTATCTTTTGACCGACCGGTTCGGCAACAAACTGGCGGGCAATCTCAAGCATTGGCCCGAGGACATCGCGGCGGGCAGTGGCTGGGTCGATCTTGAGGTGCGTCGCGCCGACAATGACGAGCTGGTGCCGGTTTCTGCCGCTTCGATCCGCCTGCCCGGCGGCGAGCGCCTTATTGTCGGACGTGATGCTGTTGCCCGTCAGCAGTTCGATCGCGTCTTGCTGCGCTCGGTTGCGCTGGCGCTCGGGATTGCCCTGCTCCTCAGCCTGTTGACCGGATGGCTGTTCACCCGGCTGGTATTTTCGCGCCTGTCCGACATCGCCAGCACAGCGGAGAATATCGTCTCGGGTGATCTGTCCCGCCGGATGCCTATACGCGGCACCGGTGATGAATTCGATCAGGTCGCCGGGACCTTGAACACCATGCTCGACCGGATAGAAGAGCTGATCAGCAACCTGCGCACGACCTCGAACTCGATCGCGCATGATCTGCGATCCCCTCTTTCCCGGTTGAAACAACGGGTCGAGGCGCTGTCTGACCCGGACAAGAGCGATCAAGACCGCGAGATCGACATCGCTCGGGCCACCACGGAGGTCGATCATGTCTTGCGTGTGCTAGGGCAACTGACCGAAATCTCACGCGCCGAGGCCGGGCTGGGGCGCGAACAGTTTGAGGATGTCGATCTGCACCAACTGGTTGAGGATGTCGTGGACCTCTATGAGCCTGTTGCGGCGGATCAAAATGTTCGGCTTGAAGTTTCAGGTCAAGCCAAGCCCATTCAGGGCCACCGCCCCCTTCTGTCTCAAGCTTTGTCCAACCTTCTGGACAACGCCTTGCGCTATGCGCCAAAGGATTCGACCATCACCGTATCCCTTGCAGAGGACATCACCTGCACCCGCGTCAGCGTGCGCGATGAAGGGCCCGGCGTTCCGGAACAGGACCTTCCTCGCTTGCAACAGCCTTTCGTAACGCTGGACCCCGCGCGGACTGAGCGCAATGCCGGGCTGGGCCTTGCCTTGGTGGCCGCAATCTCACGGATGCATGGCGGCTCGTTTGAGGCGCGCAACTGCGATCCCGGCCTCGAAACTACGCTGAAACTGGCGCGCTAACTCGGGCGTCCGTTGATCGCCATGCTCTTGTTTTTATAGCGCTTATCCTCGGTCACATCAGCACCGAACCACGCAGGTGGCGTGTAGTCTTTCGCATTTTGCTCTGAGGTGAATTCGACCTCAACCAGACACAGCGGCGCCAGATCACCTTCAAACACGTCCAGTTCAAACACATGCCCATCCGGCAGCGTGCCTGTATATCGCACCTTCTCAACCCGCCGCCCCTCGGTCTCGGGCCAGAAGGTTTCGAACTGATCGGCTGAAATCTCAGCCTCCCGTTCGACCCGAACCAGTCCGCCCGCGCCCTTGAGGGTTAGGAAATAACTGTCATTCTTTTGCCGCAACCGCATCTCCACTGTGTCCTCAGTGGCCGTAAGATACCCCTGCCGCACCACGGCCTTTTTGGTTCCACTCATATCGGGCAGTTCAGCGACCAGAAATTTGCGTTCGATTTCGATGCTCATTTCGATGCAACCACCCCGTTTTCCAATTCATCATAGAGCGCCTGATAGGCTTCACTGGCCGCACTGCGTGCAGCATAGGTGCTGACCGGAGCGCGGTGCTGGCCCATTTTCTCGATATCCGCGGTGAAGGGAATCGAGGTCTGCAGAAACCTTTTGCGGTATAGCCCCCGCATCTTCTCCATCGTCTCCTGATGCAAAATCTTGCGCTTCTGCACCATCGAAAAAAACGCCCTCAGCTTCTTTTTCCGCAGCTTGTGTTCTTCGAAAAAGCTAACCAGCTGATCGAATGTGCGTTCCGAAAGCGTCGTCGGGATCACCGGCACGACAATCTCATCAGCGGCGCGGAAGATGTTCTCGGACAGGGTAGAGAAGTTCGGCGGGCAATCCAGAATGATCACGTCATAGTCGCTGCCTGCCGCGACCAGAGCCTTCTTTAAACGCGAGCGTTTGTTGCGCATCCGGGACAGGAACACGTCGAAGTCACGGAATGTCAGGTTGGCGGGCAACACATCCAAACCTTCGAAGTCACTGGCCCGGATGGCCTTGGTAAACCGTTCAACATCCTCAAAAAACCGCGCGTCTGTCAGTTTTTTCGACGGCTTGACCCGGAAGTAAAACCCCGAGGCCCCCTGCGGATCAAGATCGCATAAAAGCACCTGCTGACCCGCCTGCGCGTAGGCATAGGCAAGGTTCACCGAGGTCGCGGTCTTCCCGACCCCGCCCTTGTTACTGTAGCAGGCAATGATCTTCATTCCTCACTCCTTTGTGTGGTGAAACAGGCTGCGGAAAAGATGCCGAATCTCCGGGCTGTCGAAATGCTGAAAGTTTGAGATCACACGCGCACGTTCGGCCTTCTGGCGCTGATCCAGCACGGCGATCAGCCCTCCTGCGGCTAAACCAAGCTGCGCATCCACGCGGCCTTGGGCGGTGCTTTGGTCGGAAACAAACGCCAGAAGCGCCTCTTGCTGGACCGAGTAATCGTTGAACAGACCCAGGTTATCCTGCAGCTTTTTCAGAGGCTTGAGGATCGTTTTGAAATCCTTCGCATTGAAAAGAGGCCCGAAGAACTCCATCAGATAACGCAGTTTCTTGCAATCGATCCGCAGGTCGTGGACGGTTTGGTCCGGCGTATTTTCACTGATGCTGCGGGCGAGTTTGCAAGTCTTGCGATAGCGTTTCCAGATCAGCGCGCAGGCATAGCTATAGGCACCTCGTTCCGCGCTCGGCCCGGGTATCAGGTTTTCAGGACTTGAGAATTTCTGCGCCAGATCGGTCATCGCAGTTTCGTAGGTCGCGCTGCGCAAATGGCGGGTCAGACGAGAAAGTTCCTTGGTACGCTCTTGTTCGAACCGGTCGAACATGGCCTGAACACCAACATGAAGATTTCCTGGTACAAGATTGAGATACATATCTTTTTCTAAGAGATAGACATCTAAATCTCGTAGGCGACCGGTTGGGGCCATCAGGTCCGAAAAGACCCGTTTCAACTCTGCCGTCTGCTGGTCTGAAAACACCCCTTTGAACAAGCTCACAACTGACCGGATGCGCCGCAAAGACACTCGGTAGTCATGCAGAAATTCGGTATCAATATCCGCCACTATGCCAGCTTCATTCTGACGCGCGACGCTGAGATAGGTCCGGATCAGGTCGGTCGCGACCTCCAAAGAGGGTTCTTGCGTGCCAAGCGCAATCTCGGGCTTGGCACGGTAACGCATCATGTCTGGAAACAAAGCGTCGAACAAGTCGTCAATACCGCCCGAAGACATCCTCTCAAGACTGTCACAGGCCGCAGCAAAAGCGCGATCATAACCGCGCAGTTTTTGCAGCCAGACAAACGCCACCTGCCCGCGATCCGTGCGCAGCGACAGGGTATGCCCCCGAACCTGCGTCTTTTGCAGATCGTCGAGAATCGTGAGCGTGCATTCCTCAACCTCGCCGATGCCAATTGACGTAAGGGCACGCAACGTTGGAAAGCCGCTCAGCGCCGCCTTCACCGGACCATCAGGCAGGTTCTGTACGAATTGCCCCTTGCCGTTGGCGTGCTGCTCTGAGACCTGCCCCTGCATGGAGACAAGCCGCAAGCTCCCTCTGCTCTCGAACAGTACCCGGCCCAAGCTGCGCAGCGACTGATCGTGGCAATCAAGCATAAGGACAGGCGCGGCGCTGCCCATCTGGATATCGACAGTGTGACTGGGCAAAGCGCTCTCGAGCGCGGCCTGATCAAGCCCGCCGGGGAGGATGAAGAATCCGTTTATTCCCTGCGACACGTCTTCCCCCTGCCAGATCCTTCTACATATCGTCATGAGACCGTGAATTGCGCGCTGCATCAAGAACAAGATCAACCAAACCGGGGATTTGTGCGGGTGACAGGTTAAAAGCGTCCGGCTAAAACCAAGACATGTCTGATCCGGTCTCCTCCATCCGCAATCTTGGCCCCGCCTTCGAACAGGCTTGCACCCGCGCGGGCATCCATTCGGCGCAGGAGCTGCGAGAACTGGGCGCCGACGCTGCCTATGCCAAGCTGCTGGCAGCAGGCACAAAGCCGCATTTCATCGGCTACTATGTGCTGGTGATGGGGCTGCAGGGCCGCCCTTGGAACGACTGCAAAGGCGAGGAGAAAAAGGCGTTAAGACAACGGTTTGACACGATCAAATCCGGCACCAAGGCGGCCCCAGAAAGCCAAATGGTCTCGGATCTGGATGCCATCGGGGTACGGGTTGCAGCCCACGATCTAAAGCAGATCTGAAACGAAAAAGGCCGCCCCAATCAGGAGCGGCCCAATCTGTTCACCAAAGTGGTGGCTTAGCCGACCAGTTCGATGCCCGAGAAGAAGTAGGCGATCTCAACCGCTGCTGTCTCAGGAGCGTCCGAACCGTGGACCGAGTTTTCGCCAACCGATTCAGCAAACTCGGCGCGGATGGTGCCGGCAGCTGCGTCTGCGGGGTTGGTTGCGCCCATGACTTCACGGTTCTTTGCAATGGCGCCTTCGCCTTCCAGAACCTGAACAACAACCGGAGCCGACGACATGAATTCGCACAGTTCGTCATAGAACGGACGCTCGGCGTGGACTTCGTAGAACTTGCCGGCTTGTTCTTTGGTCATGTGGATGCGCTTTTGCGCAACGATGCGCAGGCCAGCCTCTTCGAACTTGGCGTTGATTTTGCCAGTCAGGTTGCGGCGGGTTGCATCGGGTTTGATGATCGAGAATGTGCGTTCCAGTGCCATGTCGGCCTCTCCTTACAATGTGGCGCGGGGCCCGCGCCGAAATCCATCGCGCGCCGCCTAACATGGTCTGTGGCTCATGAAAAGTCTTATGATGCCCTGCCCCGCGCTTTGCGGTTCAGATTGTGTCAGGCAAAGTCTCTAGACGGTCGACACGCCGGACGTAGAGCACCGCAAGCAGGCCGATGAAACTGCTGCCACTCATCATGCTCAGAACCAGATATGGGCCGTTTTCAGCGTTGACAAACGCTCCGGTCATTGAGGTCAGCACAGCCCCCAACGCGACGATCATCGCGCCCGAAAGACCTGCGGCGCTGCCCGCCAGTTTGGGGCGCACCGACATGACGCCAGCGGAGGCGTTGGCGTTGGTCAAGCCGTTACCAAACCCCACGCAGATGGCAGAGCCGAAAAACACCCAGACTGAGCCCATCTGGCCCAGAAACAAAAGCAACCCGAGCATAGGGCCGGTCGAGGCCACAATTCGCCCGATTAGGATCATCGTGGTCAGCCGGGTCCGTGCAGCAATGCGTCCGGTGATGAAATTGCCCACCATGAAGCCGCCGGTGATGATGCCAATGCCTAGACCCAGCATCGCGGGGCTCAGATCGAACCACGCTGCAGCCACTAAGGGCGCACCGGTGATAAAGCTGTAGAACCCCCCAATTGAGAACGCCGCGCATAAGGCATACCCCCAGAACCTGCGGGCACGGAACAGGTGCGGGTATTCTCTCAGCTGTGCAGCGAAAGTTGAGGAGCGATTGGTATTAGTCTCACCCATATCGAACCAAAGCAAGGTCAACAGTCCCGCCCCCAACAGCGAATACAAAACGAAGCCTGCCCGCCACCCAAAGAGCATATCGAGCGCCCCGCCCAGCATCGGCCCGAGCATCGGTGCGAGGGCCATCGCCATAGCGACATAGCCAAGTTTGCTGGCGGCCTCATTCGGTGGGTATTGGTCCCGGATCGACGCGCTGGACAAAACCGAGCCCGCCACCACAGCGGCTTGCAACAGGCGGAAGCCAAGGAATAGCCAGATCGACTCGGCGAGGGCGCAACCGATTGAAGCGCAAACAAAGATCGTCATGCAGATCAACAAGACAGGTCTGCGTCCATAGCGATCCGACAGCGGCCCCATGATCAGCTGAAGTATGGCTGAAACCGCCAGATATCCCGCGACGGACAAGTTCACGAGGCCATAGTCGACCGCGAAATCTTCACTCATATGCGCCAGCGAAGGTAGGAACATATTCAATGAAAGAACCGACAGCGCCGTGGCAAAGATCAGCGTGATCAAAGTTGGAGGCGTCTGGGCGGCGCGCATGGTCAAAACCGTTTCAAATTGGCAAACGAGAAAGCGCTAACACATCGCTGGTCAGTTGAACATGCTTAGCCGCTGGCGGCGGCATCACGGCTCTGCTAAGAGCGCGTCATGCTACGGATCGAAGACATCACTTATGCCGTTGAGGGCCGTCCCCTTTTTGATGGGGCCAGCGCAACCATTCCAGATGGCCACAAGGTTGGTCTTGTAGGCCGCAATGGCACCGGGAAAACCACGCTGTTCCGCCTGATCCGGGGGGAGTTGGCACTGGAATCGGGCAACATCTCGATCCCAAAACGCGCCCGGATTGGCGGTGTTGCGCAAGAGGTGCCCTCGTCCGACGTGTCGCTGATCAATACCGTTCTGGCCGCCGATACCGAACGCGGCGCCCTGATGGTTGAGGCTGAAAGCGCCGAAGACCCCGCTCGCATCGCCGAGATCCAGACCCGACTGGCGGATATCGACGCCTGGTCGGCCGAGGCGCGCGCGGCCTCTATCCTCAAAGGTCTGGGCTTTGATGACGACGACCAGCTGCGCCCGTGTTCCGATTTCTCGGGCGGTTGGCGGATGCGCGTCGCTCTGGCGGCGGTACTGTTTTCGCAGCCCGATCTGCTGCTGCTCGACGAACCGACCAACTATCTCGACCTCGAAGGCGCGCTGTGGCTGGAAAGCTATCTGGCGAAATATCCGCATACGGTCATTATCATTAGCCACGACCGTGGGCTGTTGAACAGAGCCGTGGGGTCGATCCTGCATCTGGAAGATCGCAAGCTTACCTATTACGCAGTGCCCTACGACAAGTTCGCCGAGCGCCGCGCGGAACGTCTGGCGCAGGCGGAATCCGAGAACGCCAAGGCCAAAGCCCGCATCGCGCATCTGCAAAGCTTTGTGGATCGCTTCCGCTACAAGGCGTCCAAAGCTGTTCAGGCCCAATCCCGCCTGAAGATGATCGAACGCATCCAGCTGGTCTCTACCCCGCAAGAGGCTGCATTGCGTGCGTTTTCCTTTCCCGAGCCTGAGGAACTGTCGCCGCCGATCATTCAGATCGAAGGTGGCGTGACTGGCTATGGCGAGACCGAGGTTTTGCGTCGCCTGAACCTGCGGATTGATCAGGACGACCGGATCGCGCTGCTGGGTAAGAATGGTCAGGGTAAATCAACTCTGTCCAAACTCTTGTCAGACCGCCTGCCCCTGATGGCCGGCAAAATGGCCCGCAGCAACAAGCTGCGGATCGGTTACTTCGCGCAGCATCAGGTAGACGAACTCTATGTGGACGAAACCCCGCTGGACCACTTGCGCCGTCGGCGCCCGGATGAGGCGCCGGGCAAATGGCGCTCGCGTCTTGCCGGGTTTGGTCTGAACTCCGATCAAGCCGAGACAGAGGTTGGCCGCTTGTCCGGTGGGCAAAAAGCCCGCCTGTCTCTGCTGCTGGCTACGATTGACGCGCCGCATATGCTGATCCTCGACGAGCCGACCAACCACCTCGATATCGAAAGCCGCGAAGCGCTGGTCGAGGCGCTGACCGCCTATTCCGGTGCGGTTGTGCTGGTCAGCCACGACATGCACCTGCTGTCTCTGGTAGCAGATCGATTGTGGCTGGTCTCGGACGGGACGGTCAAGCCGTTCGACGACGACCTCGAGGCCTATCGCGCGATGCTGCTTGCCCGGGACAAACCGGTGAAAGCAAAGCCGCAGGTTACGAAGCCTAAGCGCCCCTCACGCGAGGCGATGCTGGCCCTGCGCGCCGATCTGCGCAAATGCGAGGACCGGATCGAAAAGCTGACGGATATGCATGAGAAACTCTCGGTCAAGCTGGCGGATCCGGCGCTGTACGAGGATGACAGGATCAACGATCTTGAGACCTGGAACCGCAAATTCGCCGAGGTCTCGGAAGCCATGAAAAAAGCCGAAGCCCTATGGGTGGCCGCAGCGGAACGCCTTGAACAAGCCGAGAATGCCGCATGATGGATTTGGCCTTTTTCATTACCGCTTTCACCACCTTGTTCGTGGTGATCGACCCGTTTGGCACCACGCCGATTTTCGTAGCACTGACGCAGGACATGGATGCGAAGACTCGGCGCAAAACTGCCTTTCGTAGCTGCCTAACCGCCGTCTTCATCCTGATCGCCTTTGCCGCTTTTGGCGAGGCGCTGCTGGGTTTTGTCGGGATCTCGATGGCCGCCTTCCGCGTCGCAGGCGGAGCTTTGCTGTTTCTTACCGCGCTGGACATGCTGTTCGACCGCCGCACCAAACGCCGCGAAGACCGGGCCGAGGAAGAGGAACATCCCGACCCGTCCGTGTTCCCTCTGGCCATTCCGCTGATCGCGGGGCCGGGTTCGATCGCGACGATCATCCTGCTGGCCGGTCAGCATCCCGGCGTGCTGGGCATTGTCGAGGCTTGCATCGTCATGCTGGCGGTGATGTCTGTTGTCCTGATCTTCTTTCTGGCTGGCGGGTTGATCGGCCGCATTCTGGGCAAGACCGGGCTGAACGTCCTGACCCGGCTGCTGGGTATGTTGCTGGCGGCTTTGTCGGTTCAGTTCATTCTGGATGGCCTCAAGGCCTTTGGATTTGCGTCCTGACCCCCCATATACTGCTGTGTAGCGAGTAAGGAATTGGGCATGGACACCGACAATGTAATGCGTTTGGTCTACCTCAGCGTGCTGGGCACAGCCGTTGTGTTCTGGTTCCTGGCGCAGAACCGCCAATCGCTGAACAAAACCCTGCAGCAGGTCATGGCCTGGGTGTTCATCTTTGTAGGCGTTGTGGCCGTGGTTGGCCTGTGGGAGGATATCCGCACAACGGTCGGCCCCGCTCCGCAGATGACGGTGACAGGTGAGTCTATCCAGGTGCCCCGCTCGGCGGACGGGCACTACTATCTGCCGGTTCAAGTGAACGGAGAACCAATCACCTTTCTGGTCGATACCGGAGCAAGCCAGATTGTTCTCAGTGACAAAGACGCCAGACGCGCGGGGATCGACCCGAACCAGTTGAACTACTTTGGCCGTGCCCTTACCGCCAATGGCGAGGTTCGGACCGCTCCGGTGCGGCTGGACACGCTGACGGTGGGGCCAATCACCGACCAGAATGTCTCGGCCTGGATCAACGAAGGTGAGTTGCACAAGTCGCTTCTGGGCATGGACTACCTGCATCGTTTTTCGAATATCCAGTTCACCGATGGACGTATGATCCTGTCGCGCTAGGCATGTGTAGTGCTTGAGAACAAAATAAGAACATGATATGAGTTACTCATGTCTGTTCAGCTTCTTGGTCAAAAGCCCGCGCGCGCCGCGCCGGGGGTAACTCTACAGGATGGGATCACCCTGCAACTGGGGCGCGTGCATGAAGGCTGCGGCCCCGCGCGGCGCAGCTTTGCCATGTGGCTGGCCGGTCAGATGCAAGGGCCGGTCCTATGGATTTCCCCAGCGTGGGAGCCCGGGCAGTTGAACCCCGACGGGATAATGCCCTTTGCTGATCCCGCCCGATTCATCTTTGTCCGTCCCACCCGCGCCGAGGACCTGCTGTGGTGCATGGAAGAAGCGCTGCGCAGCGGAGCCATCCCGTTAATCGTTGGTGATCTGCCCGGCGCGCCGGGGCTGACGCCCGTACGCCGGATGCATCTGGCCGCCGAACAGGGCGGCACCATGGGACGGGCCCCGCTGGGCCTGCTGCTAACGCCCGGAGATGGAGGTGCGCAAGGGATCGAAACCCGCTGGCACATGGCCGCCGCGCATCAGGGCGAGGCGCGCCGCTGGACCCTGACCCGCCGCCGCGCCCGCGCCCTACCTCCGGTCAGTTGGACGGCCACGCAGATCAAACCGCGCGCCGGGTTGCAGCTTGACCAGATCGCTGCCGTGGACTGAGCGCAGCTGATCACGCATTTTTTTGTTGGTCCAAGGGGCCGCGCGCCCTAGCGTCCGGTCATGAGAGATTTGAACCGACGTGCCATTCTTGCAGGGCTGGCGACCCTACCCTTCGCCCAAACGCTGCATGCAGCGCTCAGCCCCTATGCCCTGTCGGAAAGCGATACGAAGGTTGGTTTCAGCTTCGATCTGTCCGGCGTCGCGCAAAGCGGTACCATGCCGATCCGGACAACGGATGTTCAAGTGGATACGACCCGCCTGCAAAACAGCCGGGTGCAGGTGGCATTGGACGTGAGCAAAGCCAAGACCCGACTGCCCTTCGCGCGCGCGCCGATGCTCAGCCCCAGTGTTCTGGACGCCGAAAGCCATCCGACCATCACCTTCGTCTCAACCGGAATCGAGCTTGGGCAGGATGGGCGCATCTCGGGCGGGGCCCGTATCACCGGGGACCTGGCAGTTCGGGGAGTGACGCGTCCGATCACTTTGCAAGCCAGCCTCTACCGGCCGCCAGGCACAGCGGCGGGTGATCTGGATCGCCTGTCGATTAGCCTAAAGGGAGCACTGAACCGGCACGACTTTGGAGCCTCGGGCTATCCTGATCTGGTGAATGACACCGTCACACTGGACATTCGAGCCGAGATCAGCCGCCTCTGACCAAAGGCGAAAGTTCAAAAACGACTCCTTGACGTCGAATAGCTGCGCGCATTGTCTGAAAGCCTCGCCAAGGTGGACCCATCATGCGCACGATCATTTCCTTTGCCGCCCTATTCCTTTCTGTCATTCTGCTGCAACTGTCGACCGGCGGCGTTGGGCCGCTCGATGCCATTTCCGGCATCACCCTGAACTTCACCACCGAACAAATCGGTCTGTTGGGCTCGGCGCATTTCATCGGTTTCTTTGTTGGTTGCTGGTGGGCACCGCGCCTGATGGGCAGCGTCGGGCATTCCCGCGCCTTTGCCGTGTGCACCGCACTGGGCGCGATGGGCCTGATTGGCCATACCCTGACAGAAAACCCCTATGTCTGGGCGTTCCTCAGGATCGCGTCCGGCACCTGTGTCGCCGGGTGTTACACGGTGATCGAGGCCTGGCTGAACGCAAAAGTCACAAATGAGACCCGTGGACGCGCCATGGGCACCTATCGCATCGCTGATATGGGTGCATCGCTGTGCGCGCAGTTGATCATCGCGGTCCTGCCGCCTGCCTCTTACGTCTCGTACAATCTGCTGGCGATTCTGTGTTGCGCCTCCTTGCTGCCGCTGACCCTGACACGCGCCAGCCAACCCGCAACCCCAGACGCTCCGCGCCTGCGCCCCAAATTGGCCTGGCGCAGTTCGCCTCTGGCGGTTGCCGGAGTGATTGTTGCGGCGCTCAGCTCTGCCTCATTCCGTATGGTCGGCCCCGTCTACGGGCAAGAGGTCGGGCTGGGCATTGATCAGATCGCCTTCTTCCTCGCCTCATTTGTTTTGGGTGGCGCGATGGCGCAGTACCCGATGGGATGGCTTGCGGATAAATATGACCGGCGCTGGGTGCTGATCTGGTTGTCTGCCGCTGCGGTTTTGAGTTGTGGAATAACCATGATGGCCAGCAACACTGGGACGCTCGGGGTGATGCTGGCGGCATGGGTGTTCGGGTTCACCACCTTCCCGATCTTCTCAGTCTCTTCGGCCCATGCCAACGACTTTGCCACCACTGAGCAACGAGTCGAGCTGTCTGCGGCGCTGATGTTCTGGTACGCTCTGGGCGCGATTGCCTCGCCCTACATCTCCTCCACGTTGATCGAGAAATTCGGCCCGGGCGCCCTGTTCGCCTTTGTCGCTGTTGGTCATTTGGGCCTGATCGTCTTTGGTCTGGCCCGTATGCGTTCGCGCCCCACCCCGGAAGAGCGAACGAACTATGTCTATGCCCCCAGAACATCCTTCACGATTGGGCGTTTGTTGAAACGCTCGCGCGAGGAATAGAGGCAGCGACGAAACACCCTTGGTGCTATGGTTCTACGGATTGGAGATCTGTTCTATCGGACAGTCCGACCAGCACGAAACGGTCAAGGAATCTGTCCCGCAGAACAAGAACGTCCGTGCCTTGCTCAAGCGTATCCCGGTCCTGCAACGGCTCTGCCTTCACGTAATGCGCATTGCCGAACCGATCCATGACACGCACCTCAGCCGGTTGTCCGCGCGACGCAGACCCTTGGGTCACTACCCCCCTGCGCCGTGCCAGCTCCCGTTCAGGCATTCCGTCCGTTTTGGTTTTTGTCAACAAACGAGTAAAAACCGGGCCGAAACCGCGCGCAAACCAAAGGCTAAAAATACCCGCCGGGATGGTGGCCAACCCAACAGGCCAATCAGAGCCCAACAGATCCTCGACGATCAGTTGAACGCCAATCCCAGACATCGCAAAACCGGCCAACAAGACCACCAGCCAGATCATGGCCGGCACATCGCCAATCCCCAACCGCGTCAGAGTTCCTGTTGCAGAGGCCGCCGGAGCCTCGCCCTCGATCTCGGCCAGTTCCAACGCACTCAGATCAATGCCTGCTTCGATATCAAGATCGAAATCCGCAACACTCGAACCGGGGGCCTTTAGTTCGACCAGACCTTCGCTTGCCAGAAGACTTCCACCAAAAAGCGCGGCGATGACCTCGCCCCCCAACAGGCCAAACAGCAGCGCAAGCGCCATCGTAAAGGGCGTGAATGCGCTTTGGAGAAGAAAATCGAAATAAACAAACACCATGGAATCGAAGTTCTTTCGCATGAAAAGGGCGCAGAACGTCGTGCAATAATAAATCAAAAGGCCGAAATTAAATTGGCCACCAAAAGGGTATCGCGCGCCCTTGCCCGAATACAATCGACAATTTGGTCGTGGGGCCTTTTTTCACCGCAACCATGGTTTTCGTGCCATCCATGACAAACCCGGTCTTTTGCTGACCGGTTACATAAGGTAGACGGGCGCGCAGACAGTTACGTGGACACGCAAAATGGCTCGGATTCTCATCACTTCGGCGATCCCCTACATCAACGGGATCAAGCACCTCGGTAACCTGATCGGCTCGCAATTGCCTGCCGACCTGTACGCACGTTACCAGCGTGGCCGGGGGAATGAGGTCATGTTCCTGTGCGCTACCGACGAACACGGCACCCCGGCCGAACTGGCCGCGGCCAAGGCGGGCAAGCCCGTCGCCGAGTATTGCGCCGATATGTATGCCGTGCAGGCCGATATCGCCAAACGATTTGGCCTGAGCTTCGACCACTTTGGTCGTTCGTCCAGCGAACAGAACCGACACCTGACGCAGCACTTCGCTGGCAAGTTGGACGAAGCCGGTTTGATCCGTGAGGTCAGTGAAAAGCAGGTCTACTCAAACGCCGATGGCCGGTTCCTGCCGGATCGCTATATCGAAGGCACCTGCCCCAATTGCGGCTACGACCGCGCGCGTGGCGACCAGTGTGAGAACTGCACCAAGCAGCTGGACCCGACCGATCTGATCGAGCCTCGCAGCGCGATCAGCGGCTCGACTGATCTTGAGGTGCGCGAGACCAAGCACCTGTATCTGCGCCAATCGGCGATGAAGGATCAGCTGGATGCCTGGATCGACAGCAAGACCGATTGGCCGATCCTGACCACATCCATTGCCAAGAAATGGCTGCACGACGGAGATGGCCTGCAGGATCGCGGCATCACCCGCGATCTGGACTGGGGTGTTCCGGTCAAGAAAGGCGATCAGGACTGGCCTGGGATGGAGGGCAAGGTCTTCTATGTCTGGTTCGACGCGCCGATCGAATACATCGCATGCGCCAAGGAATGGGCCGACGCGAATGACAAGACGGATGCGGATTGGGAACGCTGGTGGCGCACCGACAAAGGTGCGGACGACGTGCGTTACGTGCAGTTCATGGGCAAGGACAACGTGCCCTTCCACACGCTCAGCTTCCCGGCCACCATTCTGGGTTCGGGCGAGCCGTGGAAGATGGTCGACCACCTGAAATCCTTCAACTACCTGAACTATGACGGTGGTCAGTTCTCAACCTCGCAGGGTCGAGGCGTGTTCATGGATCAGGCGCTGGCCATTCTGCCCGCCGACTACTGGCGCTGGTGGCTGCTGAGCCATGCGCCGGAAAGCAGCGACAGTGAGTTTACGTGGGAAAACTTCCAGCAATCGGTGAATAAAGACCTCGCCGACGTACTGGGCAACTTCGTCAGCCGAATTACCAAGTTCTGCCGCTCGAAATTCGGCGAAGTCGTGCCCGAAGGCGGTACATTCGGCGCGCGTGAACAAGAGTTGATCGCCGACTTCACCCACCGCGTTCGCGCCTATGAAGGCCATATGGAAGCCATGGAAGTCCGCAAGTCCGCGCAAGAGCTGCGGGCGATCTGGGTGGCCGGTAACGAATACCTGCAATCCGCAGCCCCGTGGTCGACCTTCAAGGAAGACCCCGAGCAAGCGGCCGCACAGGTACGCCTTGGTCTCAACCTGATCCGCCTCTATGCGGTTTTGAGCGCGCCCTTTATTCCCGATGCCTCGGCAAAGATGCTGAGTGCAATGAATACGCTAGATACAAGCTGGCCCGAAGATGTCGAGGCCGCGCTGAACGCCCTGCCCGCAGGTCATGCGTTCTCGGTACCTGATGTCCTGTTCGCCAAGATCGCCGACGAGGATCGCGAAGAGTGGCAGGCGAAATTTGCAGGTACGCGCGACTGACACAAGCTGCATGAAGTTCTGAAACGGGGGCCTCGACGGCCCCCTTTCTTTTGGGCCCTTCAAACAGCACGCACTCCGTAAACCGGTCTGGTTGCACGGGATTTTCGCAACCCACCAACCATCCCAATCCTTCAATCACCTTGAGATATGTTTGCAAAACGGCCATCCTGCCCTCAAGTTCTGCCGACTCGTCGCTTTTTAAGGCTGCGTATAGGCTCAGTTTTTTGAAATGTATGAGGCTTTTGACATGTCCGTCGCTCTGAAGCAGCCCCGCAACCGGTCTCGTGGTGCTGTCACCGCACTGTGCCGTCCTCTAGTCATTTTGTCATGCATCGGTTTTGGCTATCCGGCATTTGGGCAAGACGAAAGTGAAGCGCCCGCCGCAAAAGTGTCGATCGCCGCAGCCTACACCGAAGAGATCACCGACGAGGCAAGCTTTATCGGCCGTGCAGAAGCCATCAATAAGGTCGACATCGTCGCGCGCGTCAGCGGATTTCTTGATAGTCAGGAGGTCGAAGATGGCGCCCTGGTGACCGAGGGCGATCTGCTGTTCAAGATCGAACCGGACCTCTATGAGGCGACGCTTGAGGCGCGGAAAGCAGATCTTGACCGCGCCGAAGCCAATTTGGAGCTGGCCAAGGTCGATCTCGCGCGGAAAGAGGAACTCTTTAGACGCGACGCAACCCCAGAGTCAGAACGTGACATCGCGCGTGCCAACGAACTGGTCGCCGAGGCCGAGGTCAAAGCCGCAAACGCCGCTATTCAGCAAGCTGAGCTGGACCTCAGCTATACCGAGATCCACGCGCCCTTTACCGGTCGCCTAGGCCGGGTCACCACGAGTGTAGGCGATGTGGTTGGCCCCACGAACCCACCGCTGGTTAACTTGGTCAGCGAAGCGCCGATATATGTAAACTTTTCCTTGAATGAGAAACAGTTTACCTCGGTTCTTCAACAGGTTGGTGAAAGTGCTGCCTCTCTGGCGGAAAGTAACAAAAGCCCCAATGTGCATGTCATTCTGCCGAACGGAACCGAGCTGGATGAAACCGGTGAGATCGTCTTTGTCGACAACCGCATCGATCCGCTGACCGGCGCCATTACGGTGCGGGCCGAGTTTGACAACGCAGATCGCCTGATCATCGACGGCGCGTTCGTGAATGTGCAGATCGAGGCACTGGAGCCGACCCTTCAGGTCCTGATCCCTCAGGCAGCATTACAGCGTGACCAGCGCGGCGAGTTCGTACTGGTTGTCAATGACCAGCAGATGGTCGAACAGCGCTATATCACGACCGGCGACTCCGTGGGCACGGCCATAATCGTCTCGGAAGGTCTGCGCGAAGGTGAAAGCGTGATTGTCGAGGGCCTGCAACGCGTGCGCCCCGGCGTGGCGGTGGACGCGGTTGTCGCGTCCGAGCAGCCGGGAGAATAAGGCATGTTCTCAGCCCTGTTCATCAGCCGGCCCAAGCTGGCGCTTGTCATTTCTCTCGTCCTGACGATCATGGGCAGTATCGGCTATATGGTTCTGCCGGTCGCCCAGTTCCCGGACATCACACCTCCGGTTGTCAGCGTCTCGACCACCTATACCGGCGCCAATGCCGAGACAGTGGAAAACACCGTCGCCGCGCCCATCGAGGCGCAGGTCAATGGTGTGGACGACATGATCTACATGACGTCGACCTCATCCGACAACGGCTCCTATTCGTTGAACGTTACCTTTGAGGTCGGCACTGACCCAGATATCGCCTCGGTCAACGTGCAGAACCGCGTGGCGCAGGCTATGTCGTCACTTCCGTCCGAGGTAACCTCATCCGGCGTGGTGACGCAGAAAGCATCAACCAACATGCTGCTGCTGGTCACTCTGACCTCGCCCAATGGCACATATGACAGCGTGTTTCTGTCCAACTATGCCTCGATCAACCTGAAAGACGCTTTGGCGAGGGTTCAGGGTGTAGGTAAGGCGGACGTTCTAACCAATCTGGAATACGCCATGCGGATCTGGATGGATCCCGACCAGATGGCCGCTCTGTCGATCACGCCCGGCGATGTGATCAATGCCATTCGCGAACAGAATATCGAAGTCTCCGCAGGCTCAATCGGTGCGCCTCCGGTGCCCGAGGGACAGACCTTTCAATACACGATCAAAACCAAAGGGCGCCTGACATCGGCAGAAGAATTTGGTGACATCGTAATTCGAACGGGTGACGCCGGTTCCATTGTGCGCGTACGTGACATTGGACGCGTTGAATTGGGCGCCGAGTACTATGCGGCCTCCGGCTATTTCGATGCGGTGCCGGCGACCGTGATCGGCATTTACCAGGCCCCCGGCGCTAACGCGCTTGCCGTGTCCGAGCGGGTGCAGGCCGAGCTTGACCGCCTGTCCCGGTCCTTCCCCACAGACGTGGAATACAGTGTTCCCTTCAACACCACCGACTTTGTCGAAGCCTCGCTGAACGATGTGGTCTCGACGCTGATCCTGACCTTCATTCTGGTGATCTCGGTCGTGTTCGTGTTCCTGGGCAGTTGGCGGGCGACGATCATTCCAGCGGTGGCGATCCCGGTCTCGTTGATCGGGACATTCGCCTTCCTACTGGCCTTCGGAATGTCGCTGAACACGATTTCGCTGTTCGCTTTGGTTCTGGCCATCGGGATCGTGGTGGATGACGCCATCGTGGTCGTCGAAAACGTCGAGCGGATCATCGCGGATGAGGGGCTCCCCCCCGCCGAAGCGACCCGTAAGGCGATGGGCCAGATCACCGGCCCCGTTATCGCAACAACGTTGGTGCTGCTGGCCGTGTTCGTACCGGTGACCTTCATGCCGGGCATCTCGGGCAGGCTGTATTCGCAGTTTGCCGTGACGATTTCGACGGCGGTTGTGATCTCGTCCATTAACGCTCTGACCCTGTCGCCTGCCCTGTGTGGCTTGGTTCTGCGCGCACGCTCCGGTCCGCCCAAAGGGCTGCTGGCGTTGTTCGAAGGGCTGATCGGAACCGTCCGAAACGGCTATGTCGCCATCGTGCGTAAATTGCTGATCTTGCCGATTGTCGCGTTGGGTATGATTATCGCTTTGGGAATGGGAACCGGGACGATCATGTCCAATACCTCAAGCGGGTTTATCCCACTTGAGGACAATGGCTATCTGTTCGTCGACATCCAGCTGCCCGATGCGGCAACGCTGGAACGGACCGAGACGATCTCGGCCCGTGTGGACGACCAGATCCGCGAAATTCCGGGCGTTGCCAGCACCGTTCTGATCAACGGCTTCTCGCTGCTGAACGGCACCACGACCAACGGCGCGGCGATTTTCGTCAACCTCGAAAACTGGGCCGACCGGCAGGAAGAAGACCTGAGTGCCGACGCCATCCTCGCCAGGGTGCTTGCAATCGCGAACGGGGAATCCGCGGCTTCGATTGTGGCCTTTAACCCACCGCCCATTCAGGGCCTCGGCATGTCGGCCGGTGTCGAGATGGAGGTGCAGCAGACCGGCGGTGGCACGCCTCAGGACTTGGCTTCGGCTGTTGGTTCATTCGTTTACGCGGCGAACCAGCGGCCCGAGATCGGCCAATCCTACACGACCTTCCGCGCCAACGTTCCGCAGCTTTTTGTTGATCTGGATCGGGAAAAGGCCAAGACCCTGCAGGTCTCGGTCGCCGAGATTTTCCAGACGATGCAGGCGCAGCTGGGGTCCTACTACGTGAACGACTTCAACCTGTTCGGTCGTGTCTACCGCGTGATGATTCAGGCTGATGGCACCTATCGCGACAATGTCGAGGATATCTCGAACCTATATGTCCGCTCGCAACAGGGTGAGATGGTGCCTCTGGGCACGTTGATTGACGTGGAAAATGTGTTGGGACCGGTCTTGCTGAAACGGCACAACCTGTTCCGTTCGGCAACGGTGACGGCGGTGCCCGCTCCGGGCCTGTCCACCGGTGACGCGATCAATGTGATGACCGAGGAATCCGCAACCGCCCTGCCCCCCGGCTATGCCTTTGAATGGACCGGCACGGCACAACAGCAACTAGCCTCGGGCGGTCTGGTCATCGTGATCCTTGGGCTGGCGATCCTGTTTGGCTACCTGTTCCTGGTGGGCCAATACGAAAGTTGGACCTTGCCGGTGTCGATCCTGCTGTCGGTGATTGTCGCCCTGTTCGGTGCGGTCGCGGCCGTGGCGATTGTAGGTAGTGACATCAACCTCTATACGCAGATCGGGATGATCATGCTGGTGGGGCTTGCCTCAAAGAACGGCATTCTGATCGTCGAGTTCGCGATGGAGCAACGCGCCAAAGGTCTGTCGATCAAGGACGCCGCTGCCGAGGCCGCCTATCAGCGTTTCCGAGCCGTGATGATGACGGCGCTTTCCTTCCTGCTGGGGGTTGTCCCGCTATTGGCCGCCAATGGCGCGGGGGCGGCCAGCCAGAAAGCCATCGGTGTCGCCGTGTTCGGCGGCATGCTGGCCGCTACATTGGTCGGCGTAATCCTTGTGCCAGTCCTCTACGCCCTGATGCAGGGGCTGCGGGAATGGATCAAGGGCAGCAAGAATGATCCCGGCCCGTCCGAGGAAACCGCCTAAGAAAAAGCCCCGCCAAATCGGCGGGGCTTTTTTTATGCCGCATCGTCCGTTTTCAACCGCTCCGACATCCACTGGTCAATGCGCGCGATCTGGTCAGCACTCAACCGCAGCCCCAGCTTGTTGCGACGCCAGACCACATCCTCGGCGCTGAGAGCGTATTCTTTGTCCATCAGCCATTCGAGTTCTCGCGCGGTGAGGGTTGCACCGAAGTCTTCACCCAAATCAGCAGCGTCTTGTGCTTCCCCCAACACGGCACGCGCCTCTGTACCGTACGCGCGGATCAGACGAGCCGCCCATTTTTCAGTGAGGAACGGATAGTCCTGGATCAACGTCTGCTTGAGGTCCTGCACGCCATCGACGGGAAAGTCTCCACCTGGCAAAGACACGCCCGCTGTCCAGGATCCGGGAAGGTTTGGGAAATGCTCGGCGACTTTCTCAAGCGCGCTTTCCGCCAGACGACGGTAGGTCGTGATCTTGCCTCCGAACACGTTCAAAACAGGCGCCCCACCCTGCGCATCAACCTTCAAGGTATAGTCCCGCGTCGCCGCCGTCGCGCTGCTGGCCCCATCATCATAGAGCGGCCGTACGCCGGAATAGGTCCAGACGATATCGTCTTGCGTCACCGGTTTCTTGAAATACTTGGTTGCGAACTCGCATAGGTATTTCTGCTCGGCCTCGGTGCAGACCGGAGGCTCAGAGGGATCCGAATGGTCCTGATCCGTCGTACCGATCAGGGTAAAATCCTGCTCATAGGGAATGGCAAAGATGATGCGGCCATCCTCGCCTTGGAAGAAATAACACTTGTCGTGATCGTACAGCTTCTTTGTCACGATATGACTGCCGCGCACCAGACGAACCCCCTCGCGCGAGTTCACCCGGATTTTGGTCTGGATGATGTCCCCCACCCACGGGCCGCCTGCATTGATCAGCATTCTTGCACGGACCAGCTGGCTTTCCCCGGTCGCCCGGTCGCGGATGGTGACATGCCACAACTCGTCGACGCGTTCAGCCGAGACAACTTCGGTCCGCACCATGATCCGCGCACCGCGGGATTCGGCGTCGCGCGCATTGAGCACCACCAGCCGCGCATCTTCAATCCAGCAGTCCGAGTATTCATAGGCTGTTTCGAACTTGTCCTGCAAAGGACCGCCTTCCGGCGCGCTGCGCAGATCCAGCGACTTCGTTCCCGGCAAAATTTTACGCCCCCCAAGGTTGTCGTACATGAACAGACCCAGACGGATCAGCCACGCGGGGCGACGCCCGCGCATCCAAGGCATGACGGTGCTGAGCAGCTTCGATGTCGGCGTCTCGGAATCAAAGCGCATGTCTTTGTGATAGGGCAGCACAAAGCGCATCGGCCAACTGATATGAGGCATTGCACGCAGCAACGTCTCACGCTCGATCAGCGCCTCGCGCACCAACCGGATCTCAAAATACTCCAGATAGCGCAGCCCACCATGAAACAGTTTGGTCGAGGCTGATGACGTTGCCGAAGCGAGATCATTCATCTCAGCCAAGGTGACAGACAGACCCCGACCCGCCGCATCCCGTGCAATGCCGCATCCGTTGATCCCACCGCCGATGATGAACAGGTCGTTGATCTGATCGTCCGTCGCTTGCATGGCTTGTGATTCCCTATCCAATCTGGTTGCGCGCATTAATCAGCACTGCATTCGTACAATCAATGTTTATGTTCGCTTATTTTCGTTTTGCAACACAACTATGAAAATTCTGCACGGCCGCTTGCTTATTTTGGCCAAAAGAAGAAAAACGAAAACACATCATCTGAATGGGTCCAAACATGTCGCTCTCTTTTCGCCAATCCGACATTCTTGAGATCGCCAGCACCGAGGGCCGCGTTACCGTCGATGGTTTGGCCGAGCGGTTTGGCGTGACGGTTCAGACAATCCGCCGCGACCTGTCCGAGCTGGCAGATGCCGGTAAGCTGGACCGCGTCCACGGTGGGGCTGTCCTACGCTCCGGCGTCTCCAACATTGGGTATGAGGACCGCCGCACCCTGAATGCAGACGCGAAGGTCAGAATGGCGAAGGCCTGCGCCAATGACATTCCGGACGGCGCGTCGGTCTTCATGAATATCGGCACCTCGACTGAGGCCGTGGCGCGACAGTTGCTGAACCACAAGGACTTGATGGTGGTGACGAACAATACGAACGTCGCCAATATTCTCGTCGAAAACCCAGATTGCGAGATTGTTGTGGCCGGTGGTGTCCTGCGCCGCTCGGACGGAGGGCTGGTGGGCAATCTTACCGTCTCGACCATCCGTCAGTTCAAGTTCGACTATGCGGTGATCGGATGCTCGGCGCTGGATCCCGATGGTGATCTGCTGGATTTCGACTTTCAGGAAGTCCATGTCAGCCAGACGATCATCGCGCAGGCCCGGCGCACTCTGCTGGTGGCCGACCACTCAAAGTTCCAGCGACTTGCCCCTGCCCGCATCACCTCGCTGGCCGAGATTGATGGCTTCTACACCGATCAACCGCTTACCCCCGACCTCGCGGCAAAATGCGCTGAATGGGGCACGGGACTGATCGTTTGTCCTGATTGATCCGCTGTGTCTCAACCACGGAAACGCTAGGTCCCAAAACAAAGTCATTGACGAGACAGGGGCCTACGTCTGAGGATGAGACAACCTTCCCTACAGGAGGCATCGAGCATGGGACTTTTGGGGCAGCCGCTAGGCTACTACGACTATTTGACATTCGTGGCATTGATCCTGCTTCTGGCAGCGGTGATGGCGCTGTTTCTTTTCCTTATGGGGCTGCCCGGACGGATCGCGATCAAGCGTAATCATCCACATGCCGAAGCCGTCAAGATCATGGGATGGATGGGTTTTTTGGCCGTTGTCCCGTGGGTTCATGCTTTTATGTGGGCGTTCCACGATGGTGTTACGGTCGACATGCGCCGCGGTCCGGACGAGGAGAAAGACGCCATCCGCAAGGATATCGAACGCCTCGGTGGTACGGTTAAAGAAGAATACCAGGCTGCGCCCGACGAGACACAGAAAAGCTAAGGCCAAAGGAAACACTCAGACATGTTCGTCGCCCTCGGCATTACGCTGTTCTACATCATTTTCGTCTGGTTCATCTTCTTCAAGATGGAGTGGCTCAAGTTCAACATTGCCTGGGGGATTGTGTCCTTCTGGGTAGGGGCGCATTTGCTGCTGATCTTCCTCGTCGCGCTGCGTTTCTTTCAGCCCTTCTCGGTCGACAGCCATGTGGTGCGGTCCACGATTCAAATCGTGCCAAAATTGACGCAGCCGACGATTCTGACCGAAGTCTTAGTCGAGCCGAACACGCAGATCACAAAGGGCGACCCGCTCTATCGTTTTGACGATACCGTGTTTTCGCTGGCCGTCGACAATGCCAAGGCGCAACTGGTCGCCGCCGAGCAGAACGCCAAGATTCTAGAACAGGACGTTGTGGCCTCAACCGAAGCTGTGGAACGCGCCAACGCGCAGCTTGCCTATGCGCTCACCCAGCAGGCCCGGTATGAGAACCTGGTACCCGCAGGCGGTGCCCGTCAGGATGAGCTGGATCGCTGGAACGAACAGGTGGCCGAGGATACAGCCTCGGTCAAACAGGCGGAAGCCAATCTTGAGAAAGCAAAGCTGGCGCAGGCGTCACAGATTGACGGCGTAAACACAGGCATCCTGCAAGCACAGGCGCAGCTGTCCGAGGCCCAGTATTTTCTGGATAACACCACGATCTATGCCCCGGAAAACGGCATGATCGTCTCACAACAGGCCCGTCCGGGTTTGGTGGTGGGTGACATTCGTCTGGGTGCGATAGCCAGTTTCGTCACCGAAGACAGCCCCTATCTTCTGGCAACCTTCCGGCAGCAAAATCTGAAATTTGTTGAGGTAGGGCAAGAAGTTGAGGTGGCACTAGACCTCTATCCCGGTGAAATCCTGACCGGCAAAGTCGAGGCGATCTGGTGGGCCACCCGTCAAGGCCAGTACCTGCCCTCAGGCCGCCTGCCCGGCTTTGAGCTGCCCAAGCTGCCCGGACGAATTGCGGTACAGATCACCGTCGATCTGCCGGAAGAGCACATCCTGCCCGCTGGCGGCCACGCGGCGGTGGCGATCTACACCGGTCAGGGTAAAAGCTTTGAGTTTCTGCGGCGCATCAACATCCGCCTGTATTCCTTCGCCAATTTCATTCGACCGCTGGACATTTGAGGACGCGCATCATGACACGGGCAACCCCCTTTCGACACTTGATGGGAACAGCCCTATGCGCCGCGTTTCTGACGGCTTGCGCGCCGGTTGGTCCGGATTTCGTGCGCCCGAACTCTCCGGTCGTGAAACAGTGGATCGAGGTGAACAGCCCCAGCACCGGGCAAAGCGGCCTGACATCGCGCAGCGCGCCGGTCGTGAAGTGGTGGGAGACGTTCAATGACCCCACCCTCAACAGACTAATCGCCGAGGCCTATGCCCAGAACCTGTCCCTACAGGTCGCTGGCGCGCGGGTCCTGCAGGCGCGGGCGCAGTTGGGCATCGCCTTTGGCGAGTTGTATCCGCAGTCGCAGGTCCTCGGGGCCTCGACAGAGCGGCGGCAGATCAGCGACAATCTTGGGCCCATTGCCGATATCAACCGGATCATTCCACTGGATACCGAATTCTCGACCTCTCAGGCTGGGTTTGATGCGCAGTGGGAATTGGACGTTTGGGGCGCACAGCGGCGCGGTGTTCAGGCGGCGCGGTCGAACTTGGCGTTGCAGGTGGCGAACTATGATGACGCGTTGGTGACGCTGACGGGCGATGTCGCTGCGCTTTATGTCAACATCCGCGCCTTGCAGGAGTCGCTGGGCGTCGCCCGTGAGAACATCACGCTACAGCAGGAATCGGCAGACCTGACCCAATTGCGGTTCAACAACGGCATCACCACCGAGTTGGACGTGCAAGAATCTACTGCTCTGCTAAACAACACCAAAGCCCTGGTGCCCGAGCTTGAGAGCGATCTCCAGCAAACCAAGAACGCTCTGGCCGTATTGCTGGGAACCACGCCCTCGCGCATGTCCAGCCTTCTGGGGAATTCCGGTCGCATCCCCTCGGCCCGGTCCAACGTCGCGGTTGGTGTCCCGGCTGAGCTGCTGCGTCGTCGACCGGACGTGAGAGCCGCCGAGCTGGCCGCAGCTACGCAATCGGCCGAGGTCGGCATTGCCATGGCAGATCTCTACCCGCAGTTCATTCTGTCCGGATCGGTCGGGTTGCAGGCCTCAGGCGGGCGAAACCTGTTCAGTTCGAACAGCACTACAGGCCTTGCCAGCGCGGGCGTCGTTTGGAACGTACTGAACTATGGCCGCATCAAGAACAACGTCCGGGCGCAGGATGCTGCCTATCAGGCGCTGATCGCAAATTATCAGAACACCGTTTTGACCGCCTATTCCGAGGTCGAAAGCGCCATGGTCGCCTATGCACAGGCGCGCAAGCAAGTTGGGTTCTATCAGCAGAGCGTCGATGCCTCGCGCAAGGCAGCAGAAATCGCCGTCAATCAATACACCGATGGGATCGCCGACTACTCCCGCATTTTGAACACGCAGACCGCCCTGTTGCGGTCTCAGGCCAATCTGATCGAGGCGCGTCAACAGGTCTCCAGCAATCTCGTCGCTGTCTACAAAGGTCTCGGAGGCGGCTGGCAGATTCGCGAGAACAGAGAGTTCCTGCCTGATACCGTTCTGGCGGAGATGGCTTACCGCACCGATTGGGGCGACCTGCTGCAGGAAACCCCGACCCGCGCTAGCTTGAACTAGAGCGTTTCGGGTTTCACTTAAATCAATGGGCGACGCCAATGTCGCGAGAGTGCCGGAGGCATGGCAGGGTATTGGCGTCTCAAACTAAATCCGAAACGCTCGCACTACTTGGTCAGGCCCCGCAGGCCGCCCGAGATCAGGATGTTCACCTCATAAAGGATACGCGGCGCGGCAAGCCCTCCGGGGCTGGCGAGGTAGTTCGGGCTCCATTCCGGATCGAACTTCTGTTTAAACGCGCGCAGCCCTTCGAAGTGATAGAATTGCTCACCATGTTCGTAGACGAACCCGCCGATCCGATTCCAAAGGGAGGCGAGCTGACGGTTCTCGATCCCTGAGAACGGCGCTGCGCCAAGTGAGAACCAGTGGAACCCCTGCTCGGCCCCCCAGGACATCATCTCGGCGAACAAGGCATCCATGACAAAGCTGGGGCTGTCCGGCTCGTAGCGCATCAGATCCAGAGAAAGCTCGGATTTGTGGCCACCTTGAAACAGGTTGGCGAAAGCCATGATCTTACCGGTTTCTCCGTTCCGCAAAACGGCGTGGTCGAAGTAGGACAGGTATTCATCGTCAAAACCACCCAAGGCGAACCCTTTCTCCGCCCCTGCTTTTTGCTCCAGCCAGTGATCGGAAATCGCCCTCAGTTCCGGCAGAATGGGCGCAAGGTCTTCCTTTGGAATGATCTCGAACACATAGGCTTCCCGCTCGGCTCGGTTCTTGGCCTGACGGAAGCGTTTGCGGGATTTGCCGTCCAGTGAGAAGTCTTTCAACGGTACGCGCGCGACTTCTCCGATCTTTAGAATCGACAGGCCGAGGTCCAGAAACGTCGGCAGGTATTTGGTCGAGACGCTGTAGAAAGCGCAAAGCTTGCCTTCTCGATCCGCCATTTCACGCAGTTGCCAGATCAGTTGCTTGCCAGCCGCTTCATCGCCCACAGGCTCACCCTTTGAGATGATGGCATTGCCCGTGTCGGCATAGGCGATGAACGCAGACTCGTCTGGCGCAATCAGGAATTGCTTGTCACCGGTCAGGGAAATCTGAGCCTCGGTATCTTCGCTCTCCATCACCAGTTTTTGGACGCATTCGGGGATCTCCGTGCGCACCGGCGCTGGGATTTCACGCCCGAACAAGGACGTAACGGCCACAATCCCGAGGATGACTGCCACCACGAGGCTGGAGCGCAGGAACCGGGAGGCATCGCCGTTCCACGCGAACTCCCACCACAAGGCATTCTGGTATTGCACGTGGGAATAGGCGAACAGGCCAATCCAGAAGATAACAGCTAGCAGCGCCACAACACTGACAAGCCAAGGGATATTCAACCGAAAGATCGACGCACCGCTGACGCGGTAGAACGCGCCACGGAACAGCGCCAAAACGGCGATCGTGGCCAACATGCCCAACGCCTCATGCGTATCCAAACCCTTGGCCAGGGACGCGGCGAAGCCCGCGACCATCAACAGCATTGCGACCACCCACGCGCGGTAGAGCTTGCGGAACAGCCCGCGCGACACAAGCAGCAGCAGAACACCCACGGCGCTGCCGGCCAGGTGCGAGGCCTCGACAAAGGACAATGGCAAAACCTCGCGCAAAGCACTCAGGCTTTTGCTGTCCGTCGGCAACGCGCCCGAGACCAGCAGGATGATCCCAGCAACCGCAGTCACCCCCGCCGCAACCATCGGCACAATGGGACGAATGGCGCGGTACACCCATGTCCCGGCCCCGATGATCCGATGGCGCTGGGTCAGCGCCGAGGCGACTGCGATGGACAGGCTGGCGATGGCGAAAGGCAGGAACGTGTAAACGACGCGGTAAAGCAGCAGCGCCGCAATAACATCCGACCGACCCGAGGCACCCAGCCCCGCGATCAGCGTCGCCTCAAACACCCCGATACCGCCCGGTGCATGACTGACAATCCCAACGGCAATCGCGGCGATGAAGATGGTGAAGAAATACGGATACCCAATCCCAAGGTCGTCCGGCATCAGTACGTAAAGGACCATGGAGGCCCCGACCAGATCGCCAATCGCCGCCAGCGTCAGGCATGAGGCCAGCTTGCCACCGGGCAGTTGGAAGCCGATCCCCAGAACCTCTAACCGACGCCCACCGGTGGAGAGCCAGACAAAAACCGCGATCAACGCGCCTAGCAGACCCAACCCGATGGCGGTCTCAACCGTCGCGCTGATCGGCAGCGCGTTAGAAATACCGTCGGGGTGAAAGGTCAAAAGCAAGCCGAGGACCAAAACCAGCCCCGTCCAGAACGCCACCCAGGACGTGGCGATGACCCCGGCAACGCGGCTTAGATCAAGGCCCAGAGACGCATATATCCGATATCGGATGGCCGTTCCGGTGATGTAGGAAAAGCCCAGACAGTTGGACACCGCATAGCCGCTGGCTCCGGCCATTCCTGCAACCGGCAGAGGGACCTCCCCGTCTGCCACGCTTTGAACCGCGAAGACATCGTATAGCGATAGCGAAAAGAAGCTGACCGCCGTCCAACACAGAGCATAAAACATCACGCGCCAAGGCGTTTCCGAGATATCCGCCTGAACGTCTGCCCATTTCACATGAGAAGACAGCTCATGCAGAACCGTCAGCGCAATCAGGGTGACAAAGATCGGGATGGCGATGCGGACCCATGGCTTCTCAAGGAATGCGGTGATCTTTTCGGCCAATTGCACGGCCCGTGGTTCGTGCTGCTGAGTGGTCATCTTCGATCAATCCTGCCTGTATCTCCGCCGACTGTGGCACAATTTCCTTGGCCGACAAAGCGTAACGGCCCGTTTCACGCAGCGTTTTCAGAACCTTCCTTTGCGCGTGGACAGAAGAAGGTTCGTCTCAGACCGGGTGATCCCTTCCATACGGCGGATCTGGAACAAGACCTCGTCGAGTTCGGCCAGCGTGTCCGTACCGATCTCGGCGATCAGGTCCCAGCTGCCATTTGTGGAATGCACGGCGCGCACCTGTCGTAGCGCTCCGATCCGGGCCATTGTGCGTTCGGTCCCGCGCCCCTCGATCTCAAGCATCATCAGGCCCCGGACCGGGCTTTGCGCCACATCACGCTTGGTCTGAACAGTAAAGCCCACGATCTCGCCCGATTGTTTGAGGCGCTGCAACCGGCTGCGCACGGTCGTGCGCGTGACGCCAAGCGTCTCGGCCAGCTCAGACAGCGATGCCCTCGCATCCCGGTGCAACGCGCTGAGCAGTCTGTTGTCCAAATCGTCCATGAATAGCTTCCTTTTTGGATATTCACCTTTCTTATTGAGCAATTTGCTCTCTTCACGCAAGACAGACTGTCACGTTACATGAAGCATATGGATACGAAGAACATAGTTTTGGTTGGTGCCCCCATGGACGCTGGTAAGCGTCGGCAGGGTTGCCGAATGGGGCCGGATGCCTACCGCGTGGCCGGACTGGATCACGCCCTTGCGGATCTTGGTCATACGGTTATCGACTACGGAGATGTCGCCCCGGATGCGGTCGAGACCCCGGACCACTCCCACCTTTTCGCCCTGCCCGAGTGCATCGGGTGGACGCAGGCCTTGGCCCGAGTCGCTGCCGAAGTCTCGCCCCGAGGTGTGCCAATCTTCATGGGCGGCGATCATGCCTTGTCGATGGGAACCGTGACCGGAATGGCGGATCATGCACAGCGCGTCGACCGGCCTCTGTTCGTTCTGTGGCTGGACGCCCATAGCGATTTTCACACCCCCGGCAGTACAGACAGCGGCAACCTGCATGGAACACCTGTCGCCTACTTCACTGGCCAGTCCGGCTTCGAAGATTTTCCACCCTTGCCTGCCGTGGTTCCAACCAATCGCGTTGGAATGATCGGGTTGCGTTCGGTCGATCCCGCTGAACGCGCCTCGCTTGAGAAGAACCACGCCATGCTGGCCGATATGCGCAGCATTGACGAACATGGGATCAAAGCCCCGCTCATGGCCTTTCTGAACCGCGTGAGGGCTGAGAACGGCATCCTTCACGTGTCGCTGGATGTCGACTTCCTCGACCCCGCGATCGCGCCGGCTGTCGGAACCACTGTGCCCGGAGGCGCCACAGAACGCGAAGCCCATCTTGTCATGGAGCTTCTGCACGAAAGCGGGCTGGTCTGTTCCCTCGATCTGGTCGAGTTGAACCCCTTTCTGGATGAACGCGGACGCACCGCAAAACTCATGGTCGACCTGGCTGCATCCCTGATGGGACGCCGTATCTTTGACCGCCCCACTCGGAGTTTCTGATGACTGTACCTTCTGACAAAGCCCTGGTGCCCTTTGTTTCCGTCGACAACATGATGCGGCTGGTTCACCATGTCGGCGTCGAAAAGATGATCATAAGGATCGCCGAGCAGATTGAAGCCGATTTCAAACGCTGGGAAAGCTTTGACAAGACCCCGCGAATTCCTGCGCATTCACCGCATGGGGTGATCGAACTCATGCCAACATCGGATGGTGAGGCCTACGGGTTCAAATACGTCAATGGCCATCCAAAGAACACGTCCGAAGGGCTGCAAACAGTAACGGCCTTTGGACTGCTCGCGGATGTCTACACGGGCTACCCGACACTTCTGACCGAGATGACCATCCTGACCGCCCTGCGGACGGCGGCGACATCGGCTTTGGTCGGTCGATATCTGGCCCCCAAGGGTGCCACCACCATGGCCATGATCGGCAATGGCGCGCAGTCTGAATTCCAATGCCTGGCCTTCAAAGCCATGTGCGGCATCGACACCGTGCGGCTTTATGATACGGACCCGAACGCCACCGCCAAATGCGCTGCCAACCTGCAAGGCAAAGGCCTGAACGTAGTGCCTTGCAAAACCGCGGAAGATGCGATTGAGGGCGCGCAGATCATCACCACCTGTACCGCGGACAAGAAATATGCCACGATCCTGACCGACAACATGGTCGGCCCAGGTGTCCACATCAACGCGATTGGCGGCGACTGCCCCGGCAAAACCGAATTGCATCGCGATATCCTTCTACGCTCTGAGATATTCGTGGAATACCCCGAGCAAACCCGGATCGAAGGCGAAATTCAGGCTTTGGAAGATGACCATCCTGTCACTGAACTGTGGCAGGTCATGACAGGTCAGGCACGCGGTCGGACAGACGATAAGCAGATCACGCTTTTCGACAGTGTCGGCTTCGCCATCGAGGACTTTTCGGCTCTGCGCGTCATCAAGAGCGCGGTCGCGGAAACTGACTTCTTCGAGCCGCTGGACATGCTCGCCGACCCCGACGATCCCCGCGATCTGTTCGGGATGCTCATGCGCGCGGGCTAATTTCCTTTCGATCCTGCGCAGGGTCAGTGTCGAAAAGGGGGCTCTGCCCCCGCCGCCCGTTCCGGGCGACTCCCCCGGGATATTTTTAGCCAGATGAAGAAACGGATCGTTGACCTAGGCTCGGTACTCTTGTTTTGCGGTACAGGCGGGGACGCCGATGACCGCGCCAGGTGAAGCTCTCCAACGTTGATATTGGAGAGCGGATCCCTGCTTCATCTGGCTAAAAATTTCCTGGAGCGCGAGGCAAAGCCTCGCAACCCCCTATCCAGCCAAAGACGGCAAGTAGAGGACGATGCCCGGAAATGCCACAAGCAGCGCAATGGTGGCCGCGTCTGCCAGGAAGAACGGGGTGACCCCCTTGAAGACATCCTGAACACTCAGGTCAGGCCGGACTCCTGCGACAACAAAGCAGTTCAACCCAATGGGTGGCGTGATCAGGCAGAATTCGGCCATTTTCACCACCAAAATCCCAAACCAGATCGCACACATCGGGCCAGACATGCCAAAAGCGCTGTCTGCGGCGCTGACGGTTTCGCCTCCGTTCAGGGCCATGACGGCGGGGTAGACGACTGGCAGTGTCAACAGCAACATCCCGATGGCATCCATGAACATGCCCAACACCGCATAGGCCAGTAGGATGCAAATCAGGATTAGCATTGGCGACATTTCAAGCGAAGTGATCCAATCCGAGAATGCACCCGGAAGGTCTGCAAAGCCCAGGAACCGCACGTAGATCAGCACGCCCCAGATGATCGAGAAGATCATCGCCGTCAGCTTGGCTGTCTCTAACAGAGCCGATTTTAATTCGGGCCAGCGCATGCCATGAACCAGGGCGAAACAGAAGACGATGAACGCACCTATGGCTCCGCCTTCGGTCGGGGTGCCCCACGCCTGTTCTCCGAATGGGTTGTAGACGAAGCAGATGATGATCAGAATGACGGCAACGATCGGGATCGCCCCGGGCAGCGCTTGGAACCGCTGTTTCCAAGTGAAACCAGTGACCGGAGGGCCAACGGATTTGAACACAACTGCGATTCCAACAATGAGCAATCCGTAGATCACGGCAGAAAACGCTCCGGGAATGAAGCCGGCCAGTAGCAGCTTGCCTACGTCCTGTTCGACGATGATGGCATAGATCACAAGGATAGCTGATGGCGGGATCAGCGAGGCCAGCGTCCCGCCAGCGGCGACGACGCCCGCAGCGAAGCGCTTGTTGTAGCCAACGCTCAGCATTTCGGGAATCGCGATACGGGCAAACACAGCTGAAGTGGCGACCGAGGCACCAGAGACGGCGGCAAAGCCTGCCGTGGCGAATATGGTGGAGACCGCGAGGCCTCCCGGAACCCAAGCGATCCATCGTTTAGCCGCTTCGAATAGCGCGCGCGTCAAGCCCGCGTAGTAGGCAAGGTAGCCGATCAGGATGAAGGTCGGAATCAGGCTGAGCGTATGGGCGGCAACCTTCGAATGCGGCACCTGCCCTGCTGTTTTGACGGCGACTGTGAGAGCCTTGCCAAATCTGTCGGGATCGTAGCCAAACTTGGCCCAGAAAATCCAAACCAAGCCGAACAAGCCTGCCAGACCTGCCGCAAAGGCCACTCGCATGCCCGTGACCACAAGGACAAGCAGCCCAGCCGTTACCCAAAGGCCGATGTCAATCGTGTCCATCTGTTAGTCCTGCCCTTCGAACTGCTCTGCCTCTGCGGCAGCCTGTGCGGCGGCGTCTTGGATCAAGGGCACCGCCACGGGTGCCTCAAGCCCCAGAACGAACGCGCGGCCATAGCCCCAGATCTGCAAAACCAGTCGGAGTGACAAGACCGAGAACGCCACCGGGGCCAGCAGTTTCGCGGGCCAAAGCGGAATGCCTATGTCAATTGAGCTGTCGCGGCTCCACATCGGCGCGCCGAAATCAAAGGATCGGTCGAAATGGGACCAGCTGCCCCAGACCAATGCCAGCATCAGGACAAGGATCAGGATTACCGAGATCAGCTCGAACAACCACAGCGCCCGTCCGTGCAGACGCGAGATCACAATGTCCATCCGGATATGGCCGCCATCGCGCTGCACGTAAGAGATGCCGAGAAAGGCGATCAGTGGCATCGCCTGTTCGATCCAGTCCACATAGCCCGGCAACGGCGCGTTTATCGCGTTGCGGCCGCTGACCGAGACGACGGCCAGGACCATCAGTCCAAAGACGGCTATTCCGCTGATCAAGGCGAGAGCCCGCTCTAACTTCAGCAAGTGCTGATCGATCTGGCTGAGGCGACTGCCATCCTCCAGCACCGTGGCCTGTCCCGCCATTCCGGTGATCCCCTTTGTCAAGAAAGGCCGGGCGCTAGGACGCGCCCGGCGTATGCGATCAGTTGCCGCCGCGCTGTTTCGTCAGCGTAGTCTGAACTAAATCGTAGAGGTCCTGCGCTGGTAGGCCCTGCGCGCTCATATCTGCAATCCACTGTTCGCGGATCGGATCGGCGGCCTTGGCGCGGAACTCTTCAATGACCGCGTCGTCGATCATTACCTTCTGCACACCCTTTTCTTCCAGGACGCTATCCCATTGCTCCAAAAGCCCAGCATAGTTAGCCAGATAATGCTCAATGGCCTCATCAATCGAGCTATCAAGCGCTTCGCGGTGCTCAGGCGACAGCGCTTCATACGCGTCGATATTCGCAACCACCGGGCAATTCACGGTGCCGGGGTTGAGGTTCGCAGTCCACCAGTCCGCCTCATTGATCGTACCGAAGGACAGGTGCGCGTGCTGCGCGAAGGCGACCGTATCGACCACACCGGATTCCATGGCGTTAAACGCCTCAGTCGCAGGGACAGAGGTTGGGACACCGCCCACGGCCTCAAACGCTTTGCCCAGACCACCTGTTGCGCGAACACGCATGCCCTCGAACGCCGCCAGGTTATCGCGCGGATCGCCGGTGCCAACCAGATTGTACTGCGGCATCGGCGAGGTCATCAGAATGCGCGCATTCCATTGCGCCATCTCATCAGCCACCGCTGGGTGATCATAGACTGCATGGCTGACGGCAACCTCTTCTTCCAGATTGTTCACACCCAGAAACGGCAGCTCCAGTACGGTAATCGCGCGGTTTTTGTCGCGGTGATAACCGGCACAGAACTGCGCAATCTCGAATGCGCCGATCTCGATGCCATCCAGGTTCTCGCGCGGCTTCGACAGGCCGCCATAGCTGACATTGATCGTGAACTCTCCACCGGTTTTTTCCGAAACCAACTCGGCCAGTTTTTCGACATGTTCGGTAAAGGCGCGGCGCTTGCCCCAGACCGAGGCGTTCCATTCGGTGGCTGCGGCCTCGGACACGAAGGCAACGCCAAGGGCGGCGACGGCGGCACCGCTCAGCATCTTTTTCATAATATCTTCTCCCTTTGATGCGCCCCCTCCCGAGGCGCTTGGAAAGATGCTAGCGCCAACATGTATATGTGCCAACCCCTGCTTCCTGATAGGTGATTTTCAGACTGATCTTTTAAGTTTTCATGCTTAACGACATACGCGCGAAAAAACCGGTCTTCGCGTTTAACGGTCGAGCTAGCAACGTTACAAACTTAACATTGTTATTAAGGGATTTTTCACATTTTTTCGAGTTTTGTTGACTCTTTCACCCCCTTTGGAAAAATTTCTTTACAAACAAATCCAAAGAATACGGCAATTTATTTCATTATTTTCTGAACCCGGCCATACTTCGATCAGGGAGGAACGGGATCGACTATGCCCAAATAACAGGCAAGATATGTCCCAACGTTACTAGCCTAGAGGGAGGAGCCTCAACATGACCACCGCTGCCCAGGCAGATGCCAAGACCTATCCGCCAACTGCAGAAACCGTCGCGCACGCGCATGTCGACGCTGCGAAATACGACGAGATGTATTCTGCATCAGTAAATGACCCAGACGCGTTCTGGGGCGAACACGGCAAGCGGATCGACTGGATCAAGCCCTTTACGCAGGTCAAGGATGTCAATTACGACTTCGGCTCGGTCAAGATCAACTGGTATGCCGATGGTACTCTGAACGTCTCGGCCAACTGCCTGGATCGCCATCTGAAAACGCGCGGCGATCAGACCGCAATCATCTGGGAACCGGATGATCCAAATGATGCTGCCCAGCACATCACCTATGCCGAGTTGCACCGCCGCACCTGTCGCATGGCCAATATTCTGGAATCCATGGGCGTGCGCAAAGGTGATCGCGTCATTATTTATCTGCCGATGATCCCCGAGGCCGCCTATGCCATGCTGGCCTGTGCGCGCATCGGTGCGATTCACTCGATCGTTTTTGCAGGCTTCTCGCCAGACGCTTTGGCGGCCCGTGTCAACGGTTGCGACGCCAAAGTCGTCATCACAGCAGATGAAGCCCCGCGCGGCGGCCGCAAAACGCCGCTGAAATCGAACGCTGATGCGGCATTGCTGCACTGCAAGGACAGCGTAAAATGCCTGGTCGTCAAACGAACGGGTGGTCAGACCACTTGGATCGATGGGCGTGACTACGACTACAACGAAATGGCGCTTGAGGCCGATGACTATTGCGCCCCAGCCGAGATGAGCGCGGAAGACCCGCTGTTTATTCTGTACACTTCGGGTTCGACCGGCCAGCCCAAAGGTGTGGTTCACACCACCGGCGGCTATCTGGTCTATGCCGCGATGACCCATGAGATCACCTTCGACTATCATGAAGGCGATGTGTACTGGTGTACGGCAGACGTCGGTTGGGTCACTGGCCATAGCTATATCGTCTATGGTCCACTGGCCAATGGAGCGACAACCCTGATGTTCGAAGGCGTGCCGACCTACCCGGATGCAGGTCGTTTCTGGGAAGTATGCGCCAAGCACAAGGTCAACCAGTTCTATACAGCCCCAACCGCGATCCGTGCCCTGATGGGACAAGGAAGTGAGTGGGTCGAAAAGCACGATCTCAGCGACCTCAAAGTTTTGGGTACCGTGGGTGAGCCAATCAATCCCGAAGCCTGGAACTGGTACAACGAGGTTGTCGGCAAGGGTAAATGCCCGATTGTCGATACCTGGTGGCAGACTGAAACCGGTGGTCACCTAATGACCCCCCTGCCCGGCGCACATGCGATGAAGCCCGGCTCGGCGATGAAACCGTTTTTTGGCATCGAACCGGTGGTTTTGGACCCGCAATCCGGCGTCGAGATCGAAGGCAACGGTGTCGAAGGTGTACTGTGCATCAAGGACAGCTGGCCCGGTCAAATGCGCACCGTCTGGGGCGATCATGAGCGGTTCGAGAAGACCTATTTCTCGGACTACAAAGGCTACTACTTCACCGGCGACGGCTGCCGTCGTGACGAAGGTGGTGACTACTGGATCACTGGCCGCGTCGATGACGTGATCAACGTCTCGGGCCACCGTATGGGTACTGCTGAAGTCGAAAGCGCGCTGGTGGCGCATGCCGCAGTGGCCGAGGCCGCCGTGGTGGGCTATCCCCATGAAATCAAAGGACAAGGCATCTATTGCTATGTCACTCTGATGAACGACCGTGAGCCTTCGGATGAGCTGTTGAAAGAGCTGCGCACCTGGGTCCGGACCGAGATCGGACCGATCGCCTCGCCTGACGTCATTCAGTGGTCCCCAGGTCTGCCCAAAACACGCTCGGGCAAGATCATGCGCCGTATCCTGCGCAAGATCGCCGAAAACGACTTTGGCTCGTTGGGCGATACGTCCACTCTGGCCGATCCGTCAGTTGTCGACGACCTGATTGCAAACCGAGCGAATAAGTGAGGGCATGATGGACGCTGCGACCATGACAACTCCTGCTGTTCTCATCCTTCTCGGCCCTCCGGGCGCCGGGAAGGGCACTCAGGCGCGCATGCTGGAAGACAAGTTCGGGCTGGTGCAACTCAGCACCGGTGACCTTCTGCGTGCGGCTGTTGCCGCAGGTACGGATGCCGGAAAGGCCGCGAAAGCGGTGATGGAGGCCGGTGAACTGGTCAGCGACCAGATCGTCATCGACATCCTGCGCGACCGCATGGCGGAATCCGACTGTGCAAAGGGAGTCATCCTCGATGGCTTCCCCCGCACCACCGTTCAGGCCGAGGCGCTGGATGGTCTTCTGGCTGAAAAAGACCAGAAGATCAGCGCCGCGATCAGCCTTGAGGTTGAGGATGCGGAAATGGTGATCCGGATCTCGGGCCGCTACACCTGCGCCGGTTGCGGTGAAGGCTACCATGACACGTTCAAGAAACCGTCGGTCGACGGCACTTGCGACAATTGCGGCGGGACCGAGTTCAAGCGCCGGGCCGATGACAACGCGGAAACCGTTGCCTCACGCCTCAGCGCCTATCACGCACAGACAGCCCCACTGATCACCTATTACGACGGTCAGTGCGTTCTGAAGCGGACGAACGCCATGGGCAAGATTGAAGACATCGCGCGCGACCTGGAGGACATCGTCGCCAGCGCGGTGAACTAAGGGAGGGAGACAGGCCGTAAGGCCCTGATCCTTAAACAGAATACTTCGATGCACCGCCTTGGCGGAACAGAGGAGTTTTGTCAGATGCCACGGGGTATCTGTCACATTCGAGAAGCGGTCCGGCGCGCTGGAGGAACGAAGCAAAGGACCGCCCAACGAGGAAGCGAAGGAGGAACCCGCAATGGCGGATCAATCTACCAACTCCGCGCAGACTGCCGAAGCCGATAAGGGCTATTGGCAGGCCAACCTGCGCCTCATCTACATCAGCCTCGCGATCTGGGCGCTGGTGTCGTTTGGATTCGGCATCCTGCTGCGTCCGCTGCTGTCCGGCATTTCTGTTGGCGGTACCGATCTGGGCTTTTGGTTCGCTCAGCAGGGATCAATCTTGGTCTTTCTGGTGCTGATCTTCAACTACGCCTGGCGCATGAACAAGCTAGACGCCGAACACGGCGTAGACGAAGAGTAAGGGAGAGCGGGGACAATGGATCAGTTTACCATCAACCTGCTGTTTGTTGGCGCATCCTTCGCGCTATACATCGGCATCGCGATCTGGGCCCGTGCGGGTTCCACATCTGAATTCTACGCTGCTGGTCGCGGCGTTCACCCGGTCACCAACGGTATGGCGACAGCGGCGGACTGGATGTCTGCGGCCTCGTTCATCTCGATGGCGGGCCTCATCGCCTTTACCGGCTATGACAACTCGACCTTCCTGATGGGTTGGACCGGTGGCTACGTGCTGCTGGCTCTGCTGCTTGCGCCCTACCTGCGTAAGTTCGGCAAATACACCGTCTCGGAATTCATCGGCGACCGTTTCTACAGCCAGACTGCACGCGTTGTCGCCGTGATCTGTCTGATCGTTGCATCGGTGACCTACGTGATCGGTCAGATGACCGGCGTTGGCGTGGCCTTTGGCCGCTTCCTTGAGGTTTCGAACACTTCCGGTCTGCTGATCGGTGCCTGTGTCGTGTTTGCATACGCGGTGTTTGGCGGGATGAAGGGTGTGACCTACACCCAGGTTGCTCAGTACTGCGTGCTGATCACAGCCTACACCATCCCGGCGATCTTCATCTCGCTGCAGCTGACCGGCACTCCGATCCCTGCACTGGGTCTGTTTGGCGACACCGCAAGTGGTGAGCCGCTGCTGACCAAGCTGGACGCGATCGTGACCGAACTGGGCTTTGCCGAGTATACGGCGCACCACTCGAACACGCTGAACATGGTGCTGTTCACACTGTCGCTGATGATCGGTACCGCCGGTCTGCCGCACGTGATCATGCGCTTCTTCACCGTGCCGAAAGTGTCTGACGCCCGCTGGTCCGCTGGCTGGACGCTGGTCTTCATCGCTCTGCTGTACCTGACCGCCCCTGCGGTTGGCGCAATGGCGCGTCTGAACATCACCGACATGATGTGGCCCAACGGTGGCATCGAAGGCGGCGCAGTTTCGGTCGAAGCAATCGATACCGATCCGCGTTATGACTGGATGCAGACGTGGCAGAAAACCGGTCTGCTGGACTGGGAAGACAAGAACGGCGACGGCAAGATCCAGTACTATAACGACAAGTCCGAAGCGATGACTGCGATCGCGGAAGAAAAAGGCTGGGTCGGAAACGAGCTGACCAAATTCAACCGTGACATCCTGGTTTTGGCCAACCCCGAAATCGCCAACCTGCCGGGTTGGGTGATCGGTCTGGTCGCTGCCGGTGGTCTTGCGGCTGCTCTGTCGACCGCTGCGGGCCTGTTGCTGGCGATCTCGTCGGCGGTGTCCCACGACCTTGTCAAAGGTGCGATCAATCCGCAGATCTCGGAAAAAGGTGAACTGCTGGCCGCGCGTATCGCAATGGCCGTAGCCATCCTGGTTGCAACCTATCTGGGTCTGAACCCACCGGGCTTTGCGGCACAGACCGTGGCCTTGGCCTTTGGTCTGGCGGCTGCCTCGATCTTCCCGGCGCTGATGATGGGGATCTTCTCGACCCGCATCAACAACACCGGCGCGGTTGCTGGTATGCTGGCTGGTCTGGTTGTCACTCTGGTCTATATCTTCCTGCACAAGGGCTGGTTGTTCATTCCTGGCACCAACTCGTTCACCGATGCTGATCCGCTTCTGGGTCCGATCAAGTCGACCTCGTTCGGCGCCATCGGTGCAATGATCAACTTCGCAGTTGCGTATGTTGTTGCAGGCATGACCAAAGAGACTCCACAGGAGATCAAAGATCTGGTCGAAAGCGTACGCATTCCCCGTGGTGCGGGCGCAGCTCAGAACAAATGAGCCTGATGCGGCCTGAGGTTCTTGCCAATGGCCGCGTCTTTCGATCCACTACTCCCGTCCGGCACACCACCGGGCGGGATTTTTGTTCCACGGAGTATTTAGATGCCCCTGTCCCATGACCAGATCACCCGGTTTCTGGAATCCGTACATCCCTATGACGCCCTGCCCGCCGACGTGCTGGATGAGATCGCAAAACAGATCGAGGTCTGGGAGGTTGACGAGGACTACCCAGTTTACGATCTGGGCCACAAACTGCCCGGCGTATTCGTGATCTATGAAGGACAGGTTGAAATCACGGATGAGAACGACGAGGTCGTTTCGCATCTGGGCTTGCGCAATTCCTTTGGTGAACGCGGGCTTCTGAAAGACGGCAAAGCCGCGACCAAGGCACGCGCCCATACTCCATCTGTGCTGATCGTACTGCCACCTGAATTGGTGCGAGAGTTGATCGACAACCACGATGTGGTCTCGAAATTCTTCGATCGCTCGCGCGGGGGCCGCAGCGGTCCGCAGAGTTTGGCGACCAGTGCCATTGATCTCCTGATGGCACACAATCCGGCCACCTGCCCGCCTGCGACCCCGGTTCGCGACGCCGCGCGCCTGATGCGCGACAAAGGGATTTCATCGCTATGCGTAACAGAGGCCGACGATCTGGTAGGCATCGCCACCTTGCGTGACATCTCAGGCAAGTTTGTTGCCGATGCGATGCCCACGGATACTCCAATCTCACAGATTATGACGCCGAACCCAACCACCCTTTCACCTTCGGATATCGGGTCCGATGTGCTGCACGTCATGATGGAGCGCGGGATCGGCCACATCCCGATTTGCGAGGGCGGACGTCTGGTCGGGGTCGTTACGCAGACAGACCTGACCCATTATCAGGCCGTGAACTCGGCCGAACTTGTTCGCCGAATTGCCCATGCCGACACTGCCGAGGAAATGGCCAAGGTCACGGCAGAAATCCCCCAGCTGCTGGTGCAGCTGGTTGCGGGTGGCAACCGGCATGAAATCGTAACACGGCTGATCACGGATATCGCCGACACTGCCACGCGTCGGCTGCTGAGTCTTGCTGAAGCCAAACTGGGGCCGCCGCCGGTGCCATACCTGTGGCTGGCCTGCGGATCGCAAGGACGACAGGAGCAGACAGGTGTGTCCGATCAGGACAACTGCCTGATACTGGACGATGCGGTGACCGAAGATGACATGGCCTATTTCACGCAACTGGCCAAACATGTCTCGGACGGGCTCGATACCTGCGGCTATTTCTACTGCCCCGGTGACATGATGGCGACCAATCCGCGCTGGTGTCAGCCGCTGCATGTCTGGCGCGACTATTTCAAGGGGTGGATCGCAAAACCAAATCCCGAAGCGCAGATGTTGGCCTCGGTTATGTTTGACCTGCGTCCTATCGGCGGCTCGTTCGAGCTGTTTGCCGATCTTCAGGCCGACACGCTGAACGCAGCCAATGCGAATTCGATTTTCGTCGCGCATATGATCTCGAATTCGCTGAAACACACCCCGCCTTTGGGGCTGTTGCGTGGGTTTGCCACCATCCGCTCGGGCGAGCATCGCAATACGCTGGATCTGAAACATAACGGCGTGGTGCCGGTGGTTGATCTGGCGCGGATTTACAGCCTGCAGGGCAAACTGCCCGAGGCCAACACCCGTGCCCGCCTGAAAGCGGCTGAGGCAGCCGGTGTCCTCAGCCCCTCGGGTGCGCGTGATTTGCTGGATGCCTATGATCTGATTGCGGAAACTCGGCTGGAACATCAGGTCGCACTGGTCAAATCCGGGGAAAAACCCGACAATTACCTGCCACCTACAAACCTGTCGGACTTTGAGCGCAGCCACCTGAGGGACGCATTTGTTGTGGTGAAAACCATGCAATCCGCCGTTGGTCACGGCAAAGGAATGCTGGGTTAAAATCGAGAGATCAGGGTCGCCCTCGGTGATCGAATTTGAAACGAAAAGAATGGGCGAGTAACGCCCGAAGGCTGGAGAAGACCAATGTTTCTGGAATTGATCGGTACGATATTTGCGGGCTTTGCCTTTGCCGGGATCGTGCTGGTGCTAAACAAGCTGACCGGCGGACGGTTGCCCCGGTGGGCCACGCCGGTTGCAGCAGGGTTGGGCATGATCGGAATGACGATTGCCAGCGAATACTCGTGGTACGACCGCACCCGCGAAACGCTGCCGGACAGTGTCAGCATCATCCAAGAGGTCGAAAGCCGCGCGATTTACCGCCCCTGGACCTATGCCGTGCCTTTCGTGGACAGGTTCGCGGCCATCGACACAGACTCGGTACGCAAGAATGAACAAGTGCCGGATGAACGGCTGGTTGAGCTCTATTTCTTTGGCCGCTGGGCACCGATCTCGAAGGTGCCAGTGGTCGTAAACTGCGCCGAAAACCTGCGGGCCAATCTGGCCGACGGGGCCGAATTTGGCGACGATGGCCGCGTTCTGAATGCCGACTGGATCAAGGCCGGGACCGGCGATCCGATCATCGAGGCCACTTGCGGAGTTTGATCATGCTGACCAAGTTGAGCCTGCGTCTGAGAATCTTTCTGTTCTTCTGCCTGTTAGCGGCTGGTGGGCTGGCGGTCAGCGCTCTGGCGCTTTGGTTCAGCTATGCCCGCGAGGGCAACCCCGCCCTTTTCGACCCGTTCCTTTTTGCCGGGATCGTGATTGCCTTTGGGCTGTTGGCCCTGATCGCCGGGGTCTGGTTGCTGTTTGACGACAACGTGGCAAAACCGATTGAGCGTCTGTCAGCCGAATTGCGCGCGCGCGCGCATGCCGGGGTCAGCAGCAACATGGATGTCCAAACGGCGAAATACTTGGGCGACCTTGCCCCGGCCGCGGCTGGGCTGGCGGATCAGCTATCGCACAAGACGCTCAGCGTGGCCGAGGCTGTCGCATCCGAGACCGCCCAGCTAGCTGCCGAAAAGAACAGGCTCACTGCCCTGTTGACCGAAATCCCGGTTGCGATGCTGCTTGCCAGCCCGAACCACAAGATCGTCCTCTATGATGCGCAAGCGGCCGAGGTTCTGGCCCAGATCGCACATCCGCGCCTGAACGCCGCGCTTGAGGACTATCTACAACCAGACGCGCTGTATGCCGCCTATTCGAAACTGGTCAAAACCGGTCAGGATGTCACCTGTACGTTGACCAGCATCGACGGAGCGCAGAGCTATTCCGCACGCGTGAAACCTTTGGGGGATGCGCCCGGATACATGCTGATTTTCGACGACAGCGCTGCGCAGATCGCCCCGGACGCAGCGCGCCCTCTTGTCTATGATTTCGATCTGTTGAACATGTCCGCCTCTGGTAGTTTCGAGGCCCAAACGATTGAAGATCTGTGCTTTGTGGTCTTTGACACCGAAACCACCGGCCTGTTGCCGCACAAGGACGAGATCGTTCAGATCGGTGCCGTCCGGGTCGTTAAAGGTCGCATCGTCGATGGCGAGCGGATCGACATGCTGGTCAATCCCGGCATCCCGATCCCAGCGGCCTCGACCAAGGTTCACAAGGTCAGCGACCAGATGGTTCAAGGCGCGCCTGACATTGGTGAGGCTGGTCGCATCTTTCACCAATTCGCACGGGACGCCGTGATTGTTGCCCATAATGCGCCATTCGACATGGCATTCCTGCGCCGTCACGCCAAGCGGATGGGTGTTGATTGGGACCACCCAATTCTGGACACTGTGCTTCTGTCTGCTGTCCTGTTTGGCGCCAGCGAGACGCATACGCTGGATGCGCTATGTGACCGTTTGGACGTAGAAATTCCCGAAGCGCTCCGCCACACGGCGCTGGGGGATGCGGTGGCCACGGCTGAGGCGCTTGTGCGGATGCTGCCCATGCTGAAAGCGCGTGATATCACGACCTTCGGCGCGATCATCACCGAGACCCGCAAACATGGTCGCTTGTTGGAGGACCTGAACTGACCTAGTTTTTCAACGTGATGAACCAAAGTTACCATGGACAATACGGAACGGTCATGGCACCTGACGATCGGGCAGAGAACAGATGTGCAATGACCGAGAAGACTTTTATCCCGACCCCTGATCAAAGCGCCGCGTTTCGTGAAGCGCTGGGGTGTTTCGGGACAGGTGTTACGGTCGTCACTACACAGACGGCACTTGGGCCGCGCGCGATCACCGTGAACTCCTTCACCTCGGTTTCACTGGACCCTCCGCTGGTCCTGTGGTGTTTGGCTAAGGAATCCAACCGGTTCGGAGCGTTTTCGGACTGCCAGCACTATTCCATCCATGTCATGGCACAAGAGCAGCAGGACCAAAGCCTGCGGTTTGCTCGGGACGGAGAAGATTTCTCTCACGCAGACTGGAGCGTAGATGAAATGGGCCGACCGCAACTGGCCGATTGCCTGGCGCGGTTTGACTGCCATCTGCATGCCTGCCACGAAGCAGGCGACCACCTGATCATGGTCGGCCATGTGGATCAGGTTATGTACCGCACGGGCCAGGGCCTGATCTTCAAGCGCGGTCAGTTCGGCGGGTTTGTGGACCTGATCTGACGACGCTTAGTCGTCAAGCGAGCCGTGAACCGCCAGCGCCTCGAGCTGGGTTTCCTGCGGAGTGATCACGCGGAACGCTTCATGCACACCACTTTCGGTCAATTCACGTGCAACGGTCAACAGTGTGTTGGCAGGGTGTTCGTCGCATAGATCGGACATATGATCTATCTCCGCTTGTGCCACGCCCATCGCGGCCTCGACCGATGGTGCGCCGTAGAATTTCACGAAATGCTCGGCCAGATTTTCGACGATCTGATCTTTCTCGGCCGGTTCGATCTGAGTGACGGCCACAAAGGTCACACGGCCAAAGGTCTCTAACCCCAGCCAGCCATTGGCGAAGGCCTGACGGGCTTTCCCTTCCAGATCGCCCTGCCCCCAGTTGGAAAACTCAAACCCGCCCGAGATGCACCATTCCCCCGTACGCGCGGGCGAGTGGAACACGTTCATGTCGCTTTCGTCGAAATGTATCGCGCGGGCCAGTTTCATCAGGTCGCCTCCAATAGGTTTGTGAGTGGGCACAGGTGGGTCTCATCCTTGTCACGGATCAACATGCCGAACCGCTCATCCGTGCCAAGGAAAACGCCCCGCCCCGCGATCGGTTCTCCGACGCCGCGCAGAAGACCAAGCCATTCACCGTGTAGCGACGCGTTGCCGTCTTCGGACCAGCGGTTGAGCCATGTCAGCATATGCCGCGACCAGCTTTCCACCAGTTGGGTTGCCGAAACCTCGGCGCAGCCCTCATCATAGAGCGCGGTGACGTCCGGCGTTTGGCCCGGCGCGTCGCTGGTTTGCAGCAGTACCAATTCCCAACCGACGACTAGCCAGTCGGGTACCTGATCGGGATCGCTGGTCGACGCGGCAACATGGAACTGCCCGCATTTCGCACCGTTCACGCAGATCAGGCCATCCCAGCCCAGATGCACCGCCACTTCTGGCGGGGCCAGAGCGCCCAGCGCATTCTGAAACCCGACAGCGCAGAGCGGCAGCATCGCCATGGCGTCCTGCAAGGCGACCTCGGGCGCGAATACGATGGCCGCGCGTAGGCGATCAGCCTGAATATTGTACACGACCGAGCCTGAATCGCAGCCCAGCGCAGCCATGGCCTGGGCCTTTTCGAACGGGTCCTCCCCACCTTTGGCGGGATGACCTGTTAGCAAGGGGGGAAAGACCGGTTCGCTCATGCGTTGCCTGCGGCGATCAGGTCGCGCGCGATCTTGCGGAACGCGTCGGCCTGCGGGCTGTCGGGCTTGCTGACCACGATAGGCGCCCCCCCGTCCGCGGCCATTCGGATATCCAGATGCAGCGGGATTTCCCCCAAAAGCGGCACGCCCAGCGCCTCGGCCTCGGAGGCAACACCGCCATGACCAAAGATATGCTCCTCATGCCCGCAGTTGGAACAGATATGGGTCGACATGTTTTCGATCATACCGAAGATCGGTGTCTTGAGCTGGTTGAACATATCGATCCCCTTGCGGGCGTCGATCAGCGCCACGTCCTGCGGGGTTGAGACAACGATGGCCCCATCCACGTGGAACTTCTGGCTGAGCGTCAGTTGCACGTCGCCGGTGCCAGGCGGCAGGTCAACGATCAGCACGTCCAGAGCGCCCCACTGCACTTGGTTCATCATCTGCTGCAGCGCACCCATCAGCATAGGGCCGCGCCAAACGACCGCCTGCCCTTCGTTGGTCATCAGACCCATCGACATCATGGTCACGCCGTGATTGCGCAGTGGCAGGATCGTCTTGCCGTCCGGGCTGGCCGGGCGTCCAGAGACACCGAGCATCCGGGGCTGCGACGGGCCATAGACATCCGCGTCAAGCAACCCGACACGTCGCCCCTCGGCCGCCAAGGCACAGGCGAGGTTCGCGGATACGGTCGATTTCCCGACCCCACCCTTGCCCGAGGCAACGGCGATAATACGATCCACTCCAGGCACAGCCTGCGGACCAGTTTGAGAGGGCTTTGGTTTCGGCTTCAAATCCGGCGGAGCCTTGTCGGAATGCGCGGTCAACATGGCCGACACTTTCGAAACCCCTTCGACCATCTGCGCAGCCTGCTCAGCGGCAGCGCGCACAGGCTCCATCCGCTCGGCCTGTTTGGGGTCGATCTCAAGCACGAAGCGCACGGTATCGCCTTCGACATTAAGGGCACGCACAACGCCCGCGCTGACGATATCCTGACCGGAAACCGGGTCAGTGATCTTTTTCAAGTTTGCAAGAACCGCGTCACGGACACTCATGCCATCATCCCCATAACCTGCCCCATCGCATGGTTGCTTTTCATTGCATGTGTCTCCGTCTCTTTTCGTTCATTTGACGCATTTGCCTTTTGGCGATTAGGCTTGGGCATGCGCTTTTTCCTTTTGTGCCTCAGCCTGACGCTCTCCGCCACCCCTTCCGGGGCGCAAGACGCGATTGGCCTGGCCAGCCCGACCGAAGTTTCGAACTCGGGCCTTTTGCAACATATTCTTCCGCGCTTTTCACTCAAGACCGGGATAAGGGTAATCAGCGATGCCGAGGGCGTTATGTCGTTGAATACCGGCGCAGAGGGCGATCCGGTCTTTGCACGTGGCAAAATTGTCTATCACCTGCGCATTCAAGGCGACCCGAAACAGGAGCGCTTTCGCGAATGGCTTTTGTCGGATATCGGCAAACGCACGATTGAAAGCTTTGCTCCGGATCAAGGCCCGCCCTTTAGCGCCAGTTTCGAGGTTGCCAGCGCCGAGGCCTCCGAAGTCATTGATGGCAATACCGCATTGGGTGAGGAGCTTTCGATGACCCATTGCGGCCGCTGTCATGTGATCGGCCCGCAGAACCGCATGAATGGGCTCGGCTCGACCCCCTCTTTCGCCGTGTTGCGCACGTTGCCAGATTGGGATGAGAGGTTTCAGGCCTTCTTCGCGCTGAACCCTCACCCGGCCTTTACGCAGATCGAAGGGCTGACGCCCCCCTTCGATCCCTCGCGTCCGTCGCCGATACACCCTGTTGAGATGACGCTGGACGATCTGGACGCCATTCTGGCCTTTGTCTCGGTCATCAGCGCAGCGGATCTGGGCGCGCCGCTGCAGCATCAATGATCCTTCCGCTTTGAGAAATAGTCATCCGTCGTCACAACCTTGGGCCGCGGCTTGGACTGGAACGGATTGTCCTGCATGTTGAACTGCGCGCCCACCCGGCAATTGTCGCACATCTGGATCATCCGCGCCTGCTCGGACGAGGCAAACATCGGGTGTATACCCGACAGCTTCTCCATGACCCGCTCAACCGTTGACTTCACGCCAAACGGGGCACCGCATTCGACACATTCAAAGGGCTCTTCCTCGTTCAGCACCTGCTGAGACAACGCGGCATCGCTCAGGTCCAGTTGGGGAACCAGCGCAATGGCATCCTCGGGGCAGATGTTTCGGCACAGGCCGCATTGCAAACAGGCGTCCTGCTGGAAGTTAAGCTGAGGTTTATCCGGGTTGTCGATCAGGGCCCCCGATGGGCACAGCGACACACAGCTGAGGCAAAGCGTACACGCATCCGTATCCACAGCGACGGCCCCATAGGGTGCGCCTTGAGGCAAGGCCAGAGGCTCTTCGGCCTTGGGGTTCAGAGCCTGCGCCGCCAACCGGGCGATTTGTCGGCGGTTGCCCAACGGTAGAACCGGGTCGGTCAGTGCCGTAGGTACGACTTGAGCATAAAGCAGATCGCTCATCGCATCCGGGTCGGCCTCATCAATAAGTCCAAGCCCCGCGACCGGCGCGATCGCCTGTGCAAGCTCCAGCTCGCGGTCCAGCGCGTCCCGCTCGGTCGTGGGGGCCAGCAGGATGTCGACCCTCGCAAAGCCGTGGGCCAAAGCGGCCAGCATCTCGGCGTGGCCGAAACCGGAAATCACACTCAACTCCATCGGAATGACATCGGCGGGAAGACCACGTCCGAACCGCGCGGCAAGTCGGATCATCTCGGCGCCGTGGGCGTCATGCACCAGCAGACGCGGCGCGGAGCCTCCGGCCCGGCGATAGGTTCGGGCCAGGACATGCATCCGCGACAGCACCGCCGACACAGGCGGGTCTTCATAGGTGATCGCGGTCGAGGGGCACAGCGCCGCGCAAGCCCCACAGCCTGCACAGATCATCGGGTCAATGGCGACATGCTCTCCGGCAGGCGTGATTGCTCCAGTCGGGCAGATATCGAGGCAATTGGTACAGGCGACCTGCTCGGCCCGCGAATGGGCACACAGAGTTTCCTCAAGACGCACATAGAGTGGTTTTTCGAACGTCCCTACCAACTGCGCTGCATCAAACGCCAGTTTGGAGACCGCCAGCGGGTCGCGCGGGTCAGCCCGCAGATAACCCTCTCGCTTAGCCGGGGCTTGAACCAGTGGCGTGTCTCCGGCCACATCAATCAGGATGTCGCAGGCCGACTGCGCCCCGTCACGCGGCTCGGTCCAGCCAAACGCCCCACGACCACCCGGGGCAATTTGCTGCAACCTTTCGATCCGCAGATTAAACCCACCCAATGCTCCCGAAACCGAACGGACCTGCCCCCGTACCACATCAAAGCTGCGGCCGATGGGCGGGGTCTCATCTCCCGTCACAACAGTCGCCGCCAGCGTGGTCGACAAACGCTCGGCCAGATCAAAGGCGACCTCAGCCGGGCCGACGATGCAACAGGTCCCCTCGCTGATTACATCAACACTGGGCGAGATGGGCATGGGCACCAACGCCTCGGCCGCCAGGGCCGCCATCTTGGGCGCCGCGTCACCGGATTGGTCAGACCAGCCTGCGCGGTCTCTCAGATCGACAAAGGCGGGCGGTTCAACCTCAAGATCCTCGGCCAGATCGCGGAACACCTCCTGCTCCTGCCCGCAGGCAATCAGCAGTTGGTCATCCCCCTTCATAAAGTCAGCAACAACACCCAGCTCTCGCGTGCAAAGGGCGGTGTGCGTCTTGCTGCACTCGAGTTCAGTGGCCGCGCCGATACGGTCGGCATCCACCTGCTGCGAGCCTTCGCAGTTACATAGAATAAGTTTGGTGGCCATGTCCCTCCCCCGGACAGCTTCCTGACTTGTTACCTTAGATGGTATCGCCCGGCTGGCAATCCAGTCTTTGTCAAACACCGCGGATCGCACATTAAATTCTTTGGGAGCGCCTGTTTTTCCTGACACAAACGCTCGGAATTTCACTTGTTAAACTTTAGTCGTACAAGAGGTTTTTCACGCGATTGAGACTTGGCAGAGCCGCCCTATGTGTACCATAGTAGACCTAGGGTAAGGCAGGGGAGAGCCTTACGGGGAGGAGCCAGTGGCCAAGGCCGCAAGCCGTATTGAAATGCCTGTTGGCGTCATCGTGCGCAAAACACCCGGGGTAACTCGCTGGGCGAAGTGGAACTGGCGCGCAGTTGCCGTGCTGCCCGGTGCAGGCCCTGCTGATTGGGTAGAGCTTCGGCGCGAAGGCGATGCGGTGGAATACCACGCCGCCACCCTACCCCTGACCCTCTGGGCCGATGAGACAGAAGCTTATATGGTTAACCTCTCCGATGGGCAGCCTTCCGTTTATCTGGTTCTGCGCAATGATCTGGACGGCAACCGCCCGATGGATGCGGCGCTGATCACTGCTTCGCCGTTCGAGGGGCAGGATTATGCAGATACTGGCGAGGAGATCGTTGAGAAAATCCCAATGACCGAAGGCCTGATCGCCTGGGTTCGGGATTTCACCTTGGAACACCACCGCGATGAGGTTTTCATCAAACGCCGTCGTGACAAGAAACGCACGGACCTTGTGGAGGACGGCAAAGGGGATGCGCGTATTCGGCAGACCTCGGACGTCTACCGCGCACCGAGGAAGGTGCTGCAATGACACAACCCCGCGATTTCTGGTCCCGCCGAAAGGCAGCCGTTCAGGCCGAAACCGAGGCCGAAGCAATCGCGGCGGAACAACAAACCATTGCGGCGCAACAAGCCGAGTTGGAAGAAAAGAGTGACGCCGAAATTCTGGCCGAGTTCAATCTGCCCGACCCCGATCAGTTGCAAGCTGGCGATGATGTGTCGGGCTTCATGGCCAAGGCAGTCCCCGACCGCTTACGCCGCCGCGCCTTGCGTCGGCTGTGGCGGCTGAACCCGGTTTTGGCCAACGTGGACGGGCTGGTCGACTACGGCGAAGACTACACAGATGCTGCCTGCGTGATCGAAAACCTCCAGACCGCTTATCAGGTCGGCAAAGGGATGTTGGCGCATATCGAGGCTTTGGCAGCCGAAGAGGATGAGCCTGAAATCGACGCCCCCGAGCCTGTCGAGGAAGAAGAACCCGCCGCGCTCGCCGAACCTGAACCAGCCCCGGAACCGATGGCTCTGGCAGCAGCGGAAGAGCCTGAGGACGAGCCATATACCCCGGCCCCGCGCCGCATGAGATTTGAATTCGAAGGATAACGGATGACCGCAAGCAACGCGCAACACATGGATATCTCGGCCGAGGATCGGCTGCGCGCGGATTTCTACAACTTCCTGGGCCTGCTGCTGGCTGGCCCGCCGGATCAATTGCTGTTAGACCAGATGGCGGGGCTAAGCGGCGATGACACCGATCTGGGTCAGGCTATTCAAGCCATGGCGCGGGTGGCCAAAGTGACCAAACCCGCCGCAGCAGAACGCGAGTTCAACGCGCTGTTCATCGGATTGGGCCGTGGTGAACTGCTGCCCTATGCCAGCTTTTACCTGACCGGGTTCCTGAACGAAAAACCTCTGGCTCAGTTGCGCAATGATATGGCCGTGCGCGGCATCACACGCGCCAAGAACGTGTTTGAGCCCGAAGATAACATCGCATCACTGATGGAGATTATGGCTGGCATGATCGTGGGCCGGTTTGGAACCGCTGCCCCGCTCGACGATCAAAAAGCGTTCTGGAACAAACATATCGGCCCTTGGGCCGCACATTTCTATTCGGATTTGGAAGCTGCCGAAGCTTCGGTTCTCTATGCCTCGGTCGGGACGGCCGGTCGGGTGTTCATGGAGATCGAGCGTGAGGCCTTCCGAATGACGGCGGCATAACCCGCCACTCACCGGCGCCCAAGAAGGCGCTAGATCGCAAATGGGAGAGGAGACACCCATGAGCAAGACCAAGGAAGAAGGCGCAACCCGCCGCGACTTCCTCAAACTGGCCGGAACCGCAGCGCCCGCTGCTGTCGCCGCCGCCAGCCTGAGCGGTCAAGCCGAAGCAGCCGAGCTGCCGACGGACGAGACCCGCATGCAGGACACCGCGCATACCCGCGCGTATCTGGAAAGCGCGCGCTTCTAAGCCGCCTCGACTGCGCCCGGCCTAGCCGCCGGACGATGTCATCTACCCGACGGACGGTTGCGATTGGCCCTGATGTCGGTTCGCGAAGTACCAAGCCAGCCGTGGCTGACACGGCGCGCAAGGGAGGAAAACAATGCTTAGGAAAAAGACCAACGGGGTTGCGAGACGCCCCCAGCGGACAAGTATCCTGTCCCAGGTCGGCGAAAAAACCGTCGATCGCCGCGCATTCCTGCGTGGCTCGGGCCTGACGATCGGCGGCCTTGCCGCGATCAGCGCCACGGGTGGAACCGTGACGCAAGCCAGCGCCCAGACAGCGGCAAACCAAGCCGTTGAGAATATCAAATCCGTCTGCACTCACTGCTCGGTCGGCTGTACAGTCGTTGCCGAGGTGCAAAATGGTGTCTGGGTCGGTCAGGAACCCGGTTGGGACAGCCCGTTCAACCTGGGTGCACACTGCGCCAAGGGGGCTGCGGTCCGCGAACACGCCCATGGCGAACGCCGCCTGAAGTATCCGATGAAAAAGGAAGGCGGAGAGTGGAAGCGCATCAGCTGGGACGAGGCGATCAACGAGATCGGCGACGGCATGATGAACATCCGTCAGGAATCCGGGCCGGACAGTGTGTACTGGCTGGGTTCTGCGAAGCACAATAACGAACAGGCCTATCTGTTCCGCAAGTTCGCCGCCTACTGGGGCACGAACAACGTGGACCATCAGGCCCGTATCTGCCACTCGACCACCGTTGCGGGCGTTGCGAACACATGGGGCTACGGCGCCATGACTAACTCGTATAACGACATGCACAACAGCCGGGCCATCTTTATCATCGGTGGCAACCCGGCCGAGGCGCACCCCGTCTCTTTGCTGCACATCCTGCGTGCGAAAGAACAGAACAACGCACCTCTGATCGTCTGCGACCCGCGCTTTACGCGCACCGCGGCGCACGCGGATGAATATGTCCGTTTCCGTCCCGGCACCGACGTCGCATTGGTCTGGGGTATTCTGTGGCACATCTTCGACAACGGATGGGAGGACAAAGAGTTCATCCGCACCCGTGTATGGGGGATGGACCAGATCAAGGAAGAGGTTGCCAAGTGGACCCCGGATGAGGTCGAGCGCGTCACCGGTACACCCGGCTCGCAGCTGCGCCGCGTCGCCCGGACCATGGTGAACAACCGCCCCGGCACCGTTGTCTGGTGCATGGGTGGCACTCAGCACACCAACGGCAACAACAACACCCGCGCCTACTGTGTGCTCCAGCTTGCGCTTGGCAACATGGGCACCACGGGTGGTGGCACCAACATCTTCCGCGGCCATGACAACGTGCAGGGCGCGACGGACCTTGGTGTTCTGTCCCACACCCTGCCCGGCTACTATGGCCTGTCCAAGGGTGCATGGGGTCACTGGGCCCGTGTATGGGGTGAAGATCCCGAATGGCTGGCGGGTCAGTTCGCCACGATCAAGGACAAGGAAGGCAAGGATAAACCGCTCCAGAACGAGCGCGGCATCCCGGTCTCCCGCTGGATCGACGGTGTTCTGGAAGACCCTGCCAACATGGATCAGGACAACAATGTCCGCGCCATGGTTCTGTGGGGCCACGCGCCCAACTCGCAGACCCGGATGACGGAAATGAAGACGGCGATGGAGAAGCTGGACATGCTGGTCGTGATCGACCCGTATCCCACCGTCTCGGCCGTTCTGCAGGACCGCACTGATGGCGTCTACCTGTTGCCAGCCTGTACCCAGTTCGAAACCCGTGGCTCGGTCACGGCATCGAACCGCTCGCTTCAATGGCGCGACAAGGTGGTGGATCCCCTGTTCGAAAGCTTGCCGGACGAGGTCATCATGGCCAAGTTCGCAAACAAGTTCGGCTGGGCGGACCGCTTATTCCGCAACATCGAGATGGACGACCCGGAAACCCCGAATGTTGAAAGCATCACGCGTGAGTTCAACTCGGGACTCTGGACCATCGGCTATACCGGTCAGTCGCCAGAACGTCTGAAAAGCCACATGGCCAACCAGCACACGTTCGACAGAACCACGCTGCAAGCCATTGGTGGACCCAACGACGGCGAGTATTATGGTCTGCCCTGGCCTTGCTGGGGAACGCCTGAGATGGGTCATACGGGGACACCGAACCTCTATGACATGTCCAAACCGGTGGCCGAAGGTGGCCTGACCTTCCGCGCCCGTTTCGGGGTGGAACGCGATGGTGACAACCTGCTGGCCGAAGGGGTCTATAGCGTCGGATCGGAAATTCAGGATGGTTATCCCGAATTCACGATGCAGATGCTGATGGACCTTGGTTGGGATGGTGACCTGACGGCTGAGGAACGCGCGGCAATCGACGCCGTTGCGGGACCAGAGACCAACTGGAAGACCGACCTCAGCGGCGGTATCCAGCGGGTCGCGATCGCTCATGGCTGTGCGCCCTTCGGGAACGCAAAGGCACGCGCGGTTGTCTGGACCTTCCCGGATCCGATCCCACTGCACCGCGAGCCGCTCTACACGAACCGGCGCGATCTGGTGGAGGACTATCCAACCTACGAGGACCGTCAGGCCTATCGTCTACCCACCCTTTACGCTTCGATCCAAAAGAACGACTTTTCAAAGGATTACCCGATAATCCTCACGTCAGGTCGTTTGGTCGAATATGAAGGTGGCGGCGATGAGACGCGGTCCAACCCGTGGCTTGCCGAGCTTCAGCAGGACATGTTCGTCGAGATCAATCCGCGCGATGCCAACAACCTTGGTATTCGGGACGGATCGCAGGTCTGGGTCGAAGGTCCTGAAGGCGGCAAGGTCAAGGTGATGGCGATGCTGACCAACAGGGTCGGTGCCGGCGTGGCCTTCATGCCATTCCACTTTGGCGGCCATTTCCAGGGCGAGGACCTGAGGGAGAAATATCCCAAAGGTGCCGATCCCTATGTGCTGGGTGAAAGCACCAACACCGCCCAGACTTATGGCTATGATTCAGTGACCCAGATGCAGGAGACCAAAGCGACTCTCTGCAAGATCTGGTCAGCGTAAGGAGGAGAAGAGAAAATGGCAGCAAGAGCAAAATTTCTCTGCGACGCTGAACGCTGTATCGAGTGCAACGCCTGTGTCACCGCGTGTAAGAACGAACACGAGGTGCCATGGGGCATCAACCGCCGCAGGGTGGTAACGATCAATGACGGCAACCCGGGCGAACGCTCAATCTCGGTGGCCTGTATGCATTGTTCGGATGCGCCTTGCATGGCGGTGTGCCCGGTCGACTGCTTCTATCAGAACGAAGAAGGCGTCGTCCTGCACTCCAAGGACCTGTGCATTGGCTGCGGCTATTGCTTCTACGCGTGCCCCTTCGGCGCGCCGCAATACCCGCAGGCGGGCAACTTCGGATCGCGCGGCAAGATGGACAAATGTACCTTCTGCGCCGGTGGTCCCGAGGAAACGCACTCGACCGCAGAGTTCGCCAAATATGGTCGCAACCGGATCGCCGAGGGCAAACTGCCCATCTGTGCCGAGATGTGTTCCACCAAGGCCCTGCTCGCCGGTGACGGCGACGTCGTCTCGGCCATCTACCGCGAGCGTGTCGTTGCGCGCGGGTTTGGCTCGGGCGCGTGGGGTTGGGGCACGGCCTACGACCAGAAAGACGGCTGATCCGTCTGTTTAAGAAACAGGTGACCCGCAAATGTGGGTCACCTGCATTTGGCATTTTGACCGAGGTTCAGATGTTCCGTCTACTCTTCGCCCTTCTGTTCACCCTTGGGCTGACTCAGTTCGCCCTTGCCCAAAGCACCGAGACGGAGGCCCCCGCTGCGGATGAACGCGCCTCGACTGGCGGTGCCACGACGCTCGAAGATATTCTGGCGCGGCAGCGGGGAGAGAAAGTGGACAACGCCTACCGCTCGGAAAACACCGGTCAGGGCAACGTCGAGGGGCTGCTGGGCCAATTCGGAACAAGCGGCGTTGCCTCGGACAGCGACGTGTATCGGGCTATTCGCTTTGGCTCGGCCGATACAACGGTTTCCTCGCAAGGCCCTGCCGCCGGTGTCCTGATTCAGGATGGCGGCATGTGGTGGTGGAACTTCCGAACGGGTCCACTGCGTGATTACGGCAGCTACATCATTGCTGGAATGGCAGCCGTCATTCTGCTGTTCTTCCTGATCCGCGGTAAAATCCGCATTGATGGCGAAAAGACAGGCCGCACGGTTCTACGCTTCAACAGTTTTGAACGGTTCGGGCACTGGCTGTTTGCCGGCTCGTTCCTGATCCTCGGTATCACTGGCCTGCTGACGCTTTATGGCCGCGACTTCCTGATCCCGATCTTCGGCAAGGAAGGCTTCGCGACCATCGCGCAGGGTTGCAAATGGCTGCACAACAACCTCGCATGGGCCTTCATGCTGGGCTTGATCATCGTCACCGTGAACTGGATCGCCCATAACATTCCCAACAAAACCGACCTGAAATGGCTGGCCGCCGGAGGGGGATTGTTCACCAAGGGCAGCCATCCGCCCGCCAAGAAATTCAACGCAGGTCAGAAAATCATCTTCTGGGCCTGTATCCTGCTGGGTATCTCGATCAGCCTATCCGGCCTGTCGCTACTGTTCCCGTTCGAGCTGCCGATGTTCGCCAAAACCTTCTCGATCGCCAACTCCACCGGAATTCCTCAAGCACTTGGCCTAAGCCTGCCCGTCCAGATGTCGCCGCAAGAGGAAATGCAATACGCACAGGTCTGGCACGTCATGGTGGCCTATGTCTTCATCGCCATCATCATCGCCCATATCTACCTCGGCTCGGTCGGCATGGAAGGCGCGTTTGACGCCATGGGCACTGGCGAGGTCGAAGAGCAGTGGGCGCGTGAGCATCACTCGCTCTGGCTGGAAGAGGTGCAGGAAAAAGAGGCAAGAAAAGCAGCGGCCTCTCCCGCTGAATAGATGCGCTGGCTCGCTGTCGCGCTGGCCCTGATCCCCCTGCCCGCATGGTCCGAGTTCTTTACGCTCAAGGGCCATGGCGGGCCGATCATGGGCATCGCAACCGCACCTGACGGGCGGATCGCCACGGCCAGTTTCGACAATTCGGTTGGTCTGTGGTCCGATCAAATGCCCGAATGGTTGGAGGGCCATGAAGCCGCCGTCAACTCTGTTGTGTTCAACGGCACTGCCATCTACTCCGCCGGAGACGATTTCACCCTGCGCCGCTGGCCGGGTGGAGAGGTCGTGGGCCAGCACAAGGGCAAAATCGTGGGCCTTGCAGCCTCAAAAACCCATGTGGCAACAGCCAGTTGGGACGGAACAATTGGGTTGTGGCCGGTGGACGGCTCCGCCCCGCAGATGCTGGGTCCGGCCGGTGGCGGTGTGAACGCGGTGGTGTTTTCAGAGGATGGAACCCGGTTGTTCTCAGCGGGCGTGGACGGCAGCTTGCGCGAATGGGACGTGGCCAGCGGCCAGGAAAACCGGCGCGTGGTCGAACATGGTTTCGGCATCAATGAGCTTGCCCTGAACGAACAAGACGGCTGGATCGCCTATGGCGCTGTGGATGGCGGGACCCGTATCCGCGACCTCAGCACGGATGAAGAGAGAGATTTCACGCTGGACCGACGCCCTATTCTGGCGCTGGCCCTCAGCCCCGATCGCAGCCTATTGGCAGTCGGGGATGGCGAAGGTTACATAATGGTGATCGACACGGTGGACTGGCGTATTGCCCAAGATTTTCGCGCCACGTTGCGGGGGCCGGTCTGGGCGCTGGCGTTCTCGACTGACGGCCAGAACATCCACGCGGGGGGAATTGATGAGGCCATGTATAGTTGGCCCGTCGCTGCACTGCGGGAACAGGAGCAGATGGCTGCGTCTGAACCCAGCTTCTTGAAAGACCCCGACCAGATGAGCAACGGCGAACGGCAATTCGCCCGAAAATGCTCGATCTGTCACAGCTTGACTCCGGACGGGCAACGCCGTGCAGGTCCGACACTTTACGAAGTGTTCGGACGGCAAGCCGGAACCCTGCCCGGTTATTTCTACTCGGAAACGTTGCAAGACTCTGATATCATTTGGAATGACGAGACGATAAATGCCCTTTTCGATGAGGGGCCGGATCACTACATTCCAGGATCAAAGATGCCGATGCAGCGGATCACGCAAGAACAGGACCGGAACGACCTGATCGCATTTCTGCGCCGCGCAACGGTTGATCCGAACTGAACCGGAGGAAAAGATGAAAGCCTTTCTTGCCGCCGCAACTGCAATGGTCGTCATCACTGTTGCCGCCCCTTTTGCCCTGAATCAGATCGGCTTTAGCGCGGAACAGGCGACCTCTGGCCCTGCTGTGCGCCTCGACTGAATGTCCGAATACCTGACGACGAAAGAGCTGGCCTACCTGTTGCGGATCGGCGAGCGGAAAGCTTACGACCTCGCCTCCTCGGGTGAGGTGCCCTGTGTCCGCGCCATGGGTAAGCTGCTGTTTCCCCGGTCCGAGGTGATTGCATGGCTCAACGCCTCGCGTTCGGGCCCGCAGGTGGCGGAACCACCCCTGCCCCCGATCGTGGCGGGCAGCCATGATCCACTGCTGGACTGGGCATTGCGGGAGAGCGGATCTGGCCTCGCGACTTACTACGACGGCTCTTTCGACGGTCTCAGTCGCCTTGGAAGTCGCAGCGCACAGGCAGCAGCGCTGCATATCCATGAGGACAATGGCTTCAACACCCAATCCCTGCGCGATGCTCTGGGCGAGGCCCCCGTGGTCCTGATCGAGATCGCACAGCGACAACGCGGGCTTTTGCTGTCTCCGGAGACATCAGATATTGCAGGTTTTTCCGACCTCAGAGGTCGCCGCGTCGTCCTGCGCCAAAACAGCGCCGCCAGCCAACGTCTGTTCGATGCCGAGCTCACAACCCACGGCCTGACCCGAGACGACCTGACCCCTCTGCCTACCTGCGCCCGCACCGAGGAAGAACTGGCCATAACCCTACACGACAACAAAGCCGAGGCCGGGTTTGGTCTGGGCGCGTTGGCCAGCCTCTACAACCTGCACTTCGTGCCAACCCACTCAGAGCGGCTGGATCTGGCAATCTGGCGGCGGGCCTATTTCGACGAACCGATGCAGAAACTGCTGCGCTTCATACGCTCGGATCAGTTCCAAACCCGCGCGTCAGAGTTTGGAGGGTACGACCTGACCGGCTTGGGCCAGGTCCACCACAACGGCGCCAGTGGTTAACCTTCCCCCTTTTCAAGAATACGTTTACCGCAGAACGATCTACTGCGCATTTGGGAAAAACACCTGCTGCCCTTCCAGCCGGAAATCCGCAATCGCCGCCTGACCGTCCGGCCCTGTCAGCCAATCAATGAACCTCTGCCCCGCATTGGCGCGCGTTTTCGGATGCCGCTCGGGATTCACCAGGATCACACCATATTGGTTGAATAACCGCGGATCGCCCTCGACCAGAATCTCAAGATCCCCTCTGTTTCCAAAGGAAAGCCATGTCGCGCGGTCGGTCAGCGTATAGGCCCCCATGCCGCTGGCTATGTTCAGCGTGGCACCCATACCTGACCCGGTCTCGCGATACCATTCGCCCGACGCTTCGGTCGGATCCAAACCAGCATCCGCCCAATGGCCCATCTCGGCCTTATGCGTTCCGCTGTCATCCCCGCGCGAGGTGAAGACGGCCTCTGCCGCCTCAATGGCAGAAAGCGCGGAGAGGATATCCGCCCCTCCTTTGACGCCAGCCGGGTCTGATTTTGGCCCGACCAGAACAAAGTCATTGTACATCAGATCCAAGCGCTCAACGCCCCAACCATCCGCAACAAACTTCTCTTCCGCAGGCTTGGAATGGACCAACAGCACGTCCCCATCGCCGTTCACCGCATTGCGAATGGCCTGACCGGTGCCAACGGCTACGACACGGACATCAATACCGCTTTCCGCCTCAAAGCCCGGCAACAGATAGTCCAGCAACCCCGAATTCTGCGTCGAGGTCGTGGATTGCACCACGATAAACGGCTCCTCCGCTGTGGCTATGCCAGCCATCATCCCAAGCCCAAGCGCCGCTGCGCGCAAAATTGCCCGTCTCATCACATGCTCCAATGTTTTTGTTATGTAACCAATGCGCCCGAGAGATAGCGACGTGATGCGTCGCTTTCAGGGGCATCCAGAACCTGTTTGGCCGGTCCGTGTTCCACCACACGCCCGCCCTGCATCATGACAATATCCGCAGCCAATCGCCGCGCCTGTCCGATATCATGTGTCACCATGACGATCCGCACCCCACGCGCTGAGGCTCGCAGGATCATGCGCTCAATCATCTGCACAGCGCTTGGGTCCAGTGCGCTGGTCGGCTCATCCAGAAACAGGGTCTCAGGAGTCATCGCCAAAGCCCGCAAGATCGCCAGGCGTTGCGCCTCCCCCCCGGACAAAGACCGCGCAGGCTGGCGGGCTTTGCTCTCAAGGCCACCTTCGGCCAACAGCTCGGCGATCCGAAGTTTGCGCGCGCGACGCGCCAGCCCCTGCCGTTTCAGCACGAAATCCAGATTGGCAGACACTGATCGGCGCAGAAGAACGGGCTGTTGAAACACCATCGCTTGCCGCGCTGTATGAGAGGCATTCAGCGGAGCACCATCCTGCACAACCTGTCCCTGATCTGGTGAGATCAACCCATGCAGACACCGCAAGAGCAGGCTTTTGCCCGCCCCGTTTGGACCCAGCAACAGTGTTGGCCCCGGCCCGTCCAGCGTCAGCTCGGCCACATCCAACAAGGCCTGCCCATTGCGCCGGATGACCAGATCACGGACCTGCAGGGACCGCGTCATATCAAAGGTCAGATCACGCATGACGCAACCCCTCCTGTTCGGCGCGGAGGCTGGCGGCACTGACCATGGCGTTCACAGCCACCGCGATCCCGATCAGGATCGCCCCCAGCGCCAGCGCCAAAGCCAGATTGCCTTTCGAGGTCTCGAGCGCGATTGTCGTCGTCATCACCCGCGTGACGTGATTGATGTTGCCGCCAACGATGATCACGGCGCCCACTTCGGCAATGGCACGTCCGAACCCGGCCAGAAGCGCGGTGATCAAAGCCAAGCGCGCATCCCACAACAACACCGGAACCGAGGCCAAACGCGACACTCCAAGTGAACGGAGTTGTTCTGAATACTCCTCGGCCAGCATCTCGACCACTTGCCGGGTCAGTGCGGCGATGATGGGCGTGACCAAAACCACCTGCGCGATGATCATGGCGGTGGGCGTATAGAGCAGCTCCAATACCCCCAAAGGCCCCGAACGGGACAGCATAAGATAGACCAACAGGCCGACCACCACCGGTGGAAAGCCCATCAAAGCATTCATCAGTACGATCAACGCGCGGCGACCGGGAAAGCGCGCCACGGCAAGCGCCGCACCAACGGGCATCCCGATCAGGGCCGAGATCAGCACCGCGAACACGGATACTTTCAGAGACAGAAAGACAATCGCCCACAGCTCTGCATCTCCATTGAGGATGAGAGAGAGGGCGTGACTGAATTCCTCTGCAAATCCTTGCATTTTATCCTTTTAAGCGAGACCAGATGGATGATTTGCGTTAATTTACAAGGAAATACTACTATAGATTCACCAAAAGTACATACACGAAACCGACAGTCAGAATAGAAAACGCGGCCCCGTTTTGGGACCGCGTCTTTGCGTCAGAAATGCCTGACTGGTTTAGTTCAGCGCTGCGTCGGTCACCTGATGTGTCCATGCACCTTCCGGCTTCGCGGTGATGACCGGATCGGATCCACCTGCCAACAGTGTACTTACCGTACGCTCAAAATCAGCCGGGTCCAGCGCCCCGTTCGATCCTGCGGTCAGTTTAGCAATCTCGCCCATCATGCGTTTCTGATGCTCTTCGGTCTGCGCACCAGTAGCGTCATTGTCGAGAACGATCAGAGCGGCCTCATCCGGGTTCTCTTCGGCATATTTCCAACCTTTCATCGAGGCCCGCACAAAGCGCTGCATTTTCTCAACAAAGGCTTCGTCGCTCAGGTTCTCTTCCAGCACGTAGAGACCATCTTCCAGCGTCGCAACGCCCTGATCTTCGTACTTGAAAGTCACCAGCTCGTCCGGATTCACGCCTGCATCAATGACCTGCCAGTATTCATTGTAGGTCATGGTACTGATGCAGTCGGCCTGACGCTGCAACAGAGGATCTACGTTGAAACCTTGCTTCAGCACTTCAACACCGTTTTCAGCCTTTCCGCCCGTGTCGATGCCCAACTGGCTCATCCAGCTCATGAACGGAAATTCGTTGCCAAAGAACCAAACGCCGAGGGTGCGGTTCTTCAGATCCTCGGGTGAAGAAATACCCGCGTCCTTCCAACAGGTCAGCATCATGCCTGAGCTTTTGAAAGGCTGAGCGATATTGACCAATGGCAAGCCTTTTTCACGCGCAGCCAGTGCGGCCGGCATCCATTCGACGGTTACATCTGCACCGCCGCCCGCGATCACCTGAGTGGGCGCGATATCGGGACCGCCCGGCAGGATGGTGACGTCCAGGTCTTCTTCCTCGTAGAACCCCTTGTCCTTCGCGACGTAGTAGCCTGCAAACTGCGCCTGCGTCACCCATTTGAGCTGCAACGTCACCTCATCGGCGGCCAGTGATGCACTGGCGGCCAGGCTAAAGGCGGCAACCGCCCCGCTGAGTAGCTTTTTCATCTTCATCTTCTCCTTGTTACGAATTGTGCCCCGTTTTCGGGGTCTGGTTGGTCTTGTTATCTGCGTTGTGAGGGGTGCCAAAAGGTTACCATTTTTTCGAGCCCTGCCACCAAAGCATAGAACACTGTTCCGGCGACTGCCGCCACTGCGATTTCGGCCCAGACGAGGTCGATCGACAGGCTGCCCACCCCAGTTGAAATCCGAAAGCCCATGCCGCGTGTGGGGGAGCCGAAATATTCGGCCACAATCGCCCCGATCAGCGCCAGTGTGGTGGCGATCTTGAGGCCATTGAATATGAACGGCATGGCCGCAGGCAGGCGTAGCTTGATCAGCGTTTGCGTATAGCTGGCGGCATAGGTCCGCATCAGGTCGCGCTGCATCGCATCCGCCTCACGCAGACCTTGCACCGTATTCACAAGGATCGGGAAGAACACCATCACGACAACCACGGCCGCCTTGGAGTGCCAGTCGAACCCGAACCAGCTGACCAGAATAGGCGCGATTCCAACGATAGGCAGCGCGGCCACAAAGTTACCGATGGGCAGCAACCCTCGGGTCAAAAAGACGGACCGGTCGATCAGAACGGCCGTCAGAAAGGCAGCAGAGGAACCAATTGCAAATCCGGTGAATGCCCCTTTAAACACGGTCTGTTTAAAGTCCTGCCACAGAATATCAGTCGAGTTCACAAAGGTCTGCGCTACCATCGACGGCGGCGGCAGGATCACGGGCGAGACGCCCAGTCCTTGCACCAGCCCCTCCCACAGGATCAGCAGCGTTACACCAAAAAGTACGGGAACAAAGACGCGCACGCCTTTGGAATCACGGTAAATTGACCGCGCCAGCCATGCGTTCAGCCACCAGGCACCGGCCCAGAAGAGGAGGGAAAAGATCAACCAGCTCATGCGCTCATCCCCATACGTTTCAGAGTCACTCGCTGCAGTATGTCCAGTAAGGTCACCAGAATTCCCGCCAGAATTGCAGCTGCGAACAAGGCCGCCCAAATGGCCAGAGGCGTACCGAATTGATCTCCGATCAAAATGCGCGCGCCGAGGCCTGAAATTGCACCGGTCGGCAGCTCGCCCACAATTGTCCCGACCAGAGCAGCTGCGATGCCCACCTTTAACGATGTAAACAGATAAGGCACCGAGGACGGTAAGCGCAGTTTCAGGAACGCCTGCAAGCCCGTCGCGTTGTAGGTCTGAAGCAAATCCAGCTGCGAAACGGCTGGCGAGCGCAGCCCTTTAACCATTCCGACCAAAACTGGGAAATAGCACAAGTAAGCCGAGATGATCGCCTTGGGCACCCCGCGCCCTTCGATCCCCAACTGAGAACTCAAGACAATGATCATCGGGGCCAGTGCCACAATCGGCACGGTTTGGCTGATGATGGCCCATGGCATCAGGCTCATGTCCACAACACGGGAATAGACGATAGCCACGGCCCCCAGAATGCCAACGGCCGTGCCCAGCACAAATCCCCAGAGCGTGGATTGCAACGTGATCCACCCGTGATAAATCAACGAGCGCTTCGACATCGCCCGGCCCCTCATCACCATTTCGCCGGTGGTTTTCCAAAGCTCCTGCCCGACTTGAACGGGCGTTGGCAGGCGCGGCCGGTCCAGCTCATAACCACCTGCGATATGCGACGGGTTCTGCACCATCAGAACCCAAACCGAGACCTGCTGACGGTCCCTCGACGTCTCGGGCGTCACGGTTTCCCCTGCACGTTCCGCCTGATCGAGCGAGACACGAACATTCATTGGCGCGACCGCCAGATACCACAGGACCGCAATGGCCAGCAGCACAGTAAGTACAGATAAGACCTGCTTCATGCGTGCCACTCCATCCGGCAAACCGGCACGGTGTCCGGGGGCACGGGAGGCTCTTCGCTTGTTACCTCGAACCCTTCGCGTTGATAGAACCGTTGCGCCGCTGTGTTCGGCGTGTGTGTTGTCAGCCAAAGAAACGCGCGGCCCTCTTTGGCCTTGTCGACAAAGCGCTTGCCGATGCCCTGACCGGTCCGTCTACAATAAAGCGCACCAATCTTCTGCTCATTCGGGTCCACGGACATGTAGCAATCGACCGGGTTGCCTGTGACCCAAATCTCACGTTGATCAAACGCCTCTTCAATCAAGGCTGTCAGTTGTTCAACTGGCAGCTCTTCCGGCATCCAATCCGTCTGGCAAGCCCAATCATGGATCACTTGGGCACAGGCCGGCACGTCCTGCAACGTTGCGCGCCTGATCATATCCGAGGCCTTATCAGTCATCATAGGAATGCCCCGCCCGCAGGCCGTCCCGCACCCGGTGTGCAACCTCAATAAACTCCGGCGTATCGCGGATATCCAAGGGCCGCTCCTTGGGCAGAGGGCTGTCGATCACATCCGTAATCCGCCCGGGCCGAGGGCTCATCACCACGATCTTAGTGCTGAGATACACCGCCTCGGGGATCGAGTGCGTCACAAAGCCAATCGTCTTCTCCGTACGCGCCCAGAGCGCCAGAAGCTGCTCGTTGAGGTGATCGCGCACGATCTCGTCCAACGCACCAAACGGCTCATCCATCAGCAGGATATCCGCGTCAAAAGCCAAAGCCCGCGCGATACTGGCCCGCTGCTGCATACCGCCCGACAGCTGCCACGGAAATTTCCCACCAAATCCAGCAAGATCAACGAGTTCGAGAACTTTGTTCACGCGCTCTTCCTGCTCGAATGCGGAATAGCCCATGATCTCAAGCGGCAGCTTGATGTTCTTGGAAATGGTCCGCCACGGATACAGACCCGCCGCCTGAAACACATAGCCATAGGCCCGCTTGCGCCGCGCCTCATCCGGGGTCATGCCGTTGACGGTCAACGTACCGCCCGTCGGGGTCTCCAAAGCCGCGATGCAGCGCAGAAAGGTGGTCTTGCCGCAGCCCGAAGGGCCGATAAAGCTGACAAAGTCGCCTTTGTCGATCGTCAGGTTCACATCTTTCAGCGCGTGAACCGGGCCGTCATTCGTCTGGAAGGTGAGATCCAGCTGCCTTGCCTCGATCACAGGCTGGGTCGTAGAGTCAGTGTTCATTCCATAGCCTTGAAAAATTTGATTGCGGGCCGCCCATAGAGCGGCCCGAATGCGTCAGACACCTGTCGCCGGAATACCCGTCCGCTCCACCGGGCGCGGGGCCGTCAGTTCTTTCCAGGTGCTCAGCGCCTTGTTCACATGGGTGTTGGCCTCGCGCGCCACGAATTTCCCGTGCCCTTCCTGTGTCTGGATCTCGCCATCATGCACAGCAACGGCACCACGGGTCAGCGTGAATCGCGGCAACCCGCGCACTTCTTTACCCTCGAACACGTTGTAGTCGATCGAAGACTGCTGCGTTTCGGCCGAAATCACCTTGGCCTTGTCCGGATCCCACACCACCAGGTCAGCATCTGCGCCAACCAAAACCGCGCCTTTTTTCGGATAGCAATTCAATATCTTGGCGATGTTTGTTGAAGTAACAGCTACGAACTCATTCGGCGTTAAACGCCCTGTATTCACCCCATAGGTCCAGAGCATCGGCATCCGATCCTCCAACCCTCCAGTCCCGTTCGGGATCTTGGTGAAATCACCCACGCCATAGCGTTTCTGCTCGGTCGTAAAGGCGCAATGGTCCGTCGCGACCACGCTCAACGTGCCCGATTGCAGACCGTTCCATAGGCTATCCTGATGCTGCTTGTTTCGGAACGGAGGGCTCATGACCCGCCGCGCTGCATGTTCCCAATCGTGGTGGAAATACTCGCTCTCATCCAAGGTCAGGTGCTGGATCAGAGGCTCTCCCCAAACCCGCTTGCCCTGCATCTTTGCGCGCCGAATGGCCTCATGTGCCTCTTCACAGGAGGTATGCACCACATAAAGAGGCACACCGGCCATGTCCGCAATCATGATCGCGCGGTTGGTCGCTTCGCCTTCGACCTGGGGCGGACGGGAATAGGCGTGTGCCTCAGGGCCGGTATTGCCCTCGGCCAGCAGCTTGGCGCTCAGTTCGGCCACCACATCGCCGTTTTCGGCATGCACCATCGCGGTTCCGCCCAACTCGGCCAGACGTTTGAACGAAGCAAACAACTCATCATCATTAACCATCAACGCGCCTTTATAGGCCATGAAATGCTTGAACGTGTTGATGCCACGCGTCTCGATGACAGTCTTGATGTCATCAAACACCTGCTCACCCCACCAGGTCACCGCCATGTGGAACGAGTAGTCACAATTTGCCCGCGTCGATTTATTGTCCCAACGCTTGAGCGCATCCAGCAGGCTCTCACCCGGATTGGGCAGCGCGAAATCCACAACCATCGTGGTGCCACCAGCCAAGGCCGCGCGCGTGCCGCTTTCGAAATCGTCGCTCGAATACGTCCCCATAAACGGCATCTCAAGATGCGTGTGAGGGTCGATCCCACCGGGCATCACGTAGCACCCAGAGGCGTCCAACTCCTTGTCGCCGCGCAGGTCCGGCCCAATCTCGGTGATCACGCCGCCCTCAACTTTCACATCCGCCTTATAGGTCAGATCAGCGGTTACGATGGTCCCGTTCTTGATAACAGTACTCATTTCAAACTCCCTGTTGCGGTCTGCGCCGCTTGCTTCATCTGGCTAAAAATATCCCGGGGGATTCGCCCTTTGGGCGACGGGGGCAGCGCCCCCTATTCCACGATCTCCGCCGTCTCAACGACCGCGTGCAGCAAAACATCAGCCCCGGCAGCCGCCCAATCCTTGCTGATCTCTTCAGCCTCGTTGTGGCTCAGGCCATCTACGCAGGGGCACATCACCATCGCGGTCGGCGCGACCCGGTTGATCCAGCAGGCATCGTGCCCGGCCCCCGAAATGATATCCGTATGGGAATACCCCAGCCGCTCTGCCGCGTCGCGCACGGCGGCGACACAATCCTCATCGAATTTGACCGGATCGAATCCACCGACCTTTTCGAATTCAATCTGCAGGCCCATTTCGTTCACGATATCCTCAGCCGCCACACGAAGGCGATTTTCCATATCAGTGATCACATCCAATTCGGGCGAGCGGAAATCGACCGTGAACACCACCTTGCCCGGAATCACATTGCGTGAGTTCGGATACACATCAATATGCCCCGCTGCCCCAACCGCATGCGGCGCATGTGACCACGCAATCTCATCCACTTTTTCAAGAATACGCGCCATCGCCAGACCCGCATTCTTGCGCATCGGCATCGGGGTCGAGCCGGTATGGGCATCCTTGCCGGTCACCGTGATCTGGGTCCAACTTAGCCCCTGACCGTGGGTGACGACGCCGATGTCCTTACTCTCGGCCTCCAGTATCGGCCCTTGTTCGATATGCAATTCAAAGAAGGCATGCATCTTGCGTGCGCCGACCTCTTCCTCGCCGCGCCAGCCGATGCGCTGCAATTCATCGCCGAATTTTTTGCCCTCGGCATCCTCGCGGTCATAGGCCCAATCCTGCGTGTGCATCCCGGCAAACACGCCCGAAGACAACATCGCAGGGGCGTAGCGCGTGCCCTCTTCATTCGTCCAGTTGGTCGCCACGATCGGATGTTTGGTTTTGATTCCCAAATCGTTCAGCGTGCGGATGATCTCCAAACCGCCAAGCACCCCTAGAACCCCGTCGTATTTCCCGCCGGTCGGCTGTGTATCCAGATGAGAGCCGACATAGACCGGCAACGCGTCCGGGTCCGTGCCCTCACGCCGTGCGAACATGTTGCCCATCTGATCCAAACCCATGGAACAGCCTGCATCCTCGCACCAGCTTTGGAACAGCGCGCGCCCTTCGGCGTCTTCATCGGTCAGCGTCTGTCGATTGTTGCCGCCCGCAACGCCGGGGCCGATCTTGGCCATCTCCATCAGGCTGTCCCACAACCTGTCGCCATTGATCCTGAGATTCTGCGCCGGAGCTGCCATAGTCTTCTTCCCTGTTGCTTGCGAGTTTGCTCGCTTTTGGTGTCTTGATTTGACCAACTGGTCAAACTCACGCTATCACGGGTTCGACATCAGTCAAGAAATTGCGCGCCATCGCTGGAGTTTTCAGCAAAATCCCCTATGAACTGGCGCAAAAACAGACACGTTGGATACATGCCGAAAGACCGCGCACCCACCAGAATACAAAAGAAAAATCGCGCTGCGATTCTGGAAGCCGCGCTCGAGGTCTTTTCGACCCACGGGTTTCGCGGGGCAACCGTGGATCAGATTGCATCCGCTGCCGGGCTGAGCAAACCAAACCTGCTCTATTACTACCGCAGCAAAGACGCGATTTATGCCGCCCTGCTCGAGCGTCTTCTGGACACTTGGCTAGACCCGATGCGTGCTATCGATCCCGATGGCGATCCTCTGAGCGAGCTGTTGGGATATATCCACCGCAAACTGGAAATGAGCCGCGACTACCCGCGTGAAAGCCGCCTGTTTGCCAATGAAATCATTCGCGGCGCTCCACATATCTATGACGTGCTGTCCACAGATCTGAAAGCGCTGGTCGATGAAACCTCGACCCTGATCCGCCGCTGGATGGCCGAGGGGCATATCGCCGAAGTGAACCCCTATCACCTGATCTTCTCGATCTGGTCTTTGACCCAGCACTACGCAGATTTCGACGTTCAGATCCGCGCCGTTCTTGGCTCGGATGAAGCCGATCCCTACCCCGACGCGAAAATCTACCTTGATCAGGTGTTCACGCGCCTTCTGACGAGGTAACCGCTATTTCGCAGGTTTCAGCGCCAGAATACGACGCAAAAGCACGATCACCATGGCGATCAGAATGGTCAGGTCGCCCATGGTTTTGACCGTATTGATCTTGGGCACCTTGCCGGCATCCTTGACGATCGCGGTATACATTTTCGGCTGCTGCACCCCAGCCATGTGATCCTTGGCCGAGGCCTTAACGTAGGCGTCAAAATTCTGTAGCGCCTTAACTTTTTTGACCACCTGCCCAAGGAAGCGTTGGTCCAGCTGACGCTCTTCCTTCAACTTGGCCATCATCTCTTCGAGAGAGCGTTTCAGTTTCTCAAGACTGTCAACGTCACGTTTGATCTGCTTCTGATGCTGAAGAAAATTCTTGGCGGCCATCGCGTCACGTTGCTTGGCCTTGGAGAGGGCGACGTTCTTTTTGGACGTATCACGGTCAAGCTTGGTGACCTTGTTGCCGCCCTTGTTCCGGCCCGGTGGTGCCGCTGGCATGACATTCTCCTTTGATCCTGTCTGTCAGCGGCAGTGTAGCACCGAACCGGCTTTTTAGGGATGAAGGTTTCCCTTACTCCGCCGCTTTCGCCATCGGATTGTTCGGATGCGAGGTCCAATTGGCATAGTCCGGCTGCACAGTTTTGCCTGTGCGCGGATCGACCTCACCTGCTGCCATCGGCTCCATCGTGATGCAGCCTTCGATCGGGCAGACATCGACGCAGAGGTTACAGGCGACGCATTCGTCATCCATCACCTCGAACACCCGATCATCAGACATCGAGATCGCCTGATGGCTGGTATCTTCACAAGCCGCATAGCACCGACCGCATTTGATGCACTGATCCTGGTCAATCTTGGCCTTGGCGACATAGTTCAGGTTCAGATACTGCCAGTCGGTGACATTGGGCACCGCACGACCAATGACTTGATCGACGCTGGTATAGCCCTTCTCATCCATCCATTCGGAAAGACCCGCCGTCAGTTCATCAATGATCTTGAACCCGTAGGTCATCGCAGCGGTACACACCTGCACATTGCCACAACCCAGCGAGATAAACTCGGCCGCGTCACGCCAGGTGGTCACGCCACCAATGCCGGAGATGGGCATACCATGAGTGGCCTCAGCCCGCGCGATTTCGGACACCATCGACAGGGCAATTGGCTTGACCGCCGGGCCGCAATAGCCGCCATGGCTGCCTTTGCCATCAATCGAGGGCTCGGGGCTGAACGTGTCCAGATTGACGCTGGTGATCGAGTTGATCGTGTTGATCAGCGACACCGCATCTGCGCCACCATTCCGCGCTGCCTCCGCAGGTTTGCGGATATCGGTGATATTCGGCGTCAGCTTCACGATGACCGGGCGGTCATAGTATGTCTTGCACCAACGGGTCACCATTTCGATATATTCCGGCACCTGCCCCACGGCAGACCCCATGCCCCTCTCGCTCATGCCATGCGGGCAGCCGAAGTTCAGCTCAATCCCGTCCGCGCCTGTCTCGGCGACGCGCGGCAGGATGGCTTTCCACGCCTCCTCCTCGCAGGGCACCATGATCGAGGCGATCAGTGCGCGATCCGGGTAGTCCGCCTTGACCCGCGCCATTTCCTCAAGGTTCACCTCTAGGGGGCGGTCGGTGATCAGCTCGATGTTGTTCAGACCCAGCAGCCGCCGATCCGCACCATAGATCGCCCCATAGCGCGGCCCGTTCACGTTCACGACCGGAGGGCCTTCAGCCCCCAGTGTTTTCCAGACAACGCCGCCCCATCCGGCCTCGAACGCGCGGCGGACGTTGTATTCCTTGTCCGTTGGCGGCGCAGAGGCCAGCCAATAGGGATTGGGGCTTGAGATGCCCAGAAAGTTTGTCGTCAGATCGGCCATGGCTTCTCCCTTCCCGGCTCAGCCGGTTTTTTTGAATATCATTTCAGTCGGGCGAATGCGCCCGGCCTTTAGGTTTGTTACGTAGTTTTGGAACTTCTCAGGTGCCGTCTCGCCCATCATCAGGTGGATGCCCAACGCGGGCGGGCCGCTTTCGGCCATACGCGCGAAGGCTTCCTCGAAGAACGCAAGTGCGAATTCGGTACGGTCCGTCTCACTCTCCAGTTCCAGGCCCGCAGCACTTGCGGCATCGTTGTAGACATTGGGCGCGTGGACGAAGGAAGTCTCGGCCACGGTGGACCATGGCAGAGGAAACGCCAACGGCTCATCCGTCTCACCGCCCATCACGTCGAACAAGGCAAAAGTACCGCCTGTCGCCAAAGCCCGAGAGACTTCGGCGAACAATCCCGCCTTGTCTTCGATGTTCATGCCAACATGGAACATCACGGCCAGATCGAACCCAGCATCGGGAACCGGCATGTCTAGCGCACTGCCGACCAGAAACTCCGACTTTTCGGAATGACCAACAAGATCGCTGAGCGTCTTGGCCGTTTCAACAAACTCAGGCGTCAGGTCGACCCCAGTGACCGTCGAGTCATAGCGATCCACGATATAGCGCGATGTTCCGCCGATACCGCAGCCAACGTCCAGCACACGCGTTGCGTGGGTGGGCGAGAGCTGGGCGAACAGGTTGTCTGTCGCCTTCACACCACCCGTATGAAACTCGTCCCCAGCCTTGAGGTCGGCAACGGTGGCTGCATCCGGGTCAATACCACTGGCCTCAAGCGCCGCACGGACGCGTTCGGTCAGGGCACCGGTTGTGTAATGTTGAGCAACAGCTTGTTCGATCTGGGACATGTCGATACCTCAGCAGCAATAAAAATGGGGTGAATGCCCCATCTTATCACGAAACGAGCGTTGCGTGGATGTCCATCGCCGCATCACGGCCTTCGGCCACGGCTGTTACGGTCAGATCCTCACCGCCAGCAGCGCAGTCTCCGCCTGCCCAGACACCGTCCAGAGAGGTTCGCCCTGCCCCGGTGACGGCGATCTTGTTACCGTCCAGCGCCAGTCCTTCGGGCGCGCCTTCTAAGGTCTGACCGATGGCCTTGAGGACCTGATCAGCAGGAAGCCGGATCATCTCACCCGTCCCTTCAAGCCTGCCGTCCCGAGTGGTCGTGTATTCCAGCTCGATATCGACCGCAGAGCCATTGCCGTAGACGGCGACCGGCTGCACATTCGTCAGGATCCGCACGCCGTGCGAGGCGGCGAGGTCCTGTTCGTACCGGCTGGCACCCATCGCATCGCGCCCTCGGCGATAGGCGATAGTGACGTGCTCGGCACCCAGCAGTTTTGATTTCACGGCAGCGTCCACCGCTGTCATGCCTCCACCGATCACGACCACATTCCGCCCGACTGGCAAGTGGGCCAGATCTTCGGCCTGACGCACATCCGAAATGAAATCTACAGCAGCCCGCACACCGTCCTTTTCGGTGCCTTGCGCACGCAGCGCATTCACACCCGCCAGACCGATCGACAAGAACACGGCATCATAGTTATCGACCAACCCGTCCAGCGAAATCGTATCTCCCAGAACCGAGCCCGTCTCGATCGCAATGCCACCGATTTTCAGAAGCCAGTCCACTTCGGCCTGAGCAAAGTCATTGGTCGATTTGTAAGCTGCAATCCCGTATTCGTTCAGACCGCCGGGTTTCGGCTTGGACTCGTGAATAACCACGTCATGCCCCAGCATGGCCAGACGGTGCGCACAGGCAAGACCAGCTGGCCCTGCCCCAATCACGGCAACCGTTTTGCCCGTAGGCGCGGCGCGTTCGAAGGGGTGATCGCCCGCTTCCATAACGGTGTCAGTCGAATAGCGCTGCAAGCGACCGATCTCGACCGGTTTGCCTTCGGCGGCTTCGCGAACGCAAGCTTCCTCGCACAAAGTCTCGGTCGGACAAACGCGGGCACACATGCCACCTAGAATGTTTTGCTCGAGAATCGTGCGACCGGCTGCTTGCGGCTGACCGGCCTGGATCTGGCGAATGAACAACGGAATATCGATATCCGTCGGACAGGCCGTCACACACGGCGCGTCATAGCAGAAATAACAGCGATCTGCCGCTACGGCGGCCTCATGCGGGGCCAAAGGCGGATGCAGATCGGTGAAATTCGAGGTCAGCTCATCGCTGGAAAGCCGCCCTGGGACAATCCCGGGTGCCATCTGGCCCTGTGCCATCACTCTACTCCCTGTAGATATGTTTGTTGTGAGGATCAGCTTGCCACATTCTGATTTTTTATCAATTGGTAAATTTTATCATTCGGTCAAAAAATGAAAAAACCGGGCTTTTGACCCGGATTTCCGCGATTTTGCCCAAAATTGATGCGGGTTCAGGTCAGATCATGCCCGTCAAATGCCCGGATTCCATCCAAACCCGCGCACCATCCGGCCCCGCAACGGCCTTTGACTGCGATCCGGGCGGCAGGCGTAGCCAGTCCCACGCGGCGAATGATTCACCGCCTTCATCAAAGCTGCCGGTGATGACAAACACCTCAAGCCCACCTTCTGCGCTCAGATCAATAGACTCTCCGGCGGCCCATTGCACGATGCGCACATCCTCATGCTCATCCTTGAACAGGCGCAGATCGCCCTGACCGTTGATCGAGCGTTTGACCTCCGTCCGGTCGGAGGGATCGAATTGATGCAGCTTGACCAGAATGGTCGCCCCATCCGCCGCCGATGGGGTATGGGATGAGGTCGGAGGGTTGCGGACATAGCTGCCCACCGGAAAATCTCCGGTTTCGTCCTGAAAGACGCCATCCAGAACTAGATACTCCTCACCGCCGTCATGGGTGTGGGCCGCGAAGGCGCTGCCGGGGGCAAAACGCACGATCGTGGTGGCGCGGGCGACTTCCTCACCGATCCGGTCCAGCATCTTGCGCTCGACCCCTGCCGCTAGCGATTGCACCCACTCGGTCTGATCAAAATGCACCGCGGCGCGTTTGGTGAAATCCGCGTTGATCCTCATGGCGGCCTCCTGCTTTGAGTCTCATGCTCGAAATGGGATGAAGAACGCGAAAATCAATCCAACAGTTTTGACGCCCTCTGCGGCTTGCTGTAATCCCAAAGCAAACGGGCGACAGGAACAGGCACGAATGGCTTCGCAGAAATTCAACATCGTCGTCATCGGGCAGAACAATCGCCTGCAATATGAGGCCCTTCTGTTCGCCGCCTCGCTACGCCACTGTTCCCCCGGTTTTGACGGCAAGCTTTATGTCGCCACGCCAAACCCCGGCCCCCGTTGGAGCCAGAACCCCAGCATCCAGAACGAGGATGTGCGCAAGGCGCTGTCTCAGCTGGACGCTGAGATCCTGCCCTTCGACAACCATGTGTTCGGCGAAAGCTATCCGCATGGCAACAAGATCGAGGCCCTGCTGGCCCTGCCCGAGGGGGAACCTTTTGTCTTCTTCGACAGCGATACGCTGATCACCGGCGACCTGACCTCGGTCCCGTTTGATTTCGACCGCCCCGGCGCCTCGCTCAAAGTCGACGGGACTTGGCCGAAACCCACCCTCTACGGTCCCGGGTTCGAGAGGATTTGGAGCGCGCTCTATCACCGCTTTGGTCTGGATTTCGACAGCTCGATTGATAACAGCCAGCCCAAGGAACACTGGAAGCGGTTTCTGTATTTCAACGCAGGCTATTTCTTCCATAAATGCCCGCGCCAATTCGGCGAGCGGTTTTTGGACTACGCCAAGACCATTCGCGACGAAGATATCCCCGAACTGACCGGACAGAACCTTGATCCCTGGCTGGATCAAGCCGCCCTTCCTTTGGTGATCCATTCCTTCGGCGGCGGGCGCGATGCCTTGCCGGGCGGGCTTCTCGATGGGTCGGTCAGTTGTCACTACCGGCTGTTTCCGTTGCTTTACGCCCGAGAGAATGACCGCGTGATTGAGGTGCTCGAGACCGTCTCGGCCCCCAACAAGGTCAAGAAGGTGCTCAAGGCCTATGACCCGATGAAGAGGCTGATTTTTCAAGGCAAAGGCCACAAAATCCGCGAGATGTTCGACCAGAACGCCCTGCCCGGGCGCGAACAGGCGATCCGCAAAGCGATCAAGGCCAAAGGTCTCTGGCTGCGCTGACAGGATCGCCCAGAGGATCGTTGTGCAAGGGCCTGCAATAGCCTACAGATTCGCCAACGCACATTCCAACAGGAGATTTTAACGATGTCTGACGGCCCTACATACGGTTTCGACACTCTGCAGATACACGCGGGCGCACGCCCCGATCCCGCAACCGGCGCGCGCCAGACTCCGATCTATCAATCGACGGCTTACGTCTTTCGCGATGCGGACCACGCGGCGGCGCTGTTTAACCTACAGGAAGTGGGCTTTATTTATTCGCGCCTGACCAACCCAACCGTCGCCGTCCTGCAGGAACGTGTCGCGACGCTTGAGGGCGGAGTGGGTGCGGTGTGCTGTTCCTCGGGCCACGCGGCGCAGATCATGGCGCTGTTCCCGCTTATGGGGCCTGGTTGCAACGTGGTCGCATCGACCCGCCTGTATGGCGGCACGGTCACGCAGTTCAGCCAGACGATTAAGCGCTTCGGCTGGTCGGCAAAATTTGTCGACACTGATGATCTGGAGGCCGTGAAAGCCGCCATCGACGAAAACACCCGCGCGGTATTCTGCGAATCCATCGCCAACCCCGGCGGCTATGTCACCGATATTCGGTCGCTGGCGGATGTCGCGGACGGCGCAGGCATTCCGCTGATCGTCGACAACACTTCGGCCACGCCCTACCTGTGCCGCCCGATTGAACACGGCGCGACTCTGGTCGTACATTCGACCACCAAATACCTGACCGGCAATGGCACCGTCACCGGCGGCTGCATCGTGGACTCGGGCAAGTTCGACTGGTCGGCGAATGACAAATTCCCCTCCCTCAGCCAGCCCGAGCAGGCCTATCACGGGCTGAAATTCCATGAGACCTTCGGCCCGCTGGCCTTCACCTTCCACGGCATCGCAATTGGCCTGCGCGATCTGGGAATGACCATGAACCCGCAAGCGGCGCACTACACGCTGATGGGGATCGAGACGCTGTCGCTGCGGATGGAGCGCCACGTCGAAAACGCCCAGAAGATCGCCGCCTGGCTCGAGGCGGATGACCGGGTCGACTATGTGACGTATGCGGGCCTGCCCTCGTCGCCCTATTATGACCGGGTCAAGGCGCAGTATTCGCGCGGTGCCGGTGCGCTGTTCACCTTTGCGGTCAAGGGTGGTTATGACGCATGCATCAAACTGGTGAACGCATTGGAGATCTTCAGCCACGTTGCCAACCTCGGCGATGCGCGTTCGCTGATCATCCACTCGGCCTCGACCACGCACCGCCAGTTGACCCCCGAACAGCAAGAGGCTGCAGGCGCGGGCCCCAACGTAGTGCGTGTGTCGATCGGTATCGAGGATGCCAACGACCTGATCGCCGATCTGGATCAGGCTTTGGCCAAAGCCAGCGCATGAAGCCATGAGCGGACACGACACCAACGCACTGGGTCAACCCATCGGACGGCCGGTCACGGGCGACTTCCCGCGCCCCACGCCGCCTTATACCCCGATGGAGGGCCAGTATTGCTCGGTTGTGCCGCTTGATGTGAATAGACATGCGCCCGGATTGTTCCGGGCGTTTGCCAATGATGCCGATCACCGCAATTGGACCTACCTGCCCTACGGGCCGTTTGGCTCTGAGCAGGAGTTTGAAACTTGGGCACGCGCAAACTGCATGGACGCCGACCCGATGTTTCACACGGTACTGGATGCCAACGACGTTCCCGTTGGCATGGCGTCATACCTCAGGATCGAACCGGCCGCTGGCGTGATCGAGGTCGGGCATATCCACTTCTCGCCCCTGCTGCAGCGCAAGCCACAATCGACCGAGGTCATGTATCTGATGATGCGCCGTGTGTTCGATGAGCTGGGCTACCGTCGCTATGAATGGAAATGCGACGCGCTGAATGCCCCCTCTTGCAGTGCGGCCCAAAGGTTGGGCTTCACCTATGAGGGCACGTTCCGCCAAGCGACCCACTACAAGGGCCGCAATCGCGATACGGCCTGGTATTCGATCCTCGACAGCGAATGGCCACGTATTCGAGATGCGTTTGAGGACTGGTTGTCCCCGGAGAATTTTGACGAAGCGGGCCAGCAACGAAAACCGCTGATGGCCCGCGCAAGTGCGTGAGCCTATTCTGAAATCTCGAACTCCATCGAGACACTGACAGAAACCGAGATCTCTCCGCCAGCCACAGGCACTCCGCCCGTGTCGGCCATGGCCATCGTTCGCATCTCTGCCATCGGGCGCACACCGCCCCCACGTTCCGAGATTGTCTGAACTGGCCCCAACGCGACATTGGCAGCCTGGGCAAGTTGCTCGGCCTTTGCGGTTGCTTCGCTCACAGCTTTTGCACGGGCCTGAACCTCAATCGGTTCAGGGTCTTGCAGACCAAAGCTCAACCCGCTGAAATCGTTGGCCCCGTCCTGAATGACCGCATCCATGACCTCACCCAGTTGCGTCAGATCACGCACCCGCACAAACACCCGGTTCGAGGCGACGAATCCGGTGATCTCAGGTGGTTCCCCATTTTGCTGATTCCGATTCGACCAGATGGGCGACAAAGACAGGTCGCGGGTCTGCAAATCCCGCTCTTCGATGCCCATATCAGCCAACCGCGCTAGCACCTGCGCAACAGCGTCTGAGGTGGCTTTCATGGCCTCTGAGGCCTCGGGGTTTTGATGTGTCACACCTAGGGTGATCGTCGCCATATCGGGGGCAACCTGAACGGTTCCGGTGGCATCCACGTTGATGCGACGTTCTTCCGCATGTGCCAGCCCGGCGGTGGTTGCGGCCATCATCGCGGCCAGAAAAGCGAATGTCTTCAAGGTGATCCCTCCAACTTACTCTGTCTCAACATGGGTCCGAGGGGCATACACGCACAAGGGGAAGTCCCGGCTTTTTCTTTCCCTCGGCGGGTTCCTGCTTTAGTATCACCCTGCGAATACAAAGGTATTTGCGTTGATATGGTTAACTGTGGTTCCTCCGGATTATGAAACCCGCTTTTGCGCTGACCTTTTCTGCGACCGGAATTTCCCTTCAACACCATTCGGATGGTGAATGGTACGACATTGGCGAAGTGCCTTTGTCGGCCCCGGATCTGAGTGATCAGATCAAAGCCCTGCACGACAAAGCGTTTGCACTGGAAAACGACCTGAGCTGCAAACTGGTGCTGCCCGCAGATCAGGTGCGGTATCTCGCCCTGTCCACCGAGGACCAAAGCGATGATCAGATCGCGTCCGAGGTTCAAGCCGCAGTCGCCGAGGCAACTCCGTATGAATTGGCCGATCTGTCCTACGACAGCGCAACCGAGGGGTCGACCACCTTTGTCGCCGCCGTCGCGCGCGAGACACTGGATGAAGCGCAGGCCTTTGCCGCGCAGCACGGGTTTTTACCCGTCACCTATAGTGCGGCCACGACTGAGGCCGAATTCCCGCGCGAGCCTGTATTTGAAATGACCAGCGAACCGCAGGTCGCTGCGCCTTCACCCGAGCCCGAGCTAGAAAGACCCACGGTTCACGCCATAGCGGATGACGCGGCGCCTACGGCGTTCCGCTCTCCCGAACCTGCTACGACCGCAATCTCGTTGCCTCCCGCATCGAACAAGGGACAACGTTGGGCGTTTCCTGCGATTGCCGCGCTGATCTGCGTCGGGGTTGGTGTTTGGGCGTGGTCTCTAATCGGGGCAGAACCAGACAACGACACATCCACCGAAAATGACACGGCCGAACTGTCTGCACCGCAGTCTCAGGACACCTCACTGCCTGAGACCGGTCCAGAGCCTGAAACCGAAATAGCGGCGGCACCGGCAGCGGAAGAAAAACCAGAACCTGAAACCCAGCCAGAACCTGAAGCACAGCCAGAATTGTCCCCGACAGATGCGGCCATTCTCGAAGCGCTGAAAGTCGCGCCGACGCCTGTGGAACAGATTGCACAGGACCCCGAAGCACAAAGCGACATCGAAGAGGTCGCGGGCACCCTAGTGGAGGCCCCCGAAGCGCCGCTTACCCCGGCATTGATTTCCGAGGATGACCTCTACCTCGCGTCTATTCACAACCCGGATCTGTCCAGCGACGCGATTGCCCTGCCCGATCAAGGCAGTTTCGACACGGATGCCGCCTTTGAACGCATCCCCGGCTCCGCAATAGCAGGCGCACAATACGAACTGGACGAACGCGGGCTGGTCGTACCGACCGCAGAAGGTGCACTGTCGCCCGAAGGTATCGTGGTTTATCAGGGGCGCCCATCCAAGGTCCCGCCTGAAGTACCGGTGCGGTTCGAAAAAGAACCCGTGGTCGATGAGGTCAACCAAAGGTTGGCCGAACTCCGACCCCGGCCCCGCCCTGGCAATCTGGTCGAGAATTTCGAACGCACGCAATTGGGTGGGCGCAGCCTTGAAGAGCTTGCGGTCGTGCGACCCAAATTGCGGCCCGAAAGCCTACAGGTACAGCCCGAGGTCGACGACACACCCACTGCATTGGCGGTTGTTCGCGTCCCTCGCCCCAAACTACGGCCCGCACGAGCTGTGGCCTCGGCCAGCACTAGCGGATCAAATCTGGGATCAACCGCAGCAGTCGCGTCCAGCAATGACGAGGCCGGGTCCTTCCAGCCGAAATCCGTGGCCCCCAAAATCCCGACAACGGCCTCGGTCGCACGACAGGCCACAATCGACAATGCTCTGAACCTGCGCAAGCTGAACCTGATCGGCGTTTATGGCACACCTGCAAATCGCCGTGCCCTCGTCCGGCTTCCGAGTGGTCGGTACAAAAAGCTCAAGATCGGAGACCGGATTGACGGCGGCAAGGTCATCGCCATCAGCGACAGCGAATTGCGGTATGAGAAGAAGGGCCGCAACCTGACTTTGAAAATGCCGCGTGGCTGAGGACGACCCGTATTTTCAAACTGTCAAAGCTGGGTACGAGCACGCTGCCCAACAGTTGATCCCGGCCTATGACAGCCTTTCTCCTACCGATGTCCTGCGCCCCGTTTTGGATCACTTGCCGGATACCGGGGCGAGCGTTCTGGACGTAGGCGCGGGCACTGGAAGGGTAGCGCGATGGCTGGCCAAACGAAGCTGCGACGTGACGGCGATCGAGCCAGTCGATGCATTTCGAAACTACGCAATGCGCGGTAACGGCGCGCAATCCATTAAATGGCTTGATGCTTGTCTGCCTAGACTAAGCGCTCTGCCAGATGGCGTCGCGTTCGACACCATTTTGGTCATGGGAGTCCTGCATCACCTGCCCCCGCGCGACCAACACATGGCGATCCGCGTCCTGGCTAAACGGCTGCGGCCGCAAGGGCGGATGATTTTGTCGCTCAGACATGGCCCCTGCCCGCCTGACCGACCCGGACATGTGATTTCGGACAACGCCATTATTGATCAAGCGGTAAGTTCGGGCCTGCAGGTGCACCACAGGTCCCGAACCGACTCGATACAACCGGCCAACCAGCGCGCCGGTGTGATCTGGACGTGGCTAGTCTTTGGCGCAGCTTATAGCGTTTCGGTTTAAACCTGCGACACGAATACCCTGCCACGCTTTCAGCGTTCGGGGGCACATTCGTGCCACTTGGCGCTTCAGGTAAAATCAAAACGCTTTAGGCCGCCGAAATCTCACCGCTTTCGATCTGTTCGCGTTCGATGGATTCGAACAGGGCCTGGAAGTTACCCTCACCGAACCCGTCATCCCCCTTGCGCTGGATGAATTCGAAAAAGATCGGGCCGATCACGGTTTTTGAGAAGATCTGCAGCAGAATCCGCGTCTCTCCCCCATCCACAACGCCTTCACCGTCGATCAGAATGCCATGCTTCATCATCCGATCCAGCGGCTCATCATGGTCCGTCACCCGGTCTTTGGACATGTCATAATAGGATTGGTTCGGACCCGGCATGAACTTCAACCCGTTCTCGGCAATGGCATCGGTTGAGGCATAGATGTCCTCGCTGCCCACCGCGATATGCTGAATGCCCTCGCCCTTGTACTTTTTCAGGTAAGAGACGATCTGACCCGTCTCACCCCGGTCCTCATTGATCGGGATACGGATGCGGCCGCAGGGCGATGTCAGCGCACGGCTATAAAGGCCGGTAAACTTGCCCTGGATGTCAAAGAACCGGATTTCACGGAAGTTGAACAGGTCGCCATAAAACTTGAACCACTTGTCCATATTGCCCCGGTAGACATTGTGGGTGAGGTGATCGAGATAATAGAACCCCTCGCCGCGCGGTTTGGATTCTTTGATCCACGCGAATTCCTCATTGTAGGGCGAGGTATCGTAATACTGGTCGATGAAGTAGATCAGCGATCCGCCGATCCCCTTGATGGCCGGGACATGCATCGTCTTGTCCGCGCTGTCATACGGCTCCGCCCCTTTTGCGACCGCATGCTCGTAGGCTTTCTGCGCATCCACGACGCGCCAGCCCATCGACGGCGCACAGGGGCCGTGTTCTGCGACGAACTTGTCGGCATAGCTTTCGGGATCAGCGTTCAGGATGTAGGTGACATCGCCCTGCTGCCACAGCTCGACCAGAGGTTTGGTTTTGTGGCGCGCTACCAGGTCAAAGCCCATTTTGGTGAACAGATCACGCAGCTCCTGCGGTTTGGGATGAGCGAACTCGACAAACTCAAACCCGTCGGTACCTGCGGGGTTTTCGGGACTGATGACAGATTTCGGGGCGTTATGCGGGAAAGGACCCATGGCGCGTCTCCTTCGAAAACAGGAATTTCTTTGCTGATTCCAAAATACGCCTTAAGCAGTGCTGTTTCCGCGCATTGTTTTCATGTAAATTATCCAAGTGTGCGCAAACTGCGCATGAATGACCTAAAATTTGAGATCTTGCCGCATATGCTTGATGCAACCGATACACGCCTGCTCTCAGCGCTTCAAAAGGACGCGCATCTGACTGCGCATCAATTGGGTGAGCTGCTGAACCTCTCCCCCAGCCAGGCAGGCCGCCGCCGTCAGCGCCTTGAGGCTGAGGGCTATATCACCGGCTACGCGGCTCGGCTGGATCCGCTGAAACTCGGCTTGCAGGTTCAGGGCTTCGTTCAGGTTCATCTGGGCACTCACGGCCCCGATCAATCCGCCAGCTTTGCCCGGATGGTCAACACCCAGCCCGAGATCACAAGCGCCTGGACGATGACGGGCGAGGCAGACTACCTGCTTCACGTCTATTGTGACGATCTTTCTGCACTCAACAGCTTGCTTCACGAGGTGATCCTGCCGCATCCTGCAGTGGCACGGGTACAAAGCCAGATCGTGATGGACCAACTCAAACGCGACGCACCCCTGCCAACCTGAGCGGGCAATGAGGACATAGATGGACGATTTCCTATATCAGGCTTCTATTTATCTGGCTGCGGCCGTGATTGCTGTGCCCCTGTCGGCGCGGTTGGGCCTTGGGTCGGTTCTCGGATACCTGGCGGCTGGCCTGATCATCGGCCCCGTCCTCGGCCTTGTTGGCGCCGAGACCGAAGAGCTGCAACATGTCGCCGAGTTCGGCGTGGTCATGATGCTGTTCCTCATTGGGCTCGAGTTGGAGCCGCGCGCCCTGTGGGATATGCGCGACAAGCTGTTGGGTCTTGGCGGGCTTCAGGTTCTGTTGTCCACCGCCGTTATTGCCGGTGTCGCGATGTACGCAAACCACCCGTGGTCCGTCGCTCTGGCGGTCGGGTTAACTCTGTGTTTGTCCTCGACCGCGATCGTGCTGCAAACCCTGTCTGAAAAGGGCTTGATGCAAACGAACGGAGGCCGCGCGACGTTCTCAGTTCTGCTGACGCAGGACATTGCCGTCATCCCGATTCTGGCCCTACTGCCGCTGCTCGCGCTGCCTGCCATGCCGCATATTGAGGCGGACGGCTCCATCGACCGCGGCGCGGAGCATCTGCATGAAGCCGGGCATCACAGCCTGTCTTTGGTCGAAGGGCTGCCGGGCTGGGCTGTCACTCTGGTCACCATCGGCGCTATTGCCTTTGTCATTCTGGCGGGCGTCTACCTGACCCGCCCACTGTTCCGGTTCATTCACGCAACCCGCCTGCGCGAGATGTATACCGCGCTGGCGCTGATGATCGTGGTCGGGATTTCGTTCCTGATGACATTGGTGGGCCTATCCCCCGCTCTGGGCGCGTTTCTGGCGGGTGTGGTTTTGGCCAGCTCGGAATTCCGCCATGAAATGGAAAGCGACCTTGAGCCCTTCAAGGGCCTGTTTCTGGGGCTGTTCTTCATTACGGTCGGAGCCGGGATCAACGTTGGCTATTTCTTCAACGACCCGTTTGACCTGATCGGCTTGGCCCTGCTGGTCATCCTCGTCAAAGGCGTCATCCTCTATCTCGTGGGCAAAGCCTTCAAGCTGAAGGGCCGGGACCACTGGCTGTTCACCCTAGGACTGGCCCAGGCAGGTGAGTTCGGCTTTGTCCTTTTGGCGTTTTCGACGCAGCAGAATGTCATCCCGCCGGACCTGTCGCAAAAGATGCTGATGATCATTGCGCTGACGATGCTGATCACTCCGCTTCTGTTCATCATCTACGACCTTCTGTCCCGCAAGATGGCCGACACCAGCGCTGCGCCAGAACCCGATGAGATCGACGAGAAAGGCCCCGTGATCATAGCCGGGATCGGTCGGTTTGGTCAGATCGTCAATCGGTTGGTCCGGGCCAGCGGCTTCAAAACCGTTGTTCTGGACCACGATATCGAGACGATCCAGCTGATGCGCCGGTTTGGCGTCAAAGGCTTCCTAGGCGATCCGACCCGGCCGGAACTGCTGCGCGCTGCGGGGCTTGAGAAAGCCTCGGTGCTTGTCGCTGCGATGGATGATCGAAAGACGGTGACGCGTTTGGTTGGCTACGCCCGCCGCCAGCGCCCCGATCTGCATATCATCGCACGGGCGCATGATCGGACACATGTGTATGAACTGTATCAGGCCGGGGCCAATGACATCGTGCGCGAAATGTTCGACAGCTCTCTGCGCGCGGGCCGCTATGTGCTCGAAAATATCGGGCTGAGCGAGTACGAGGCCGCACAGGCCGAACAGACCTTCTATCACCATGACCGGACGTCCGTACGCGATTTGGCCGAGCTTTGGATTCCCGGTATGCCCACGTCCGAGAATACGAAATACATCGAACGCGCGCAAAAGCTAGAGAAGGATCTGGAAACCGCGTTGCTGGAATTGGCGGAACAGCACGCAAAGGATTCTGCCTGACCGAAGCAATTGCCCGGTCAAGCGCTTGGGTTACCCGTCCGCGACGCCCGCCTCAGCAAAGGTTGCCATGCCCGAGTGGCAGGCAACCGCGCTCTTGAGAATGTTGATCGCAAGCGCACCGCCGGATCCCTCACCCAGACGCAGGCCGAGGCTCAGCAGCGGTTCCTTGCCCAGTTTTGACAGCATCGCTGCATGAGCGCCTTCTGCGCTTTGGTGCCCCGCGATGGTATGATCCAGGGCCGAGGGCGAGATGCGCGCCAGACAGGCTGCGGCAGAGGTACAGATGAAGCCATCCAGAATGACGGGAATGCGCAACATGCGGGCCGCCGCCATCGCTCCGGCCATGGCCGCGATCTCGCGCCCGCCGAGGCAGCGCAGAACCTCCAACCCGTCTTCACTGCCATGCAGCGCCACGCCTTCAGCCACTACGCGGGTCTTGTTTGCAAGGCCCGCATCGTCGACCCCTGTACCGCGACCGGTCCAATCGGCGGCCTCGCCTCCGAACAGGGCGCAGGCAATCGCAGCGGCGGGGGTGGTGTTGCCGATCCCCATCTCGCCGACCACCAGCAGGTCGGACTTCGGGTCCACCGCCTGCCAGCCGGTTTGCAGTGCGCTCAGCAACTCGGCCTCACTCATAGCGGGGCCTTGGGTGAAATCTGCCGTTGGATGATCCAGATCCAGCGCGTGGACGTCCATCTTTGCGCCCGCCGCCTTGGCCAACTGGTTGATCGCCGCGCCGCCATGTTCAAAATTCATAACCATCTGCACGGTCACTTCGGGCGGAAAGGCCGAAACGCCCTGCGCCGTGACTCCATGGTTGCCCGCAAAGACGATGACCTGAGGGCCCGCAACCTGCGGTCGCGCATCCCCACGCCACGCCGCATACCAGATCGCCAGATCCTCAAGCCGCCCCAGCGCACCCGGCGGTTTGGTCAACTGACCATTGCGTTCAGCCGCGCCATCGGCCGCCGCTATGTCCGGCCCCGGAGCGCTGGTCAACGCGTCGCGGAACGTGTTCAAATCATTCAGTTCAGGCAGCATCAAAGCCTCATTGCATCAGAGTGGTCCTGTGTGTTTAACCGAAGCACTGAATCCAACAAGGCCTCGAAAGGCGCAGAAGTGCAAAAAAACGACACCAATCCGGTTTCCGCATGGGATATCCCGCTGGCGCTGGTCCTGTTGACGCGCCTGCCCCTGCCCCGTTTGCCCGAGAGGGTCTTTGCCCGGCAAGCGCAGGCGGTTTGGGCCTTTCCGGTGGTCGGCCTGGTGATTGGTACATTGGCCTGCGTCATTGGGTGGCTGGCGCTGACGTTGTCGGTTCCGCCTTTCGTGTGCGCCGTTTTGCTCGTGGCGACCCTGACCATGACAACCGGCGCAATGCATGAGGACGGGTTGGCCGATACGTTTGATGGCCTATGGGGCGGGTTCACGCCAGAACGCCGGTTGGAGATCATGAAGGACAGCCACATCGGCACATATGGCGTGCTGTCCCTGATTGGTTCGCAGCTGATGCGAGTTGCAGCAGTCGCGGCCCTTTTGTCTGCCGGTGCGTTTCTAGCGATCATTGCCGCTTGTGTGGTGTCACGCGCGTTCATGCCCTTGCTGATGGCTGCATTGCCCAATGCGCGTAAATCCGGTCTCAGCCATTCTGTCGGTGCCCCGTCCGTGGGTCCTGTCGCGGTTTCGATTGCTCTGGCGGGTTTGACGGGACTGTTGCTGATCGGTGCGCAGGTCATTTTGCCCGCCCTATGCGCCGCGCTCGTTGTGGGTGCTCTGGCCCTCGTGGCGAAGGCCAAGATAGGCGGCCAGACCGGAGATATCCTCGGCGCTTCTCAGCAATTGGCCGAAATCACTTTCCTGGTAGCAATAGCAGCGCAGCTTTAGGATACTCCGCCCGTCTCAATCCGCAGAGTGCAGCCGCAATGCTTGCAATGCACCGCGTCGGGATCATGCCGGAACAGCCCGCAGCTGGGGCATTTGTGGCGCACTTTCTGCGGCATGAAAATCGCCTGAGCGAGGCGCACGAACAGAGCAACGCCCACCACCATGATAAACACCGAGAACAGCTTGCCCCAAGGCGTCGACAGGGTGATGTCACCAAATCCTGTCGTCGTCAGGGTCGCCATGGTGAAATACAGCGCGTCTATATAGGGGTTCTTAGCATCTTCGGGGATGAAAAAGACAAGAACGGCTGTCGAAGTTGCAAACACAAAAACCAGCAGATTGATGGCCGCGATGACCGCATCTTCATGCGTGCGGAAAAAGGTACTGTCGCGCCGCAAGTCCCAGAGCAGATGGTACGAATGGATCAGCCGAAGAGCGCGTAGGATACGCAGGAACGCGAGATTGCCGGTCAGAAACGGATCGAGGATCAGCGACACGATCACCACGATATCTGCCAGAGTGTAAATCTTGCGCAAAAGCTTCCAGCGGTCTTTGGCGATCCACATTCTGGCCGAAAAATCCAGCAGGATAATAAAGCCAACCACCCAGCTGATCCCTGTTACCCATGGGCCATGCGGAAAATGCGCGGTGGCGACAAAGAAGATGATCGTGACCACATCGAACAGGATCAACCCATAGCGGAACCAGACCGAAATCGGGGCCTTGCCGATATATAGGAACTTGACCGTCTTCTTCATGCCGACCCGGTATCTGCTTGCATCTACAGAAAAACTAACCGGTTTTCGCCAATCAACCAAGCAACGAAAAAGGCCGCCCCGATGACGGAGCGGCCTTGCTTTTTCTATCGGCGCAACCTTTAGGCAGCAGCCGCACGCGAGGTCAGAACATCATCCACCTGCTTGGCGGCAGAAATCTCTCCGTCTCCGGACACGGCGGCAACCTCACGGGTCAGACGCTCTAGCGCGGCTTCATAGAGCTGACGCTCAGAATAGCTTTGTTCGCGCTGGTCATCGGTGCGGTGCAGGTCGCGGACCACTTCGGCGATCGAGATCAGATCGCCCGAGTTGATCTTCTGTTCGTATTCCTGTGCCCGGCGCGACCACATGGCCCGTTTGACCTTGGCCTTGCCCTTCAGCGTCTTCATCGCCTGGCTGATCACATCCGGCGAGCTGAGCGAACGCAGACCGGATTCGGTCACTTTGTTTGTCGGCACGCGAAGGGTCATCTTGTCTTTCTCAAAAGAGATGACGAACAATTCGAGCGAAAATCCAGCGACGTCCTGCTCTTCGATCGAAATGATCTGACCCACACCATGGGCGGGGTAGACAACATAGTCGTTCGGGCGGAACTCAAGCTTTTTCGACTTCGACATTCAATTCATTCCTTGGTTTTGGACCGGGATGCGAACAACAAAAAACCCACGCTCGGTGCCTATTGTGGCCCCGGCAGGCGGTCTGTTTGTCGCAAATTCAGAACTCCAAAGCGAGCATACTTACGGAGTACATCCCAATCTCAGTCATCATGTAAGGAGAGAGTATATCACAAAAATGAGACACTCAAAAGTTTCCCTAGGGGAATTTTTTTATAAACGGCCTGCAATCAAGGGATTAGTCTTTGAAGACCGCTTTTCTTTGCCATCCAATTGGGGTGCGAATCACTTACCCGCCTTCACCCGGAGCTTCGGAGAAATACTTCTCCATTTTGCCTTCCTCGCCATCACGCTCTTCCGCCTCTGGCAACGGGTCTTTTTTGGTGACAATGACCGGCCACATTTCCGAGTATTTGCGGTTGAACTCGACCCAAGTTTCCATGCCTGGTTCGGTGTCGGGACGGATTGCATCAGCCGGGCATTCTGGTTCACACACGCCGCAGTCGATGCATTCGTCTGGGTGGATAACCAGTGTGTTTTCGCCTTCGTAGAAACAGTCCACAGGGCACACTTCCACACAGTCGGTGTATTTGCAGCCGATGCAGTTTTCGGTAACGACGTAGGTCATGTTCAGAATCCCATTCAGGTTTGGCGTCTAGCTAGTTCAGTCCGGGTTTGGCTTCAAGATGTGGGGCCGTTTGACGTGCGAGAAAGATCAAGCGCGCGCCGTTCTTTCTTGGTTGGACGACCTTTTCCCTCATATGACGGGTTTTTGGGCGGTATGTCCTTCTTTTCCGTCATATCGAAGTACAATGTTTGCGCTTCGGGGGCCGGACCGCGGCGGTCGCCGAGTTTTTCGACGCGAACGACCCGGATGATTTTGCCCTGTGGAAAGGTCAGAACGTCGCCGGGAACCACCGCTTGGGCGGGTTTCAGAACGCGGTTGCCGTTCAGCCTGACATGGCCGCCGCTGACCTGTTTGGCCGACAGGCTACGTGTCTTGAAGAACCGCGCCTGCCAGAGCCATTTGTCGATCCGCAGCTTGGCCTGATCCATGGCGGATCAGTTGCCGCCCTTCAAACCCATCAGCGCTGCTGCAAACGGGTTGTCGGGATCAATCGCCTTTTCCTTCTTCGGAGGCCGGGACGAGAAGGATTTTGCGCCCTGCGGCTTGCCGCCCTTCTTGCCTTGCGGCTTGCGACCGTCCTGAGGTTTCCCACGCGGCTTGCCCTTGCCCTGCCCCTGTTCGCGGCGCGGGGCGCGATTTTGCTGGCGCTGCCGGCCCCATGTGAAGGTGTAGAACACCTCGACCTCGGGTTCGTCACTTGCGGCGTCAGCGGCCGGAGTCTCAGCTGCTGCCTCGGTGCTTTCGGTGGCCTCGGCTGGCGCCTCGGTGGGTGCGGCGACCTCTTCGGGCGAAACCTCTACGGCCGGGGTTTCTTCGGCTGCGGGTTTTTCTGCCGCGTCAGTCGCAGGTGCCTCCGCTGGTGCAGCTTTGACTTTTTCGCGCTCGCCACGTTCGGCCTTGTAGCCCAGACCCTGCATCAGGTCCGCGAATTGCTCCAGCGTCATGCCTGTGATCGAGAGCATGTCAGGCTTGGCTTCAAAGCCGCCCCGGCTGTCCTCAGAGCGCAGCATATCAGCCAGACGCTCCAGCATGTCGATCCGGATCGAGCGTTCGCCCGCATCGCGGTAACCACACATGGTGTCGTAGCCCTGCGGCGCATCCTTGGCGACGGGTACGGTGACCAGACCCGGAGGCGGTGCCTCGGGGAATTCCTGCAGACCACTGGACAGTGCCCAAAGAACCAGGCGGAGGCGCGTGGGCGCAGGTTTCAGCAGCAGAGGCATGAAGATGGTGAACTGACCAAAACGGATGCCGTGCTTGCGCAGCGCGCCACGAGCGTCCTGATCCAGATCCTTGACCTCTTGCGCGACCTGCGCGCGAGGCAGCACACCCAGCGCCTCGACCATACGGAAGGCAAAGCCTTTCGCCAGGCCGGACAGTTCCTCGTCCCGCGACAGGTTGAGCAGCGGCTCGAACAGTGCGGCCACTTTGCGGTCGATGAAGTGCTGCAGACGGCGCTGCACCTTCTGTTCGACGTCCGGCCCCGCGGCCTCATCCACAAAAACCTCAACCATCGGCTTGAGAGGCTCGGCCCCGGCAACCAGTTTGCCGACAGCGTATTCGCCCCACATCAGGCCGCCCTGATCAGTGAAATCAATTTCGGTATCGGGTGCATTGTAGAAACGATCGGCACGCAGATGGAATTGCGGCGCGAGAGCTTGCAGCGAGGCCGACTTGAGTGCTTTCGCCTCAGCCCCTTGCGCGCTTTTGTCCGGTGTAAACCGGAACCCTTCCAGACGACCGACGAATTCGCCTTCGACGGTCACTTCACCCTTGTCATTTACTTCGGCCAAAAGGGCCTCCTTCTGTTTGAGCCGGCGCAACAACACCGAGGTGCGCCGGTCCACAAATCTTTGCGTCAGACGATCATGCAGAGCGTCCGACAACCTGTCTTCTACAGTGCGCGTTTCCTCACGCCAATGCGATTCGTCACGGACCCAGCCGTTTCGTTGCGCAACATATGTCCAAGTGCGAATATAAGCCAACCTTTTGGACAGCGCATCAATATCTCCGTCCGTGCGGTCAATCCGGCGGATTTGCCGCGCCATGAAGTCGTCCGGGATCGCGCCGCGTTCGTGCAGGTGGCCGTAGATCACTTCGAGCAGATTGGCATGTTCCGAATGGCTGATGCCCCTAAAATCGGGAATTCGGCACACATCCCATAGCAAACGGATCGACGGGCCATCGCTGGCGCGGGCTGCGACCTCGGGCACTTGCGACAGCGATTTCAGCACGTTCAGATCGTCTGCAGGGCGGGCCTTGGTCAGATGTTCATCATTCGGGCTGACCTCTAGCGAGTCGATCAGCGCATCCACCGAGCCGAAGCGAAGGGCGGCATTCCGCCAGTTCAGCTTTTTCATCGGCGTAAAGCGGCTGTCCATGATCGCCTGCGCAACGCCTTCGTCCAATGGCGGGGCCTCGCCGGTCACGCCGAAGGTGCCATCCGACATGCCCCGTCCTGCCCGACCCGCGATCTGGGCCAACTCATTCGGGGCCAAGGGGCGCATCCGGCGACCGTCGAATTTGGTCAGGGACGAAAACGCCACATGGTTCACATCCAGGTTCAGGCCCATCCCGATGGCATCGGTAGCCACCAGATAGTCGACCTCACCATTCTGATAGAGGTCGACCTGCGCGTTCCGTGTGCGCGGGCTGAGAGCGCCCATCACCACAGCCGCCCCACCCTTTTGGCGGCGCAGCAGTTCCGCGATGGCATAGACGTTTTCGACCGAGAACCCGACGATAGCGCTGCGCGGGGGCATTCGGCTTATCTTTTTCGACCCCGAATACACCAGCTGAGACATCCTCTCGCGCCGAACAAACTGCGCCTCGGGCACAAGTGCCGCAATCGGGCCGCGCATCGTGTCGGACCCCATGAACAGCGTCTCATTCGTTCCCCGCGACCGCAGCAAACGGTCGGTAAAAACGTGTCCGCGCTCAGGGTCCACGCAGAGCTGAATTTCATCAATCGCGACGAAATCGGCACCAATGCCTTCGGGCATCGCCTCGACCGTGCAGACCCAGTACTGCGTGCGCGGCGGTACGATCCGTTCCTCGCCCGTCACCAGCGCCACGACCGAGGGGCCGCGAATGGCGACGATCTTGTCATAGACCTCACGCGCGAGCAGACGCAGAGGCAGGCCGATGACACCGGTCCGGTACCCCAGCATGCGTTCAATCGCGTAGTGAGTTTTACCTGTGTTCGTTGGGCCAAGTACGGCCACTACTCGGGATGACCCGCTCACCTTTGCCCCCTGCGCCTTCCGACTTACAGCGCCTTGCCTTCAACCTGAGGCTTCAGCCGATTCACGGCATTGGTTACTTCTTCATGATGGGGATGTATAGCCAACGCGCGGGAATAAGCCTCAAGCGCCTGATCGGGTTTGCCGACGACCTCGAAGATCAGGCCCAGACCGTAAATAGCCTGATAGTTGTTCGGGTTGAGGGTCAGCGCGTGTTCCAGATCGGCGGCTGCCATTCCAAACCGGTCGATGCCGAAAAAAGCCGAGGCCCGCGCGTGCCAGCCTTCGGCAAATTCGGGCGCGTGGTCGGTCAACGCGGTGAGATGTTCGATCGCGGCCTCGATATCGCCGTCATCCAGCGCTTCGCGCCCCCGCTCAAGCAACAGATCAGCCGAGGCTGAACCCGATTGCGACCAGAGCGCCTGCAACTGACGATCCAAACCGATGGCTTGCTCTGGCGTTGCCTGCGCCAGTTGCCTCAACAGCGCTTCTTCGTCGCGGGAATCCGCTTGTTGCGCTCCACCACTGGTGGAAAACATGACTAGAACGGCAAGTGCCGCAACGGTACCTTTGAGATTGGTGATTGCAATACCCATAACAATGGTCAGTGTAGCGTTGCGACCGAGGATGTCCATTCACGGCGCATAAACAATATGAGGAAAAGCATGAGCGAGATTCTTGAAAAGGCTGCGGCCGCGCTGAACGAAAAGCTGGCCGGTGGTGGCTTTGATGCATCCGCCAAGTTTTCAATCGCCGATCTGGGCGCAATTGTTCTGGACGGAGACGGTGCCCGCGTCAGTGATGACGAAGCAGATGTGACACTCAGCGCGGATGCGGACACGTTCGAACAGATCCTCAGCGGCGATCTGAACCCGACCGGCGCGTTCATGTCCGGCAAGCTCAGCGTCGACGGTGACATGGGAATCGCCATGCAGCTTGCATCGGTTCTGGCCTGATGGAGTACTCGCCGGCCCCCTTTTATGATGACGTGGCCGGCGACCCTGCCGGTGGTACGGCCCATTGGCTCCACACCGCCGACGGCAAACGCATCCGTGTCGGGCATTGGCTGCCCGAGGATGCAAAGAACGGCACGGTCTTCCTGTTTCCGGGCCGCACCGAGTATATCGAGAAATACGCGAGCACCGCAGGGGAATTCCTGAATCGCGGATTTGCCGCCCTCGCCGTCGACTGGCGCGGACAGGGTTTGGCCGACCGCATGCTGGACGAACCCCGCATCGGGCATGTCGATAAATTCACCGATTATCAACATGACGTCGCCGTGGTGCTGGAACTGGCTGAGACACTGGACCTGCCGCGCCCGTGGTACGTGATCGGGCATTCGATGGGGGGCGCCATCGGCTTGCGCGCGGTCATCCAGAACGATTGCTTTGCAGCCTGTGCGTTTACCGGGCCGATGTGGGGCATTTTCTTTGTCCCGCTCATGAAACCCCTCAGCCGTCTGACCGCCTATTGGGGCACGGCGCTGGGATTGGGGGAACGCACTCCGCCGACCACTTCTTTGACCAGCTATGTCCTGGCGGAGCCGTTCGAGGGCAACTCGCTGACGCGCGACCCGGACATGTTCAAGATGATGCAAGATCAACTGAAGGCGCACCCCGAACTGGCGCTTGGTGCCCCGTCCAACCAGTGGTTACGTGAGGCGCTCAGCGAATGCGAATGGCTGATGGAGCAACCGGCGCCGGACACCGCCTGTCTGACCTATCTGGGCAGCCACGAGCAGATCGTTGACCGCAAGGCGATCCGGGCTCGGATGGCGAACTGGCCCAACGGTCGCCTGATTGAGATCCCCGATGGTGAGCATGAAGTGCTGATGGAGGCCCCCGAGGTTCGCAACCCGGTTCTGGACGAGCTGACAGCGCATTTCCTGGCAAATCGCCCCTAAGGCGTCCGCACGGCACTGATTCAGACTGGCGGCTTGTGATCCGGGCGCGCCAGCCCTAGATGTTTGGCAACAATGCTATTCAGAGGTGTTCCATGCGCGACCTGCCCTTTCCCGTCCGTGATGCAAATGCAGTCGGCGGTGCCGATAACCTTGGCAACCTGCCCGAATGGGACCTGACCGACCTTTATGCCTCGGAAGAGGCGGCCGAGCTGACGCGGGATCTGGACTGGCTCGAGGGCGAATGCGCATCCTTCGCTTCGGACTACGAAGGCAAACTGGCAGATTTGGACGCCGCAGGCCTGCTGACCTGTGTGCATCGCAACGAAAAGATCAACGCCATCGCCGGGCGGATCATGTCCTTCGCCGGTCTGCGCTACTACCAACTGACCACCGATGCCGACCGCGCCAAGTTCCTGTCGGACATGCAGGAAAAGATCACCGTCTTCACGACCCCTCTGGTGTTCTTCACGCTCGAGATCAACCGCATCGAAGACGACGTTCTGCAGGCCCATTTCGCGGCCAGTGCTGATCTTGCGCGCTATGAGCCTGTCTTCCGTCGCATTCGCGCGATGAAACCCTATCAACTGTCTGACGAATTGGAGAAATTCCTCCACGACCTCGGCGTTGTCGGCGACGCTTGGGAGCGTTTGTTCGACGAGACCATCGCGGGCCTGACCTTCACCGTCGACGGCGAAGAGCTGAACATCGAAGGCACCCTGAACCTGCTTACCGAACAGGACCGTAGCAAACGTGAGGCGGCCTCACGCGAGTTGGCCTCGGTGTTTCAGGAGAACATCAAAACCTTCGCCCGCGTTCACAACACGCAGGCCAAGGAAAAGGAAATCGTCGACCGCTGGCGCAACATGCCAACCGCTCAGACCGGTCGCCATCTGTCGAACGACGTAGAGCCCGAAGTGGTCGAAGCCCTGCGCGAAGCAGTGGTCGCCGCCTACCCCAAGCTGAGCCACCGTTACTACGAGCTCAAACGTAAATGGCTGGGTCTGGACGTGATGCAAGTCTGGGACCGCAACGCGCCCTTGCCGATGGAAGACACCCGCATCGTCGGCTGGGACGAGGCTGAAGAGACGGTTATGGATGCCTATAATGCGTTTGATCCGCGCATGGGTGAGATCGCCTCGCCCTTCTTCTCGAAAGGCTGGATCGACGCGGCGGTAAAGCCGGGCAAGGCTCCCGGTGCTTTTGCGCATCCAACCGTAACAGATGTCCACCCGTACGTGATGCTCAACTACCTGGGCAAACCGCGCGACGTGATGACCCTGGCGCATGAGCTTGGCCACGGTGTCCATCAGGTACTGGCGGCAGACCAGGGCGAGATGCTGTCCTCGACCCCGCTGACACTGGCCGAAACCGCCAGCGTTTTTGGTGAAATGCTGACCTTCCGCAAAATGCTGGACAAGGCCGAAACCAAGGAACAGCGCAAAGTGCTCCTGGCCGGCAAAGTCGAAGACATGATCAACACGGTCGTTCGCCAGATCGCCTTCTACGATTTCGAATGCAAGCTGCACGCCGCCCGCCGCGAGGGCGAGCTGACCCCGGACGACATCAACGCTTTGTGGATGAGCGTTCAGGCGGAAAGCCTTGGGCCGTCTTTCGAATTCATGGAAGGGTATGAAACGTTCTGGGCCTATATCCCGCATTTCGTGCATTCCCCCTTCTACGTCTACGCCTATGCGTTCGGAGACGGCCTCGTGAACGCGCTTTATTCGGTCTACGAAAGCGGTGCTGAGGGGTTCGAGGACAAGTATTTCGAGATGCTGCGCGCCGGTGGATCGAAACACCACAAAGACCTGCTCGCCCCGTTTGGCCTGGACGCCAGCGACCCCAAATTCTGGGACAAGGGCCTGTCGATGATCTCGGGCTTCATTGACGAGTTGGAAGCGATGGAGGGCTGATCACTCCTGTTTCATTGTCGTCAGAAAGACTGCAGCCACAATCAAAATAGCTCCGAGGGCCGCAATCGGTGTGATCGCGGCCCCCAGGAACAGCGCCGAATTGATAAACGTGAAAACAACAGAAGCGGCAAACATCAACGTTGCCGTCAAAGTCGATACGCGCGCGGCGGCCTCGTACCAGAGGTAGTAGGCCATCGCCGTCGGAAGGACGCCCAGTAGGATCAGAAAAATCACATCTTTTGCCGTCGGGGTTTGCAGGGAAAACGCAGCCAATGGCAACAACAGTACGCCCGCGCAGACAAAAATTCCGAAAAGAAAGTTCAATCGCTCGGCCGTTGAGGTCGAATTGCGCATGGCCTGGCTACTTGAAACCAGAAACACGGCCCAACTAAGCCCTGCGCCAATTTCCAAAAGATCACCGAACAAAGGCTCTCCACCGCCCTGAAAATCACGGAACACGGTCAGGAACACCCCAAAGATCGCCAGTATCGTGGCGAGTACATCCACGCGCGCAACTGGTGTATCTGCAAAGAAATAAAGGAAAAGCAGCACGAAAAACGGGGCGGTGTTTTCCAAGACCATTGCATTGGCGGCGCCTGTATGTTCCAGCCCTATGTGAAACAGGACATAGTTCACGACTGTCGACAGTACGGCTAGCCGAAAGTTCCAGTTTTTGTGCTCAATCGAAACGGGCACACGCATGACCCGTAATATGCAATAAATCGCCAGTGCCGCGATGAACAAGCGGGTCACTGCGATCTGCAGTCCACCCAGATCGCTCGTTAGATAGCGTACGATTACACTATGCGTGCCCCAGAGAAACGCGGCTAGAAACCCAAGTAGCAACCCGTTCTGCATCATTGGTTGTTTCGCAGTAGAGTAAGGCATCTTGCGCCTAGCCTATTTCAACTGGCTGTCTTTTGATCCGCGCCGGTTGATGCCTGACCGCTGTTGATACGTCCCGTCTCGATCCTGCTGACAGTCCAGACACAGCTTGACGCCGGGCAGCGCTTGGCGGCGTTTTTCGGGAATGGGTTCCTCGCATTCGGCGCAGTGGGTCAGGCTTTCACCGACCGGCCGCTTTTGCGCCTGCATGCGGGCCAGTTCGTCGGAAATTGACGCCTCGATCTGTTCGCTGACCGCACCATCGCGAGCCCAACCTCCGGCCATGACACCTCTCCTTTTATGGATGCAGCACAGAATACGCTCGCCGGGCGACTGCTGACAAGTCAGAGGGGAACGGCATCCGCGAACACGCGATCAATCATCTCTTGCGTCCCACGCGAAAACTCCAGCGGGCACGGATAGGCCGCCCCGCCGCGGACCGAGCGACAGAAGGCCTCAACCTGCAGTTTGTAGTGATCGTCGCCTGGGAACCGGGTCACCTGAACCTCAAGCCCCGGTCGGTGCAGCTCAACCCGCGCCTCGCCGAACACCCGCGCGTTGAACGGAGCGGTCAAGCGGATGACACCGCCTTCGCCATGAAACACCATCTCTTGTTGCGGGTGCATCCGGATCGAGACATAGGCCGAATAGGTAAAGCCCGGGAATTGCGCGCGAATTTCGGTGAACGTGTCGATGCCGTCCTGCCAGCGGATCGCGGACTGAACCGCAGAGGGCTCCTGCCCTGTGGCGAACCGCGCGCCACCGATGACATACACCCCGATATCTCGCAGCCCGCCCCCGCCGGTCTCTGCACGATTGCGAATGTTCGTCACTTCCTCACGATTGTCGAAACTGAACGCGCCTGTCACATGGACCAGCTTGCCAATTGCGCCATCCGCGATGAGTTTCTGCACGAACTGCCATTGAGGGTGATGCACGATCATATAGGCCTCAGCCGCCAGCAAACCTGTCTGATCGCGCTTTTCGATCAACGCATCGAACTCTGCCGCCTGCATCGTCATCGGTTTTTCGCACAGCACGTGTTTGCCCGCGTCAAGCGCCCTCAGGCTCCATTCGACGTGCATGTGATTTGGCAGAGGGATATAGACGGCCTCGATCTCGGGATCATCCAGAAGCGCGTCGTAGCTGTCATAGACGGTCAGATCGGTGCAAAAAGCCTGAAAAGGCTCGGCCTTGGCCGCGTTTGAGGTCGCAAGCCCGGCCAACCGCGCCCCGTCTGCGGCGTGAATTGCAGGCGCCATATATTGCCGCGCAAATTTGGCAGCCCCCAGAACACCAAATTGAACCGGTTTCTGCATCGCTCTCTCCCTGATCAGGCCATTTAGATGTGACGCAGACTCAAGACGCAGGCGAGGCAAGTGTCAACACACGATGAAAAGAGGATGAGGTATCCGGCGCAGTGCGCTGATTATCATCGAAAAAAAGCCCGCAGATATCTGCGGGCTGTGCGATCCTTGGATCTATCGGGTTGCAAGCATTCCCTTTTCACGGGCCAGATCGCGCATTTTCTTTTGCAGCTTCTCAAACGCGCGGACTTCGATCTGACGAATACGCTCGCGGCTCACATTATATTGCGTGCTGAGCTCTTCCAAAGTCACTGGCTGATCCATCAAGCGACGCTGGGTGAGGATGTCCTTCTCGCGATCATTCAGCACCTCAAGGGAGGCTGCCAACAGCTCACGTCGAGCATCCAATTCATCACGGGCTTCGTAGTCGCCCGCCTGATCGGCATCTTCATCCTCAAGCCAGTCTTGCCACTGCATGGTGCCTTCGCCCTCGGACCCGACGGTCGCGTTCAGCGAGGCATCACCGCCGGACATCCGCCGGTTCATGCTGATGACCTCTTCCTCGGTCACGCCAAGATCATTGGCGATCTGAGTGACGTTTTCAGGACGCAGGTCGCCCTCTTCCAACGCACCGATACGCGCCTTGGCCTTGCGCAGGTTGAAGAACAGCTTTTTCTGCGCTGAGGTCGTGCCCAGCTTCACCAGTGACCAGGACCGCAGGATATATTCCTGGATTGAGGCGCGAATCCACCACATTGCATAGGTAGCCAGACGGAAGCCCTTTTCCGGGTCGAACCGTTTGACCGCCTGCATCAGGCCCACATTGGCCTCGGAAATAACCTCGGCCTGCGGCAGACCATAGCCGCGATAGCCCATGGCAATCTTGGCCGCTAGACGCAGATGCGACGTGACCATTTTATGAGCGGACTCGGTGTCCTGCTCTTCGACCCAGCGCTTGGCCAGCATGTATTCTTCTTCCGGCTCCAGCAGAGGAAACTTGCGAATTTCCTGCATATAGCGGTTCAGGCCGCCCTCAGGCGTCGGCGCGGGGAGATTTGCGTAATTTGCCATTTTGATGTCCCTCCGACAAATGTTTAGCTCTTTAACATACGATATGGGTAAGGAACCCATCCCTTTCAAGAGGTACCGTTAACAGTTTGAAATTAAGCTTGGGTAAAGGAAAGCTAAGAAACTCTTACTCACAGGAGTTTGCATATTATGACAAAGGGGTGCGCAGCGTTTCAATCAGGTCCTGCATGTCCTGCGGCAGATCCGCTTCAAATCGCAGGTTTTCGCCGGTTACCGGATGTTCAAAGCCCAAAACGGCGGCATGCAACGCCTGACGCGGAAAGGCGCGTACGGCCTCAGAAGTTGCCGCACTGAACGCTTTCGCTGCCAATTTGCGTTTGCCGCCATAGACCGGATCGCCGACCAGACCATGACCTGCATGGGCCATATGCACGCGAATCTGATGGGTGCGCCCTGTTTCCAGCCAGCATTCGATCAGTGCCAGCCCAGCCGGGGCACCAAATGTTTCAACCACACGCGCCCGCGTCACCGCGTGCCGCCCTCCGTGAAACAGAACCGCCTGTTTCTGACGGTCGGTCTTGTGTCGGGCAAGCTGAGTGGTCAGGCGCATGATATTGCCCGGCTCGAAACTGACGCCTTTGACACCCCGCAAGCGCGGGTCATTGGCATCGGGCACCCCGTAGCAAACCGCCCGGTAGTAGCGTTCAACACTATGCGCCTCGAATTGCGCCGCAAGCCCGTGGTGAGCTGCATCCGACTTGGCGACCACTAGAAGCCCACTGGTTTCCTTGTCGATCCGGTGGACAATGCCGGGTCGTTTGACCCCGCCGACCCCGGACAAGTCTGCCCCGCAATGATGAAGCAGCGCATTCACGAGCGTTCCACTCGGCGAGCCTGGCGCAGGATGTACGACCATCCCCGCCAGTTTGTTCACCACAATCAGGTCGTCATCCTCGAAGACCACGTCCAGCGGGATATCCTCGGGGCCGATATGGCTGTCTTCAGCCTCAGCGACCGTGATGACCACCGTGGCGCCTTCCGCCACCTTGACCTTCGGATCGCGCACCTCAGCACCCTCGACCAGAACCGAGCCCTCTTCGATCAAACGGGCCAAACGGGTGCGCGACAGGTTTTCCTCGGCTGGTACATCCCGCGAAAGCGCCTTATCAAGGCGAGGCGGCGGAGCGGCCGCGATCTGAAACTCAACCTGTCGGGTGCCCATGACTGTCCCTTCCGAACCCCAAGAAGAACCGCAGGAAACGCCGCAGCTGAGGCTGCTTCGGCGCATGGTCATGCTGTTGACCGCGGTGATGATTGGCGGGGTTCTAGTGACATTCGCACTGATTGTCATCCGGCTATCGGACCGGACCCCAACCCTGCCCGATCAGATCGAACTGCCGGATGGCGCCAAAGCACAAGCGGTAACGATCGGGAACAACTGGTATGCCGTCGTTACCGACGACAACCGCATCCTGATCTTCGACAAAACCACCGCAAAACTACGGCAAGAGATAGTGCTGGAGCCCTAGGCGTCGGCTTGTTCGAATACTTCCGCAAAGGTCTTTTGCAGGGCAGTATCGACATCTGCCATGGTCACCGGCAACCCCAAGTCAACCAGCGATGTCACGCCGTGCTCCCGAATGCCGCAGGGCACAATGCCCGAGAAATGGTCCAGCTCAGGTTCGACATTGATCGAGATGCCGTGAAAGCTGACCCATTTGCGCAGGCGCAGACCAATAGCGGCGATCTTGTCTTCCTCGGGTTGTCCGGTGATTGTCAGCGGTTTGTCGTCTCGCTGCACCCAAACGCCAACGCGCCCGTCGCGTATCTCGCCTTTTACGTTGAACTCATCCAATGCGGCGATCACCCAGGTTTCGAGCTGTTTAACGAATAGACGCACATCGCGGCCTCGCTTGTTCAAGTCGAGCATGACGTAGGCGACGCGCTGACCGGGGCCGTGATAGGTGTATTCCCCGCCACGCTTGCTCTCATAGACAGGGAACCGGTCAGGGTCAGTCAGATCCTCGGGTCGCGCAGACGTACCTGCCGTGTAAAGGGGCGGGTGTTCCAGCAGCCAGACGCATTCGTCAGCCTCGCCTGCCGCAATAGCCGCCACGCGCGCCTCCATATAGGCGACGGCCTCTTGGTAGTCGGTCAGCCCGTCTGAGATCTTCCATTCCATGCTTGCCTCATACCGTGCCGGTCGGTTGGGGGAAAGAGGTCACGCGGCCTCTTCCAGACATTGCTTGAGGATATTGGCGTACGTCTCGACCCCTTGCGCCCCTGTCGTCAGGTATTTCCCGGCAAATACCATTGAGGGTACGCCGGAAATCCCGCGGCTGGTCCAAAATTGCTGTTTCTCTCGCACCGGAGCCTGATGATCCCCGGATGCCAAAGCCGCCCGCGCGGCTTGCGGGTCCAACCCGGCCGCCTCAGCCGCGTCTGCCAGTACATCGATGTCAGAAACATCCTTTTGATCCGTGAAATATGCTTCGAAAAGCGCAAGCTTCAGGGGGTGCTGCCGCCCCTGCCCCTCGGCCCAGTCCAACAACTGATGCGCCAGGAACGTGTTCACCATGCGGCTGTCGTCGGTGAAATTGAAAGCAAAGCCAAGCTCTGCCCCAATCGAGGTCAGCCTCTCGCGCGCCTGTGCGCTTTGTTCGGCGGTGCTGCCGTATTTCTCCATGATGTGTTCGCGCAGGTTCTGCCCTTCGGCTGACATCTGCGGGTTCAGTTCGAACGGATGCCACCTGAGCCGCGCGAGTACGTTTTGCTGCTGCAGCGCCTGATCAAGCTGCTTGAAGCCGACGATACACCAAGGACATACAACATCAGAGACAACATCAATCTGAACAACGGGGCGGGTATCCGGGGTGGTCATCGGGGGCTCCTACAGGGTGGTTGGCTGATACACATATGAATGCCGGTACTGAATTTAAACCAACGCGCTTTTGCCTCTTCACATCCGGGTTCCAAGGGTCTATACGCCGCGCTACCAAGTCATTGGCAGTGCGGTCGTGGCGGAATTGGTAGACGCGCAGCGTTGAGGTCGCTGTGGGGTAACTCCCGTGGAAGTTCGAGTCTTCTCGACCGCACCAACAAAAACAATAGCTTGGCTGTTTTCCCTCGATGCCGCGACTATTCTAAGTAACTTGAGAGTAGCTTTTCGTCCGTCTTTGACGGATCACCATTGCAGCGCCTTTGTTTTCTGACTGTCGCACAACAAAACGACTTTAGCTCCAAGAAGGTTGTCCCAGGCACCCAGATACGCGATCTTGTTTAGCAGGCTGAAGGACTTGCGGCGCGTGGCATTAAGGTACGACAAGCGCCCAAAGGCATTCCTGTCCGCAACCGCGTTCGTCGGACTCTTTCCCTATTGGCTATTGGTCCTGAGCCTAGCGCATCAAATGCCCTGATCGAATCGCCGAGGCGCCCAAATCCACGTACAATCCCTGCGCACGCGCCCCTCTGTTTCCAAGCTGCAGCTATCGGTCATTTCAACCCTGCAATATTCGACAGCAATTGTGGCCATTTAAGTAAAAGCTTAACCAAATTCCATTAAACCGGCATACATTCGCCCGGTTAAAGAGTAACATTGTCCTACCAGTCTTGAGTGAGTGGTATGTTAACCGGTAACCCGGATCTGCTCCGGTGACCCGTAATGTGTATGAGTACGAGTCTGCCGTTCCGACCCCAAATCGGAACGGCAATTTCGTTTCCGGGCTATGCTTAAGGCAGTTCGGACGGCCCGATACCCGAATTCCCGCATCGCCGAGAGCTAGAGCGCCGCCTTGATCTGCTCGGCGTGTTTAGCGATCACTTCGAAATCTCCCATCTTGCCGGGTGCGCGCAGGGGTTCACCTTCATGTCGGGGCAGAATGTGGAAATGCAGGTGGAAGACCTCCTGCCCGCCTGCGGCTTCGTTGAACTGCTGAATGGTCACCCCACCGGCGTCGAACGCCCGCTTGGCAGCGAGGGCCAGTTTCTGAACTGTCGCCATAACGGCATTCAACTGCTCGGGCGTGGCGTCCAGCACATTGCGGCATGGAGTTTTCGGGATGACCAGCAAATGACCATCGGCACGAGGCATGATGTCCATGAACGCCAGCGTCTCATTATCTTCGTATACGCGGGTCGAGGGGATTTCGCCGCGCAGGATTTTGGCGAAAATATTGTCCGGATCATATGCTGACATGTCGGGCCTCTGAATTTGCAATGGGTTCAAAGGAGTTCTGCGGTTCGAACGTGCGTCGGTCAAGGCGGAACTCGGCCGATTCAGGATGACGAACCTGCGTGACCTCTTGAAAGCTGGGATGAAATAGCCAGGTTCGACCCATCGTTGATCTGAATTCGCGGCGCAGCGCTCTGCCCGCGACAATTATTCTTGATCCAGATCAAACTCGGCCATTGAAGGCAACCTCAACGCAATCTAAAACCAGCAGTAATCCCGCGCACCGGAGAGGTCTGGTTGCGCGGCGTAGTTGCAACAGGAGGCACCTAAAATGGCAGACGCAGCCATTCATGGCCACGATCATGAAGACGAGCGCTCGTTCTTTCAGCGCTGGTTCATGTCGACCAACCACAAGGACATCGGGATTCTCTACCTGATCTTCTCGGCTATCGCCGGGTTCATCTCGGTGGCGATGACCGTTTACATGCGGCTTGAGCTGATGCACCCCGGTGTTCAGTACATGTGCCTGGAAGGCTTCATGGCCGATCCATGTACACCTAACGGCCATCTGTGGAACGTGATGATCACCTATCACGGTGTTCTGATGATGTTCTTCGTTGTCATCCCTGCCTTGTTCGGTGGATTTGGCAACTATTTCATGCCGTTGCAGATCGGCGCGCCAGATATGGCGTTCCCGCGAATGAACAACCTGTCCTTCTGGCTTTATGTCGCTGGTACCTCTCTGGGTGTGGCCTCGCTGCTCAGCCCCGGCGGTAACGACCAGCTGGGTTCAGGCGTGGGCTGGGTCCTCTACCCACCGCTGTCGACGACCGAGGGCGGCATGTCCATGGACCTTGCAATCTTCGCCGTACACGTCTCGGGTGCGTCATCGATTCTGGGCGCGATCAACATGATCACCACCTTCCTGAACATGCGTGCCCCGGGCATGACCTTGTTCAAGGTGCCGCTGTTTAGCTGGTCAATCTTCGTCACTTCGTGGCTGATTCTGCTTTCGCTGCCCGTTCTGGCCGGCGCGATCACCATGCTGCTGATGGACCGCAACTTCGGCTTCACATTCTTTGATCCGGCCGGTGGCGGTGACCCGATCCTGTATCAGCACATCCTGTGGTTCTTCGGCCACCCGGAAGTGTACATCGTGATCCTGCCCGGCTTCGGCATCATCAGCCACGTTATTGCGACCTTCGCACGCAAGCCGATCTTCGGTTACCTGCCGATGGTCTGGGCAATCATCGCGATCGGTGTTCTGGGCTTCGTCGTTTGGGCGCACCACATGTACACCGTTGGCATGTCGCTACGTCAACAGGCCTATTTCATGCTGGCCACGATGGTCATTGCGGTTCCGACTGGTGTTAAGGTCTTCTCGTGGATCGCCACTATGTGGGGCGGCTCAATCGAGTTCAAGACACCGATGCTGTTTGCCTTCGGCTTCCTGTTCCTGTTCACCGTTGGCGGTGTGACAGGCGTGGTTTTGTCGCAAGCCGGTATCGACCGTGCCTATCACGACACCTACTACGTTGTGGCGCACTTCCACTATGTAATGAGCTTGGGTGCCGTCTTTGCGATCTTCGCTGGCGTCTACTTCTACTTCTCGAAGATGACCGGTCGTCAGTACTCGGAGTTCTGGGGAAAGGTTCACTTTTGGATGTTCTTCATCGGCGCCAACCTGACCTTCTTCCCGCAGCACTTCCTGGGCCGCCAGGGCATGCCGCGCCGCTATATCGACTACCCTGAGGCATTCGCTCAGTGGAACTTCGTGTCGTCGATCGGTGCATTTGTGTCCTTCGCTTCGTTCCTGTTGTTCTTCGGCATCGTGTTCTACGCCCTCTTCCGCGGCGCAAAAGAAACACGTCCGAACCCGTGGAACGAGTACGCGGATACGCTGGAATGGACCCTGCCGACGCCGCCGCCCGAACACACGTTCGAGCAGCTGCCAAAGCAGGAAGACTGGGACAAAGGCCACGCGCACTAAGCCCAGGCTGAGAAACCAAGAAAACCCCGCCATCCCGGCGGGGTTTTTCTTTGCGCATTCACCTTTTGGAACAACACATCGCCAGATCGGGCAAAATAGGCTATTCTGGTAAGGGAAACTCATCCGGCAATCCGGGGAGGATCCAGATGCCCGAAATTGACTTTTGGTATTCGATCGGCAGCACATACAGCTTTCTGACGATCATGCGCCTTGATGATTGGTGCACTGAGAACGACGCCTCAGTGCGTTGGCGTCCGTTCAACGTGCGCAGCGTGATGTCCGAACAGCAGAACGTACCCTTTGCCGGCAAGCCGGTGAAATCTGCCTATATGTGGCGTGATATCGAACGCAGGGCCGCCAAGTATCATATCCACGCAAAGCTGCCTGCGCCCTACCCCATTTCGGACTTGCCTCTGGCCAATCAGATCGCCCTACTCGGAATGAATGAAGGTTGGGGCAAGGATTTCACCCAGAACCTCTATCGGATCTGGTTTGAAGACGGCGTCGAAGCGGGCAGTGAGACCGCCGTATCCGAGGCCCTTTTGCGGTGCCAGCAAGATCCCCGCCTTGTCCTTTCTCGCGCGCGCAGCCCCGATGCCGTTGCGGCACTGGAGGCTGAGACCGAACACGCAAAACGCCTCGGCGTTTTCGGCGCACCCAGCCTTGTCGTAAGGGGCGAAGTATTCTGGGGCGATGACAGATTGGACGACGCGCTGTCCTGGGTGCGGGTTGGCCACGTCGTGTGATCTTTAACCTTAGACAGCACATAACTTTGCGCTATTTTTCCGTTATGCCCTATCAGTGGAATCATACCTCGGACACAGAACAGGAATTGCGCCTTTGGCCGCATAACTCATTGCCCCCGCGTGGCGCGATGATCGTGATCCTGTCAGTCTTCACGTTCGGCCTTATTCCCGTTCTGGCCATGCTGGGGTCGATAGTCTTGTGGGGGTTGCTGCCCTTCCTGTTGCTGACAGTTCTGGGCCTGTGGCTCGCGATCCAGACGAACTACCGAGCGCGCAGCGCGGTCGAGGTTCTAACCCTCAGCGGCTCACAGGCGCGCCTCGTTCATCAGTCTCCGGGAAAACAGCGGCAGGAATGGTCTTGCAATCGGTATTGGGCCCGCCCCGAGATGCACGAAACCGGTGGGCCGGTGCCGCACTACGTGACCCTGATCGGAGCCGGTCGCGAGGTCGAGATTGGCGCGTTTCTATCCGAGGATGAACGGATCACCCTCTATGACGACCTGATAGCAAAACTGCGCGGACCAGCCGCGCAGTAAAGGGGTTCAGTCTCAGCAGTCGCCGTTCGAGGCGGCACACAGATGGTCTTTAACCATCGGACCAACCTTGCCGAAATCCATCTGACCGGTGTAGCGCGTTTTCAGCTCGCCCATCACCTTGCCCATATCGCGGATCGAGCCCGCCCCGGTCGCGGTGATGGCGGTCTGAATCGCTTTCGAGACCTCATCGTCATCCAACTGCTTGGGCAAGAACTCCTCGATCACCGAGACTTCCAGCAATTCCCGTTCCGCCAGATCCAGACGTCCGCCCTCTTCATAGGCGCGGGCGCTTTCCTTGCGCTGCTTGGTCATTTTACCAAGAATTTCAAGAACCTCGGCGTCACCGCAGCCCTTGGCCTCTTCGTTTTGCGAGCCGCGCGCGGCGATATCGCGATCCTTGATCGCAGCATTAATCAACCGCAGAGTCGACAGCCTCTCGGCCGCCTTGTCTTTCATCGCTTGCTTCAGGGCGGCATTCACCCGTGATCGCATGTCCATATGGTTTGTCCATCCCCATGACAAAGGAACCCCGAACATATCCAAACAAAAAGCGTGACACAACAGGGGGTGAATACCGCTAACCTATTGAAAAACAAAGATAGCCTAAAAAATGATCAGACTTGACCCGAACGTATAACCCCCTTAGGTATGCGCCGATTTACCTGCAGGAGAGTTGTGCCATGGCCCAGAACGCCCCGTCCAAGCCCACCGCATGTCTGGCTTTGGCCGACGGAACTTTGTTCTACGGAATGGGCTTCGGCGCCACCGGACAGACCGTGGCCGAGCTGTGCTTCAACACTGCCATGACCGGTTATCAAGAGATCATGACCGACCCCTCCTATGCCGGGCAGATTGTCACCTTCACTTTCCCGCATATCGGCAATGTCGGCGTGAACCCTGAAGACGACGAAACCGGCGATCCGGTGGCTGCGGGCATGGTCGTCAAATGGGACCCGACAGAGCCGTCAAACTGGCGCTCGGCTGAAGAGCTGAAGGGCTGGCTGGAGCGTCGTGGCCGTATCGCGATCGGTGGCATCGACACCCGCCGCCTTACCCGCGCAATCCGCCAGCAGGGTGCGCCGCATGTCGCATTGGCCCACGACCCCGAAGGTAACTTCGATATCGAAGCGCTGGTGTCCGCCGCACGCGGCTTTGCCGGGCTTGAAGGGATGGATCTCGCGAAAGACGTCACCTGCGCCCAAAGCTACCGCTGGGATGAGATGCGTTGGGCCTGGCCAGACGGCTACCAGCGGCAAGAGGCCCCTGCCCACAAGGTTGTCGCCCTTGATTTTGGCGCAAAGCGCAACATCCTGCGCTGCCTGGCGTCTGCCGGATGTGACGTGACCGTTCTGCCAGCAACCGCGACAACGGCCGAGGTTCTGGCCCATGAGCCTGATGGCGTGTTCCTGTCCAACGGCCCCGGCGATCCGGCGGCCACAGGCGAATATGCCGTACCGATGATCAAGGAGATCCTCGACACCACCAAGCTGCCGGTGTTCGGTATTTGCCTCGGTCACCAGATGCTGGCCTTGGCGCTTGGCGGGCAGACCGTCAAGATGAACCACGGCCACCACGGCGCGAACCACCCGGTCAAGGATCTGGAAACCGGCAAGGTCGAGATCACCTCGATGAACCACGGATTTGCGGTCGACGCGCAGTCGCTGCCCGACGGCGTGGTTGAAACGCACCGTTCGTTGTTTGACGGCTCCAACTGCGGCATCCGTATGACCGACCGCCCGGTGTATTCGGTTCAATACCACCCCGAGGCCTCCCCCGGACCGCAGGACAGTTTCTATCTGTTCGAGCGTTTTTCCAGCGCAATGGCGGACGCAAAAGCACAGGCATAAACACCAAAATTCCGTGTGTTTATCAGAGTTAACCGCGCGTTAACCTTAGTCGTTCAACCCTGACGCCAACAAAAGGCGTCGGGGTTTTTCTTTCATGGTTGATTTGAACGCACAACAAATCTCTGCAACACATCCGATCCCGTCGCCTGAGCTTCGCAAACCCTTAGGGGCGTGTCTGGTTGATGCCGGGGTGATCACGCAGGACCAACTGGATCACGCGTTGGACCTTCAGGCCCGCCAGAACGCTCCTCTCGGAGAAATTCTGGTGAGTGAGGGCTGGGCCAGCCGCAAAGACGTTCTGGCCGCTTTGTCCGCGCAAACCAACCTGCAGATCGCCGATCTGGTGCAGACCCCGCCTTCTGCTGAGCTAAGCGCTCTCAAACCCATGGAGTTCTGGCTTCGCCACAATGTGATCCCTTGGCTACGGATCGGTCCGTTTCTATTTGTCGCCACCGCGCGCCCGGATCGCTTTGCCACGGTATCGGCCGAAATGGCGGGCGGCGATTTGACCATCGTTCCGGTTGTCGCCGCTGCCGATCAGATCGACCGCTCGATTGCGCAGATCTTCTCGGACCAGTTGGCCCAAAATGCCGAGGCCCGCGTGACCGAGGATCAAAGCTGCCGCACCTGGACCGCCTGGAGCCGGACCCGCAGCGCGAGCATTGTGGTGCTGGCGCTGCTGGCTTTCGTTTCGTTTCCGCTGACGGGAATGGCTGTTCTGGCGACGGCGGCTGTGGTGTCGCTGCTGATGTTCATGATCATGCGGTTCTTAGGCCTCTTGGCTTTTGCCCACCAAAACCTGCGCCCGCAGCCCGCCCCCTCCTCGCCGGTGACCGCTCTGCGACAACCCTGCGTGTCGATCATGGTGCCTTTGTACAAAGAGCGTGAGATCGCAGGCGCGTTGATCCGGCGACTTCAGCGCCTGACCTACCCCAAAGCGCTGTTGGACGTGATTTTGGTGCTAGAGGAAAAGGACGATGTCACACGGGACACCTTGTCAAAGGTTGACCTTCCCAGTTGGATCCGAACCATCGAAGTGCCCGAGTTGAACGGCCTGACCACCAAACCTCGCGCCATGAACTACGCTTTGGATTTCTGTCGGGGCGACATTCTGGGGGTCTGGGATGCCGAGGACGCCCCGCAGCCCGATCAGATCGAGCGGGTCGTTGATCATTTCACGCAGGCCGCGCCCGAAGTCGTCTGCCTACAAGGCGCGCTGGACTACTACAACCCGCGCACCAACTGGCGCTCTCGCTGCTTTACAATCGAATATAATAGCTGGTTCCGCGTTATTCTTCCGGGGATCGCCAAACTGGGTTTCGTGGTCCCTCTGGGCGGCACGACCTTTTTCTTTCGCCGCGACAAGCTGCTGGAGCTTGGCGGATGGGACGCCCATAACGTGACCGAGGATGCCGATCTGGGCGTGCGCCTCTGCCGCGCCGGCTACCGGACCGAGATCGTGAACACCACCACCTATGAAGAGGCCAACTTTCGCGCCTTGCCCTGGGTCAAGCAACGCTCGCGCTGGCTCAAAGGCTTCATGGTCACCTACCTTGTCCATATGCGCGCGCCGTTGCGCCTACTGCGGGATCTGGGACCGCTGAAATTCATCGGTGTTCAGGCGTTTTTCATGGGCACGGTTGGGCAGTTTCTGCTGGCCCCTGTCTTGTGGATGTTCTGGCTGACCACGCTGGGGCTGAACAACCCGTTCCTGCAGGTGATCCCGATGCAGACCTTCAAAACCCTGATCTGGCTGTTTCTGGCCGCAGAAGTGTTGAACTTCATCATCGGCGTAATCGCCGTCTGGGCGAAAGAGCGACGGTTCCTGCTACCCTGGGTGCCTACGATGATCCTATATTTCCCGTTGGGGGTCGTGGCGGCCTACAAAGCGTTATGGGAACTGGCCGCCAAACCGTTCTTTTGGGACAAAACCCAACACGGGCAGGCCTCTGAGGACCTGCCGCCTCAAGAGGTCTAGCCGTCGCGCCGGATTGCATCCTGTTTCAGACGGGTCATGAACGCGACCGAAATATGCTCCTTCAGCGCTTTCGCTGCAGCCTCTTCGTCCCGTGCAGCGATGGCTTCTACGATACCCTTATGTTCGCTCTGCGCAATTTCACTGCGCCCTTGCGCCGCCAGAGACGTGGTCGCCATCAGCGCCATGGTGCGATGCACAAGGTCCAGTTGCTGCACCAGGTAGCGGTTGTGTGAGGCCAAATGGATCTGCTCATGAAACCGTCGATTCGCGCGCGACAGAGCCGCCGGATCATCGACCAGCGCATCATCCTCTGCGACCATCTCCTGCAATACGCGAATTTCTTCCTCGGTCGCATGTTTAGCAGCGAGGCTTGCGGCCAGCCCCTCCAACTCGCGCCGCACGATGTAAAGTTCGGCCATTTGGTTGTGGTTCAGGGAGGCCACGATCAGCGACCGCCCGTCCCGTTCCAACAGAGATTGCGTTTCCAGACGTTGCAGCGCCTCGCGAATGGGGGTGCGGGATACACCGAACCGTTCGGCCAATTCGCTTTCGACCAGACGATCTCCGGGCTTGTAGATACCGACATCAATGGCGTCGAGTATAAGCGTATACGCGTCTTTGCTGGGGTGTCTGGATTGGGGCATGGGGCGATTGGTCTCCTCGTTCGGACCTGTCTATCCGTCCTGACCGTCTGCAATCAAGTGCGGCATTGAAAACCCTCCCGCAGCGCCCTACACCCAAGGCATGGTTAAACCGTCCTTCAGCCACGTCACGCAATGGGTGTTCGATCTGGACAACACCCTCTACCCGCCACAGATGCGCCTGTTCGATCAGATCGAGGTGTTGATGACGGATTACGTCGTTCAAGCGATTGGCGTCGACCGGGCCGAGGCTGACCGTCTGCGCGGGCACTACTGGCGTGAATACGGAACCACTCTGGCTGGTTTAATGGCCGAGCATGATCTGGACCCCGACCCTTACCTGCATGCGGTTCACCAAGTCGACTTGAGCCATATGGACCCGGACACCGAACTGGCCGACCACATACGCGCCCTGCCCGGTCGCCGCATCGTCTACACCAATGGCAGCGCACCTTATGCCGAGCGCGTCCTTGAGGCGCGCGGGCTGAATGGTCTGTTCGATGCCATCTACGGGGTCGAGCATGCCGGATATCGTCCCAAACCCGAAAAGGCCGCGTTCGAAGCAATCTTTGCACAGGACGGAATCACAGCTGAGGCGGCCGCGATGTTCGAAGATGACCCGCGCAATCTGGCCGCTCCGCATGAGATGGGAATGCGCACGGTTCACGTCGCACCCGACCCGCATGATGCCGATCATATCCACCATCATACCGACGATCTGACCGCCTTCCTCGCCCGCCTGCGATAGGCTGTCACACTGCGACGATCTGTATATTCTGCAGCTGCAAAATCATCCCTATATGCCGGTCTGCGATGAACAGAACGGAGACCCCGATGACCGCGACCATGATGCCGCAGCGCCTGCCGATTTGGCAACGCCTTCTCTTTGCAATTCCCCTCTTTGGCTGGATGGCCCGCGACGTGGCCGATGGCCGCCCCGAGGATCTGGGCTATACCGCTGTTGCGATTGTCAGCATGTGGGGCTGTTCAGCATTGCTGTTTGGCCTGCCGGGCCTATACATCCCCGCATTGATGATGGTTCCGGTGATGTTTCTGGTCCTCATCCTGATTTCACGCGGCTGACACGCGGGACAGGATGTCGCTTGGCGCAGAGGCATGAACCGAACTAGGTTTTGCCGGGAACGGAGAAAGCGCCATGACAGACAGCTGTGACATCCTGATTTCCGGCGGCGGCATCGCCGGGCTGACCGCTGCCGCCGCATTCGGCGCCGCCGGGTTCAACGTGGTCTGCGTGGACCCAACACCACCGATCACCGAACGCGACGTGGATGGCTCCGACCTGCGGACCACCGCGTTTCTGCAACCCTCCCGCATTTTGCTTGAACAATGCGGATTGTGGGACCGGCTGGACAGCCACGCGGCCCCGCTGCAAGTTATGCGGATCGTCGACGCAGGCGGCGACATTCCCGAACCGCGCGTTGTGCGGGATTTCAACGCCTCGGACATTTCCGAGCAACCCTTTGGCTGGAATCTGCCCAACTGGCTGCTGCGGCGCGAGATGGTTGCCCACCTGTCGGAACTGCCCAATGTCGATTTCCGCCCCGGCACCGCGACGGTCAGCCTGTTCACTCGCACCGCCGAGGCCCGTGTGGGGCTGAGCGACGGCAGCCGCATCCGCTGCAAGTTGGTGATCGCCGCGGACGGGCGCGACTCACCGATGCGTGAAGCCGCCGGGATTTCCGTTCACACCACGCGTTACGGCCAAAAGGCCCTGGCCTTTGCGGTGACACACCCCATTGCGCATGAGAATGTCTCGACCGAGATCCACCGCTCTGGCGGGCCATTCACCCTGGTGCCCTTGCCCGATTGGCAGGGTCAAGCATCGTCGGCCATCGTCTGGATGGAGCGGGGCCCGTGCGCGGTCGAACTGCTGAACCTCGACGCGGACGCCTTTGAGGCCGCGATGACAGAACGCTCCTGCGGGTTGTTCGGACCTTTGAAGCTGGCCTCACGCCGCACAATCTGGCCGATCATCAGCCAATCCGCCGAACGGCTGTCGGGCGAACGTATTGCCCTGATGGCCGAAGCCGCGCATGTCGTGCCGCCCATCGGCGCGCAGGGTCTGAACATGTCATTGGGCGATCTGCGTACTCTGCTGGACCTCGCACAGGCCCGGCCAGAAGGTCTGGGCGACGCACAGATGCTTGAGGCCTACCACAAAGCCCGCCATACCGAGATCGAACTGCGGGTCAAAGGCATCGACCTTCTGAACCGCACCTCTATGCTTGAGGCGCGGCCCCTGAGGGACGCGCGTGCTATGGGCCTCAACGCGCTTTATTCCATGGCGCCGGTGCGCAAGACGTTGATGCAGATGGGCCTCGGCATGCGCTGAGGCCCTAGTGGCTTACAGAACCTGATCCAACACGCGCTTCAAACGCGCAATCGTACCATCGACGTCGTAGAGCTTGTCGAGACCGAACAGACCCAACCGGAAGGTGCTGAAACCGGCAGGCTCATCACATTGCAGAGGCACACCAGCCGCGATCTGCATCCCCAAAGCGGCGAATTTCTTGCCGTTCTGGATCTCGGGATCAGCCGTATAGCTGACCACAACGCCCGGAGCGCCAAAGCCTTCCGCCGCGACCGAAACGATGCCCTTGTCCTTCAGCATCGCGCGCACGCCATTTCCCAAGGCCCATTGCGCCTTACGCAGTTTCTCAAAACCGTAGTCCTGTGTCTCGGCCATCGTATCGCGGAACGCGCGCAGCGCGTCGGTTGGCATGGTCGCGTGATAAGCATGACCGCCGTCCTCATAGGCCTGCATGATCTGCCGCCACTTCTTGAGGTCGATGGCAAAGCTGTCGGACTGGGTGTCCTGCAACCGAGCCTCGGCCCGGTCCGAGAGCATGACCAAACCGGCACAAGGCGACGCGCTCCACCCTTTCTGGGGGGCCGAGATAAGCACATCCACACCGGTCGCCTTCATGTCGACCCACACGCAGCCTGACGCTATGCAATCCAGAACCATCAGCGCGCCGACCTCATGCGCGGCCGCAGCCATGGCCGAGACATAGTCATCCGGAAGAATCACCCCGGCCGAGGTTTCCACATGCGGGGCAAACACCACATCCGGGCGCTGCTCGCGGATCGCCGCAACCACATCGTCAATCGGTGCGGGCGCAAACGGCGAAGGACTGTCATTACCGGTCTCACGCGCCTTCATCACCGTGACCGATCCGGTCAGCGCGCCGTTTTCGATAATCTGGCTCCAACGGTAGGAAAACCACCCGTTGCGCACCACCAAGACATTGGCATCACGGGCAAATTGACGGGCCACGGCCTCCATCCCATAGGTGCCACCACCGGGGATGATGGCAACGCCATCCGCATTGTAGACCTGTTTCAGCATGCCCGAGATATCGCGCATCACCTGCTGAAAGCTTGCAGACATGTGATTCAGGGATCGGTCCGTGAACACAACCGAAAATTCTTCGAGGCCGTTTGGGTCGATGGAATCCAGCAAGGCGGGCATTTGATGTCCTTTCAATCAGTGTTGACGGCACCTTCAACACATTATCATTGCGGGTAAAGCGCATTTCCGACGAAAAGGTGACGCAAAGTCATCTTTGTTTTTCAGTAAAAATTAACCCTCAAACGCGCCAATATTTTAGTATTGACGCCAACTAGTATCACATACCCTTTACACTTCTGCGTGCTTCTGCCCAGATGCATACACTTTTAAAACGAAGGGAAATTAAAACCCGTGACTGCAAATAAGCGGATCAGCTTTCAGAGTGTTCGAGATGAGGTAAAGCGCAGGATCGAAAGCCGAATTTGGCCTCAGGGATCATTGCTGCCTACCGAGACCCAGCTGGCGGAAGAATTCAATTGCGCCCGCGCGACCGTCAACCGCGCCCTGCGCGAACTGGCCGATCAAGGGGTCGTCGAACGCAAACGCAAAAGCGGAACACGAGTCAAGAAAGAGCCCAGCAAACATGCCAAGCTGGAGTTTTCGTTGACTCGTCAGGTGGTTGAAAACCAGAACGCGGCGTATCGCTATGCCCTGGTCGAGCGCAACGTTGTCACCAGCCCCAGCTGGCTGGCATCGCAGCTCAGCGTCGCGCCAGATGCGCGCATCCTGCACGTCATTTGCATGCACTACTCCGACAACAGACCGTTTCAGTTAGAAGAGCGCTGGATCAACCTTGAAACCGTCCCCGAAGTCGAGCAGGCCGACCTGAGCGACAATGGCCCACATGAATGGCTACTGAATGCAGCGCCTTTCACCGATGCCGAGGTCGCCTTTTGCGCCGTGTCAGCCGACAGCCGGTTGGCCGAGTTCATGGGCACCACCGCAGGCACGTCGATGATTCAATTGGAGCGCACAACCTGGAAGGATGAAAAGCCCCTGACATTCGCGAGGATGACGCATCATCCGGGCTTCTGCATTCGCACCAAGTACTGATCCGGTTCAACCAATCGGTCCGGGTAAACGTTCTTCGCTGAGCAAGACATTTGCCTCGACATCGCCGGCACCCGGAAGGGTCATGATTCGCCGCCGCAGGACTCGTTCGAAGTCAGAGAGATCCCGCGCCACCACGCGCAGGCGGTAGTCGTATAACCCAAGAACATGCTCGACGGTTTGTACCTCGGGGATGGCGCTGACAGCGCGCTCAAAGTCCTCAAGGCTCACCTGCCCTTTTCGCGCCAGTTTAACTCCTAGGAAGACGGTGACGCCGAATCCTAAAGCCTCGGCATTCAGGCGTAGACGACGGCCTTTGATTACGCCCGCCTCTTCCAGCCTCCGAATGCGCCGCCATGTGGCGGGTTGCGACAGGTCCAGACGTCGCCCAAGTGCACCGGCACTTTGGGTTGCGTCGTGAACCAGCGCGCGCAGGATCTTGCGGTCGATCTCATCCAGCTCAATCATACTGGCAGCATCTCATCTCGTTTGAGGCGCGCGATGTGCATCAATGCCTCGATATCAGCGATATGCGGTAGGGTCAGAATGCGGTCCCTATAGACCTGCTGATAGTGCGCCATATCCCGCGCCAAAACCGAAAGGCGCACATCCACGCGGCCAAGGAAGGTCTGAATTTCGATCACCTCGGCAACCTCGCGCGCGGCCGCGGTGAATTCGTCAAATGCCCGAGCCTGCGTCTTGTCCAGTGTGATCCGCAACGAGACCTCAACCGCGTAGCCCAAGGCGACCCAGTCGATCACGGCCTCTTGGCCTTCGATCACCCCTGCCGCCTGCATCTTTTCTATGCGCCTCCAGCAAACACCCGAACTGATACGGCACCGTTCGGCAAGTTCGGCCGTTGTCAGGCTTGGCTCCGCCTGAAAATGGCGCAGTATCCGCCGATCAACATCATCAAGCATGATTTTTTTACTTTTTGCCAAACTGAGGAATTATTCTTCATCTTTATTACAAATACTCAATCTCAACCCTATCGCCAATACCAAAGGCTCAGGCTAAAAGCACAGTAATCGAAACAGAAAGGACCAGCGAAATGCGCGTCTATTACGATCGCGATTGCGACATCAACCTGATCAAAGACAAAAAAGTGGCCATCCTGGGCTATGGCTCGCAAGGTCACGCGCACGCGCTGAACCTGCGCGACTCGGGTGCGAAGAACCTGGTCGTCGCCCTGCGCGAAGGGTCGCCCTCGGCCAAGAAGGCCGAAGCTGAAGGTCTGGAGGTCATGGGTATCGCCGAAGCGGCAGCCTGGTGCGACGTCATCATGTTCACCATGCCCGACGAACTGCAGGCTGAGACCTACAAGAAATACGTGCATGACAACATCAAGCCGGGCTCGGCCATTGCCTTCGCGCACGGCCTGAACGTCCATTTCGGCCTGATCGAGCCGAAAGAAGGCGTCGACGTCATCATGATGGCTCCCAAAGGCCCCGGCCACACCGTGCGTGGCGAATACACCAAAGGTGGCGGCGTGCCTTGCCTTGTTGCCGTCAACAACGACGCAACCGGCAAAGCGTTGGAAATCGGTCTGTCCTACTGCTCGGCCATCGGTGGCGGTCGCTCGGGCATCATCGAGACCAACTTCCGTGAAGAATGCGAAACCGACCTGTTCGGCGAACAGGCCGTTCTGTGCGGTGGCCTGGTTGAGCTGATCCGCTGCGGCTTTGAAACTCTGGTCGAAGCGGGCTACGCGCCCGAAATGGCTTACTTCGAGTGCCTGCACGAAGTGAAGCTGATCGTTGACCTGATCTACGAAGGCGGCATCGCCAACATGGATTACTCGATCTCGAACACGGCTGAGTACGGCCAGTACGTCACCGGTCCGCGTATCCTGAAATACGACGAGACTAAAGCACGTATGAAAGAGGTTCTGAACGACATCCAGCAGGGCAAATTCGTTCGCGACTTCATGCTGGAAAATGCTGTTGGCCAGCCGACCATCAAAGCGTCGCGCCGTGCCAATGACGAGCACATGATCGAGGAAACCGGTGCCAAACTGCGCGCCATGATGCCCTGGATCTCGGCCGGTAAAATGGTCGACAAAGAAAAGAACTAAGCCCGGCACCCGTCGGCGAAAGGGCGGCCCATATGGCCGCCTTTTTTCATTTGAACCCGCGTAAAACTCGACCCATAAACGTCTGACTAAAATCGATTTTCTTACCAACCCATAGGTACTTCCATGGTGTCCCAGCCCACAAAACAGGATTGGATCGGCGTCTTCTCGCTTGGCCTTATCTGGGGCGGCACGTTCATGGTCGTGGCCATGGCGCTTGAGGGGTATGGCCCGATCACGGTTGCGACATCTCGCACCACGCTCGGCGCTTTGACGCTGCTCGTGCTGATGCAGATCACCGGGCGCCGGTTTCCAACCCTCACCCCGGCACTTGGCGGCTCAATCATCCTGATCGGCGTACTTTCGACTGCGATACCTTTCATGCTGCTCAGCTGGGGGCAGCAATTCGTACCATCGGCCTTTGCGGGCCTGTCGATGGCGGCGATCCCCTTGATGGTGCTCCCACTGGCGCATTTCTTCTCGGACGAACCGCTCAACCTGCGTCGATTTCTGGGGGTGTGCCTTGGGTTTTCCGGCGCATTGGTCCTGATAGGTCCGGGACTTTTGCAACTCGGTCAAGGAACCGAGCCGCTTGCGCAGATGGCCTGCATCACCGCCGCCTTGTGCTATGCGGTTTCATCCATACTGACGCGGCGGTGCCCCCCGATTGATCCAGTTGCACTGGCGGCCCTTACATTGCTGGTAGGCGCGGCGCTGCTGCTGCCGATCATGCTGATGACCGAAGGGCTGCCCGACTGGCAAGGAACCCGCCCCACTCTGGCGCTGATCGTACTGGGCCTAGTGCCCACAGCCTTGGCAAACCTCTTGCGCGTTTCGATCACACGCAGCGCGGGGTCGGTGTTTCTGACCCTCGTGAACTATCAAGTCCCTGTCTGGTCGATGGTTTTCGGAGCGTGGATTTTATCCGAGGCCCTGCCCCTGCGATTCTACATCGCACTGACCTTAATCCTGACGGGCATGGCCATCAGCCAGTGGTTCAGCCTGCGCAAAGCTCTGATGGGCCGCTAGGACGCCGCTGCCTCGACCTCGGCCACGATGCCATCAACCACCTGCGTCAACAGGGTGGCGTCCTCGCATTCAGCCATGACACGGATCAGAGGCTCGGTCCCTGACTTGCGGATCAGCAGACGACCCTGCCCGTTCAGGCGTGCTTCGGCATCGGCAATCGCGGCTTGCACACTGGCCACCTCAAGCGGCAGTTGACCCTGTTGATAGCGCACGTTCTTCAACAGCTGAGGCACCGTTTCAAATTGCTGCGCAAGCTCCGAGGCTTTACGTCCGCTCAGAACCATTTCGGATAAGAAATGCAGCCCAGCCATCAGGCCATCTCCGGTTGTGGCATAGTCGCTCATAACGATATGGCCGGATTGTTCGCCGCCAAGGTTGAAGCCGCCCTGGCGCATCCGTTCCACGACATAGCGATCCCCGACCGCCGTCCGCTCCAGCCGCAGACCTTGCCCTTGCAGATGCCGCTCCAACCCGAGGTTGGACATGACTGTCGCCACCAAGGCACCGCCACGCAGCTGTTCGGCCCGCGCCCAAGCCCCGGCCAACAGGGCCATCAGTTGATCGCCATCGGCAACCTTGCCATTTTCATCAATAACGACAACCCGATCCGCGTCGCCATCAAGACAGATACCAACATCCGCACCGTGCGAGACAACGGTTTCCGCAGCCACGCGCGGCTTGGTCGAACCACATTCGAGATTGATGTTTTTGCCGTTCGGCGACACGCCCATCGGGATGACTTCGGCGCCAAGCTCCCACAGGACTTCAGGCGCCGTTCGGTGGGCCGCACCATTGGCGCAATCGATCACCACTTTCAAACCGTCCAGTCGCACATCGCGCGGAAGCGAGGATTTGACCCGCTCGCCATATCGAAACCGTGCGTCATCTACGCGACGGGCGCGCCCGATATTCTGCGCCTGAGCGGGGCTAACGCCTTCTTCGATCAAACGCTCAATCTCAAGCTCGGCCTGATCTGAGAGTTTATATCCGTCAGGCCCGAAGAACTTGATGCCGTTATCTTCCGCTGGATTGTGGCTGGCCGAGATCATAACCCCCAGATCCGCACGCATGGATTGGGTCATCAGACCCACCGCAGGGGTCGGAACCGGACCCAACAGTAATACGTTCATACCGGTCGAAGTCAAACCCGCCGTCAGCGCGTTTTCCAGCATATAGCCGGACAGGCGCGTATCCTTGCCGATGACCACGCGGTGAACTCCGGTCGTGTCGCGCCGGAAATAGCGCCCGACCGCCGCACCTATGCGCAAGGCCATTTCTGCTGTCATCGGATGCGTATTGGCTGTGCCTCGCACACCGTCAGTTCCGAACAGCTTGCGCATAGTCGACTCTCCGTAAAATCTGCTTGTGACCGGATTAACGGACGGCAGCCCATAGGCGCAAGGCCTGAGCTGTCTCAGCCACGTCATGGACCCGAATGATCTGCACGCCCTGGGACAATCCGTCCAGAGCAACCGCGATTGACCCCGGCGCGCGCGCGGTTTTTCGCGGCTCCTGCCCGATGGAGCCGATAAAGCCCTTGCGCGAGACGCCCAGTAGAAGCGGGCAACCCAAACCGTGGAACAGGCTCAAGTTACGCAGCAGGGCCAGATTGTGATCCTCGGTCTTGCCGAAACCGATGCCCGGATCGACGATGATCAGATCCCGGTTCAGGCCCAACGCCTCAAGCCGTTCGATCTGACCGGCCAGAAAATCGTAGACATCCAGCACGACGTTTTCATAGACCGGGTTGTCCTGCATTGTCGCGGGATCGCCCTGCATATGCATGACGCAGACCGGCGCGCCCAGCCCTGCGCAGAACGGCGCAAGCTCCGGGTCGTACGTGAAGCCCGATACGTCATTGACCAGCCCCGCCCCGGCCTCACAGGCCGCTTCGGCCACAGCGGCCTTGCGGGTGTCGATTGAGATCAGCGCATTTGTTTCAGACCGGATCGCTTCGATCACCGGGCGGGTCCGGGTGATCTCTTCGTCTGCGGGCACGAAATCTGCACCGGGCCGTGTGGATTCTCCGCCGATATCCAGAATCGTGGCGCCGTGCGAGACCATCTCAATGGCCCCTGCCCGCGCCGCCTCGACCGAGCTGTGGATGCCACCGTCAGAGAAGCTGTCAGGCGTTGCGTTCAGGACGCCCATTATTTGAGGGCGTGCCATATCCAAACCGGACAGGGCCGCGCGCGGGCGGCTGAGACGCTGTAGCACATCCGCGGGGATATCCGCTGCGGCTACGACCTGAGACGCTCCATCGCGCGAAAGCGCTTCGGCATGAGTGAACCAGAGCGACTGCCCGGCCAGAGGCACCGCTTCATCCGGACGAGCCGTACCGTGCTGAACCAGCGGTCGGTAGTAGCGGCTCACAATTGTGCCTGATCAATGGCCACTGCACGCAGCGGCGTTTTCGGCTCTTTCGGCAATGCGCCTCCGATCACCATCATCTCGCTGGCCTCAAAGGTGGCGGCAAACCATGCCGCCAGCGCAACCGCGTCGGATGGCGCGGCCGAGGGGCCATCGACAGCATCCAAAACGATCTTTGACGGGGCCCAGACGCAAATCTGGCCGTTCTTCATCGCCCAATCCAGTTCGGTTCGGGTCGAAACGACCACGCAGCGATGATCGCGCGCGGCCAGAACCCACGCGTTCTGTTCGATCGACAAAAGGTCGATGCGGCGCTGGGTCATGGCGTGACCGGTCTGCGGCACCGGAAGGTCCGAGGCCCCGACACACAGGATCAAGGGACGCTGACGGTTTTCCAACTGATCGATCCAGCCGGTCAGGTTATCCGAGGCCATCGCCTCATTCGATAGATAAACAAGACGTGGATGAGGGCGTTCCTCTTCGACGACGTCGTGATGTACAGCGTCCTTGCCGCGCACTATCTCGACCCCGAGCGCACCGGGGCCACGATCCAGCTTTTCGATCCGGACAAACACTCGAACCGCTTGCGGCTCCAGCAGGATACGTTCGGCCACACGTTCGGCCAGCGTTTCCAATAGATTCAGACGCTCGGCCGCCAGTTCATAGGCAATTGCTTCGGTCACTCGGTCATAGGACAGGATACGATCCACATCATCGTCAATATCCGAGGTCAGCGGACGCACCTCAACCACGATATTAAAGCAGATACGCTGGGTTGTGCCGCGTTCGGCCTGAAAGGCACCGATCTCAACCTCGACAGTATGATCACGGAGCGAGATGCGATCCAAAGGCCCTCTGGGCGAGGTCGCCTCGGACCGTTCAGAGGGGTGCGCAAAAGCGAGGCGGATTTCAGAACTCATGGGTCAGGCCTTCTTGGGCTCGGTGAAACTTTCGCCCAGTCTAGGCGTTTCGAGGGCCTATAGCATTCATACAAACGCCATTCCAACCGCTGATTTCGACGCTTTTTCTGCGTGCAATGGTATACGCTGCGCCTTGAATTCAAGACGCAGCGCTAAACCTGCCTCAGTTGCTCGCAGTGCGGTAGTTGTGACGGTAGAAGATGTGAACACCAATCTTCGCCGTCTGTTTATAAACCCGCGCCCAGGACGGGCGGACCGCGGTGGTATGATAGTGGGTCGCCCCTTCAGTCAGCTCTTTGGCAACGCCATCCATCGCCGCGCGGGCGACTTTCGAGACACGCTCAAAGGCTTTCTTCTCGTGAATCACTTCCTTGCGGCCATCACATGTATAGGTGAACTGGCACTGGTACTTTTTGCCGGTCCCCTGACGGATCACACCGCAAAGACTGTCGGGAAAACGGCTGCTCTTGACCCGGTTCAGGATAACCTCGGCCACTGCAAACTGACCGCGCACGCTTTCGCCGCGGGCTTCAAAATACAGCGCCTCTGACAGGCATTTCCAGCCTTCATCTCCGGACGCTTTGGGCTGTTGGTCTAGCCAATCCTTGGAATAGGACACTTTGATCGGTTCCACCACTTTTCGCGGCTGGAACAATTTCAGATAGTCCCGAAAGCTCTGACCCGGCAATTCACTGCGGGCAACCAGTTCTTTCTTATTGGCATCCGTAGCTTCCCTCTCAGCGTAGGACGCACTCGGCAGCACGGTTGCCGCCAATGTGGCAACAGCCATTATGTAACGTAGCATCAGATAACCTCGCACAGGCACTTCACGCGCCAAACCCTCCCCCGGCGGGCGCGTCGAGGCATTTAGCGCAGTCTTGCGCAAAGGTCCAGATCAGAGGCAAATACAAGTGGAAATTCGCTCGTGGAGAAAAACAATTCCGCCACAAGTTCGCTTATTGACCACTAATCATTGGGTTTCAGGCTGCTGTCAACCCCCAAGTCTGGACGAAATCGCCAGTTGAGCGGCAGCCAGCCGAGCGACCGGTACCCGGAACGGAGAGCAGGACACATAGTCAAAGCCCAGATCGCGGCAAATGGCGATTGATTCGGGGTTTCCGCCGTGTTCTCCGCAGACCGAAAGGGTCACATCGGGCTGGGCCGCGCGCCCCCTCTCGGACCCGAGCTTGAGTAATTCGCCAACCCCGTCGGCGTCCAGAACATGGAACGGGTCCTCGGTGAAGACCCCCCGCCGGACATAGGCCGACATGAAACGCCCCGCGTCGTCGCGTGAAAGACCATAGGTCATCTGGGTCAGGTCGTTGGTTCCGAAACTTAAGAAAGCGGTGTTTGGTGCAATCTCTTCAGCACGCAGGCAGGCGCGTGGTGTTTCGACCATCACACCGAGGCGGTATTCGAACTCCTGCCCCTTTTCGGCAGCGACAGCGGCCGCCACTGAGTCGATGCGGGATTTGACCAACTCGACCTCTCGCTTGGCCGAAACCAGCGGGATCATCACCTCGGGTACAACCGGTGCACCGTTCTTGCGGGCCTCCAGAGTGGCTTCAAAAATCGCGCGGGCCTGCATGTCGTAGATTTCGGGCACTGTAACGCCCAGGCGAACCCCGCGCAGACCCAGCATTGGGTTGTATTCGGTCATCGCAGAGACGCGACGCTCCACATCCGAGACAGGCAGATCCAGCGCTTCGGCCAGTTCGCGCTGGCCGCCGCGGGTGGTGGGCAGGAATTCGTGCAGCGGCGGGTCAAACAGGCGAATGCAGACCGGTTGCCCCTCCATGATACGGAAAAGCTGAACGAAATCGTCGCGCTGCATGGGCAGCAAACGCTCCAACACGGCCGCTCGACCGGATGAGGTCTGGGCAAAGATCATCTCGCGCATCACGATCAAGCGGCCAGGATCAAAGAACATGTGCTCGGTCCGGCACAGGCCGATGCCCTGCGCTTGAAAATTCCGCGCGGTCTGCGCATCCGCAGGGGTATCGGCATTGGCGCGGATTTCGATGTCCCGCTCGGCATCCGCCCAGCCCATAAGAGTCTGGAAACAGTCGTCCAGCGCGGCCTCGAGCATCTCGGGCTGCCCCGCCAGAACCTGCCCCGAGCTTCCGTCGATCGTCAGAACGTCACCGGTCTTGAACACTCGCCCATCCGGGGTCGTCAGCATTTTCTTCTTGGTCTGGAACCGCATCTCTGACGCGCCGACAATGCAGGGCAGCCCCAAACCCCGCCCAATCACGGCGGCATGGCTGGTCATCCCGCCCTTTTCGGTCAGTACGGCAACGGCGGCATGCATGCCCCGCACATCCTCGGGCGAGGTTTCGCGGCGCACCAGAACACAGGCCTCGCCCCGCGCGGCGCTGGCTTGCGCCTCGGCGGCCGTAAACACGATCTTGCCGGTCGACGCCCCCGGACTTGCGCCAATCGCGGTGGTCAGCACATCCCGTTCTGCCTCGGGGTGGACCTGCCGGTGCAGCAGTTCGTTCAGTGCATGAGGGTCCACGCGCATCACCGCCTCTTGTGGCGGGATGATACCGTCTTCAGCCAGCCGCACCGCAATCCGCATAGCCGCGCGCGAGGTCCGCTGAACACGCACGCCGTCCAGAATATGCACATTGCCGTTCTGGATCACGAATTCGACCTGCATTTCCTCGCGCAGCTTCTCGCGCATCAAAGCAGCCTGGGACTTTAGATCGGCAAATGCGTTGGGCGCCACTTCTTCCAGAGACGGACCCCTCGGGTCTTTCTCAAGATACAACGCCGAGACATCTTCGCCTAACGCATCCCGTCCCTGGCTCTGGCTCAGATACCGGCCGGTGATCTGAGGCATACCGGTTGTCGGATCCACCAACTGCAATACACCCGATCCGCATTCGCCCTGTCCGACGCCCGGTATCATCTCTTGGATGACGAGCCCCAATCCCGCATCCGCCGGAGCCCCCTTCGCCTGACGCAACAGGCGCGCCGAGGTGCCATCCCATGCCCGCGCCATCGAGCGCAGAACGCCAATCAACTGCTCACCACGATCCTCGGGGAAAACCTCATCGGTCTCATCCTCATAGGCGTGCAGAGTGCGCTTCAGCCCCGCGACACCGTCCTCGTCGATCTCGTCGAACACATCCGCATCCAGACGCGCCACATGGATCGCGTAGCTTTGCACAAAGCGCAAATACATGGCTGCGGCAAGCTCATCGCCCATCGAGTTCGACAGCTCGGCAAACCGCGCCTCGTTCATGCCGATATTCAGAACCGCGCCTGGGCCGCCCCAATCGGGGTCCTCGGAACTGGGACGCACACACAACAAGGCCGTCGGCTCGAATTGCTCAAGAATTGCGGCCAGATCGGGGATTTGTCCTTCGGCAATGCGCTGCACCGCGTCAAAAGACAACGCGACCGTGCGCGGCACCGGCATCTCCAACCGGACCAGACGTTGCAGGCACTTTGCCCGCCCCCCATGGGTGTGCGGGGCAACGGGCGCGGTGGACGTGATGAGCGTGGTATGCGGATTATTCTGCACTGCGGCACCTTTTGGTTTCACCGCAGCATAGGCCCCTGCGCCCGTCGCGCAAGGGTGATCTGGGCGCGCAAATCCGCGAGCCCGGACCTTTAGCCTTCGATCTTGGTCAGATCGGCAACGCTGGAACAGACCGAGCGGATCTGGCTGAGCAAGTTCAGGCGGTTGCGACGCAGGATGTCATTGTCGGTGTTGACCTGCACATCCTCAAAGAACGCATCCACTGGCCCACGCAACGCGGCCATGGCCGCCATGGCGGTTGGGAAATCCTCGGCCCTGAGCGCCGGATCAATCTGGGCCTGCGCCGCGTCAAGCGCCGAGAACAGAGCCTTTTCGCTGTCCGTCTCGGCGAATTTCACATCCGCACCGTAGGAGTACTCGACCCCGTCCTTCTCTTCGGCCTGCGTCAGGATGTTGTTGGCCCGCTTGAACCCCTGCACGAGGTTTTCCCCATCCTCGGTCGCGATCACTGCGTTCAGTGCGCGGGCGCGTTTGACCAGCAGGTTGAGGTCATCATTGCCGTCCATCGCGATACAGGCGTCGATGACGTCGTGACGGATGCCCTCATCTCGGAGGAAGACTTTGAGGCGGTCGTGGAAAAACGACAGAAGATCGTCAGATGCATCTGGGACCTTTTTCTCAAGTTCAAGAAAAGCTGCCGCAGGCAAATCATCTACTCGATCTCTGACCGTCTGGAATGCTGCACCAAAGACACCTCGCTCTGCGATTTCTTCCAATAGATCAAGAACGTTAGCCTCCGGTAGCGCCTCATTGATTGCGCTTTCTGCTCGTATCAGTTGGCTGTCAAAGAACCGATCCAAAGACAGCCGCAGATCGTTTTCGAGAATCAATCGAGTTACACCCAAAGCAGCACGACGCAGAGCAAACGGGTCTTTCGAGCCGGTCGGCTTCTCATCAATCGCCCAGAACCCGGTCAGCGTGTCCAGCTTGTCGGCCAGCGCCACGGTCACCGAAAGCGGTGCGGTCGGCACGTCATCTGACGGGCCAAGCGGTGAGTAGTGATCCTGTGCCACAGCGGCCACGGCGGCGTCCTCGCCTGCTGCTTCGATGTAATAGCGGCCCATAAGACCCTGAAGTTCGGGGAATTCATAGACCATCTCAGAGCTCAGATCGGCCTTTGCCAGACGCGCGGCTTTCTCTGCCTGATCGGCATCTGCTCCGGTCACAAGCGCCAGTTCACGGGCCAGCGCGGCGATGCGTTCGATCCGTTCGGCCTGTGTGCCTAGCTTGTTGTGAAAGGTCACATTCTCCAGCGCGCGGGTCCATTGGGCGATGTCCGATTTGGCAACGCGCAGGTCATTTTCCCAGAAGAACTTGGCATCCGCCAGACGGGCCGAAAGGACCTTCTGGTTCCCGGCCAGAATCGTCGCGCCATTGTCGGCAGTTTCGCGGTTGGCGACGGTAATGAAGCGCTCGATCCGGCCGGTTTTGGGGTTCCTCACGGAAAAGAACTTCTGATGCTCTTTCATTGAGGTCTGCAGCACCTCGGGCGGCAGGTCGAGGAATTCGTCGTCGATCTGCCCCATCAGCACTACGGGCCATTCGACCAGACCAGCGACCTCGGCCAGCAGGCCCTTGTCGTCGACCACTTCCAGACCGGCGGCAAAAGCCATGTTCTGGGCGTCGTTCCAGATATGCTCGGCGCGTTCCTCGGGCGACAGGACCACGAAGGCGCGTTTCAGCTTGGCGGCGTAATCCTCGAAGGAGATGACGGCAAAACGGTTCGGGGCCATGAACCGGTGGCCCTCGGTCGTGTCACCAGAGGTGACGCCTTCGACCTCAAGCGGAACGACTTGCGCGCCCGCTTCATCGGTCAGAATGCACAGGATCGAGTGCAAAGGCCGCACCCATCGCATCGGGCCAGAGCCCCAACGCATAGACTTGGGCCATGGGAAGTTGCGGATCGTGGCCTCAAGCACTTCGGCCACGATCTCTGCCGCCCGGCGTCCGGGCTTTTCGATCTGGGCGAAATAGACCGCACCTTTGGGGGTGTCGCGTTCCTCTAGCTGGTCGCGGGTCAAGCCAGCGCCGCGCAGGAAGCCTTCGATCGCTTTGTCGGGCGCGCCGACCTTGGGGCCTTTGCGTTCCTCGCGGATCGTGGGGCTCTCGGCCAGCAGCCCTTCGACCGCCAAGGTCAGGCGGCGCGGCGTGGTCAGGGCGGCGGCAGAGGCATAGGTCAAACCGGCCTCGACCAAACCATCGGTGATCCGCTTTTTCAGGTCCTCACCCGCGCGGGTCTGCATACGCGCGGGGATCTCCTCGGAAAACAGTTCGATCAGCAGGTCGGGCATTTTCGGTCCTTAGAAATTTACGATCGTCTGGATGACGATGGCATTGGCGATATCCACAAAGAATGCGGATACAAGGGGCAGCACGATAAAGGCAATAGGCGATGGTCCATATCGCTTGGTTACTGCAGTCATATTCGCGATAGCGGTGGGTGTTGCACCCAAAGCGAAACCTCCGAACCCCGCGGCCAGCACAGCGGCGCGGTAGTTTGAGCCCATGACCGGGAACAGCACCCACAGCACAAAAACCACTGTGAACAGAGTCTGGGCGGACATGATGACGACGATGGCCATGCCAAGCTCGGCGATGGTCCAAAGCTGAAGGCTCATGAGTGACATCGCCAAAAACGCGCCCAAGGCAAATTCCGAGATCAACGCCAGCGATGGCGTGCGCGATACCGGAGGGGCCGCAGGTGCCACCAAGGCACGTACATTGGCGATGACGATTCCCATGATCAGACAAGGCACAAACAGCGGCAGCTTGAGACCGGCTGCCGAGATCGCTTCGTTCAGAGAATAGCCTGCAATGATCGCAAGGTTTAGATGCAGCAAAACGCGCATGATCGACAGGTGGTCGATATCAAGCGCCCTGCCTTCTGTTTCATCCGGCAGTCCGACACTTGGCCCTTCATCTGGACGTTCGGGGCTGAGATTGCGCCCTTCAACCAGCAAACGCGCAATCGGTCCACCAACCAGGGCGGCCAGAACCAAACCCAGCGTTGCAACGGCAACCCCCAGCTCGGTGGCGCTTTCCAACCCTGTCGCCCTAGCAACTTCGGGCGCCCAAGCGATCGCAGTCCCGTGACCGCCGATCAACGCCGCCGAGCCGAACAGAACACCCGCCTGCGCCGGGTAGCCGAACATGGAAGCGCCAGCCGCACCGATCACGTTTTGCGCAACAATCGTCACAAGGGTCAGGATCAGAAGCAAAAACAGCGGCTTGCCGCCCGAAATCAGGTCAGACAGACGTGCATTCAATCCGATCCCGGCAAAAAACACGACCAGTAGAAAATCCCGTGTTCCCAGCTCGAACGACAGTTCAAGATCGAATATCAAATACAGCGCGAGAACGGCGAATGAGGCCAGCAACCCTCCGGTGACGGGCTCGGGGATGTTGAAATTGCGAAGTACGGCGACGCGATCATTGATCCGTGCGCCAAGCAGATAAACGGCAAAACCTAAGGTCGCCGTCAGAAAATCGGGGATTTCGACGACGTGTTGCACGGCGGTCTCCTTACTGCTGCGGTCTGGGTGGGCATTCCTCGCCCACTACAGTGCCATCATAGGCTTTTTCACCGCAATTGTTCAGGGAATGCCAAACAAAGCCGCGCCCATCTTCGGTGATCGCGACGATGCGGTCGACCCCGTAGTGTATATTCTTCGCGCTGATGTAGGCCTGCGCCTGCCCGGATTTCAGCGCTTCGGCTACGGCGACCGCATCGTAGCAATCGAACCAACCCGGAGCCGTCAGGGGTTCTGCATTATCAACCGGTATGAAGTCGGACAACTGTTCCTCCGATAGATCCGTGTTGAAACAGGCCCGATACCGGATCGGAGAGCTATCGGCATCAATTGCCTGAAACGAAGAATAGGCAATCGGCTGCGGAGTCTCACCGCCCACAGGCAAGAGGGCGACGTCCTGTCCGGGCTTGGGTTCGACCTCATAATAAAAGCCGTAGACTTGCAGGTAATACATGCCCGCCCCGGCCAGCACAGCCGAAAGCCCTAGAATGATCGCAAGCAATTTTCCTGTCATTGTCTTAGGCTGCCTCTTTCAAGTTCCTGAAAAATAGGACAGGTTTCGCAGTGAAGATTGATACCAAAAGGGTGTTTTCATGGAATCGACCCTCGCCGTTGGGTTCTTTGGTGCGCTGTTTGCGATCATGAACCCGATCACCAACCTGCCTGTGTTCCTGAGTGTTACGCAGGACCTGCCCCCTGCGGATCAACGTAAAGTCGCAGTTAAAACCGCGCTCTACTGCCTGGTCCTGGGCGGCGCGTTCGCAGCCATTGGCAGTCAGACGCTGAGCTTGTTCGGAATCAGCGTGGACCATCTGCGTGTCGCCGGAGGGTTGGTTGTACTGATGATCGGCCTGAATATGCTGAACGGCAACGAAAGCACCTCGCATCACGGAACGGACGGAGAAAAAGAGGCCTATCCTGCGCCTGACACAGTCGCGTTCTATCCGCTGGCCTTTCCCATTCTGGTTGGCCCGGGCACGATCACGACCCTGATCCTGTACGCGCATCACGTCAACAAGCCGCTTGAAGCTGTTGTTTTCGCCGGTGTATTCTTGACCGTCGTCGCCTTGCTTCTGGTAACCTTCTGGAATGCCCCATGGCTGTCCAAACGTCTTTCGAGCAACGCACGCGTCATCATGAGCCGCTTCATGGGTATGATCCTGTCGGCCATCGCCATCGGCATGATTTCTGACGGCCTCAAGGCATTGCTGCCCGGATTGGCCTGAACGCTGCATCAGGCCTCGTACCCGGCGGCCTCGGTCAGAACGAACGCATCCGCGCATTGCTTGGCCAGCGCCCGGACGCGGCCGATATAGGCCTGCCGTTCGGTTACCGAGATCACCCCGCGCGCGTCCAGCAGGTTGAAGATGTGGCTGGCCTTAATGCACTGATCATAGGCCGGGTGCGCCATCACGATGCGCTTGCCTGTTTTCGGATCATCATGCCGTTGCGCCAGAATGGTGGCGCATTCGGCCTCGGCCTCTTCGAAATGACGCAGCAGAACTTCGGTGTTGGCCACATCAAAGTTCCAACGGGCGTATTCCTCTTCGGTCTGCTTGAAGATGTCACCGTATGTCAGCGGGCTGGGGGACTGAGGGTCGTTGAACGGCATGTCCATCACGTGGTCGATGCCCAGCACATACATCGCCAGACGCTCCAGACCATAGGTCAGCTCACCGGAGACCGGCGTGCAATCATGACCACCGACCTGTTGGAAATAGGTGAACTGGCTGACTTCCATACCGTCGCACCAGACCTCCCACCCAAGACCCCATGCGCCGAGGGTCGGGCTTTCCCAGTCGTCCTCGACAAAACGGATGTCGTGCAGCTCCATATCGATACCGATGGCCTCGAGGCTGCCCAGATACAGCTCTTGCAGGTCTGGCGGGCTGGGTTTGATCAGAACCTGATACTGATAGTAGTGCTGCAGACGGTTCGGGTTCTCACCATACCGCCCGTCGGTTGGACGGCGCGAGGGTTGGACATAGGCCGCGGCCCATGCCTTGGACCCGAGCGCGCGCAGGGTTGTCGCCGGGTGGAACGTCCCTGCCCCAACCTCCATGTCATAAGGCTGCAGAATCGCACAGCCTTTCGAGGCCCAATAGGTCTGAAGCCGCAGGATGATCTCTTGAAAAGAACGAGGTGCGCTGGACTGATCGGTCATGACATTCCCTTTGGGCGCGCCTGCGCCCGGTTCCGATGGGTTTGGCCCTTCCTATGCAAGGGGCCGAAGGGCGTCAACGGGCCAATGGGTCCTTGCTGTATCTGCGCTGCCACACCGCAAATTCCCCGCATTCCCACCATGGCTTTCGCCACCCGAAATCGGGTATTCTGAGCAAAAGCATCAAAACTGCATAAACGGGCAGAAAATGACACGAGTATTTACGGCAATTTTATTGCTTCTTTTGGTCGGCCTACGCGCCGCAACCGCCCAGCAAGATCAGGGTGTCTGGGTTCAGGTCGAGGCGCAGCCATCCCTGCGTGAGGCACAGGATCGTGCACAGGATTACGCCCGCGCGCTGCCCGACGTGAACGGCTTTCGCCTGGGCAGCGGCTGGTATGCCATTGTTATCGGCCCCTACCTACGCAGCGACGCAGAACAAGTGCTGCGGGTTTACCGCGCCGAAGGGCAAATCCCACGCGACAGTTTCATCACCTTCTCAAGTTCCCTGCGGCAGCAGTACTGGCCGATCGGTGCAAATGTGCTGAACCGTGGCACCCTTGCCCCACCGGTCGAACCCGAACAGCTCACTGTCGACACGCTGTCAGACGCGACCCCGCAGCCGTCGGATGAAACCCGCTCGCAGGCGTTGCAATCCGAACGTTTGCTCACGTCGCAGGAACGCAAGGACCTGCAGACTGCACTTCAGGCCGCGGGGTTCTATAACTCGACCATAGACGGAGCCTTCGGCCAAGGCACGCGCCGTTCCATGGCCGACTGGCAAAGCTTCAACGGATATGAGGCGACCGGCGTTCTGACCACTGTCCAGCGCGCCGCATTGATCGAGGACTATAACGCGCCGCTGATCAGCGTTGGAATGGCGCAATACACCGACGATCAGGCCGGGATTTCGGTCGATCTGCCGCTGGAGGCCATCGCCTTTGATCGTTATGAGGCCCCTTTCGCCCATTTCAAAAGCAACTCTGACCTGAACGCACAGGCGCTGTTGATCAGTCAGGAGGGCGGCAAACCCACCCTGCGCGCGCTTTATGAGGTGATGCAGTCGTTGGAAATCGTGCCGCTTGTCGGCCCACGAGAGCTGCGCGGTGATCGCTTTACTCTGGAAGGGCGCGGCAAAGGCATCGTCTCTTACACCGAAGCGGCGCTGAAGGATGGCAAGATCAAAGGCTTCACGCTGGTCTGGCCCGAGGGCGATGAGGCCCGCCGCGCCCGAGTTCTGGCGGCGATGAAGGCCAGCTTTGCCACCACAGATGCGGTTCTGGATTCCAGCGCAGGCGCAGATGCTGAGCAGCGCGTCGATCTGGTCTCGGGCCTTCAGATTCGCAAACCGCGCCTGTCTCGTTCGGGCTTCTTTGCGGATGCGTCCGGCACTGTCCTGACCGTATCCGAGGCCGCCGACAGCTGCAGCCGCGTCACGCTGGACGGCGATCAGGAGCTTCAAGTGGCCTGGACGGATGCCGATCTAGGTGTTTCCGTCCTGCGCCCGCGCAAGTCGCTGGCCCCGATCAACGTGGCCGAGTTCCGCGCGGACCAGCCGCGCATTCAGTCCGAGGTCGCTGTCTCTGGGTTCTCTTACGAAGGGGCCTTGGGGGCACCGACGCTGACCTTCGGTCAGATCGCGGACGTGCGCGGCTTGAACGGTGAAGCCGGTGTGAAACGCCTCGCTCTGGCCGCCCAACCGGGAGATGCCGGTGGTCCGGTCTTTGACGACAGTGGCAGCGTGGTTGGCATGCTTCTGCCCACCCCGTCCGAGGGCCGCACCCTGCCCGGCTCGGTCAGTCTTGCGGTTTCGACCCAAGGGCTGAACGACGTTCTGACCCAAGCGGGTATCTCGGGCCAAGCGGCGCAAGAAACGGCTGAGATCTCACCCAATGAGCTGAGCCGCCGCGCCAATGGGATGACCGTTCTGGTGCATTGCTGGGACTAACAATGTCCCCAAACTGAAAAAGCCGCTGCGCATCCGCGCGGCGGCTTCTTTGTTTCCCGACTAAAGAATATCCGGCGTCACATAAATCAATGTCGGCCCCGAGGCCTGAAACGCGGCTTTGACTGCCTCCTGCATCTCATCCACAGTTTTAGGCGCACTCGACAGCGCCCCGAACGCTTCGGCCAGTTTGCAGAAATCAGGATTGCGCGCCACAACCGCGTTTGGAGAGATCTGGCTACGGACCATGCTGTCCTCGATCTCTTTCAGCTTACCGTTGTCCCATAGGATAATCGGCAACGGCAGGCCCAGTTCCACCGCCACGCCCAGTTCTTGCATCGTGTAGTGGAACCCATAGTCCCCGGCGATTACCGCCGTTGGCCGCCCGCGCCGCGCCACTGCCCCACCGATGCCAGCGGGCAACGCATAGCCCAAGGTGCCAAAGCCGGTCGGATGGTGCCAATGATGGGGATAGGCCATGTCCCAGACCTCTTTCGCGGCATAGGCGAATTGAGTCATGTCGGAATAGATCATGGTGTCGGCAGGCATCGCGGCGCGCAGCGCATCAGCGACGGGCACGATACTCGGGCGCTCTGCATCGACCTCGGCCCGCCAACGGGCGCGTGCCACGGCGACTTCCTCAGCCGTCCATCCCGTCGCAGGTTTGGCGCTTTCGGTAACGGCCCACAAGGCAAGGGCAAAGCTGACACTGTCGGCCTGAATTTTGACAGCAGCGCGATGGCGATCCGACAGTACCTCAGGGTCCAAGTCGACGCGGACCAGATGCGCCGAATGGCCAAGCTCTTCCCGCCAGAGGTCAACCTCGCCCAGCTCGGCTCCAACAGCGATCACCAGATCGGCCGAGGCGATCACCTCAGCGCTGCCGGGCCTAGGCAGCATCGCACCAAAATCCAAAGGATAGTTCGCCCCGACCATGCCACGCCCTGCGTAGGTGGTGAAACAGGCCGCCCCCAGCTGGGTCAAGATTTGCCGCCATTCGTTCGATTTGCAACCACCACCCAGAATGAACAAGGGCCGTTTGGAGATGTTTAGCAAGGACACAACCGGCGCGACGTCCGGGGCAAATACCTTGGGGCGCAAGGCCGGTTGGTTCTGGAATGGCGCGGGATCGGCATCGCCCTCAAGCTGCGCAATCGGTACTTGAATGTGCTTTGGCCGCGGACGCGAGAGTTCGAATTCCTCAAACGCGCGCTCAACCAGACCATAGGCAGCCTGCGCAGTGTTCGCCTGTGCCGACCAATCCGCGACCGTGCCCGCCGCCCCTTGCTGGTCCTTCATCTGATGCAGTTGGCCCCGCTGCGCCTGCGTCTCATCGAGACAGGATGACAGCACCAGCATCGGGACCGAGTCGCTATAGGCCTGCCCCATCGGCGTCATGATGTTGCACAGCCCCGGACCCGTTATGACATAGGCAACGCCAGGCCTACCCGTCGCCCGCGCATAGCCATCGGCCATGAAACCGGCGCCCTGCTCATGCCGGGCCAACACATGGGTGATCCCGGCCTCTTCTATGCCGCGATACATTTCCTGATTGTGGACGCCGGGGATGCCAAAAATCACATCCACGCCGCGATCCCTCAGCATGTGGGAGATTTGCGCGCCAAGGGGTCTTTTCATCAGTCTCTCCAGAATTGGACGGTAAAGATTGCGTAGACGGCCAACAACTCGAGCCGGCCGACTAGCATGCCTGCGGTCAACAGCCATTTTGCGGTGTCGTTCAGACCGGCGAAATTGCCCGCCGGGCCGATTTGACTCCCTAACCCCGGCCCGACATTAGCCAGCGCTGTCGCAGCGCCCGAAACGGAAGTGATGAAGTCCAACCCGGTCAGCGCCAGCGCCCAGGACAAAATCCCCATCGACAGGACGAAGAACATGAAAAAGCTCATGACCGAGGTCAGAACGTCGCGGCTAACGGGTCGCCCGTCATAGAGCGGTACGAACACCCCATGCGGCGACCGGATGCGACGGATCTGCGTTTTGATCGACGCAAAAAGAAGCTGATAGCGAAACACTTTGATCGAACAGGCGGTCGATCCGGCGCAGCCTCCGATCAGGCCGATCAAGAAGAACAACATGATCGGGAAGCTGCCCCAGAGCATGTAGTCGACACTGGCATAACCAGTGCCCGAGATGATCGAGGTGATGTTAAACAGCGACTCGCGCAGGGCCCTTTCCCAATGGTGTGGAAAGACCGAGGTCAGGAACACGGACATCACGACGACCAGTACCAGAATGGTTGCCAGAAAGGCGCGGATCTGACTGTCCTGCCATAGCGACGAGGTGTTGCCATTGGCCAGTTGCACATAGCGCACGAACGGCAATGCCGCGAGGATCATAAAGACCGAGGCCGCGTATTCCGCCGGACCACTGAAGGTCGCAAACGAGCTGTCGTAGTTCGAAAATCCGCCCGTTGCGATGGTAGTCATGGCGTGGACCGTCGCATCAAAGAATCCCATTCCGACGGCCGCATAGACAAGGCCGCAGGCCAGTGTCAGGAACACGTAGATCAGCGAGATCTGGCCCGCGATCTCCTGCGCGCGGGGAAGGATTTTTCCCATGGTTTCAAACCCTTCCGAACGGAAGATTTGCATACCACCGACCCGCAGCTCAGGAAGGAAAACCATAGCCACAACGATGATCCCGATGCCGCCCAGCCATTGCAGGATACCGCGCCATAGCAGCAGGCCCTGCGGTAGGTCATCCAGACCCGAAATCACGGTCGATCCGGTGGTGGTCAGGCCAGACATCGCCTCGAAATACGCGTCGACAAAGCGCAGCTCGGTCTCGCCAAACAGAAACGGAATTGCTCCGAACACCGGCAGCGCGACCCAGACGCCCGAGGTCAGCAAAAAGGTCTGACGGATGGTCAGACCTTCTCCTACGCCATTGGCGCAGCTCAGCGCAAGGACAACGCCGGTCAGAACGGTGATGATCGCGCTTTCAAGAAAGACATGCCACTCGCCCCGCCCCTCGATCATGTCGGCAAGCATAGGCAGCAGCATGGTCGCCCCTAGAATGGCGACCAGCATGCCAATCACATATCCGACCGGGCGAAGATCCATCATGACGCGCAGCGTTGGCGCGCCAGCCCGACCGTGTCAAGCAGATGACCCCGATTACTCGTCGGTTTTCGCAGCAACCTTTGGCATCGCGGGCGGTTTAGACGGCGCGCGCGTCTTGCGAGGGGCCGGTTTAGGGGACTCTGTCGTCGCTGCAGCCGCTTTAGCCGGTGCCGCGCTTGGTGCCTTGGCCGCGGGTTTTGGCGCAGTCTTGGGGGCCGCAGGAGTTTTGGCCGGTGCCGCCTTTTTAGCCACGGTCTTTGCCGGAGTTGCCTTAGCCGCAGGTTTAGGTGTCGCGGGCGCAGGGGCAGCCTTGGCCGAGGGTTTGGACGTCGCCGGTGCAGGCGCTGCCTTGGCAACTGTTTTGGGCTTTGCTGATACTGGGGCAGCCTTAGTAGCCGGTGTGGGCTTTGCTACTTCAGGCGCAGCCTTACCCGCCGGTTTAGGCGTCGCAGGTGCGGGGGCAGCTTTGGCGGCTGCGGGTTTTGCCGCTTGGCGCGGTTTGGCGGTGAATTTTGCAACCGGTTCGGCCTTAGGCTTCGATGCGGCGGGTTTGGATTGCACCTTCTTGGCAGTCGAGGCCCGCTTAGCCGGAGCAGGTTTTGCGGCCGGTTTGGCAACAGGTTTAGGTGAAGCCGCACGTTTTGCTGCAGGTTTGGCCGGCGCCGGCTCCGATGCTGTATTGCGCAGCACGTGCAAGGGCGCCATCGGCAGTTCCATGGCCGACCGGGCCATGATCTGCATAATCTTCATCTGGCTGACCACGGCGTATCCAGCCACGCGCATTGCAGCCGCCTGCAGCTCCAACGGTTGGGAAATTGGGTTCATGACATGTCTCTCCTGTAAATGCGATGCAGCCGGAACACTGAGAGAGGGATGCCCAGCCCGCGCCGATCACTCGGGCGGTTGGCGGGGTCTTGCAGTCCAAGGCGTCGCACGTCTCGGCTTCCTTCCGGGGGGCGGCACACCCGTATAGACGGGCAAGCGGCAGCTGCATTCCCTGCCTTGATAGCCCATTTACTGCGCAGACGCAGCAAGTTTTGCTGCATTGCGGCGAAAAAGCGCTGTTTTTGGAACTACGCGGCTAAATTTTCCGCATCCTCACGGGTTTAGCCCACGTGGAATAAGGTCGTGAACAGACGCGGATCAAGGCTGGAGGCCGCAAATGTAGGCCCTTCCGTCAGGATCGAGACCGCATCATGGCTGTGCAGGCTCTCCTGATGGCTGGCGATCACACGGAAATCGCCCACGTGATGATCGGCCAGCAATTCGGCACAGAACAGGCGCGCAGCGTCTTCGACAAAGATCGGATTGGCCGCGTTCAACTCGGCAAAAGCCTGTTCATCCTCGCGCTTGACCATGACCTGTGTTTCCGTCGGGACCGCACGGCGGCACAACTCGATCAGGTCTTCAAACCACAGGCAATCAGCGTCGCAATCCACCAACACTGAAATCCGCGCGACCGAGCGCTGCGAGTGCGGCGTTGCCAACTGTCCGCGCTGCGACCTGGCATGCTCGCTCAGTTCCAGCGAGCAAGGACAGGTCGAGGAATAGACATAGTCCAGATGCATGATCTTCTGGCGCACACCGTTCTGTTCGATCAGCTCCAGTGCGATGTCGTAATATTGGTAGCCCTCGAGGCCAGAGCGCAGGCTTTTAACCTTGGCCGGATAGGAAAAGCGCATCTGCAGACGCGCGTCGAAACTGTCGAGGTCGGTCAGATAGTCGCTCAGCGCCGCTTCCATCACCTCAAAGCTGAAGGTCCGCTCGGCGTGTTTGTAGAAGGACCGCATGATACGGGACATGTTGATGCCCTTCTTCTCGGCCTCGAGGCTCACCGTGCCAGTGACTGAAGTCTCGAGCGTCAGATCGTCCCCATCCTTGCGGTGAAAACGGATCGGCAGGCGAAAGTTCGAGATGCCCACGTGTTGGATCTGCTGCTTGGCCCCCCGGATCAAGCTGGACGGGCCGTTTTGCAGGTCGGGCAATGTTGCCCGATACGCCTCATCCGCGACAAAACCTTCGGGGTATTCACGTGACAGGGACGGATAGTTCACCGCCGACATGCCGGGCACGAGCCGCGCCAAGGACGGGTCTAGCTGGCTGATCTCGGCCGCAGGCGCGGTCTTGGCCCATTGCCGTAGCAATTTCAGAGCTTCAGCGGCCTGTTCCCGGTTTGGGGCGTCGTCGATGTCACGGGGGTGAACGTTCATAGGCTGAGGTTCCTCGGTTGGCCGTCGAAATTAAGACGGCTGAAGTTCAGTATCCAGTTTAACCCGATACGGGCCAATTAACAGGATGGATCGAAAAAACCCAGCGTAAATCCGGCATTCTGCGCGCGGCAGCGACACATTGTGCCGCCAGTTTCCACGGATCAGAGAGGCAGGCTGCACCACCTCTCTGCCTGTCACGGCGCCTGCTAGCCCTGCGAAACGTCCAACGCATGTTGGATATCGGCCAACAGGTCATTTGCATCCTCAAGACCAATCGACAGGCGGATCAGACCGGGTGTGATGCCCAGCTCATCTTTCTGTTCATCACTCAGACGCTGATGGGTTGTGGTTGCAGGATGGGTCGCGATGGATTTCGCATCCCCCAGATTGTTCGAGATCACCGGGATCGTCAGCGCATTCAGAAATGCAAATGCTGCGTCCTTGCCGCCCTTGATATCCAAAGACAGTACGGTTCCGCCCTTGCCCCCGAGCTGCGTCTGCACCAGAGCATTCTGCGCATGGGTTTTCAAACCCGGATACAGCGTCCGCTCCAGTGCCGAGTGACCTTCCAGCGCCTCGGCCACCGCCTGCGCCGTTGCGGCCTGCGCGTTGACCCGCAGGGCCATCGTCTCAAGACCCTTAAGCATGATCCACGCGCTAAACGGGCTAAGTGCACCGCCGGTATGCTTCATGTAGGGTTCGACCGTGCCGCGGATAAACTCCTTGGTGCCAAGGATCACACCACCCAGCGCCCGGCCCTGCCCGTCGATATGTTTGGTCGCCGAATAGATCACCACATCCGCGCCCTGCTCGACCGCGCGCGAGAACACCGGTGTCGAAAACACGTTGTCCACCAGAACCAGAGCACCAACCGAATGGGCCAGTTCCGCAACGGCGGCAATGTCGATCACCTCGAGCGTCGGGTTTGACATGGACTCGAAGAATACGGCCTTAGTGTCGGGGCGGATCGCCGCCTTCCACTGGTCAAGATCGGTTCCATCGACAAACGTCACCTCGACACCATAGCGGGTCAGGATGTTTTCCAGAATGAACAGGCACGACCCGAACAGCGCCTTGGCCGAGACCACATGGTCCCCCGCCTTCAGCATCGAGGTCAACGCACCATTGACAGCGGCCATGCCGGAGGCGGTGGCAAAGGCATCCTCGGCCCCTTCCAGCGCCGCGATGCGCTGTTCGAACATCGACACAGTCGGGTTGCCATAGCGGGCATAGATGAACTCATCCGGGCCACATTCCAAGAACCGGGCCTCGGCCTGCTCGGCAGTGTCGTACACGAAGCCCTGGGTCAGGAAGATCGCTTCGCTCACCTCGTTGTACTGACTGCGACGGATGCCGCCATGGACGGCTTGGGTGCGTTTGGTCCAGTTCTCGCTCATGTCATTCCTTTCGGCCTCGATCCCCGAGGCGCATCAAAAAAACCCCAGACGCGGTCAAGCGAAAGGGGCCTTTCATCCTGACCTTTTAGCGGTGTTGTTTAGCGTGGCCCGCAATCCGGTAACAAATCGCCACGTGGTGTTGTTGCCCTTAAGCCGCAGTTGCGAATTCGTCAAGCCCGGCGCCTGCGACGTCACGGTTCTGTAATCGTTCATTCACGGAAACGTCATAGCGCCATGACAAAGCGACACCACAACATCTTGTATGGGGCAGAGCTATGCCAGTAATCAGGATCAATGCTGTTAACGGACGTGCTGAGTTGCATGGTAGTTGCCGACCCTTGATCGATGCTGTGCAAGAAGCCCAGCAATCCGACGGGCCAGTCATTATAATGACCCACGGATACAAGTATCGGCCCGACGATGCCGGTGCCTGCCCACACAGGCATATTCTGTCGCTGCACCCCAAGGCGATGCCTTGGTACAGCCCCAGCTGGCCGCAGCATCTGGGCTTTGGCAGCGGGTTTGAGGACGAAGGTCTTGCCATTGCGGTTGGTTGGGACGCGCGGGGCCCGCTCTGGTCAGCGCAACGTCGTGCCGTTGAAGCGGGCAAGGTACTGGCTGACGTCATTCGCAAAGTGCATCATTTGAACCCAAAGCGTCCGATCCATTTCATCGGCCATTCCATGGGTATTGAATTGGCGCTGGAGGCTCTGCATCACATTCCACCCGGCGCGCTCAGCCGGATCATTTCTCTAACCGGGGCAGCCTATCAATCCCGCACCGTTGCGGCCCTGACCAAACCTGCCGGGCGCGCGGCTGAATTCATCAACATCATCAGCCGCGAGAACGATCTATTCGACTTTCTTTATGAAACCTTCATCCAGCCACCCCGTCTTGGTGATCTCAGCATTGGCGCGGGCCTGACGGCACCAAACTCGGTCACATTGCAGATCGATTGCCCGGACACGGTGGATCACCTGTCGGCGCTGATCTCCCCGCTCGCCGCGCCCGAGCGGCGTATCTGCCACTGGTCCAGCTACACACGCCCAGGCGTGCTACGCGTCTACAACGCCTTGCTGCGCGACCCCGAGCGCCTCTGCCTGCAAAGGCTCAAACGCGGTATCCCCGAAAAACCGCACAGGCGCTGGTCACGGTTTTTTGCCCTACCCCGCCCACAGGGCCTCTTGCCGTTTGCTCAGAAAGCTTCATGATCCCCTCAGCTTGAGGAGACATCATGATCGACCTGTATTTCTGGCCCACCCCGAACGGTTGGAAAGCCTCCATCGCTCTGGAAGAGATGGAGCTGCCCTACACCACGCATCTGATCAACATCGGTAAGGGCGACCAATTCGATCCGGAGTTTCTGAAGATCTCACCCAATAACCGCATGCCTGCCATAGTCGATCCGGACGGGCCTGATGGTTCGCCGATCACGGTGTTCGAAAGTGGCGCGATCCTGATGTATCTGGCCCGTAAAACCGGCCGGTTTTACGGCGCGACCGAACGGGACAGGGTTGCGGTAGAAGAGTGGCTGATGTGGCAGATGGGCGGCGTTGGCCCGATGGCGGGTCAGGCGCATCACTTCCTGAAATATGCTCCCAACCTAGAGCCTCCGCAGGACCTGCCCTACGCCAAAGACCGCTACCGGACCGAAGTCGCCCGGCTCTACGGCGTGCTGGATCGGCGTCTGGCCGAGAACGAGTATGTTGCGGGTGATTTTTACTCGATCGCCGATATATCTATCTGGGGTTGGGCGAGCCTTTGGGAGGGTCAGCAGCAGGTTTTGGACGACAAGCCTCACTTCGCCCGCTGGCTAGAGGCTGTAAGCGCCCGCCCCGCGGTTCAAGCCGGACGCGCCCTGCACGCCGAGCTGCGCGGGGATCACAGCAGTAAGCAAGCGCATAGTGTTCTGTTCAAGCGATAGCTGCGGCCCGTGCGCCAGCATTCGAAGCCTAGGCGAAAACATCGGCCATGTTGCGAACAACCGGTTTCTGACGCGCCACGATAAGAGCGACACTTGTCAGCCCAAACACAATGAATGGCGCCATCAAAACGTTTTCAACCCACGGGTAAACTGCATCCCGCTGTGGCAAGTCCTCGAACAGACGAGTGTGAAACAAAAAGGCCCGAGTGGTTAGCTTGGTGGCGAAAAGCGCGGACATAGCGACGCAGAATTGCAATGCGATATTCCAAAGACTGATCGGCTTTTCAAAATTCCTCACGCTGAGTTTCGATGTGCCAAGCAGAGTCGCGAATATCCACATTACGATACAAACTCCGACCGTGGTCGTCGTCGTCGGACTATTCAGGAATATGACCGACCCCAGAATTGTGCCCGCGATGACAAAGGCAAATACACATGCAATCTGCCGGGCGGAATAGTGCACTTTGCGCAGCATTCTGAACTGAACCGAGGGATCTTCATCACCTTTTGGCCAAGTGAGACGAAAGGCCCCCAATACAGCAAGGCAACAATACGAAGCGGCACACCCCAAAATGAAAAACTGCGCGATGTCATTGGGCGCGACCCAAGAGATCAACGGGGCATCAAGGACAATAAATCCGCTCAATATGACCAGAGCGGCGCCGCACAGGCATATCACGGCGTGAAACAGAACGTATCCAACTGTACCGGGCGAAACCACGTGCTCCATCAGTCTCGGCACGGCTAAAAAAGCCAGAATGAATGTCAGACCCGCAACGGGAAAATAGGCCTGAACGTCCAAATCAGTTCTGATGTTTCTATCAAGCTGCTGTATGAAAAACGAAATGGACAGGGCGATCACAATCAGAGTGATCACTACGGCAAATCTCAACAACAAACGATGCGTGTGGAAAATAAATGAACTCATAGCTGCCGCGTAGTCAGGGAATTGGGCGAAACTAAGACCTTACGCTTTCTTTGAGCGCGACTAGTGGCGATCGATTGGCAAGCACATAAAAATTGGAATTTTCAGGCCAACGCCCCCTCTCCCCGCACCAGAACATCCAGCATTCCCGAGATATCCTCGATCTCTTCCGCAATTACATGGATCACGGCGTCGGCCTTCTGCATTCGGCCCGTGACCCTCAGCAAACGCCCCGAGATCACCGCGCGGCGGAATTGCTCGTAGATCTTGCGCCAGACCACGATGTTCACGATCCCCGTCTCGTCCTCAAGCGTCAAAAAGATCACCCCTTTGGCGGTTCCGGGCCGCTGTCGCAGGATCACCAAACCCGCCACCGCCACCTGCGCGCCTTCGGGCGGCTGATCCAACCGGTTGGCAGGCAAACAGGCCGGCGGTCGGGGCCAGGTTCGGTTTGAAACATCAGGACAAGTCGCGGCAACAAGCATGAGAACAAAAATAGAACAATTGCGCAGAAAGTCCAGACGCGGCGCACAGAGTCGCAAATGAGGCTAGAAAGACCTAAATGCCTTGATTAAGGAAGAATTCGAACATCGCAAAAGGAAGACGCAAGCCATGGCAAAGATCACCTATGTCGAGCATAGCGGTACTGAACATACAGTCGACGTCGCCAATGGGCTGACCGTTATGGAAGGGGCCCGAGACAACAACATTCCCGGCATCGAGGCCGATTGCGGCGGCGCTTGCGCCTGCTCGACCTGCCACGTCTACATCCACCCCGACTGGGTTGAGAAAATCCCCGCCAAGGACGACATGGAAGAGGACATGCTGGACTTTGCCTATGAGCCCGACCCCGCCCGCTCGCGCCTGACCTGCCAAATCAAGGTCACGGACGCATTGGACGGTCTGGTTGTGCAAATGCCAGAAAAACAGATCTGATGCCCTCCAAAGCGCCGCGTCCCCCCGCCTGCCCCTGGCACCGTCGGGCACGCGGCGCGAAACTGATGTTGTGCCTTTGGCTGGCGGGCGCAAGCTCTGCCGCAGCATCAGAAGAAATCATCGAAGCCCGATTTGCTGAGCCCACGACGCGCTATGCCCATGGCGTATTGGGGGACGATGTGGAATACGGCGCCTTAGAGCTCCGGGTCGAAACTCGCGGTTCAGACAGTGCGCAAACGTTGCGGACGATACGCCTGCCCCAAGATCGGGTTTTCGAAGACCTTTCTCCTCGACTGGTGGACATGGACTCCGACGGAACGCCCGAAGTGATCGTGGTCGAGTCCCACGCTCAATTTGGCGCACAACTTGCAATCTACGACGAAAGCGGCACAAAGATCGCCGCCACCACGCACATCGGAACCCGCTTTCGCTGGCTTGCCCCGATCGGAGCCGCCGATCTGGATGGTGATGGCTATACCGAGATCGCTTATATCGACCGCCCTCACCTCGCCAAAACCCTTCGCATCTGGCGCTACAAAGAGGGTGCTTTGGCCGAGATCGCCTCTCTGCCGGGCCTAACCAATCACCGTATCGGCGAAGACTATATCTCTGGTGGCCTGCGTGACTGCGGCGAGACGCCAGAACTGATCACAGCCAGCGCCGACTGGTCACGCATCATCAGCGTCACCTACAACAGTGGATGGACCACGTCAGACCTCGGCCCCTTCACAGGCAGCAAAAGCCTGAACCAAGCGTTAAAGTGCTGATCCGCTCGTCATCTGGCTAAAAATATCCTGGGGGAGAGGCCGCAGGCCGAGGGGGCAAAGCCCCCTGACCGACATCAAAGTCAAAGCGCCCGCCACCCAATATCGCGCCGATAAAAGCCCTCGGGCCATTCCACGCCCTCAACCATTTCATAGGCCCGATCACGCGCCTCTTGCAGCGTCGCGCCACGGGCGGTGACATTCAGAACGCGTCCACCGACCGCTTGAATCTGCCCATCAACAGCCTTTGTCCCCGCGTGGAACACCATGTTGCTGCTGTCTTCAGGAAGGTTGTCCAAGCCCTTGATAAAAGAGCCTTTCTCATAGGCACCCGGATACCCGTTGGCTGCCATAACGATGGTCATCGCGTGATCATCGGCCCAGTTCACGCGCGTTTCGTCCAAACGCCCTTCGGCTGCGGCATGCATCAGGTCCATTGCCTGCGCGCCAAGACGCATCATCAAAACCTGACATTCGGGATCGCCAAACCGGACATTGTATTCCACCAAACGCGGCTGCCCGTCCTTGATCATTAAACCGGCATACAGAACCCCTTGGAACGGCGCGCCCCGGCGCTTCATCTCGGCCATGGTTGGGCGGATGATTTCATCCATCGCGCGCGCCTCGACCTCGGCGCTCAGAACCGGAGCCGGGGAATAGGCCCCCATCCCACCGGTGTTCAGACCTGTATCCCCCTCGCCCACGCGCTTGTGATCCTGCGCGGTGCCGATCGACAGGATATTCTCTCCATCGCACAGCACAAACAATGAGGCCTCTTCGCCATCCATGAACTCTTCGATGACAACCTCGGCACCTGCCCCACCGAACGCCCCACCAAACATGTCGTCAATTGCGTCCAGAGCGGTCTGTTCGTCCATCGCCACAATCACGCCCTTGCCCGCCGCCAGACCATCAGCCTTGACCACGATCGGAGCGCCCTGCTCTTTGATGTAGGCCTTGGCGGGCGCGGCTTCGGTGAACCTTGCATAGGCGGCGGTAGGCGCGCCGGATGCATCGCAAACCTCCTTGGTGAAACTCTTCGAAGCTTCCAACCGAGCCGCTTCGGCAGAGGGGCCAAACACCAGCACACCGGCTTCACGTAGCCGGTCGGCCACGCCAGCGGCCAGAGGGGCCTCGGGGCCGACGATCACGAAGTCTATCGCGTTGGCCTCGGCGAAATTGACCACCGCACCGCCATTCTCGATATCCAGCGAAGCGCATTCGGCGATCTGAGCGATCCCGGCATTGCCTGGCGCAACGATCAGACGGTCGCATTTGGGGTTCTGCATCACCGCCCAAGCGAGGCTGTGTTCACGCCCACCGCTGCCGAGAATAAGAATGTTCATAAGGTCGTCTCCGATCTGCTTGGCCTCGCCTGCGCGGCGTTCTAAGCTGGCACGGCATTTGACACAAGGCGCTGAAATGTCCGACCTGCTTGACGACCCAATTCCCGGCCAAAACACCCCCGAATACTCGGTTTCCGAGATTTCTGGCGAGGTGAAGCGCACGCTCGAGGGCTCGTTCGGGCGAATCCGTGTACGCGGCGAGGTCGGTCGCGTGTTCAAGGCGCGCTCGGGTCATCTGTATTATGACATCAAGGACGACCGGAACGTTCTGGCCTGTACCACCTGGAAAGGTCAAATCTCCGGCCTCTCCGTCGTCCCCGAAGAAGGGTTGGAGGTCGTCGTCACCGGCCGCCTCACAGCATTCGGCGCGCAATCCAAATACAACATGAATGTTGATGAGGTCGCGGTCGCTGGCCAAGGCGCGCTGATGGCACTGCTGGAAAAGCGCAAGAAACAGCTAGAGGCCGAAGGACTATTCGCGCCTGAGCGTAAGAAACCGCTGCCCTACCTGCCCCAGATCATCGGTGTCGTGACCTCTCCATCCGGGGCGGTGATCCGAGATATCCTGCATCGCCTGCGCGACCGGTTTCCCCGCAAGGTTCTGATCTGGCCCGTCGCCGTACAGGGTGCAAACTGCGCCCCCGAGGTGACCCGCGCCATAGAAGGCTTCAACGCGCTGACGCCCGGTGGTGCGCTGCCGCGCCCCGATCTGATCATCGTCGCACGCGGAGGCGGCTCAATCGAAGATCTGTGGGGGTTCAATGAGGAAAACGTAGCCCGCGCGGCTGCTGCATCAGAGATACCGCTGATCTCGGCCGTGGGGCATGAGACAGACACGACGCTGATCGACTTTGTCTCCGACCGCCGCGCGCCTACGCCGACAGCCGCAGCCGAATTGGCCGTCCCCGTGCGGATGGAATTGATGGCGTGGACCAACGAACAGGGTGCGCGCCTTTCACGGGCTGCGAGCGATGCGGTTCAGCGCCGTGCGCAGCGTCTGCGTGACGTGTCTCGTGCGCTTCCGCGCCCGGATAGCTTGTTGAACTCTCCACGGCAGCGCCTTGATCTGATTGCAGAACGCCTGACACCCGCATTAGATCGCGGGGTGCAAAACCGCCGCCTGCAACTGGTCGAGATGTCGGCGCATCTGCGCCCGTCGACTTTGCGAGGCGTCGTCTCCTCCCGTCAGGAACACCTGCGCAACCTGTCTTCGCGTCTGTCCCTCCGCCCGATCCAGCGCGAAATTGAACAGCAACGCCAGGCCACCGCCCGACTGGCTGAGCGGCTGGACGCGGCCCAAACCGTCCGACTAGAGCGCCTGCGCCAACAACTGACAGCAACCGACCGCCTACGCGAAACGCTCAGCTACAAGGCAACGCTGGCGCGGGGCTATGCGGTTGTGCGCGCCGAGGGCGACGTCGTGACCACCAAGGCTCAGGCTGGCAAACACGCGGCGCTTGAGATCGAATTCTCGGACGGTCGCCTGGCGACCGGTTCCGCTGGCCGCCCTGCCGCGAAAAAACCCAAACCCGACGCGCCGGATCAGGGATCGCTGTTCTAGAGGTTAAACTCCGACCTCGGGACCCAGACACACCATATCTTCCCCGAGGTCTTCTGCCTCGTAGAGTTCGGTCGCCTGTGGGTCGCCTTCGAACTGCGCGATCAGCCCACCGCCCGAGCGAGTGAATACCCAGCATTGCGGGTCCAGCCGGTCCTCGTAGACGAAACAAATCTGATCCTCGCGCTGATACCAGACGCCTTCTTTGCACTGTCCGTCCAGAAACGACCAGATCACGCGGCGGTTGGGCAAGTATCGCTCAACCCCATAAACCTGCCCTTCAAAGCCATAAAACAGGGTTTTGCCCTGCGTGTACTCATCGAACTCGGCCCCGGACAGCGCCGTTTGCGCGCCCGCCGTCTGCGCCGACAGCGCCAATAGAATCACAAGATGCCTCAACATGAGGCCATAGTGTCAGATGCGGGCGGGCATGGCCAATCACCACGCCGGTATTCGCCTGCCCCCACGTCATTATTGTGCCGCGTGCCACCGCAAAGAACAGTGGTCCCGAACACGACAGAGGGGACCGATGTGACACACCTGCTATTTTGGCTCGCCGCCGCTTGCGCGTTGGCCTATTTGCCGCTGTCCCCGCGCCCGGCAAGCGTGCTCCGCACCGTTCTGAAAACCGCTTCGGTTGCTGTGCTGGCGCTCGTCGCTCTCCTCAGCGGTGGCGCGACCTTGCTGGTTGTCGCCTTGGGCCTCTGCGCGATTGGGGATGCTCTGCTGTCGCGAGAGTCCGACACCACCTTCATGGCAGGGATCGGCGCGTTTGCTGCGGGGCATATCGCTTACATCGCGCTTTTCCTGACGTACCCTGGCAGCAACTTTGACCTCATTCTGGAACGGCCGGGATATTTCTGGTCGCTCCTCATTCTGGGGATCGTTGCCGCCACTTTGCTCGCCCCGCGCGCTGGAGAGCTAAAACTCCCGGTTCTGATGTACATCCCGATCATCCTCGGCATGGGCGTCGCAGTTCTGTCTTTGCCCGAGACCGGAATGCTGCGTTGGGCCTTGCCTGCAGCACTGGCCTTCATCGCATCGGACCTCGTGCTGGCGACCGAGAAGTTTCTGCTGCCCCAAGACCACCCGGCACTGAAGCTGACACCCTATCTGGTGTGGCCGCTCTATTGGGCTGCGCAGGCTGGACTACTGATCGCCTTCACCTGACCCTTTGCAACTCCGGCAAATCCACATTAGGTGGAGGGGAACACCTGCGGAGACCGATAATGGCGTTTTTTTCAAAGCTGAAGGACAAGCTGTTCAAATCCTCATCCCGTCTTGAGGAAGGGCTGGACGCCATTGTCGAAGACGGAGGCGAGGAAGCTACCGTGCTTGAGCCTGTGGCGCAAACGCCAGAACCCGCCCCGCAGCCGCAGGAAACCGCTCCGCAACCCGAAGACCAACCCGCATCCAGCGGGTTGCTGGGTCGCCTGTTCAGCCGTACGGAAACCAAGGCCGAAATCCGCCGGACCCTGGATGACGATATGCTGGAACAGCTCGAAGAGCTTCTGATTGCCTCCGACATGGGCGTCGACACGGCCCTGCGCGTCACCTCGAACATGGCTGAAGGGCGCTTTGGCCGCAAACTCTCGTCCCGAGAGATCAAGCAACTGCTGGCGCAGGAAGTGGCCCGCGTGATGGAGCCGGTCGCCCGCCCCCTGCCAATCTACCCCAAACGCCCGCAAGTGGTTCTGGTGGTTGGCGTCAACGGCTCGGGCAAGACCACAACCATCGGCAAACTGGCCAGCCAGTTCAAATCCGCGGGCAAGAAGGTCGTGATCGCCGCCGGAGACACCTTCCGCGCCGCCGCCGTAGAACAACTGCAGGTTTGGGGTGACCGCGCTGGCGTCCCGGTTCTGACCGCGCCCGAAGGCTCGGACCCCGCAAGCCTTGCCTTTGACGCCCTGACCAAAGCGCAACAGGACGGTGCCGACCTTCTGATGATCGATACCGCAGGCCGCCTGCAAAACCGAGCCGACCTGATGGAGGAACTGGCCAAGATCGTCCGCGTGATCCGCAAGGTCGATGAGACCGCGCCGCACAACACGCTGCTTGTGCTGGATGCGACCACGGGCCAGAACGCCCTCAGCCAGGTGGAAACCTTCCGCAAACTCGCCGATGTGTCGGGCCTTGTGATGACCAAACTGGACGGCACAGCCAAAGGCGGCGTGCTGGTCGCGCTGGCCGACAAGTTCGGCCTACCCATCCACGCCATCGGCGTCGGAGAGCAAATAGACGACCTCGCCCCGTTCGACCCGGAAGAATTCGCGGCCGCGCTAACAGGCCTCGACCAAAACTGATCCGCCTCTTCATCTGGCTGAAAATATCCTCGGGGGTCTGGGGGCAGACGGCCCCCAGCCTCGTCACACTGGACAAGTTCTGACAATTGAGCGACTGGCTGATCTCACTCGAAGGCACGGAAGCGGGCCACACCCTCGCCCTAGGCCTAGCGTTGATGGCTGCTTTCCTGCACGCGGTCTTCGGAGCATTGCAAAAGGGCCGCCACGATCCGTGGCTGTCCCGGGGCGCTATTGACGCCTGCTATTGCCTGATGGCCATCCCCTTTGCCCTATTCGTCGTGCCGTGGCCCGAACCCTATATGTGGCCGATCTTCGGTATCGTCTGGCTGATCCACATCACCTACAAGATCCTTCAGGCCTTGGCCTATACCAAAGGCTCCTACACTGTGGTCTACCCGGTCGTTCGCGGCACCGGACCGCTTTTTACCGTAATCGGAGCCTACCTTCTGTTCGGAGAAACCTTCACAGGCATGCAATGGTTCGGTGTGGCCGTCCTTCTGGCCGGTATCTTCGGGCTGGCTGCCTATAACTTCCGGTTTCTGGAAACCAACCGTGAGACTCTGGGCATCGCTCTCACCCTGGCGATTGCCACCGGTCTCTTCGTAGCGCTCTACACGACCTATGACGCCTATGGCATCCGCGCCACCGCTGATCCGTTCACCTTTCTGGCCTGGTTCTTCATGATCGACGGCTTCGCGATGCCGATCTACGCGTTCCTCAGATGGCGTGCCATGATCAACCGCCCTTCCCTAGGTCCGCTGATGCTGCGCGGGCTTGCAGGCGGCTTGATCGCGCCACTGTCATTCGGAGCCATCATGCTGGCCACCCGATTGGACAAAGTCGGAGAAGCGGCTGTACTGCGCGAAACATCAACTGTATTTGCAGCCTTGATCGGCTGGTTGGTTTTGAAAGAAACCGTTGGCCCAAGGCGCATCGCCCTGATGGCACTGATTGCATTGGGCGCTGTAATCGTTGAAATGGGCGCATGAACAGCAGGACACCACGATGACAGGCAAAAAAGAAATCAACCCGTTCCTGAAACAGGTGCTGGAACTGGGCCCCCCGCTGGCCTTCTTCTTCATCTACCTGCGTCTGCGCGATGACAGCTTTCTGATCGGCGGTATCGAGTATTCAGGCTTCATCATTGCCACTATCCTCTTTGTCCCGCTGATGTTGGCGGCAATGGGTATCTTGTGGTTCCTGACTGGCAAGCTCAGCCGGATGCAGATATTTACCGCCTTTATGGTGATCTTCTTTGGTGGCCTGACCGCCTGGTTCAATGATGAGCGGTTCTTCAAGATGAAAACCACGCTGGTCTACGGGTTCTTCTCGGTCATCCTCGGGATCGGGTTGTTGCAGGGCAAGTCCTACCTCGCCTACGTTCTAGACGAGATGCTGCCGATGAAGCACGAAGGTTGGATGATCCTGACGCGGCGCCTCTGTGCCTGCTTTGCAGTTCTGGCCATCGCCAATGAGATTGTCTGGCGCACGATGTCCACCGATCTGTGGGTCAAGATCGAAACCTTCGCCTTTCCCATCGCGTTGATGGCCTTCCTGATGTTCCAGTTCCACCGCCTGCAAAGCTATCTAGAAGACCCCGATCGCCAGTAAGTGACCAATAGCCTCAATGATATCACTTTGATACTACATCGAGGAAACCGCTTGGCTTGTTGACCTTGCTGTGAATAATTGAGTAACCACTCACCATCCTACTCCGGAGATTAGTACCCGAATGGCGGTATTCCCAAATAGCGGCTTCCTGTCCGATGCATCCGAAGGCCTGCGCGAGATGCTCTCGGCGCTGGCGACGGAAATCTCTTTGGATAAAAACGAAACCCTGTTCGATCAGGATGACGAAGGCGATGCGCTATATGCCATCGTCGAAGGGACGCTCGAAGTGTCGTTCCTGGCCATGAGCGGCCGAAAGCTGGCTCTGACGCTCATGCGTCCGGGCGAGGTTTTCGGTGAGATAGCCCTGTTCGACAGCGGCCCTCGCACTGCCACTGTTGCGGCTGCTGAACCTTCTCGGGTTCTGCGCGTGCGTCGCAGGGACGTGATGGAGCAAATCCGCCAACACCCCGATCTCGCCGTTGATATGGTCCGTCTGGCCGGATTGCGGATGCGGTCGATGAGCTCGCAGTTGAACGAGCAGGTCTTTCTGCCGATGCCGATTCGACTGGCGCGCAAACTGCTGCACCTGTCGTCTCTGCAGGACGATCCCACGGAACGCATTACCCTGTCGCAAAGTGAATTGGCTGAATTCGTTGGGGCCACCCGTGAGGCCGTCTCGAAAACCATTTCGATCTGGAAACGGGACAATGTGGTCGAGGCATCGCGGGGCGGATTGCTGATCCACGACATCGAGGCATTGCGCGCTTTGGCTGAATCGGACCTGATCTGACCTTTTGTGATCTTGTTCACAGACGACTCGGATGTCAGTGCCCTAGGGTAAACCTGTTACCGTAGGAGATCAGTATTCATCCCCGATATCTGTCCACTGATCTCTCCCTGTACCTAAGCCATATGCCCAAAAGGCATATGGCTTATTTTCTTTTTGCCGGACCAAATATGAAAAAGGCCGGGGAAATCCCCGGCCCATTTCGGTAGTTATGTGATGAGCTTAGTTCTCAAGGCTCAGCGCGACAAAGCGCGGGTCGCCGCCACGGCGTACCAACAGCAGCAGCGATTTGCGCCCGGCTTCTGTAGCTTCTTCAATACGCGCCTCAAGGTCGCTGATGGATTCGACCTTCTGCTGTCCAGCTTCGGTGATCAGGTCACCCGCGCGCAGACCCTTGGCAAAGGCTTCCGAGGCTTCATCAACCTCGGTCACGACCAGACCGTCCGCCTCGGCATCGAGGCCCAGGTCTTCACGCAGCGTATCTGTCAGCGGTGAAATGGTCAGGCCCAGAATGTCAGCGTTTTCGTCGGTTGGCGCGTCCGGAGTATCTTCCTCACTCGTTTCGGCACGCTCCGCATCCTCACGGCGCCCGAGTGTGACCAGAATAGTCTGAGTGCCACCGTCGCGATGTACCACCACACGAACTGATTTGCCCACGGTCGTCTCACCGACTTGTCGTACCAGACCGCGCGTATCTTCAACCTCGACCCCGTCAAAGCTGAGGATCACGTCCCCTGCTTTCAGACCGGCCTCTTTCGCGGGACCCTCCGGTACATCGCTGATCAGCGCGCCACCGGGTTTATCCAGACCCATCGCCTCAGCCATGTCTTCGGTCACATCCTGAATCCGTACACCCAACCAACCCCGGCGGGTTTCGCCGAACTCACGCAGCTGGTCGACGACCTTGGTCACGACATTGGAAGCCATCGAAAACCCGATACCGATCGAGCCGCCGTTGGGCGACAGAATCGCAGTGTTCACGCCAATGACCTGACCATCCATGTTGAATAAGGGACCACCCGAGTTGCCCCGGTTGATCGCCGCGTCGGTCTGGATGTAGTCGTCATAGGACCCGCTGAGCGCGCGGTTACGGGCGGAAACGATCCCCGCCGAAACCGAGAACCCCTGCCCCAGCGGGTTGCCCATGGCAATCACCCAGTCACCGACGCGCGCCGTGTCGCTGTCGCCGAACTGAACGTATTGGAGAGGGCCCGAAGCCTCGACTTTCAACAGAGCGATATCGGTTTTCTCATCCGTGCCGATCACCTTGGCAGGCAGTTCCTTCACGGGTTGACCATCGCCGGGGAAGAACTCGATCAGGATCTCATCGGCCTCGGCGATGACGTGGTTGTTTGTAACGATAAAACCGTCTTCCGAGATCACGAACCCCGACCCCAGCGCATTGCTGCGGCGCGGGCGGTCGCCATTATCGCCGTTGCGATCCTGAAACTCGCGGAAGAAGTCTTCGAACGGAGAGCCCTCGGGCACGATCCCCTGCGGCCCGGTCTGACCTTCGATCAGGGTCGACGTTGTGATATTGACCACCGCCGGACTGATCTGTTCGGCCAGCGGCGCAAGGCTTTCCCCTCGTGCATAAGCCGCAACCGTTTGCGCTGCGATCAGAACCATCGCTCCGAAGGTCAGCCACATCAGTCGCATGAAACCAACACCATCGTCCCGCCGGACGGAAATACTGCGCGCTTGTGCCTGCACTTGGGAACTCCTTGTCGTCAATTTCATACAGACCGCCCTAAGGCAGACTATCTTTCCACCCAATGTAGTCGGTTTGATCACGCTCGCAACTGAGGATCGCGGGGAAATCACCGGCAAGTGAGGTCAGCAGGTCAAAACCCCAACTGATAGGCGCCCCAAAGCAGCACAAGACCGCTAACAACACAGAGCAGCCCTGCCAAACGCCGCGCCTGTTCTGGTAGCGTGCGCAGCGCCTCTAACATACGTTCAATAAGCGAAGGGGCCAGCGCATAGGCCAGCCCCTCGACAATCAGCACCAGCCCGAAGGCCAGAAGGATCATACCCATTATTGGGTCGCCTGCCCGGTGGGCGATTTCAGGTAGTTGAAGAACTCTGAATCCGGGCTGAGAACCATCGAGCTGTTCCCGCCCTGCAACGCGCGCTCATAGGCGGACAGCGAGCGGTAGAATTCAAAGAACTCGGGGTCTTTGCCAAAGGCTTCGGCGAAGATCGCGTTGCGTTCGGCGTCGGCCTCACCGCGAATGATCTCGGCCTCGCGGTTGGCGTCTGACACGAGTTCAACCACGGTCCGGTCGGCCTGCGCGCGGACACGCTGCGCGGCTTCGTTACCACGGGCGCGTTCGTCGGTTGCTTCCCGTTCCCGCTCGGCTTTCATCCGATCAAAGGTCGCTTCAAGGTTCGCCTGCGGCAGGTCGGTGGCTTTCAGGCGCACGTCGATGACGTTGACGCCCAGCGCGCGTGCCTCGGCAATTGCGCTGTTGCGGATACGCAGCATCAGAGCCGCACGGTCCGAGCTGAGGATATCCCGCGAGGAGACCGAACCCAGAACTTCCCGAGTTTCCGCACGAAGGATACGGTCCAGACGATCCTCGGCAACCGGAATACCGCCAACACCAACGGCCTGACGGAACTGCTCCAGATCCGAAATCCGGTAGCGTGCGAAGGCATCAACCACCAGACGACGGTCATCAAGAGGTGTTACCTCAAGCGGCTGCACGTCGATCGACAGGATGCGGTCATCATAGCGCACAACCTCTTGAATCAGAGGGATTTTAAACGCCAATCCGGGCTCTTCCTTGACCGCAACAACGCGACCAAACTGCAGAACCAGAGCGCGTTCACGCTCATCCACGATGAAGATCGAGGACAGAACACCGACAATCGCGAGGAAGACGACGGGTAGGATAAATGTCGTTTTACGCATCAGTTGCTCTCCGCTGCAGGGGTACGACGCAGTTCGTTCAACGGCAGGTACGGCACAACGCCCTGCCCCGAGCCGCCGGTGTTTTCGTCAAGGATGATCTTGTCCACGTCACCCAGAACCTGCTCCATGCGCTCCAGATACAGACGCTTGCGTGTTACATCCGGCGCTTTGGAGTATTCCTCCAGAACCGCGCTGAAGCGGCTGGCCTCACCTTGGGCGCTGTTGATCTGTTGGGCGCGATAGGCTTCGGCTTCTTCCAGAACCTGAGCAGCTTCACCGCGCGCTTCCGCGAGAACACGGTTTGCGTAGGCATCCGCGACGTTCTGCAGACGATCCCTTTCCTGCGCAGCGGCTTGAACGTCACGGAACGCGGCAATCACGTCCTGCGGCGGGTCAGCCTTGTCGAAGTTCACGCGAACGATGTTCACGCCCGAATCGTAGCTGTCCATTGTCGCCTGAATCAGCTCTTGCAGACGTTCTGCGATAATGCCGCGGTCTCTGTTCAGGATCGGAGCAAGTTCGCTTTGCGCGATAATCTCACGCATCGCCGATTCCGACACCGCCTGAATCGTTTGGCGGGGGTCGCGCAGGTTAAAGAGGAACTTGGCGGGGTCGTTGATGTTCCAAACGACCTGATAGTCGATATCGACCACGTTTTCGTCACCGGTCAGCATCAGACCGTCGTCGCTTCCACGCGCGCCGCCCATGTCTTCGTTCTGTTCCCGTGTAACAGGGATGACTTCGGCAGTTACGAACGGCCAAGGTGCAAAGTTCAGACCTGGGTTTCCAACAGCCGAGAATTCGCCAAGGAACAGTTCAACCGACTGTTCTTCGGGCTTAACGGTGTAAAAGCTGGCCGCAGCCCAGAGGCCGATCGCAACCAATGCACCAATCGCCACGGTTCCCTTGGTAAAGATCGGACCACCGCCGCCACCGCCTGAACCGTTGCTGCCACGGCCACCGCCGCCACGACCGCCCATGAGGACGCGCAGCTGCTCTTGCCCTTTTTTCATCAGTTCATCGATTTCGGGGATCTGCGGGCTCTCCCCTTCGGGAGGCTTGCGCCCGTCACCGTTGTTACCCCGATTTCCTCCACCACCAGAGGAGCCTCCGCCCCCCCAGGGGCCACCGCTGTTGCCCGCCATATGTGTCTATTCCCTTGTGTTTGACCGTGTGATCACGGTGTTCCTTGTAACTTGGTTGCGCGCAGTTGCAAATCAAGCCGTGCGTACAGGTTGCCGCATTGTCACCAGTTCTTCGGCCATGACCGGGTGAACTGCAACCGTGCGGTCGAAATCTTCCTTGGTCGCGCCCATTTTGACGGCAATGCCAGCCAACTGGATCATCTCACCCGCGCCAGGCGCCACGATGTGGCAGCCCAGCACCTTGCGCGTCGCCTGAGACACGATCAGCTTCATCAGAACCCGCTGAGTGCCACCGGCAAAGGATTTCTGCATCGGCTTGAACGAGGTCGCATAGACCTCAATCGGTTCCTGCGCTGCGGCCTCTTCCTCGCTGAGGCCCACGGTGCCGAATTCGGGCTGGGTGAAAATCGCGGTCGGGATCAGCTCATGATCCACTGGGGTCGGGTTGCCTTTGAAGACGGTCTCAACAAAGGCCATGCCTTCGCGGATCGCAACCGGAGTCAGGTTCACACGATCGGTCACATCACCAATCGCATAGATCGAGGGCACGCCGGTCTGGCTGTACTCATCCACGATGATCTCGCCCTTGCGACCACGCTCGACGCCCACGTCCTCAAGCCCCAAGTTGTCCGCATTCGGAGTGCGCCCGGTGGCATACATGACCACGTCGAAATGATCCTCGGTCCCGTCGGTGGCTTTGACCCGGATCTTGTCGCCCTCTTTCGTCATCTCAAGCACATTGGTGCCCAGACGCACGTCGATACCGTTCTGGCGCATCTCTTCACAGATCAGGCCACGCGCTTCTTCGTCAAATCCACGCAGGATCTGCGCACCGCGGTAGAACTGAGTGGTCTTGACGCCCAGCCCGTTCATGATCCCGGCAAATTCGCTGGCGATATAGCCGCCTCCGACGATCAGGATGCTTTCGGGCAGCTTCTCAAGGTGGAAGATTTCATTCGAGGTGATCGCCAGCTCCGAGCCGGGGAAGTCCGGCACAACCGGACGGCCACCCGTCGCGATCAGGATATGCTTGGCAGTTTTGCGTGTGCCATCGGCGAGTTCAACCGTATGCGGATCGACCACTTTAGCACGCTGATCGAAGCTCTCGACACCGTTGTTTTTCAGGATGTTGCGGTAGATACCTTCCAGCCGATCCAGTTCCGTCACCAGCTTGTCGTGGAAGGTGTTCCAGTTGAACGCTCCGGGCTGAATGTCCCAGCCATAAGCCTGCGCGTCACCGACCATCCCCGAATATTCACTGGCGAAGACCATCAGTTTCTTGGGAACGCAGCCGCGGATAACGCAAGTGCCGCCGTATCGATCCTCTTCCGCCAGAGCCACTTTGGCACCGTTTTCGCCAGCCGCTACGCGCGCCGCGCGGACCCCACCCGAGCCTCCGCCGATTACGAAGAGGTCATAGTCAAAGCTCATGCTGGGTTCCTTCATTCAGCTTGCAAAATTCTTTGGATATCTGGGCGCGAAAACCGCCCTGCCAACCCCCAAAGGCGTAAATTTCCAGTATATTCCAACACGTCCTTGGGATGGCGCCTTCCACTCAGTCCGAAAAATCCGAAAACAGGTTGTCCTTGGCACCATCAAGGAACTGGTCCAACTCAACGGTTCCGGCATTGATATCGCGCAGCTCGACCCGGCCATCGCCGTAGCCCACAACGACCTTGTCGCAGATATCTATGAACAGCCCGTTCTCGACGACACCCGGCACCTGGTTCAAAACAAGCGCCATCTGCCGGGCATTGCCGATCCTTTGCAGATGCAGGTCGAGGATATGATTGCCCTCATCGGTCACAAATGGGGCCTCACCATTCATCCGAAGGGCTGAATTGGTGCCAAGCACATCCATCGTGTCCAGAACTTCTTCGATCAACGTTCGAGTGGTCTGCCAGCCAAAGGGGATCACCTCGACCGGCAGCGGGAATGCGCCGAGCGTTTCGACCTCTTTCCCGGCATCGGCGATCACCACCATCTGGTCGCTGGCCGTTGCCACGATTTTTTCCTGCAGATGCGCACCGCCTCCGCCCTTGATCAGGTTCAGATCACCGTCGAACTCATCCGCGCCGTCAATCGTCAGGTCCAACCATCCGGCCTGATCCAGCGACACGACCTCGATCCCGACTTCACGCGCCAGTTGCGCGGTTCGGGTTGAGGTTGGTACGCCCTTGATGCGCAGGCCTTCTTGCTGGACACGCTCGCCCAGACGGCGAACAAGCCAGGCGGCGGTCGAGCCGGTGCCCAGCCCCACCCGCATTCCGTCTTCGACCATGTCGGCCGCGCGGTACGCCGCAACGTATTTGGCTGTGTCGATTGGCGACAAATCCGCGGTCATTGGCAGTCTTCCCCAAATAGTCTGCAAGACTTATATGCAATGCTCCACCCAACTTCGAGACCCAATTCACGTCGCCCGGATGCGAAAGATGTCGCTCAATTGCGCGTTTCCTATCGGAAACGTCGCAAACAAGGCTTTTCAGGTTTCGGTTGCTGTATATCTAGTCCGTATGATGACGCCCTATCGCCTGCACTATGCCCCTGATAACGCCTCGCTGGTGATCCGGCTGGTGCTGGACGAAATGAGCCAGCCCTATGAGACGGTGCTGGTTGATCGTAGTCAGAACGCGCAAGACAGCGCAGCCTACCGAGCGTTGAACCCGAACGGGCTGATCCCGGTTCTCGAAACCCCTCATGGGCCGATATTCGAAACGGCTGCCATTCTGCTGTGGCTGTCCGACAGCCATGGGCAACTTGCGCCCGCGTCAAACAGCCCTGACAGGGCCGCCTTTCTGAAATGGCTGTTTTTCGCGTCAAACACGCTCCATGCCGATCTGCGCATCCTGTTTTATGCCGAGAAATACATAGACCCCAAACAGGCCGAGCCCCTGCGGGCCGGAATACGTCCAAGGCTGCGCACCCATCTGAAAAATCTGGACGCAGTCGCTGCGCAGACACCGGATTGGCTCAACGCTGATCGGCCTTCAGTTCTGACATACTATATCGCGTGCATGATGCGTTGGATGGCGCTTTACCCATCCAATGCGGACCGCAGCTGGTACCAACTCGCCGATACGCCCTATCTTCAGCGCATCCTGACGCAGCTGGAGATGCGTCCCGCAACGCGAACGGCAATAGCCGCCGAAGGTCTTGGGGCCACGCCGTTCACCTCACCTATCTATGCCAACCCTCCTGAAGGCTCAGCTATCTGACATGTTCCTCTCTGTCTTCGATATGTTCAAAGTGGGCATCGGCCCGTCCTCATCCCACACCATGGGCCCCATGGTGGCCGCCGCGCGTTTTCTGGACATGATGCGTGCATCGCCGTTTGAATTTGCCGGGCTGCGCGGCTCGCTACACGGTTCGCTGGCCTTTACCGGGGTGGGTCATGCCACCGACCGCGCCACCATTCTTGGCCTCGCCGGCTTCGTGCCGGACACATATGACAACGACAAGGCCGAGGCCGCGCTGGCCGCAATTGCTGAGACGCACACGGTAACGCCTGAAGGGCTACCGACGCTGACCTTCAACCCAAAGACCGATCTGGTCTTTGACTACGACCACAACCTGCCCGGCCACCCCAACGGTATGATCCTGATGGCAACCGACGCGCAGGGCGATGTGATACTGCGGCAGGTCTTCTACTCGATCGGCGGCGGCTTTGTTCTGACCGAAGAGGAACTGGCCGCTGGCAAAGCCACCGACGAAGGCGCCCCGGTGCCCTTCCCCTTCAAATCCGCCGTCGAGATGTTGGAGATGGCCAAGTCCAGCGGCAAGTCCATTGCTGAAATGAAACGTGCCAACGAAATCGCACGTGGCTGCGCGGATAGCTTTGCCAAGGGCTCTGCCCGACTGTGGCAGGTGATGAACGACTGTATCGAGCGTGGTCTGACCACCGACGGCATCCTGCCCGGCGGCCTCAGCGTCCGACGTCGCGCCAAGGGTATCTATGATGCGCTGATGGCCGAGCGCGGCATGAACCTGACCGCACCGCACACCATCAACGATTGGATGAGCGTCTATGCCATGGCCGTGAACGAGGAAAACGCGGCCGGAGGCCAGGTGGTCACCGCGCCAACCAACGGCGCGGCAGGTGTTCTGCCTGCGGTACTGCGCTACTACCTCGACCACGTGCCTGGCGCGGCGGAAAGCCATATCGAGGATTTCCTTCTGACCGCAGCTGCCATTGGGGGGCTGGTGAAATTCAACGCCTCGATCTCGGGAGCTGAGGCTGGATGTCAGGCCGAGGTAGGCAGTGCCTCGGCGATGGCGGCGGCTGGTCTTTGCGCCGTGATGGGTGGCACGCCCGAGCAGGTGGAGAACGCCGCTGAAATCGCGCTTGAACACCATCTGGGCATGACCTGCGATCCGGTTGCAGGGCTGGTTCAGGTGCCGTGCATCGAGCGCAACGGCCTTGGCGCGATCAAGGCCGTTTCGGCCGCGTCGCTTGCGTTGCGTGGCGATGGGCAGCATTTTGTACCTCTGGACGCTGTGATCGAAACCATGCGTCAGACCGGGCATGATATGCATGAGAAGTACAAAGAAACCTCATTGGGTGGTTTGGCCGTAAACGTCCCGAACTGCTGAAGTGAGACAGGAGGTGGCGCAATGCGCGGACATTGTTTGTGCGGCAAGGTTGCGTATGAAGTTGATCCTCCGGTCTTGTCCTGCGTCTCATGCCATTGTGACAGTTGCCGCCGCCAGTGTGCCGCTCCGATGACGACCTATTTCGGGGTGCGCGATGGCCAATGGCGCTGGATCGGAGAAGAACCTAAGCGCTTCAACTCTTCGCCCGGAGTCCAGCGGAGTTTCTGCCCACATTGTGGAACTCCGATCTCGTTTCGGTCGACCAAGATGTCGGACGTTCTTCACCTTTACGTAGCGACTCTAGAGAGCCCCGAAGTCTTGCAGCCAACACTTCATGTCTCACATGAAGAGAAGTTGGAGTGGCTGAAACTGAGCGATGATTTGCCCACCTGCATCGGCCCGGACTACACCAAGGTCCAACCACTTCCGAAGGCTTGAGAACAGAGCTTTTCTCGGCCTTGGGAAACCGCTAGCGTCGCGGCCATGACTCAGGATCGTCCCGTATTCGGCATCGTACTGATGCTTGGTTTCTGTGTGCTCGCCCCGATGGGGGATGCGCTGGCAAAGCTGTTGGGGGAAACAACCCCACTGGCGCTGTTGGTCTTCGTGCGTTTTGCCATTCAGGCGGCGATCCTTGTGCCCTTGGTCGCGATGACCGGCAGGCCATGGCGCATGCGAGGCCGTATTCTGCGACTGACCGTGATCCGCACACTTTTGCACATCGCGGGCATCACCGCGATGTTCTCGGCGTTGCAATTCCTACCCCTGGCTGATGCGGTCGCCATCGCCTTCGTGATGCCCTTCATCATGCTGATGCTCGGCAAATACATACTGAACGAAGAGGTCGGGCATCGCCGCCTTGCGGCCTGTATCGTCGGGTTCGCCGGAACGCTTCTGGTCATTCAACCCAGCTTTGCCGAAGTTGGTCTACCCGCGCTTTTGCCGCTGATCGTTGCAGTTGTTTTTGCCTTGTTCATGCTGGTAACGCGCCAGATCGCCAAAGAGACCGACCCGATGTCGCTGCAGGCCGTCTCGGGCGTGTTTGCCACAATCCTGCTGCTGCCCCTTCTGATCTGGGGAACGCAGTTTGATATCTGGGAGCTGTCATTCGCCCTCCCCTCGGGCAACGAACACTGGCTGCTTCTGTCGATCGGAGTGCTTGGGACCGTCGCCCATCTGTTTATGACATGGTCGCTGCGCTATGCGCCTTCGGCCACGCTGGCACCGATGCAGTATCTTGAAATCCCCGTCGCCACCCTGATCGGCTGGCTGATCTTTCACGACCTGCCGAACGGTCTGGCCGCGCTTGGCATCCTGATCACGATCGCCGCCGGGCTCTATGTCATTCTGCGTGAGAGGGCCACGGCGCGCTCTGCCCCGACAGAAACGCCTGCATGACCTGATCCAGAGCGCTACGCGGCACCATCACCAGCATGCCCGGGCCGTCCATCTGAAGCTCAACCTTTGAAATGACACGGTTCGAGGTGCCCACCTGCCCGCTCGGATCGAATTGAAGTCCCTCGATCGGCCACTCCAACCCACGGCTGCGCCCGGTAACTTGTTTCAGAGGAAAGAGAGAAACGACCTCGCCCGGCGCCAGATCCAACACGATGTTGGGCGGTGCGTGGAAAACGACCTCATTCGAGCCGATCAGAACGCAGGCCTTGTCCGGATATCGGACCAGAGTGTTTAAGACCGCCAATTGATGGTCCAGCCGCCCTCCCAGAAATCCGGCCCCCAACACCAAAGGGGCCTGCACGTTGCGCAGTGCCTTGTCGAAATCCGTGCTGTCCTGTTCCGCAATCGGAAAAAGGCGATCCTGGGGAATACGAGTTCTGATTTCGGGGGACAACGAATCGAAATCACCAATCACGGCATCCGGAATCCGCCCCGAATCAACCAGCACCGAGGCTCCACCGTCTGCCGCGACCGCAAATGTGACGCGATTCAGCACCAAATTCAGGTCTTCGGGGCCGATCTGCCCCCCTCCAAACAGCCCGATTGGGCCATTTGAACGTACAATAGACCCATTTTTTCTCAGATTGATCATTTTTCCCGGATTTGGACACATTGAGACCACAAAATGATAGGTTCATGCAGTTAGTTCCGAGTCGATCGGGTTGCCCCTGTCCGGGCGGATCGGCTCAGTTAGTTTGTAAAGGACGCATGTCTGATGGTACAGAACAACAAGGTATTGACCGTTTCCTATGGGACTTTCTCGTGCACTTTGGAAGGGTTCGACGACTCTTTCGAGACTATGAAAGCCATAGCCGAATACTTCCGCGATCTTGCGGCAGAAGACAGATACTTTGGTTCTGAACCCCCGCAACCTGACGCCGAAATGCTGACACGGATTGCACAGCGCGACAACGCGCAACAAGTCGAAGCGCGCCCGAGCGATACCGGCCTGCTTCTGCGCGCGACGGAAACACCCCCCCGTACTGAAACGCCCCCCGCCCCTGAAGCGACACTGCCACAGGATAACGCCATGCCCCAATCGCCCGATCTGAATGTTGTCCAGCCGACCCCCTCTGCGACACCTGAAACAGACACTGCCGCATCTTTCTTTTCCGAAGCTGCGCCGGTCGATGCCGACGCGGACCCGGCGCCCGATAGCCTGGCCGCCAAGCTGCAACGCATCCGCGCGGTTGTTTCCCATTCGGACGTGGATACGGACAACTATGCCGAGGAAGAGGTCGCCCCCCTAACGGCCGACGCCCCCGCGCCGATGGACGCTGTCTCAGCCGCCTTTGCGGCAGGTTCGCTGAGCCCCGGAGATCTGGCCCCTCAGGCCCCGGCCCCTACCGAGGCACCTGCCGTCGAGGCCGTTGAAGAGGCATACGCGCCGGAACTGCCGGATGCGCCAGCCATGGAATCGGCGCCGCTCGATTTGCAAGATGAGACCCCAATGCAAATCGAGTTTAAAGACTCAGAGGAAGAAGAGGCCCCCGAGGTGATCTTCGACGAAGACACCGAGACGGCGACCGATGACGGCGATGAGGTTGAGAATATCCTTAGCCCAGCAGACGAAGCAGAAGACGACCAGCAAGGTGTTCTGACCGCTGAGGATGAAGAAAGCCTGTTCCTCGAGATTGACGAGATCGAAGAGGAAATGGATGCGCAAGCGACCACGGCGTCCTCGGATCTGGATCAGGATGTCTCGCGCCTGATGGCAAAAGCAGATGAGCAGATGGACGACCCGGCCGCAAGCGGCACGCGTGAGGCCTATTCCCATCTGCGTACGGCCGTTGCTGCAACCTCGGCGGAAGATGTGGCCAAGCAGGCCGCGACTGATGAAGAGTATCGTGGCGATTTGGCCTCGGTCGTCAGCCCCCGCCGTCCGGATGATGTTCAGGTTACCAGCAAACGCCCTGATGCAGACATGGCGGCCCCTCTGAAGCTGGTCGCCGAGCAGCGTATTGACGCGCCCAACGCGGATACTGGCCCGGTGACCCCCCGCCGTGTCACCTCGGATCAGTCCGAGGACGCGTCAGAAGAAAGCGGCTTTGCACAATTTGCACAGGATCAGGGCGCTCAGTCTCTGTCCGACCTTCTCGAAGCGGCTGCGGCCTATTTGTCCTTCATCGAAGGGCAGGAACAGTTCTCGCGCCCGCAATTGATGAACAAAGTCCGCTCGCTGAAACAGGATGAGTTCAATCGCGAAGAAAGCCTGAAGTCCTTCGGACAGCTTCTACGCGACGGCAAAATCGAAAAAGCTGGCGGAGGGCGCTTTGCGGCCTCAAGTGACATCGGTTTTCGCCCGGAAGGTGAACGCGCCGTAGGCTGATATCCTCTATTTCGCTATCTAGAGTGGGTCGGAGATTTCTTCGACCCATTTTTCTTGCACCTACGCAATGGAATCTCGATGCGGACATGATGCCGCTATGCTGCATTGCAGAAAAATGATATCTTCTGAGTAAAGGAAACAGATCTTTCAGTTCGTGTTCAAATCAAGGCTCCGCCATGTATGAACTCCCTATTCGACGCCTCAGAGCATTCGACAAGCCCAAAATAGAAAGCCATTTCAAGAGCCTCGATGCAGAAGCGCTGACGTCTCGATTTGGCGTACCGGTCAGCGCGGCCTTTGTTGAGGCGTACCTTGCAGGCATATTCAAAAATTCTGCGCTGGTATTTGGCGCGTTCCCCGATTCCTGCCTGCGCGGTGTCGGAGAATTGCGGGCTGTTCCGGACAGCCACAACCATGTGGCTGAACTGGCCTTCACCGTTGAAACGGTCTGGCAGGACTTAGGGATCGGCGATGCACTGCTGTCGCGGATAGTTACCGCAGCCCGCAATCGTGGATTTCGCGAAGTCCATATGTTGTGCCTCGCCACCAATCAAAAAATGCGCCGTCTGGCTGCAAAACACGACGCCGAGCTGAAACTGACGACAGGACAGATTGAGGCGACCCTGACAGCGCCCTGGCCCACCCCCTTCAGTGTCGCCGAAGAAATCTCGGGTGAGTATCATGCCATGGCCCGAGCGATCCTAAGTTGGTCGGGAAACGATCGACGAACCGGCTAAGAACAGACATAGACACGCAGCGCCTATGACGACCAACGGCACTCGTAGAACCGGACAGCCCGAAGCTGAAACTTCGGACTTGCCCTCATCTCACTGTCTGGGTGTTGCGCAGGGAAATGATGCAAGCCTTGAATCTATGCAAAGATACTGGTCAGTCGGGCTTCTGGTCCGGGTCTTCTTTCCCGACACCCTTGAACACGAACTTGAAGGGTAAAGCCCACAGAATGCCCAGCGCCACGTAAACCAGCAGCTCAAGCCAGATCGGAGGACGATCCAGCCAGTTCACCACCGTGACTACGGCGACAATATAGACAGGCAGGCCGATCACCAGAATGAACAGAGACCAACGCCTACGCGCCTTGTAGCTGAGCCCGGGTGTCTTGTCGTCCGACATCAGTCTGCAAACGGGTCGGTCACCAGAATGGTGTCGTCCCGCTCCGGGCTGGTGGATAACAGCGCCACTGGGCATTCGATCAACTCTTCGACCCGGCGCACGTATTTGATCGCGTTTGCTGGCAGATCCGCCCAGCTGCGCGCGCCTTCGGTGGATTCGCTCCAACCTGGCATCTCTTCGTAGATGGGCGTGCAGCGCGCCTGCTGATCGGCAGCGGTCGGCAGATAGTCCAGACGCTCGCCATCCAACTCGTAGCCGGTGCAGATCTTCAGCGTCTCGAACCCGTCCAACACATCCAGCTTGGTGAGAGAGATCCCGTTCACCCCGCTCGTCGCGCAGGTCTGGCGCACCAGACAGGCATCGAACCAGCCGCAGCGGCGCTGACGACCGGTGGTAGTGCCGAACTCATGCCCACGCTCGCCCAATCGCTGACCGTCGGCATCCTCAAGCTCGGTCGGGAACGGCCCCTCACCCACGCGGGTTGTGTAGGCTTTTACAATTCCCAGTACGAAGTCGATCGAGCCCGGCCCGATCCCCACGCCGGTCGCCGCTTGACCGGCAATCACGTTCGAGGAGGTCACGAAAGGATAGGTGCCAAAGTCAATATCCAGCAGCGCACCCTGCGCGCCTTCGAACAGGATACGTTTGCCCGCCTTGCGCTTTTCGTTGAGAACCTTCCAGACCGGAGCCGCAAAAGGCAGAATGTCCGCTGCAATTTCTTTCAGGTGCGCCAAGAGAGCATCCCGGTCGACAGGTTCAATCCCCAAACCCTTGCGCAATGGGTCGTGGTGCTGCAGTGCACGATCAACACGAGCTTCCAAGGTCGCCTCATCGGCAAGATCGGCAACACGCACCGAACGGCGTCCGACCTTGTCTTCGTAAGCCGGGCCAATCCCGCGCCCCGTGGTACCAATCTTTGTCCCTTTGCTCGCTGCTTCCTCTCGCGCGCGGTCCAACTCACCGTGGATCGGCAGAATCAGAGGGGTGTTCTCGGCAATCATCAGCGTCTCAGGCGTGATCTCAACGCCCTGAGCGCGCACAGTCGCGATTTCTTTGACCAGATGCCACGGGTCCAGAACCACGCCATTGCCGATCACGCTGAGCTTACCGCCGCGTACAACGCCCGAGGGCAACGCGTGCAGTTTGTAGACCTCGCCATCAATGACCAGAGTGTGGCCGGCATTGTGCCCGCCCTGAAAACGCGCGATCACGTCCGCCCGCTCGCTGAGCCAGTCGACGATCTTGCCTTTTCCTTCGTCACCCCACTGGGCGCCGACAACAACCACGTTGGCCATATCCGGTCCTTTTCGCGAAAAGATATCAAACTCGGCTGATATAACGAGGCTCAGACGGTAGGGAAACCGATATTTCGCCGCATCTGCAAATCGCGCTGCGCGCAATGCCTCCGGCGGGGATATTTTTTAGCCAGATGAAGAACGGATCCCCTGCTTCATCTGGCCGAAAATATCTCGGGGGAGTCGCCAAAGGCGGCGGGGGCAGCGCCCCCAACTCGCTTTACGGCAAACGGACCGGTTTACCATGAGGCGTGGTCAGGTAAGCCCTTTCCCAAGCGCCCTGCAGCAAGGTGACCTCATCTGAGCGGGCATCTCCTTGTTCAGCCAACAAGGCCTCAAGGGTTTCGAGCCATGCCTGGAAGTAGTCATCCCCGCCATCCAGCTCTTTGTTCAGACCGTTCCGTTTCAACGTGTGCGAAAACCGGTCTGCCCAGTCGGGCCAGTCAAAACGCCCAGCCTCGTTCAAGGCGACAGTGACCGCAAAGACCTGCGCATGCCAGGGCTCGGAAAAGACAGGCTCTGGGGCTGTGGCTGTGATGCAGTTGCTCATGCAGGCTCCAGATAGGATTGCCACAGATCCAGCACCACCTCATCCTTGGGGTGTTCCGGATCGGTCCATAGCTCGGACGCCAGGAAAGATACGGCATAGAGAGGTTCTGGTGCCTCTCCCAGCCCGTGGGCATTGGAATCGGGTAGAACATGCGTTCCGTTCAAGCGAACGATCCGGCCTTGGGCCCCAGCGGCATAGTTCGGCAAACGTGTATGCCCACCATCCACCAGACGGTTCGCGGAGGGTCGCACTGTTTTCACCATCTGCCCGACCTCGAACTGCGCCGCGATGTTCGATTTGCGGTCCGCAGGGCCGCCTTTGGCCAATGCAGCTGCGACAGTTTGCGCTTTCAGCATTCGGTCTGCCAGTGGATGATCCCCAACCGAGGTTTCTCCGCGCAGGTCTTCGAGGGTCAGCACCCCTTTTGCGACCAACAGATCGGCCAGCCCAGAGATCCATTTCTCATAGTAGGAAAACCGGGTGTAGTCCTTCGGCGACAGCTGCTCACGCGCATGGCGCGATGTGTCAATGTTCCATTGCCCCAAAAAGCCCGAGGCCAGCGTCACTGCCAAAGCTCGCGCGTGCCAGTCTTCGGAAAAAATGGGGGCGTCTTCGGCTTCTGGGTTGATCGGCCCGTCGCCAAACCGCCCTCCCATATCGTGAACGCGCGTCATGACGCCTCCTTAGGCAGGCCAGTACCGATCATGCTGTCGCGGGTGACCATAGCCGCGAGTTCCTCTTCGCCCAGCCCTTCTGTCCCCTCGGGACGCATGGGCAGCACAAGATAGCGAATCTCGGCCGTGGAGTCCCAGACGCGTACCGCTGTGTCCTCGGCGAGCGTCACACCAAACTCAGCCAGAACCTTGCGCGGTTCGCGCACGGCGCGGGCGCGGTAGGCGTCGGATTTATACCAGCCGGGCGGGATACCAAGCAGCGGCCACGGATAGCAACTGCACAGCGTACAAACGACCATGTTGTGCTGCTCCGGTGTGTTTTCGACCACCACCATATGTTCGCCTTGACGACCATAGTAACCAAGCTCGGCGACAACCGGCGTTGCATCTTCAAGCATTGCGGCTTTGAACGCAGGATCGCTCCAGGCCCTGGCGACAACGCGCGCGCCGTTCTGCGGGCCGACCTTGTTCTGATACGTGTCGATGATTTCATCCAGCGCCGCCGGGTCAATCAACCCCTTCCGGGTCAGAATCGTTTCGAGCGCTTTGACGCGCAGCGCGGGTTCGGGGGGCAACAAAGCGTGCGGGTGGTCAGAATGATCATGAGGCATGGCCGCAGGGTGCGCCAAGCTTGACCGATCTGTCCAGTCCCTTTGGCGTGATGTGCAACATCATCAACTGTGATGCCAACTCGTGACTTGCCCCCAGAACCAAACTTGCATAAGTACCACGCGATACACGCCACGCTGTACAGGACCACCATGGAAAACGTCGTTCTCATCATCCATCTTCTTCTGGCTTTGGGCCTGATCGCCGTCGTTCTGATGCAGCGGTCCGAGGGTGGCGGTCTTGGCATGGGTGGCGGTGGCGGCGGCGCCATGACAGGCCGTGCAGCTGCAACGGCCCTGGGCAAAGTGACCTGGATCCTGGCCGCCTGCTTTATCGTCACCTCGATCACCTTGACGATTCTGGCAGCGCAGAAGTCCTCGGGCAGCTCGGTCATCGACCGTTTGGGCGTTCCGGCTCCGGCCGCAACTGAAGAAAGCGCGCCTGCGGTTCCGTCCGCAGATGACCTGCTCCCTCCGGCGCAGGGCGACAACGCTCCGCTGATCCCGCAGGCCGACTAAGCCACAAAACCTAGAAACCTGAAAGAGAACTGCAACAGCATCTTGCGGTTCTCTTGCGCTATTGGCGCGAATCCTTTATACGTGAAGTCCCGTGATGCAGCGGTTTTTCGGAACCGTCGGGCAGCTGATTTTGACGTCTCACGGGAGCAGCCGAAAAAACATGGCGCGTTTTATTTTCATCACTGGTGGTGTGGTTTCGTCCTTGGGTAAAGGACTGGCTTCGGCGGCTCTGGGATCGCTCTTGCAGGCGCGGGGGTACTCGGTGCGTCTGCGCAAGCTGGACCCCTATCTGAACGTCGACCCCGGCACCATGTCGCCTTTCGAGCATGGCGAGGTTTTCGTCACCGATGATGGCGCTGAAACTGATCTGGACCTTGGTCACTATGAACGCTTCACCGGTGTGGCCGCGCGCAAGACCGACTCGGTCAGCTCAGGCCGGATCTATTCCAACGTGTTGGAAAAAGAACGCCGTGGAGATTACCTCGGCAAGACCATCCAGGTGATCCCGCACGTCACCAATGAGATCAAAGACTTCATCGCCATCGGCGAGGATGAGGTCGATTTCATGCTGTGTGAGATCGGCGGCACCGTGGGCGATATCGAAGGCCTGCCCTTCTTTGAGGCTATTCGTCAATTCAGCCAAGACAAGCCGCGCGGTCAGTGCATCTTTATGCACTTGACTCTGCTGCCCTACATCAAAGCCTCGGGTGAGCTGAAAACCAAGCCGACCCAGCACTCGGTGAAAGAGCTGCGCTCGATCGGCCTGGCCCCCGACATTCTGGTTTGCCGGTCCGAGGGGCCGATCCCCACGAAAGAGCGTGAGAAACTGGCCCTGTTCTGCAATGTGCGCCCCGATAGTGTGATCGCTGCGCAGGACCTGTCCACCATCTACGACGCGCCTCTGGCCTATCATAAGGAAGGTTTGGATCAGGCGGTTCTGGACGCGTTCCAGATCAGCCCTGCCCCCAAGCCCGATCTGGCCAAATGGGAGGACGTCAGCGACCGCATTCATAACGCCGAAGGCGAGGTGAAGGTCGCGATTGTAGGTAAATACACACAGTTGGAAGACGCCTATAAGTCGATTGCCGAGGCGCTGACCCATGGCGGCATGGCGAACCGCGTCAGGGTCAAGATCGAATGGGTCGATGCCGAGGTGTTCGACCACGAAGATGCGGCCCCCTATCTGGAAGGCTACCACGCCATCCTCGTTCCCGGCGGCTTTGGCGAACGAGGCACCGAGGGCAAGATCAAAGCCGCGCAATATGCGCGCGAGCACAAGGTGCCCTATCTGGGCATCTGCCTGGGCATGCAGATGGCTGTGATCGAAGCGGCGCGCAATGCGGCTGGTATCGCCGAGGCGGGCTCGGAAGAGTTCGATCACGAGGCTGGCAAGAAACGGTTTGAACCGGTGGTCTACCACCTTAAGGAATGGGTTCAGGGAAATCACAAGGTGGAACGCAAAGTGGGCGACGACAAAGGCGGCACCATGCGCCTTGGCGCCTATAACGCCGTTCTCGCCGAAGGCTCGAAAGTTGCGAATGTCTATGGCGGCACACAGATCGAGGAACGCCACCGTCACCGCTATGAGGTCGACATCAAATATCGTGAACAGCTTGAAAAAGCGGGCCTGAACTTCTCGGGCATGTCCCCCGATGGCCGCTTGCCCGAGATTGTCGAATGGTCGGATCACCCGTGGTTCATCGGCGTTCAGTATCACCCCGAGCTGAAATCCAAGCCGTTTGAGCCGCATCCCCTGTTCCGCGACTTCGTGCGCGCGGCCAAGGACAGCTCTCGACTGGTCTGATGCGGTCGCTGCAACGTGATGTACCGACACAATTAAGCGCTTAGGATTCTGGCGTCCTGGGATTAACTGTTGAACGAGTTTCGACAGGAGATACCCATGACGACCCAAGCCCAACGTGCTGAAACCTTCACGCGCCTGCATGTCAAAGGCGACCCGGTCATCCTGTTCAACATCTGGGACGCTGGCAGCGCCGCTGCCGTGCGCGATGCAGGCGCGCAGGCGATCGCGACGGGTAGCGCTCCGGTAGCGATGGCGCAAGGCTTTGCGGACGGGCAGCACATCCCGCTGGAAGCCGCGCTGGACAACGCAAAGCGCATCGTCAGCGCTGTTGATCTACCCGTCACCCTGGACTTTGAAGGGGCTTATGCCGTCTATCCTGCAGGCATCGCCGACAATACGGCACGGGCGTTGGATTGCGGTGTTGTTGGCTTCAACTTCGAAGATCAGATCGTCGGCGCAGACGGCCTTCACAGCATCCCTGATCAAGCCGCGCGAATCGAAGCGATGCGCAAGGCCTGCGACGCGGCCGGTATTCCCGCCTATATCAACGCCCGCACGGACATCTTCCTGAAAGCACCGGCCGACACGCATGATTCTACGATGCTTGAAGATGCCATAGCCCGCGCTTCGGCCTTCCAATCCGCAGGAGCCAGCGGGTTCTTTGCCCCGGGCCTGAAAGATGAGGCCATGATCCGACGGCTCTGTGAGGCCACCGAGTTACCGGTCAACATCATCGCTCTGCCAGGCACGCCGGATTCAGCGACTCTCGCCAAGCTCGGCGTGGCGCGTATCAGCTACGGCCCGGTGCCCTATCGCCAGATGATTGCGTGGCTAACTGAACAGGCGCGTCAGGCCATCGACTACGCCGGATAGGCGCAGCTTGCAATTTTTACGCAAACTTCGCACCTTGCCCTAAACCGATACGGGAGATTTGCATGAGCAAAGGCTACTGGGTGGCCCATGTCGATGTCGAAGATATGGAGACATACAAGAACTACATCGCAGCGAATGCTGAACCTTTCTCCGCCTACGGCGCCCGCTTTCTTGTGCGCGGTGGCTCGCGCGAAGTCAGAGAAGGCGCTGCGCGGGCAAGAACGGTTGTGATCGAGTTTCCCAGCTACAAACAGGCCCTCGCCTGTTACGAAAGCGAAGGCTACCAAAAGGCCAAAGCGCTGCGCGATCCTGTCTCGCTCGGCGATCTTGTGATCATTGAGGGCTATGACGGGTAGTCTCAACTTGGCGCGCCACAAAATATGGATTAGATTGGCCTCATGTTGAAAAAATTCTTCCAAGCGTTTCGACCGCCACAGACAGAACACCTGCCCGACCCCGACGCCGAACTGGCGCTGGGTGCATTGATGGTGCGTGTTGCGCAAGCGGACCGGGACTACAAACTGGAAGAGATCAGCCTGATTGATCGCATTCTGGCCCGCCTCTATCAGCACAACGCGATCGAGGCCGCCAAGGTTCGTGCCACCTGCGAGAAACTACATGCGGCAGCACCGGACACCGACACGTTTGGCAAGCTGATCCGCGAAACCACCGATCTGAACGAACGCCTCGCCGCGCTGGACGCGCTGTGGGAGGTCGTGCTGGCCGATGGCGACACGGATGAGGGTGAGGTCAAGATCGTCGAAGAGGCCCGCGTCGCGATGGGCCTCAGCTTCAATGACAGCAAATCCGCCCGCGAACGCGTGCAAAGCCGCTTGGAAGCTCATTAACCTGGCTCTATATCTGTTTCATGTTTCGTGATTTTCTGTCCCGGCTGACACAGCCTGACCCCGACCCTCTGGCCGAAGATGACGCCCGTCTGGCGCTGACGGCGCTTTTGGTGCGTATCGCCCGGTCCGACAATGACTACGCCGACTCGGAAATGGCCCGAATCGACAAGGTCTCGGTCGAACGCTATGGGTTGTCGCCTTTCGAAGCTGCAGGCCTGCGCGCCCGCGCCGAAGACCTTGAGGCCGAGGCCCCCGATACCGTCCGCTTCACCCGCGCCATCAAAGAAGCCGTCGCCTACGATGATCGGCTTGCCGTTGTGCAGGCCATGTGGTCGGTCGCCCTCGCAGATGGGCAAAGGACCGGCGAGGAGGATTCGCTGCTGCGCCTTGTCGTCAGCCTACTGGGTGTTAGCGATGTGGATTCAGCCCTCGCCCGTCAGAAGGCAGCCAAAGCGTGACAGCGATGCTGGGCATGTATGACATGCCCGCCCTGCGCGCCTCCAACGATCGCTTCTGGGATCTGATCAGGACGCATTTGGGGGTCGGTCCCGCCAATCTTGAGCGGTCGCGCGATTTCTGGGAAATCTGGCGCGATCCCAATCTGATCTTTGCCCAAACCTGCGGTATGCCCTACCGAACGCAGCTTCATGACGCGGTGCAACTGATCGGCACGCCGGACTATGGTCTGCCCGGCTGTCCAGAGGGTTACTACAGATCTGTCTTTGTCGCCCGCGCCGATGATCCGCGCAGTCTGGCGGAGCTGACGGACGGGGTCTTTGTCTATAACGAAGCGCTGTCTCAATCCGGCTGGTCCGCTCCGATCACGCATTTGTCCCAGATGGGGCTTGCACCGAAGCACCTGCAGCAGACCGGAGCGCATGCCAATTCGGCCCAATCCGTGGCCGAGGGCATGAGCGATTTCGCCGCGCTCGACGCGCTGACCTGGGAGCTTCTTAAGGAGCATACCGATCTGGGAGACGCATTGCACGACGTTGCCGAGACGGAACCGACCCCAGGGCTGCCCTACATCACTTCGAAATCGCAGGATGCGCTTCGGATCGCACGCGCGGTTCAGGCCGCCATTGATGCTCTGACGGATGAGGATCGAGGTAATCTGCGCATCCGTGGGTTGATCAATATTCCCGCAAGCGCGTACCTCGCTATTCCAACTGCGCCTTCGCCCAAAGCACAGTTGCGCAGCAGCTAACCAATTTGATCACGACCTTTGGTCATTTTGATTGATTCCCCGCTCGATTCTGTGTTTTGCGCATTGCATTGCGCCGGATTTTCCGCCCTATTACCGCACCAACACCACTCATGACTGGAGCTTCCGTGACAGACGCCTCTGCCGTAATCGAGATCAAGGACCTACACAAAAGCTTCGGTAATCTCGAGGTGCTCAAGGGCGTGGATATCACCGCGAAACGCGGCGATGTGGTCTCACTTATCGGGTCCTCCGGCTCGGGGAAATCCACTTTACTTCGGTGCTGCAACCTTCTGGAAGACAGCCAACAGGGTGAGATCACGTTCAAGGGTGAGCCTGTGAAATGGAGCGGCTCGGGCAGCGCTCGTCGTCCCGCCGATCCCAAACAGGTCCTGCGCATTCGCACCAATCTGTCCATGGTGTTCCAGCAATTCAATTTGTGGGCACATATGACCATTTTGCAAAATGTCATGGAGGCCCCGGTGACCGTTTTGGGCCGTGACAAGGCCGAAGTGGAAGACAGCGCGCGCAAATATCTGGAAAAGGTCGGCATCGGCGACAAATGCGATGTCTACCCAGCGCAGCTGTCCGGTGGTCAGCAACAACGCGCCGCCATCGCGCGCGGCCTGTGCATGGAGCCCGAAGCACTGCTGTTCGACGAACCCACCTCGGCACTCGACCCCGAGCTGGAGCAGGAGGTGATCAAAGTGATCAAGGATCTTGCCGCTGAGGGCAGGACGATGATCATCGTGACCCATGACATGAAGATGGCCGCCGATATCTCAAGCCACGTGGTGTTCCTGCATCAAGGCCGGATCGAAGAGGAAGGCAGCGCCGAAGATATCTTTACAGCGCCTGAATCCGAGCGGCTTCGGGGCTTTCTTTCCGCCACTCAGGCGGCATAAGTTTCAATAACAGAACCAAACTGGGGAGTAACCAATGAAAAACCTGATTCTGTCTACCGCAGCACTTGCGCTGACCGCCGGTATCGCCATGGCCGACACCGTCCGCATGGGGACCGAGGGCGCCTACCCTCCGTACAACTTCATCAATGACGCCGGCGAAATCGACGGGTTTGAGCGTGAAGTGGGCGACGAGCTGTGCAAGCGCGCAAACCTGGAATGCGAGTGGGTCAAGAATGACTGGGACTCGATCATTCCGAACCTGGTCTCGGGTAACTACGACACCATCATCGCAGGCATGTCGATCACCGATGAGCGTGATGAAGTTATTGATTTCACTCAAAACTACTTCCCTCCTGCGGCGTCGGCCTATGTTGGCGCATCGGACGGAGTTGACGTAGGTGGCGGCATCGTTGCGGCTCAGACTGCGACCATTCAGGCCGGTCACGTAGCTGAATCCGGCGCGACTCTGGTCGAGTTCGCGACCCCCGAAGAAACCATCGCAGCCGTTCGCAACGGTGAAGCAGACGCCGTATTTGCCGACAAGGACTTCCTTGTGCCGATCGTCGAAGAGTCGGCCGGTGAGCTGGTATTCGTAGGCGATGACGTCCCGCTGGGCGGCGGTATCGGCCTTGGTATCCGTGAATCCGACGACGAACTGCGCGGCAAGTTCGACGAAGCGATCACTTCAATGAAAGCAGATGGTTCGCTGAACGAACTGATCGTTAAATGGTTCGGCGAAGGCGTTCCGACCTACAACGCCGACGGCTCTGTCGTTTCCAACTGATCTGCACGAAAAGGTTCGGCGTATTGAATGCGCCGAACCTTCCCCGGCCTCGCGCCGGAATTGACGTTCGAAAGACGCCACATGTTTTCCTATTGCGCTGATCCCGACACGCTGGGCACGTTCCGCTGGTTTTCGTGCTATTTGACCAACGGCGTGCATTGGTCGTTCTACCTGTCCTTTCTAAAGGTGCTTGGCTTGCTTGCCGTGACCGCCCCGGTCGCGCTGAGCTTTGGCTTTGCGGGCGCGATGGCAGCCAGGTCACATGTCGCGCCGCTCAGTTGGCTGGGCAAAGGGTACATCGCCATCGTGCGCGGCGTCCCGGACATCGCGTTTTTCTTGTTTTTTGTCATCGCCCTGGATCAGGCCTTTGAGTGGACACGCCACCAGGTCATGTGTCCCGAATGGACAGATCCGGTCCGTCAAGGCAATGACTTCATCGTCTGTCAGGCCGCCAAACTGCCCTTGGGCAGCGCCCCGGAATGGGTCCACGAGACCTATGGGTTCTTCCTGGCCGTTGTCACCTTTTCCATCGTTTTTGGCGCGTTTGCGGCCAACGTTCTGTTCGGCGGTATGCGCGCCGTGCCACATGCTCAGCTTGAAACGGCCGAGGCCTATGGCATGACCCGCCGCCAGACATTCTGGCGAATTCTGGTACCGCAGATGTGGGTCTATGCCCTGCCCGGCCTGTCCAACCTGTGGATGGTGCTGATCAAAGCCACCCCGCTTCTGTTCCTGCTGGGCATCGAAGATATCGTCTATTGGGCGCGTGAGTTGGGTGGCACCAAGACGTCACGCTTCACCGATTACCCCCATGGCGACTGGCGCATGTGGTATTTCCTGTTCCTGCTGATCTTCTATCTCGGCATGACCCGCGTCTCGGAAATCGTGCTTGAAAAGCTGATGCGCCGCTTGTCCCACGGTCAGGCCACATCTGGTGGAGAGCTGTTGCGCAAGGAGACGACGGCATGAGCTGCATCCAGACGATTCAGGACTACGCCCTGCGCTCTGTCGGCCTTGGCGAACGCCTGTTACCCAAATCAGACTTCACCCTGTGCGAACAGTTCACGCTGATCGGCTCGGGCATGATCTGGAATGTCTATTTCGGCATCATGGCCCTGGCGACTGGCTTCTTCCTGGCCACCGCCCTGGCCGTCGGCAAGGCATCTCCGAACAAATGGCTGCGCAAACCCTCGGAGTGGTTCATCTTTCTGTTCAGAGGTTCTCCCCTGTTCATCCAGTTCTTCTTTGCCTATTTCTTTTTCCTGTCGCTGAAGAAACCCTATCCGATGTTCGACGCCCTGACGTCGGCCTGGTTGGGGGCGCTTATCGTGTTGTTCCTCAACACAGCCGCGTACACGGGCGAGATCTTCTACGGCGCTCTTCGCTCGATCCCCAAGGGCGATATCGAGGCCGCAGATGCCTATGGCATGACCGGCTGGGCCCGCTTCCGCCGGATTGTCTGGCCGACCATGCTGCGGTTAGCATGGCCTGCCTATACCAACGAGGCGATCTTTCTGTTCCACGCGACAACGCTGGTCTTTTTCTCAGCCTTCCCGGCCTGGCAGCAGCGCGGAGACGCCCTGTATTACGCCAGCTATTTCGCAGACAAGACCTTCAACCCGTTCATCCCCTATCCGATTCTGGCGTTCTATTTCATCCTGCTGACGTTGGTCATCATCTGGGGCTTTGGACTGGTCAACAAGCGACTGAACCGGCACCTGCCCGCCGCTCGGAAAAGCAAGATGAAGTTGCGGCTGAACCTGGCGCGCTGATCTCCAGCGCGCCTGAGCATCAAAATCTATCACTCTAAGCCGCGCTTCCAGCGCGGTTTTTTTGTTCGAAACTTAGGTAGATCGAGGGGAAATGGTACCGCCTCCCTGGCTTGAACAGGGGACCTCTGGATCCACAACGGTCGGGTCGCCTAATAAAAGTAAAACTAAATCAATAACTTAAAGAATTTTTCGTTTGCCTTTGCTGAGGATTTCCTCAAATTGAAGTGATTATGCCTACTCCTATTAACTCTGGATTTTTTGTCCAAGTGTAGGCCTCGCTGAAACACGCAATAAAACTGCCACAGTCCTACACACTGATTGTTTGACCAATACCCTGAGGTGAGCGTTGCGCATTCCTAGCGGATTGCCGCGTGAATCAGCGCCGCGCCACTTTTTCTCCGACACATCTTCACAACTGACCCCTGCAATTGTCGGGGCACCGTTGCGTACGAACACTGGACTACGCGCCACTATGAAGCTGACCAACCAAAACCGAACCATCGTTCAAGCAAGAGCGATTGCACGAGCGATATTGGACAAGTTGAATACCGAAGTTTTTTGGCGACAAATAGGAGTTGACGTCCGATATAGAGGGACTTTTCTGCCTTTCTCTGCGGGTGCAACACTTGGTGATCAGAACACTATGCGCCCTTCCGAATATGACCCTCCAGCATGATCATAAGTTCAGGCCACATTGTATTGATGTGGCAGTCTTAATCTTCAGCCGTGTTGCTAGACGATCTAAGCGGGCTGTTTTCAGCGACAATACTGTGTCCACGCTTGGCCGCAAAGCGTTCCATGTGAGTTGAATGCCGACGAGTCGCGAAATGTTTCTGCACAAAGGCCTTCATCTTGTCGTCAATCCCGTAAACGAATTTGACAGCGTGCTGGACATTGATCCTATTTACATCTTTCGCTTGTTGGCGGCGGTTCTGCGCCATGAGACGTTGCATGATTTTGGGTTCGTGCGTCGCTACAAACAGGCGAGTTGGGCCTATCGGAATCATTAGGAACGACTCGGGGTCAGCTATTGTCGTAGTCATCCATACGGGACGATCTGTAGTAAGCAACGGTACGCCACTCCCCTCAAAGTCGAGCACATTCCAGTGCATGTTGTTGATGATCTGGCCAATGCCAGAATGGTCCAGACATCGACGGGCGATACCTAGCGCCAACTTGTCTTCTTCGTGTGGATCAAGCGCAGACAGGTAGTCATCAACGCGTTCGGGTGCGCCCTCTGGGCGGTTCGCTTCATATGCTTCTTGCAAGCCGGGTGTTGCCTCGGCCCACGCTTCTTTAACCGTTGATTTGAGTTGTGTGATTTCGGAAGGCGTTCTGATCGATAGCCCCCATACGAACCGCGACCATGCACTTCTCAACCGCGGCCTCCACTGGGATTCAGGCAATCTTTGTTCGAGCAGTTCAAGCGCATCGGCAGCTTCAGAATCCACTCGAGACATGAAACCTTTCTCCATCTCTGGATTAGGTGGTCCTTCAGGCATGCGCGCCGAATATAAGTGCTCTTCAAACGCCGTACCTTTGGGTACGACGCGTTTTGTAACCACTTCGTCACCATAGGGTCGGCTGAAACGACACACCTTTCCATCCTCCTCCGCCCAACGGCTTAGGTAGAAAATCGGAAGATAGTGATGATCGACGGGATCACTCATAGATAACGCTAACTAAACTTCGGGACGAACAATGTGGCCAACGTGCCCTTCAGACATCTTCCGGCCAATCCCAACTTGAGTACTTCACGTATGCTTGGGCTATCTCGTTGTCTGCGTTTGGATTTCTGACATTCCCTGAATTCGAATGTACTCTCAAACTACAACCGGTAGAGTTGTACGGCGTATAGGGTTTTTTGATCGGTGAATTGAGAGCTTCAATTGCATGGTAGTCGTTACGCCCGGGTGTTTTCAGCCATGAGAGCAATATCACGTTCGCGCCCGCCGCTTCAAAAAAGGCACGAGCAGCTTCAAGCGAAAAACCCTGTGTGCAGATATCGTCGACTACTAATACGTTTTTGCCTCTCAGGTTGGGAGGATTTTTGTATTTAAGTTTTTTTGGACCTGTTCTGGTCGCGTGTGGGTTCAGATTTATTGTATTTAGCTGGTTGTCAGGTGTCGGTGCGCCTCCGCTGACTCGAAGGGTCTGCGACTTCGGAGCATCCGCGTGGCGAAGGATAAAATCGAACAAGTATCGGGCACGAAGTGATCCAGAAACTACTTCAATGGCATTCATCAACTTGGTTTTTGCTGAATCCGTTTTGTGTCCGGGATACGGAGCGACAAAGTCTACTTCTGTCCCAATGCCTGAAAGATGTATTCGAGCTGCCATAAGCAAACCCCAAAAACGGATGTTGCCAGCATTCGCTTTAGCGGCGTTTTTTGCATCAGTTGAGTATATTGCTCCCTCTGGGTAGGCTTTCGAATATTCAGCAAACGGTGCGATTGAATAAACACGCAAATTTCCGTCCTCAATGCCCCAGAACCAGTCTTGCGGTGTCAAGCAGCAGCACTCAACAAAGCTGGCAATTTCCTTTGGCGAAGAGAACTCAAAACCGTAGGGTGAATTATCTCCATGCCATTTGGCGTTGAGCAACGGGAAGCCTCCATTCGAAGCTGCACGAACATCGTCATGAGTATTGCCAACGTAGAAAACTTCCGGTGCGACCCAGCCATACTTATCCAAGATGCTTTGCATCGCAGACTTGTATTGCTTGTACTCAATGTCCTTGCCTCCTTGAAAGTATGGCAAGGTGCTGCCCACCAATTCAGATATATACTCTTGAAACGGTTTTTTCGATCCATCGGCGGAATTGACCACCCAACTTGTATTTGAAACAAGTACAGGCTGGACACCTTTGGAAATAAGGAATTTCAACAACTTAACAACCTCACCCAAGAGGTTCCTGTCTAGAGTTCCCTTGTGTGCGAGCACATCACTCAAAGAGAAAATAATGCCTTTCAGGGCGTACATGTTGCCTCTTCAGTCAGATTAATAGTTTTTGCTTGGGCTGGACTTCTAGGTTTGCCTTGAAGAACGCTATAAATTTGTCGTGGTCTTTTGGCACTGTGAAATAACCAGCCGATGAATAAAGTTCGCGAGGAATCCAGTCTTGTTGCGGCTGCGTAGGAGCGCGTGCGAACACAAGAGGGCGATCTAAATCAGTCGCAAACTTTACGGTATGTGCAGTACCGCTTTTGAGACTCCATTCTATTGGAAATACCAGACGCCCCAGCGCTGCTTGAATGCGATTTCTCCTAACAAAGTTCTTAGCGCTGACAGAGTCATTTGGGAGGTACTCAGTTACTACGGCTCCTCCGCCTTCAACTATTCTTTGACGCAGTTCTGCTGAACCAGATGGATAGTCTGACAATACACCCGTTCCAAGTACTGCCACTGTCGGCAAACCAAGAGCCAAGCTCGCCCGATGAACAATCTGATCAATTCCCTCAGCCAATCCACTAACTGTGACTGCTTTCAGCTCGTCCAAACAAAACCCGAAGTATGTGGCAAGCCATTTGCCTTCAGCACTGACCTTACGTGATCCAACAGCAGTGATGGCAGGAGCTTGCAATGCTTTCTCATTTCCCTCGACAAATAGCCACCTCGGAACGTCCCTAAGACCAAGCAATTGACGAGGATAACAAGCGTCCCCTGGGAAAACGATCTTTATTCGGCGGCGAGACATGTAGTCTAGTTTTCTTCGTGCCTCGTCTAGGGAAGAGTTCTTCATATGCGTTGGTGAAAAATGCTCTTTTAGACGTGCATACGTCGGATTAACCAAAATTTTCTGAGAAACATCCGACTCTACGTCTTCGTCAAAAAATGCACTGAATCCAATGCGGTCCCGCGCTACCTTCTTTAAGGTTTCAAACCCCACACCGCGAACATCGCACAATGCTAAGAATGACAAGACTTCAGTGTTATTGTTTTTAGAAGTATCGATCAAACAGCTCTACCTCCGCCTTAACGAACTCAATATCTGGTATCGGTCTAGAGTGAAAGAGCTATCAGACGTACACACCTGTAGTTAAGCGGCAAGTCGAAGCTCTGGAGACTTCATAACTGGATCAACGTTCACGTTGGTTTTGGATTTGTTAAGGACTGAGAAATGCTGCTAGCTTCGTCTCCGTGAAGGATTTTTTGCAAATCTCTCAAGGGGTCTTCGCACCTTATCGATTCTTCCACACTATCCAGCCAACTACTGACAGTAGTATCCACTTCATCGCTCAACGCATGATGGTTTGCCCAAACCCTTAATTCGGTCAGAAACGCTAGTAACTTTTGGGACTTGTTCCACTGGTCTGCCAGTCTTTCAAAGCCTTCCCAACGAGCCAGCATAGCTGTTTCTTTCAGCTCCAGTTCTTTTTTGGCTTGTCCTTCTGCACGGCGTTTAGCTCGGATTTCAGCTCGTTCATTTTCACGCCGTGCGGCAGCTTTCCTTGCGGCGGCTACGCAAGCCACCAGCCTTTTTAGACCGTATTGCTCCACTTCTTTACGACTGTACACAAATTCCAAAGAGCGCACACAGTTTCCTGAAACTGAGAGCTTCATGTTCTTAGTCGGGTAGAGCCAGTAACCGTGATGTTCCGGCCAAGCTGTCCAGTTATCCGGATCGATTCCGTGACGAAGTTCTTCCGACATTTTCTGACGTATACTGACCTTTAGTTCAGCACTTCCGATTTGGATTCTGAATCGGCCGTCGACACGGGCTTGGACAACTTGGGCTCCAATCTTGTCGATTGATTTAAAGAATGCGCTAGTGACCCTCAGCCTATAGTAGTCAAAATCGCTCAAACTCAAGCTGCTCAAGCAATCGGCACACGCGGAGTTGCTACAGTTCAAATCGCAAATCCAACTGGCAACGATAGGATGGGCATCACTCAAACAGCTATCTATACTCGGCTGATCGATTTTCCGGAAAGCCTCAGCACGCTCTCGCTTTGTCTGCTTTTTTTGATTGTCAAATGGGTTTGCGACTGGGAAAACCACGACTTCAACCATCTGACTCTGGGCAAGCTGCAAATTCGGTCTTTCCACCGATTTTCCGGTATCGACCTTAGTCCAATGGCCACGAGGAGGTGTAGGGATTCTGTACCTTTTACAGCAATTTGCCAGCCCCCTGTCAGAGACCCCAAACTGTCTTGCTAGTTTATACATAGGGTGCCGCCAAACTAGTTCATAGAGTTCGTAGACACTTAGAATTCGCTGTTCTTCCACATCTATTCCATTTGCAAGCCGCTCAGTTTTCAAAGTGGTTTCGGACAACAGCTTTCTCAAATCTGAGATGGTTGTTGCGTTTGCAAGAACAGACTAGGTCAAACGTGCGCAAGCACTTTGCTGCCGGCCAAAAACCTCAATGCTACAATGGCTTACTACAATTTGAATTTGGACCACATTCAAGGAAAGAGTTGCTTACATTTGACGGCTGAATGCGTAGTGAAAATCAGAGGAATTCCTCAGTTTTTCCTCAGTTCTGCTAGTGTTCCTGTCACGTTCACAGGTGTTTCCTCAGGCAAAATGACAATTGTGAGGAAAACTTGCCTACCCATTAACACTATAATACTTTGTTTTTATTTGATTTTTAAGGCTTGGGAGGTGGTACCGCCTTCTGGGTTCGAACCAGAGACCTCTGGATCCACAATCCAGCGCTCTAACCAACTGAGCTAAGGCGGCACTTGTGAGGGGCGATGTACCGAACACGCCACGGGAATGCAAGAGGATTAAAGCCGAATTTTCCAGCTTTGTTCGACGAGATCGACGCCGAAAGAATGAACCGGCTTGCTGTCCACCAACTGCCATCCCGTGGACCGGTACAAGGCGCAGGCGGCCTTGTGGCTTTCATGGGTCCAGAGCTGCATTTGCTGGTATCCCGCTGCCTTGGCAAAGCCCATACAAGTGCCAAGAAGCCGCTTTCCCAGCCCCAGACCGCGCGCCTCGGGCACCAGAAGGAACAGGCGCAGTTTTGCGGTCTGAGCGTCGAGTCTGACGCAGAAGATGCTCCCCAGTCTCTGACCTTCTGCCTCGGCGATCCAACCCCTCTCGCACGCGGGGTCATGATCGGCAATGAAATCCTCCAGAATACGCGCGACCAGCGGGGCGAAGCTGTCATCAAACCCCTCATCGCGGGCATAGAGGGTTCCATGACGCTCAACCAGCCAAGGTGCATCCTGGGGCTGAAAAGCCCTGATCCTTACGTTCTCCATACCGTATCAGAGCGTAAAGGCGGCTTGATTCTCAACCCCGTGCGCGCTAGCAGGAACGCTCAGTCCCCGGAGGCGAGTATGGGTATCAACACCGAACGCGACATTCAGGCCAACCTTCAGATCGGCCCTACCGATCAGGGTATGGTACGTCTGTTTATCGAGGCCGATGGCCTTGAGATTCCGATGGATTTCGATCCCGAGGAAGCCGAAGAGATCGCAGACGAACTGCGTGCCGCTGCACAAGCTGCCCTGGCCGTCAAAGGCTGATCCGCGTCACAGCCGCGGGTCGCGCAACGCCTGCAATCGACGTGCAGCATCTGTGGCGAATTTCTGGATCATCTTTTTACGCCGGGCCGGAGGCAGCTTGTCCTCGGGTGCCATGCGAATGATCTCGGCATCATAAGCATCGGCGATGATCAGACCGGTTTCCTGCGGCAACAGGTCCGTTGGGAACTCGGTATCGACAGCCCAAAAGAATCGATCGCACCACTCCAGATAGCCTTGCCACTTCGCATCTGACTGATAGTCGGCACGGCTGGATTTGCACTCGATCACCCAAAGCTCACCCTTTGGGCCCAACCCCATTACATCGACGCGTAGTCCGCGCGCCGGCACAAATTCTTCAACGGAAACAAAGCCGTGGGTGGTGAGATGGCGCGCGACGCCGCGCGCAAGTTTCTGTCCAGGCTGTAAATCCAGTGTCATACTGAGAATGTGAACAATTAGTGAACAAAAGTAAAGCCTTCACTCAGCGCTTGACATGATACCATATGGTATCTCATTAATATAATACCAAATGGTATCTTTACCGAGGCGACAAATGCAAACCCTTACCCAAAACGCGTTTCGTGCGCTGGCAGACCCAACCCGTCGGGACATCATCAAACTTCTTGCCTCTCAGGACATGACGATCGGGCAGTTGACGAACCGGTTCGACATGACGAGGGCTGCCGTCAAAAAGCACCTGACGGTCTTGTCTGATGGTGGGCTGATTACGGTGGAAGCCCGCGGCAGAGAGCGCATCAACCGAATTGAACCTCAGGGCATGGCCCCGATCTTGGATTGGCTCAGCTACTTTGACCAGTTCTGGGATGAACGCCTCAACTCCCTTAAGGAAGCTATTGAAAGGAAAAAAGAATGACGAATGCCGTATTGCAAAAAACGATCTTTCTACGGGCCGATCCAGATACCGTCTGGGCCTATCTAACTGAGCCCGAACGGCTGGCAGAGTGGTTTCACAAGCCGGAGCGCACGTTGACCAAGGGAAGCAAACTGCAAATGTTCGGGACCAACAGCGGCGACCTGCTGATCTGGGGCGAGGTACGGGAAGCACGTGCCCCTGAATATCTTGAGTACACATTCACTGTGAAGCCGATGGGAGACGCGGTCAGTCTAGTCAAATGGACGCTGACCCCTGTGGCAGGCGGTACGAAGCTTAGCCTTCAACATGAAGGCCTGCCTCAGGGCGCGGATGCGTTCGGCCTGATCCTTGCGCTCGACAATGGCTGGGATGAGCATTTCGGCAAGATGCGCACAGCGCTGCACGAAACTGTTGATGCCTGACCCCTTGTGTAAACCCGCCGGACGCCCTACGTAGGCGCTTGGCGGGTTCTGCCCTTCTTGTGACTGGTAGCATTCTGGTGGCCTTAAGCAATTCCGAGGGGGCTGGCTCTGTTCAGGTCCTGGCCTGATTACCTGGCGCCCACCTGTACATACAGGTCCTCGGGAATCACACCGCACGGTTGACTGGTGGTCCCGCCACATTTTCCATGAAATTCAGCGCTCTGCGCGCGCTTCCTGCTTGGCCAATGCCGGCTTGAAGCTGTCCACCACAGGCGAGCCGCGACGTGGGCCGCCGGGTTTTTCTGCCATGCTCATGATCTTGTAGCCGAACTGCACACCGGCAAACACGATCCCGTTCATGAACCAGATCATCGCAAGGGCGACCAAACCGATCTCCGAACTGGTGATCAAATGCCGAAGGTTTGCCACGTTAAATGCCAGAAGCACCCCGACAAACACGGCCGAGATAACGAAACCCCAGGCGACTTGCGTGATATACAGGCGGATCAGTTTGGGCATGGCGAACCTCATTGCGCTATGACATTCAGGTTAGCGCATGTTTGATTCGAGTAAAGGCGTCAGAATGCCTCGGGCTGGGCCTCGCGGGCCATGTGATCCAGCACGGCGTTGACGAATTTCGGCTCTTTACCTTCAGGGAAGAAGGCACGCGCGACGTCGACGAACTCGGTGATGACCACTTTGGGCGGCGTGTCGCTTTGGGTCAGCTCGGCTCCGGCAGCACGGAACAGCGCCCGCAGAGTTGGGTCGATGCGTGAGATCGGCCATTTGGCGACCAGAGCGCGATCTGTCATCTGGTCGATCGGTGCCTGATAGTTCACCGCATTGTCGACTAGCGACCGGAAGAGGCTGATGTCACCGTCCAGCATTTCTTCACCCTCATAGACGGCACCGAACCGGTGATCCAGAAACTCATTCACAACCGCTTCGGTCGTCTGCCCCGATTGCTCCATCTGGAACAGCGCCTGCACGGCGTAAAGCCGAGCGGCGGATTTCATCAGGCGTTTCTGGTTGGCCGGTTTCGGCGCGTCTGTCTGGGTCATGCTGTCGTGGATCCGTTGCTGTCGCCCGCCACAAGGATGGACTCGGACGGCGGCTTGAAACCCACGCCCTTTTTGGAAGAGCCCCACTTACGGCTGAGCGCGATCAGATGCAAGGCCGCAGCGGCTGCTCCGCCACCTTTATTCATTTTTTCGGGATTTGCGCGGACTTCGGCCTGATCGTCATTCTCGACTGTCAGGATGCCGTTGCCGATGCACAGCCCCTGCAGGCCCATCAATTGGATCGCTCGGCTGGAGTCGTTGCAGACGGTTTCATAATGCGTGGTCTCGCCGCGAATGACACAGCCCAGCGCAACGTAGCCGTCGAAATTGCACTGACGATCAGCCATAGCGATGGCGGTCGGGATCTCAAGCGCCCCGGGAACTTCGACGACTTCGCAGGTGCCGCCCGCCGCTTCGATCTCGGCCTTCGCACCTGCGATCAGGTTGTCGGCAATCGCGCGGTAGAAAGGCGCCGCCACGATCAGAAGCTTCACCGGCTTGTCGAAGCTAGGGGTCGGCAGAATGCCATGTTTGTCTTGTTCAGCCATGATCAGTCTTCCTTCAGGATCGGGCGGGTGCCAACGATGGACAGCCCAAACGCGTCCAGCCCCAGATAAACGGTTTCGGGCGAGTCGGTCAGCAAGACCAGCTCTTGAATGCCCAGTTTGGACAGGATCTGAGATCCCAGACCGGTTTGCTTGATGGTCCGCGGGCCTTCGTCTTCGGCTGCATAGAGAGAGTTGCGCGGCTGGCGGAACAGACAGACGACCCCCCGGCCCTCTTCCGCGATCTTCTCCATTGCGCGTGGCAATTCACGAGAGGACTTCGGACCGAGGCCCAAGATATCCGGCGCTTCGTGCAGCGCGTGGGTGCGGGTCAGGACAGGCTCGGGCGTGGTGATGTCGCCTTTGATCATGACGACATGTTCGATGCCGTGAAGCTGATCGGTGAACAGGCGCATTTCCCATTCGCCACCGTATTCCGACGAGACCATCTCACGCGAGGTTTCGACCACGAGGTTATCATTGCGCGAGCGATAGGTGATCAGGTCGCTGATCGTACCGATCTTCATGTCATGGGTTTTGGCGAACTCGACCAGATCGGGCAGACGGGCCATGGTGCCGTCGGGTTTCATGATCTCACAGATCACGCCTGAGGGGTTCAACCCGGCCAGGCGTGAGATATCCACGGCAGCCTCGGTGTGGCCTGCGCGGACCAGCACCCCACCCCGCTTGGCGCGCAAGGGGAAGATGTGCCCCGGCGTTGCGATATGGGCCATCGTGTTCTGTTCATTGATCGCAGTTGCAACGGTCAGCGCGCGATCTGCGGCGGAAATACCGGTCGACACGCCCTCACGCGCTTCGATAGAAACCGTAAACGCCGTTTCGTGGCGGGATGAGTTGTTCACCGCCATCATCGGAAGCGCCAGCGCTTCAACCCGTTCAGCCGTCATCGGCAGGCAGATCAAGCCGCGCCCATGGGTAGCCATGAAGTTGATCGCCTCGGCATCAGCGAATTCTGCGGCAATGACCAGATCGCCTTCGTTCTCGCGATCTTCATGATCGACGAGGATATACATCCGGCCTGCGCGGGCCTCTTCAATGATGTCCTCGATCGGGCTGATCGCGTCGCGCAGCTGGGCCTCGACCGGGCCGGGGGTTTCAAAGCTCATGGGGCAGCCTTTCACAAGAGCATTTCTGCATGGCGGGATAGACCACCCCGCATCCAAAAGCCAGAGCACAAACGGCCTGAGCGGGCTCAGACGCGACGTATTCTAACGCTCAGACGGTCTCGGCCAGGCGGGCGACGTAGCGGGCGAGAGTGTCGATTTCCAGATTCACCCGATCCCCTACGGCGACATCACCCCACGTGGTGACCTCTTTGGTGTGAGGGATGAAGTTGATGCCGAAATCGCAGCCCTCGACATCATTCACGGTCAGAGACGTCCCGTTCAAAGCAACCGAGCCCTTGGGCGCAATGAAACGCGCCAAATCCTTAGGCGCGCGCAAGGTCACGCGGGTGCTGTCACCTTCGTCGCGCACATCGACAACTTCGGCGACGCCATCCACATGACCCGACACGATGTGACCGCCAAGTTCGTCGCCAACCTTCAGCGCACGCTCAAGGTTGACGCGCTTGCCCAGCGCCCAGCTGTTCAGGTTGGTTTTCGAGACGGTCTCGGCACTGATCTGAACGTCATACCAATCATCGCCCAGCGCAATCACGGTCAGACAAACACCATCGCTTGCAATCGATGCGCCAATGTCAATCGAGGCCGTGTCATAGCTCGTCTGGATGCGCGCACGCAGGTCGCCTTGCTGGTCCAGCTCGGTCACTGTTCCGATATCGGTCACGATCCCTGTAAACATTCCGTCAACCCTCGCGTTCTACCCTGTCTCATACTATCAGGGCCGAGGTAAGCTGATCCGCGCCGCCCGGCAAGCCCAACCTTGCCGAGAAATCCTAAGGCGGGCATAGTTTCGACAAGAATATTGGCCAAATCGCGCAGATGCACCACCCAAACCCAAATGCCGACCCTAGGGTCTTTCTGTTCCTGCAAGGCCCGCATGGCCCGTTTTTCAACGCGTTGGGCCGGATGCTACGGGCCTCGGGGGCGCAGACATGGCGTGTTGGCTTCAACGCGGGCGATCAGGCGTTCTGGTTCGACAGGAAATGCTACATCCCCTATCGCGACGCGCTAGAACACTGGCCCGAATTGCTGCAAGCGCTAATCGCCGAGAAACAAGTGACAGACATTGTTCTGTACGGCGACACCCGCCCGGTTCACGCAAACGCCGTCAGGATCGCCAAGACACGAGGCATCACCGTGCATGTGTTCGAGGAAGGCTACCTGCGCCCATGGTGGGTCACCTATGAGCGTGGCGGCTCAAACGGCAATTCGCGGCTGATGTCTCTGGATCTGGACCAGATGGCACAGGCACTGTCGCATTCGGGCGCACATTCCCCGCCACCGCCATCCCATTGGGGAGATATGCAACAACACATCTTCTACGGTGCGCTATACCACTGGTTCGTGCTGTTTCTGAACGGGCGATATCGCAATTTCAAACCGCACCGCGCGCTGCCAGTCTCGAAAGAGTTTCGGCTGTATTTCAAGCGCCTTATGCTGATGCCTTTCCACCGACTGCAACGAAGTCTAGCCACGGCACGGGTACGTAGCGGCGCCTTTCCCTATCACCTTGTGCTTTTGCAACTGGGTCATGACAGCTCGGTCCAGTCCCATTCGGAATATTCGGGGATGTGCGCTTTTTTAGAACAAATGATGGAGGGCTTCGCCAAAGGCGCCCCCGCACATCATCATCTGGTCATTAAGGAACATCCGCTTGAGAACCACCGCGAGCCCCTCCGTCGACGTGTTCGGGATTTGGCGCTCAAACTCGGGATCAAAGGCCGGGTGCATTACGTCCCCGGCGGCAAACTGGCGAAACTGCTTGACGACGCCAGCTCGGCCGTGACCATCAACTCGACCGCAGGGCAGCAAGTGCTATGGCGCGGCATCCCCTTGCGGATTTTTGGCCGTGCCGTCTATGACAAGCCGGAACTTGTGTCACAACAGGAGGTTAGCCGTTTCTTTGCCAACCCCGAATTACCCGATATTGAGGCCTACCAATTGTATCGGCGGTTTCTGCTGGAAACCAGTCAGGTTCCGGGCGGCTACTACTCCCGGCGCGGACGACGACAATTGCTGCGACGCGCTGTCGATATGATGCTGAGGGCTGATGATCCGTATCAGGCCCTACTGTCCGACGACGCGACCCCAGAGCCACAGTTGAAAATCGTTGAGTAGACTCAGCCATCCTTCTCTGGAAGTTGTAGCGGTAAAAGAGTAGTTTGCCGAAAAACAAGTAGAACTGAGGTTATCGGTAGTGCATCGCTTTCCAATCCGTTGGGTACGGGGGGTCGCCCTTGTGACCTCGCTCGTCGTGCTGAGTGCATGCCAGTTGCCCAAGGCGGGCCCTAACAAGAATGAGATTTTGGCCGGCTCAGTCAATAATGGCGGCAACGCGTTTGTGGTAGAAGTCGATGACCGCGTTTCGAGGGCCACGTCATCCGTGCCGCAGTTTGGGTTCTCTTCCTCCTTTACCTCAGCCCCGTCACTAACCGCAGACACCGTGCGTCCAGGGGATGTTTTGGGCCTGACGATCTGGGAGAACGTCGATGACGGTCTGCTGGCTGGCGAAGTCGGTTCCTCGACTGCGCTGGAACAGGTTCAGGTCGATAGTGAAGGCTTCATTTTCGTCCCCTATGCAGGCCGTTTGCGTGCCGCCGGCAACACTCCGGAAGAGTTGCGCGGGTTGATCACGGATGAGTTGGAAGAGCAAACTCCTGACCCTCAGGTCGAAGTACGCCGCCTTGCCGGAGACGGGTCGACCGTTTCGCTGACTGGCACCATCGGCGCTCCTGGTATTTATCCAATCGAAAGACCAACCCGCACTCTGCTTGGCATGCTGTCTCAGGCTGGAGGGGTTTCAGTGGCCTCCGATATCGCGCTGGTCACCCTGATCCGAGGCGATCAACGTGGGACAGTCTGGTACGAAGACCTATTCCGAAATCCCAAGCTGGATGTTGCGCTGCGCGGCGGTGACCGCATTCTGGTCGAGGAAGACAGCCGCTCCTACATCGCGCTTGGCGCAACCGGTGGGCAATCGCGCGTCGCCTTCGACAGTCAGGACCTGTCCGCGCTTGAGGCTCTGGCTCAGGTTGGCGGCTTGGTATCCGTCTCATCTGATCCAACCGGTATCTTCGTATTGCGCCGCGAACGTCAAGACATCGCCCGCCAAGTGATGGGCCGTTCCGATCTGCAGGGCGATCAGCGCATGATCTATCTGCTGAACCTGACTGCGCCCAATGGCCTGTTCATTGCGCGTGATTTCGTAATCCGCGACGACGACACAATCTACGTGACTGAAGCACCGTACGCGCAGTGGACAAAGTCGATCTCTCTGATCGCAGGGGGCCTGACGCCGGTTGCGAATGTCGCCACCCTGACCGGCAACTAAACCATGACCCATGGGGACCCCACCGCAACTGGCGCGGCGCGGTCCCGGGCATTTGTCTACAATGGCGGGTTTCTGACCAACCGGCGCCTCGGGCGCATTCTATCCCTTTCGGGATATGACATCCGGCTGGGCCTGCCCCGACCCGAAGACACCGTCGCCATTTGGGGCAACAGCCCTACCGCCCATCGCGGGCGACGTATCGCTCAGGAGCGGGGCACCCCTTTGCTGCGAGTCGAGGACGCCTTTCTACGATCTCTCCATCCCGGCCGCGAGGGCGAGCCGCCTCTGGGTCTGCTTCTGGATCGCTCGGGCCTGCACTTTGACCCGGCCCAACCGTCAGATCTGGAAACGCTTCTAGCGACACATCCGCTGGATGATACCGCGCTTCTGAACCGGGCGCGTGGCGCGATTGAGCGCCTGAAAGAACTGAACCTCAGCAAGTATTCCGCCTTTGACCCCGACGCGCCGATCCCCGACCCCGGCTATGTGCTGGTGATTGATCAGACGGTCGGTGATGCTTCGGTCACGGCCAGCCGAGGGGACCGTGCCCGGTTTCTTGAGATGCTGGTGATCGCACAAGAAGAAAATCCTGGGATGCCGGTTCTGATCAAGACCCATCCTGAAACACTGGCTGGTCACCGCACCGGGCACTACACCGAACAGGACCTCTCGGATCGCGTTTCCTTCGTTGCGGACAACATCAGCCCTTGGTCGCTGCTGGACGGCGCGGTTAGTGTCTATACGCTCTCATCGCAAATGGGGTTCGAGGCCATTCTCGCCGGTCACAAACCCCGCGTCTTCGGGCAGCCATTCTATGCCGGATGGGGTTTGACGCAGGACGAAAACCCCGTTCAACGCAGACAACGCAATCTAACGCGCGCCCAGCTGTTCGCTGCAGCCATGATGCTCTACCCCGTTTGGTATGATGCCTATAGGGACCATTTATGTGAGCTAGAGATCGTGCTGGATACGCTTGCGGCGCAGACCCGCGTGTGGCGGCAAGATCGTTTGGGATGGACAGCGTCGGGCATGCGGATGTGGAAGCGTAAGCATCTGCAAGCCATGTTCGGCCAGCACCAGAAGATACGGTTTGTGCCGTCGCCACCTGCCCCATCCACCGGCCCACACATGGTCTGGGCCAATCAATCCCGGGAGGCCGAGGGTGTCACCCGTATCGAGGATGGCTTTCTCCGCTCACGCGGATTGGGGGCAGATCTTGTGCCTCCCCTGTCGCTGGTGACGGATGATCTGGGTATCTACTACGACCCGACCCAAACCAGCCGATTGGAAGAATGGATATCCAAGCGCGAAACTCTGCGTCCGGATCAGGAATACCGTGCCGAGCGGGTGATCTCAGCCCTCGTGTCCGAAGGGCTGAGCAAATACAACACCGGCGGCGCTGCGCCGCCTCTGCCCAAAGGTCACCGTATTCTGGTGCCGGGGCAGGTCGAGGACGACGCCTCAATCCTGCTAGGCACCAGCGTCATCCGCACCAATCTGGACCTGCTGCGCGAGGTTCGGGCTGCCAATCCCGATGCCGTAGTGATTTACAAACCCCATCCGGATGTCGAGGCTGGCCTGCGTTCGGGCCGGATCGACACCGAGGGGTTGGCGGATGTGATCGCGACTGAAACAGACCCATCGGCCTTGCTGTCTGAGATGCAGGAGGTCTGGACCATGACCTCGCTTATGGGGTTCGAAGCGCTGCTGCGCGGAATTCCGGTGACCACTTTTGGCGCGCCCTTCTACGCAGGTTGGGGCCTGACCACGGATCTGGGCAGCGTCCCGGCCCGTCGCGGCGCGCGTCCGTCGCTGCTGGGTTTGGTGCATGCCAGCCTGATCGACTATCCCCGCTATCTAGATCCGGTGACCGGCGTACCCTGCCCCGTCGAAGTTGCCATTGAACGGTTGGCCCAGGGGCAGCCACCCAAACGCGGGCCGCTGAATCGCGCCTTGTCAAAGCTACAGGGCGCTTTTTCCACCCATGCCCATCTCTGGCGACGCTAATGCGTCGTTCGCGCCCAACGGTGCAATACGTCGCCACCGACCGGGCGCGCCTCGATCAACTCGAACCGAGGGGCGCTGTCTAGTTTTTCCAGCCCCAACGCGCCAATCGCCGAAAGACCCTCGGCGCCGATGGTTAAACCAGCCGTGAAACCGACAAGCTCATCGACCAGATCTTGCGCCAGCAGAGACGCCGCTAAAGCCGAACCGCCTTCGCAGAAAACACTTGTCAGTCCTTCCTGGCCCAGCTGCTGCAGCAGGTCGCGCGCATCAACCTGATGGTCGTGCAACGCACAGGGCAACAGCCTCGCGCCCAACCCTTCCCAAGTGCGGGCGCGCTCGGCGTCGGGATGCGGGCCATGACATAGCCAGACGGGCGTTTTTGAGGCTGTGCGCGCCAGTTGGCCCATTAAGGGTAAATCCAAATGGCGCGAGACAATCACGCGCACCGGCTGACGCTCTATCCCCAGATCCCGAACCGTAAGCGAGGGATCATCCGCGCGCGCCGTGCCAGCGCCGACCATGACGGCATCGTGTCGGGCGCGCATCGCGTGAACCTCGCGTCGCGCAGTTGATCCGGTGATCCACTGGCTATGTCCGGTGGACGTGGCAATCCGCCCGTCAAAGCTGTTGGCCAGTTTCAACGTCACAAACGGACGGCCCTGTTCGGTTTTCAGAAAGAACCCGGCCAGATCACGCTCGGCCTCTTGCGCCAGCACGCCGGTTTCAACCTCGATCCCGGCCTCGCGCAGCATGGCAAAGCCCTGCCCGGAAACGCGAGGATCGCTATCTTCAATCGCCGCAACAACGCGGGCCACACCGGCCGAGATCAACGCTTCGGCACAGGGCGGTGTCTTGCCGTAGTGGGCGCATGGCTCCAGCGAGACATAGGCCGTGGCCCCTTTCGCCTGCGCACCCGCTTGCGCTAAGGCCTCAGGCTCTGCATGGGGACGCCCGCCGGGTTGAGTCCACCCTCGCCCAACAATCCGCCCATCGCGCACGATAACGCACCCGACAGCCGGGTTGGGCCAGCACGCCCCTTGGCCGCGCCGACCCAAAGACAAAGCCAGCGTCATAAATCGCTTATCTGTTTCGCTCACTCGTCCGTCGAAGGCTGCGGCGGGCGCAGTTCGTGGACAAACTCCTCGAAATCATCGGCCGCCTGGAAATTCTTGTACACACTCGCAAATCGAACATAGGCGACGGTGTCGATCCGCGCCAGAGCTTCCATGACGATCTCGCCAATTCTGTTGGACGGAATATCCGTGTCACCCATACTTTCCAGACGCCGCACAATCCCCGAGATCATCTGATCAATCCGTTCAGGATCAACCGGGCGCTTCTGCATCGAGATACGGATCGAGCGTTCCAGCTTATCGCGATCAAAGTCCTCGCGTTTTCCGTTGGTTTTGATCACCACCAGATCGCGCAACTGAACCCGTTCATAGGTCGTAAAACGCCCTCCGCAGGCCGGGCAAAACCGACGTCGGCGTATTGCAACGTGATCCTCTGCCGGGCGTGAATCTTTCACCTGAGTGTCGATATTTCCGCAAAACGGGCAGCGCATCCGCCGTCTCCTCGTCCCTAGCTGGCCTCTTTTGTAAGCACTTTGGCTTACTTATCCACAACTATAGGGCAGCCGCTAGGATTTGGGTAGTCGGAATTTTGCACCCCAAAATAAAGGGTCAGGACAGATGTGCCGCGACCAGCCGCCGATGCGGGGCGCGGCGGTGTTCAAACAGGTATATCCCCTGCCAAGTTCCCAAAACCATCTGACTCTGACGGACAGGAATGGACAGGGAAACTGGCATCATCGCCGCTTTGATATGGGCTGGCATGTCATCCGGCCCTTCATACGTATGGCGCAGGTAAGACATTGAGGGCTGATCGGACGGGGGCACCAGGCGCTCAAAAAACGCATGCAAATCCGTCTGCACCTCGGGGTCTGCGTTCTCTTGCACCAGCAAAGAACAGGATGTGTGCCTGACGAACAGCGTCAGGACACCATCCCGTTCAAAGGAACTAAGCCAATCAGCGACTTGAGACGTGAATTCGTATAAACTGGGCCCATCGGTCTGGAGCGCGAATTCTGTCTGCATTCTGGGTTAAACCTCTTGCCTTACCTGCTGAAAATCGGCCTACGACCGCACCGAGCGTTTGCACTCTGTACGGACATACTGGAACCAGAAACGAAGGGGCCACGTGAGCTGCCGGATTGCGCGGACGCATCAGCCGAAGGCGGCTTCAGCGAAAACTGCACGGCCGTTCTACGCCCGGTTGTCACACTAGGTCCATAGCCTCGCAACACATAGATGGGGTCCTGCCATCCCGCCCCAAGTCCGCGTCGTGCAAAATCTGCAGCCGCACACCAATATCCATCCGTATCATCCCTACTGCGGGGAACGACTTCGAAGTCGGTGCCATTGATTGAATTAGTCTGGAAACCCAAACGCTCCGCGTTCGCCGCCAAGGGAATACTCAGGACAACCACCGCTAGTGCGGCGCAATACCGTAGATTTTTCACCATACTATTTCCTCACTTACTGCGCCTCTTAATCTAGAGGTCAACACGCCCACGGAAAGCAGGCCTCACGATCATTTCAGCCCACCACTATCTATATGTAAAGCGGCGTGAGCGATCCGTTATTGCGAATCAGCAGCCCCAATCCGTGCGCTCCGGCGGCCACGTCAAATCGAAAGCGCCCCAATTCGTCCTGCCACTCGGTCATGGACGATCACGGTTGCAACATCCGAGGGAGCTGCACGCCGAAAACCGCCAGGCGATGGATATGAACCTCCAGCCCACGTTTCGACGCCACAGGCCTTAGCCAGAACGAAAGCGGCCCGAAACGCTCAAGAACGTCGCCCGTTTTTGCATCAAGCCTCAGCTCTGACGTTGTTTTGTGCCCCCCAAAGTCTCGCAGACAGCTGTGGTCTTCATCCTTATTTTGGGTCACCAGCCGAACGGGCACATGCCGGCCTGCAGGGGGAAACCGCCCCAATTTAAGCGCGAGTTGAATGAGAATGCCCTGGCCACGTTCGATATCGCATTCGCCTACATATTCACCCGGGTTTCGATGGATGTCTCGCACGGATTGGGGCAGAACACTTGGGTCCGCCAAAGCCTGAAGAAACGGATCCGTCACGCGTCAAACCCCTGCTCGGCAAAACGCTCAAGGAGAGCAGCATCCGGCATCATACAGGTATCGTACCGACCGAACAGAGCATACCGATTGCGGGCGATCGAGAAATACAGCGGGTCTTTCACAGCGCTCGGCAGAAACCGTACCAGAGATAGAAAAGGCCACACCCCCGGCAGCGCGCGCACAGCCGCCGCAAAGGCATCAAGCCGTTGAAAAACCTTACCATCTACGATCACGAGGTTGGTCTCATAATCCACAACGGGCAGATTCAGCGCCATGTACATCCTTTGCCCAAGCGGAGACCGCGCCGTTGCAAATTCAAAGCGTCGGGTTTTGTCGCGTTTCAGCACGAACCGGAAAAAGCCTGAACACAGAACGCATTCTCCGTCAAAGACGATCAGGTTGCGTCCGTCGAACAGATCGGTTGTGTCAATCCCTGCCATTGCGTCGCTACCTACCCAAGCTTGCGTAACAAGCGTGACATAGGGCCACCAAGTGGACAATGCGACAAGAAGGAGAGGTGTGCCGGGGAACCCGGTGACCGGTTGGTAAGACCGGCGGTGGCTCTGACCTCATCCCCAACAAGGTACTGACCCGGCAACGAAGAGGATATAGGCAGGAACGTTTGACCAGGCTTGTGACCAACTGCCAAATCCATTCGAATTTCTGACAGAAAAGCAGTATGCTGGAACGGCCCCGGTCCAGAGAAAGAAAGGCTTCGCTGCGATGAATGTGGATATTGACCGCCTTCACTTTCTGCGCGAAGCGCTAGACGCGCGATTGGAAAAACGGAACACCTTGGAGGTGCTGGATCGCAGCGGACTTGGGCCGCGGGATCTGCCGGAGGATGCGACCTCCTTTTGCGCCCATAAAGAGGCGCTGTTTGTCCGCTATGCCTGCGATGCTCTGAACGATATCACCTTTGCAGCAAGTGTCGGGCTTGGCGTCACGTCCTCATCGACCTTGACGGCCTACATCAGCAAATACTCACGAGACCTGGAGCAGGTGATTGAAAATACGTCTCATTTCCATGACATGATCGACCCCGCTATCGCCTTCAGCCTGCGCGTTTCGGGGAATTTCGCCGCGTTCGAGGCCCGTTGGAAAGACGCCAGCTTTGCTCGCTATCACCGCCGAACTGAGTTCTTGATGTTTGCCGCCGTCGCCCGATTGCGCAACCTGACACAGACCGATTTCCACCCTATTGAAATACGGTTTCAGCATGAGGTTGGGGATCATACCCATGCCTTCCAGCAACTGGCAGGTTTTCCGGTTGTCTTCGGGTCTGAAAGCCTCGAGATCGTCCTGTCCCCGTCCTCGCTGAACCTGCCCGTCCCGACCTACGACCCCAGCCTGCGCGCCCATCTACTAGAATACGGGGAACGCGTTCTGGCCGAGCGTCGCGTGCCGAAGCAATTGACGCGCGCCAAGGTCGAAGGGCTGATAACCCGCTCGCTGCCGGGCAAAATCCTCAGCGCAGATGATGTCGCGGCAAAACTCGGCATGAGCGCCCGTACCTTTGCCCGCCGATTGCAAAGCGAAGGCACCAGCTACCGCGACATCACCGAGGATTTGCGCTGCGATCTGGCCCAGACCTTCATCACAAATGGAATGAACTTGTCCGAGATCGCTTATTCTCTGGGATACGCCGATCAATCCGCGTTTTCCACAGCGTTCAAGCGTTGGACAGGTCAACCGCCGAGCGCCTTCAAAACGCGGGTTGAGCGTCCGCTGACACTTGGAAGCCGGGGGTCATCAGCTTAGCCGCCTCGCCCCGGCCCGCCCCATGAGTGGACCAGACGGATATAGAAACGGACACGCCACAACACATGTGAAGTCGCGCCAATGTGTTTGGCACATCTGCCAATGTGAACGGTGAAACGAAAAAAGGCGCCTCCGTCCGGGGCGCCTTTGATCTTACTGATCCAGAAAAGACCTCAGTTTCCGCGATCTGCTTGGGTGTTTCAGCTTCCGCAGGGCTTTCGCCTCGATCTGACGGATACGTTCGCGGGTCACGCTGAACTGCTGACCAACCTCTTCCAGAGTGTGGTCGGTGTTCATACCGATGCCGAAACGCATCCGCAGAACCCGTTCCTCACGCGGGGTGAGCGACGCCAGAACCCGGGTCGTGGTTTCCTTGAGGTTTTCCTGAATGGCGCTATCCAGAGGCAGCACGGCATTCTTGTCCTCGATGAAATCACCAAGCTGGCTGTCTTCCTCGTCGCCGATTGGCGTCTCAAGACTGATCGGCTCCTTGGCGATCTTCATCACCTTGCGCACTTTCTCAAGCGGCATCTGCAGCTTTTCGGCCAGTTCTTCCGGCGTCGGCTCGCGGCCGATTTCGTGCAGCATCTGACGACCGGTCCTGACCAGCTTGTTGATCGTTTCGATCATATGCACCGGAATACGGATGGTCCGCGCCTGATCCGCGATAGACCGCGTGATCGCCTGACGGATCCACCAAGTCGCATAGGTCGAGAACTTGTAGCCGCGGCGGTATTCGAACTTATCCACCGCCTTCATCAGGCCGATGTTACCTTCTTGAATAAGATCAAGGAATTGCAGGCCACGGTTCGTGTACTTTTTGGCAATCGAGATCACCAGACGCAGGTTGGCTTCGACCATTTCCTTCTTGGCCTGCCGGGCTTCTTTCTCGCCCTTCTGAACCTGCTGCACGATGCGGCGGAATTCGCTGATATCCAGACCGACATATTGACCGACCTGAGCCATATCACTGCGCAGTTCCTCAACCTTGTCGGTCGAGCGTTCAATGAACATCTGCCAGCCCCGGCCTGGCTTTTCAGCCATATCGGTCAGCCAGTTCGGGTCCAGTTCACGCCCGCGATAGGCGTCAATGAACTCCCGACGGTTGATCCGGGCTTGGTCGGCCAGTTTCACCATCGAGCTGTCCAGAGACATGACGCGGCGGTTGATGCCATAGAGCTGGTCGATCAGCGCCTCAATCCGGTTGTTGTGCAGGTGAAGACCGTTCACCAGTTCAACAATCTCAGCGCGCAGCTTCTGATAGGTCTCTTCGTCTTTTTCACTGAACGAGCCATCTTCGTTCAAAGTGGCCGAAATCCGGCTGTCCTGCATCTCGGACAGCATCGAGAAATCGGTCGAGATCCGTTCAAGCGTGGTTAGAACCTGATCCTTGAGGGCGGCTTCCATCGCGGCCAGCGACATGTTGGCCTGATCGTCCTCGTCATCATCATCGTCATTGCTCAGCGGGTTGCCATCGGCATCCAACTCAGGGCCGGTGTCTTTGGCGGGTTTGGCCGATTGCACGGCCGAGGTATCGACGACCGGCTCTTGCACGTCACCATCTTCGTCCATCTGGTTGCCAAAGGTGGTTTCCAGATCAATGACGTCGCGCAGAAGAATGTCTTCAGACAGAAGTTCGTCATGCCAAATGGTGATCGCCTGGAAGGTCAGAGGGCTTTCGCACAGACCCGCAATCATCGTGTTCCGGCCCGCTTCGATCCGCTTGGCGATGGCGATCTCGCCCTCACGGCTCAGCAGTTCGACCGAACCCATCTCACGCAGATACATGCGGACGGGGTCGTCGGTGCGGTCCAGTTTTTCAGTCGCAGCACCGGCCAGAGCCACCTCACGGTTGTTGTCCGTGGTGGTCAGTTCGGTCGAGCCTTTGTTTTCTTCTTCCTCGGCCTCTTCATCTTCGATGATGTTGATGCCCATCTCGGACAGCATCGACATAACGTCCTCGATCTGCTCCGAACTGACCTGATCAGGCGGCAGAACCTGATTGAGTTGGTCGTAAGTGATGTAACCTTTCTCGCGGGCCTCGGCGATCATCTTCTTGACCTGGGCCTGGCTCATGTCCAGCGAGATTTCCTGTTCCTGCTCTTCTGACTTGCGATCTTCTGACGTGTCTTTGGCGGCCATTCAATGCTCCTGCAGGGATGGGTGATTCGTTTGATCCGAATCATTAGCGCGTGAAACTGATTCGGCCACCCGTTTACCTGTTTTTCTTTTCCAGTGCTTTACGAAAACATCACTTCAGCGGCGTTTCCGTTCGAAATTGATCCCGGACATGATTGCCTTGAACGCATCCTTTTCGTCGCGATTGATTCGCGCGCCATTGTCGGCAATGTCGAAAACGGCCCTGTCCTCATTCTGACTGCGGCTTGTGCGGTTACGCTCTTCGGCGGCTTGCGCCAGCCGATATGTCAACGCCTCATCGGCCAGTTCAGACAGTTCCTCTGCGGCTTCGGCAATCTCAGCATCCAACCCCCGGAGCGCTTTGATTTTCGCGAGTTCCTCGGCCAGCGTCATCTCGGCCTTTTCAACGTCGCCTGGTTTGAACACACAGGGGATCACTGCGACATGGCGAAGGCTCAGCAGATTTTCAAGAGGTTCGGCCCCCAAAGTTTCAACGATATGGTCCCGCAGGTTTTCAGGGTCATCAATCGCATGGCGCAAAATGGCATGACGCAGAGCAGCATGATCAGGATCGTGACAATCCATCTCTTCCAGCTGCGCCTCAAATTGCACCACGACCTGCGGGTTTAGAATCGCAATGGCCAGAATCGCGGCTTCGCGCAGATGGATGTCCGCATTGTCCGAGGACGCGAGGAACGAAGCCCGCGCACCCGCGGTCGCAGGCTGTTTCTGCGGCTGCCACTTCCCCTTCGGTTGCCACGCACGGTTTTGTGACTGTCTCTGCGGGCGAAACAATTGCCAGCGCAGGTCCTTGATCTCTTGCCCGTAGTGGGACCGGATCGAGGGGTCACGGATCAGCTTGATCTTGTCCCGCAGAACCTTGTCGAGCGCAGCTTTGCGTTCAGGGCTGTCAAAAACCTTGCCCTCGGTCTCGCGTTGCCAAAGCAGCTTCACCATCGGGATGGCCCCATCCAGCACGGCCTGAACAGCCCCTGCCCCGTCGGCCCGCAGCAAATCGTCTGGGTCTTTTCCTTCGGGCATCAAAGCAAAGCGCAGGGACTTACCGGCCTCAAGCAGCGGCAAGGCCAAATCAACGGCCCGCATCGCCGCCCGCAGGCCCGCCGTGTCGCCATCCAACGCAATGATCGGCTCATTCGAAATCCGCCAGAGCAACTGCAACTGATGTTCGGTAATCGCCGTTCCAAGCGGAGCAACCGACGCGCCGAACCCAGCCTCGGCCAGTGCGATGACGTCCATATACCCCTCGGCCACGATCAGCGGCTGCCCCTTCCCGGCCGCCTGCCGCGCAGGCCCGTGGTTGTACAGGCTGCGGCCCTTATCGAACAACTCGGTCTCGGGTGAGTTCAGGTATTTGGCGTTGTCATTCGGGTCCATCGCCCGACCGCCGAATGCGATACACCGACCGCGCGGATCACGGATTGGGAACATGATCCGGTTGCGGAACGTGTCATATGGCTTCTTGCCCTTGTTCGACGGCTTAGCCAGACCCGCCCCAAGGATCAGATCTTCGGCCACGTTCTTGCCGGTCAGATGATCCCACAGCGCCTGCCAGCCGTCCGGGGCAAAGCCGATCTCCCATCGCTCCAACGCCTTGGCGTCCAAACCCCGACGGGCCAGATAGTCGCGCGCCGCACTGCCCGCCCCGGTCTTGAGTTGCAGGCGAAAGAACTGAACCGCCTGCTCCATCACCTCGGCCAGTTGCGTGCGGCGGTCTTGTTTTTCCTGCGCTTTCGGGTCGCGCGCGGGCATCGGCATGCCAGCTTCGCGCGCCAGAATTTCTACCGCCTCCATGAAGGAAACGTTTTCCGTTTCCTGTACGAAAGTAAACGCGTTGCCTTTGGCATGACAGCCAAAGCAGTAGTAGAACCCCTTTTGGTCATCCACATGAAAAGACGCCGTTTTTTCGTGGTGAAACGGGCACGGCGCCCACATGTCCCCCTTGCCCTGATTGGATTTTCTCTGATCCCACATGACTTTACGCCCAACAACCTGAGACAGGCTCAGCCGGGTGCGCAGCTCATCGAGAAATCCGGGGGGCAATGACATGGCTCAAACCTGCCAGAAATGAAAACGCGCGCCAAGGGGATGACGCGCGGTTGTCCACAGGGAAATTGCTGAGCTGTGGATTATTGCTGCAAACACAGCTCGAGCCATGCCGCACCAAGATCCTTTTTGCGCACGTCGCGCATCTTTTGCTCATAGACCCAGGGCGTGATCAACGGAATCGCAGCGTTATAGTTCTCGGGCCAAGTGGGGCTGGTTTCAGCCACGGCCTCCACAACGTCGCGCTCTTTCACCTTATCCAGACGCGCTTTCTGGATCGCGGCCACCACATCGGCCTGATACTGGCAGCTTTGTTCCTTGGTTTCGGCGGCGGCCAGAGGCGTTGCAAGCAAGGCTGCAGCGATGGCGATACGCAACATTGAGGTCTCCCGGATTCGTTTGTCTGCGCGCAGCTTACCCGCCAGCACCGTTTTCGCAATCGACGCGCTGCATTCAGTTTGCGAACGGGGCAGAAAAGCCACCCCGTGCGCCAGTTGTCACAGGCCTTTGGCCCGGTAGCTTTTGGCCACGCGATCAATTGCAACGATATAGGCCGCGGTGCGCAGATCCTCGACATCGTCGCGGCTGTGCCAGACCTCGCGCATGGACTGGTAAGCGATCCGCATCGTGTCATCGAGGCCCGAGCGTACCAGCTCCAACTCATCCGCACCTTTGAGGTACTTGGCCTTGAAGTCCGGCGACATTGACCAGGCATCGCCCAGATAACGGTCCAGCCGTTCAAGCTCGCTAACGATCAACTCATGCCGCGCCTCTTCCTGACGGCGCTGCATGCGACCAAATCGAATGTGGCTAAGGTTCTTCACCCATTCGAAATACGAGACTGTCACACCGCCCGCATTGGCATACATGTCAGGAATGATGACGGTGCCCTTCTTGCGCAGAATTTCATCTGCACCCGCGGTCACCGGACCATTCGCGGCCTCGATGATCAGCGGCGCCTTGATCCTGTCGGCGTTGTCCAGATTGATGACGCCTTCCAGAGCCGCCGGGATCAGGATGTCGCAATCCGCCTCAAGCACCGAGGCACCATCGGTTGAATGGGTCGCGTCCGGGAAATCCTTTACGCCACCATGTTTGACGATCCAGTTGCGCACCGCCTCAACGTCGATACCGTCCGGGTTATAAAGCGCACCGTCCCATTCGATGATCCCGATAATACGCGATCCGTCTTCCTCAGCGAGGAACTTGGCCGCGTGGTAGCCCACGTTGCCCAATCCCTGTACAACGACACGCTTGCCGTCCAACTTGCCGGACAAACCGGCCTTGGCGATGTCCTCAGGGTGGCGGAAGAACTCGCGCAGTGCATATTGGATGCCCCGCCCTGTCGCCTCGACCCGCCCGGCAATGCCGCCTGCGTTCAACGGTTTGCCCGTCACACAAGCGCGTGCGTTGATGTCGGTGGTGTTCATCCGTGCGTATTGGTCAGCCATCCAGGCCATCTCGCGCTCACCCGTACCCATGTCAGGGGCCGGAACGTTTTGCGATGGATTGATCAGATCGCGCTTCGCCAGCTCATAGGCAAAGCGTCGAGTGATCTGCTCCATCTCGTGTTCTTCGTATTTGCGCGGATCAATGCACAGCCCGCCTTTCGAGCCGCCAAAAGGCGTCTCAACCAAGGCGCATTTGTAGGTCATCAGCGCAGCAAGCGCCTCAACCTCGTCCTGGTTCACCGCCAAGGCATAACGGATACCGCCCTTGACCGGCTCCATATGCTCGGAATGGACGGAACGGTAGCCGGTGAAAGTGTGAATCTCACCGCGCAAACGCACCCCGAAACGAACCGTGTAGGTGGCGTTGCAGACCCGGATTTTCTGCTCAAGACCAGGCGGCAGATCCATCAGGGACGCCGCCCTGTTGAACATCAGATCCACACTTTCACGAAAGCTCGGTTCCTTGGTGCTGGTCATTAATCCCTCCGTACCGGTGAATGACGAACGTTATGGCGTTTTGTCGCACCACTGGCCCGAAGCTGCAATCTTTTATGATGAAAATTTCATCACTTTATAAACGGGTGATAAAAACCCCCTGCTGAGTCGCCTTGGAAATTTTTGTGGCGATCATTGTCGACACAACAGAAACAAAGCGACCGTCATCCCGTCAAATGCAGCGGTTTGCCGTTCAATCCCAGCAGCATAGTGGCAAAGTCGCCCAAATCTCGCCACGTTCGCCGACTACATTCTTTAAGTTGATATGACCCGCCTTCCGTGCGCCGGATTACCTGCAGGGATTAGATATGAGAAAAGTGTTTAGGAATTCTGAACCCAGACGAACTGAGCAATTCAACCGCTCCGACAAAGGTGCTGCGTCGTTCCTGCGCTCCGAGCGCGGGACCATGACCATCCTGACGCTGAGCTTGATCCTTATCATCTTCACGGTGGGTGGATTTGCCGTCGACATGATGCGCTATGACCACGAACGCGCGCGCCTTCAGTATTCGCTGGACCGCGCAGTTCTGGCCGCCGCTGACCTCCAGCAGAATCTTTGCCCAAAAGACGTCGTGCAGGACTATCTGGTCAAAGAAAACCTAGACACATTCCTAGATGGAGAAGTCGTAGTCTCCCCAAGATCCTGCGATGATGACGGAAACAAGTTAATCGTCGGACAGCGCCGCGTTGAGGCAAGTGCCACGATGCCGGTCCGCATGCATTTCATGAAATGGTGGGACGTCGACTCGATCAACGTGAACGTTGTCAGCGTCGCCGAAGAGTCCATCGGCAACGTCGAAATCGCGATGGTTCTGGATGTTTCAGGTTCCATGAGAGGGTCGCGCCTGACCAATCTGCAAGGTGCAGCCAAGAGCTTTGTCACCAAAATGTATGAGAACACAAGTTCCGACAAGCTCTCGATCTCGATTATTCCCTATGCAACGCAGGTGGGTGTCCCTTCTGCCGTCATGAACCAGCTTACGACTGCCGGCTCCAATAGATTTGCGAACTGCATCGATTTTGAAACCTCGGATCTGGCGGCAGGCGCGTTCGATCTGGCGAAAACCTACAACCAATCGCTATACTATTCACGCTATGGCGGCGATCAGCGTCCGTCCGGCGGGTTCAGCTCACCGCGCATTGACGAACGGTGCCGTTCTGAAGCCAGCCGTCAACTTGTTGTTCACCAGAACAACGAGACGAACCTACACAATTACATCGACTCGTTTTACGCGCGCGACAACACGTCGATCAACGTCGGTATGAAATGGGCACTGACGGTGCTAGACGAAAACTTCCGCCCCGTAGTCACCAACATGATCGCAAACGGCCAGGTACCAGCCGATTTCGCGGGCCGTCCTGCCGATAGCGTCGGCAGTGACACGATGAAAGTCATCGTTCTGATGACCGACGGTGAAAACACTTCTCGCACTTGGGTGAAACCGCCATACAACGATGGCCAATCAGGCATCTGGTGGAACGGAGACGAAGACATCTATTCCGTCAATGTGAACCACTATGACGAGAACGAAGACAGCTTCAGATATGCGTGGCTGGGCGTAGACAGGGCATATTGGGACAGCAGTCGCGGTAAATACTGGGTGCGCGACGAGTATCAGGACCACGCATTTGGCAACAGCGATTTCGATGTCTACCTTTGCAGAGGAACCTACTACAGCAGCGGCTATTGCGACAACCTCGACAGGGACGAGGTTCGCCAGATCGATGAAAATGGGACCGCCTTTTCTCTAACATGGCCTGCCTTGTGGGAGCGCACCTCGCGATATGAAATCTATAAGTTGCTGTATGATTCCGTGGGTTCGACCTATGCATACAACTGGTACTATGCGGCAACTGAGACCGAAAACCGTTCCACAAAAGACGATCAGGTCGAAGCGATGTGCGACTATGCGAAATCGGGCGCAAGAAACATCTTGATCTTCTCGGTCGCTTACGAGGCCACCACCAACGGTCGAAACCTCCTATGGTACTGCAAATCGGATGAAAACGCATACTTCGCGCCGACAGGATCAGAGATTGGCGAAGTCTTCGACGATATCGCTGCGAGCATCCAGAATCTGAGGCTGACCCAATGATCCGACATCTGAAAAAAAAGCTGCGAAGGTTTCGCCGCGAAGAAAAGGGAATGGCCACAATCGAATTTGTGATGTGGTTTCCGATTTTCATCATGACCACCTATTCCGGGGTCGAGATGGGGATCGTAGCGTGGAACCATGCTAACCTGGAGCGTGCCTTGGATTCAACGATCCAAGATGTGCGCATGAACCGGATTGATCTCTATGAAGGCGAAACAGCTTGGACGCATGATCTGATCAAACAGATCATCTGCGATGAAGCAGGTGGCATTCCGGACTGCATGAATAGCCTTGCCGTTGAGATGACGAGGGTCAATCAATTCGACAGTAGTACGGTCCTTACTGGCGATTTTGATCGTCCGTTTTGCGTGGATACCCCTGAAGAAATTCGCGGAAAAGACGACCAGATCTTTTCACCCGGAACCGCAAACGAACTTATGATCATTCGGGCGTGTGTTGAAATCTCTCCTTTGTTCTTCGGCACTACTCTTGGCCAGTTAGCTCGGCAAGATCCCGACGGACAGTATGAACTTCATGCAACAACGGTGTTTGTCCATGAACCTTAAGTCATTTATCAAACAGAAACTTGGCAATGCCGCAGCGCGTTTTCTTCAAAAAGAAGACGGCGTCGTCAGCATCGAAGCCATTATGGTGTTTCCCCTACTCTTCTGGTCCGTCTGGACAACATATACCTATTTCGACGGATATCGTCAGGGCGCCAGCAACCTGAAAGCGGCCTACGCCGTTGCCGATATCCTGTCCCGAGAAAAAAACACGGTGACAGATCAGTACATCACGTCAATGTACGATCTTCAGAAGTACATGATTGAGGAAGGCAACGGGTTGGCGCTGCGGATCTCTTTCGTGCGTTGGGACACTGGCGACGAAGGCACGGACAGTGATGATCGTCACTTCGTAGAGTGGTCCTGTACGCGCGGTGAAGGGCTAGTGCGGTGGTCGAACGAAACAGTTAATCAGGTTTCGGATCGCATTCCGATCATGGCAGACAATGCCACGATGATTTTGGTCGAGACAAGGCACCACTACGTGCGTCCGTTCAAACTCGGGTTCGGCAGCAACGACTTCTTCATTGACAAGTTCATCTTCACACAACCCCGCGGATACACCTTCATCGAAGGGCCGGACTCGTGCAAGGACGCCAACAACGTGGGTGACGGCGGGGGTGATAGCGGACATGACGACAGTACTCCCGAAGATAACACCACTGTGGAGCCGTCAACGCTGTAACACCATAGCCGAAAGTATCTCTGACATGAACTTGGCCTCGGCGGACGCTGTCATGCCGCCGACGCCAACCCGGCGGCCTAGCCGCCACCAAAGACCAGGCGCCCAGACATTACCGGCCTTTTTGCGAGTTCGCACCAGAAACCCATTGGACGGTTTGAACGCGAAAACACCTCGGTCCACAGCTTCAATCTCATCGACCCGCGCAATCACCTGCCCCGATCCGGTGCGCAGCTCTGATGCAGTCAGCTCGATCCTGTCCTGAGTGGCCATCCAAACGCGATGGGCCAACCACAAGGAAGACGCGCCAACCGCCAATAAAAACACCTGCCAGACGAGTTCGGGCGGAGAAGCCAGCGCCACGTAAATCACCAAAACACCTACGCTGCCCAGCATAGCAACACCGGCCACCCGTCTTGGGGATGATGCCTCGATCGTTGCCAGCACTTCGTCCTGCATGACTGCCTCCTGTCTGTCTGCTGTCTCGTGTATCCGCTTTGCGTAGAAATAAACAGGCCCTCCCCTGCCCTACATTTGCGCACATTCATGGTGCCTCTGCGCAAATTGACCAGTCCCCGGCTGGGCATACATCCTGCAAACAAAAGAAGGAGGTTGCCATGTCCCTCAGACCCACATTGGAAACACGCAAGGCCGTACCGACGATGGAAGGTGCGGGCGTCAAGCTGCATCGCGCCTTCGGGTTTCAGGACCCGTCAGAATTGGACCCGTTTCTGTTGTTCGACGACTTCCGCAACGAGCGCCCGCAAGATTATCAGGCCGGTTTTCCCTGGCATCCTCATCGCGGGATCGAGACGATCACCTATGTGCTGTCCGGTACGGTCGAGCATTCGGATTCGCTGGGCAACAGCGGGACGCTTGGTGCGGGTGATGTGCAATGGATGACGGCGGGGTCGGGCATTCTGCATCAGGAAATGCCGCACGGGAATGCCTCGGGCCAGATGCACGGGTTTCAGCTCTGGGGCAACCTGCCCTCGGATCAGAAAATGACCGCTCCGCGCTATCAGGATGTTCAGGCCAAAGAGATTCCCGAGGTCATCGACGATGACGGTACAACAGTGCGTGTTATCGTGGGTGACTTCTGGGGCAAAACCGGCCCGGTGGACGGTATTGCAGCAGATCCCCAATATCTGGACGTGGAGATCCCGGCCGGTGTCAAAAAGACCTTCAAGATCGACACCTACCGCCGCGCCTTTGCATATGTGTTCCAAGGTCAGGCGGCCTTTGCCGATGCGTCCCAGCCGACCGGAGTTTTGTTGGAAAAGGAAGTCGCCGGGCAAGAGGTCAACATCCGCGACATGTCCGGAGACCGCACTCTGGTGCGGTTCGGCACCGGGGATGAGATCACGGTTCAGGCCGGGCCCGAAGGTGCTCGCTTTCTGCTGATCTCGGGCGCTCCGATTGATGAGCCTGTGGCGTGGCACGGACCCATCGTCATGAACACGCGAGCAGAGTTGGAACAGGCATTTCGTGAGCTGCGCAATGGAACCTTCATTCGCCCTGCCCACTAAGGCTAAGCCTGACCCGATTATGGGTCAGGCCATCACTGCGCGGCGAACCATGTCCCAATAGATCTGCTCGACCTCGTCCAACGAAAGTCGTCCACCCGAGCGATACCAGGTCATCACACCATTCAGCATCGCAATCACGGCCAGCGTAGCGATCTTGGTGTCTGAGATCGCGAAATGACCGGCTTTCTGGCCCTCACTCAAGATACGCTCCAGAGAATCCTCGTAGGCGCGGCGCAGATCCTCGATCTCTGCGAAGTTGTCCGGCGTCAGGTTGCGCAACTCCATATAGGCGATGAAAACCTCGTCGGGGCGTTCCAGATGAAACCGGATGTGGAACCCGACAAAGCGGCGCAGAGCCTCTTGTGCGTCGCCGGTTTCACCAAGCGCATCATAGGCTTGCTGCAACTCCTGCATGTGGTCGCGCATCAGGCGAAACAACAGGCTTTGCTTGTCGGGCGTGTAGTTATACAGCGCCCCGGCCTGAACGCCGACCTCTTTGGCGATCTGGCGCATCGAAACGGCGGCATAGCCATGGCGCGCAAAAAGACCCAACGCTGCCTTGCGGATGCGCGGGCCGGTTATGTCCGAATGTGATCCCTGTGTACGAGCCATGGACCGACACTATCTGAACGTATGTTCAGATAGAACCCCGCTTGAACAGATCGGGTAAAAGAGGCATCACAAGACCAGTCCTTTGTGAAAGCACCTGTTATGAAGCGCCTGCCCGTTCTGGTTCTGATCCTGACCCTTGCCGGATGCACCAACTTCCCCGAGTTGGAGGGTAGCGAATCCCGTGCGGTCAAGACGGCGCCTTACCCCAAGCTTTTGCCCCTACCCAACGTTCTGGGCGCGCCTGCCGATCCGGTCAGCGAAGCCTCTGCCGTTGAGCAGGACCTGACTGCCCGGAGCGAGGCTTTGGCAAAGAAAGCCGAGGCGCTGCAAGACGCGCAGATCAACTAAAGATCGGCTTTTCCCAGCCCCGGCTGACGCGTGACGGATTGCGCCCGTGCCCTGAACCGGCTAAGGCAGCGCTGAACGGGCAAAAGGCCCGAAATCAGACTGGTACGAGCGAAAGGAACCCACGGGATGACACAGGCGCTGCGGCTTGGAATTGCGGGCTTGGGAACTGTTGGCGTGGGTGTTGTCCGGATTGTCCGGCGTCATGCCGATCTACTGCAGGCACGCACCGGACGCCCGATTGAAATCGTCGCCGTGTCGGCCCGCGATTCAAGCAAAGACCGGGGCGTGAACCTGTCGGACTATGCGTGGGAAACCGATCCCGTAGCCTTGGCAAAACGCGATGACGTGGATGTGTTTGTCGAGTTGATGGGCGGTGAAAACGGCCCGGCCAAAGCCTCGGTCGAGGCAGCGCTGGCCAGCGGCAAAGATGTTGTCACGGCGAACAAGGCCCTGCTGGCCATCCATGGTCAGGAACTGGCCGAGAAGGCGGAAGCCGCAGGCCGCGTGATCCGGTTCGAGGCCGCCGTCGCCGGAGGCATCCCGGTGATCAAATCCCTCACCGAAGGTCTGGCCGGAAACGAGATCACCCGCGTGATGGGCGTGATGAACGGCACCTGCAACTACATCCTGACTCGCATGCAATCGCAGGAAAAAGGCTATAACGCGCTGTTCGATGAATGCGCCGAGCTGGGTTACCTCGAAGCGGATCCGAATCTGGATGTGGGCGGCATTGACGCGGCGCATAAACTGGCGCTGCTGTCCTCGATCGCGTTTGGCACGAAACCCAATTTCGACGGGATAGAGATTGAAGGCATCCAGCACATCAGCCTCGACGATATCCATCAGGCCCATGACATGGGCTATCGGATCAAGCTGCTGGGTCTGGCCCAACGTACCGCACGCGGTCTGGAACAGCGTATGCAGCCCTGCCTCGTGCCCAGCGACTCGCCGCTGGGTCAACTCGAAGGTGGCACCAATATGGTGGTCATCGAAGGCGACGCAGTTGAACAAGTGGTGTTGCGCGGCCCCGGAGCTGGCGAAGGACCAACCGCAAGCGCGGTGATGGGCGATGTTTGCGATCTGGCGCGCGGTCTGAAAATCTCGACCTTCGGACGCCCGGCGACCAGCCTTGAAGATGCCACACCTGCCATCACCGGCCTGCCTGCGCCCTATTACCTGCGTCTGGGCTTGTTGGACAAACCCGGTGCGCTGGCCAAGGTTGCGGCCATTCTGGGCGATGCGGGCGTGTCGATTGACCGGATGCGCCAGTACGGCCACAGCGACAGCACAGCCCCCGTTTTGATTGTCACGCACAAAACCACGCGGGCCACTCTGGATGTGGCGCTGGACGGGTTCCGGACGACCGATGTTGTCGCGGGCGAGCCTGTCGCGCTGCGCATCGAACAGGTCTGAACCCTTGCAGCCTGCGCCATCCGCAGGCTATGCCAGACGAAACGCCATTGCCTGCCAAAGGAATACAACGCATGAACCCTGCCAAAATCGATTTTAACGACCGCCTGCTGTCTTTGGGCCTAGCACGGGTCGCGGAACAGGCCGCGCTTGCCTCGGCCTCGCTGGTGGGGCGTGGTGACGAGAAAGCTGCCGACCAGGCCGCCGTGAACGCGATGCGCGAGCAGTTGAACCTGCTGGATATCGCGGGTGTCGTGGTCATCGGCGAAGGCGAGCGTGACGAAGCGCCGATGCTCTATATCGGTGAAGAGGTCGGTACCGGCGAAGGCCCCGGCGTGGATATCGCGCTGGACCCGCTGGAAGGCACTACGCTGACCGCAAAGGACATGCCAAACGCACTGACCGTGATTGCCATGGGCCCGCGCGGCTCGATGCTGCATGCGCCGGACGTGTATATGGACAAGCTGGCCGTTGGCCCCGGCTACCCCGAAGGCGTTGTCTCGCTCGACATGAGTCCGCGCGAACGTGTTGAGGCATTGGCCAAGGCCAAGGGGTGCGAACCAGCCGATATTACCGTTTGCATCCTGGAGCGTCCGCGCCATGAAGCGATGATTGCCGAGGTGCGAGAAACCGGTGCCTCGATCCGCCTGATCACCGATGGCGATGTCGCGGGTGTTATGCATTGCGCCGAAAGCGAAACCACCGGCATCGACATGTATATGGGCCAAGGTGGCGCGCCCGAGGGCGTTCTGGCCGCCGCTGCTCTGAAATGCATGGGTGGTCAGATTTTTGGCCGCTTGCTGTTCCGCAACGATGACGAACGTGGCCGCGCCGCCAAGGCGGGCATCACTGATCTTGACCGTGTCTATGCACGTGACGAGATGGTGACGGCGGATGTGATCTTTGCCGCAACCGGCGTAACCGGTGGCTCTCTGCTGCCGCGCATCAAGCGTGAGCCGGGCTGGGTTGAAACCACCACCCTTCTGATGCGCTCGAAGACCGGATCGGTTCGCCGCATGTCCTACCGCACGCCAATGTGGTCGCACGACGAAGCCTAAGCGGCTTGCGCCGATACCTTCGGCGGGAGTATCTGTGAAAAGATGAAGAGGCCGGGTCCAAATGGGTCCGGCCTTGGCATATGAGAGGCGCGATGAGTTTTCTTAGGGTTGAGCAATCTTTGACAGGTCGGCGCTGGGTGGGGCCCGCGCCCGAGGTTGAGCGTGCAACGGAAATGTTGGTGCAACAGGCAGGTTTGCCGCGTGCCGTTTGCCAAGTGCTGGCTCGGCGGGGCGTCCCTCCGATGGAGGCTGCCGGTTTTCTGGAGCCAAAGCTGAAAGAGCTTTTGCCCGATCCGCGCAGCATGAAAGATATGGAAACCGCTGCGACCCGGTTTCTGAAAGCCGTGCGAGAGAAGCAGCGCATCGCAGTTTTTGCGGATTATGATGTGGATGGGGGAAGTTCGGCGGCGTTGCTGCTGGTCTGGCTGCGTCAGATGGGTCTGCAGGCGACGCTCTATGTGCCGGACCGTATTGACGAAGGCTATGGGCCGAACGTGCCTGCGATGAAATCGCTGGCAACGGCGCATGATCTGATCATCTGCGTGGATTGCGGTACGCTGAGCCATGACCCGATCGCGGCTGCACAAGGCGCCGATGTGATCGTACTGGATCACCATCTGGGAGGTGAAACCTTGCCGGATTGTGTGGCCGTGGTGAACCCGAACCGGCAGGATGAAAGCGGTGATCTGGGCTATCTCTGTGCGGCGGGCGTTGTCTTCCTGATGCTGGTCGAGGCGGGGCGGCAACTGCGTGAGGCTGGGGTTAAAGGGCCGGATCTGGTGTCTTTTCTGGATTTGGTCGCGCTGGCGACGGTCGCCGATGTTGCCCCGCTGATTGAGGCAAACCGCGCTTTGGTTCGACAAGGTTTGAAGGTCATGGCAGGCCGTCAGCGCCCCGGCCTTGTGGCCCTGTCGGATGTCGCTCGGATGGATGCCGCGCCAAACAGCTATCATCTCGGATTTCTACTAGGACCGAGGGTGAACGCCGGGGGACGCATCGGACAGGCCGATCTTGGAGCGCGACTGCTCAGCACCGACTCCTTGCACGAGGCGCAGGCCCTGTCTGAACGGCTGGACGCGCTGAACACTGAGCGCCGCGATATCGAAAATGCCGTACGGTCTGCTGCGCTTGAGCAAGCAGAGGAGCACGGTTTGGACGCGCCCTTGGTCTGGGCCGCTGGCGAAGGTTGGCATCCCGGCGTTGTCGGTATCGTCGCCTCGCGCCTGAAAGAAAACGCCAACCGCCCGGCGATTGTGATCGGCTTTGACGGAGACGAAGGCATAGGATCAGGGCGGTCGGTCTCGGGCGTTGATCTGGGGGCCTCGATCCAGCGACTGGCGGCTGAGGGGTTGTTGGTCAAAGGTGGCGGTCACAAGATGGCGGCCGGGCTTACCGTCATGCGCGATCAGTTGGAACCGGCCATGAAGCGCCTGTCAGAACTGCTTGAAAACCAAGGCGCAGGGCAAGGTGGTCCTGCAGACATGAAGCTCGACGGGGCATTGATGCCTGGCGCCGCAACAGTGGATCTGATCGAACAGATTGAGAAAGCCGGGCCTTTTGGGGCCAGCGCCCCTGCCCCGCGCTACGCCCTGCCCGACCTACAGGTGCGGTTTGCCAAACGGGTCGGTGAGTCGCATTTGAAACTCTCGCTTGCGGATGGTCTTGGCGGTGGACTGGACGCGATCGCATTCGGAGCCTTCGACGGGCCGATGGGCGAAAAGCTCACAAATCACGGCGGCGCGCGCTTTCATTTTGCTGGTCGGCTGGAGGTGAACACATGGGGTGGTCGCCAAAACGTACAGCTTCGTCTTGAGGACGCAGCCGAGGTAAAATGACTGGTTTCAAGGCAACGGTAGGACAGGTCAAAAAACTTTCGCATCCCTGCATTTTTCGGCTTGCGGGGGTCGGGGTGAAACCGTAAAAGGCCCTCCACAAGCTAGCGTGGCCCGTTCGTCTATCGGTTAGGACGCCAGGTTTTCAACCTGGAAAGAGGGGTTCGATTCCCCTACGGGCTGCCATTTTTGCTTGTGAGCCAAAGCTCAGTGGCCCGTTCGTCTATCGGTTAGGACGCCAGGTTTTCAACCTGGAAAGAGGGGTTCGATTCCCCTACGGGCTGCCACTTCACTAGCATTCAATATCTGGAAGAAAATCAGAAGTCTGGCTTCAATCTTGCATTGTTTTGTCTTTGTTGCCTCTTGCTTTGGCTTCTATTGATGCTTTTCCAGTTGTGGTTGCTAAAGTTCAATTCGTGCAAAACACTCTGGCAACCTTTCGTTCCAGAACCCCAAACCTCCGCCAGCGTGTTACGCCCTTCGACCGTTTCGACCACAAACTGATCGTTGAACCTATGGCACTCGCAGAGCCATGGTTCACCGGCACCTGCCTCGTGCTACCAGCCGCGACGGCCAAACAGAGAATGCAAGCGATTTTGACCGGCAAACGGATCGATCGCCTGCGAGCGCTCCAGACCTGAAACAACGCGGCCAACCAGTATCCAACTGATCGCGGCTAAGATGATGCCTCCGAAAGCCTGCCCCAACAGAACTCCGGACGCCCCGGCCAGTGCCGATCCGATTGAGGCAAAGACCCATGTGCCCACGGTGTGGCGGCCCCAGTTGATCCAAGTGGAATAGACCGGGTGGCCCAGGTTGTTGAAGCTGGCATTGGCGACGAAGATGACACCGTTGAAGAAAGACGCCAGCGCCAGAGGCCCGCAGAACAGGTAGATCAGCACGCGGGTCTCGCCCTCGGCCGCGAACAAATCCGCGATTGGTGCGCGCAACAGGAAAAGGACCGCCGCCATCCCAAGAACGTAGATCGCCGTAAATTTGATGCCGGCCAGAAAGGCTTCGCGCACGCGGGTGAATTGCTCGGCCCCGAAGTTTTGCCCGATGATGGGGCCGATTGCCCCAGACAGCGCAAAGATGACCGAGAACGCCACGGGCAATAGCCGCCCGATCACAGCCATTCCGGCCACCGCATCCGTTCCGTACTCGGCGATTTCACGCACGACGATGGCATTGCCGATCGGCGTTGCCACATTGGTAAGCACAGCCGGGATCGCGATGGCCCGGACTGGTTTAAGATCGGATGCGACTTGCCGCAGCGATGGGCGGGAAAAGCCTCGGTGGACGCGCAGGGCGGGCCAAAGCGCAGCGGCGAGCATGCAAATCCGCGCCAGAACCGATGCAATCGCCGCACCGTCGAGCCCCAAACCAACCCCGAAGATCAGGATCGGGTCGAGAACCGCATTCACCACGCCGCCATAGATCGTGGCCATCATGGATCGCCGCGCATCCCCATGCGCCCGCAGAACCGCCATTGCAACCATTGCAATCGCCATCACCCACATGGTCGGCAAAATGATCGACACATAGCGTGTGGCGAGCCTCAACACCTCGCCTTCGGCCCCCAATAACGACAACAACGCGCTGAGGTTCCAAAGCACCAGAACCGGGGTTATCAGCCCGACGCACAGACCCAGCGTTGCAACGCTGGAGGCATATTTTCGCGCCTCCTCTGGTCGCCCTGCCCCCAAGGCCCTTGCCGTCAACGCTCCGGCCGAGATCGACAGGCCGATATTGATTGCATTGGTGAAGAACAGCAGCGTTCCGGCATATCCCACGGCGGCGGCCAACGCGTCATTGCCAAGCATCGAGATGAACACCATGTCGACGAAATCGACCGCAAAAATCGCCATCAGACCGATGCTTGTCGTCAGAGACATGCGCGTGACATGTCGCATCAGGCTGCCACTCAGGAAAACGGCTTCGCCTTGGGATTGATTGGCCATGTTCTACCTGCTCTGCGACGGCGTTTAAGTTCTGTCACCTTCTCAGATGGCAGCGCAGCGTCAACAGTTTCATTTCGCCCAAAAGGCAGGCCGTTTCCGCGCAATCACAACTGAGTCGGGTTTTGCAAGCCCTGAGCCGAAGCCGTGCTTGACAGAATCCAACCATCTCGTTCTGATACCAGCGTGAGCAAAAACACTGAATCAAACCAATGCATTGCCCGGATCGCGCGCTGCTGTCAGCAACGCTCTCGGCATGGTTGCGTTCGGTCTAATGACCCCAAACGCCTGAAAGTCTGCCTCTCGTGACGGGACCCATGATGACTTACGTGCGGTTCATCGACCGCGCCAACCGGATGCTGGGTCGCGTGATCATGTATGGCATCTTCGTGATGATGGCGATCCTGCTGTATTCCTCGGTTTCCAAGACATTCTTTGTGCCGTCCCTCTGGACGTTGGAGATGGCGCAGTTCGCGATGGTGGCCTATTACATGCTGGGCGGGCCTTACGCGATGCAGATGGGCGCGAATGTCCGGATGGATCTGCTCTATGGTGAATGGACGGACCGCAAGAAAAGCCAGATCGACGCGCTAACCGTGTTGTTTCTGATTACCTACCTCGCCTTCCTGCTCTGGGGTGGCTGGGACAGTCTGATGTATTCCTTCCAGTATGGCGGTGAGCGTTCGTCCTCCGCCTGGCGGCCCTATATCTGGCCGATCAAGACCATAATGGTTATCGGCATCTTTCTGATGCTGCTTCAGGCGATCTCGGAACTCTGCAAGGACATCCTGCGCCTCAAAGGCTTTGACATGGGCAAAAAGGATGATGAGCCCGTCCACATGGCCCCCGAAGACCTTGAAGGAGGGCATCGCGGGTGAGCTATGAACTGATTGCCGCGCTCATGTTCTCGACCATGATGCTGATGTTGCTGACTGGTCAGCGGGTCTTTGGCGCGATTGGTTTTGTCGCCGTGATCGCCGCCTTCTTCCTGTGGGGCGACCGCGGAGGCTACGATCTCGGCTTTGCGGCGGCGATCAAGGTGATGCGTTGGTACCCCCTTCTGACCCTGCCGATGTTCATTTTCATGGGCTACATCCTGTCCGAGTCCCGGATTGCCGATGACCTCTATCGAATGTTCCATGTCTGGATGGGTGGACTGTCCGGAGGACTCGCCATTGGCACCATCGGCTTGATGGTTCTGATCTCGGCCATGAACGGACTGTCTGTGGCTGGTATGGCGATCGGAGCCACCATCGCGCTGCCCGAGCTGCTACGCCGCAACTATGACAAGCTGATGGTCACCGGCGTGATACAGGCCGGATCGTCTTTGGGCATTCTGGTGCCACCCTCAGTCGTGCTGGTCCTTTACGCCATGATCGCGCGCCAGCCGGTCGGGCAACTCTGGATGGCCGGCGTGATCCCCGGCCTGATGATGGCCACGATGTTCATCATCTACATCGCCATCCGCTGCCGCATAAACCCTGCACTCGGCCCCGTGATGAGCGCGGAGGAACGCGCAGAGGTCACGTGGGGCGAAAAGCTGCGTCTGCTGGGAGCTGGCCTGCTGCCGCTGGGCATCTTCGCCGTGATGATGGTGCCCTTTGTCAACGGCTGGACGTCCCTGGTGGAAAGCTCCGCCCTAGGTGCCATCGCGGCCTTTCTGGCGGCCGTTCTCAAACGTCGCATGACATGGCAGGTCTTTGAAACCTCGATCAAGCAGACGCTGGGCATCACCTGCATGTTCATGTGGATCATCCTCGCCGCACTTGCCTTTGGGGCCGTCTTCGACGGTCTAGGCGCGGTCAAAGCAATTGAGAACCTGTTTACCGTTCAACTCGGTCTGAACCCGTGGATCATCCTGATCCTGATGCAACTGAGCTTTCTGCTCATGGGGACATTCCTTGATGACACGGCCATGCTGGTCATCGTCGCCCCCCTTTACGTGCCGCTGGTCGGCGCGCTTGGGTTTGACCTGATCTGGTACGGCGTGCTCTACACGATCACTTGTCAGATAGCTTATATGACACCGCCTTTCGGGTATAACCTGTTCCTGATGCGGGCAATGGCCCCGCCTGAGGTGACGATCAAAGACATTTACCGCTCAATCATCCCGTTTGTCTGCGTGATGGCTGTGGCACTGGGATTGGTTATGGCCTTCCCTGACATCGCATTGTGGCTTCCGGGCGTCGTCTACGGAAACTGAGCATACAAGAAAGAGAAGCCGGAAAAACCGGTTCGATTTCAACAAAAAGCACAGGAGAGGAAGACTATGACAACAACAAGACGCAGATTTTTACGCACTGCAGCTTTGGCCGCGCCTGCGACACTGGCAGCGCCCGCAATCGTCAAAGCGCAGGCCCCGATCAAATGGCGCTTTCAGACCTACGCAGGGGGTGCGTTGGGTGAGCATGTGACCAAACCAGCCATCGATTACATCAACGCCAACGCCAATGGCGAGCTTGAGATCGAGCTGTTCTATGCCGACCAGATCGTCCCCACCGGAGAGCTGTTCCAGGCGCTTCAGCGCGGCACCATCGACGGTGTACATTCGGACGATGACTCGATGGCCTCGCCCACGCCGCTGCGCGTGTTCGGAGGGTATTTCCCTTTCGCAACCAAGCACATCCTCGACGTTCCTGTCCTGTTTAACCAGTACGGTCTAGCTGATATCTGGCGCGACGAATACGCCAAGGTCGGTGTGCAATGGCTGTCCGCCGCAGGTCAGGACCCATGCAACTTCAATACCAAGAAGGAGATCACCTCGGTCGCTGACCTGGATGGTTTGAAGCTCTATACCTTCCCGACCGCTGGTCGCTTCCTTGCCAAGTTCGGCGTGGTTCCGGTGAACATCCCCTATGAGGACGCCGAAGTCGCGGTTCAGACGGGCGAGCTGGATGGCATGGCCTGGTCCGGCATTACCGAGGACTACACGGTCGGCTGGGCTGATGTGACCGACTACTTCCTGACCAACAACATCTCAGGCGCGTGGATCGGATCATGGTTCGCCAACCAAGAGCGTTGGAACGAGCTGCCGGATCACCTGAAATCCGTCGTGATGGCAGGGATCGAGGCTGGGCACACCTATCGGAACCAGTGGTACTGGGGTGGCGAAGCGGCGCTGCGCGCCAATGGTGATAAGCTGGAGTTGCGCTCGGTTCCGCCCGGCGAATGGGCCGAGGTTGAGAACGCAGCCAAGGAGTTCTGGGACGAGATTGCTCAGGAAGGCGAAGTCCACCAGAAGATCATCGGCATCTTCCAAGAGTATAACAGCGTCATCAATCAGGCTGGCGTGCCCTATAACTTCGAATAAAGAAACGGGCGACCCCGCGCAAAGGGGTCGCCTTGCCAATTTGTCATCCACAGAAACCAACCGACATGCTAGAGGTCCCAAGACACCGAAGGTTCAGGGCAAGGGCAGAGCATGAAACTGGAATTCCACCACATCAACTTCGTCGCCGATGATGTTGATCGTATGCACGATTTTTACACCAACGTGCTGGGGCTGGATGACATCCCACAGGACAATTTCCCACGGACCGAGGCCGATGAGGAAAGCGGCTATGACGGCAAGATTCGCTTTGCGACCGAGGGCCATATGCAGATGCATCTGGCCGAACGCGCCTTTGACGTCGCCTTCAAAAACGGTCAGGTGATCAACCCCGTGGAACGCGGCCATATCGCCTTTCGTACCGATGACCTGCCCACGTTCCTGAATCTGCTGGACGAGCGCGGCATCCCTTATTCCGACTACGGCACCACCTTCGCGAAAGAATGGCACCAGGTCTTCTTTCAAGACCCGGAGGGCAACGTGATCGAAGTGCATCAACAGGTCGATCAAGGCGACTAGCCAAAAAAGGCCCGCGCACTCAGGTCGTGCGGCGGGCCTTTGAAAGAGTTGTTGGGCGGGAAACCCGCCCAAGCGTGGCGGTTCAGACGAACCTGTTGACGTAGTTCTCGAGAATTTCCTGACGACCGGAGCGAGGCTGCGGGTTGATTTCCTCGGCCAATACACGGGCCGTGATCTCATCCAGACCAGAAGAAAGCATGGATTGCGCGGCTTCCGTCGACCAGCCCGCGTATCTGTCCGCCAGCGCGGCCTCTAACCCGCCATCTTCGATCATGGCGGCGGCCGCTTTCAAACCGCGCGCGCAGATATCCATACCACCCACATGTGCGGCGATCAGATCCTCGGCGTCGATCGACTGACGCCGGATTTTCGCGTCGAAATTGGTGCCGCCCGTGGTGAAGCCTCCGGCCTTGAGGATGTGAAAATAGGCCAAGGCGACCTCGGGCGTGTTGTTGGGGAACTGGTCCGTATCCCAACCCGACTGATAGTCGTTGCGGTTCATATCTATGGAACCCAGCATGCCTTCGGCTGTGGCAGTTGCGATCTCATGCTCAAAGCTATGACCGGCCAGAATGGCGTGCCCCTGTTCGAGATTCAGCTTGACCTCATCTTCAAGGCCATACTTGCGAAGGAAACCGATGCAAGTGGCTGCATCATAGTCATACTGATGCTTGGACGGCTCCTGCGGCTTGGGTTCGACCAGAATGGCGCCCTTGAAGCCGATCTTGTGCTTGTACTCGACCACCATGTTCAGGAACCGACCCATATGATCAAGCTCGGCCCCCATATCGGTGTTGAGCAGCGTCTCATAGCCTTCACGCCCACCCCACAGCACGTAGTTCTCGCCCCCCAGCTTATGGGTCGCGTCGATACAGGATTTCACCGTTGCAGCCGCAAAGGCAAACACGTCCGGATCAGGGTTCGTGCTCGCCCCACCCATCCAGCGGCGATGGCTGAACATATTGGCAGTTCCCCAAAGCAGCTTGGTGCCCGAAACTTGCATCTTCTCACCGATATAGTCGGTGATCTCTTCCAGAGTTCTCAGGTTATCCGCATAGTTGCCCTGTTCGGGCCGGATATCCGCATCGTGCCAGCAGAAATAGGGCTGCCCGAGAATGTCGAACATCTCGAACGCGATGTCAGCTTTCATCTTAGCACGGCCCATATCGTCCTGCGGATGCCAAGGGCGCTCAAGCGTCGGGCCACCAAACGGATCGCCGCCTTCCCAAGCAAACGAGTGCCACCACGCGACGGCGAAACGCAGGTGATCCTCCATGCGTTTGCCCATGATGACTTCATCCGGATTGTAGTGACGGAAGGCGAGCGGGTTCTTGCTGTCTTCGCCCTCGTACCGGATCTTTTCGATCTCTTGAAAGAAACCACTCGCCATTGTCTTCCCTCACTCAGTCTTTTCGCCGGGCTTTTTGCCCAGAATAATCATCGACAGCAGGTCATCATCGGTGACATCGGGGATGTCGACGGTTCCCACCAATTGACCGTTCTTCATGACCGAAGCCCGATCACACAGTTCCATTACAGCATGCACATCATGGTCGATCAGGAAAATCCCGATCCCCTGCGCCTTGAGCTTCTGGATCAGTTCCGCAACCATCTGGGTCTCATGAGGGCCCAATGCGGCAGTGGGTTCATCCATGATCAGGATACGCGCGTTGAAATACACCGCCCGGGCAATCGCCACCGACTGGCGTTGACCGCCTGACAAGGCCGAGACCGGGTCATTGAACTTCTGGAAGTTCGGGTTCAGTTGACCCATGATCTTGCGGCACTCGGCCTCCATCGCAGCGTCGTTGACCAAACCCATCGGTGTCACCATCTCGCGCCCCAAAAACAGGTTCGAGCTGGCGTCTAGGTTATCGGCCAAAGCGAGCGTCTGATAGATCGTCTCGATATTATTGGCCCGCGCGTCCCGAGGGTTGTTGATCTCGACCTTTTCACCGTCGATCCGGATCTCGCCGCTGTCCATCTGGTAGGCGCCAGACAGCACCTTGATCAGCGTGGACTTCCCTGCCCCGTTGTGGCCCAGCAGGCCCACAACTTCGCCGGGGTAGAGGTCGACCGACACATGATCCACCGCCTTGATGCCCCCGAAGGAAATCGAGATGTCGTTCATTTCGACCAGAGGTGGCTGGCCTGAGCCGCGACCTGAGTTTGTGTTCTGCGTTTCTTCAGCTTGCATCATTTCGCTCCCAGACGTTTGCGATAGACGATGTCGATATAGACAGCCAGGACGAGGACAGCACCGACGACGATGTTCTGGAACGGAGCATCCACGCCGACCATAGCCATCCCCGATTGCAGCGCCTGCATGATCAAGGCACCCAGTATTGCGCCATAGATCGTCCCCAGACCACCGGACAGGGCTGTCCCACCAATTACGGCTGCAGCAATAACACGAAGCTCATCCAGCGTACCAATGTCGTTCGAGTGGTTGGCCAGACGGGCCGAAGCCACAACAGCGGACAGCGCACACAGGAAACCCATCAAGGCAAAGATCTTGACGGTCATCATGCGGGTGTTGATACCCGAAAGCTCTGCCGCGTCGGGGTTGCCGCCAGTTGCAAAGATATAGCGTCCGAACCGGGTCTTGCGGGCCACGACGGTCAGTGTGACAGCTACCAGGATCAGGATCAGAACCGAGATCGGGATGCCGTAGCCGACGACCAGACCCTCGGGCATGATCTCACCGCGCGCTTCGAACATGCGCTCGAGCCGACGTGTCGGGATGGCGTAGCTGTTGACGATGAAGACATAGCCCATGATCGCGATGCCGATGATCCCGGCCAGCGTTGTTTCAGCCCAGACGGGTTTGACGGGGAAACCATGTGCGGCCTTGGACCGGCGCGCACTCCAGAGCGCCCAGATCGCGGCGGCTGTGGCGGCAAGGCCGAACAGAAGACTGGCCGTGGTGCCGAGCGTTCCGTTTGTGCCACCGAACATCAGGAATGTGCTGTCCAGCGGGCCGATGGTCTGGCCATCGGTCATGTACCAGGCGACGTTGCGCCAGACCAGAAACCCTCCGAGGGTCACGATGAAGGCAGGAATTGTCAGGTACCCGATCATCCAGCCTTGGAAGGCCCCGATCAGGGTTCCAACCGCAAGCCCAACGACCAGAGTGATCGCCCATGTGGCCGGGTTATTCAGGCCCATGCCCAGCATGTTCGGCAAAAGCTCGGTCTGGGTCATGGCCATCACGGCGGATGTCGTCGCCAGCAAAGCGCCGACGGAAAGGTCGATGTGGCGCATCACGATGATGAACACCATGCCACAGGCCATGATCGCAACCGACACGGTCTGAATGGACAGGTTGAACAGGTTGCGAGGGGTCAGGAAACGCCCATCCGTGACGATATTGAACCCGATGCAAAGGATGATAAACGCGCCGATCATACCCAATAGCCGCATATCCAGCTCAAGCTGCTGGAACAAGTTTTGCTTGCTTTTCTGGGGTACCGGCTGAGACGAAGTTTCGGTCATATCCGATCTTTCATGTTCAGCGATTTGGATCCCGGCCCGCCTACGCAGGCCGAGAGTTATAGGTATTTAGTTACAAGGGGCCGGGCCGTTTTCCACGCCCTGACACAGGTCTTCCAGCGGAATCCAGCCTGCATCCACAACAACCGAGAGGTTGTCTTTTGTGATCGGAACCGGTGCCAGGAAGACCGAAGTCATCTCGGTGCCACCGGGCGACGTCCAACTGACCGCGCCTTCAACATCTCCTGCAGCAGTGCCACCGCTCAGCGCGACTGCGATCTCGCCTGCGGCTTTGCCCAGCTCACGCGCGTCTTTCCAGACGGATACGGTTTGAGTGCCCAGCGCGACGCGGTTAAGCGCCGCATGGTCACCGTCCTGACCCGAGACGGGGATACCCTCCATGCCTTGCGCCGTCAGCGCAGCAACAACACCACCGGCCGTACCGTCATTCGAGGCAACCACGGCGTCCACGTTGTTTTCGTTCGCCGTCAGGATCTGCTCCATGTTGCGCTGTGCGTTCGCGGGTAGCCAGCCATCGGTGTAGGCTTCGCCGACGATCACAACATCACCACTATCGACAGCGGCCTGAATGATCTCTTGCTGACCGCCACGCAGGAAGTCTGCGTTCGGGTCAGTCGGAGAGCCCTTGATCATGACGTAGTTGCCCTTGGGCATAGCTTCGAACACCGCGCGGGCCTGCATGCGGCCGACTTCGACGTTGTCGAAGGTCAGGTAGAATGCACGGTCATCTTCGATCAGGCGGTCATATGCGATAACCGGGATGCCCTCGTCCGCGGCGGCCTGAACAGCCGGGCCAATCGCCTGCGAGTCTTGCGCGAGGATGATCAGCGCGTCCACGCCCTGTGCGATCAGGCTTTCAATGTCCGCCAGCTGCTTGGCAGAAGACGACTGCGCGTCGGCAGAGATATACTCGGCCCCACCCGCTTCAAGCGCGGATTTGATCGCGGCTTCGTCAGTCTTCCAACGCTCTTCCTGAAAGTTCGACCAGCTGACGCCAACGACGGTTTCAGCAAAGGCAGCCGTGCTCATCAGAGCAGCCGCAACTGAAATGCTTAGGAATTTCTTCATGCTTTCCTCCCGGTTGTTCGAGTCCCTTCGAAGTGATTCGAGGACTTCACCTACTTGAGTAGCACATTTATTTCAGTCGGCAAAATATTTATGCTATCGCTAACATAAGAATCTGACTAAGGTGAATGCCAAGACGGGATTCGCGAGGGCAAGATGCTGAAAAACAAAGCCTCTTCTATCTCTACCGAGCAGCGGAACGTAACGCGGCTGCGCGTGCTGGAGCATATCCGCCGCAAGGGGGCGATCTCGCGCATTGATATTGCGGGTGCGTTGCAAACCAGCCCCGCTACCGTCACCACCGCAACGGCAGATCTGTTGTCTGCGGGGCTGATCCATGAGGTTGAAGGCGACCCGCAGTCCGGGTCCCCACGGCGTGGGCGGCCCCGTGTTTTGCTTAAGCTGAACGGTGGATCATTGCTGATCGCGGGGTTCAAAGTCACACGCCACTATGTCTCGGTTTTGATCGCAGATTTCGAAGGTCTTGAGTTAGCGTCGATCAAATACCCGCTGATCGAGGCCTGCATGACGCCGCTCGAGTTTGCGAAAACCATCCGCAAGGCGCTGGAAAGCGCCTGCGCGGCTGCGTCCCTTTCAATGTCGGATATCGCAGGGGTCTCGATCGGGATTGCGGGTCTGATCGATGCCGAGCACAACTTTGTTCATTGGTCATCTTCGATCTCGGAACGGAACGTGCCCCTTGGCCCGCTTCTGCAGCAAGAGGTTGATTGTCCTGTCTTCATTGAAAACGACGCAAATCTTGTTGCGAAGGCGGAGCAATTGTTCGGGCTGGGCAAGGGGCTGCGAAACTTCCTTGTTATCACGATAGAACACGGTGTCGGCTTGGGGATCGTGCTGGGCGGCAAACTTTACCGGGGCGAGCGCGGATGCGGGGCTGAATTTGGCCATACCAAGGTGCAACTGGATGGCGCGCTCTGCCAATGCGGCCAGCACGGATGTCTTGAAGCTTATGTCGGGGAATACGCCTTGATCCGAGAGGCCTCGATTGACGGTCAGGATCGCGACCAGATCACCATTGCCGACCTGCATGACAACGCGCAGTCCGGTGATCAACATGCCTTGTCCGTGCTAGATCGGGCCGGTCAGATATTCGGCATGGGCGTTTCGAACCTGATCAACCTGTTCGATCCGGAATGTATCATCGTCTCGGGCAGTCAGGTCAGCTTTCAGCACCTCTATTCCGACAGCGTGATGGAGCGGATACGTAAGGGGGTGGTCCACGTCGATGCCCCCCTGCCCGACATCAAGGTCAACCAGTGGGATGACACCATGTGGGCCAAAGGCGCCATTGCCTATGCCATCGAACAAGTCTCAACCTTGAAGATACGCGAGATGCCGACCCATGCATCGTGAGTGCGCCCTCCTACTGGCAAGCGCCACAGCTGTTGCGGCCGATCAGCCCGTACCAAGCTTTCAACAGATCGAGGTTGCCACACACGTCTATGACGGCGGCTGGGAACATTTCGTGGGCGGAGGCGTTGCGGTGTTCGACTGCAACGGAGATAGCCTGCCCGACCTCTTCGCCGCGGGTGGATCAAACCCGTCGCAGCTGTTCCGCAACACCTCGGGCCGCGATCTCTCTTTCCGCGTCGACACACCAGAGGCGCTGTCACTGACCGGTGTGATCGGGGCCTATCCTTTGGACGTCGACGGCGACGGCTTTCAGGATCTGGCGGTTCTGAGGGTTGGTGAGGACCTTTTGCTGCGCGGACAACCTGACTGCCAGTTTGCCCCTTTTGCCGATCTGAGTTTCCAGTCGGACGATCATTGGACAACCGGTTTCTCGGCCACGTGGGAGGACGGCGAGACGCTGCCAACGCTGGCCTTCGGCACCTATGTCGACCGTTTTGACCCCGAGGGGCCGTTCGAGACATGCGGTCCGACGCTCCTCTATCGTCCCGAAGGATCAGGATACGGCGCACCCACGCCACTGGAGCCGGGCTATTGCTCTCTGTCGATCCTGTTTTCCGACTGGGCACGCACGGGTCGGGCGGACCTGCGGGTCAGCAATGATCGCCACTACTACGTGCGCGGCGGGCAGGAACAACTCTGGGCGATGGAGGCTGATCCGCGCCTCTACACCGAGGATGACGGATGGCTGCCCTATTCGATCTGGGGAATGGGGATCGCCTCGCGCGATCTGACGGGGGACGGGTTCTCCGATGTCTACCTGACGTCGATGGGCGACCAGAAGTTTCAGGTGTTTGACCCCTCAAACGATAGCCCCACCTGGCGCGATGCGACCTATGAGAAAGGCACCACCGCGCACAGGCCTCATGTCGGCGGCGACGGGCGACCGTCGACCGGGTGGCATGCGCAATTCGGAGACGCCAACAACGACGGGCTGGACGATATTTTCGTGACCAAAGGCAATGTCGAACAGATGCCTGTCGCGGCCTTGAACGACCCGAATAATCTGATGCTGCAACAGACTGATGGCTCCTTTGTCGAAGCCGCCGCCGAGGCGGGCGTGGCCTCGATGGCCAAGTCACGGGGCGGCGCTTTGGTTGATCTGAACAATGATGGCCAATTGGATTTGGTCGTCGTCAACCGGGGCGCGCCGTTGGAGGTTCACCAGAACACAACTACCGCTGGAAACTGGGTTCTTGTCGATGTCTCTCAGAACACCTCCAACCGTGCTGCGGTGGGCGGGTTTATCGAGATGCGAACGCCGTCGGGCTTGCAGACCCGCGAAATCACCATTGGCGGAGGCCATGCGGGGGGGACGTCAGGCCTGCATCATTTCGGATTGGGACCGGCTGAGGCAGTCGAACTTCGGATGATCTGGCCGGATGGTTCCACAAGCGACTGGCATGCGTATGACGCCAACCAGATCATCCGCCTCCATCACTGATCCACAGGCAGCCCGCTGGGAACGGTTTCGGGAACACCAAGCCTTAGGGCCGGGTCTTCAAGGGTGTTCAGAAAACTGAGGATCGCGTCGACCTCATCATCGCTCAACGCAACCGGTTCAAGGCTGTTGGCGGCGGCGATTGCTTCGGTTGTTTCGTCCAAGGCACGCTGATCATTTGCACCCTGAAACGCGGGCAGACGTGCCTGTTCCAGCGAATACCGCTGCAACGACCCCACCGGATCAAGGTGGTGGCGCACCACATCCTCCAACTCGGCATAGGCACCGCTGTGACCATACGGGGCGGTCAGGGTCACATTGCGCAGTGACGGTGTACGGAAGGCAAAGGCATCGTCGGCCTCACCAGTCACCCGCATGCGACCATCGTCGCGCGAGTGATTTTCGAACCGCGCAGCTTTGCCCGGCCCGATCTGAGGCATCGCGATAGCATGGAACGCGTGATCCGTCTGGAGCCATCCGGAATGGCAGGAACTACACCCAGCCTCGCCATAAAACAGATCCAACCCAGCCTGCGCATCAGGCGGCAGTTCGGCTTCTCCGCGCATCGCCTGATCAAAAAGGCTGTTGTCGGCCCGCCATTCGAAGGCAATGAAATCAGCTATGACGTTGGCAATCGTCGTGAAGGTGATCTCCTCCCCCGGCAGAACGTCTTCGAACCGCGTCTGATATTCGGGAATTGCAGCGACACGCGCAGCGATCAGGTCCCAGGCCCCGCCTTCTTGCGTCAGCAGACCCAGACGCACAGCTTTGCTTATTTCATTCTCGGAGTAATGCCCGGCCATTTCGTCCGGCGACAGCACCGGGAACATGGCCTGCGCCGCGAGGGCGGATTTGAACCCCGGCCGCATATGCGTTCCAAGCGGAGTGCGGATGCCGTTGGGGCGGCTTGGGTCGGCCTCAAGCCGCCCGTCATGGAAGAAGACCGTGAACTCGTCCGCGCCGAGGTTCCACAGGGCCGGAGAATTGCGAGGAATGCGCTGTTCCGGGCGGTTTTCGGGGTCCATCGCCCGTGTAGCGCCAAGCCCGATGCCGCCCTCACCCACGCCCAGCGACAACCCGTCGGACGTGCCGAGACGCGGATGGTGACACGACCCGCAGCTGATGTTGCGATTTCCCGACAGGATCGGATCGTAAAACAGCAACTGCCCCAGCTCGACAACGGCCAGATCGGGTTCCGCGAATTCGGGAGGTGGGCCAAGCTCTAGCGCCTGTGCGGCTGAGGCCAGCCCCATCATTCCAATCGCCGAAATCACCCTCATGCTTAGATCCCTGTGAGTTTGAGTGTAAGTGTCTGATGATAGGGCCGCTCAGGTGAAAAAACCATGCTGGGGAACGCGTTGATGTTGGGCGCGTTGGGATAGCCTGATGGCTCAATACATAGACCAGCGCCGGCGTGAAACGGTGCCCCCAGTGAACCAGCAGAATAGACCTGCGCCCCTGCCTGATCGGAGAATACCTGCAATCCCAGCCCATTTGCGGCGTCTATCGCGGCGATTGGCTTCTGCGCGTCGTGGTCACTGTTGAACAAGTAGAAATGATCGACGTTTTTGCTCGGGCAGCCCGGCGTCCTGAAATCCAAAACCGTGTTTTGTACATCTTGCAGTTTGCCGGTCGGCACACCCTGCTCATCGGTTTCCAGCACATGCGCGGCATCTATTCGGAGGCTGAAATCCTCAACGCCCGCAGGACTGCCAAGTGTATAGTAGTTATGCTGCGCAATGCTGATCGGCGTTGGCCGGGCCGGCTGGGCTGTAATGGTATAGGTCAGATTGGGAAAACGGAGCGATACGTGCAGCTCGAACCTGACCTCGCCCGGAAAGCCGCCTTCGCCATCGGGGGAAAGATAACTCATCACCGCCTCACGATCCGAAAGCTGCTGCAGTGTCCAGATTTGGCGGGAAAGGCCCTCGGCCCCGCCGTGCAGGGTATTGGCGCTCTCGTTCGGGTTCAGCCGGTATCGCGTGCCTTCAAGATCAAAACCTGCGCCCTTGATCCGGTTTGCCACCCGCCCGACAATCGCCCCAAGATAAAAGGGGTCGTTCAGATAGGCCTGAGGATTGTCATATCCGAGGATCAACGACGTATCACCAATCCACCACCCTTGGGTGATTGCGCCGTAGTTGAGAAGGCTGACGGACATGTTCCTGTCCTGCAACCGCACCTGTTCGATCTGCAATTCCGCCCCCATTTCCATCGTGTCGCGCAGTGCCGCGACACCTGTAGTCCTGTCCAAAGGCCGCCTTGAAGACCAACTCAAGTTACTGCGCTCAAAAGATCGCCGAACAGGTCCCAGCCTCACGGATGCCTTAGGGGCCGCGTCTGAATGGCGACTACGCACGCCCGCACCGCCTTAAGTTAGCGCTATCATAAACGGTGTCAAATACCGAAACCAGATGAAAATTGCTTTTCACCCGCAGTTTATGGCTTTGTTTAAGCTTGGATACAGGACACCCCAAACAGCGCGATCACGCCCCCGCTGATCGGCCAAGGATCACGCTTGCGCGGCCACGTTCCGGGCGACCAGTTCTTTGTAGAGCGCCCGGATGCGCAATGTCATCGGACCCGCCTTGCCCTCTCCGATCTGTTTGCCGTCGATCTCAGCCACTGGGGTTTGCGCGCCGAAGGTGCCGGTCAGAAACGCCTCATCCGCACCGTAGGCCTCGTAGAGTGAGTAGTTCTTTTCGAAAACCGGTATGTCATTGGCGCGGCACAGGTCGATCACCTTCTGCCGCGTCACCCCGTTCATGCAGTAGTCCCCGGTCGAGGTCCAAACCTCGCCCTTGCGCACGATGAAGAAATTACAAGCGTTGGTGGTGTTCACAAAGCCATGCGGATCCAGCATCAGCCCCTCATCCGCGCCTGCCTGTTCCGCCTGCAAACAGGCGATGACACAGTTCAGTTTGGAGTGGCTGTTGAACTTCGCATCCTGGCTGGTTGGCAACCCACGCACCTGGGGCACGGTCGCCAGACGGATCCCCCGCGCGGTCAGTGCCTCGGCGGTTTTGGAGTGTTCGACGATGGCTACAATCGTCGGCCCCCAGCGCGACAGCTTGGGATGCTGAAACGGCTTGGCCTTGCGACCGCGCGTGATCATCAGTCGCGCGTGAGCATCGGTTGTTGCGCCATTGGCGGCGGCGGTGGCGTCCAGAATCTCGTGAATTTCCTCACGCGTTTTGCCGATGTCCAGAGACACGGCCTTGCAGCTGTCAAACAGCCGATCCATGTGTTCGTCAAAGAAGGCCCAGCATCCATCATAGAGCCGCAGCCCTTCCCACATGCCATCCCCCAGCATGAACCCGGAATCATAGACCGAGACCTTAGCCTCATCCTTGTGAACCAGCGCGCCATCGACCCAGATTTTCAGGTCCTCGTTGCGGGCATCGTATTCCGCGTCATGAGTTGAGAGTTCGGTCGTCATGCATCACCTTCCAGAACAAGCGCATCCGCCTTGAGCCGCTCATAATACGGCATCGCCGTGTCGCAGACGGATTGAAGCGCAGGCGGTAAGGTCGGGAGCGCCCCCTCAGCGCCCGCAAACCCGGTTGAGGCATGCACGGCCCCGTACCAGTGGCTGGCCCACACACCGTCCGACGGATGGCCGCCCGCAGGCCAAGACAACATGGCCGGGTCAAAGGGCAAATCAATTGCCGCACATAGTTTCCGCAACATCCGTTCGGGCGCCTGACGAATGTCATAGCTGTCGACGATCACCCCTGCCCCGGTTCGCGCGCAGATCAGATCGTAAATCTCGGCCTGTTGCACAAAACCAATATCCTCGAGCGTCGGGTTTTCGCGTTTTGCGGCATAGCTGGCCAGCACACGCGCTGGGTGGCGGATCAGAAAGACATGTTTCAGCCCATCCATCCAGAGCTGATCCAAGCCCCAAACCATATGCTGGGTCATGTGTTTCTGGTAGATATGCGCCTTGCCTTCGGGCGGCTGCGCTGCGCAACCCTGGCCGACCTGAAGGGGGTCCGTTTCGCCGGCAGCAACGATCTCCTCGCCCATCGGGTGATCCAGCCCAGTCTCGGCCAGATAGGCCGCGTAGAACGGCTCATCCCAGACGGCGCAATCCTCGCGCGCGCCGAAAGCATACATCATCGCAGTGGATAGATTTCTGGGGCCAGACCAGCAGGCTATGTTCATTTTTCAAGACCCCTCAATCGGGTTGACAGATGGTAACGCGGGCGTGCCTCAGCCCGAAGTTTTAGCATGCACTGCGGTCACATAAGGACACAACTTCAAGTTCACGCATACCCCGTCTGCTTGTCATAGCAACACCCCGATCTTGTCAACATCGAGTGCTCAGAGGATCACTTAAAACAGCCTTGGCAAGACGCCAGACTGACGTCGCGGTTTTTCCAGTTGAATTTCGTTGCAAATGTAACAATGTTGGAGCAACGACAGGATGATATCATGAAACTCTATTCCTACTGGCGCTCAACGACTTCATATCGGGTTCGCATAGCCTTGAACCTAAAGGGCCTCAGCTACGATTACAGCCCGGTCGATCTGGTCGCCGGAGAGCAAAGCGAACCCGGGTACACCGCGCTCAACCCTGGCAAGGGTGTTCCGACCCTGGTTCTGGAGGACGGCACAGCCCTGACCCAGTCGCTTGCAATCATCGACTATCTGGAGGCCATCGCGCCAGAACCTCGGCTGCTTCCATCCCACCCCCTGCCGCGCGCGCGTGTCCAGGCCGCCGCGCACGCCATCGCGATGGACATCCACCCGGTGAATAACCTGAGGGTCATGACCTACCTCAAATCTCAAATGGGAATGGACTCTGCCGGTCAGACCGATTGGTTCCACCATTGGATGACCGAAGGGTTTGTCGCCTACCAGGCGCTGTTGCCGCAAAACACCCGTTATAGTTTCGCAGATACCCCGACCCTCGCCGATATCTGCCTTGTCCCCCAGCTCTATAACGCGCATCGCTGGGGGGTGGACATGACACGCTTTACTCGACTGCTAGAGATCGAAAAACACGCGCTGTCCCTTGCCGCTTTTGATCAGGCGCGCCCAGAGAACCAACCCGACGCAAGTTAACAAGTTTAACTAACGGCAGGCGGATGGTCGTCGTCGGAAAGGAAGGTACGAATTCTCAACACGGTTGTGGAGCAAACTGCCCGTTTGTTGTTTTCCCTTGGCACCAAGTTCTTTGAGAGCAGCCCGATATGATACGAAAGGATCCGTGACCACATTCTCCGCAACACCGTAGCGGTTCATAAATTTCTCTATTAATTTCTATGCTTTCCGCCTGCTTCGGCGATAGGTGACGACAGCTTCGAGCACCTCTCCTTCGTGATCATCGGTGCGCCACAGGTGGTGCCACTTTCCATTGATCTCAACAAGCACTTCACCGATCTGCCATTTCAATTTTGGGTATGCCCGCAACTGCTGGATCCGTTTTATCCGAATTTCCGATGCGAAAATCGGGCTAAACCAGTTCCGCCACTACCGCACGGTCTTGTGGCTGACTTCGATGCCATGCTTACGCATCAGGTCTCCCACATTTTTAAGCGACAGAGGAAACCAAACACGTAGCATTACCGCCAAGAGAATGATTTCTGGGCTGGTTTTATAACATTTGAAGGGAACTCGTCTTTTCACGAGCAGGGGCTACAAAAGCCCCCTACCCGACTCAAGACAAGTTCCTCTGACAAGCCTTTATTTTGGTTCAGCAAGTAAGGGGCCATTACAAAAGAATCTCGTATCGCTAGCTTTGGATCACCGAATTACGTGAACCGAACACTTGGCATGATGCACGACTCTGTTCGCAGTGGAACCTAGAAATATGTCCTCGAAACCTGGCTTGTGTGACGCTAAGACGATGCAATCAACGTCGTTCAGATTTGCGAAGTCGACAATAGCCCTACCGGCATGCCCGGAGATGAGCTGTACCTTCGCGTCTGAAATTTCAGAGGCAGTCTGATGCAGGTTTTCCAATATCTCATGCCGCGTATGTGCCAGCACTTCGCTTGGGATCTGAGAACCCACATATGCCGGTATAGGCTCCTGGACGTGCACAACGGTGAAAACAGCGTCCGCATCAGCCAATTGGCGCGCGGCCTTAAACGACGCTTGTGTGTCGTGTTCTTTGTCCAGAGCAACCGGGATTAGGATATTCTTGTACATTTGACCTCCTATCTACTGCTCAGATGACTTCAGTTTGGTATTTCGGCAGCAGGAAACCTACACAGGCTCAGACTTTGAAGATTTCCCCGCACTCTTTGTAGCGGCTGCAACATCACCAACTGTTTTCTCGACAGCTTCAGCTTCGGTTTCAGCGACATAAGATGCACAACGGGACACGGTTTCGAACCATTCCTGCGCGTCAGCAACCAACCGCTCAGCCGAATGGCGCTGCCATTCTGCCATGCTCTGAAAGGCTTTCGATGGATCGGACGGGTTTGCCGAAGACACATTGCGTGCAGCTTGCAAAGCCGTCCGAACCGCTTCATGACGCCGTTCGAACCAATGCTGCGCAAAGGCCTCTGTTTCCTCGAGCAATTTTTCTTGCGCGTCCCAAAATTGTTCGATCTGGGCTCCGAAGGCCGGATTGCCAGACATGGGTGGCTGCATTTGCTTGAAAACTTCCAATAGCGAGGTCGGGCTATTTGTGTTGGATTTCTTTGTCGGCATCGAAAGTTCCTCCTCATTTCCTGAATGAGTTATTGTGCCACTTGCGGCGCGCCGTCGCCTTAACACAGATCAATATCCCTTATTTTTCGGGTCTTCGGCTTAAGCTGCGACGGGAGATTCGCATTCTCTCCGACATCGGTTCCTAGAAGGCAGGGTTGGAGTTAGAGTAGTTTAGACAAGAACTTAACGCTTGGATTTCTATGCACATTGCCGGATTTCTGATTACCCTTGGTGTCCTCTTTCTTGCCGGATTGGTGGCCGACCAACTAGGCCGGGCCACGCATCTTCCTCGTGTTACAACTTTACTGTTCCTCGGTCTGATCGCCGGGAACGCCGGAATGGGGTTGATCCCACTCGACGTTGCAATGTGGTTCGACGAGATATCCATTGTGGCCTTGACGATGGTCGCGTTCCTTCTTGGAGGATCTTTGACCCGCGAGAACCTGGTTCGGCATGGCCGAGCCATTCTGACGATTTCGATTTCAATCGTGGTTGCAACCCTTGTTATCGTGTCTGCTGGATTGACCGCAATCGGCGTACCCTTCGGGCTGGCATTGGTGCTGGCGGCAATTGCCACGGCTACAGCTCCGGCCGCCATGACAGACGTGATCAAGCAATCTGGAGTGTCCAACAGCTTCACCGAGACATTAAAGGGCGTCGTCGCAATTGATGACGCTTGGGGTCTGATCGTTTTCAGTATCGCCCTGGTTCTGGCCGGTCATTCGGATGGTTGGGCAACCGTTACGACCACAGCGATGTGGGATTTCGGAGGGGCTATTTTGTTGGGTACCGCACTAGGCGTGCCATCCGCTTACCTGACCGGCCGCTTGAAACCGGGAGAGCCAATGCAGGCAGAAGCAGTGGGCATAGTCTTTCTCACAGCGGGCCTCGCGCTTTGGCTGGAGGTTTCCTTCTTGGTAGCTGGCATGGTTGCAGGCGCAGTGATCGGGAATCTTGCCCGCCATCACGACCGTGCTTTTCATGAGATCGAGCACATTCAGTGGCCATTCATGATCCTGTTCTTTCTGTTGGCTGGCGCCACGTTGGATATCGAAGCCTTCGGCTTGATGGGCTGGGCTGGTGCTCTTTTCCTGATCTTGCGCGCCGCGGCCCGCCTTGTCGGGGGCTATTGCGGAGCAAGACTGGGCGGCCTGCCTCGCCATCAGACCCGCTGGTACGGTCCCGCGTTGTTGCCACAGGCTGGTGTCGCGGTGGGCATGGCCCTCGTTGCCGGAGAGCAATTTCCGAATTGGGCCGCGTCCATCATGGCCTTTACTCTTGCCAGCACTGTGGCTTTCGAAGTGTTGGGGCCGCCACTGACTCTCATGTCAATCAGACGCACGGCTGATACGGACTAGCTGGTTGGCCCGTGACTAGTCAGCCTGAAGCGATTCAAGAAAAGCGAGCAAATTCGCCAACGGCAGGCCAACCATAATTCGTTGCCCGTCGGGCAAAGCCACCGCGATTTGTTGGTCTGTCTCAAACACCGCGCCAAAGATTGGCATCTCGCCCCCATGGGCGAGCAGTTGTGAGCGACCATCAATCTGTTCAGCTATGCGATCTGTGGGAAACACACCGTCGTTTTGGCCCGCCAATTTGGTAAGGTCGGGCGTTCGAATAGCCAGCATTTCTGCCATTGGCCCGTCTCCGGTCGCTTCGAAACCGTGACATTGCCAGCAATACGTCCGGTACAAATCACGCCCATCATCGACGCTGACGTCCTGTGCCAGTGCAGGTCCCGTGACGAACAGTGCCGGCAAAACCCCTCGAACAATCTTCATATGCTCCTCCAATTTGCTGCCCCGGATGCAGATCCTATTAAACCGCATCCTTAAGAAACTTCTTTGACCTTGCTCATGTTGCACGCTTAAGCACGAAGAATAGCGTTTCAGTCGAAGAACGTTTGGGCGCTTACCAAATCTAATCCACGCCAGCCTCCAACTACGCCAGTTCGTCATTGACCTCACCACCCTTTCGGTCAGGCGGCACTCCTTCCAATGCGTTCAAATGCCAACGAACTCGCCAGAGGTGATAAGATACGCGATGCAACCATCTGAGAGCATCGAGCCGAGCCCAAACCACGTCGTCCGGCAGATTGTCAGTTGCCGCGTCGGAGATGAGCAAGTCTCTGCGAAGTTTCCTCTGTCGCCGCAGAAAACGGCGAAGACGGTTCAGCGTGTTTTCACACTGCACCGGATTGTCGATCTCCAAGTAGCCATCCGTTGCTGTAATCAACACCGAAGCGAGCCGCTTCAAACGCCGGTCTTTCGGTAACTCGCTTATCCGATCATCTTGGCTACACCGGTAAAGCAGCCGGTCTAGGTGATCGAGGACATGGTACATACCCTTGATGCTGGATATCTCTGCGTCGGACCTGCTGGGCAGTTCAATCTTGTCTAGGTACGAGCGCGCCTCAGAAACAGCCGTCTCAATGTTATCCCGCCCATAGTCAGGTCCGCTTGGCTGAGATGCCCCCATACATGACCGAAGGTGCCCCACTTCGGCCCTTACAATTTGTTCGACTGAAGCTTTTGCTGCATCCACCGCTATTTCCGGCACCCCAAGAACGAGCGGATCCAGAGACCTCGTCAACTCAGCACCTCTGTCGGGTACGAGCGCCTCGATAAATCTGGCGAAGGGTTTCGCGAACGGCAAGATCAGCGCTACGCCTATGGCGTTGAAGAAACTATGGAACGCGACAAGCGCAGTCAGTGAGTTTCCGGCCCCCGTCCCACTTACAAAGACCGAAGTAAACGGCCCCAGCAGAAAAAATGCCATTGCTCCTGTCATCACGTTGTAGATCACATGCGCAAAACCGGTTCGACGCGCCATAGTGCCCCCACCCAAGGTGGCCAGAACAGCGGTGAAAGTTGTCCCCACGTCCATTCCAATGACGAGAGCCGCGGCTTGAGGGAAGTTCACAGCACCGGCGCTCAACGCAGCCAATGCCGTTGCAACACCAGCACTCGAAGACTGCGTCACCATCGTGATAAGGACGCCGATCAATACAAGCTTCAGCCTGCCCAGTAATGTATCTGGCGGAAAATCGGCAGGGGTAACTACGCCGCGAAAGGCGTCAAGCCCGGACTTGAGCTGCTCGATCCCAATGAAAATCAAGCTGAAGCCGGCCAACGCCAGCCCAATGCCGGCAACCGCTTTTTTTCCTGAAAGCGCCAGCAAAGCCCCAACAAAAACAACGGGCAACATCACTTGCCCAAGGTCCAGCTTGAACCCCAAGAGCGCGACGAGCCAACCTGTCATGGTCGTTCCGATATTGGCCCCAAAGATGATCCCAAGCGCTTGGGGAAAGGTGAGAAGACCAGACGCGACAAATCCGACGGCCGCGACAGTCGTCGCACTGGAAGACTGGATCGCAGCTGTCGTAACCGCGCCTGTTACCGCCCCGGTAAACGGTGTCGACGTGAACCGGCCCAAAATATCTCGCAATCGCGCCCCTGCCAACGCCTTCAAACCGTCCGTCATCAACAGCATGCCGATAAGGAACAGGCCGATGCCGCCCAGGGCTGGTAACAGGTTCCAGAGCATTATGAATTGCCTTCCACCCTAAATCTCAAACCGCCTGACATGTTTGCTTTGCCGTTAAGTTCGACGGCAAACGACAGTTGGTTGGGATTCAGCCTCGCAGACCGGCGACCGCGAGTTGATTGACATAGATCAAAGCACCAATAGGAATCACATAGTGAAATACGAATGTTTCAGCGTGTTCTACGTTCACCCGTCTGTCCCCAAGCAAACACAAAGGTGAACGGAATTCTGAAGGAGTGGAAGTTCCACCCACTGGGGGCTCGGCAGAAGTGGTGGCGAGCCCCCAGTTAGTTTATTGGCGCCCTATGCGCCCAGACGTTGAGACACAAGGCATTCGGTGCAGCTTTGACCATCGGATCGCGCCGCTCCGCCAATCGCGGACAAAACTGGGAAGGACGCCACAGACGACGTTCTGAATGGGCAGTTGGTGGAAAACGCTTATGAACTCTGTTGACCCTAACGAACAGAAACTCAGACGAGCCCTGACTACCCCGTTGCTCACGCTTTATGGCCTCGGGGTAACGGTCGGAGCGGGCATTTATGTTTTGGTCGGCGCGACAGCAGACATTGCCGGACCGTTTGCAGCGTTTTCGTTCGTTGTAGCCGCGCTCGTCGTATCACTCACCGCGCTTTCGTATGCAGAACTCGCAACGCGATTTCCCGTCAGCGCAGGCGAAGCGGCCTATGTTGAAGCCGGATTTCGGAAAAGATGGATGGCGGTTTTCGTCGGGCTCGCGGTTGCAGCTTCTGGAATTATCTCTGCCTCTGCAGTTGCAATTGGCGCAGCGTCTTACCTGCACGCTTTAACAGGTTTTGCGATCCCTGTTTTGACCATCAGCGTCGTTTTGATCATGGGTCTAATCGCGCTCTGGGGGATCACTGAGTCGGTCTTTGTTGCGGCTGTCATTACGATCATCGAGATCGCAGGCCTTCTCTTTGTGATTGGCTGGGGCATGTCAATTCAGGATCCGCAGGGATACGGGATCAGTTCGATGCTTCCCCCGCTTGAACTCGAGGCGTGGAGAGGCATTTTCGCGGCATCACTCCTCGCCTTCTTTGCATTTGTTGGCTTCGAGGACATGGCCAATGTCGCAGAAGAGGTCAAAGACCCGGTCCGCACGATCCCAAAAGCGATTTTACTAACGCTCGTTCTGGCGACCGTGTTGTATCTGGGAACGTCAATGACGGTTCTACTTGTTGTTCCGATCGATGTTCTGTCGACATCTGCAGCCCCCCTCGCGCTTGTGTTTTCAAACGCACCCGAGGTGATCAAACAAGGCTTTTCCGCAGTCGCGATTGTGGCGACAGTCAATGGAGTACTGATCCAGATGATCATGGCCTCACGGGTGATCTACGGCCTAGCTGACCGTGACCATTTGCCGAAGGTTCTGGCGATTGTCCCGAAAGCAACTCAGACACCTGTTGTCGCTACTTTGTTGGTCGTCGCAATCATCGTTCTCCTGACCCAAACTATACCGATTGGTACTCTGGCAGAGCGCACGTCTCAGATCGTTCTAGGTGTCTTTGTACTGGTCAATGTCTCGCTGTTCCTGCTGAAGATGAAGCCGGACGAGGCCGCCAAACACTTCCGTGTTCCTCTTGTGGTACCGATCCTTGGGGTGATCACCAGCGCATTGCTTTTTGGATCTGGATTTCTCTAACTAGATACAACGAACCATAGGCCTCAGCGAGCTGCCACAGCATATGACGACTGACCAAGCTTCCATAGGATCAAAACTTTCGGCCTGGTGGCATAGAACGTTTGTGGATCTGGTTCAGCAGCTGCAATGGTCCTATTTGCCGCCACTGATGGTCTATTTCGCGGCCGGTGTGTCCGGTCTGACCTCAGTCGTCGGAGCTTTTTTCCTAAAAGACTATCTCGATTTATCCGCCTCTTTCGTTGCAGGACTTGCATTTTGGGCCAGCCTCCCTTGGATCCTCAAAATGCCACTTGGCCATGTCGTGGACTTGTTCTGGCGTTGGAAGTCCTTGCTGATCTTGTTCGGCGCATCCTTGATCACATTGTCTTTGCTCACAATGTACGGTCTCGTGACCGCGCCTGCACAGATGTCCAAGTTCATGCCGTTGGAAGACTGGTATGTTGTTGCCCTCCTCTTGGCGCCTTCCGGCTATGCCCTTCAGGATGTTGTCGCTGACGCCATGACTGTTGAGGCGGTCCCAAAGGTTGACCAGCGCGGCCTACCGTTTACGCCAGAAGAAACCCGTGCTCAGCACACGACGATGCAAACCTTGGGCAGAGTTTCGATCATTTCCGGGTTCGCGGCGGTTGCGGCTGTAAACATCTGGATATTCTCTGGGACCGAAGAACTGCAAAAATCCGAACGCCTTGCGCTTTATGGCCAAGTATACCTGATAGCTCTGGCCATACCGGTGTTGTCCGTCAGTGGAGTGGTTCTTCACAGCTTTATCCAGCGTCAGCTTGTCAAGCGCGGCCACCCGCCCCATACGCCGGATGAAGCCACCGAAGTCAGATGGTCCATATTGCTCGGCGGTCTTGCATTCGTTTTGCTTAGCATCGTGCTGGGAACCGCGGATTTCGAATTTGCGCAAGAGACCGTTTTTGCGGTTTCCCTGACGGTGATCCTCTACCTCATGTCGCGTCTGCTGAAAGAGTTGGAACCGGCCCAAGCCAAAGCCCTAATCGGGACAGCGACAATCATTTTTGTATTCCGCGCTGTGCCGCTACCGGGACCAGGCCTGACATGGTTTGAAATCGATGAACTGGGGTTCGATGAACAGTTCCTGGCAATCCTGGCTTTGTTGACTTCGATGCTGGCCCTGCTCGGGTTAATCGTCCTTCGACCATTTATGGCCAATCGCTCCATTGCGCATGTGGTGGTGTTGCTGACGATTGCGGCGGGCGTACTCGCCCTGCCCAATCTTGCCCTCTACTACGGCGTGCATGAATGGACGGCGGCGCGTACCGGCGGAGTTGTCGACGCAAGGTTCATTGCCATTCTTGACACAGCCGTTGAGTCGCCGCTTGGACAGATCGCAATGGTCCCGATGTTGGCTTGGATCGCACGCAATGCCCCTGTTCAGTTGAAAGCGACCTTTTTTGCGGTGATGGCATCGTTTACCAACATGGCTTTGTCGGCCAGCAGCCTCAGCACCAAATACCTCAACCAAACATTCGTCGTCACACGCGCTGTCACAAATCCAGAAACCGGTACGGTCACGTCCACCGCGGACTACAGTGAACTTGGGTACTTGCTGATCTCCGTAGCCGTGATCTCGGTGATCGTTCCACTGGTCACAGTGTTTTTTGTTCAAAACTCGCGCTTCCGAACGAGCGAATGATCACTGGCTTTCAACCTCTCCCAGCAGAGCTCTGAGATGTGAGACCGGGACGCCGATGTTTGAGCCACCAAACTCGGGCAGGATCGCAGCATTGATGGCAACGACCTCACCCCGCCGATTCAATGCTGGCCCCCCGCTCCCACCGGTTGTGGTCTCGGCGTCATAAACGATGGCGCTCCCACTTGTCCGCGCAACAATCCCTCGGCTTGCCAGCGGGTGTATCTTGCTTTGTGTAGAAAGCCGGGACGCGATCGACCAAAAGTTTAACGTTCCTTCTGCTTCTAGTTCCCCTAAAAAGCCCGGACCGGCCTGCGCGATCAAAGCCTTCAAACCCGTTGGATATCCCAACAGATACAGCTCTTCACCTACGCGCGACGTGGCATCCGCCAAAGGAATTCCGAGGTCCTGAACGCGGCTTGGCTCAACTGCCAAAATCGCCAAGTCTGCCGCGTCGCTGAATCGGACCAGACGCGCATTTATTGGTTCCGTTTGATCAGGCAAATAGGCCAGCAGCCTCAACATCTCTGGCTCAAGACCCGCGTCTATCAGCGCTTGTTCTCGGTTCCCCGAAGTCCAAGGCAAAGCGACATGGCGATTGGTGGCCATCAACGGTACCCCAGCAATCAAAAAGCCCGTTCCGGTGAATTGAAATTCTGCGGGTTCGCCGGTCCCGTCCGGTTCGATCCAAGGCTGGCCAAATGGGGTTTTCAGGTTTTCTCCGTTCGGTCCCAACACATGCCGCAAAATCTTGCCGCTTTCCACGTGGCGCAGCCCATAAGCTCCCTGGAGGAAAGCGACGGATCGATTTGACGCAGCGATCACGCGCGTGGGTGCTCCCGCCCGCTGCTCCAAGGTTCCAAGACGCTCCTCGGTCGATAAGACCTGGTTCTCAAATGCGTCGCGCAACGAAGCCAAGTCATCAGGCGTAAGTGCGTCTTCTCGCGTCTGTGCGAGCATAACTGCGACCGCTTCAATCTTGCGGGACTCCTGTTCGATGCTATCCGCCAAGCGCCGGTCGTTTTGATACAGCAGGTACCCAAACCCCGCGATCACAAGAAGCGTTGCAAGAACTGTGATCCTGAACAGTATCGTGGTTTGAGAGGCAAGCCGCCGCCCACTATCGCGCAAGGCACCAGACATCTTTTTGGCGAAAGGTCGACGGCTCGTTCGGGTGTAAGCATATGCATCACTTAGGATATCCTCGACTGTATGGTGCGCGGGAAATGAATGATCGCACAACCTGTATCGAGACATGGGGCCCTTTTCGCCAAACTCGATCATGTCGCCATGGTCAAGAGGCGCCGATGAGGCTTTTTGCCCGTTCACCCATACATTGCGCCCTAACGACACGGTTATCTTATAGCCGTCGTCAGCCCACTGTAGGGTCGCAATATCGTTGTCATGCGGAGGCAGGTCGTCTTTAGGTCGAAGGCTTAGCACCCTGCCCTCGTCAACTGAAACAGTTAGGGCTTTATCGACCAGCCAGTTCACCTGGCCGCGCGATGGTCCGGTCAGGCTCTCCAGAAAGGCCCGCACCTCTCCTTCACCAGCATGTCCTGAGGGTGTCATGCCACTCTCTTCTGGTTTTCGCATTATGGCCCCCTACCCAAACGCGTTATGGCATTCTACCACGCTTCAACGCCAAACCCATGGACTGGTACGAACGTGCAAAAAACACGTTTGTACAGACACTTGCGATTTCTGCCCGGTCTCAACCAAAGAAACTTATCAGGCCGCAACTCTAGGAGGGCCGATCCATGATCGACCCTCTGCCTTGGCATTTTTATGCGCGGTATCGAGCCACCAGACTGTCTATTTAGACGATACCTTGATCTTACGGCTTGGATCCTGAGGTTCAGTCTTCGGCATTTCTACATGCAGAACGCCCTTGTCGAATGTGGCTGAAATCCTGTCGATTTCTACAGTGTCCGGCAGCGACATGGCTCTGGAAAAGCTGCCATAGCTTCTTTCGCTTACACGCAAATCGCCCGCTTCATCATGCGCAATCTTCTTCTGACCGCTCAAGATTAGCCTGCGGTCCTTGATTTCAATTTCCACATCATCCTCTTCGAGCCCCGGCAATTCAGCCGTCAGGACAATCGCAGAATCCGTTTCTTGGACATCGATTGCCGGCGAAATCGCGCCCGTCATATCAAGAGACGGAAAACCCGTGCGTTGCGCAGCCGTTTCCATCGGCAGGAAGGGTGATCCTCCCCCCAAAAAACGCGACATCAAGGTTTCCATTTCACGCCGAAAGTTGTCAGAGAGCGGATGCATTCCAGTGAAAAGTTGCGGTGACTTTTTGTCTTCCAACATTTTGAGCCTCCTCCTTTGGTCGGATTTCGCGCGCGCAAAATTATGACAGGAAAAGCGGTCAAGGACCTTGATCTTGCGCAAGCATGCAACCTCAGCATCAGCCAGACTGAACGCAGCGGCTGAACGAACTGAAACGGGAAACGTCGCCCACTAAACTTGCCTCGTCGCGCCAGAGTTAACACCAATCGCAGTAGTCTTGATCGGAATCCCAGGTCAGCTTAGCGTCTATTTTGAATGAGCCCGAGCTGCCCAGCTTTAGCACAGTGGAGCAAAACTGTATGAAATGGCCTTATCTGGCGCTGATTTACGTTTTGCTGATCTTGGCTCCCTTTGGTTTTTCTTGGTCTCTGGGATGGCCACCAAGATCATTTCATCAAGAGCTCGCGTCCGGGCTTGGGATGCTTGCTTTTTCAATAATCTTAGTCGAGTTCCTGCTGTCTGGGCGGTTCAAGTTCATCTCTTCCGGCCTAGGTATAGATGTAACCATGCGGGTACATCAGTTGATGGCGCGTACAGCACTCGGCTTTGCGCTGATACACCCGCTGCTGTATCAGGGTACGCCTTCTGGCGGGCGCCGCCCGTGGGATGAAACAAACCAACTTACGATTTCGACCGACTTTTCTGTGCTGGTATCGGGCATCGGCGCATATTTTTTGCTGTTCATTCTGGTCGCCTCGGCAATTGCCCGCAAATCCCTTGATTACAAATACGAAACATGGCGCCTCTTACACGGGCTGGGAGCCTTGGTGATTGCATGCCTGCTGTTGCATCACACGGTCTATGCTGGGCGCTACGGTGGGCATCCGCTGTTGATGTATCTCTGGCTTGCCCTGACCAGTATTGCAGTTGGAACTTTGCTGTATGTCTATCTCGTTCGCCCTTTACGTCAGAGGAAAAGGCAGTGGCGCGTCACGTCTGTATCTCGACTAACACCGAAGCAATGGGAGTTGCGCCTCATGCCCCATGGTCACAACGGACTGACCTTCGAAGCAGGGCAGTTTGCCTGGCTAAACGTCGGCCACAGTGCTTTTTCGCTGCATGAAAACCCATTCTCGATTAGTTCAGCACCCGCCGAAGGCCCCGAAGTTTCATTCGTGATAAAGGAGCTTGGGGATTTCACATGCGGCCTCGGACAGATCGCTCTGCAAACCAAGGCCTATCTGGATGCCCCGCACGGGAATCTGTCGATCAGCCACCGAACTGAGAAAGGCATTGTTCTGATCGCAGGCGGTATCGGAATCGCTCCAATGTTGAGCATTACGCGTCAAGTTCGACTGAATGGAACACAGCGCGATCTCAAGCTTTTCTATGGCAACCGGGTGGAGGAGCAGATTGTTTATCGCCAGGAGTTGTCCAAAGAAGACACAGTATTTGTTCTATCCGAACGGCCAAAGGATTGGTCCGGAGAGACAGGCTTGATCGACGGTCCTCTTTTGGACCGCAATTTGTCTTCTGAACAATTTGAAAGCTGGCTTTTTGTTCTTTGCGGCCCCCCAGCCATGATGGACACCGTCGAAGATCATCTAATTGAGCGGGGCACCGCGTCACACCGGATTTTGTCTGAAAGGTTTGACTATGATTAGACTTCTCAGAAACCTGCCCGCACGCCAACAAGTGAAATTCGCAGTGTGGTTCATCAGTATTACAATCTTCGTCGCTGTCTTAGCCTTTTGCTTAAGGTAGCAAGCTAGACTACCAAGGGTTGGCTAGCTTCAAGGCTATCGGCCGAAAAGGCAGGTTTTCTTGGAGATGGACGCCGCCGCGAACTTCCCTAAAAACATGCTCTGCGTAGACAGCAAAAGCGTACGACAACGATCCCGATATGGTCCCAAGAAACGCCTTTGATGGAGATCAAGGGCAACGCACGTCACTCATTCATAATAAGCAATCTATTCAGACCGATTTATGGGAGGATCGGAATGACTGTACTCATCGCCTTCGCCACGGTCGAAGGCCAGACAGCAAAGATTGCGCGCTTCATCAGCGATCTCGCGAAGAATGCCTGTTTCAACGCAAAGCTTATCAATACCGATGAAATGCCCAGCCACGTTTCACTTGACGATGCGGTCAAGGTTATTCTTCTGGCCCCTGTCCACGAGCGTAGGCACCCCAATTCATTCGAGACATTTATCGCTTCAAATAGAGACGCCCTAATGAAGCGAAAGTCTCTCGTGCTTTCCGTCGGTTTAAAAGCTGCTTTTGCGTCAGGTCGAGAAGAAGCACGCGACTATCTTGACGAAATGCTTCTGCGGACAGGTTTTGAACCAAATGCGACGGCTTTGATCGCAGGCGCGGTGAGACCCGAAAACTACGGGTATTTTGAGAGGGAGATCCTCAAGCACGTCGTCTTGCTCGGTCGAAAAATCGATCCACGAGAAGGGGCAAGGGAGTTTACTGACTGGGATGAACTAACGTCAATTGTGATAGCGTTCCTTGGCGAAAACGGTCGGGCAAACACGCTTCAACCTCAAGCAAACTCTTAAAAAAATGGTTTCTTAACTATTTAACGATGAATTATTATAGCTATGGCTTCCCGAAAGTCACAGTCTTCGGCTCACTTCATCAGTGTCCGAAAAGCACTGGTAAACTTGTCTGCTCCAACATTGCGTGCGTCGTGCCCCCAAAAACTGACTCTCGCAAACGGGAATGCCCATAGGCGCCCATAACAATGAGATCGGCCCCCGCTTCGCTTGCTCGTTCTTGAATGCAGTCTGCAATTGAATTCCCCCCGCACTGGAACTGCGACACGGTCAAGTTGCAACCGTGATGGCCGAGCCATTCAGCTAGGTCAGTTCCCGGCACACTACCTTCTACGTCCTCAGGCAACGGCAAATCAAAACACCCAATCACGACTTCTTTGGCCGCCAGTAGAATGGGTAAAGCTAAATGCGTTGCCCTGGACGCAGGCAAGCTGTCATTCCATGCCAAAAAAACGCGGTCGCGTTGGGCAAACGGGTCTCCATTGATCATCAGAGCGACAGGCGAATGAAACAAAACTCCGCACGCGATCTTGTGAAATAAATCAGGATCTTTTCGCAATCCAGCGTCTAGATAAGCGATATCAGAGCATTTGGCTTGTTCTGCTACAAGTTGCTGTAGCTCTGCTCCAAGTCCCATGAAGCCAGTTGCATTTGCAGATACGCCCTGCCCAGCAAGAAGCGCTTCAACTTCAGTGGCCCGAGACTTCAAGGCGGCATTTTTCGCGTGAAGAACATCCAACCAGTTTGAGGGAAGACCCGCTTCCACGAACCTGTTTGATCCATACTTCAGGTAAGGCAGGTTAGGTAAGGCCGCGATCAATACGCAATTCAAGTGGTCGTTCTGGGTACGGGCAGTTTCAGCGCATTCCAAAATCGACGCGTCTTCCGCATCAACTCCTACATAATATGCCACTGTTCTGTGTTGCATTCCCGACCTCCGCCCGGAATTTCACTTCACCCAAGAGCCGTGCGCACCGACTGAACCAACAAATCGCCGATGATGTTACTTCGGCAGCATGAAGAACTCTTCCAGCACAATCTTGCCTTCCGCCACCGAATACACTGCGATCTCGCGCAGTGTCATACGCTCACCCGTGGCCTTCTGAACGACTTCGGCTCTGAAACGGACTCCAAATCGGTTGGGTGGGTGGACGTAGGGGCCATCCACTTCTAGTTCTTGGATTTCATGCGATGCCAACCAGTCCTCTCTTTTTCCCTTGATGGCTTCGCGACCCTTTGAAACGCGAAATTGTCGAACCGGAGGCACAACGGCTTCAATCGACTGCGCGTTTTCGGCATACATTTCATCAACACTTCCAAGGCCCCGGCGCTCACGCATCGCCTGAACAAAGGATCTACCGATTTCAATCAACTCTTCCATGAATCCCCTCCCCTAGATTGCCATTGAGTGTACCACTTCTTGCCCGCTCAATTCTTGACAAGGATCAATAAGCACATTGGTGGAAAGTTTCGGGACTCACGTCGATGCCTCGCTCGTGCAGCAGATCTTCGACACTCCGAAGCGAGAACGGCAAGAGAGTGTATAGCGTCACCGCAAGGCGGATGATCTCGGGACTAAACTCGAAGTGTTTGAAAAAGTCAGGTCTGGTAATGGCAAAAGCTGCGCAACCGCTCTGCCCCCTTCAACCAAAGTTCCTCCGACAAGACCTCTCGACAAGGGCTGGTATAGCCTCTTGTTACACCGTTTCTTTCGTAGTTTGCCTCAATACCAAGCGCGTTGTAGTTCGCGTGTGTTGCGCAGGCGCGACACCATCCTGCAACCACAGCAAAACAGTGTCCGCAACTTGTTCTCCAAACTCAGAGACGCCGCAATGTACTGTAGACAAAGCTGGCCAGCACTCTGATGCTTCCTTGATGTCGTCGAAACCGACAATCTGAAACTCCGTTCCAATTTTAACCTGAGTTTCATGGCAGGCATTGATCATCCCAAAAGCAACAAGATCATTGAAACATACTGCGGCATCGCACGCAGGATGCTCCTTGAATAGGTGGGCCGTCGCTTCATGTCCAAATGATCGGCTGGATTCCCCTGTTTTCACAATAGGCTGCAAGTGGTTGTCTTTCATGGCACTGATATAGCCGGACAGCCTTTCCTGAGTGACTTCGGCACCATCCAGACCACCGATAAAGGCGATGTTTCGCGCGCCTGTTTCGATCAGGTACTGCGTTGCCGTGCGTCCACCCTCTGCGTAATCAGGGGCGATAAAGGGAAACCTGCCCGTTTCGCTTTCAACTTGTCGCAAGACTTGCATCAATGGAATGCCAGCTCGCTCTACCGCGGAGAGGGTGTTTGTGACATCGCCATAAGCTGGCGAAAGGATCAAGGCAGAAACACCGTGCTCGAGCATTGCGCCCACCACCTGATCCTGAAGTTCGGGGTCTTCGTTCGTGTTGGCCAACACAACCGCATAGCCTCGGGACCCCAGCGCCATTTGCAACGAAGTCGCAAACTCGGTGAAAAACGGGTTGGTTAGGTCGTTGATCACCAAACCTATTAGCGCCGTTCCCGTGGCTCGCAGATTTGCCGCCGATCGGTTGTAGACATACCCAATCTCTTTCATCGCGGTATGGACGAGCTTGCGTGTCTCCGGCTTCACCTGTGGGCTGCCCTGCAACACAAGGCTTACCGTCGACTTGGAAACGCCCGCAGAGTTGGCGACATCTATGATCGTGGGTCTTCGCATTCAGGCTATTGTTCAACTCCATGCAAGCTAAGAAGCGTGGTCATCCGTGCTTTAGCCAGTTCAGGATCCGAGAGTAAACCGGCCTGATCCGCCAATCTGAACACTTGCGCGTAGTGGCAGATGTCACGGCTGGATTGGAACCCACCCGGCATGATGAAATGAGACTGGGCTCCGTTCAGCCATGCCAGATAGGCAATCCCGGCTTTGTAGAACCGCGTCGGAGCCTTAAATATCTCTCGGCTGAGGGGAATAGTCGGTGCGAACAGCGCGTTGTAGCGATCCATGTCGCCCATAGCCAACGCCTCAAGCGCCTGGCTAGCGGCGGGGGCGATAGCAGCGAAAATGCCAAGCAGAGCGTGCGAAAAATGCGTTCCATCCCCGGCAATAAGATCGGCGTAGTTGAAATCGTCACCTGTGTAGAGGCGCACGTCGTCCGGCAGCCGCGCGCGGAAGGCTTCTTCATGTGCCTGATCAAGCAAGGATATTTTTATCCCGTCAACCTTGGCAGGATTTTCGTTGATCAGGGACAACACAAAGTCGCTGGCCGCGTCGATATCCGTGATACCCCAATAGCCCGTCAATGCAGGATCGAACATATCGCCAAGCCAGTGCAGGATTACTGGGTTCGCCGCCCCATCGATAAGCGCGCGATAGACGTCGTGATATGTGTCCGGACCCGCGTTGATCGCTGGAAAGGCACGTGACGCCATGAGGATCAATTGCCCTCCGGCGGCCTCGATAGCCTCGGCCTGGTGCTCGTAGGCTGACAGAATTTCACCTGCTGTGTTCAACGCGCTTAGAGGCAGATGATCGGTCCCAGCGCCACAAGCCACCCGGGGCGACAACGGATGCGCTTGCGCCGCCTTCATTGTGCGCTGGATCAGCTCCAACGCGGTCTCCCAATCGACACCCATACCCCGTTGTGCGGTATCCATAGCTTCGGCCAGACCCAGCCCCTGATCCCAGAGCCCCTGACGAAATCGCAGTGTCGCTTCCCAATCAACCGTGGGGCGTCCATCCCAGGGGTTACGTTCTGCCAGCGGATCAGAAACCACATGAGCCGCTGCAAAGGCCGTGCGCGTAAGAGGCACCTGCGGCGCGCGCGGTAATAGCGGCGTTCCGGTCAGCGCATAGGGTTCCAATTGCCCATCTAGATTTGGCAAAATCAATTTCATTGTCTCAAACCTCCAAATCCAGAACCAGAATGCCGTCGATACCACCCACGGCGTTCTCAACCAGCTGCGCGCCCAGCGCCTTGTGCGTTTCGTTGTTCTGATAGGCCTCCAGCGCGGCCCAATCGTCGAAATCGATCACGAACCCATGCATGTATCCGCGCTCGATCTGCTCGGGGCTTTCACTTCGGCCCCCGGTGAACCCGCTGGCTCCGGGAAGGATCTTGGACACGTCCTCGAGGCCTTTGTAGATGGCTCCGATTGTGTCTTCGGCTACATCGGCGCGGAATTTGGTCAGTACGATGTGGCGGATCATTTTTAGAAACCCTGATCTTGTTTGATCATGTCGGCAGCTTTTTCCCCGATCATGATCGTAGGTGCATTGGTGTTGGATGAATTGACCGTCGGCATAATCGACGCATCCGCGACGCGAAGCCCTTCGATCCCATTGAATCGTAGGCGCGGGTCCAGCACGGCATCGGCATCGCTGCCCATACGGCAAGTTCCAGCACAGTGGTGCGATGTTTTCGAATGTACGCAGATAAAATCGAAATACTCCTGCTCGGTCCGCACGTCCGGGCCCGGCAAACGTTCGGCCAGGATGTACGGCTTCAGCGCATCCTGTGCGAGGATGTTCTGCACCAGTTTTAGCCCCCGAATGGACATCTCGCGATCGTAAGGATCCGCCAGATAGTTGGGATCAATAAGCGGCATCACCGCAGGGTCTGAACTTTGTAATCGGACGGTTCCGCGTGACCTGGGGCGCAGGAAACAGGCGTTCAGCGTAACCCCGCCGTTGGGCATCGCCTCGACCCCAGCCTCAATGCCGGTACCAAGCCCCAGATGCATTTGAAGATCCGGCGAACGCGCATCCGGGTCTGCGTACCAGAACCCACCCGTTTCAAATAGACTGGACGCGACCGGTCCCTTGCGGGTGAAAAGGTATTGCAGACCTGCGAAGGCTGAAAGGTGAAGCTTGGCGAAACGGTCGTAGGTGTGCGGGCCGGTCACTTCACAAATCGAGTACAAATCCAAATGGTCTTGCAGGTTCGCGCCGACCTGAGGCTGATGATAAACCGCGTCGATACCTAGACTGTCCAAATGATCCGCTGGGCCAATTCCCGACAGTTGCAACAAGCGCGGTGAACCGATGGCACCTGACGACAGAATGACCTCTTTCGCGGCCAGGATCTTGTCCCCGTTCATCATCTCGACACCAGTTGCCCTGCCCTTGTCCACAATGATGCGGCGGACCTGTGCGCCGGTGCGCACCGTCAGGTTCGGTCGGCTGCGGTTTGGCGCGATAAACGCCATCGCGGCAGATGAGCGTCGCGCATTGCGCTGGGTCAGCTGATAGTACCCCGCGCCATCCTGCTTCGCCCCATTCACATCGCGCGTTCCGGGAATCCCCACTTCCCCTGCGGCCTTGATGTAGGCATCGCAGATTGGCAAAGGTGCTGCGGGCATGGACACGCCCAGCGGTCCGCCTTTGCCGTGAAACTCGTTGTCGTAGGTGTCGTTGTCTTCGGATTTTTTGAAAAAGGGCAGCACGTCGGCATAGCTCCAACCCTCGCACCCCATCTGTCTCCAGTCATCGTAATCCTGAGCTGCACCCCGTGTGTAGATTTGCGCGTTGATCGCAGACCCTCCGCCGATCACCTTGGCCTGGGTGTAGTTGAAGACCTTGTTCTGCATGTGCTTTTGCGGAACCGTGGACCAGCCCCAGCTGCCGATACCCTTGGTCATCTTCGCGAACCCGGCTGGCAGGTGAAAGAACGGGTGACGGTCGGTGGAGCCAGCCTCTAACAACAGCACACGCGCCGAGGGTTCTTCGGAAAGACGTGCAGCGATCACCGAGCCTGCCGAGCCGCCCCCAATGACAATGAAATCATATCCTTCAGACATTCTTATGCGCCTTGATTTACAGACGTGAAATCGACAAGCCGCCATCCACCGGGATGACAGCGCCGTTCGCAAAGTGCATCTGGCCCTGAACCAGTGGGACGACGACGGATCCAATATCCTCGGGCTCACCCCAGCGAGCCGCCGGAACAAGTCCGCCTTCGATACGGTCGGTGTACTTGTCGCGCACGCCAGCCGTCATCTCAGTCGCGATGATGCCCGGTCGCAGCTCAAAGACACCGATGCCTTCGGGGGCCAAGCGTACTGCGAACAACTGAGCCATCATCGCTGCGGCCGCCTTGGACACGCAGTACTCGGCACGTTCGATCGACACCATTGTCGCGCTGACAGAGGTGACAAAGGTGATTGATCGATAGGTATCGTGCGGCTGCTCCAACATGCGCCGAGCCACTTCTTGCGCCAGAAAAAACGCGCCACGCAGGTTGATGTTCTGCACGAAGTCCCAGTTCTCGGGCTTCAGATCCAGCATGTCGCCGCGCACCGGTGCCCCTACGCCTGCGTTGTTTATCAACGCGGTGATCGGGCCCAAATCGGCTTCGATCTGATCCAGTAGCGCCGGAACGTGATCAATGTCGGACACGTCGTGCTGCACATAAATTGCGCTTGGGCCAAGCTCTTCCAAAGCCGCCCTCACGACCGGATTGTCGGGTGCAGAGCGAGAGGCTATTGCGACCTTATACCCCGCCGCGATCAAGGCGCGCGCCACCCCTAGTCCAATGCCCTGTTGTCCTCCGGTCACCAATGCTGTTCCGGTCATGCGGCGAACTCCGTTTCAATGATATGACGCCCCGCACGGAGTGCGAGTGCGGCTATCGTGAGGGCCGGATTCACCGCCGCTGATGTCGGCAGAACTGACGCGTCAACGATGAAAAGGTTTTTGTGGTCGTGGCTGCGGCAGAACGTGTCGACGACACTGCTTGCCGGGTCATTGCCCATCCGCGCCGTGCCGCATTGATGCGACGGAGTGCGCCGATCAAATGGTCGCGACAGTACCACGGGAAACCCGGCCTGCTTCAGATGCGCCTTTAGCCGCGCAACCAGGGCCTCGTGCGCAGCCCAATTCGAGCGTTTCCAATCCAGCCTGATCTGGTCACCTTCGACCGTCACCCGGCTGTCTGGGTTCGGCAGATCTTCGGACATGGCATAGAAATCAAAACTGCGATTGGCGATCAGTGCTGCAAGTGGACCCGGAAGATGGGTTTGCGACGCAAGGATCGGTCCAGTGATCTTTCCCAACATCTGAATGTTACCCAAAGGCAAGCCACCCTGTCCGTCGCTGTTGTAATAGTCGTTGAACATCAATGTCTTTTGATAGACCGCCCTGTTTCGACGCAGAGGATGAAGGGCCAGAACCGCCGAGCAATTGTGGTTCATGAAGTTACGCCCGACCTGATCGGACCGATTGGCAAGACCGGTTGGACAATTGTCGTTCGCGGACTGCAGCAACAGGACTGAGGACTGTACCGCACCTGCCGCGAGCACGATGACCGGCGTACTAAGGGCACCGTGGCCATCAACCTCGACGCTTGTGACGCGACCAAAGGCATCAGCCTTCAGTTTTCGGACACGCGCGTTAGTTAAAAGTTCGACATTCTCGTGCTTCAATGCTTCGGTAAGCGCACAGGTTTCGGCATCCATTTTGCCGCCGCATGTATTGGGAAACGCATCCCAAGTTGTTTGCCCAGCCTCTAGCCAGGTCTCAATATCCACGCCCAAAGGCACTGAGGATGGCGTCAGGCCTACTTGGCTTAGCCGCGTCCTCAGGTCTGCAATATCAACCTCATCCGGCACAGGTGGGTGCGGGTAATCCCCACTGTGCGGTGGCTCGGTGGGATCTTCTTTGGTGGTCCCATGCGCGTCGTAAAGCTGTTCCGCGGCGGTATAATCCGGCTCCAGCACTTCGTAGGGCATGGGCCAGCCGTGAGAGTAGCCACCCATATGCTGACGCGGCTCAAAATCCTCTTTCCGATAACGTATCAAAGCTGCGCCGTAGAACTTGGAATTGCCACCAACGCAGTAGTAGTTTCCGGGATTGAAAGGCTCGCCTGCTCCATCCAGCCATGTTTCATCGGGGCGGAAGTGCCCATTGGCAAAGATCGCCCTTGGGTCTCGATCCTGAGATGAGGGCTGCAACCACTCTCCTCGTTCAAGGATCAGAATGCGACGACCGGACGGAGCCAACGCGGCAGCCAGCGTTGCCCCCCCTATACCCGACCCAATGATTATGACGTCAGCCCGATTCATGGGAGGATCCGCATCTCGCTTTCGGGATCAAAAGCCACGGCCTTTTCCATGTTAACTGCAAAGTTGAAATCCTGACCCGGTGCCACTTCGGCATCCGAACGCATACGCGCGATCACATCTCGTCCGCCCAATTGCATCGAGACGAAGGTGTCCGATCCAGCGGGCTCCGTCACCACGATACGGTTGGTCATCTGCGCGACGTTCGACGACTTTCGATCCGCGCCATCCATATCGGTGATAGTCTCAGGGCGAATTCCCAACAAGATCTCGCGCCCATCCCATGCGGCCAAGTTGTCTTGGCTGAACGGAAGTTGCGCCATAGATCCGTCGTGAACGGCGACCTCTGCATGGGGGCGGCCATTCAAAACCGTAACCTTGGCCGGTACCACGTTCATCGCAGGCGAGCCCATAAACGTTGCAACGAAGATATTCGCAGGCGTGTCATAGATTTCCTGCGGCGTGCCCAGTTGCTGAACATAGCCGCCGTTCATCACGGCGATGCGGCTTGAAAGCGTCATCGCCTCGATCTGGTCATGCGTCACGTAGACGATGGTGGTGCCGAGGTTCTGATGTAGCTTCTTGATCTCGGTTCGCATGTCGACGCGAAGCTTGGCATCGAGGTTCGAGAGCGGTTCATCGAACAGGAAAACGTCCGGGTTCCGCACCAACGCGCGACCCATTGCAACCCGCTGACGTTGACCGCCGGACAACTGACCGGGCTTGCGATCCAGCAACTGCTCAATCTGCAAGAGCTTGGCAACTTCTTGCATCGCTTTGTCGCGTTCAGGCTTGGGCACACCATGCATCTCAAGACCGAAAGTGATGTTCTGCCCGACCGTCATATTGGGATACAAAGCATAGCTTTGGAACACCATGGCGATGTTGCGGTTGGACGGGTGCACCCCGTTCATCACCTGGTCCTTGATGCGGATTTCACCGCTGGTGATCTCCTCCAGCCCCGCGATCATGTTCAGCAGAGTGGATTTGCCACAGCCCGAGGGACCGACCAGCACCAAGAACTCACCCTCCTGCACCGAGATATCGACCTTGTGCAGAACCTCGACCGCCCCGTAGGATTTGGTCGCGTTGTCTATGTCTAGAAAACCCATGAGGTCTTATCCTTTCACCGAACCCGCCATCAGGCCGCGGACGAAGTATCGACCGGCCACGATGTAGACGAGCAGAGTTGGCATGGCCGCCAGAATGGCGCCTGCGAAATGAACGTTGTATTCCTTCACACCGGTTGACGACTGCACCAGATTGTTCAGTGCCACCGTCATTGGCTGGCTGTTGGCATCGGCAAAGGACGCGCCGAACAGGAAGTCATTCCAAATATTGGTGAACTGCCAGATGATCGAAACCACAGCGATCGGCCCGGAACTGGGCAGAAGTATGCGCCAGAAAATCTGAAAGAACCCAGCGCCATCAATCTGCGCCGCCCGGATCAGCTCGGTCGGGAACACGGCGTAGTAGTTGCGGAAGTACAGCGTGGTGAATCCGATACCGTAGACAACGTGGACAAGCGCAAGACCCCAAGTGGTGCCTGCCAGCCCGATTATGCCCAACATCCGCGCCATTGGGATCAGAACAATCTGAAACGGGATGAAGCAGGCAAACAGCATCAGACCGAATAGGATTGTGTCGTATTTGAAGCGCCACTTGGTCAGCACATAGCCGTTCAACGCCCCAAGAATGGTTGAGACGATCACCGCCGGAACTACCATCTTGATCGAGTTCCAGAAGTAGGGCTTCAGCCCTGTAGGATCGACGCCGATCTGCGCCGAAGACCACGCCTTGAGCCACGGCTCAATCGTGAACACCTGCGGCAGGTTCATCATGCCGCCGCCGGTGATCTCTTCCAATGGCTTAACAGAGTTCACCAGCATGACGTAGAGCGGCAGCAGGTAGAAAAGACCGAACAGCAGCAGCACCAGGTAGATCAGCGTGCGCGTAACGCGGCCGGTTCGGATTGCGGTATCCTGAGTTGCTTGGGACATCAGCGTTTCTCCCGCAATTCGGCGTAGAGATAGGGGATCATGATCGCCGCGATGGTCATCAGCATGATCGTGGCCGATGCCGCACCGATCCCCATCTGGTTCCGTGTGAACGTGTAGGAATACATGAAGGTCGCAGGCAGTTCGGTTGCGCGACCGGGTCCACCCCCGGTCAGGGCGATGACAAGGTCAAAGGTCTTGATCGCAAGATGGCTGAGGATCACAAAGGCCGACAGGAAGGCTGGGCGCAGTTGCGGGATAATGATCCGGCGATAGAGGTTCCAATTCGAGGCCCCATCCATTTGCGCGGCCCGCAGAATTTCATTGTCGATCCCACGCAGACCGGCCAGAAACATTGCCATTACGAAGCCGCTTGTCTGCCAGACGGCCGCTAGAACCACCGTGTAGATGGCGTAATCACGGTTTTTTATCCAGTCGAACTCGAAGCTGGTCCAACCCCATGTGTGCATCACGTTTTCCAACCCGATGCCAGGGTCCAGGAACCACTTCCAGGCTGTACCGGTGACGATGAAGCTCAGAGCCATCGGATACAGGTAAATCGGGCGCAGCAGCCCTTCGCCGCGGATTTTCTGATCAAGGAAGATCGCCAGACCCAGGCCTATACAGGTGCAGATCACGATATAAAGGCTCGCGAAAATCCCCATATTGATCAACGAGGTTTCCCAATGGCTCAGCCGCCACAGTTTGTCGTAGTTTTCCCATCCGACCCATCCAAAGGACGGCAGGATGCGACTGTCGGTGAATGACAGGTAGACCGAAAACAGAATGAACCCGTAGACAAAGACCAACATCATCGCCAACGACGGTGACAGGACCAGCTTGGGTATCCAGTTCTGAAGGCGTGTCTTAAAATCCGCGTCGGCTGAAGCAGCCATGGCGCGCCCTCCTCGTTCGAGTCGTGTTAGATCGGAGCTTTTGCGCCCACTTGGTGACAGGGCGGCCAGACCGCCGCCCCATCGGGAGGATCACTTATGGATCACTTGGCGATTGAAACGGCATCAACCAGTTCGGTCACGGCATCTTCGCTGCCGTACTCGCCGTTAAAGTGAGCGGTCACAACGTCATAGACGGCGTTCTTGACTGACGCAGGCGCGGCATGTCCGTGTGCCATCGAGCCGAACAGGTTGCCTGACGAAGCCGCAGCAGCCAAATCCTTCATGCCTTGCTGACCACATGCATCCAGATCACTGCCGTCCACGTCAGTACGAGCCGGGACAGAGCCCTTCACCTTGTTGAAGGCAATCTGGAAGGATGGCGACAGGATCGCGCTGGCCAGCGCGGCCTGCTCGGCCGATACCGTACCGCCCTGATCAAACATCATGAACTGATCAGCGTTAAAGGTAACCTGATCCTGAGTACCCGGGAAGCGGAAACACAGGAAGTCCTCACCCGGCACTTTGCCCGCGTTCAGGAATTCGCCTTTGGCCCAGTCACCCATCATCTGGAAACCGGCTTCACCGTTTATGACCATTGCTGTCGCCAGGTTCCAGTCACGACCCGAGAAGTTCTCATCCACGTTGTCACGGATAAAGGCCATACGGTCGAACGCTTCTTTCATCGCGTCGCCACCCAGCGTTTCCTCGTCCAGGTCGATGAAGGCCGCTTTGTAACCGTCAGGCCCCAGCGTCGACATCGCGATAGCATCGAACACGGTCGCGTCCTGCCATGCCTGACCACCATGCGCGATCGGAGTGATTCCGGCAGCTTTCAACGCCTCAACTGCTGCGACGAATTCGTCCCAGTTGGTGGGCTGAGCAATGCCGTTGGCGTCCAGCACCGCTTTGTTGGCCCAGACCCAGTTGGTCGAGTGTACGTTAACAGGGGCCGAAACCCATTTGCCGTCATGCTTGGCGAAGGCTTTCAGCGCATCTGGGACGACGTCATCCCAACCTTCCTGGGCTGCCACTTCGTTCAGGTCCGCCAGCGCGCCCTGATCGGCCCAGTCCAGAATGTCAAAGCCCAGCGCCTGAACGGCTGTCGGAGCGTTGCCTGCGGTGACGCGTGCGCGCAGAACGGTCATGGCCTGCTCACCACCGCCACCGGCTACAGGCATGTCGGTCCATCCAATGCCCTGTCCGGACAGATCGTCCTTGAGAACGTTTAGTGCTGCGGCCTCACCGCCAGACGTCCACCAATGCAGAACTTCCACGTCTTCAGCGTGCGCAAGGCTGGTCGTGCACAGTAGACCTGCTACAAACAGCGATTTTGTCTTCATAAATTTACGCATTCTTGTTTCCTCCCTTAATGCGTTATTCTCACTCGGGACCAATCTGGCGCCCGGTCTTAGTCTTGCGGAACCCATGCTGCACGGCTGTTGCCGATGCGCATGACCACTGATTTCACTTCGAAGAATTCCTCGAACCCATATCGCCCGATTTCCCGCCCCTGCCCGGATTGTTTGACCCCACCGAAAGCGACCTCGGGGAACCCGTCCATCCAGGTATTGGTCCAGACCGTTCCCGCTTCTGCTCGGCGGGCAAACTCTAGGCAGGTGTGAACGTTTTCGCTCCAGACCCCTGCCGACAGACCGTAAGCGCTATAATTGGTGAGCGCGATGGCTTCGTCCAGTGTTTTGAAAGTCAAAACAGACAGAACAGGCCCGAATACTTCATCGCGGGCAATGGGCATATCAGGCGAGACGTCGGAAATCACCGTCGGCTGATAGAACTGAGCGCCGAGGCCTTCGACCTCCAGCGGCTCACCACCCAGATCAATAGTCGCACCCGAAGCCTGCGCCTGTTTGACATACGCGTCGATTTTTGAGTTGTGCTCGGACGTTACGATAGCCCCAACCTGCGTTGTCGGGTCCAAAGGATCGCCGAATTTGACTTTGCGCGAAAGGGCGACGACACGTTCGCGGAATTCATCGGCAATGTCCTCATGCACGATGATGCGACTGCTTGAATTGCAGCATTGACCAACATTGAAATAGACACCGAACACAACTGCATCAGCGGCTGCATTCAGATCGGCGTCGGGAAAGATGACCTGAGGGTTCTTGCCCCCAAGTTCCAGCGCGACCTTCTTGAGTGTATCCGACGCTACTGCGCTGATCGTCTTGCCCACAGCGGTTGAGCCCGTAAAGCTGATCATGTCCACGCTGTCATGGCTCGACATCACGCTGCCAACGGGAACTCCGTAACCCAGAACGATATTGCATACACCGGCGGGCAACCCGGCTTCGATCAACAATTCGCCCAGCATCAAGGTTGTCGACGGTGTCATCTCAGACGGTTTCACAACAACGGTACAACCAGCCGCCAACGCGAAGGGCAGCTTCTGACTGAGAATCCAGAAGGGAAAGTTCCATGGTGTGATGATGGACACGACACCTATGGGTTCCTTCAACACGACACCCATCATATCTGCGCCAAGAGTATTGTGGCTGTCGCCGTGGGTGCTGCGCGCCAATGAGGCCGCATAGCGCCAAAGATCTGCTGCACCGCCGACCTCGCCCTTGGATTGGCTGATCGGCTTACCGCTTTCCAGCGTTTCGATCAGTGCGATCCGGTCGACATTCTGTTCAATCAGGTCGGCAACCTTAAGCAAAACGGTGGCCCGCTCTTTGCCCGATGCCCGACTCCACACACCGCTGTCGAACGACTTGCGTGCCGCCAAGATCGCCGCCTCGGCTTCAGCCTCGCCACCCAAGGCCGAACGGCTGACAATGTGCCCGTGCGAGGGCGAACGCCGTTCGAAAGTCTCATCCGACGCGCTATTCTGCCACCTGCCATCGATGAGATGCCGACCTTCGAACACCGGCGGAAGCTCGAACGGGATAGCAGGGTTGATGGTGATATCTTTCATATTGTCAAAGGCCCGAAAATGTGGGGTTACGTTTTTCCATGAACGCAGCAACGCCTTCTTCGCGGTCCGCTGAGGCGGCAATTGCTGCACTACCAAGGGCTTCGACCACGGCATGTGTGTCTTCGCCGACCGCTGCATGGATCATGTTTTTTGAGATTTCGGTGGCGCGGGGCGAAAGGTCGCTAAGTTCTGCGGTAATCTCAAGCGCGCGCGCCAGAACGTCGTCAGTCACCTCGGTCGCATAGCCTAAAGCCAACGCGCGGTCGGCACCAATTCGGCGCCCGAAGAGTGCCATCTCCTTCACCGCAGCTTCGGGGATCAGCCGGGTCAATCGCTGTGTCCCGGACCAGCCGGGCACGATCCCGACCCGAGCTTCGGGCAAAGCCAGCGTGGACCGCGGGGTCATCAGGCGCAGATCGCAGCAACTGGCCAGCTCTAGCCCACCGCCGAACGCGTGGCCGTTGATCGCAGCAATTGTTGGTTTGCCGATCCCCGCCAGACGGTCAAAGATACGATGTCCATCACGGACCCAATGTCGCGCGAATTCGGCGGGGCTCAGACCACCCCAAGCGCCAATATCGGCCCCACAACAGAACGCTTTTTCGCCTGCGCCAGTCAGAACAAGCGCACGAATGGACGCGTCACGCTCGACCTCTGTAAGGCTAGCTTCCAGCGCGTGCAGCATATCTACAGTTAGCGCATTGAGCTTGGCCTCGTTGTCCAAAGTCAGGACGGCGGTTGCACCTTCGATATGAATGCGCAGATTGCTCACAGTGTCATCCCCATCGGGCCGACTGCGAATAGCGACTTTGGCATCTGAGCCGCGTTTTCCGCGACTTTGACGCGACCGCCCGAGGCTTCGACAATATCGCGCTGCGCCTCAATGCCGGGCATAATTTCCGTCGCGACCAGCCCCTGATCCGTCAGGCGTATGACGCAACGCTCAGTCACATAGAGCACATCCTGACCGGTTTCCCGGGCACGGCGGCCCGAGAATGTGACATGCTCGACCTGATCCACCATCTTGGTGAATTTTCCGGGGGCATTCACACGGATACCGTCATCCGCCAGATCAATCTTGGCGCCGGCTTCGAACCAGCCGGAGAACACGATCTTTTTGGCCCGCGCGGTAATATCGACAAAGCCGCCGCATCCTGCAGTCAGATAGGGCTTCTTACCAAGTTTGGAGACGTTCACATTGCCTTCTACATCGACCTCGAGGAAAGAGAGGAACGACATGTCGAACCCGCCGCCCTGGAAATAGATGAATTGCTGCGGTGACGGCACAAATGCGTGCGCGTTGGATGCGCACCCAAAAGCAAACCCGGTCAATGGGACGCCACCAACGGCCCCCTGCTCGATCGCCCATGTCACAGCCTGAGGATGGCCCTCCTCCAACAAAACACGCGGGACCATTGCGCTGATGCCGAAGCCCAAGTTGGCGCTCATGCCGCTGCGCAGTTCTTGGGCGGCGCGGCGCGCGATGACCTTCTCGACACCGTGCTCGGCCAGCGAAAAACTGTCCCAAGGGCGCATAATCTGGCCAGAGATCGCAGGGTCATAGGGCGTCTCGGTCGTTTGCATCTGCTCCGGGTCTTCAACGATCAGATCGACCAGATGCCCCGGCACGCGCACGTCATGGGGGCGCAAACTTCCGGCGGCAGTCACTCTTTGAACCTGTGCGATCACGAGTCCACCGTGGTTGCGTACGCAAATCGCTTGCTCCAACCCGCCCAGATAGGCTCCTTCATGTTCATAGGTCAGGTTGCCAAACTCATCCGCCGTGGTTGCACGCAAAACGCACACGTTCGGATTGATGTTTGGGAAGTGCAACCAAGTCTGACCGTCGAATTCCTTTCGGTTAACGATTGGAGCCGCCGCACCACGCGTATTCATCGCGCATCCTTCGCGAACAGGATCCACAAAAGTATCAAGCCCGACTTGCGTCAAGACCCCTGGCCGATGCGCTGCGGCTTCGCGGTGCATGTCAAACAGAATTCCCGATGGCACGTTGTATGCGGCCACTCGATCTTCGACGATCATCTTCCAGATTTCCGGCATCTCAAGGCTGGAAGGGCCCGACGGGTACGATCCGGCGAGAACGCAGCTTAGCAGCCCATCCTGCGCCAGATAATCCATGCCCTTCACGCCATACATATCCCCGGCGGCAATTGGGTGCAGCGTTGTAATGTTGCGCGGATGCCCTTCAGAGCGATACCGCTCTCCGAGTGCCTTCAGCACAAGGTCGGGGCACCCCAGCGCAGAGGACGACGATACGGTGACAACCGCATTGTCTGGGATACGAGAAACGGCCTCGGAAACGGAAACAAGCTTGGTCATCAAAAACCGCCATAATCTATGTTGATACGATCGCCCGACGCTGCGGCCTCACGAACGCTCAGCGCGATTGACAGCGACTTCACTCCATCAGGCCCGTCGGCAGCAGGACGGCCTTGTCCCGCCGCCGCGGCGACAAATTCCGAAACGCCTTGAACATAGAGAGAGTGGTCCGAAAACGGGATCTCTTCACTTCCGGCTTCAGTCACCAGCTGTATTGCCCCAACCGGGCGCTGCGTCATGACGCCATCCGCAAAAATCGAACCCTCGGTTCCATGCACCTGCAGGCCAGACCCGGCAAAGGGGTGCGTAAAGCTTTCATGCGTCATGACCATCGCGCCTGAGGGCATCTTCCAGACGGACATGCACGAGTCTTCGACACCCTGCCCCATCCCAGAGCTGGCCATTTGGGCGACAACAGACACCGGGTCTTCATTTAGCAGGAAGCGGGTGACATCCGCGTCATGAACGACGATGTCTGGGATCACGCCACCACCAGCATCGGCCGAATTGATACGCCACCCCTGCAAGTTTTCGGGCAAATGCACTGCGTGATGGATGCGCAGCGAAAGAACCTCGCCGACGCGCCCATCTGCGATCTGGTCGCGAATGGCACGATGACTGCCAGAGCATCTCAGGTGGTGGTTAGTACCAAAAGTCACGCCAGCCGCGTCGGCTGCACGCACCATTTCGACAGCTTCCGCTTGCGTCATCCCGAGCGGCTTTTCACAAAGAACATGCTTACCAGCCGCGATGGCAGCCATCGCCTGACCATGGTGCTTCTCATTTGTGGAAGAAATGTAGACGGCTTTCACGCCATCGTCAGACAGCGCCGCGTTCAGGTCTGTGGTTGCATTGGGAATAACGTGTTTCTTAGCCCAGGTTTGCACCCGGTCAGAGGAATTACTGACGACCCAGGTCACGTCGTTGCCTGTCTGCTGACGCACCGCGCCCAACATATATTGCGAAGCTATAGTGCTCGCTCCGACAAATGCCCAGTTCATCTGATTTCCCCACAATTGGAACGTTCCAAAATATGTAATGGAACGTTCCAAATTTGACAAGAAAAAACTCTGTGCCCACCTTAAAGGCAAGAAAACATGGCTAAAAACGCGGCGTTCGATGCCTCATCCAAAACTATCACAGGGAATCGAAGAGATTCACCGCGTGCCGACACTCTAACTGAGTCGCAGAAATTCGCCGCGCGCCACTTGCATCAACGCGTCAGAGCGACCCCTTCCACCGTCACTCTGTGCATAAGACGTCGAAACCCGTGGTAGTCGTTGATCGCTTTGTGCCACGTCGCTCTGTTATCCCAAATGGCGATGTCCCCTTCCTGCCAACGCAGGCGACATTGGAATTCAGGCTGCTTGCAATGATCATAAATCATACCCAGCATTGCGGTGGACTCATCCTCGCTCAAGCCTTTGATTTTGGTCGTGAACACAGGATTGACGAACAACCCTCGCCTGCCGCTGAGCGGATGCGTGATGACAACGGGGTGTAAAGCGTCTTGCGTGGCAGCTTCGGCGTTCCCCAACCGGCCGCTTTTTGCGGCTTCTGTGTCCACAATGCTGTCGCCAAAGACATGGCGAGAGGAATGCACCGCCCACAAGCCATCTAAGAAACCACGCATCGTGGGCGACAAAGCTTCGTAGGCGGCAGCCATCGACACAAACAACGTGTCGCCACCATGGGGCGGAACCTCAAGGGCGTGCAGGATCGAGCCCATAGCAGGCTCCTGATCATAGGAGTGGTCAGTATGCCACCCCTCTCCCACAGCTTCTTTCTGATCCTTCTCTTTCAACACCATGGCAATCTCAGGATAGCCATCCACCGGTTTGAAAAATCGGTTCACATTGATTGGGCCGAACCTTCTCGCAAAGGTCAGATGCTCTTGCGGGCTAACACTTTGACCCCTCAGTGCGATAACGGAATACTTAGCGAAGGCTGACTTAATTGCGTCGAATTGATCTTCACGCCGGATGTCCGCCCCGACGATTTCCGCACCCAATCCACCGGTGAGAGGTTTTACTTCCATGCGCCTTCCTCCCTGCTTCGCTCAGCCTAAAAGACGAGAAATATCACTTCAAAGCAATCGGCTTCGCTTCATACAGCTCCAATGGAAGATCGTCCGGATCGGTGAAGAAAGTGAACCGATGGCCGGTATATTCATCGACACGGATATCTTCGACGAGGACACCTTTCTGTTCCAGGCTGTCTTTCTGCGCCTCGATATCATCCACAACAAACGCAAGATGCCGCAGACCTCGTGCTTCGGGACGAGACATGCGTTTGGGCGGGTTGGGAAAGGAAAACAGTTCAATCTGAGAGCCGTCCGGCAACGCCAAATCCAGCTTCCAAGATTGCCGCTCAGCCCTGAAATTCTCCGCAACAATTCTTAAACCTAGCGTCTCTGAGTAAAACGCCTTGGACCGTTCATAGTCCGAACAAATGACTGCAGCATGGTGGATTGCCTTCAGACTGGTCACGGGCCTGTATCCTTATTAAATCAATCAGATAAGCCAAAATCTTGAGGTAATTCTTCGCTTCACTTTCGAAACTGATCGAGAAAACGAAGAGGTGTTTGGTCAAATTTGGCAACCAAACAATACAGGAAAACATAGCAGTAATCATCAAGCGTCCGTGAGCTCACAGTCGACGTTTTGTGCAACTCGTGCAAGCGGCGACTCGTGGCTCGAGACACGCCTTTGAAACCAAGCTTCGTGATTTCCGAGTTGAGAGCCAATGCCGCCATTCTCGGCTGCTTACAAACTCGCTTGAAAGAAATGAGTGTTGCTCTCAGACAAATTCGAACCGGTCTCGGTTGGGCCAATTGGGAATGCACTCAATGCCGTGCATAAATCGCGTCATTCAAGCAATTTCAATCTGAACGGGCTCTTTGACCGACCTGCCTGGACCGGCAAAGCGAGACTTTGGGATCTCAGTCAAGCTGGTCACCGCCTCTTTCACCTTTCAGAAGAGTAATTGGTCGGCTTTCCAGTTGCTCCACCGCCCCGGCGAAGCAAAAAGCTGATTGATAGTCCAGCAACGTTGAGGCCAAACGTGACCAACCCTAAGCAGTGTTTATGAAACGTCTAGGTAGCGTTCAAAATCGGACCATCCAACAACCTGACCAATTCTCCAAAATAGCCTCCAGAACGGGCGGGACGCGTAGGATCAGATGTTATTGCGACAGCAAGGTTTCGATCAGGATGGGCCGCTATGATTTGGCCTCCGTACCCACGCGCCAATGCATAGCCTGAAGGGGAAAGAAACCAGCCATAGCCGTAGTCTAGTCCAGAGAAAGGTGAGCGGCCGTGTGGCTTGGTCGATTCCAAAACCCAACGCTCAGGAATGATTTGCGTGTTGGCAAAAGCCCCGCGGTCCCGAAGCAACACCGCGATCTTCAACATTGACCTCGGCGTAATCGCCATCTCATTACCACCTAAGTAGTAACCTTGCGGATCCCTCGTCCAAGCGGGGATCTCGATACCAAGTGGTGCACCCAGCCTCTCACGCGTCAGCCTCAAAAGGCTTTGTCCGGTCGCCACAGTCAATGCTGCGCCAAGCACATGGGTCGATCCTGTGGAATAGAGCATCTGCTCTCCGGGTTCAGCAACCATCGGTCGCGTCAGCGCGTCCGCGATCCAGTTGGGAGAGTTGATCCATTCTCCATAGTTGCTGCCCGAGGTTCTTTCGAGCCCTGCCCGGAGCGTTACCAGATCCTCCATCGTAATGCTTTCGGAACCGGGCGTCGCATTAGCGGGCAAAAGCCGCGGAGCAACCTCCTGCAAGGTGGCATCTACAGATGGGATTTCCCGCCGGTCGATCGCCGTCCCAAGCAACAAAGCCACAATGCTTTTCGAACACGACTTTATGTTGGCCGGTCTATCCAGGCCTGCACCCTGTTGGGCCTGCGCGAAAATGACCTCATTTCCGCGTTGAATTTGCAGTGAATGCAACTGCGGAAGACCGCTGATTACATCATTCAGCACCACCGTTTGTCCCCGTGCAATATACGGAGCACAAATTGCGGTTGCGGTTGCCAACAGGAACTTGCGACGTTTGATCATGGCATTCATTTGGAAGCAAATCTCGGAATGTCCAGACACCTACGCAACATCCTAGGATTTATTGTCCAAGATGTAAGAAAGCCTCCGCAAACGAAAAGTGGGATTTGAGGCAACAGCAGGCTTCGCTTGTAAACTTGGCCAGCATCCTAGCGCGCAAGAACTGTGGTAGACTGAACCCGAGGACATTCTAGCAGGAGATTTCCCGTTGCTACCGAATTCACTCCGTCTCGCACTCTCGGTCATAACAATCGCCATGTCGGTGGGCGCCCTACCGGACCGCGCCAATGCGATAACGCAAGATGTTCCAGCGTGGCTACAAAAGCACGTGGGTACAGGTGAGGGGCAAATCGCGCCGATCGTTCTGGAAAGGGCACGAGCGCTTTACATCAAGAAACTACGCCGAGGCGAAGTCAGGAACCCTTGCTACCTTGCCAAGGACGCAACCCGCCCCAGCACTGCGAGAAACGGCAATCCGGGCAAGCGTTTTTATGTCATCTGCGAGTCACAAAAGTCCTTCCGAGCGGTTTCGTCCGGCTATGGCAATGGCCGAAAACTCCAGCGCGCCAATTTTTCGAATGGCCGACAATGCGCGAAGAACTTCAGCAATGCAGAGGGCTCTAAACTAACCGCCGGAGGCGCCTATGTGACGGCTGAAACCCGCACGTCCTTCAAAGGCTACCACAGTCATTCCGGCAAAACGCAGCCGTTCTACCGCACGTTTCTTTTGTTTGATGGTGAAGGAGAAACGAGCAATGCCCGCGAGCGCGCCATCGGAGGCCATCCGGCTGTCTTCCTGAAGTGGCAATGCAGGTTCAAAAACCCTCAAAGCACGCATGCAGACAACGATGGCTATGTCCCTTACGGAAGGCTTGTGAACTACACTGGTGGTCGTAGCAATGGTTGCACAACCTGGTCACAATCCGCCTCAAAAGAGATTTTGGCGCTTGTAGAAGGGAACCCAACAACCCTGTATATCTACCCAGAATCCAAAGACATAAACGCTGTCGCCAAGGCGGTAAAAAAGGGAAAATCACTTTCTCGAACTGGAGTTTACTGGAACGCAGCTTGCCTAAAAGCGATTGGTGAACCAAAGTTTTGGCCCAAAAGCAGCCTACAGCCGATCATAAATAGTTGGAGAGCATCTTTGCCCAAACAGCCGCCGTTGGAATTGCCGATCTGCAAGTAAATTGCAAAGCAGAACCTAGGCGCGCTGCCCTTCAAGCCTTTGTGCTGTGGGCTCGATGCTGGCGTTCAGCGAATTTCGCTCAATACCTGCTTTGCGGACGAAGCCAACCTTCGGTCCACTCCAAGAAACTGGCGGTTCCGGCCCAAACGAGCCGTTGCTAAAGCAGCGCTGCAGATTTCGCAAAGCGGTCCTGCGGCAAGCCCCGCCCTATGCCCCTTCTTCATAGCGCTTTCGTTCTGCATCACCTGCATCGCGCCATTCGGCGCGGAGTAGGTCCATTCGCCGAGGAATACTGTCTTCGAGGACCTCCGCGTCAATGATCCGCTCTGTCCGAAAGTAACGAAAACCTTCTCGCATCTCGCACCATGCGGCGATGATGCGGCTGGTGTCTCGATAACCCAGCAGTATGGGCCATATCACGCGACGGGTCTTTTGGCCTGAGTTATCTGAATACTTCAAGGCTATCTTTTTGCGACACCGAATGGCCAGACGAATTGCCGCCGCGCCGAGTACTTCATCCGGCTGAGTGACGGGCGCGACGCTGACCGCCGGCTGAAGAAACGACGTCCGGTACTTGTCAGGTGCGACAGCTTCCAGCTTGGTGATCAGCTTCTCAGCCGCTAGCGCAAGCTCGGGTTCGCCTCGGGTCTGGACCCACAGCACACCAAGCGTAACGGCCTCGATCTCATCCGGGGTGAGCATCAGCGGTGGCATATGAAAGCCGGGCTCCAACACATAGCCGACCCCCGCCTCGCCATTTATTGGCACGCCCTGCCCCATCAGCGCAGCAATATCGCGATACACCGTGCGTTTGGTCACGCCCAGTTCCTCACCAATGGACTGGGCTGAGATCGGGCCTTTGGCGCGCCTCAGAATCTCGATGACTTCAAATAGCCTGTCGCCGCGCCTCATGTGATCTCCTTTCTAAGAAACAGATCATACTGACACCATGCTGACAACACGCTGTCAGCATAGGCGAGGTAAAAGCAGGAAAGGCTTCAACCAAGGAGATTAGAATATGAGACGTTTCATTGCCTTAACCCTCGCCGCTGTTCTGCCAACAACACTCGCAGCGGAGTCTTCCGAGCGGCGGGGAACTGCGACGATCATGGCCATGGGCGCCTATGTGCCGACCGACAACATGGAGGAATCGGAGGCTTTCTACCGCGCCCTGTTCGACAGTGAACCGACAATCGGGCTACCAGAATTCGTGGCGTTCGACGTGGCTGGTGGCTGGTTCGCGATCGTGTCACGGGATAAGTACGCACCGGGGGCCGAGGCAGGTTCGGGCGCGGTTCCCTACCTGCAATCCGCCGATCTGGAAGTCTTGCACGCCCGTGCCATTGCCGCCGGCGTGGCCGCTCCAAAGATCATCGAAGAGCCGGGCATCCACCTGCTCAAGATCACCGATCCGAACGGTCAACTGATCGAGTTCTTCAGACTGACCCATCAGTGACGCTCTCAACACTCCGCGCTATCTTCAAAGGACATCGCACCATGCAAATGAACTACTTCGTCGTAGGTACCAACGACATGGCCGCCGCAACGCACTTTTATGATCAGCTTTTTGGTCAAACGGGTATGGAGCGTGTCTCGCCCACCGACAGAATGACGTACTGGCTCGGACCTGGCATTGCCTTTGCAGTAGCCATCCCGTTCGACGAAAACCCTGCCACCAATGGAAACGGAACCATGGTCGGCTTCAGCGTCGGGTCGGCTGAAGAGGTCGAAAGGCTGTATGCGTTGGCCATCGAGCTAGGTGGCACGAGCGAAGGCGAGCCGAACCAACGGGGACCGCGTTTCTCGGCCTACGTCAGGGATCCGGACAGCAACAAGATTTGCCTCTCCGCCTGAGGGCAGGTCGCAAGTGCAGTTCCTGATCGAAAGGAGAAGGTTTTTTAGCCCGTTCTTTTGGGCGTGAATGGGTGGAGAGGTAAGCTTGTCCTCGATGCTGCGCTCGCAGAGGATTTAGTCGTCACAGCGATCAATCGTTCTGCAGACAAGGCACCCGATCTCAAAAATGACTGCACGTGGATGTCGGTGAACCCTGTGACCCTATGTTCCTCGCATCAGTGTTTCGCAACCATTACGCCGTCACTTCGAACTTGGACGGTCGGCTGCCTTCGAAAGGCGCGACGTCGGTGTACTACCGATCTGCAGCTACGATCCTCAAAGCTGCGTCTCTGGTTAGCCCTTCGACCCGTAAGGCCAGATTAGGTTCAGAATTAAGATTGCAACGAATAGGGTGACAAACTTAAGCACTGTTGCTTTTCGTTTCGGCATGTTCGCAAAAAGTGTCGTCTGGTCGAGGCCCCAGAGGACAGCAAAGCTGATTGCTACGGTGACAATCATATGTGGAATATCAAGGCTCACAGCGTCCCTTTCAAATAACTGAAATGATGTCTAGTGGCGTCGTTTTATGCGACGGCAAAGCAACGTTAGGATTACAAGATTGAGCGCCGGAGCCAGACTTGCAAGCCACGGACGCCAAGCCTCTGGAAAACAATCTGTCAAAGGAACCCATGGCAATCCTATGGGCAGCAGGAATATACCGGACAAAGGGTCTCGCTGCTGACCAAAAAGCCCGAAGGTGCCGACCAGAATCAGCGCAAGTGCCATGAGGTAAAAGACCCCTACGGTTCGAACAACCCAACGACAGGTATTTGCGGATCCTGACACTGCTTAATCTCTTCGGTATGTTAAAGTGAAACTCTCCGGATGCCGATGTCAGGTTAGTTGCACGCAAGATAGTTGGCGCGATCCGCTTCCGATACATCAACGGGGCATTCGGTGTTCCGGTTTGCTTCGGAAATATCCGCTTCCGTGGTGAAGGATTGCTCTTCTGCACATCCTGCCAAAACGACGAACAGTGTTGCGGCTGCAAGCGTGTATTTCATGGAGCTTCCTTTCAATCAGACCAAGTGTTCAGCCACGACCTAGAGCATTAGCAATCTGCGGCGGGCAGCATAGTGACATCCGAATAACGGCCATCGGCAGTCGCGATGCGTGCGCAGGCACCCGTGCTGCGGTTAAACCAGAAGGCAGTTAGACCGTCTGTCCGGATCAACTCATAGCCGAGGTTTTGTATGCCCATCTCGGCCTGACCGGCCCGCGCACCTTCAAATGCGGAAAGATCGGTGGAGCTTCCCACGGACGGTTGGTCAGTTGAAGGTGCCGTGGGGCTTGAAGTCTCCACGCAACCCGCCACTGCGCAGAGTGTCGCAAATGCACAAACCAGCATAAACGATTTCTTATTGGATTCTCCAATTTGATGCGGAAACTCTTCCGTATTCATGTCATTCGATGCCAAAGATCACGTTGTAGGACTGTGCACCGTTCGAAGTGTTGTAGACTTCGATCACGTGATCTCCCGACTGCCAGAGCTGCCCACGATACTCTTGCGCCGCGCCCGTTTCATCGAGCAGCACAGACCCGTCCGGATTATAGATCACATAAGTCATTCCGGGTCCGTTCGCGGCGAGACGGAAATAAAGGAACTGACCGTCGCGCGCACCCAGGATATACCGCCGGCTCTCTTGTGGCAGGAGAGAGCCGGTCAGCTCCGCACCGGAAGTGCCACTTGCGAACTGCACGCGCTCCGTGCTTGGCGCGCCTGTGCCAGAAGAGCCCGCCATCGCACCACCGCCGTCATCTGCGGCTTGTGCAACGCTCAACTCGGCAACCTGACCATCGTTTGAGACAAGGCATCGCCAGATTGTTTCGCCTCTGTCTTGCAGCATGACAAGCGAGTTTGCTTCGGAAAACTCGGTAGAGAGCACCGTACCACCTTGTCCATCTGGCCCACCTACAACGCGCAATCGGTCGATACAGCCGTCAATTGCTTCCTGCCCAACATCCGCGGCGGACGCGAGCGTTGGCAAAGCACAAGTGCATATAGTCAAAAACGTCAATCGCATTATTAAAAACTCCCAATGGAACCACGGAGAACTCTTAAATAGTAAAGCAATGCAAACTGTCGCACGCAATAATGCAATAATAATGTGAACACCGCTCCTGGCTCAAAGCAGCCGAACGACTCACAAGTCACTCAGCGAATATTGCGAGTGTACGTTGGTGTTGTGGGCGTCAAAAATGATCGTTTTTGGCACGCTTCACGAGAGTAGACGTTCTTGCGCAGTGCAGCACCCGGCAAAGTGGGCTCGCAACCGACTTCAGACTCAGCGCAGCATCTGTAGTGGTGTGTCAGGTTGGCTCATCTTGGGCGGCGCAAAGCTGCCTTACATAGCTGAGTCTGTATGCCGCGTCGCGGCCCATCAAAGTAGACGTTCACTGCGCTAATGTGGCCTAACGCTGCGTGCATTCGCACATCGCGGTCACAGGTCTCTTCAAAGACAAATCATCAAATACGTGCAGCTAATTGGCAAGTTGCGCAATTCTAGAATGCTGGGGCAAGAACCGACCTAGTCGGTTGATCTGATGGCAAAGATATTCTGCGGCTATTCATTAAAGGTCATCCCGTTTTGAATGCGTATTCTTGATTAGTGATGCGTATCCCAGCATGATCCAAAGATGTCGGTCGAAATTGGAAAGTGGTTAAAAGATCTCGAACTGAGTCAGTACGCAGATGTTTTTGCGGCAAATGATATTGATGCGCGTGTTTTGCCACTTCTGTCAGACGACGACTTAAAAGAGCTCGGCGTGAGCCTTGGCCACCGCAAGATCATCCTCGCCGCGGTGCAAGAGCTAGGCGGCCAGCAACGCGCAACTTCATCGCCACAAGCATCCCGTGAATACCCCCCGGAAAACGTAAACGCACCCATCTCAAACCATTCAAAAAGTGACGATCTGCTCAAAAGTAAGCTTAGTGAGACGGCCACTGCAGAGAAGCGCCACGTAACCGTTTTGTTTGCCGATCTCGTCGGCTCGACGGAACTCACCAATCGTTTTGACCCCGAAGATATGCGGGACTTACTACAGAACTACCAAGACGCCGTTGCGGGCGCCGTAAGTCGATATGGTGGCTATGTTGCAAAATACTTGGGCGACGGTCTTCTCGTGTTTTTTGGCTGGCCGAGGGCCTACGAAGATCACGCAATTCGGGCGATCAAAGCCGGTCTTGAGGCCGTTCATCGCGTCAGCGAACTCAAAACCCCGGACGGAGAGCGCTTGTCAGTAAGGCTGGGTATTGCGAGTGGTGATGTCGTTGTCGGCGATAATATCGGTGAAAACACATATGAAGAAGGGGCCATGACGGGCCCAGTTGTCAATCTTGCGGCGCGAATTCAAGAATTTGCGGAACCAAACTCGGTCGTGTTGTCGGCAGAAGAAACCGAGACAGCGTTGCATCGGATATTTGAATACAAATCTCTTGGGAAGAAAGAGCTAAAGGGTTTTGCAGAGCCTCGGACTCTGCTGAAAGTGGTGTCGGAACGCAGTGCGGAAAGCCGGTTCCGAGCCGCACATCGCGATGATGTCGACAGTGTTATGATCGGCCGGGACTACGAAAAGGGTATTCTGCTGCAATCATGGCAACGTGCCCAGAATGGTCATGGAGAGGTTGTGCTGCTGTCCGGTGAAGCCGGGATTGGGAAATCGCGACTTACAGAGGAATTCCTTAAAGATATCACCGCGAATGACCAGGCTGATATCATAAGGCTGAATTGTTCTCCTTATCTCAGCAGTAGCCCCTTTCATCCGGTTGCCCAACGGATATCCCAGGACGCAGGTGTCGAACCGGACTTCGATGACAATCTGATCCTTGAACATGCCAGGAAGATGCTGGAAAGACGGCCGGGACTGGACTGGGAACAAGTTCTACCTGTCTTCGCAGCTTTGGTTGCACCTCGTAGTGCGCTAGCCCAAAAGGTGCTCGAGATGTCGCCGCAGGAGCAGCGCGACATCACAATCCAAACTTTGATTCACTCAGTGCAGGTGCGATCAGACGTGTGCCCTGTTGTTCTGTGTGTCGAAGATGCGCATTGGATCGATCCTTCCACACAAGCCTTGTTGGAGCGCTTTAAGTCGATTTCCAGCGACCTTCCTCTGATGATCCTGATTACCCACAGGCCTGGGTGGGAATTGGCCCGCGAGGATGGGGACACGCACGTTCAGTCACTAGTACTGCGCCGGTTCGATTCTGCGCATGTTTCACACCTCGTGGCAAACATCACAGGCAAGAAACCGGACGATACCTTGATTGCTAAAATCATTGAAAAGACTGACGGTGTACCTTTGTTCGTGGAGGAATTGACGCGAACGATTGTGGAGGCTGGTGAGCAAGGGCAAATCCACATACCCTCGTCTTTGAAAGGCGCGTTGATGGCGCGTCTTGATGCGGTTTCGCCTAAGGCAAAACAGGTTGCGCTTACAGGGTCTGTTGTTGGCAGAGAGTTTGAGCCGAGCATATTGAATGCGGCGATGCGTCTTGCAGATTCTGATATCGACAAATGCCTCGAAGAACTTTCGCGAACAGGCATAATCTTCGAAAGCGGGCACAATCGCGGGCATTTCGTATTCCGTCATGCCCTTATTCGCGATACCGCCTATCAGTCCATGCTAAGCTCAACTAGGAAACAACAACACGCGGATGTGGCGCGTGCGTTGATACAGACAAGGTCCGCCGAGATCGCGCGTCGTCCCGAACTGGTCGCCCGACACCTTTCAGAAGCTGAGGATTGGAGGGCTGCGTTCGAAAAATGGCAAATTGCGACAGAAATGGCTTTGGCGCGATCTGCCAGCCAGGAGGCGATGACGAACGCCAGAGAAACGTTGCAAGCTGCTGAAAAACTTGGCTCAGACTCCAAAACAGAATTGATCAAAGGCAAGATTCTTGTTGGCCGCAGCCACGACAGCCTGGGTCAATTGCCTGAAGGTATTGCAGTTCTGAAAGACGCCTCCAACGCGGCCCGGGCGGTGCACGATGTGGAATTGGCCGCTGACGCGGCCAACCATTTCGCTGACTCATGCATGATGTCTAGCGAAAGGCACAATGAAGCAATCGATCTCTGCGACAATGCATTAAAAGACTTGCCCGATGCCGATGAAGTCCGTCGGTGCAGACTGATGAGCCAACTCGCGCGCGCGCACATGTTCGTCGGTCAGTTCTCCGAAGGTGCGCGTTTTGGCCAGCAGTCTATGGAACTGGCCGCAAAACTGGGAGACTATAAATCCCAGTTTTCGGTAATGATGATGCATTTTGGGGCCCCATTCGTTGCGCGGAAGGGAAGAGAAGCCCGCCATTGGCGTGAAAATCTGGAGGCTATGCACGGTGTGGCAGAGCATCTTGGTAGTATCGATCAAGGGCGAGACCGAACTCTGAGCTTGTTTGTAGGCGCCGAGATGGCCGACCGTGAATTGATGGACCACTCTCTGGGTTTGCTGACAGAGATTTCGGAAAAGGACAATCATCTGCAGCTCTATTGGGTTCAGAAACACGCACGCGCCATGGTTGCAATTATGGACGGTGATTTTGAGCAAGCCGAGAAACACGCCACCGAGGCGGTGAAAATTGGTCGAAAGACCCATGGCGAACATGTTGAGGGCGTCTTTGGAGTTCAGATGTTCACGATCCGCCGCGAGCAAAACCGACTGCACGAAGTTGCGCCTGTGATTAAGAAACTGATGACAGACAGCCCCGAAGACATTTCGTGGAAGCCCGGCTTTGGGCTTATCGCTGCCGAGCTTGGATACAAGGAACCTGCCGAACGAATACTGAATGAAATGGCTGCCAATGGCTTCGATCTTCCCCCCGACGCCATGTATTCAACGACATTGTCCTATCTGGCTGACATATGTGTCGCCATTGATCATCAGGAACACGCCAAGACACTCTATGGAATGCTTGCTCCTTATGAAGACCTGACGATCACCGCTGGGGCCACTACAGTATGCACTGGCGCGGCCGCGCGACGCCTCGGTTGTCTGGGCACGGTTCTGAAGGACTGGGATGCCGCTGAGAAGATGTTCGAGAAGGCCATAGAACTTGACACGCGCATGAAATGCCCACCTTGGGTCGCGCACAGCAAGGCGGCATATGCAACTGCATTAAGGCGGCGCGGGCGCCAGAATGATGTGGAACAGGCGTTTCAACTGGAAGGGGAAGCGTTGGCAATTTCACAGAAATTGAGTATGGTTTCCCTCAGATCAAAGCTCGAAGGAGTAGCGAGTTAAGGTTATTAATCAGGTTTGGGGGACTTTATGCCAAGGTACATAATTGAAAGAAATTTCGCCGAGCAGCTTAACGTCACAGACGATGACAAGATTCACATCAAAGAAATCAATGACGAAGTCGGCGTCGAGTGGATTTTTTCGTTTCTCAGTGCAGACAAGCGCAAAACGTATTGCTTGTACGAAGCCCCGGATGAAGAAAGCCTGAGAAAGGCGGCCGAACGCCTGAACATTCCCGCCGATGTCATAACGCCTGTGGATCGGATTGATCCGGCAATTTTCGCCTGATCAGCATCGTATTTTACTTAAATCAGTAAAGCTCATTCGCGAGGCAACGCGACGGAATCATCAACTACCTGAGGCGACACTGCAAGAAGCCTGACCTGACAATAGGGATAGTGCTTTTGGACGCATTCGAACTAGTTTCAGTTTGCCGCAGAAAACGTGAAACTAACCGGAACAAAGCTGACGCCACTCGGCGAGAGTGGCGGTTCGTGTCTAGATTGAAGGTATCTCTGCTGGCCGGCGCTCTTTCCTAGTTGAAGTGGTTGTATACGGAGGAATGGACGGAGGCGAATTTACACAGAATTAGCATGTGCCTGAAACGCTGTATCGCGCGCCCGCGACAAAGGCGTTTTTTGCTCGGGCGCTGAAGCGGCGCCGAACCGGCCCATGACCGCGACGGGTGGCAGGCGACAAGATTGAGAATCGTCGTGACTTGTGATAAGCTACTGGAACAGATCGGCGTATTTTAGTCGGTCTAATGAACATAATTTTATGTATATTTTTTAAATATTTAAGGCCAAAACGGCCAATTCTTGCAAGGAGTTTTCCCGATGTCAGAAGACAAGCGTGTTCCGGCCTATTTGCGTATTCTAGTTGTAAACGCCAAAGACGAGGTTCAGCCGAATTCCAAGGTTGTGGTGCGAACCGGTGGTCAGGATGGTGAAGAGGTTAGTGTCCCTTTTGACAAGCCCACGGGTCACTACATCGCCCGAAAGCTGAAACCGGGTCCGGTGACGCTGACCGTTACGCAATCAGGTATGGAAAAACAGGTACGTGACGCCCTTGTGGGCGACGGCGAAAACAACGAGATCTTTATTCTGGGGGAGGAAGGCGCGCGGACTTATTTTCGTGGCAAAGTCCGGGTGCCGATCACCTCAGATCCGGACCTGATCGGTGTGGTACTTGATCGCAAGTTTCGCGATCAGGGTGGCGAAGTCGACGATATCGCTGCTGACCTTGGAATGGCCGTCGAGAAGATCCCTGACCTGGCCCGTCGGGCAGGGATGCGGCTGTTTCGGGTCGGGTCAGCAAACCGTGGTGAGGCTCTTGCCCAACTGACCCGCGCCGAGACCATCGAGCATGTCGGTATCGTGGTGCAAACCCGGGAAGGCGGGTTCAGCTTTCTGACCCGTGAAGCTGTGGTCAAGTTCACCGGCCCACGGATCGAAGAGGTTCGCAAGATCGCCCGCGAGTTTGGCTTTCGCGTCCAGCGCGGGCTTGTTTATGCCGATGGTGCCTTTGTACTTGAGTGGGACGGCAGCCCCGATGAGCTGCTGGATGTGATCGAAAAGCTTGCCGCGCGCGAGGATGTGGAATGGGCCGAGCCCAGCGTCGTGGTCTCGCCCGAGCTTGATGCGATCACCCCCGGCGACACCCTTTGGCCAGGGCTTTGGGACCGCCAACTGATCGGGTTGGAGGACGCATGGCAGAACCTTCAGGACGCAGGGCTGGATACCTTTGGCGACCCGGATATTCTGTTGGCTGTGTGGGATTCCGGCACGCAAACAGCGGGTGGAGTGCCCACCAACTCGGACTATGACGGGACCTTGTCGAACGGCCAACCCAAAGTCCTGACCAGTTTCGATTTTGAATTGATGGTGGCCAACAATGACGCGCCCTGGGACGATCACGGCTCAGGTGTTGCGGGCGTGTCGGTCGCGATGGCCAACAATCCGACCCCCTTCGGGGCCAGGGGCGTGGTGGGTTCAGCTCCGAATGTGCAGACCATGCTGGTTGCGGGTCGGTTGCCTTATGTCGATATCGAGGTGGCTGACCAGTATATCTGGATGGCCGGTTTCGATCCGCAAAGCCCGCTGGCAGGATTTCCGGCCGCACCTCCGGCGAAGGGCGCGGATGTCATCACCTGCAGCCTAACACCAGGGGCCGGGTCAGTGCTTTCGGGCACCGCGCAGGCCGCGCTGGATTTTGTCACAACCTTTGGGCGCGGCGGAAAGGGGACGCTTTGTTTCTTCTCAACCGGCAACCAAAACATGAACATCACCACCTGGCGGCCCTATGGGGCGTATGAAAAGTGCATCGCGATTGCGGCATCGTCGCTGGATGATGACGGCACTACCGAGATCCGGGGGCCCTATTCCGGCTGGGGTCCAATTGATTTTTGTACCCCCTCGCAGGATGCGTTGGGAACGATTCACAACCCCAATACCGGGTTCATGCCCTGGTCCTCGGCGCATCTGGGCGCGGGGAACCTACCAAGCCGGATTACGGCAACCACCACGCTGACGGCAGCGGCTAGTGCTGGCGCCACGACAATTACCGTGGCCAGTACCGCAGGTTTTGCCGTCAATGCGGTTATTCATCTTGGACCGTTTGGCGCGGTGGGAAGCGAACCGGCCCAGGTCACGGCGGTCAACGCAGGGACCAACACCCTGACTATTCAGGGCTGGGTCGGTGGCTTCTCTGGGTGGGGAGGCGGCCTGATGAATGATCACGCCTCAGGTGACGTTGTTGTGACTGGCCCGGCCAATCACAAGAACAACTTTGGCGGCACCTCTTCGGCGACGCCGCTGGCAGCCGGGATCGGCGCCCTTGTTTTGTCTGCAGATCCGAGACTGACCCATATCGAAGCGCGAGAAATCATGCGTGACACCGCGATCAAGCTTGATCCCACAAATACCGATCCCACCGGGCAATGGCTTGATATCAATGGCGACCCGTCAGTAACCTCTGGTCTGGCGCCGGTCAGAAGCGGCTGGTACGGCTATGGACGGCTTGATGCTGCGGCGGCTGTGCAGGGCGCTATCGACAACATGGCCAACCGAGACCTTGTCATCCGCGACAACCTGTCCGACAGCGGATCGGTCGCAACGATCGGCCAGTTCTGGAACAGTCCTGATATCTGGTGCCGGACCTCTGACCCAGACACTGATCCGGCGGCCTTCCCGGCCAGCTATGCCGTCGCCGGGCCGCATCAGGCGCCGATCCGCGGGCAACAGAACTGGATCTGTCTGCGCGTCGCCAACAATGGCACCACAGCCTCGCTTGATGCATGGGTCCGCATTTCAATCGCGCATTTCCCGGGGTTGGAGTTCACCTATCCGACCAGTTGGCAACCAACCAACGGGCCAGGTGATCCCCTGCCCTCGCCCATGGTGCCCGGCACCTATTTCATTGGAGAGGCCAAGGTGACGGGGGTCGCCCCCGGGGCGGACCAAACCGTCGTTGTGCCCTGGCCCGCTGGGCTTGTTCCGCCGGCCACGGTCCCAACGGCGGGCGGCGATGTCAACTGGCACCCGTGCCTTCTGGCGGAAATTACGCCCCATGATGGGCCGACACCAACTGGCAATCACGTCTGGGACGACAACAACCTGGCGCAGAAAAACATCTCGATCGTCGATGCAGATACCGCGCCGGGCGCTGATTTCCGCGCGATTGCCGTTGTCGGCAATATCGAGAACCGGGCCAAGTGCGTCCATGTCGAGATCAACCGGGGCCGTCTGCCCCGACAGGTCCAGCTGTTCCTTGATCTGATGGATCCGGCGCTGACTCGCCAGGTTTTGCGGGGCGAGGATCAAAGCCCCGACACGCCGTTCCGGGTCGAAAATGACCGGCTGGGCCGTCTCCTGAGGATGTCTGATCTGTTTGAAAACAAAGTGCTGCGCGATCGCATCACCGGTCGTCTTCCGTCAACGATCAACGACACTTTGACCGCCTTTCACCCGTCTGTGCGTCCGCCGTGGCGACGCGGTGTGCATGAGGGGCGCGAGGTCATCCTGTTGTCGCCGCTGCATCGCATCAGGGTACCGATCTGCGCGGGCCCGGGGCGACTGGTGCCGATGATCATCGGGGGCATTCAGACCGGAGAAGCAGAGCCTGGCGAATATGAGATTGTCATGATCCAGCGTCAGGAGGATGGTTCGGTCAGTGGATCAGCAGCAACGCTCCTAAGGATCGATAAGCCAAAGGGCTGACAAGAGCGGGCAAGCGGCGGTCAGGTCGATCGGCGCTTGCGGCGAAGTTGATCAAAGCGAAGGCCACTTGATTTTTCTCCGCGCCCTTTTTGCTTGCGCACACCAAACCTTGTGAAAACCGCACCACCATACAAGCGGGTCCGCTGGAAGCTTTGACTGACCTCGATCCCAGCGCGCGGGACTTCCTCTTCGTGGATATCGTAGGGATCGCCACTGCCAAGAATGTGACGCAGCAGGTCGCTGCGCGACCTGATGGGCTCCGGCGGGATCGGGTCACCGTCGATCAGGCGGGGCATCGCAGCGCGGCGCAGCTGGATTTCGCGGATGCTGCCCGGCACATGCACCGGGATAAACGGGATCCAGTTCTCGGGCACGCGAGTCATGACGTGGTAGCGCCAAGCGGCGTCGTTTTCCAAAGGATCGGTTGGCTTAGGAAACGGCACACGCTCGTCGAACAGACGTTTAAAGTAACGCCGGGTCTCGCGCCCGCCACAAGGCCAAATCGGCGTTCGCTGTGGGCAAAGGCACACAGGGCTCGATCCCCCAAACCATGTTTGTCATCTCGTCGCCGATCAGCTCCGCCGCCTCCAGCAGGCGCCCTTCGTGGATTTTCGGGGCAGAGGGGATCAACAGGAGGATGGTATCGGCGGTAATGTCGTCGGACCCGTGTGTGGCGAGGTTATACATGGACCAGCGTTGCCAGTCCTGATCATCGCCCTTGCTTGCTGCCTCGATCCAGAGCCGTTCGCCAAAGTCGTTTGTTACGTTTAGTCCACGCAACCTTGCAACAGATCCCGCAAGCATGGTCAGAGGCAACATGAACCAATCGTTGGCGTAGACCAGCGCAAACTCCATCACCAGAAGACTGTTGATCTCGGTCGTGTCGGGAGTTGCTATCAAACAAACTCGAAGCAGACTCAGCTAGGCCAGTATAGCTGCCTTTTTTGCCACACCAAGTTCACGTCACTCGGCTAGAGCGGCGGTGCGCGTCAGCTTGAAAATACCTCTGCTGGCGAGCGATCTTCCCTGATTGAAGTGGTTGTAGACGAAGGATTGGACGGAGGCGAATTTCTGTAGACTTCGCATACTCCTGAAACGTTGCATGGCTCGTTCTCTTCATCGGAACGGCAAGTGAGAGTTCTCAGCACGGTTGTTGAGCCACCTACCCGTCTGTTGTTTTTCCATTGCACCCATTTCTCTGAACGCAGACTTGTAGGAAGCGAAGCGATCTTTGACGATCTCTTTCTTCGGCGCAACCGTGCCGCTTCATCAACCTCCTAAGGAATTTCAGTTCTGAAGTATTTTTCGACGTTTGGTGACAATAGCTTTTAGCACCTCTCCTTCGTGATCAACGGCCCGCCAAAGTCAATGTCGCTCGCCATTCACCTTCACGAAAACCTAACCCATGTGCCGCTTCCATTTGGCGAACGCGCGCAGTTGCCAAACTGGCCTGCTTCTGATCAAAGCAGCAAACATCGGGCCGAACTTGTTCCACCAATAGCGGACAGTTTCACGGCTCATGTCAATGCCTCGCTCCTGCAGTAGATCTTCGACATTCTGAAACGAGAGCGGGAAACGGATATACAGCACAACAGCTAGGTGGATGAACTGGGGACTAGTTTTGAAATATTTGAAAGAGGTGGGTCTGGTCATAGGGAAAAAGCTCAGCAACCACCCTGTCCCAATCTGACAGAGTTAATCTGACAAGACCGCTCGATAGTCATTGGGCACTGACCCTAACACATTGAATGCCAGTGTTTCGGTTGATACAGTCCTGATAGGGGAAACAAATGGCTCTATTCAACCGCCCAAAATCATTAACCGAGTTAGTGGCTGAAAACCTGAAAGACCGCATTGTAAGCGGCGAGTTCGATCTAGGTGAACAGCTTTCGGAAGCTAAAATTGCCAAAGAACTGAAAGTTAGTCGAACGCCGGTACGTGAAGCGATCAACAGACTTGAAATGGAAGGGCTATTGGTCGTCGAACCTCAACGTGGATCATTCGTATTTGATCTTGAACCTGACGAACTCGACAAACTAATCGATGCGCGCGTTTGCCTTGAAACCGCGGCGTTAAAATTCGCTATGCAAACCAAAAGCAAAAGGCTCCATGTCGAACTGGATAAATCAGTTCAAGAAATGAATCTGGCAAGAGATTCCGGAAATGATGCGGAATATCTTCGTCAGGACACTATCTTCCACCAGTGTATTTTCGATTGCGCGAACAATAGGTTCCTCAATGACGCCTATCAGACAATAGCTTTGAAAGTCTCAGCCGTGCGCAACAGGCTCGGCCGCCACCCTCGGCATATGTCGAGATCTCACAAGCAGCACATTGAACTCGTCAAGGCAGTGAACCAGGGTGATTTCCAAAATGCTTTCAAAGTATTGGAAAATCACATTGACAAAAAGAGTGGTTCATATTGGAGCGAAGTAACTGAAAAGGTCAAAACAAAGGAAGAGGCGCTGAGCGCAACGAGCGCAAATTAAGAATTAAGCAGAATACTTTAAGAGCTTCCAGTGACAATTTTGATTTCGAGCTTGCAATAGACTTCCTCTACAACTTTTCGCCCAACGGAAGAATGGCTGAGCTGCGACGAGAACTTTTGAATATCCACTAGTTTTCGCGATTTAGGTCGGCTTTCGGGCCGATGGAACAATGGTTCTGAGCTTGCGAAGGGATTCACTTCACTCCGGCGAAGAGTATTTGTTTTTTGCGGTCTGCATCCCTTTGACACACAACGAAATCCTCCTCATGCAAAAAGCCCTGAGGGGAGGACGCAACTGAGAAATGCCCAAAATCATCTCGCCCTGCAACTAGCGCAACCAAAGTTTTCACGCCGTTTTGCTGTTTCATTGAGGGCTTTATGAAACGCAACGCCGCACCGATGCGTCTATCGTCTGTGTTATTGGGCCCTGATGCGTGGAAAAGATGCCCGTGATGCATGGACGCCTGCCCAGCACGCAATTCGGCAGCGACTGCATCTTTTTCGTTCACGTCGACTGCGATTTCCTGCCCACGTGACAACAGGTTGTTTTCGCTGAAGGTGTCCACGTGAGGCACGATACGGCTTTTGTGGCTGCCAGGAACAAACTTCATACACCCGCTTTGCTCAGACGCTTCTGAAATCGCAACCCAACAGGTAACCTCTTCAGCATCATCCAGTCCCCAATAGGTCAAGTCCTGGTGCCACGAGACTATTTTCGATGATCGCGCTTCTTTTACGAAAAGTGCACCGCTCCAAACCATGAGGTCCGGCCCTAACACCGTTGAAGCAGCCTCAATCAGCTTGGGATGGCGAAGAAGTGCATCGAATGATGGTATCAGCCTGTCCGGATACGAATATAGAAGCTTGAGTTTCTCTGGGTCGTCTCTGAGAATGCGCTCCGCTTTCTCAAAATCATCGCGCAGCGTTTGGACCTCAGAAGCTGTCAGGATATCCAGCGGAGCTACGAAACCATCTCTTTCATAAGTCTTTGCAATATCACGCGTTCGTCTATCCATTGTCATTGTCCGGAAAGGTTAACTGCACCTTCATTGATTGGCTTCGATCAGACGCAACCTCGAAAGCAGTGACGGCCTCACCGACCTCGAAGGAATGCGTCACCAATTGGTCGACATTTATTAGTCCGCTTCGCATCATCTCGATCGCGACTGAGAACTCGGAATGGAAACGGAAAGACCCGCGAAGCACTATCTCTTTTGCAGTCAACGCCTGCATCGGAACTGTCATATCTCCGCCCAGACCAAGCTGAACCAATGTTCCACCTGGTCGCAAGCATGCGACGCCAGAAGCCAGAGCCGATTGAGCCCCGGAACACTCCAGTTGGACATCAACCTGGCCCTTGTCCTTTTCAAACTGCTCCAATTTTTCCGGATCGGCGTAGGTGTTGATTGCATCGTCTGCCCCGCATTCACGCGCCAGAGCGAGGGTCTGGTCCGAGATATCCGTCGCCACTATTCTGGCCGCCCCAGAACGACGTGCCGCCAAGATCGTGAGGCAGCCGATCGGACCGCATCCCGTGATAAGTGCCGTTTTACCTAGGAGGCTCCCGGCTTGTTTAATCGCGTGCAAACAGACCGCCAGAGGTTCGGCCATGGCGGCCTGCGCAGGGCTCAACCCATCTGCCGGAACGCATTGACTGGCTTTCGCCACGAGTTTGCTTTGAAAAGCGCCTTGGATATGTGGGAACGGCATCGCGCTGCCGTAGAACTTCATATCAAGACAGTGGTTTTGCTGCCCGTTCAGACAATAAGTGCAGGCTTGGCAAGGGCGGGATGGAGAAACTGCAACCAGTTGACCTAGGTGTAGCCCCTGCACGCTTGACCCAGCTTTCACGATTTCCCCGGCGACTTCATGTCCTAGCACCATAGGTTGACGCAACTTGATCGCACCGAAACCACCGTGGTTATAATAATGCAGGTCAGAGCCGCAAATCCCACCCGCGCGCATGGCAATCAAGACTTCGTCCGGCCCCACGTCGTGAACGTCCCGGTTTTCCAACCTCAGATCTTTTGCGGCATGGATAACAACAGCAACACTGGCCGAAGACATTGCACGGACTCCCTATACAGATTGCCAAAAGATACGGATAGTCGGTGCTGACAACCAAGGGATTTTTGCATGACGCTTGAAATGTTCAACTTAGAGGGAACACGCGCACTCGTAACAGGCTCTAGCCAAGGCATTGGATTTGCGTTGGCTCGTGGCTTGGCTGCCGCCGGCGCGCAGGTCGTTTTGAACGGGCGCGATACCGCGAAACTAGCGGCAGCCGCATCCGAGTTGAGTGAAACAGGCGCCTCAGTACGTGAACTTTCGTTCGATGCAACCGATCACGAAGGTGTCCGATCAGCCGTGGACAACTTTGAAGAGAACGTCGGCCCCATAGACATCCTGATAAACAACGCCGGAATGCAACATAGGACGGAGCTACAGGATTTCCCCGCTGACGCGTTCGAGCGCCTATTGCAGACAAATATCGCGTCCGTCTTTCACGTCGGTCAGGCTGTGGCACGGCACATGATTGAAAGAAAGTCAGGTAAGATCATCAACATTGCGTCGGTTCAATCCGCATTGGCACGACCAGGTATTGCGCCCTACACGGCAACAAAAGGTGCTGTAACCAACCTGACAAAAGGAATGGCAACTGATTGGGCCAAGTATGGCCTGAACTGCAACGCCATTGCGCCTGGATATTTCGATACACCTTTGAACGCCGCATTGGTTGCTGACCCAGAGTTTAGTGCATGGCTCGAGAAACGTACCCCAGCCGGTCGCTGGGGCAATGTAGAAGAACTTGTCGGTGCCGCTGTATTCCTTGCCTCCCCCGCTTCCAGTTTCGTCAATGGACATACGCTCTACGTCGATGGTGGAATAACGGCTTCACTTTGATTTGTGGCGTTCAATCGACTGTTAGGTACGACTGACGTACGCGTCGTTTAAAGCGCCGACGCCAATGCAATCACCACAACAACCATCAACGAAGCCGCCATCGCAAAGTTGATCCTTTGATGCGATCTCTCGCTTAAATCAAGGCTGCCCAGTTTTGCGCCAGCACCCAGCCAGATCATGTGCACTGGCACCCAAATCATATTGAAAACTATGATTTTTATGACGACCTCCCAAACGGGCGCATCCGGCAAAAAGGCAAACCCTGAAAACAATGCTGTGCCGACCACATAAGCCTTGGGATTAATGAACTGAAGTGTCAGCCCGTTCGCAAACCCAAGTGGCGAAACCGCAGGGGAAAACCCGACCTTTGACCCAGCGCTGGCAATACGCCAGGCGAGAAATCCCAAATACCCGACAGAGGCAAATAGCAGGAAAGTTCTAAGCACCGGAATAGCCAAAGCTACCGCAGCGACTCCGGAGACAACCATCATCATGTTGATGAACCCGCCCAGCATCAAACCGGCCACAAAAGCGAGTCCAGCTCGAAAACCAAATGCTGATCCGATGCCCGCAGTTGTCAGAACACCTGGGCCCGGCGTAATCAGTAGAAAGAAAACCGCAACAGCAAACTCAAGCACTTTTCAGATTGACCTTTTACAGATCTCTGCATTCCGGCACAGCTGTGATCACCGATCCGTCCTTGAGGTGTTGCAGCAGATTGTCGACAGTTAGGTCACCCATTGCTGCACGCGTCTCAATAGTCGCGCTACCAGCGTGAGGGAGCAAGGTGACATTGGGCAGATCGCGCAATGCTTTTGGAACACGCGGTTCGTCCTCAAAAACATCAAGCCCCGCCCACCCGAGCTCACCGTTTTGCAGTGCATTGATGAGGGCAGTTTCGTCGACGACCGAACCTCGACTAACGTTTATTAAAGTGCCGCCTGCCCCCAACGCGCGCAGCACCTCAGCGTTGACCAGCTTATTGGTCGACAGGCCGCCGGGCGTGATGCATATGAGGACGTCCACATGTTCTGCCATTTCAACCAAATTGTCGAAATACCGGTATGGGACATCCTTTTGATTGCGGGTGTGATAAGAAATTTCGGGGGCCCACGGCTCCAACTTATCAACGATCGCCTGACCAATGCGACCAAGACCAAGAATGCCTATTTTTTGATTGTCCGCTGATCGCGTCAAAGGGGCATTGCCTTCAACTGCCCACCGTCCGGACCGAACGTAGTCATCGTCACGTATGAGCTCTCGATAACATGACAGAAACAGCAGAACGGCGGTGGTCGCGACTTCTTTGTTCAACACATTGGGCGTGTGTGTCACAACAATCCCACACTCAGCCGCTGCATTTGCGTCGACGGCGTCGTAGCCGACTCCATAGACACTGATCATCTTCAGATTACTGAGTGATGTCATCAGGTCATGAGGAACACCATCGTGCCCGTTCGTAACGATATGCGTAACACTTTCCGCGTTGAAATCGTCCAATTGATGAATGTCGAACGCTGCTGACAGGCGCTCTCGCATCCGTTCTGTGATCCCTCCGATTTGCAACAAGTCAGTCATCTTGGCCGACCTTTTGCCGCTGAACACCAAGTCCATCGATGCGAAGCTCCATGACGTCGCCTTCTTTTAGGTAAACTGGCTCTGGTTTGATCCCCATTCCGACACCGGGCGGTGTTCCAGTTGAAATGACGTCACCGGGGTGCAGTGTGAAAAGTTGGCTTAGGTGCTCAATGATCTCGGCAACGGAAAAGATCATCGTAGCAGTATTCCCGGTTTGCATGCGCTGACCGTTTACATCCAGTGACATTCCAAGGCTTTGGGGATCGGGCACCTCATCCCGGGTCACTAGCCACGGGCCGGTAGGGCCGAATGTATCGCAAGACTTGCCTTTGGTCCATTGACCGGTCAGTTGAGTTTGAAAATGTCTTTCTGACACGTCATTTACGATGCAATAGCCCGCAACATGTTCAAGCGCTTCGTCCTTGGATACGTATTTGGCCGTCTTACCGATGACCACACCCAGTTCGCATTCCCAGTCGGTGTGCGTAGATCCCCGCGGCATGACAACATCGTCGTACGCCCCAATGACCGCTGAGTTAGCCTTGAAAAAAAGTATCGGATGCTCGGGAATATCTGCGCCGGTTTCTGCGGCATGGTCCGAGTAGTTCAAACCGATGCAGAGAAACTTACCAATGTCACCGACACATGGTGCGATACGAGGATCACCCTCCACAATTGGCAGGTTGTTCGGATCCAACGAACGCAAATTATCAAGCGTTCCATCATCCAGCACGTCACCCGTGATATCGTTGATATGGGCGGACAGATCCCGCAATTGACCTTCAGAGTCGACCAGAGCCGGCTTTTCCGAGCCCTCGGCTCCGTAACGAACAAGTTTCATTTCTGTTCCTTTTAGTGGTTATCGCGTGGCATAAAACCTCGCGCGATATCGCGGTAGTTTTCTGCGCCCTTGAGTGTCATACCGCGATCCAAGCGATCTACTTTTTCGCGGAATATTTCCTGCCACGGGGATTGGTTGGGCGGCATTGCATACCCACCCTTTGCCTCCAGATCGCGGGCGCGTTCATGCAGTTCTTCAAGCGAAACCAGCATATCCGCTGTGCCTTTGCCAAGATCGATGCGCAGTCGGTCACCATTTCGCACCAAGGCCAACCCACCACCCTCTGCAGCTTCGGGTGAGGCGTTCAGGATAGACGGACTTCCTGATGTACCGGATTGCCGTCCATCACCGATGCAAGGAAGGGCTTCGATGCCTTGCTTTATCAAATATGCGGGCGGACGCATGTTCACGACCTCTGCGGCACCCGGGTATCCTTTTGGTCCCGCTCCGCGCATAATCAGAATACAGTTTGCGTCGATGTTTTCTGCGGGATCATCGATCCGATGGTGAAAGTCCTCAGGCCCATCAAACACAACTGCCCTACCCTCAAAGGCATTTGGATCATCCGGGTTCGACAGGTAGGTCTCTCGAAATGCCGGTGAGATCACGGATGTTTTCATAATTGCACTCTCGAACAGGTTGCCCGAGAGATTGATGAACCCCGCCTGTTGCTTGACCGGGTTACCGACAGGCTTGATTACTTCGCTATTCTGAGACCGGCGCGCCGAGCAATTATTGCCCATCGTCTTGCCGTTCACCGTTATCGCATCGGGATGCGGCAGCAATCCAGCATCATGAAGCTCTCCGACAACGGCTGGAACACCCCCGGCCTGTTGGTAATCTTCGCCCAGATACTCACCCGCAGGCTGCATGTTTACCAACAAAGGAACGTCGTGGCCAAGCTTCTGCCAGTCATCGTTGGTCAGTGGAACACCAAGATGCCGGGCGATTGCATTCAGGTGGATTGGCGCGTTCGTCGATCCACCAATCGCCGAGTTTATAACAATCGCATTCTCAAAAGCCTGACGTGTCATCACATCGCTGGGGCGAAGATCCTCCCAGACCATGTCCACAATACGTTTGCCGGTTTCATAACTGATTTGACCGCGCTCTCGATACGGGGCTGGTATTGCTGCTGATCCGGGTAACTGCATACCCAAGGCTTCAGCAAGCGAATTCATGGTCGTTGCTGTTCCCATCGTATTGCAATAACCAACCGAAGGTGCTGCGGCGGCTGCGATTTCCATGAACTCGTCGGTGTCGATTTCATCAGCCGCAAGGTCTTCGCGCGCTTTCCAAATAACCGTGCCCGATCCAGCGCGTTCACCTTTCCACCAACCGTTAAGCATGGGGCCGACCGACAGGGCAATCGCTGGGATGTTGACAGTCGCAGCGGCCATAAGAAGTGCGGGCGTGGTCTTGTCGCAACCAATGTTCAGAACAACGCCATCAATCGGATACCCGAATAGACTCTCAACCAAGGACAGATAGGCCAGATTGCGGTCAAGCGAGGCCGTAGGCCGTTTGCCGGTCTCTTGTATCGGGTGGACCGGTATTTCGATGCACGTTCCCCCGGAGGCGATGATTCCGTCGCGAACGCGTTTGGACAACTCGATATGATGCCGATTACAGGGGCTCAAATCACTTCCGGTTTGAGCAATGCCAATGATCGGTTTGCCTGATTGCAGCTCCGCACGGGTCAACCCGTAATTCAGGTATCTTTCCAGATACAATGCAGTCATCTCAAGGTTCTCGGAATTCATAAACCACTTACGAGATCGCAGATCGTCCTTTGATACTTTTGTCATTGGGCTGACCAACCTCCGTCAATTTTACGTGTGTGTCCTGTGGTGAATGCACTCTCATCGCATGCCGGATAGACGACATATGCAGCAATCTCTTCTGCTTTCGCTACACGCCCCGTAGGCCGGCACGCCAAAAATCGAGCAAGGGCTCCGTTTCTCGTGCCCAGTTGCTCGCCCAACGCATCTACGCGATCACGCCTGCTGGGACTGTCGACCATTGCTCGGCGAACGCAATTGCACCGAATTTCTTTCGCGATGAAATCCACGGCCACCGATTTCGTCACCCCAACAACGGCAGCCTTTGTTGCGCGAACTATTGAGCGTAGGTCGAAGTCCATGGCGAAATCCCATTCACTATCAGTTGCAACCAGAATAGTTCCGTGATGCACGAACCCGTCGCCGTTGAACAAAACATCAGGCTTCAATCGCGTGACCCCATGACGAATACTGTAATCGTTCGCCACATACATCTCGAAAATTTCGTGATTTTCGAGATTCTGACTGCGAATCGAATTTAGCTTTTCGGAGTTTATATCCGTCGCATAGACTTTCGCACCCCTTCTTGCCGATGCAATCGTACTTGCAATTCCCATCCCTTGTGAGGTGGCTATGGCTAGGTCGCGCTTCCCCTTAAGCTTTTCTAACATATAAATATTCCAACTCATAAGGTGGCGGTTGAACAAGTGTTGTTTCGTTCGACAGGTCAACCGAGAAGCAAAGAAACCTTGGCGGTTTCGCAACGACTTCTGGAATGTGGGCCCAGAGCCGTTAGCGTATGACAGAGATTTTGGTTTGGCCATAACCGTGCGTGGCGCACCTTGGGAAGGACGTAGATGATGAGCAAACAGTTCAAAGTGGCTCTGTTGGGAACCGGCCTGATGGGAGCTCCCATGGCGAGGAATATTTTGCGCGCCGCATTTCCGCTCACTGTATGGAACCGCAGCTTGGAAAAGGCGAAACCGTTAGCAGCAGAAGGCGCGACATTGGCGGAAACTGCCCCGCTGGCGATTTCGGGTGCAGACGTAATAATAACGATGCTCTCGGACGGATACGCGACCCGCGCGCTACTTTCTGACGAGGCTTTCCTCGAACAACTCAAACCGGGGATGATCTGGATTGATATGTCCAGCGCCAAACCCGAACACGCCAGAGAGCAATCCGCACAATTGTCCTCAATGGGGGTGCAGCATCTGGATGCCCCGGTTTCCGGCGGCACCAAGGGTGCCGAAGCTGGCACCCTCGCGATCATGGTCGGTGGCGATCAGGACGTTATGGAGCGCGTGCGACCGGTTCTGACAGCAATGGGGCGCCCTGTGCATGTTGGCCCAAGTGGTTCCGGTCAACTATGCAAATTGGCCAATCAAACAATTGTCGCTGTGACAATATCGGCTGTCGCCGAAGCGACATTGCTGGCTCAACAAGGCGGTGCAGACCCGACCGCGTTGAGGGCCGCACTGAAAGGGGGTTTTGCGGATAGCATTATCTTACAACAACATGGCGAACGCATGTCTGATGGGAATTTTGTCCCCGGAGGATTGTCTAAGTTTCAAATAAAGGATTTGGACAACACGCTAGAAGAAGCGCGCAGCCTTGGCGTCGAACTACCCAGCACCCAATCCGTGCGCGACCGTTTCGAATATCTGATAGACGAAATGGATGGGGCCGAACTGGATCATTCGGCTTTGTATCTGGAACTCAAAAAACGGAACGGAATGCTGTGACGCGAATCCTTGTTTTAGGCGGTGGAGGAATGCTTGGCCAGAAACTGGCCCATCGCATTTCGACCCAAGAAATTTTTGGAGCAGATGCTCAACTCTCACTGTTCGATCTCTCATTCCCGCTCGACAGTGCGCCAGGTAAGCAAATTGAGGGGAACTTGACCACGTCAGGCATCGCCAAGTCTGTTGCATCTCAGCGCCCGGACGTCATATTCCACCTTGCAGCTATCGTTTCAGGCCAAGCTGAGACAGACTTTGCGTTGGGCTGGGATGTCAATCTTATGGCAACCTGGACACTGCTGAACGCACTCAAGGATGAACACGAGGCATCAGTAGGCGAGTACACCCCTCGTCTGGTTTTTGCCTCGTCCATAGCAGTTTTCGGGGCACCGTTCCCCGACAAGATAAGCGATGAGTTCCTCTCGGCACCTTTGACCAGTTACGGGGCGCAGAAAGCGGCCTCTGAATTGATGATCACGGATTTCAGCAGGAAAGGATATATCGACGGTATTTCCTTGCGCTTACCCACTTTGTGTGTGCGCCCTGGCAAAGCCAACGCTGCCGCTTCGTCCTTCTTTTCAGGTATAATCCGCGAACCATTGAATGGGGTTGAGGCGATCTTGCCTGTTGCCGAAACTGTTCGCCACTGGCACGCCAGCCCCCGCGCCGCTGCCACTTTTTTGACCCACGCAGCAACGATGGACACGCAGCTTCTGAATGACAGACGCGCGTTGAACATGCCGGGCGTAAGTTGCACCGTCGCCGAACAAATCGAGGCGTTGCGCGCCGTGGCCGGTCAAGATGCAGTTGGCCTAATCAAGCGAGAACCCGACGAGGCAATCGAACGAATCGTCAAGAATTGGCCGCGCGACTTTCAAACAGATCGCGCTCTGGAGTTGGGGTTCGAGGCGGAATCAAGCTTCGACGAAATCATTCAGGTGTATTTGGAAGACGATTTTCGGCGCTAGTCGCCCATCGTCTTTCCAGTTAGGTGGCGTTTCAGATGATCGTGAATTTTCTCTCGTGTTAACTGCTCATCCCCTGACAATGCTGCCTCAAGTATATCGGCATGGTGTCTTATGTTCTGAGAAATGAACTCAAAGTTCCGGTCTGCCACCATCAACTGCTGTCTGAATTGCGCGTAAACTCGGCCATGCATTTGTTTTAAGGTTTCCGAGCCACAGGCAGAAATGAGCGTTTGGTGAAACTCCTTCTCCGATGCAAACCATATCTCGATAAGGCCGCTCGGGTCGTCTGTGGCGTGAATGCGTTTTTCGATATGGCTGAGTTTGTGATGCGCGGCCGTCAGTCTTGCTTCCCAATCCACCCCGCCACTACGGATCGACATTACGGTACCTTCGGCCTCCAACAAAACACGGACATGTGTCAATTCGATAAGCTTCTGCGGCGAACGCATTGGCACGCGGAAACCTTTTTGTTCCTGAAAGTCCACCAACCCTACAGCGGACAATCGAAAAAGGACTTCGCGAACTGCACTCGCAGAACAGCCATACTCTCTACGTAATTCTTCGGCCCGCACCTTGGCTCCATGCTCGAATCCATTCGAGATGAGGCGCATCTTAAGGTCCTGATAAATATCGACTTCTTCTTTCATTCCGGTATGCGCCTTCAAATTTTGTCCAAGTAGGGTCCTAAGCCTATTTTCGAGTTTACGCAAGAATCTCGAAATTTTTAGAAATTTCAAATTCTTCTTGTTGCATTCGATTCGTCGGCTTAACGTTTATCTGCGTGACGGCAAAGGAGGCGGCAAGATCTCCCTCTCCGCGCAACGCTCAACGTCTGGGAGGACAATATGAAAATAGTCAAGACAGCGGCCGTGGCGGCCGTAGCCACGACAATGGCAGCTGGTTTCGCGATGGCTGAAACCACGAAGCTTAGAATTCAAACCCATTTTTCGCCCGAAACTCTGTCTGGCCAGATGGCTGCAAAATTCGTTGAAGACATTCAGGAAATGTCGAACGGCGAAATCGAAGTTGAAATGTTCTATTCCTCTTCGGTGGTCAAATCAGTTGAAACCTTCGACGCCGCAGCTACCGGAATTCTGGATTGCGACATGACGGGTGGCGGCTATCAGACCGGTAAAAACCCGGCCTTCCAGTTCGCGGGCGATCTGCTCGGCGGGTATCAGAACCCCTATCAGCAAATGGCCTGGCTCCTTCATGGCGGCGGAAGAGAAGCTGTAAATGATCTGTACAACGGCTACGACATGGAATTCATCGGATGGTGGATCCCCGGGCCAGAGTCGCTGTCTTCAACCAAGCCGATTGCAAAAGTGGAAGACTTCAAAGATTGGAAGTTCCGCTCGCCTCCAGGCCTTGCAACCAAGGTATTCGCGGAACTTGGTGCTTCTCCGATCGTGATGGACTTCAACGAAATCTTCACGGCTTTGGAAACCGGCATCATTGATGGTGCGGATGCTGCGAACCTGACGAACAACGTGGGTCTGGGTCTGTACGAGATCGCAGGTCACACAAACTATCCCGGTTTCCACTCGATGCCTGCAGATCACCTAGCCTGTCGCAAAGACGTTTGGGAAGCGATGCCTGCGCACCATAAGAAGATCATGGAAGTCGCAATGGATAGCTTGGCATTGCACAATGCGACCATCAACGAAGTGCAGAACGCTCAGACAGCAAAAGACCTGAAAGCAAAAGGTGTTCAGTTGTACGAATGGACGCCTGAAGATCTGGCAGCTTATCGCGCGGCCGTTCAGGTCGGTTGGACTGAGTTCGCAACGACCCCTGAAGCACAGGCGCTGCTGGAAAGCCACATCAACTTCCTGCGTGACCTGGGCGCAATGCAGTAATCAGGCTGCGACCGACTTACGACACACGGAAAGGCCGTGCTTGCGGCCTCTCCGGTTCGGCGCCGGGATCCAGAACTTCATGAAAATCACCAGAATAATAAGTCACGTACTGCAGTACGACATGCCGGAAGTTCTGGGCTACTCGCAACAGTATTACGACAAGCGAACAACCCATCTGGTCGAGATTCAGACAGATGAGGGGGTGACCGGTTGGGGGGAGTGCTTTGGTCCCGGAAACGTAGCCATTGCCAACAAATCCATCGTGGAAAAGGTCATCCAGCCAATGGTCCTTGGCATGGACCCTTTGGACAAAGACGTGATCTGGCACAAGGTGTACAACCTTTTGCGAGACCATGGCCAAAGCGGAATGCCAATGCAGGCTTTGTCCGGGGTGGACATCGCACTTTGGGACATCACCGGAAAAATCTCTGGCCTCCCCCTCCATAAGCTTGTCGGCGGCGCGCATCGCACAAGCGTTCCTTGCTACGGCTACGGCATGATGCTCCGGGATGAACCGATTTCTAATCTGGCCTGCCGTTTTGAGGATGAAGCCGCAAAGATCAAGGAAATGGGTTTTACCGCCACTAAAATGAAAACCGGCCTTGGTCCGAAGCCTGATGTGCAGCTATGCGAAGCAGTTCGACGCGGAGTAGGAGACGACTTTCCTTTTATGGTCGATGCAAACCATGCCTATACGACTTCGGACGCATTTTATGTCGGTCGGGCGCTGGAAGAACTAGACGCATACTGGTTCGAAGAACCCGTCGCGCCAGAAGACATGGACGGATACCGAGAATTGCGCGCTTCGCTTAAAGTCAACATCTCGGGCGGAGAGGTGGTATTCAATCGCTGGGCCTGGCGCAGTCTTCTTGAAAATCGCGGAATAGATATAGCGCAGCCAGAAGTATGCGCTTTGGGCGGTGTTTCAGAGTATCTCAGGGTACTGACCCTATGCCACGCACATTTCACACCGGTCGTGAATCACGTCTGGGGTAGCGCCATCGCTGTCGCAACAAATCTGCATTTACTGGCGGCCATGCCCCCAATTCCAGGCGGCTTGCATCCATGGGAGCCGATGCTGGAGTTCGACACAACGGACAACAAGTTTCGGGACGATCTGCTGACCGTTCCGCTGGAAATTCAAAATCAGGTCAAGGCCAATAACGGCCGTGTCACGATCCCGACTGACCCTGGACTGGGTGTCGAACCGGATCGAGACTTTATCGATCACTACAGGATCGAAGGATAGGGACGAGGGTTACGCGATGCACAAGAATTCAGGCGGACCAATTGAATGGCTCATACCGTTGGCCTTCGTCGCGACGGCCAGTTGGCTTGTTTGGCATCTCCCTGCATTCCTATTGGATTGGCTGCCTTACACTTCTGAATCCCTCAAAAGTCAGGTAACGGAAATATATCTGCGCAGCGACATCACGCCCGAATTTTCTGGCGTGTTCGGGGGGTATGTCGACATCATCGACGTGGCCGCGCTTGTCCTTCTACCGTTTCTTGCAGTGATTGGTACCAAGACCGTGCGCCCAGCTACGATGGAGTTCGAAGGCACGACGGTTATGGATCGTTTCGCCCTGTTCATAGGCCGAGTGACGATGATGATGATCGCAATCATGACTGTCGTCATGCTCTACGAAGTCTTCATGCGCTACATCTTGGAAAAGCCGACCGAGTGGGCCAATGAAATGACACTCTGGTTCGCCAGCTTTGTGTTTTTGATGTCTGGCTACTACGCGATGCAGCAACGCAGTCACATTCGAATATTCCTGCTATACGACGCGGTTCCACGTTGGCTTCAGCGCGTTTTTGATACGGTCTCGACGATACTGATCGTGCTGTTTGCATTCTTTTTGGTCTACGGCAGCTACAAACAGGTGTTCGTCAACAAGCTCTATAAATGGGAGCTTTATGGCTCTGCCTTCAATCCTCCGATCCCAGCGACGTTGCAGCCGATGGTGCTGATCGTGATTACGCTCGTCGCAATGCAAGCAATTTTGAACCTAATCGCGGATTGGAACAAAGAACCGGAAATCCACACAGATGAACCGGACGAGGACGAAATTGAAATGATCAAACGAGCGGTGGGACAAGACTGATGGATATTGGAACAATCTCACTCATCCTGATGGTCGCCCTGATCGTGCTTCTGGCGATCGGGATGCCCTTGGGTCTGGCCTCGGCTTCCCTTGCGGTTCTGGTTCTTGTCCTGAAGTTCGAACCGACACTGCTTTTGAACCCGTTTTCATTTGGCGACGGGGTTCTGACCGGTCGGCCAGGTACTGGACCGCTCTATATTCTGGCGCAGAAGATATACGGGCTCTTAACGGACTACGTGCTCATATCAGTGCCATTGTTTATCTTTATGGCGTCGCTGTTAGAGCGATCCGGGATCGCGCGTGACATGTATTCGTCGTTGAATGTCTGGCTGTCCAGAACACGCGGCGGCATCGCAATCGTGACCTCGATCATGGCGGTGATCATGGCGGCCATGTCCGGCATCATCGGTGGTGAAGTTGTCCTGCTGGGCCTTATCGCCCTGCCCCAGATGCTGCGCCTCGGCTACGATCAGAACCTCGCGATCGGCGTCATCTGCGCCTCAGGGTCGCTAGGCACTATGATCCCGCCCTCGATCGTTTTGATCATCTATGGGCTGATCACCGAAACCTCGATCAAGTCGCTGTTCACCGCGTCTTTCATTCCCGGCTTCATGCTGGCCTCAATGATCATCCTGTACATCATTATCCGCACGCAGTTGAATCCTCATCACGCTCCGCTGCCGGAGCCGGACCCGAACGACCCCGAACCGGCTGAAAAACGCAAACTGTTTGGGGCCTTCATGAGCATCGTCGTCGCCGGGTTTTCCACAGTTCTGTTTATCCGGGCCGCGTTCTTCGAGCTTTCCGGATCAAACGCTGCCAGCCAGGGCGAGCCCGCGAGGCTGGGAACAGCTGACTACCTGCCCTGGTTTGCCGGCATTACAATCGTTGCCCTTCTGCTGATCTTCTTCGTCTTTGGCAGAGAGCGCGCCAAAATCGGGTGGGAAATGGGCAAAGGCCTCGTTGCGCCGCTGGTCGTCATCGGCGTCGTTCTCGGCTCAATCTACGGCGGGATCACAGGCATCACCGAGGCTGCTGGTATGGGCGCCTTCGCCGTCCTGATCATCGCCATCCTGCGGGGTGAAGGATCGTTCGAGCTGGTTTGGGATAGCTTGATGCGAACCCTAAAATCCACAGGCACCATCATTTGGGTTACGATCGGGGCCGCCGCGCTGGCGGGTGCCTACACAATTGCTGGCGGGCCCCAATACGTGGCAGACCTAATCGTCGGCCAGGAGCTGCCCACCATGCTGGTCATTCTGGTGATGATGCTGATCTTGCTGTTCATGGGCGCATTCATGGATTGGGTCGGCATCGTGCTGCTGATCATTCCGGTCTTTCTGCCGATCGTCCTGCGACTTCCCATCGAAGAAATCGGAATCTTTGGCCAGTTGGAGCCGAGTCATGTCGCTATCTGGTTCGGCGTCGTGTTCTGTATGAACATGCAGGTCAGCTTCCTGTCGCCCCCTTTTGGCCCGGCGGCGTTCTACCTGAAGTCGGTGGCCCCGCCGCATATCAGTCTGACGGATATCTTCCGCGGCTTCCTGCCATTCATCGGGATCCAATTGCTGGCGCTTTCCGTTCTTCTGATCTGGCCGGGCATCATCGCGCTGCTGTTGTGAGGTCGCAACCATGCTGACACAAGATCAGATTGGCAATTTCCAGACGGACGGATACCTCGTGGTCGAGGATGTAATTCCCAGCGATTTGCTGGATCGGGTACAGGCCGAATACTCGGACGTCCTGAACCGGCTCTATGACGGTTGGTACGAAAAAGGGCTGGTCAAGGACGAACCGTCAGGAATGACCTTCTGGGACAAACTTCTGTCCGCCTATCAGGCCGGTTGCGACTATTTTCAACCGCTGGACATCTCGTTACCCGGCGATCGGATCATGGCGGACACACCGTTCCATATTGGACCCGCAGTGTTCGACTTACTGACGGCCCAGCCCATGCTCGACATTGTCGAGCAGTTGATTGGGCCAGAGCTGGTTAGCAATCCGATCCAGCACGTTCGGTTGAAGCCCCCTGCCCTCAAGCTGTCCAAGGACGAGGTTCGCGCGCATATCACCGCGACAGACTGGCATCAGGACCGGGCGGTTGCTTTGGAGGATGCGGACCAGACCGACATGGTCACAGTGTGGATTGCCGTCAACGATGCAACGGTCAAAAACGGCTGCCTGCAAGTGTTGCCAAAGGCACAGGACCAATCCATCCTGCCGCATTGCGCGCGGACGCAGACTGGTATTGCCGACGGGTTCATCGACGAAGGCCGAGCCGTGCCCCTTCCTGTCAAGGCGGGCGGGATCATCCTGTTTCACCCTCTGACGCCGCACGCTTCGCTGGTCAATGAAACGGACCGGTTCCGCTGGTCGTTCGACATCCGCTTCAGTGCGGCGGGCCAACCCACCGGTCGAGACCATTTCCCCAGCTTCATCGCAAGGTCCAGATCGCGCCCAGAAACCGAGCTGCGAGATTGGCGCGTCTGCAAGTCCAATTGGGAAGCGGCGCGAGCAAGGCTGTCTGGACAACCGCATATAGATATTCACCGGTGGACATCGGACTCGCCGTTCTGCGCCTAGCTGCTGCCCCCAGGAAAGCTGACTATGACTTTTGTACGTTTAGATCGATCGGATAGCGTGGTGGTTGCAACTCGGCCCCTGGAGGTCGGCAATATGGTCGAGGATGTCACGACCAATGCGCGCATCCCCTCGGGACACAAGGTTGCCACGCGAAATCTTGCACCCGGCGATCCTGTCAGAAAATACGCCCAGATTATCGGTTACGCCACCCAAATGATCGAACCTGGCGACCATGTGCACACCCACAATATCGAGTTCCGCAACACCAGCGTGGACTACGAGTTTGCGACGGATCACAGGCCTACGAAACCCGCCACCTCGGTCGATACGTTCATGGGCTACCACCGGGACAGCGGTCGCGTCGGCACGCGCAACTACATCGCCGTTTTGACCACCGTGAACTGTTCGGCGACTGCGGCCCGCATGATCGCCAACCACTTCACGCCGGACAAGCTGGCCGAGTTTCCGAACGTCGACGGCGTAGTGGCCTTTGTCCACGGAACGGGCTGCGGAATGGCCGATTCCGGCGACGGTTTCGAAGCTCTTCAACGGGTCATGTGGGGGTTTGCGAAACATCCCAATCACGCTGCTGTTCTGATGGTAGGTCTGGGCTGCGAGATGAACCAGATCGACTGGCTACTGGACGCGTATGGGTTGAAGCAGAGTGCAACCTTCCAGACGATGAACATCCAGAACGTCGCGGGATTGCGCCGGACCGTGGAAATGGGCATCAGCAAGATCAACCAGATGCTACCCATTGCCAATGAGGCGCGGCGCAGCGAAACCCCTGCGTCCGAACTGATGGTTGCGCTGCAATGCGGTGGATCGGACGCTTGGTCCGGTGTGACCGCGAACCCTGCGCTCGGACATGCCTGCGACCTGTTGGTTGCCCAAGGCGGCACCGGTGTCCTTGCGGAAACGCCCGAAATCTACGGTGCCGAACACCTTTTGACCCGCCGCGCCCTTGGTCGCGCAACTGGGGAAAAACTGATCGGACTGATCGATTGGTGGCAGGACTATACCGCCCGCAATCACGGTTCGATGGACAACAACCCAAGCCCCGGCAACAAGCAAGGCGGTCTGACGACCATCCTTGAGAAATCGCTGGGGGCAGCGGCGAAGGGCGGAACCACCCCCTTGACCGGTGTATTCAAATACGCCGAACCCATCACCGCCAAAGGCTTCACCTTCATGGACAGCCCCGGATATGACCCGGCCTCGGTGACCGGGCAGATCGCGGCCGGGTGCAACCTTGTGTGCTTTACCACGGGGCGCGGCTCTGCCTTTGGGTCGAAACCGGCGCCTACGCTGAAAATCGCCACCAACTCTGAATTGGCGGCGCGCATGCCCGAAGACATGGACGTGGATGCGGGGGACATTCTGACCAAAGGCGCCAGCGTCGAAGAGAAAGGACAGGAAATATACCGACGGTTGCTCCAAGTCGCCTCGGGCACACGGACCAAGTCCGAGGCGCAGGGCCTGGGTGACTACGAATTCGTTCCCTGGCAAATCGGAGCAGTGATGTGAAACGGATCCTTGTAGCCGGCGGTGGATTGATCGGTATCCGCCACATGCGCGCCGTGATCGAGCACCCCGGCTGCGTGTTGGTCGGGTTGGCCGATCCAGATGGCTCGATCCATATCGACGCGCCGCGTTTTGCCAGTATGGACGAGGTAGAGGGCCCGGTGGATGGCGTCATCATCGCGACGCCGACCCGCCTGCATGCCGAACATGGCATTCTGGCCGCATCCCGCAGTTGGCACATGCTGATCGAAAAGCCGGTTGCTGCATCGGTCGACGATGCCCAGCGCTTGAGGGCGGCCGTTCGCAAGGCCGATGTCCGCAGCCTTGTAGGCCACCATCGGCGGTATCACACAACCTTGCAGCACCTGAAAGAGGTGATCGCGCAAGGTACGATCGGACAAGTCATCAACGTCTCGTTGCTGTGGGCCATGCGTAAACCCGAGAGCTATTTTGAACAGAACTGGCGGACATCTGATGGCAGTCCAGTCATGATCAATCTGGTGCATGATATCGATGTCTTGCGCTTTGTGATCGGGGAAATCTCAGATGTCGTCGCCCTGCCCGGCGCGTCAATCCGCGGATCAGATCGGATAGAAAGCGGGGCTGTTGCGATTGCGTTCGAAAACGGCGCGACGGGCACTATCAGCTTTGCCGACACCGCACCCAGCCCTTGGGGGTTTGAGGCCGGAACCGGCGAAAACCCGAACATCGGCACGACAAATCAGGACATGATGTGGATCACGGGAACCAGCGGCGCTGTCAGTTTTCCCTCCATGACCCTGTGGCGTGGAAAGGATTGGGGGACTGCGGCCCAGAAAGACCAACTTACACGACCAGAACAGCAACGTGCACCGCTTGAGGCGCAACTGGATCACTTCCTTGACGTGATCGAGGGCGCCCCTCCACTGATCGACGTCGAGGACGCAGCCCGGACGCTTGAGGTCACATCATGGATCGAACAAGGGCTGAAGGCGCGAACAGCTCGAGCGCGGGCGCCGGCCTGATGGCCATGCGGCACGGCAAAATACCGGACCACCCAAAGACCAATGATTATCCGTCGGGCAATATGAGCATTCAAACTGCAAAGCCGTACGCGCCAGACACAAGAATGAAAACCAGACACATTCACGGAAAGGGAAACCAATGAGCAAACCATCAATCGGGTTTATCGGCTTGGGACTAATGGGCGGAGCCATGGTGAGCCGACTTTTGGACCAAGGATACTCGGTCGCTGTATTGGGAAACCGCGACCGCACATACCTGGACGCCGCGATTGACCGTGGCGCCCGCGAGATGCAAAACGCCCAAGAACTGGCCGAAGCCAGCGACATCGTGATGTTGTGCATGGGCACCTCGGAACAGGTCGAAAGCCGTATGCGCGGCGCAGATGGAGTGATCGCGGGATTGAAACCCGAGGCAATCGTCATCGACTTTGGCACCTCGCTTCCAGGCAGCACACGCGCCTTAGCCGAGGAGGTCGCCGCAGCTGGCGGAAGCTACCTGGATGCGCCGCTTGGTCGGACGCCTTCGCACGCACTAGAAGGCAAGCTCAACATTATGACGTCCGGCAACAAGGCTGCCTTTGACAAGGCCGAGCCGACACTGAAGGATTTGGGCGAAAACGTTTTCTACCTTGGCCCCGTTGGCTCCGGACACACGATCAAGCTGATCAACAACTTCTTCGGAATGACCGTCGCGAACGCAATGGCCGAAGCCTTTGCCATGGCAGATATTACCGGTGTTGACCGCAAGCAGGTGTATGACGTTATGGCCGCAGGGCCGCTGCATTCTGGAATGATGGATTTCGTCAAAGCCTATGGCGTCGAGAATGATCCAAACCAGCTGGCTTTTGCCATCAAGAACGCGGCAAAAGACCTCGGTTATTATGACCGTATGGCACGCGATGCAGGCGTCACTAGCGTGATGTCGCAGTGCGCGCTCTCGGCGCTGAATGACGCGCGCGACCACGGTCAGGCGGATGACATGGTCAGCCAGATGGTTGACTACTACGTCAAGCGTTTCAACACCTGATCGATGGCCGTCACCGCCAACCCCAATGCGGACCTGCCGCGCCTTGGCATCGTGCTGATGCTGACGGCGTGGCTTTTCTTTTCGCTGGTTGACCTTGGGGCCAAGTGGTTGGCGTTGGCCGGCGTGCCGGCATTTCAGTTGGCGTTCATGCGCTATGCAGGGCACTTCGTGATCTCTGTGGGGGTGATCGCCAAGGGCGGGATTGAGGCCAGCCGGTTCAAGACCGACCATCCATGGCAGGTCATTAGCCGGGCCTTGCTGCTGATCTCGGCGACCGTTTTCAATTTTTATGCCCTGCGGTTTTTGCCTCTGACCGTTGTGTCGGCAATCATGTTCTCAAGCCCGGTCATCGTGTGCTTCCTGTCCGTTTTCGTGTTGAAAGAGAGCGTGGGTCCATGGCGTTGGGCGGCTATCATACTGGGCTTTCTGGGGGTGTTGGTTGTCGTGCGGCCGTTTGGTTCGGCCTTTCATCCGACCATGCTGCTGATCGTCTACAATGCCACCGCTTTGGCTTTGTACTCGATCATGACGCGCAGGCTGTCCGGGGTTGTTGCAGTGGACACCATGCAATTCTACCTCGGGCTTACCGGGACGGTGGTCCTGCTGCCCTTCGCCATCTGGTTTTGGGTCCAGCCGGAAAACACCTGGAGCCTGATTGTCCTGATCAGTCTTGGCGTCTTTGGCTGGTGCGGGCATCAACTGCTGACGAACGCGCATCGGTTCGGAACGGCGAACCAGTTGATGCCATTCACCTATTCGTTCCTGATCTACGTTGCGATCTGGGGCTATCTGTTCTTTGACACGGTACCGGACGCATTCACGTTGGCGGGGGCTGCGCTGATCATGGTCGCCGGGCTCATCATCTGGAAAAGAGAAAAGAAATGACGCGAATTGCCTGCATCGGCGAAGCAATGATCGAATTGTCCATGCTGGAAACCGGCGCAAAGGTCGGCGTTGCGGGGGATACGCTGAACACGGCCATCTACATGCACCGCGCCGCTCCTGATCTGCAGGTGGAGTATGTGACATGTCTGGGCGACGACCCGTTCTCAGGGCGCATCGCCGACTTTATCGCAAGTCATGGCATCGGGACATCTGGCATCCGCATCATTCCCAACTCTTCTCCGGGACTATACGCGATCACAACCTCTGCGGACGGTGAACGCAGCTTTACCTATTGGCGCAGCGAGGCAGCCGCCCGTCAGCTTTTTGCCGATCACGACTTCAGCCTTCTGAACGGTTTCGACGTGCTGTACTTGTCAGGAATTTCCGTGGCAATTCTTCCGCATTCGGTAAGGCTTGCGCTTCTGGATTGGCTCGAAGGCTCTTCAGTCCAGTTGGTCTATGACAGCAACTTTCGTCCGCGTCTTTGGGACAGCGTTGAATACGCCCGGCAGATCAACCAAAGGCTTTGGCAGCTTGCGGATATTGCCCTACCGTCCATTGACGACGAGATGGCGCTGTTCGGGGAAAGCGCGGATCAGGTGGCGGCACGATTTACCGATCATCACGGTGTCGGTGCCTTGAAACGCGGAGAGAAAGGTCCTCTGTCCATAGGCCAGATCATTGACCAATCCTATGAACCTGCCAAACACGTGCTGGATACGACAGCGGCGGGCGACAGTTTCAACGGTGGGTACCTCGCGGCCTTGCTGACGGGAAAATCGCAGGCCGAGGCCCTGATGGCCGGACACAATCTGGCGTCCACCGTTGTTCAGTTCCGCGGCGCGATCATTCCCGGATAAGCGGCGCGAGATCCTCTGCTCCGACAAGACGCAAAAGCGGCACTAGCGGATCTGGCTGCTTGGCAGCCAAAGCGATTTCCGACGCGCAAGGATCGTTCAGCGCCCGACCTTTGGCGGTCTCGGACATGCAATAGGAGACCCAGGCCCGCATCCCCGCGATCACCGCCTGAGAGCCGGTCTCACGGAGTGTGGGAACAAACCGATACGGCAGCTTCTGGCTGCCATCCATTGCGATTTGGTCCAGACGGTGCGCCAGCTCGGGGTTTTCAAAACGGCGCAACAGAGCCTCGGCATAATCCGGAGCTTGTGCTTGTAGTGCTGCTGGTAGCGTTGCGACCGCATCCTTCATCAACTCGGAAACCAGCGGGCGCAAAACCGGGTCTCGAACCGCTTCGTGAACGTAGGTCAGGCCTCGCTCCAACCCGACATAAGCCAACAGGGAATGGGCACCGTTCAGCATGCGCAGCTTTCGCATCTCGTGCGGGGCTACGTCATCGACCAATTGCACGCCCGGCCAATCCGGGTGAGGACCGGCGAAATTGTCTTCGATCACCCACTCCGAGAACGCCTCGGTCGGAACAGCCATAGGATCGCCGCTGATTGCGCGAACGGCGTCCGTGGTGGCCGGGGTGATCCGGTCGACCATCGCGTTGGGGAAGCGAACGGCACCCCAATGCACGTCCAAACCGGCTGCTTCCGCAAAATCGGCAACTGCCGTTTCTAACGTTTTGCCGTTTTCCATTCGGTTGTCGCAGCTTAGCACCGTCACAGGCTTGCGCCGTCCCGCAAGGCCGAAAGCTAGAAACCCGATCAGCGTCGAAGGCCCCTGCCCAGCCAGATCGGCGGCAATCGCCGGGTCCTGATGGTTCAGATTGCCCGCGGCGTCCAAATGGTAGCCTTTCTCGGTGACGGTCGCCGAAATGATCTCGGCATTCGCCATCACATCGAAAATCGCTGCGCGATCCTTGGGCGCGACCAGAACGTCCCGCAGAGCTTTGATGCGCCGGACGCCCTGCCCCTGCACGCACAAATCGTACTCGAAACCTTGTCGCGCCAATCCATCCCTAACCGAGGATGAACGCAGGCTGACGCCGACAACGTCCCATCCGCCAGCTTGATCGGTGTAGTCCAGCAAATGCGCCCGGGCGAAGTTTCCAAGGCCGAAGTGAAGAATAGTACCCATCTAGCTTTGCAATCCGTAAACCTGTTTCGCCAGATCGACCGACAGCAGCCGCGCCAAATGCTCGGCACTGTCCCGACCGAAGTAACCGCGCGCAACCTGCTCGGCCAGATGAATCGCAACACCTTGTCGCCACAGGTCGTGCCGTGCTGGAATGGACAGAAAAGCCCGCGTGTCGTCATTGAATCCGGCCAGATTGTAGTATCCGGCCGTTTCAACGACCTGATCGAAATACCGCGCAATCCCGGCTGGGCTGTCGTGGAACCACCAAGGCGGCCCGATCCGAAGGCACGGCCAATGTCCCGCCATAGGGGCCAGTTCACGGGCGTAGGTGCCTTCGTCCAATGTAAAGAGTATAATGCGCAGTTCGGGCGAGTTTCCGACCCGGTTCAGCAGCGCCTCAAGGCCCGTGACCCAATCCATCGCGATTGGAATGTCGGCCCCCTTGTCACGTCCGAAGTCCCGCATTACCGCGTCGTTCGTGTTGCGCTTGCTGCCAGAATGTATCTGCATGGTCAGGCCATCATCGACAGACATCTGCGCCATTTCGATCAGCATATGACCGTAGAACCGGCGAGCATCCTGTTCAGTCCCGTCCTGCCGTCTCAGCCGTTGGTACAGCGCATCCGGGTCGTCCAGCCACTCAGTCTGCACGCGTTCGATACCGTGGTCGGTAGCCGTACAGCCCAACTGGATGAAATAAGCCCGCCGCATTCGGAGCGCATTGAGGTAGCCATCATAGCTGCCCAGATCGCAGCCTGTCAGCTCGGCCAACTTGTTCAGGTTTTGCACGAACTCCGGGTCCGCCCCATCCAAAACCCCGTCTGGGCGGAACGTCGGAATAACCCGCCCGCCCCAACCGCTTTCACGGACATCCCGATGCTCCGCGAGGCCGTCGAGAGCGGAATCCGTGGTGGCCAGAACCGCAATTCCAAACTTGTCGAACAAAGCCCTCGGACGAAATTCGGGTCGCGCCAGCTTTTCTGAGATCCCATCGTAAATCAGGTCTGCCGTGCGCGAAGACAACTCCTCAGATACGCCTAGCGTTTCATGCAGCACGTAGTTCATCCAGATCCGGGAAGGCGTTCCCAGAAACAGATGCCAGTGCTCGGCAAAGGTGCGGAAAACGGCGCGAGGATCCTTCTTTCGCCCCTCTTCCCCAACGCCAAGTTCGGACAAGGGAACGCCCTGCGAATAGAGCATACGGAACACGTAATGGTCGGGAACCACAAGCAGCTCTGCCGGGTTGGGAAACGGCGCATCGGTTGCGAACCACCCCGGATCGCAGTGACCATGCGGAGACACGATCGGCAGGTCCTTGATGCCCAGGTACAGGTCTTCTGCCATCCCATTCAAATTACCAGTCAATTCTGCCTCCGATACTGCTGCCCGCAATTGTTAACACAGTTTTTAATGGTTGCATCTTTCCCGTTCGAACCCGCAGACTGACCGGGGGATCCGGGGGAACGAATGAATATTGCGCTGATTGGTTTGGGGATGGTTTCGGGCACGCATGTCGCTGCCATTCAGGCATCGGAGCAAGGCCTCAATCTTGCCGGCGTCCTCGGGCGCAATCCTGAAAAAACAGCTGATTTCGCGAAGCGAAACGACACCCGCGCGTTCAGCTCGGTCGAGGAAATCGCAAACGACTCAAACGTCGACTTTGCGATCATCGCAACCCCGCCTGATCAGCGCGCAGAGTTGGTTCGGGTTCTTTCGACCGCTTCGAAACCGATCCTGATGGAAAAGCCTATCGAAAGAACGCTGGACGCCGCGACAGCTATTGTCGAGCAGTGCGAGGTGTCTGGTGTGCCGCTGGGCATCTTTTTTCAGCACCGTGCCCGCGCCGCATCGCAGGCACTGAAATCAGCCATTGAACAGGGTGAGTTGGGCACGATCGCCACATTGGAGATCCGTGTCCCCTGGTGGCGCGATCAGAGCTACTATAACGAGCCGGGTCGAGGCACTTATGCACGCGACGGAGGCGGTGTCATGATCTCGCAGGCGATCCACACGCTTGACCTCACGATGTGGCTGCTGGGGCCGATCTCGGACATTCAGGCTGTAATGAGAAAAACTCCACTACACGATCTCGAGGCCGAGGATTGGGCAGGTGCAGTCTTTGAAATGGATAGCGGCGCGGTGGGAACTTTGATGGCGACTACTGCCGAATACCCTGGGGCCGCTGAAGCTATCACGATCCAGGGCACCCGCGCCAAAGCGCATCTGGAGTCAGGTGTCCTGACCTTGACCGCTTTCAATGGTCAGAAGTCCACGGTTGGCGAAATGTCCGCCACAGGCGGAGGGGCCGATCCCATGGCGTTCACCCATGATTGGCATCAGGCGGTTATCGAGGATTTCGCCGAGGCCATCGCCGGTGGAACGCGGCCCATGGCCACCGGACGCAGTGCCCTTTTGACCCACGCCGTCATCGACGCGATGCAGATCGCCAATCGAACCGGCCAGAAAACACGAGTCATCTCATGAGCCTGACCTGCGTCGCCCTTGGCCTGGACCACCGACATATCTATGGCATGACGGAAAACATGCGTAAAATCGGCGTGGACTGCGTTGGCTACTGGACACAAGGCGATCCGGAAACGCTGCCGGGCTACGTCAAAAGGTTTCCCGATATTCCGCGGCTGGCCCGACTGGAAGACGCCCTAACCAGTGGGGCGGATCTAGCGCTGATTTCCGCAATCCCGGCAGATAGAGCTGCCTTGACGATCCGGGCCATGCAAAACGGCATGGATGTCATGACCGACAAGCCAGGCTGCACGACGTTCGAACAACTCGACCAGATCAAGCGAACAGTCACGGACACCGGCCGCATCTGGTCGGTGAATTTTTCCGAACGGTTTGAAACGCCCGTCAGCACCCGAGCGGCCGAGTTGGTCGAGGCCGGTGCCATCGGGCGCGTGATCCAGACGGTCGGACTTGGCCCCCACCGATTGAACCGGGCAACCCGGCCCGAATGGTTTTTTCAGCGTGAACGCTATGGCGGCATTCTGACCGACATCGCCTCGCATCAGATCGATCAGTTCTTGCACTACACAGGTTCGGAAACCGCTGAAATCACAAACGCTTATGTGGCGAACTACGCAAACCCCAACGATCCCGGATTGCAGGATTTTGGCGAGGTCAATCTACGAAGCGAGAATGGCACCGGTTACATCCGGGTTGACTGGTTTACGCCGGATGCCCTTCCGAACTGGGGGGATGGTCGTCTGACGATCCTAGGAACCGAAGGCTATATCGAGTTGCGAAAATATGTTGATGTGGGTGGGGCCTCAGGGACGGACCATCTGATCCTCGTCAATGGTGAAACCTGCCAAAAGATCGACGCATCTGACGCCGGCCTTCCCTACTTTTCGCGCCTCGCCGATGACATCCGCAACCGGACGGAAACCGCGATGACGCAGACCCACTGCTTTACGGTCATGGAACTGGCACTGCACGCGCAGGAAATGGCGGAACGCGGATGATCAACGTTGCGATCCTTGGCGCAGGTATCGGTGCGCAACATCTGGACGCGCTGGAACGGCTTGACCGCACATTCCGCGTAGCCGCCGTGGTGGACCAGAATACGGACCGGATCGAACAGATTCGACAGAACGCGGATTTTCGGGCACTGACCAACATTCAGGACGCGCTGGATGATCCGGCGATTGACGTCATCGACATCTGCCTGCCGCCCCATCTGCATGTGCCGACCACTCTTGCGGCACTGGCCGCAGGAAAACACGTTGTCTGCGAAAAACCCCTTGCGACCTCGATGCAGGACGTGGATCGGATCACGGCAGCGGCCCACAGCGCGGGCAAGCACGTGTTTCCAGTTTTTCAATACCGGTGGGGGCCGTCACTGGCCCAATTGCGCCACCTGCAACGCGCCGGCCTGACCGGAGCACTCCAAACGGCCGCGCTTGAAACCCATTGGTCCCGAGGGGCAGACTATTACGCGGTGCCGTGGCGGGGAACATGGGCCGGTGAACGCGGCGGCGCAGTGCTGGGCCATGCCATCCACAACCATGATCTGCTGACTCATATCGCGGGTGATATAGCCTGGGTGTCCGCAATGGCCACAACGCGGGTCAACCCGATCGAGACCGAAGATTGCGCAGCGATCTGCTTTGGCATGACTTCCGGAGCATTGTGCACAAGCAATATCACACTAGGCGCCGCCACGGACGAAACCCGCCTGCGGTTCGTCTTTGAAAAGGTGACCGCCACCTCAGGTACGGAACCCTATGCCCCAGGTCAATCGCCCTGGACATTCGTCGCGCGGGACCCGGTGGATCAAGCCGCTATCGACGAGGCTCTTGCGGCCGTCGCCGCCGAGCCAATTGGTTTCGAAGGCTTCTTTGCCGAAGTCGGCAAGGCACTGCGGTCCGAGGCAAATTCGGCCGTTACGCTGCAGGACGGCGCTGCGTCCATCGGCCTTGTGACGGCGATTTATCACGCGGCGCGCACCGGGCAGCGTGTTGCCCTTCCCATCAGGCCCGATCACCCGCTGTATGAAGGATGGCTGCCATGAAACAATGCTGGCGTTGGTTCGGACCCGATGATCCGATCGCCCTGGCCGATCTCCATCAAGTCGGGGTTCAGGGCATCGTCACCGCACTGCATCACATCCCCCCGGGACAACCCTGGGACGAACCGAGCATCGCCGATCGGCAGGCAGTTCTGGCTACTGCCGGGTACAGTTGGGACGTTGTCGAAAGCCTGCCCGTCTCCGAGGCGATCAAAACACAGTCCGCAGACATGGCTGAACATCTGCAGGCGTATAAGTCCAGCCTCAGGTCCCTGTCCGCCCGTGGCATCAAAGTCGTTTGCTACAACTTCATGCCAATCCTGGACTGGACGCGCACCGCCCTTCGCGCCCCGCAGCCGCACGGCGGAACGGCCATGCTGTTCGACCTGACCGATTTTGCTGTTTTCGACATACATATTCTCAAGCGACCGGGCGCGTCCGAAGACTATTCCAGCGTCGTCCAGCAAACGGCCAAGGATCGCTTCTTGCGCATGTCGGATGAATCCAAGGCCCAGTTGCAACACAATGTCACTGCGGGGCTGCCCGGCGCCAACGATCAGTGGAGCGTGCAGGACGTGCGCGCTTTGTTGCAGACCTATGCTCATATAGACCGTGACCGGCTTCGCGCAAACCTGATCGACTTCCTGTCAGAAGTCGCACCAGTCGCCCAAGAACTGGAACTACGCTTGTGCTGTCATCCGGATGATCCGCCGTTCTCCTTGCTTGGTCTGCCGCGGATCATGTCCAGTACCGATGACTACGGCGCCGTTCTGGATGCGGTTGATTTGTTGGCGAATGGCGCAACGTTGTGTACCGGATCGCTGGGAGTGTCCCCCGAATTCGATGGGCCGGACTTCGTGCGCAGGCATGGCGACCGAATTCACTTTGTCCATCTGCGGAATACCCAACGCATCGCCGGGTCAGACAGTCAGAAGCCGGACTTTTTTGAGGCCCCGCATTTGGAGGGCGACACCGACATGGTCGGCACCATTCGCGAGTTGATGAACGAACAACGCCGCCGCAAATCCCAGGGGCGGGACGACTGGCAAATTCCGATGCGGCCTGACCACGGACAAGAACTGCTGAGCGATCTCGGCGGACACAGCACTCCCGGTTATCCGCTGATCGGACGAATGCGCGGGCTGGCGGAACTACGCGGCATAGTGGCGGCGTTTTCCTGACGCGTCGGACCAGGCAGTTTCTTTCCGCCCGTAACACTTCTTTGCTTGCCTGAGCGCTGCATTCTTCGTTTACTTACGGCACGTAAACGGGCAGCGGGGTGTCTTCCGGACTCGCCCGACGTCTGCTCAAGACGCGTGAAACTCCCGCGAAAACCGATGCGATTGGGCATCATTTTTCGAAACGTCTGCCATACGGAAATGGCGGAAAAACGGGAGGATTCCAAATGAAAACAGCAGGCGTAATCGGTCTTGGTGACATGGGCAGCGGCCTTGCCAAGAACCTGATCAAGAATGGCTTTGAAACATCCGGTTTCGACCTGAGCGAGACACGCATGACGGCATTTACCGACATGGGCGGCCTGGCCAAGGACAGCGTGGGACAGGTCGGCCGTCACGCCGCCGCTGTGTTTGTCATGGTGATGAACGGAGATCAGGCCCGCGATGTCATTCTGGGTGAAGATGGCCTGGTTGCGAACATGGCCAAAGGCGGAACGGTCATCCTGTCGGCCACCATTACTCCGGCTGAAGCAAGCGCTATCGGGCAAGACATGGAGGGTTCGGGCATCCACCTGATCGACACCCCGGTCTCGGGTGGTTTTCCCGGCGCGCAGAACGGCACATTGACGATGATGGCTGCCGGTACTGCGGATGTGCTGGACCGAAATGCCGAAATCATGCAGGCAGTGTCGGCAACCATTCATCGGGTCGGAGAAAACGCAGGCGACGGGCAAACCGTGAAAGCCTGCCTCCAATCCCTTATCGGATCGATCTTTTCCGCCACGTTCGAGGCTGCGGCCCTGGCGGCCAAAGCCGGTGTCAACGGTCAGGCCTTGCTTGATGTGTTCTCGTCCTCCAGCGCTGGGTGCGGAGTCGTGAACACCGCCCTTGAAAACATCATTGATCGCAAGTTCGAGGCCACCGGCAGCCATATCGCAACGATGCACAAGGACCTGACGATCTCTCTGGCACTGGCCGGTGCGTTGGGCGTTCCCATGCACACAGCGTCATCCGCAATGCAGATCTTTCATGCAGGAAAAACCAAATATCCGAATGGCGACAACTGGGTGTGTACTCGCGTCATCGAAGAGATTGTTGGCGCTGAATTGCATCGCTGAGGGGGTCGAACATGAAATTAGGTGTAATTTGCGACGGCATTTCCCGCGATCTGCGGCATGCCGTGGACGTAATGGACGAATTCGGTCTGGACTATGCAGAGCTTCAGTTCGTTGGCGATACGGAGGTCGGAGACCATTCCCCGCAGGAAATTGCCGAGATCGACGCGCTCTTGCGCGACCGGGGCAAGCCTGTGTCGTGTCTATCACGCCATATCTTTGCAGGGATGACAGCTGCCAACAGACCCGGCGACGACCTGCACACTCGGCACATGGACGCTTTGAAACGCGTGATCGACATGGCGCATGTTGTTGGGTCTCCGCTCGTTCGGATCATGACGCAACGAAAGGAGCAGATACTCTGGGGAAAAAACGGCGCTGAAAAGTGGAATGTAGCGCATGGGGTATGGGACTCGATGCCGCCGCTGATCGCACCAGCGGTTGAACTGGCAAGAGCAGAGGGCGTGACGCTTGTGGTGGAAACCGGAAACGGTACGCTGGTCAATTCCAACTATACAGCCCGCAAACTGATCGACGAGTTGGACGCAAAAGACAGTTTGAAAGTGCTGTGGGACCCCGGAAACAACTGCTGGTGCCATGAACTGGCATACCCGGACGGTTACGAAGAACTGCGCGGCGGCTACTTGGGTCACATTCACATCAAGGACGTAAAGGTCGACACGCCGAGGGCGACGCTGGAAGTGCGCCGTATGGGGGAAGGTCAGCTTGCGCCTCTGTTCCAACCCATCGCGGACGCGCTCAGATCGGACGGCTATGATGGCGTGATTTCCTTCGAGAGTGTTTATCACCCCGGCAACGGAAACTTCGAAGATGGTTTTCGTCTGTGTGTGGACAGTTTCAAAAGCCTGTTTGCATGAACGTGCAGTCAATATGCGTTCAAAATCAGAAGCTTGATCCCCAATGCTGAATGCCAAATGGGGTGTAGAAAGCTGAGCGCCTTCGCGTAAAATTAATGAAAGGGCCTGCTGGATGAAGCAAGATTTTTTTGATCTGTCCATTGAAACGCCCGGCAAATCCCTCACCGACATCAGCGGGATCGTTCAGCGAGCGGTGTCCGAACATGAATTTGTGTCGGGCCTGCTGACCCTTTGGTGCGTCCACACGGGGGCTGCGTTGTTGGTGCAGGCCAATGCCGATCCCGAAGTGCTCAGGGATATCGAGACGTTCTTCGAGAAACTCGTACCAAAGTCACCAGGCAAGTATCACCACCGCCCGACCGAGGACGACAACGCTCCATCGCATCTGCGGGCGCTGTTGACGCAAACTCAGATATCCATTCCGGTCGAACAGGGGCAGCTTCCGCTGGGTCGCGTACAAAGCCTGTACCTGTTCGAACATCGAGAGGCGCCAAAAAATCGCCGATTGAAGGCTCACTACATCGGGACTTGAGGTTTCGGGTCAAATAGAGCGTTGGCGGTGCTAACGCCCCATCCAGCCCCCGTCGACGACAAGGATTTCACCGTTGACGAAGTCAGACGCGGCAGAGGCCAGAAAGACCACCGGTCCGGCAAAATCATCAGGCGTACCCCAACGGCCCTGGGGTGTTCGTTCAAGGATCGACTTCGATCGGACCGGATCATCCCGCAGGGCTTGGGTGTTGTCGGTCGCGATGTAGCCAGGCGCGATCGCATTCACGTTCACGCCCTGCCCGGCCCATTCGTTGGCCAAAGCCTTGGTCAGTTGTCCAATCCCACCCTTCGAAGCCGCATATCCCGGCACGGTAATACCGCCCTGAAATGTCAGCAGCGATGCAGTGAAGATGATCTTCCCAGAGCCGCGCACCAGCATGTCCTTGCCAATCTCGCGAGACAGAACGAACTGCGAGGACAGATTCACCTCAATCACTTCGTCCCACCAGTCGTCCGGGTGTTCGGCAGCGGGTTTGCGCTTGATCGTGCCGGCATTGTTGACAAGGATATCAGGGGTTTGTTCGTCGATCCTCAACTTATCAATGAACCCATGCAGCGCGGCGCGATCCGAGAAGTCGCATTGGTACGCCCGGAAATTGCGCCCCATCGCCGTCACGGTTTTTTCGACATCCGACCCGGACAGCTCGAGCGAGGCGGACACTCCGATAATATCGGCTCCGGCCGATGCCAATGCCTCGGCCATGCCACGCCCGATACCACGTTTGCACCCAGTCACAAGGGCCGTCTTTCCCGCCAGGTCGAAACTTTGCAAAACACTCATGAATGCGGTCCTACTTCGATCAGGCTTTTCATTGCGGTTGGACTGCGATCCAGTGCTTCAAACGCGGCCTGAATGTCTGCCAGAGGGCTGACGTCAGTAATCACGACATCCGCGTCCACTCCGCCCGAGGCGACAACTGCGATGGCTTTCTCGTAATCCTCTGGCTCATAGACCCTAGCACCGATCAGTTGCAGCTCTCGCCAGAAGAACTGGAACAGGTCGATCTGGGGCTTTTGGGCATGGATCGCGACCATCACGATCCGAGCCCGCGTCGCGGCAACGGCGGTCATCGCATCAACACCGGGCTGCGTTCCCGACACCTCGAAAACCACATCTGCCCCTTTGTTGCCCGTGCGCACGTTGATTGTGGACACCAGATCGGTTTCGGTTGGGTTGATCGTGTTAAAGCCAAGTTTTTCGGCAATGGCCAAGCGGTTCGGATTCACTTCGGAAATCACGACGTTTCCGCCTGCGTCCCGCGCAACCATGGCAACCAGGATGCCGATCGGGCCGCCACCGATGACGACAACGTCCTCTCCAGATTGCAGGCTAGATAGCCGCACATCGTGGCAAGCAACGGCGACCGGCTCGATCAGCGCCGCGTGATCCATGCGCAAGTCGTCCGGAAGAACGTGCAACGTGTGGGCCGGAACGGTCCAGATCTCTTGCATGGCACCATCGGTGTCGAGGCCGAGAAACCTGAGGTTCTGGCAGATATGCTGATGCCCCCGTTTACAGGCCGGGCATTCGCCGCAGTGATCAAGCGGTCGGACGACGACCTTTTGGCCGGGTTTTACCGTATCGACGCCCTCGCCCACCGCTTCTACGACACCTGACATCTCGTGCCCAATCACCCGGTTCAGGCCGACACGGGCATCCATGTTGCCGTGGTAGACGTGCATGTCCGTCCCGCAAATTCCACAATAGGCAACGCGAACGGCAGCTTCGCCGGGGCCTGGATCCGTCGCTTGGGCTTGCTCTACAGCAAAGCTCTTTTTTCCCCTGTAGTATGCCGCAGAGATCGTCTGGGTCGTCATGTATGCATCTCCCTGTGTTCCGCATTCAGTTTGTCCCAGTCGAATTCCACTCCGGTTCCCGGAGTATCCGGGGCTACGGCCAGACAGTCTTCCACAACCAGCGGACGGGTCGTGTACTGGTCTATCGGAAATGAGTGTACTTCCAGCCACCCCGCGTTGGGTTGCGCAGAAACAAGGCTGACGTGCAGCTCCTGCATCCCATGACTACAAACCGGAATACCGTGCTGTGCGCTTAGCGCGGCCACGCGCAGCCAGCCGGTGATTCCACCGCAGTTTGAGGCATCGGGCTGGATAAAACTCAGTTTCGCGTCATCAATGGCGTATTCAAATTCGTGTATGGTGTGCAGGTTTTCACCCATGGCAAGGGGAACGCCCGTCGCTTCGACAATTCGGCCATAACCTTTGTAGTCGTCTGGAATAGTCGGTTCCTCGAACCACAAAATATCACAGTCGGCAAACCCTCTGGCAGCCACGATGGCCTGTTCGACGCTCATAGAGTAATTCGCATCGACCATAAAGAACCGGTCCGGGCCCAGCATCTCGCGCACTGCCCGGGCACGTGCAAGATCGTCGGCCAGGTCTGGTTGACCGACCTTGATCTTGACTGCGTTGAACCCTCGCGCAAGGTACCCTTCCGTCTGGCGCAGCAGTTTCTCTAACGAGAAATTCAGGTCGATCCCGCCGGCGTAGGCCTTGCACCGTTTGGACGCTCCGCCGGCCATCTGCCACAATGGCGCATTTTGTGTTCTGCCCCGAATGTCCCATAGGGCAATATCCAAGGCCGAGATGGCAAACGAGGCGATCCCGCCCCGCGCGACGTAGTGCACATGCCACTGCATGGCGTCGTACAGGCTTTCGATCTGTTCAGCGTCTTGTCCTACAAGGAACGGTGCCAGATCATGCTGGATCATCGCCAGGATGGCATGACCACCCTTGCCCCCCGTATAAGTATATCCGACCCCCTCGACCCCATCCGAGGTTTGAATAGTAACTGTGATCAGTTGAAAAAACGTGTGATCCCCATGTTTGGCATCGACGAGGACCTCTGCGAGCGGAACGTTGAACAGCCGCGCTGAAACACTTTCTATGCGATTCACGAACCCAAGACCTTCTGCTGCCTGGCAATAACCCGAGACTGTAAAAGGATCACCGCAAATAGAAAGCCTCCAAGTATGACCATCTGCCAATAGGCACTGAAACTGATGGTGCCCGAACCGTTTTCAAAGTTTGGAGCGTTGAAGACCAGCATCAGCGCACTGGCCACCGTCGCAGGGATCGAACCCATCCCACCCGTCAACAAAGTGCCGCCCACCACGACGGACGCGATGGCCGACAATTCCCAGCCGATGCCCTCAAGGGGTTGTCCGGCTCCAAAACCCAAGGCCAGAAAGACTCCAGCTAGCCCCGCACAGCCACCCGACAGCAGGTAGACAACAGCCTTGGCGCGATTGACCTTCAGCCCCATGAGGTTCGAGGCATCCTCGCTGCCACCGATCGCCAAGACGGTCCGCCCGATGGTTGTTCTTTCCAGCACCAGCCAAAGTGCCAGAGTCAGTCCGGCCACGATGACGATCGCCCATGGAAACAGGCCAAACGCCTGCCCCATGCCAAGCTTGGTGAAGTTCGACCCCCAATCGACCGAAATTGTCTGGGCGCCCGAAATCACCAATGCGCCGCCTTTTGCGGCCAGCATGGTGGCCAGCGTGGCGATGAAGGGCGGGATCCGAAGGATGATTATGCAAAAGGCGTTGATCGCCCCGAAACCAATCCCAGCTAGAACGGCCCCCGGCAACGCAACCTGAATTCCATACGGGCTGAGATAGGCCGCAACAACCGAGGTAAAGGCCGCCACGGATCCGACAGACAGATCAATCCCGCCGGTCATGATCACGAAACACATGCCCAGTGCAATCGCGATGAACATCGCGTTGTAATTCAGGAAAGACGAGAAATTGTAGGCGCTGCCAAAGTTTTCATAGCGCATCAACCCGAACAGGATCAAAGCCAGCAGTGCGAGCCACACCGTCACCGAAGCCGAATTGCGCCGAAGGTACTTTCGCAGGTCAAAAGCCGTTTCATCCAACATCAATCAAGCCCTCCGGAACTGTTGGACCCAAACGGCCAGGATAATGATGGCGGCTTTGGCGATTAGTGCGACTTCGTCTTCTACCCCGTTAGCCAACAATGTATATTTGACCAACTGGATGATGACGGCACCCAGTATGGCACCAAAGATCGGCGCCCGCCCGCCTTGCAAAAGAGCTCCGCCAACAACCGCGGCTGCGATGGCATCAAGCTCCATCAGATTGCCGTTGCGCGCGGCGTCCGAGGCCGAGTTGATCGCAACCACAATCAGACCGGCCAGCCCCGCAAGCACCGCGCAGACGACATAGGCCCCGATCTTGACCCTTCGTACGGGACCACCCGACAGATAGGCAGCGCGTTCATTGCCACCAATCGCCAGCAGGTAGCGGCCCCATGTGGACCTAGTGATCACCCAGTACAGAACACAGGCAATGGCCAGCGCCAGCCAACCCTGAAAAGGCAAGTTAAGAACCTTGCCAGTTCCAAGGAAACTGAATGAAAGGTTTGAAAATGTCTGCAGGTTCCCGTTCGTCAAAACCTGGGCAATACCACGACCAGAGATGAAGAGAATGAGTGTTGCCACAATGGGCTGCACGTTCAATACGGCAACCATCACGCCTTTGAACACCGCGCATAGCCCCGCGACGAACAGCGGCAGGACAATGGCCAAAGTGACGCCCAGCATCGGATTGGCGGCGCCCAGTTCCGACAGAAGGATCAGCGGGGCCAGCGCCCCCGCCAGTGCCATGACCGCACCAACCGAAAGATCGATCCCGCCCTTGGCGATTGCCAGCGTCACGCCCATGACCACGATGGCGATCGTGGCAACCCGGCTGGCATTCACGAACTAGGTCCGTAGCTGCGGGAAATTGGGGGTGAAAAACGCGTTGAACGCAAGCAGGGCGACCAATGCGGCGATAACGTCGTGAAAGCGTAAGGGCATCGATACGACCCGTTGTAGCAACTTCATTGCGCGGTCCATGAACCAGTTCCTTCTTCATGATGCGCAAGCGCGCGCACCAGTATGTTCTCGTTAATCCTGGGGTTGGTCAGTTCCTTGACCGCGCGCCCTTCGTGCATGACCACAATGCGGTCGGCGTCTTCCACCAGTTCTTCGAATTCCGAACTAATGAGGACAACGCCAAACCCCTTTTCGACATACGACCGAATGAACAATTGGATATCTCGCTTGGCGCCGACATCTATGCCTCGGATCGGCTCGTCGAGTTTCAGGATGTCGGGCTGTGTCGCCAGCCAACGGGCAAGCAGCACCTTTTGCTGGTTGCCGCCGGAAGATCGGATACAGTTAAAGCTTCATGGCCAGTTCAGGGATGAGTTTATCAACGTTCAAGTATTCTACAGCCTACGCGAAGCGCAATTTCTGATCGAACAATGGAGGCGACACTACAATTCAAAGCGGCCCCATAATGCACTGGGCTATTGGCCGCCAGCACCTGAAAACAAAATCCCAGTGAATTACAGGCCGATGCTGCACTAGCAATCAATTTGTACCAGTCAGATCAGCCTACTTACCAAGTTTGTGTTCAAGTTTCTCTCTTCGTGAAAGTAGGACGCTGACATTTTGCAAAAACCGAAGTTGAATGCTCCTGTCGGGCACATCAGTGTTTCTGATGTCTTCGGTGGCGAAATAGAGATTGGTCGACCTAAAGATCGATGTACGATGTTCTTCGTCTATCGCGGGCGTCATTGTCCCAGATGCAAACGATTTCTCAACAAATTGAACGCTATACTAGCTGATTGGAGCAGCCTCTTGGACGTGGTTGTCGTTTCGGCCGACTCTAAAGAAAAGGCTTTAGCCGACAACGAAGAGTTCGGTTGGACCTATAGCTTGGGCTTTGGATTGACCGAAACGTAGATGCGATCACCTAGTCTGTACACGTCGGATCCTCTTTCAGAGGCTGAGACAACGACATTGTTTGCAGAGCCCGGTGCATTCGGCATTCAGCCAAACGGCAGTTTGATTTTGGTCGATATTTCGAACGGCCCCGCTGCACGCCCGGATCTTGAAGAATTGCTAGACGGAATGAAGTTCAATCTCGAAAACAACAGCCCTACTCGGGGAATAGTTTAATTACTGCAACGATGTTTTCAGACAAATACGAACCAGTCTCAGCTAAGCCAGTATGGCTGCCTTTTGTGCCGCACCAAGTTCACGTCACTCGGCTAGAGCGGCGATGCGCGTCAACTTGAAGGTGTCTCGGCTGTCGAGCAATCTCTCTTGATTGAAGTTGTTGTAGTCAGAGGAATGTACGGAGGCGAATTTCTGCAAACTCTGCATAAGGCTGAAACGCCGCATGGCTCGCTCTCTTCGTCGGAACGACAGGTGAGAGTACTCAACGCGGTTGTTGTGCCAGCTGCCTGTCCTTTGTTTTTCGAGAGTACCCAATTGTCTGAGCGCCGCCCTGTAGGATGCGGAGCGGTCTGTGACTATTTCCTCTACACAACCGTGGCGCTTCATCAATTTATTGTTGAATTTCAGTGTTTTAACTTTGTTTCGGCGTTTGGTGACAACGTCTTCCAACACTTCGCCCTCATGATCAAAAGTCCTCCAAGGCTAACGCAGTTTGCCATTAGCCTTCACAAAGACCTCGTCCACGTGCTACTTCCATTTGCTGAACACGCGCAGTTGCTGAACACGCTTCCATCTTATCTCAGCAGCAAACATAGAGCCAACCCTGCTCCACCAATATCGAACAGTTTCGTGGCTCACGTCGATGCCTCGCCCATGCACCTGATCCTCGACACTCCAAAGCGAGAGCGGAATTCGGATGTACAGCATCACCTCAAGGCGGATGATCTCAGGGCTGGTCTTAAAGCACTTGAAAGAGGCCGGTTCGGTCATTGCTAAACGCTGCGCAACCGCGCTGCCCTGCTTAAGCACAGTTAATCTGACGAGACTCCACTTGGCGTTTTAGGTGCGTCGAATCCTGCTAAATGCCAGCTACGGCACGATGTTCTGGTTCACGCTAAACAGGTTGCCAGGATCATATTGCCGCTTGATCGAGAGAAGCCGGTCGTAGTTCGTACCATAGTTAGCCTTCACCCGATCTCCGTCATCATCGTCCATGAAGTTGATGTAGCCTCCCTGTTCGGAATGCGGCGCCAAGGCATCAGAATAATCACGTACCCATTTGATGTTCTTTTCGTCATCCGCGGGATCATTCGAAGCAGCCAACATCACCATCGAGAAGTTTGCATCGCGGTGCCCGAAAGCGGTCGCATCGGGTGCAACTCGCTTGCACGCGCCATCAATCGGATAAAGGTGCATCGAGGCGCTGACACCCGGGGCGTTCGGTCCGTGTCTTACATGCTCAGCAATAGCCGCGTCGGTCAATTCTTTGACGTAGTTGCCCTTCCAATATTGGCGGATCCCCTTTGGGAAGAGACCGTCAAATGCCGCATTAATTGCCGGGAATGGTACCGGGCCAACATGTTCTGCCTTGACTTCTGCAACGTCGTGGAAGGGCTTGAACATCTTCTCACCCTCTGCAGGGTCACCCGCCCAACAGGCTACAAGTGCGACGAACATATCTCCGTGTCGGTCCTCAGGAATAAACGGGAGCGGGGGAGCAACTTGGAACGCCGGAAATCCACCCATCTGTTCCGGCGCGTCTTTGATGTACTCGCGGAAGAATTTCAGGATGTTTTCGGTCTCGGACACTTCATAAAACATTGGTCCCCAATAGACCGTGTCGACCGGGTACAGCCGATATTCAAACGAGGTGCATACGCCGAAATTGCCGCCGCCGCCTCGGATCGCCCAGAACAGATCGGCATTTTCGTCGTCGCTCGCGATCACCAATTTGCCGTCGGCCGTCACGACATCCACCGAAATCAGATTGTCGGCCGAAAGGCCGAAGCCGCGGGTTAGATAGCCCACACCGCCACCAAGGGTCAGACCGGCTATACCCGTTGTCGAGATAATCCCACCGGGAGTGGCAAGTCCGAACGCGTGTGTAGCGGCATTGATGTCGCCCCAGGTCACGCCCGCCTCAGCCCGTGCCGTGCGTTTCACAGGGTCCACCCTTACTCCACGCATCCCAGAGAAATCGATGACCACACCATCATCTACGGTACCGAAACCCGGCCCGCTATGCCCGCCACCTCTGATGGCTAGCTTTAGATCGTTGTTGCTCGCATATCTTACCGCCATCATAACGTCGCCAGCATTCGCCACACGAACAATCACTGCAGGACGCTTGTCGATCATGCCATTATGAACGCTGCGGGCGTCTTCATAGCCATCGTCTTCCGGCGTGAAGACGGCGCCATGGACAAGGTCGCGAAGCTCACTTGGTGATTTAGCAATCATGTCTTCCCCCCCTTTATGATACCAGAAGAATACCACAAATGGGCCAAACCAGCTAATTTCCTTTGATGAGGGACATTCGATTGCTGCCCGAGGCATAGCCTTCGCGGTGGGAAAAGTCGCCGTCCAAACCAAGTGTGCATTCTATGCTCGATGCGGCCAGTCTTTGCAGTCTTCATGATTGGCTACTCACAGCCCGAAGCGGACCTTCACTACTAAGTTTTGTATACACCGAGATGCGGAGAAAGCTGACTATCGTCACTATGGGGTTGGCTGGCACAAATATGGTTTCAATTGCTTGAGCGCCTCTGCCTTTAGAACTTTTAAAGCAGTTGCTCCAACGTGCGAGAGCTTTATGCTGGAACCATGGCCAAACGTATCCTGCTAATTCTCAATAGGAAGTCCGCAGCAAGACCCGATCTGCGTTCTGCTGTCCGCCCATTGGAAAAAGAGCTTGGCATTAGGGTGTGTATTCCTTGGTCAGGAAAAGACTTGAGGAAGACCCTTCGAGAAGCCGTAGGCGATGAGGTAACCAGGGTGATCGCGGGCGGTGGTGACGGCACTTTGAACTCGGTCGCGAATGCTGTTTTGAAGTTGAAGACAAAGTCGCATGTCTCTTTAGGTCTTGTTCCCTTAGGGACAGCGAATGATTTCGCCCGGTCGTATGGTGATAAGGGTTTGGACTTGGCAACATCTGTTCGAGTTGCTGCATCGGGAGACGCGCGACCAATTGATGTCGGATTAATAAACGGCAGTCCGTTTGTGAATGTTGCAAGCGGCGGTTTTGGAGCGATGATCACCGCAACAACTCCCAAGGAAATGAAGAAAAGACTGGGGGGACTCGCGTACACGCTGTTTGGGCTTGCTCGTTTATCTGATGCAAAATCCGTTCCCGCAAAAATCTCAATTGATGATGAAGACCCGTACGACGTTTCCCTTTCCGCTATCGCGATTGCGAACAGCCGCTATGCAGGTGGCGGTTTTGACGTGGCGCCTGAAGCGGAAGTGTCCGACGGGTTGCTCGATTTAAGCGTGCTTTCCGCAGAGCGTTTAATGCCAGAAAATCTGCCCTTTGGCAGGCTGCCGGATATCTCGGATCCCAAGGATGGTGTTGTACAGCGCTCTCGTCTCAGATCTATGGTTTTGGAAACCTCCCAGCCGTTTCATATGAATTTGGACGGCGAGCCGATGATCGATCAACGCTTTGAGGTTTCAATTAAACCAAATGCGCTGAACTTCGTTTTCCCAAGCGGTAGGTAGCTCGGGTTTCTCTTTAAACTCAAATTTCGCACGGTGTTTCGAACTATGTGCGGGGCTGACACATACACTCGCCGATAGAGTCAGGTAAAAAGCCGCCATCCAGTTTGGCGAACGTCTCTCGCGCTTAGCTGTTCCCTGCGTCAGTGTTGTTTATCTTCCCATCACCGGACATCAGTATCGCGATTGGCTGCGTAGACGGGATATTCGAAAGCACAATCATGATGCACACGGTGATCGGGACGCTCATCAACGCTCCGGCAATCCCCCAGATCGCAGTCCAAAACGTGAGCGCCAAAATGACCATGAATGGCGACAAATTCAGGCTTTTCCCAAGTAGCATTGGCTCCAGGATATTGCCGACAGAGAATTGAACAGCGCCACAACCAATTAGAACAACAAGAAATGGCACGACTTCTTCAAACTGTACCAGTGCGACAACTGAAGGAAGCGCGACGCCCACGATGGAGCCGACTGTCGGGATGAAGTTCAACAAAAAGGCAAGAACCGCCCAGGTTTCAGAGAAGTCTAAGCCGACGGATGCCATCACTGCATAACTGCCCAAGCCAGTCAGTGCACTCACCAGCGTTTTGATACCAACATATCTTTGAATGCTGTCCGACGTGCTCTCAAGAACGCGACGAACTTTTTCAGCGGCTTCCCTGTCTTTGATTGCGAGCTTGATTTTGGCGCGCATTGGAACACGTTCGACCAACATGAATGGCACGTAGAGCAGCACCAGGAAAAAAGCGCTTAGGAATGCCCCAGCAGAGCCGATCACTCCTGTCGCGAGCCCAGCCAGGTTGATCTGCTCCAAGGCTTTGATCGCGGCTGCATAGTTATCTTGCCCAACCAGTGATACCAGCTTTGCGACTATGCTGGAAAACCGTTCCTCATAGCGCGGAAACGCTTCCGAAACTTCGCCGGCTTGACTGGATAGTATCGACAACACAAGCGAGAGGCCGATTAACACAATTGAAATTGCGGCCAAATGCGCAAGCCACTTCGGGACGGTACTGCCAAATATCTTGAATCTGCCAATTCGATCCGCAGTCGCTGTGAGGAGAACGAACAGGAGGGCCGCAAAAGACAGGGGAACCAGCACAGACGAAGCGAGGACTAACGACGCTATGGTCAAGAACACAAGGACGACCAACTGATACCAGAACGTGAGTCCCAAGAAACCTGATGAAGGATCTTGATGATGCATACCCTTTTTCATTTGTAGGCTCCCTACAGGACTGAGCGTTGTCCAGCCGCTTTCCGCAATGATAAAGTATTAGCTCGCCTTGATCGTGACTTGGCAAGTGGCTTAGGTACTTCTCTCCGGCGCGAATAGCTGAGATTTTCAGATGATGGTCCTCACTTCTTTGCCTTGAACTGGCCGTTGATAAGAAACCTTAGGCTGTAAGACTATCAGAAATAGGGTGCTGTCGGACGAATTCGAACCAGTTTCAGTGTGCTACGGAAACCGCGAACTTATCCTAAACAAAGTTTACGCCACTCGCCAAGAGCAGCAGGGCTTGACAGCTTGAAGGAGTCTCGGCTGGTTAGCGATCTTTTCTGATTGAAGTGTTTGTTTACGGAGGAATGGACGGAAGCGAATTTCTGCAAAATTCGTCTACGCCTGAACAGTTGCATAGCGCGTTAGCATCGTCGAAATGGCAAGTACGAATTCTCGACGCGGTTGTTGAGCCACCTGCCTGTCTGTTGTTTTTCGAGCGCGCCCAGCTCTCAGAGCGCAGCTCTGTATGAAGCGAAGCGATCCGTGACGACGTTTTCCGCTGTGCCGTATCGCTTCATCAATTTCTTGAGGAATTTCAGTGCTGCAGATGTGTTTCGGCGTTTGGTGACGACGGCTTCCAGTACCTCGCCTTAGTGATCGACGGCCCGCCAAAGACAATGCCGCTTGCCATTCACCTTCACGAAAACCCCGTCCACGTGCCACTTCCATTTGGAGAACGCGCGCAACTGCTGAACACGCTTCCGTCTGATCTCAGCTGCAAACATCGGGACAAACCGGTTCCACCAATATCGGACAGTTTCTTGACTCACGTCGATGCGTCTCTCGTGCAGCAGATCTTCGACATTCCGAAGCGAGAGCGGGAAACGGGTGTACAGTATCACTGCAAGGCGGATGAACTCGAGACTCGTTTTGAAGTACTTGAAGTACTTGAAGTACTCGGGTTTGAACATGGGCAAAAGTTACGCAACCGCTCTGCACCGCTCAATCAAAGTTCTTCTGACAAGACCGTTTGGAAGTTTCAGCAACGAAGGATTTCTGGTTTATCAAAACCTATGTGGAGCCCATGACAGTCAGGAGCTTGCGCCCCTCGTCGTGCAACAGCCAACACTTCCATCCTTCGAAAACCGCAGCCGTCAGAGGTTTGCCATATCCCGCGCCGGTATCGATGTTCACACGGTTTCCATTGTGTTCAGGGTTGGCAACGTGGGTATGGCCGTGAACAACCAGCCATGGGTGAGGTTCCGGACAGTCCAGAAACTCTTCTCGGATCCAGATCAGGTAATCGGGATCCTGACGATGCAAGGGGATGCCGGGCCGTATTCCTGCATGGACGAACAGCACGTTGTTGCGCAGGTAGTAGGGCAACAGACCTGCCAGAAAATCGATATGGGCCTGCGGCACGGCGGCTTTGGCTTGGGCATGGACCTGATGTATCCGATCCCCTTCGCTGACCTTAACGCCGTAGGAGTTCAACGTTTCAACACCTCCTATCCGGGGATGCAGCCAATGATACCCGACCAGTAGACGCGCGTCGTTTCGCGGGTAGTCCTCAAGGAACATTGCGCACATCTGATCGTGGTTGCCGCGCAGGAATGTCCAGTTTCTGCCTTCGGACTGCCCTTTCACTAATAGATCGAGAACCTGTCGACTGTGGGCGCCGCGATCCGTGTAATCACCGATAAAGACGATTTGCGCATCAGGCCCACCGTCCTTTTCGATGCGGGCCAGCGCGTCCTCTAGCATGTGCAACTGACCATGGATGTCACCAATGGCATAGATAGGTTCTGGCATTTTTAGCGCTCTTATTCAGACCAGTGGATACGGAGCTCTTCCCGAAAGGCAAAACGCACCAAGTGGGCTTCTATCACGCCTTTCCACTGCTCCAAGTCCCCGCGCGGCCCGGTCGCAGCGTTAATCGTCAGCCTGTCGTCATTCGCTTCAAGGGTCACGCTGTCGCCATCCGCAAAGGCCACGTTTCCCTTCTTTTCGTCAAAAAACACCTCGGCCTTGTGCGACCAGTGTTTACACAGCTGCTGCAGATATTTGCTGGCCGCAGCGGTTTCCGCAACGCCTGAGGCGGTCTGATCCGGCAGCAGGCCCAGCCCGACTTCGGCTGCGTTACGCATCGCAGTTGCAAACAGGGTCACGTCGATATTGGTGGCCATGAATGTGGCCCCCAGATCCAGGCATTTGCGCTGCATCGCCAGATCAAGGGTCAGGATACCCGCCGCCTTGCCCGCCGCCACGATGCGGGCCAGCGCGTCCAAAACGGCCGCAACCACAACGGGGTGACCGGCATTTCCGATATGTCCCATATCGGCGGCCAGATCGGATGGGCCGATGAACACCCCATCCACATCGGTTGTCAGAATATCGTCCAGCGCCACCAGACCCTTTTTGTTTTCCACCTGCACCAGCAGGCAAATCTGTTCGTCCGCCGTTTTCAGGTAGTCCGGGATGGCTGAAAACCGCGAGGCCCGCGCCAGTGCCGATCCAACGCCCCGCACGCCATGCGGTGGGTATTGTACTGCCCGAACCAGCTCACGCGCGTGATCCCCGCTTTCGACCATGGGCACCAGAAGGTTCTGCACGCCCGCGTCCAAATACTGCTTGATCATCCAGGTTTCGCCTATCGGCAGGCGCGCGACCGGAGTGCTACCTGATCCTTCGATCACCTGCACCTGTTCGAGGATCGAGCGCAGATCATTCGGCGCGTGTTCACCGTCAACCAGCAGCCAGTCGAATTGCGCGGTCGCCGCGATCTCGGCCGTGTAGGCGTTGGCCATCCCGATCCAGCAGCCGATCTGCGGCTGCCCCGCCTTGAGAGCGGCTTTGAACGTATTCTTTGGCGCAGGCATATGCGGCTTTCCTTTCAGGCGAAATTGATATCGACCGAGCCAAATGGCCCGAAATCGGCATGGATTTCAGTCCCAGTCGGGCACTCGACCGGGCGGATAAAGCTGCCGGACAGGATGATTTGACCGGGTTCGATGTATTGTCCGTATTGCGCCATGCGGCGGGCCAGCCAGACAACGCTTTCGACCGGATCGTTCAGAACGCCCGCGCCTAGGCCGGTTTCTTCGATTTCACCATTGCGAAAGGTCAGCGCACCGACCCAGCGGAGATCAAAAGCATCCACGGCGTGCCGGTCCGCGCCCAGCACGATTCCTGCATTGGCGGCATTGTCGCTGATCGTGTCGAATACTGTGCGAGCTTTGCCGGACTCGGGATCCACGCGTTGAATACGCGTGTCGAGAATTTCAATGGAAGGCGCTACATAGTCCGTGGCAGCGATGATGTCCTCGCGGGTGACGTTCTCGCCTCCAACGGCAGACTTCATCACAAAGGCGATCTCGGCTTCGATCCGTGGCTGGATGAAACGGCCCGTCGGAACAGTCCCGCCATTTTCGAACGCCATGTCGTCAAACAGGATGCCACTGTCAGGGATGTCGATGTTCAGCGCATATTGCATCGCTTTCGAGGTCAAACCGATCTTCCAGCCAATCACCTTGCGCCCCTCGGCTAGTTTCTGGCGATAGATGGCGTTCTGCACCTCGTAGGCATCGTCCATGCCCATCTCGGGGTGGCGCAGGGTCAGCAGGCCGATCTGATCTCCATTCCGTTCAGCCATCAGCAGATCAGCAGCTGCGCGGGAATGATCTTCGGGCGTCATCGCATTTCGTCCTCAACAGTGTTGCGCAGCGTACCTATGCCCTCGACGGACACCTCAACCATATCACCCGGTGCCAGATATTTCGGAGGATCAAACCGCGCCCCTGCCCCGGTCGGCGTGCCGGTGACGATGATGTCGCCCGGCTGCAGGGTCATGAAGGTCGAGATGTATTCGATTTCGCGCCGGATCGGGAACATCATGCGGTTCAGGGTATCATCCTGGCGCAGCTCGCCGTTCACGTGGGTCTGAATACGCGCATCGTCCAGTTGCGCGGCGTCGGTGAACGGCACCAGCCACGGGCCGATGGCCCCCGTGTTATCCCAGTTCTTGCCTTGCGTGACGTTGAACTTGGCGTGGCGCACCCAGTCACGGATCGTACCCTCGTTACACAGCGTCAGGGCTGCGATGTGGTCGTAGGCGTCCTCCTGCGAAATCCGACGTCCAGTCTTGCCGATGACAATCGCCACTTCGCCTTCGTAGTCCAATGTGTGGTTTTCCGGCGGACGGATCAGAGGGCGGTCATGGCCGGTGAAGCCGCTTGCGAAACGTGGGAACAGCGACATGTATTTAGGCTGCGCGCTGCCGTCTTTGTACTCAGCGTTGCGGTCCGGGAAGTTAACGCCGACGCACAGGATGCGGCGGACATCGGGCATCACCATCTCGTAGGTGAAATCCGTGTGGGTCACGTCTTTTCCTTCGGCGACTGATGCCAGTTGATCAAACGCACCAGCAGCGATTACCTCATAAAGGCTCGCGTGATCTTGGAAAGCATCATTCAACGCAATTGCACCGACGTCCGTGATCGCACCAAAAAAAGTCTGCCCATCGGCAGAGAAGGTTGCGAATTTCATTTAAGTGTCTCCCAAACCTCACGAATAACGTCTGCTGCCATCAGCACATCGTCGCGTGTTGTATCGAATTGTCCGACCTGAAAACGAATAATCTTGCGACCATCAAACATGCCTTGGGTCAGATAAATCCGGCCGTCATCATTCAGCGCATCAACCAGACGCTGCTGCATTGCATCGTCACCCGGGCAACGGAAAGAGAACAGGCTGAGTATTGGCCCGGTCGTGATCTCGAATCCCTCCATCGCGCCAATCTTCTCGGCAACCTCATTGGCCCAAACGACGTGATTTCGGATTCGTGTACGCAGACCGTCCACCCCGTAAGAGCGCAACAGGAACCAAATCTTCAGCGCACGGAACCGACGCCCCAACGGAATCGTCCATTCCGAATAGTTCGTTACCTCGGCACCGGTGGTCTTGAGGTATTCAGGTTCGATCTTCAGCGTGTTGAGCTGCGGCCCGGCGTCATGCAGAAACTGGATGGCACAATCGAACTGAGCGCCCATCCATTTGTGTGGATTGAACACAATGCTGTCATAGCGATCAGCCCCGCCCCACAGGGCCTCTCGGAATTCGGGGCAGATCATTGCAGACCCGGCCCAAGCCGCGTCGAGATGGGTATAAAGGTCGTATTTCTGCGCGATGTCAGCCACAACCTCCAGATCATCACAGGCCCCAACGCCCGTGCCGCCGGTGATCGCAATGATCCCGGCTGGCACATGACCGACTTCGATGTCATCGCGGATAGCGGCCTCAAGCGCGACGACGTCAATCGCGTAGGTCGGTCCCTGTGTTGGCAGCTTGATCAAGTTATCCTGGCCGATTCCAGCAACCCAACAAGCACGGTCAATCGAGGAATGCACCTGGTCTGAGCAGTAGATCCGCAGCGCCCCTTTGGTGTTCAGCCCCTGGCGATTGCCTGTGTATCCAGTGGCGCGTTCGCGTATCGTCAGAACCGCAGACAGAGTCGCCGAAGACGCGCTGTCCTGAATGACACCGGTCATACCATCCGGCAGACCTAGCGCTTGTCGCAGCCAGTCGACCATAACGCTTTCGACCTCAGTCGCTGCGGGTGCGGTTTGCCATAGCATGCATTGCGCAGCGATGGTGGTCACCAGCATCTCGGCCAGCATCGAAGGCGGGGCAGCATTCGCCGGGAAATACGCAAAGAACCGAGGGTGCTGCCAGTGAGTGATCCCGGGCATCACGATACGCTCGAAATCGGCCATGATAGCCTCCATCGGCTCGCCAGATTCCGGGGGTGCGATCTCAAGCTGCGAAGCAATTTCCCCCGGCGCTGTCTGCGCTCGAACGGGACGATCCGCCAAAGTCTTGTGGTAGTCAGCAGCCCAGTTGGAGATTTGTTGCCCCCAGTGAGAAAATTCGTCCCAATTCATACACTAAGCCTCCTCAGAAGGGGAAATTCCGCCCATGCAGATGTACTTCAACTCCATGAAATCATCGAGGCCATATCGAGACCCCTCGCGTCCAAGACCCGACATTTTGACGCCGCCGAACGGAGCCTCTGCCGTTGAGATCAGTCCGGTGTTCACACCGACCATCCCGTATTCCAACGCCTCGGATACGCGCCAGACACGCGCCATGTCACGGGAATAGAAATATGAAGCCAAGCCGAATTCGGTATCATTGGAAGCGGCGACAACCTCGCTTTCGGTTTCGAATTTGAACAAGGGAGCGACGGGGCCAAAAGTTTCTTCGGTCGCCACCGCCATATCCGAGGTCACATCGGTCAGAATGGTTGGCTCAAAAAACGTGCCGCCCAGCGCGTGGAGCTTGCCCCCAAGAGCGACCTTTGCGCCTTTCGCGGTTGCATCATCGATATGTTCGGCTACCTTTTCCACGGCGGCTTGGTCGATCAGAGGGCCAAAGATGATACCTTCATCGAACCCATTGCCGGTTGGCAGGGTCGCAACTTTTTCAGCTAGCATTTCAGCAAAGGCGTCGTAGACCCTGGCCTGCACATAGATGCGGTTTGCACATACGCAGGTCTGCCCATTGTTGCGAAATTTCGCGATCACGGCGCCTTCGACTGCGGCGTCCAGATCGGCATCGTCGAACACAATGAACGGCGCATTGCCGCCCAATTCCAACCCCAGCTTCTTGATCGTCGGGGCGCATTGCGCATAAAGCATCGCGCCGATCTCGGTCGATCCAGTGAAGGTCAGCTTTTGCACGATCGGGCTCGAGGTCATTTCGCCGCCAATCTCCCGCGCCGAACCGGTGATGACCGAGAACAACCCTGCGGGCAGTCCCGCGCGTTCGGCGAGAACGGCCAGCGCGATGGCCGAGAACGGCGTCTGGCCGGCGGGTTTCAACACCATCGAACAGCCCGCCGCAAAGGCCGGTCCAGCCTTCCGGGTGATCATGGCGTTGGGAAAGTTCCACGGCGTTATCGCGGCCACAACGCCGATGGGCTGTTTGACGGTAATGATCCGCTTGTCCGGCGCATGGCCAGGTGTGACATCGCCGTAGGTCCGGCGGGCCTCTTCGGCGAACCACTCGATGAAGCTAGCGCCATAGGCGATCTCGCCCTTCGCTTCGGCCAAAGGCTTACCCTGTTCGGCGGTTAGAATGGCACCCAGATCATCCTGGTTTTCCATCATCAGATCATACCAGCGACGTAAGATTTGGCTGCGCTCTTTCGCGGTACGTTTGGCCCAGTCTTTCTGCGCGCGCTGCGCATCGGCAATCGCCTCGACCGTCTCGGCAGCACCCAGATTGGGCACACGCCCGATCAACTCACCCGTCGCCGGGTTTATCACGTCAATCGCGCGCTCAACGTCTGAAGCATAAATCCATCTGGACCCGACCCGCGCCTTTTCGGCAAGCAACGTGGGATCGTTAAGACGCAGTTCCGTCATTCGAATTTCCCTGTGTTTCCGGTCCTAGACCGAGAAGCTGACATTGGCTTGCCCGGTCCCGGAGCTACCGAAATACGGGGTATATATGTCGATCTTGCCCTTGTAGCTGCCCCATCCAAGGGCACCGAACAGCAAGGCGGTATCGTTCATGGCGCACTCGCCCGCGCATTTCTTGGCGTAGTCGGGCAGAAGTTCGAGGAACTCCTCAAAGCGCCCCTGTTCCCAAAGGTCCAGCACGCGCATGTCCATCTGGCGATTGAACTCGCCGTTTACCGAGTTCAGTCCATCGACCGAGCGTTCATTGGGCGTGAAGTCGTGGCTCAACGACCCCGAGGCCAGGATCGACACGTTACGGTCCGAGCGTCGGATGCCTTCGGCGATGGCTTCACCCCAGACGCGATTTTCAGCAATCGACGAGAACTGGTTGACCGCCACGGGCAAAACCCGCGCATTCACACCCTCGTTGATGAAGTGCATCGGTAGCAAGGTGCCGTACTCCATGCCCATATCGGGGTGCGAATGCCCAAGGGCCCGCTCACCACGTTCGCGCAGAACGTCAAGGATGGTTTCCCCAAGCTCGAGATCGCCGCGATAGTCGAACTCCATATCCGCCAGCATGTGCGGCAGTTCATGACTGATGAAACGGCCCTTGTGGTGCTCTTTCGTGTTCAGGTGGAAGCCCTGATTGGTGATCCAGTGCGTGTCAAAAATGACAAATGTATCGACTTTGCGGTCGATCGCATCCTGACGAAGACGCGTATAGCCGTCGATGGCAGGTTGGCGGATGCCTTTGTATTTCGGCATCGTGTGGGACATCCAGATGCTTGGCACATGCGTTATCTTCGCGGCCTGTACAATCTTTCCCATGGCAGTTCCTCCTCGCATTTGTGACGCCTGGCAACCGAAGTTGAAGCTACCTGACATCGTTCGGTCCTGCAGTAGGCGGAAAGTGCCGGACCAGTTTTGTGCGCGTTTTGTCTATCCTAGCTTTGTCCCCGCCTAATGGGGACAGTGCCGCTAGTTTACTTCCCCAATTGCATGATCTTGTGTTGACTGGTTGCAAAGCCAATATGCTTTTGCTCCATATAAAACTCGAACGACCAGTCGCCGCCGTCGCGCCCGATGCCGGACGCTTTGACGCCACCAAAGGGCGTCGGCAGGTGACGTACGTTTTCCGAGTTCACCCAGATCATTCCGGCCTCAAGCTTGTCGGTAAAGCGCAGCGCCCGCGTCAGGTCGTTGGTCCAGACATAGCCGGTCAGACCATAAGGCGTGTCATTGGCCATCTGCAGTGCCTCTTCTTCAGTCGAGAACGGGATCGAGGTCAGGACGGGGCCAAAGATCTCCTCACGGGCGATGCGCATCTGGTTGGTGGCATTGGTGAACAGGGTCGGACGGATGAAGTACCCTTCATCGCCCAGCTTCACACCACCGGCTGCTACGGTCGCGCCGTCCTCTTTGGCGATGTCGAAATAGCTGGTGACCTTGTTGTAGTGCTCCTCTGTGACCAGCGGGCCGATTTCGGTCGCCGGGTCCAGCGGATGGCCGACCTTGATGTTGTTGACGCGTTCGATCAGCTTGGCTTCGAACTCTTCCTTGATGCTGACCTGCACCAGCAGTCGCGAGGATGACGTACAACGCTCGCCATTGATCGAGTAGATCATGAAGATCACGGCATCCAAAGCGCGGTCCAGATCGGCGTCGTCGAACACGATGACCGGGTTCTTGCCGCCCAGCTCCAGATGCATCCGCTTCAGCGTGTCCGCACCTTGTTTGGTGATGATGCTACCTGTGCGGCTTTCACCGACAAAGGCGATGGCCTTAATAAGAGGGTGCTCGGTCAACGCCTTACCCGCGTCGGGGCCAAAGCCGTTCACAGTGTTCAGCACACCTTTGGGCAGACCGGCCCCTTCGGCGATTTCGACCAGCAAACGGGCTGACAGAGGCGAATCCTCGGCGGGTTTGTGAACCACCGTGCAGCCTGCAGCCAGAGCGGGCGCGATCTTCCAGGTCGACAGCATGAACGGCGTGTTCCAAGGGGTGATCACGCCAACCGGACCAATCGGCACGCGGGTGGTGACATTCATCAGGGTCGGTGATTTCAGATGCTGACCGTCCCGCGCTTGCACTACCTGATCTGCAAAATAACGAAAATTCTCGGCTCCGCGCAGAGCCGCCTTGGACATAAAACGCAGGGTCTGACCAGTGTCCCAGCATTCGCACAGCGCGATTTCCTCGGCACGTGCTTCGATGGCATCCGCCACGTTCAGCAGAATGCGGCGGCGTTCGCTGGCAGGCATATCGCGCCAGTCGGCAAAGGCGGCATGGGCTGCTTTGGCCGCGGCGTCGATGTCATCTGCTGTACCGTGTGCAACATCGCAGATCACAGACTTGTCGACTGGCGAGGTAGACTGAAATACGCCAGCGGAACCAGCAACATCCTCGCCAGCGATACGATTTTTGATACCCGTCTGTTTGAACCGCGCTAGAAAGCCCGCCAGTTTCTCGATGTTTGTGTCCAGTACGCTCATGGGTCAGGTCTCCTGCGTGGTGGCGCCAAGGTGATCGCGGATCGTACCAGTCTTGGGCGAAAGCTTCGGGTCGATGTCGCGCATCTCAAGCGAAAGTGCGATCGAATGATGTTTGAAGACAGGTGCCAAATACGCTTTGACCGCCTCGAAAATGCGCTGCGTGGCATCCTGCTTTACGTCATCGGACCGACCGGCGCGCAGGCGGATCGAGATATCGATAAAGCCATGCGCCGGATCACCGTCTGCAATTGCAAAGTGATTGACCCGCACAGCGCGGACACGAATTCCCGGCATCGGAAAGGTGTCAATCTCAGCAGCCGTTGCTCGGATGCACTCACACAAGCCATCCATGTCGACCTTGTCCTCTAGGTTCCCGGAATACTCGACGTGAAAATGTGGCATGCGCCCTCCTTTATTGGTTAACATGTTTACTTTTTCACGATCCCGCTGTCAAGAACTTGCCTTGTTAATCTTTGCAATTTCGGAATTGGCGATTTAGAAGGCCGCATGACAACGCAAAGCCATACAAAAAGTACCGCCCGATCCCTTCCGATTGCGCTATTGCGCGCACGGGAAACCGTCATGGCACCGATCCGGGACATGCTTCATGACATTCAGCTCACCGAACAGAAGTGGCGCATCCTGAGGGTTTTGGACGAGCTGGGCGAGGTTGAGCAAAGCGCAATTGCCCACGAGGCCTGCCTGCTTCTGCCCAGTCTCACCCGCATTCTGCGCACTATGGAGACCGATGGCCAGATCACCCGTCGCCAGGACAAACAAGACAAGCGCCGCACCATGGTTCGGATCACCGATGCTGGCCGCGCGGTTCTGGAAGACAACCTTGCCACGTCGCTGGCGATCTCAAACAATATCGAGTCGCAGATGGGCCGCGAGAAGCTGAACCAACTGCTGGACCTGCTTGAAGAGTTGCAGGCGGTTAAAGTCTGACCCCGCCCTAGGGCGGGCGAGGTCACGTAAGTGTTGATTAAAGAGACGTCAGACCGGTATCCAGCGCAGACAGGATCTTGGCCACGTCCTCTGATGTGATGATCAGCGGCGGAGACAGGATGATATTGTTGCCGGACACACGCACCATCACACCGTCTTCATAAGCAGCTTTCTGAACCTGCAGCGGCAAGTGTTTCGCGATGGGTGCCTTGGTCGAGCGATCCGAGACCAGTTCCAGCGCACACATCAGCCCCTCGCCGCCGCGCACATCTCCGATCACGTCGTATTTCTCAGCCAGCTTCTGCAACCCAGCAAACAGCTCATCCCCGCGCGCAGCGGCATTTTCCCAGACGCGCAGGCGTTTGATCTCGGACAGCGCAGCCAGCGCTGCTGCGGCCCCAACCGGGTGACCGGAGTAGGTATAGCCCTGATCTACCGATGCTTTGCCGGTGGTGTCATTTTCAAACACCTCGGCAACAGCACCCGAAATCATCGCCGCCCCAAACGGGAAGTAACCATTGGTAATGGCTTTGGCCGTCGTCATGATGTCGGGCCGCACCCCCCAATGCCGTGCGCCGCTTTCACTCCCGGTACGCCCAAAAGCGGTGATGATCTCGTCCGAGATTAGCAGAATGCCGTGTTTCGAGCAGACCTCGCGCACCATCGGCATGAAACTCTTGTGCGGCGGGATTACACCCCCTGCCCCAAGGACCGGTTCCATGATGAAAGCTGCAACCGTGTTCGCGCCCTGGAAGGCAATCTCGGCCTCAAGCGCTTTGATGCAAAGCTGCGCCAGACGCTCAGGGTCGGTCTCGTCGAAAGGGTTGCGATAGGTCCACGGCGCGGGCACATGGAAACAGCCCGGCATCATCGGCTCATAGGCCGCACGGAACTTCTGATTGCCGTTGACCGAAGCGGCGGCGAAATGGGTGCCGTGATAGCCCTGTTTCAAGCTGATGAATTTTGTGCGCCCGGCCTCGCCGCGCACCTTGTGGTACTGCCGCGCCATTTTCAGCGCGATCTCAACCGAATCCGAGCCGCCCGAAGTAAAGAAAGCGCGGGTCAGGCCGTCGGGCTCAAAAAACTGCGCCAGTTCATAAGACAGCTCGATTGCCTTGTCGTTGCTGGTGCCACGGAAGGTCGAATAGTAGGGCAGCGCATTCAGCTGATCGGCGATGGCCTGCTTTACCGGCTCGCAGGAATAGCCCAGATTGACGTTCCAAAGCCCGCCGACCGCATCCAGCGCCCTGTGACCATCGACATCGATAATACTGACACCCTCACCGCCGTTCAGAATCGTGGGCGGATTCTTCTGACTGTCGGCGGGATGCGCCATCGGGTGCCAGAAGTAACGCGCGTTGTTTTCTTTGAGAAAGTTCGAGTCTTTCATTTCTCTGGTCTCCGGGTTTTGCGTCCACCCGCCCACGGATGGAATTCGGTTGGAAAAGTGTCGGGAAGTTGACCGCCAAAACTTGCGGTCAGGTCAGTTGAGAGGGCGTGCAGGGCGGTCAGGATTTCCGGCAGCCGGTCGTCTCCGGCGCGGCCTTCAGGAACGGCAATCGCAATGGTTCCCAGCGCCACTTGATCAATGCCGAAGATGGGTGCCGCATAGCCATAGACGCCGTCTTCGTAGCTTCCACTGCTATTCGCCCAACCGGCCTGACCGATTGCCGCGACCCGCTCTTTGATCTTGGTCGGGTCGGTCAGCGTGGCGTCCGTGTATCGTACTTGTTCATTCTGATCGAGACGGTCCAGCAAGAAGGATGGCCCAAAGCTGAGCATACAAAGACCTGATGCTGTCGCATTGATCGGAAGAATCTCGCTGGGGTCGAGGCTGACGCGCACGCTGTGGCGGTTCGTTTCGACCACCAGCGCGGTTTGAAGCCGCTCCTTTTCAAGGAGGGAAAGATGTAGGCTTTCACCAACGTCCTGCATCGCGACCTGCATTCTCTGACGGGCACTCTCGATGCCGGGACGGGCGATCTGGCGCAACGCGGCCAGGCGCAAAGCAGCAGGTCCGACCGCATAGGATTTGGTCATGGGATTCTGCTCGATCAACCCGTATTCCTCAAGCGCCCGAAGGTGTCGCAGCGCCGTGGCTTTGTTCAATCCAGACAGACGCGCAAACTGACTCAACCCAATTTCTGGCCGAGCGTTTGAAAAGTAGTTGAGCATTTTCAGGGCGTTCAGGGCAGTACCCATGCGATTCACATCCTCCTGTTAAGGTAATACTTGACAGAACAAGCTTAACAAAGCAACATTATTATTGTTAACGCGGATCAAATAATGAACCACTGACGGGAGGTGTCAATGAAGAAAGTTCTAACAGCCGCCGCTTTTGTTGCTTCTGCAACTGCCGCACTGGCCGAGTATCCAGAGAAACCGGTTTCCTTTGTCGTTCCATGGCCTCCGGGTGACTTGGAAGACGTTCTCACACGGATGATCGCCGACGAATTTCAGGCCATGTATGGTGTACCTGCCGCCGTCGTGAACAAGCCCGGTGGCGGCGGTGGTCCGTTCCCCGGAGCGGTGGAAGTTGCGACCGCTCCGGCAGATGGCTACACCGTTGGTTCGTTCGTGATAGGTGTGCCGGTCATCGGCCCGGACATTGGCATTCCCGAGCTAAACCCCAACCCGTTCGAACCGATTGGCATTTTTCTGACCTATCCCTTCGTCATTGCCTCCAGCAAGGATGCCCCCTTCTCGACATGGGAAGAACTGGTGGAACATGGGAAAGAAAACGATGTCGCGCTTGGCCACTTCGGCTCGGTTCTGCCGCCCACACAAGTCACCTTCGCGGCCGCAGTCAGCAGTGGATTTGACTTCGCCAGTGAAGCCGCCTTCGACGCGCTGGACTGCAACACACTGGCTTCGGGTGACGTGGACGTAATCAATACGACGCTTCAACTTGTTCTCCCCTGTCTGGACCAAGTGAATGTCCTGGCCAGCATCGGTGGCGAACGGATCTCTTTGGTCCCGGATACGCCCACGGTAACCGAGCTGCACCCCGAACTGCCATTGGCCCTGTGGAATGGTCTATTCGTCCACAAGGACACTCCGGCCGAAGCACGCGAAAAGATTACTGTCGCCGCGCAGAAAGCGCTGGAATCTGACAAGGCCAAGCAACTTGCCGAAGAAACCGGAGCACTGATCTACTGGCAGGATCCGGATGCCTCGAATGCACAGATCGAACAGGACAAAGCCTCGTTCTCAAAAATCGAAGAGATTCTAGGCGAATAACGCGAAACTGGCCCGGCGTATTGCAATACTGTCGGGCCTTTTTCTTTCCAGCAGGAGGCCAAAATGATCGCAAAGACATTGCAAGACATGTTCAAACGATACCGCCGGCCCGGCGATGTTGTTTTTGCTTTGGCCTTCCTGGTATTTTCAGTTTTTCTGCTGAGCCAACTGGGAACACAGACCGAGGTTGTCAAACGCACCAAGTGGTTTGCGCAACCAAGCTTCTGGCCAATGGTCTCGCTCTGGGCAATGGCCGCCTTTGCTTTTCTGCACTGGCTCAGCTCCGCCTTATCAGACCGCATTCCGGGTCGCTGGCCCGAAGTCGCGTTCTGGCTGCGGTCCCTTGAATACGTCGCCTATTTTCTGATCTACGTCGCCGTTGTCCCGCTTCTTGGATACCTGCCTTCGACCGTTCTGTTCGCGGTATTCCTTGCAATCCGTACCGGGTTTCGAAGCGCTGGGGCAATTGGCCTTTCGGCAGCTTTCGGCGTTGCGGTGACCATTGTTTTCCGAGCCTTCCTGCAAGTGAAAATCCCGGCCGGTGCCGCCTATGAATATCTGCCCGATTCCGTGCGCGCCTTTGCGCTGACTTATCTCTGAGGTTCGCAAATGGAAACGCTTCTGTCTGGTCTTTCGATCCTGACACAATGGCAGGTGATCGTTGCCCTTCTGATTGGCTCGATCGGTGGGGTCATCATTGGCGCGCTGCCCGGTGTTGGCGCTGCGGTTGCCATCGCCATCCTTCTGCCTGCCACCTTCGCTTTTGAACCTATTGTCGGCCTGACACTGTTATTGGGGATCTATGGCTCGTCCATGTACGGAGGCGCCATCCCCGCCATTCTGATCAACACGCCTGGTACGGCGGTGAACGCGTTGACCACCTATGACGGCTATCCTATGACCAAACGCGGTCAGGGGCATCGCGCGCTGTCGCTGGCCTATTCCGCTTCGTTCTTCGGTGGCGTCTTTGCCATCATCTGCCTGATGATCCTGTCGCCGGTTCTGGCGTTGATCGCTCCGCATTTCGGCAGCCGAGAGATATTTCTGGCCGCCCTTTTGGGGATCATTCTGGTGATCCTCGCCCACCGCGGCCAGATTTTTGCCGCCGGAATGTTGGCCGCTTTCGGGATTTTCCTGAACACGGTCGGGCTTGAGCCAGTGAAATACACCCGCCGCTTTACCTTTGAACAAAGCTGGCTGGCGTCTGGCGTAGATCTGATTGTGGTCGTTCTGGGCCTGTTTGCCATCAGTCAGGCCCTGCTCTTGCTGCTTGAAAAGAACCACGCACCCGACGAAACGCATGTCAGCGGCAACATCTTCGCCGGCCTCAAGGAACTGCTGGGCATCAAGCGCGTCGCAACCGTGTCCTCGAGCATTGGGGTCTTCATGGGTATGGTGCCGGGCACGGGTGAGTTCACCTCGCAATTCCTGTCCTACACCTATGCACAGAAAACCTCGAAAGACCCCGACAAATTTGGCGATGGCGCGCCAGAAGGGTTGGTGGCGTCTGAAGCCGCCAACAATGCAGTGCCCGGCGCGGCCATGATCCCACTTTTGGCGCTGGGTATCCCGGGCGAAGCGCTGACCGCAATGATGCTGTCGGTGTTCTACGTGCACAATGTCATCCCCGGCCCACAGCTGTTTGAGAACCAGATGGATTTTGTGATGGCGCTCTATATGGCGCTGATACTGCTGAACGTCATCGTTCTGGTTTTCCTGCTCTTCTCGACCAACCTGCTGCTGAAGATCATCCAGATCCCCACACGGTTTCTGGGCATTATGATCCTGATCCTAGCCTTCGTCGGCGTCTACAGTTTGCGCAACTCAATCACCGACTGCGCCATTGCCGCCGGGTTTGGTGTGTTCGGCCTGATCCTCAAACGGCTGGATCTGCCGATTGTGCCGATCATTCTGGGCATGGTTCTGGGCGGGATCATGGAGGTCAAGCTGCGCAGTGCCATGGCGCGGGTCAAATCACCGCTCGATTTCGTCGACCGCCCGATTGCGGCGATCCTGACGGCGCTGATCGTACTGATCCTGCTGCTGCATTTCCGCACGCTATACTACGAGTTCCGCAACAAGCTGAAACCCGAGCCGACCGCGCAACCGGTCGACTCCGATCACCCCAATCAGCAAGGGTAACTCTGCCATGAACCAGTCCGATATTGACGCCCTTCGCTCTCAGGTTCTATCCACCCGATCTCACTTCATCGGCGGGCGCTGGGTCGCCGCTTCGGAAGGTGGACATCGGGAGGTGCTATCGCCTGTCGATGGCGCAGTACTGACCCAGATTGCCGAAGGCACTCCGGCAGATATGGAGGCCGCGATTAGCGCTGCGCGGGCTGCGTTCGAGGATGGCCGCTGGTCGCGCCGCTCCCCTGCCCAGCGCAAGAAGGTCCTGCTGAAGCTGGCCGACCTGATCGAAAAACACGCTCTTGAGTTGGCTGTTCTGGGGGTGCGCGACAATGGCACCGAAATCACAATGGCCATGAAGGCCGAGCCGATGTCGGCAGCTGGCACATTCCGCTACTACGCCGAGGCGATTGACAAGGTCTACGGGCAGATCGCGCCAACGGCAGAAAACGTACTGGGCATGATCCATCACGCACCAGTTGGCGTCGTCGGAGCGATTGTGCCGTGGAACATGCCGCTGATGATCGGCAGCTGGAAACTGGCCCCTGCGCTGGCTACCGGCAACTCGGTCGTGTTGAAACCGGCTGAAAGCGCATCCTTGTCGCTGCTGAAACTGGCCGAACTGGCCGCCGAGGCCGGAGTGCCCGACGGCGTGCTGAACGTCGTCACCGGGTCAGGCCGGGTTGTGGGCGAAACGCTGGCGCTGTCGATGGATGTGGACATCATGGTGTTCACAGGCTCGGGGGCTACAGGCCGACGACTGTTGGAGTATTCGGCGCGTTCGAACATGAAACGCTGTTATCTGGAACTGGGCGGCAAATCTCCCAACATTGTCTTCAACGACGCCCCGGACCTGAGCGAGGCCGCCAAAGTGTCCGCAGGTGGTATCTTCCGCAACGCAGGCCAGATCTGCATTGCAGGATCACGCTTGTTGGTCCAAGAGGACATCCACGACGATTTTGTCGCCGAACTGGTCAAACATGCCGAAGCGATGCGGGTCGGCAATCCGCTCGATCTGGACACACAAATCGGCGCAGTTCATTCGCTACCCGAGCTGGAATCCAATCTGGACTTCGTTAACAAAGCCGAGGCTGAAGGCGCCGAGCGTCGCACTGGTGGCAAGCGCATCCTTGAGGAAACCGGTGGCTACTATATGGCCCCGACCGTAATGACCGGGGTCAAATCCACGGACAATCTGTTCCAGAACGAGGTTTTCGGCCCGGTTCTGGCCGTGACCCCCTTTAAGGACGAAGACGACGCGATCAGGCTGGCCAATGACTCGGTCTATGGTCTATCCGCGGGCGTGTGGACATCGAACCTAAGCCGCGCGCATCGCATGATCGCTGGCATCCGCGCTGGCGTCGTGCATGTAAACACCTATGGTGGCTCTGACTTGACCGTACCACTGGGTGGTGTGCGCCAGTCGGGCAACGGGCACGACAAATCCCTGCATGCTTTCGAGAAATATCTCGACCTGAAAACCGCCTGGATAAAACTCTGACCAAAGGTCTGCTGAATGACACTTCCTGCGAAATCCGCCGAGCTTGTTGAACGCCGGACCAAGCTGCTGGGCCCGAATGTCTCGACCTTTTATGACGAGCCGCTTCATATCGTGAAGGGCGAAGGGGTCTGGCTTTGGGATGCGGATGGGCGCAAATACTTGGATTGCTACAACAACGTCCCCCATGTCGGCCATTGCAACCCCCGCGTGGTCGAGGCGATCTGTCTGCAGGCGTCAACGCTCAACACCCATACTCGTTATTTGCATGACGGCATTCTCGACTATGTCGAGAAGCTGACGGGCACGATGGATGCCTCGCTAGACACCGCCATTCTGACCTGCACCGGGTCCGAGGCGAACGACATCGCCCTTCGAATGGCCGAAGGCATGACTGGCAATCGCGGTATAATTGCTACGGATGCAACCTATCACGGCAACACTTCTCTGGTCAGTCAGTTGAGCAAATCGAGCGTGCCGACCGTTGGCTTTGGTCTGGATCGGTATTTCCGGTTTGTGGAGGCACCCGACAGCTATCGCAACCCGGACCCGGACGGCAGCAAGTTTGCTGATGCTGTTTCCGAACAGATTGCCGAGCATGAAAAGTCCGGCATCGGCTTCGCCGCCTTGGTCCTCTGCCCCTATTTCCTGAACGAAGGCTTCCCCGACCATCCCGACGGCTGGCTGAAACCCGTGGCCGAAGTGGTGCGCAAGGCCGGTGGCCTGCTGATCTGTGATGAGGTTCAATCGGGCTTTGGCCGCACCGGCACCCACATGTGGGCGCATCAAAAGATGGGCGTGGTACCGGATATCATGACCATGGGCAAACCCATGGCCAACGGTCATCCTGTGGGCGGTGTCGTAACGCGCAACGAAATCCTTGCCACCTTCCGCAAGGGCTATCGGTATTTCAACACTTTCGGTGGCAACCCGGTGTCCTGCGCAGCAGCGATGGCGGTATTGGAAGAGATTGAGGACAAAAGCCTCGTCGCCAGTGCCAAGATCGTGGGCAATCACGCCCGCGCGCGCATGACAGCTTTGCAGCACAAATACGAGTTCATCGGCGATGTGCGCGGCTCGGGCCTGATTTTCGGGGCCGAGATGGTGCTGGATCGTCAGACCAAGGAACCGGCCAGCGAATTCACCGATCGAATCATCAACGCGATGCGGCACCGGGGCATCATCCATTCAAAACTCGGCCGCCATAAGAACACGCTCAAGATCCGGCCACCGATGCCATTCTCGAAAGAGAATGCAGATCTGCTGTTTGACACATTGGACGAAGTTTTGGCCGAAACCCCGCTGACTCTATGACCCCGATTGTCGAGCAAGCCCTGACCCTTTGGGGCATGGACAGTGCTGAATGGTCGCTGGTCGCGGCGCGCGAAAATCATGTTTACCGGCTTCAGATCGGCGCGAAAAGCTATGCCCTGCGCCTGCACCGCAAAGGCTTGCATTCGGACACCGCCTTGAGGTCCGAGCTGCAGTGGATCGCCGAGCTGGGCGCAAAGAGCGTCGGTGTACCCACACCGGTACCGGCCACGGATGGCCGCTATCTGCAACTGCTGGACGGGATCCAGGTCGATATGCTTGACTGGTTGCCCGGCCGCCCGCTGGGATCGACAGAAACCGGGATCGACCATAGTGATCGTACCGGGTTGTTTCGGGCCCTTGGGCATGAGATGGCAAAGCTGCACGAAGTCAGCGATGCCTGGACGCGTCCCGGTGACTTTGAGCGCTGGTCCTGGGATCGTGCTGGACTGCTGGGCGATGCCCCATTGTGGGATCGGTTCTGGGAAAACCCCACGCTTTCTGGTGAGGATCGCGCCCTGTTCACAGCGTTCCGCGAGAAAGCCAACAATCACTTGCTGCAGATCGAAAACCAACTGGACTACGGCCTGATCCACGCCGATCTGGTACGTGAAAACGTGATGGTCCGAGGCGACAAGCTCTGGCTGATTGATTTCGACGATGCCGGGTTCGGGTTCCGTCTGTTTGATATCGCCACGACACTACTGAAAAACCTATGCGAGCCGGACTACGACGCCCTGCAAGCGGCCCTGCTTGAGGGATACCGGTTGGAACGTGCGCTAGACACCGAGCATCTTGATCTGTTCATGGCCCTGCGTGCGGTCACTTATGTCGGCTGGATTTCGTCCCGCATGGGCGAAGATGGATCAGAGGCACGAAACATGCGGTTTAAAGATACCGCCCGAAAGTCGCTAACGCGCTACCTCGGATAAACCGCACTAACGGGAGGAAACCATGACCAAAACAACGATCCTGCTGATTGGAACATACGACACCAAAGACCCCGAGATGCGGTTCATCGAAGAAACCGTAAAGGCGCAGGGAGCAGATGTGCTGACAATGGACGTCTCCGTTCTTGGCGACCCTGAAACACCGACCGACATCTCAAAACATGACGTCGCAGCTGCCGAAGGCAGAACCATCGACGAGGTGATTGCGTTGGGGGATGAGAATAAGGCCTTCCGCGTCATGTCCGCTGGGGCTGCCAAGGTCGTGGCAAAAGCCTATGCCGAAGGCCGGTTTGATGGGATGCTGGCCACTGGTGGAACCATGGGTACCGACCTTGCGCTGGATTGTGCACAGGCCCTGCCCATGGGGGTTCCGAAATACATCGTTTCAACCGTCAGTTTCTCACCGCTAATCCCCCCACATCGGTTGGCCCCGGACATACAGATGATCCTGTGGGCCGGTGGGTTGTACGGTATGAACTCGATCTGCAGGTCTTCGTTGGCACAGGCTGCAGGGGCCGTGGTCGGTGCTGCCAAAGCCGCCATCGCGCCGGATCGTGGCAAACCCCTGATTGGCATGACCAGCCTTGGGTCCTCCTGCCTGCGTTACATGAAAACTCTGAAACCTGCGCTGGAAGAGCGCGGCTTTGAGGTTGCTGTATTCCACTCGACAGGCATGGGTGGCATGGCCTTTGAAAAACTGGCCGCCGAAAAGGCCTTTGTCTGCGTGATGGATTTCTGCATGCAGGAATTTGGCAATCTGCTGGCCGGTTCCGTTGTTTCAAGCGGAGAGGATCGCGTTACCAATGCTGGGCGCGTTGGCACGCCGCAGATGGTTGCACCGGGCGCTCTAGACCTGCTGGATTTCGCGGGCTGGCAAGAGATCCCGGACCAATATGCAGATCGCCCGTTTCACGAACATAACCGCCTGATCAAAAGCTCGGTCTTCAATGGCGACGAACGCCGCGCCTGGATTCGGGAACTGGCAACCCGGCTAGAGGCTGCTACTGGACCCGTTCAGTTGTTCTTACCGGTTCAAGGTGTTGAAGCGTGGGACAAAGAAGGTGAAGAGGCCCATGATCCAACAGCCCTTTCGGACATGGTCGACGAAGCCCGCAAGGTCATGCCTGGTCGGGTGTCGATGACCGAACTAGACGCCCACATCAATGACGCCGCATTTTGCCATGCCGTTCTGGCCAAATTTGACGAGTGGGTCGAAAATGGGGTCGTCAGCCGTGGTTAGCTGGCTTCCTATTGCGTGCCTGAGTTTTCGTGAAGCTAGTCGCACGTAGCTACGAGGGTAGTCAAGTTGCACCACAGCGGGTGCTGTCAGACGAATTCGAACCAGTCTCAGTTTGCTGCGGAAACCACGAACCTATCCGGAACAAAGTTGACGCCACTCGGCGAGAGCGGCGGTGCGTGTCTGCTTGAAGGTGTCCCGGCTGGTCAGCGATCTTTCCTGGTTGAAGTGATTGTAGACGGAGGAATGGACGGAGGCGAATTTCTGTAGACTTCGCATGCGCCTGAAACGCTGCATCGCGCGTTCGCGTCGTCGAAACGGGAGGTGCGAATTCTCGACTCGGTTGTTGAGCCACCTGCCCGTCTGTTGTTTTTCAAGCGCGCCCATTTCTCTGAGCGCAGCCTTGTAGGAAGCGAAGCGATCTGTGACGATCTCTTCGGCGCAACCATGCCGCTTCATCAATTTCTTGAGGAATTTCAGTGCTGCAGCTTTGTTTCGACGCTTCGTGACAACGGCTTCCAGCACCTCACCTTCGTGATCAACAGCCCGCCAAGATAATGCCGCTTGCCGTTCACTTTCACGAATACTTCGTCCACGTGCCACTTCCATTTGGAGAACGCGCGCAGGTGCTGGACACGCTTTCTTCGGATCTCAGCAGCAAACATAGGGCCAAACCTGTTCCACCAATATCGGACAGTTTCGTGGCTCACATCGATGCCTCGCTCGTGAATCAGATCTTCGACATTCCGAAGCGAAGGCGGGAAACGGATTTACTACATCACCGCAAGGTGGATGATCTTGGGACTGGTTTTGAAGTACTTGAAAGAGGCAGGTTTGATCAACCTTAAACGCCACGCAACCGCCCTACCCGCCTAAAGACAAGTTCTTCTGACAAGACCGTATCTGCCAACAGCGGGATTTCAAAATGGTAGAAGCAAGTGCCGGCAACGAGCCGGAAGGTCCATTCAAAAGACGCAATTCCCCAAAAGCATAACTATTCAAATTCCCTGAGTTTCTTCAATGATTTTGTGATCTGGCATTTCTGATGCATAATTAGTCAAGTGCATATCCGATCAATACTGTCGGGAGCGATTGCATGACTGCCGAAGCTTCTGATTTCGTGAAAGCCGAAGATAGCCCAAAAATAACCTCTACCAATTCGCACAGCGGGTTTCACATCAAGATAAGAACCAAGTTGCTGGTCGCGCTACTTGGTATTGTTGGGTTAATGCTAATACTGGCGTTCACCGGGCTTTCTGAGTTGCGCAAAGCGAACCTCCGAACTGCTGAGTTGCTTCAAGATCAGGTACGGCTATCAAATCTAAAGGTGTTTGAAAGCAGTCTGCAAGAAATCTGGTTGAATGGAACAGCAATTTTTGCCGAGACTGGAGGTAACACCATGCTTGGCGACAGTGCAGGGTTCTTTGAAGCTAAGCTGCATGTTATTCAGTCGCTTGGTCATCTCATTGAGACAAGTGATCAACCGGATCTCAGCCTTTTTTCCAACGATGAAATCGCGGATGTGTCGCGAAAGACTCAAGAAATAAAACGAATAGGACTTGATATCGTTGAGCGATATGAAGCTGGGCAGATTGTAGCTGCCAAATCAATGTTTGAGTTACAGCTGGTCCCAATAATTAAGTCTTTGGATAATCTGATTGAGAAACGATACCTGCTTTTGCGCGATGGTATGCGTTCGAAAGCTTTGATTAACCAAAACGCGTTTGATCAATCGTGGCGAATGGTGCTTGCTTCAGCTGGGATTGCAGTCGTTATTGCGATTTTGCTTGGCTTCCTGCTCAGCAAATCTTTGATCCGTACGATTGAGCAAATCCGGGTAACACTAAGAAAAGTTGCTCAAGGCGACTTTACAGCTCGAGCCAATATCAAGAGCACCGACGAGCTCGGAGATCTCGCCCGCAGCGCCAATCGTATGACAGAGCGTTTGGGCACGTTGTACGATGAGCTTGAGACTGCAAACCTGCACAAGTCGCAATTTCTGGCCAATATGAGCCATGAATTGCGAACTCCAATGAATTCGATCCTCGGATACACCGAAATGATCCGGGATGGAATTTATGGTCCGGTGCCAAAAAAAATCGACGATCCGCTGCATCGGGTTCAAGTGAATGGTAAAATACTACTGTCATTGATCAATGATGTTCTGGATCTTTCAAAGATTGAAGCCGGAGCACTCGAACTGGCACTGGACACATATTCAATGTCTGAGATCCTCACAGACGTTGTTTCCACGATTGAGCCTATAGCCGCGAATAAAGGACTAGAAATCCGCTCCAAAGTAGAAGGCGGACTCCCCACTGGGCATGGCGACGCGGGTCGTATTAGACAGATCTTACTTAACATCGTGGGAAATGCGGTAAAGTTCACTGACAAGGGTTACGTCGAAATAAACTTGGCGCGTCGTGATCAACGGTTTGTAGTAACCGTAACTGATACGGGAGTTGGAATTTCCGCAGAGCAAATTGACGAGGTTTTCCTGGAATTCAAACAGGCTGACGCCTCGTCTACGCGTGCCGCCGGGGGTACTGGCCTCGGTCTGTCTATCTCTCAAAAGATCGCAGAAATGCACGGTGGGCGAATTGAAGTCGCCAGCAGCCTTGGCAACGGTTCGACATTCACTGTTGTACTCCCCGTTCAGGCCACGAGGAGCTGAGCATGTCGAAAAGAATACTTGTCATAGAAGACCAGGCTGACAACAGACGCATACTCCGAGACCTTCTGGGCAGTCACGGCTTCGAAGTGCTGGAGGCCGAAAACGGAGCGCTAGGTGTAGACCGAGCGATTGCTGAAAAGCCCGATCTAATCTTGATGGATATCCAGATGCCAGAATTAGACGGTTACGATGCCACCCGCCAGATAAAACAGCACCCAAAGGGCGCGAACATTCCAATCATCGCGGTAACATCCTTTGCTTTGTCTGGCGACGAAACAAAAGCACGGGAAGCCGGATGCGACGATTACGTTACTAAGCCCTACAGTCCGCGTGCTCTGTTGGCGAAAGTCATTACCTTTGTTGGACAGGTCTGAATGAAAATATGAAAGACCCACCACTCATTTTGATTGTCGATGACCAGCAGGACAATCGCAACCTGCTGACAATGCGACTTAGCGCGCATGGTTATGATACTGCCGAGGCCGTAGATGGCGAAGACGCCATAGAAAAAGCTACTGATTTGTCGCCCGACTTGATCTTGCTAGACGTAATGATGCCTAAGCTGGACGGTTTCGAAGTCTGTCGAAGATTGAGAATGGATCCCATACTCCCCTTTATACCGGTGGTTCTGGTAACAGCTCGTTCGAACACTGAAGATATGGTGCAAGGGCTTGAGGCTGGTGCAAATGACTATCTCACCAAACCAGTTGACACAATTGCACTCATTGCTCGCGTACGTTCCATGCTCCGAACAAAAGCTTTGCATGACGAAGTACAGAGCTGGAACAAGGAACTCGAAAAACGAGTAAATCAACAGATTGGTCAGATTGAGCGGTTCAATCGTTTGCGCCGCTTTCTACCAAGACAAGTGGCAGAAGAAATTATTTCGGTTGGTGATGACAGCGCTATTCTCAAGAACCGAAGAGCGGACATCGTCGTTTTGTTTGCGGATCTAAGGGGATTCTCGGCCTTTACGGAAGCCTCTGATCCTCAAATAGTACTGGAAGCCCTCAACGTATTTCACAATTGCGCAGGACCACTGATTGAACGACACCAGGGTACACTTGAACGTTTCTTGGGCGACGGCATCGTTGTTCTGTTTAATGCCCCGCTGCGGGCACGCGATCCTACAGGCCAGGCTGTCACCTTTGCGAGCGAGCTGCATGATGCGGTCGCAAACGCGCTTGGACCCTTTCAAAAGGAGGGATCGAGCTTGGGTCTCGGGATCGGTATCGCCAAGGGTGAAACCACTATTGGCTGTATCGGATTTGAAGGCCGGTTTGACTATGCGGCCATTGGAGAAGTGCCAAATCTTGCAGCTCGCCTATGTGAACACGCGCGAGCTGCAGAAACACTAGTCGATGCGTCGGTTGTCGAAGCGTTAGGAACATCCAAGAAAACGCGATTTTTACGGGATCAAGAATTCAAAGGACTGACCGGAACGGTTCCTGTGTTTCAGCTTCTGAGTTAAGGTGCTGTTGATCAATTCGAACCAGTCTTAGCGAGGCAGGTAGTGCTGCCCTCTACTCCAATCGACGAGGAACACCCGACGGTGCTTGAGGACAGCTATGCTGTGTCCAAGTTGCGAATGAGGCCACGGCAAAAAGTTTCCAACAAAGAAGCGGGTTCGACATCCGTGGCTTGCGGATCAACAACGTGATTGAGCCGCATGAACGCGAACTGAACTTGCCAGCCTGTATACATGATGCCTCTCTGCGCCGCAGGATTATTTTTGCATGTATTGACGCGCGCTATCTTGGCCAAATGGTTGACTGCTGCCAGAAGGTCGATGGGTTGGGTTATCAGGTTTTCAACGTATCAAACGACAACTACTCTGTGAGTTTGACAACATCAGAGTTGGTCGCGCCGATTTATTAAATAATTGAATTTAATAAGAAAATGACGCTGAATCAAACCTTCCATTCAAAACGCCAAGGCAAAGAAACTTCTCGGTTTTAATCCTCAGCATGATTGCCGGGACTACCTGAAATCCAAGTTCCTGCATCTTAAAGATTTCGCTCTTAACTGCGCGTACAACGCGACCAGAATTACGCCTTGGATACGCCGTTTCTCGCAGCTACGAAATCGACAAGGTGAGGAACATAGTCGTTTGGCCCATCACCTCCAGCGGCGAGCGCCATAGCAAAACTGTTCTTTGCGGCGTTTCCGATTGGATTGGACAGCCCCACTTCATCTGCCATGGCTTCGAGGTAACGCAAATCTTTTAGAGCATTGGAAAGAGTGAATTTGTGGGACTCTCGATTGCCTTCAACCGCGTAGCCCATAAAGGTTTGATAAAACCCGCAATCCATCCTGCTGCCACGAATGACCGAGTCGAATTCCTTGGTGGAAATTCCGACTTTTTCGGACAATGCCAACGCTTCTGAATAGAGCGCCGCGTATCCCAGTGAAAGAAAGTTATTCAGAAGCTTCATTTTGTGCCCTGCAGCACATGGGCCTATGTGAACGATGGTCTTTGCCCAAGCTGCAATAACAGGCTCCAACCGCTCAAAAACAACTGGGTCAGCGCCGACCATGGTCGCCAGCTCTCCGTTCTGTGCCTGCACAGGTGTCCCGCCCAACGGCGCGTCCGCCATATGGTGACCGGCCTGCGCTAACTTATTTGCGAGTGCCGTAGTGGAATTCGGGTCTGACGTGGAACAATCCACAATGACGCTACCGGCCTGCATGGTTGGCATCATGGCCGCGACAATTGCCTCGACCTGAGGTGAACCGGGTGCACAAATATGGATAACTGAGGAAACTGCCGCAAGCTCCGCGAGGCTTTCCGCCTCCGTCGCACCCTGAGCGACCAAGTCATCGACAGGGCCACGATTTCGATGAGCAACCACACTAACTGTGAAGCCTGCTTTTAGCAGATTTGCGGCCATACCCTGACCCATCAAGCCAACACCAACAAATCCTATCGTTTCTTCGCTCATCGAGGTCTCCATTCGACACTTACTGAGAATCAGTTTGGCCTAGTACGGAATGAAAACGCAATGACGCTTAACCTTGCATCGCGAACCAAGACACAGGACGCAGCGAATGACTGTATCTAGCTCCTTTCAACAGATGCTGCGCTTGGGTGCTGTCAGACGAATTCGAACCAGTGTCAGTGTGCTGCGGAAACCGCGAACCTATCCTAAACAAAGCTTACGCCACTCGCTAAGAGCAACAGCGCGTGTCAGCTTGAAGGAGTCTCGGCTGGCTAGCGATCTTGCCTGGTTGAAGTGGTTGTAGACGGAGGAACGGACGGAGGCGAATTTCTGTAAATTTCGCGTGCGTCTGAAACGCTGCATGGCGCGTTCGCGTCGTCGGAAAGGAAGGTGCGAGTTCTCGACGCGGTAGTTGAGCCACCTTCCTGTCTGCTGTTTTTCGAGCGCGCCCATTTCGGTAAGCGCAGCCTTATGGGAAGCGAATCGATCCATCACGATCTTTTCTACAAAGCCATGGTGCTTCATCAATTTCTGGAGAAATTTCAATGCAGCCTGCTTATTTCAACGTTTGGTGACAACAGTTTCCAGCACTTCGCCTTCGTGATCCGCAGCCCGACAAAGATAGTGCCGCTTGCCATTCACCTTCACGAAAACATTGTCCAGGTGCCACTTCCATTCAGAGGACGAGCGCAGCTGCTGCACACGCTTTCGTCTAAACTCAGCAGCAAACTTCGGGCCAAACCTGTTCTACCAACAGCGGACAGTTTCGCGGCTTATGTCGATGCCTCGCTCGTGCAGCAGATTTTCATCATGCCGAAGCGAGAGAGGGAACCGAACATAAAGCATCTCCGCCAGGCGGATGACTTGGGGGCTGGTTTTGAAGTATTTGAAGGAGGCAGGCTTGGTCATCCTTAAACGCTACGCAACCGTCCTGCGCCGCTCAAGCAAAGTTCCTCTGACAAAACCCCCTCAAGCGGCGTCTGAAACCTCGCGAGGCCGAGGTGTGGATAGTCTAGCGCACGCGAGGCCCCACTCAGACAGCGTTTAAAGCCGTGCAGACTAGGCTGGCTCAACGTCACTCACTACCGATGAACCAGCAACGTGGGTACCTTACTCTTGGACCGCAAGTGACCGAAAATCAAAATGTTAGATCACAAAGGCAGTCTGCTTTTCGCAAGGATAACAGCGAACTAGACTGCAAATTAAGAGCGTCAATGCTGTTCTTCCGGCCGTACGTTGCCTCTACATCTCTGAATTTTGCTTTGACTAATGGCAGAGATACTTTGCAGAACAGCACAACGACATAGGATGAGTGCTCTCTATAGGCTCGAAGCTGTTTTTCTCCAAATTGCATGCTAGTGACTAGCCCAAGCCCAATTTTGACTTCCAGTTTTCTTAGTTCAAGTAGTCGAAAACATCTTGTGGATACCAAATGGAGTGCCAACTCACGAATAAACCCGTTGGCTATCTACTGCCTCCAATAGCGCCGCGGTAACTGCGTCGATCATTTTAGTGTGAGGCGATGCGGTCATACTTGCCAAACCAACAATGCGCTTAGGTCCGTTCTGTTCAAGGGGGATCCTTTTAAGACGCAAGTGGTCATATGCAGCTAAGCGGCTGTCCGGTATGATTGAAACGCCAAGTTCAGCGGCCACCATACTTGAGATTGCTTCAAGGCTCTCTAGTTCCATAGCGTCTTTGACTTCAATGCCTTTTCTTTGCAGCCAAGTCTCGATTTGCCTTCCTACAACCGCATCACGCGTAAAACGAATAAACGGTGACGCACCAAGCAGTTCTTTCGGAGGTAAATCTGGGGTGTTTTCCGAGACAAGCAGTACCAATTTTTCGGATACAATTTCAGAGAATTCCAACGTGTTTGGCAGAACATCTGGTCGGGAAATGATCGCCGCTTGAATCTGCCCGCGGTCTAACTGTAGCAAAAGCTGATTAGTCAAACCTGGAACAATCCGTACATGGATATCCGGATGCACGGACTTTAGCCTCGCTAGCGCAATCGGCACCAGTCCAGTCAGGGTCGTTGGAACGGCACCCAAAGTTATTTCACCAAAGAGTTCGTTGTTCGACTTCACCCTTTCCGCCAAACCATCATATGCGGCCACCACCGCAGCGGCCTCACCGACGAACGTCAGCCCGGTATGAGTAAGTTTGGGCGATTTGGCTGATCGGTCAAATAATTCGAGCCCCAACGTGACCTCCAGATTCCGCATCTGGTGACTGACCGCAGACGGAGTTAGATGCTCCGCCTCTGACGCGGCACGGAAGCTACCATGTCGATGAACTGCTATTAGAGTTCGCAGTGACCGAATGCTCATTCCGGTAACCTCGCTACCGCCTAATCCGTGATCGATATGTGAAAGTTTTTCACCAATTAGTCAAATAAATTTCGTTTTTGTTCATTTTTGTTGGAGTGTAACTTGCGCATAGCATGCCCAAAGAAATCAAACCCAGAGGTGCTTATGGTTGCTCCCAAATCCAACGCCTATACTTCCATCGTTGCCAAACCCTTCGCTCCAAACCTTGGCGCCGAGATCTACGGAGTCGATTTGAGCCAGCCTGTGCCTGACGATCAGTTTGCTGAGATCTGCGACGCCTTTCACACCTACCAGGTGCTGTTCTTCAAAGAGCAGAAGGAAATACCGCCTACGCAGCACATCGAATTTGGGAAACGTTTTGGACCGCTTCATGCGCACCCTGCGGCCCCGACAATGGAAGGATATCCAGAGATATTCGAAATCCATGCAACGAAGAATTCCAAAGTAGCCAACGGTGAGTTCTGGCACTCTGACGTCTCTTGCGATGAAACGCCGCCCCTTGGAACTATGCTACAAATCCATATCGCCCCCCCCTGTGGCGGGGACACTATGTTCAGTGATATGTATGCGGCCTACGACGATCTATCTGAACCGATAAAAGATATGATCAACGGGTTATCTGCACTTCATAGTTCAGAGCATATCTATAAAGGCCGCTATAGCGACCGGGGCCAAAAAGACAGCGATATTGATTGTCCCGAAGCAGTTCATCCGATTGTTAGAACTCATCCGGAAACGGGCCGGAAATCGCTGTTTGTGAACCGAACATTTACTACAAAGATTGTGGGCTTGTCGGATAAGGAAAGCGATGCGATCCTCAACATGCTTTTCGAGCATGCGGAACATATCAACTATCAAATCCGGTTCAGGTGGTCGATTAACGACATGGCCTTTTGGGACAACCGGTGCTGTATGCATCGTGCTATCTGGGACTATTGGCCCGAAGAGCGTAAAGGGCGACGTGTGACCGTGAAAGGCGATAGACCTGTTTAGTCTCGACCGAACCGAATTGCTCGATCAAAGAAACTATATCTTTAGGAACGCAAAGTGCGAGCTGCAGTCGTAAGAGAGTTTTACGAAGACCTTTCGATTGAGACGGTCCCGGATCCAACCTGCCCAGACAATGGAGTGGTCCTAGAGGTCGCTGCCTGTGGCGTATGCCGCTCGGACTACCATAGATGGTCTGGTGTACACCCCAAAGTTCAAAATGGCCCTATCTTAGGGCACGAATACTGTGGAACTGTGGTAGAGGCAGGGCCTCAAGCGAAGCACAGTGTTGGAGACCGCCTCATAGCGCCGTTCATCTTGGGGTGCGGCAGCTGCAACGCTTTTCAAACAGGCATATCAAATACTTGTGCTAACCAAATCGTTCCTGGATTTGGGCCGCCCAGTGCCTACGCAGAATACGTTGCAGTGCCTTTTGACCACAACTTGGTTCACTTGCCAGAAACGCTGTCCCCTGCCTAGGCGGCAGGGCTCGGGTGTCTTGTAACCACTGCTTGGCATGCTTTGACAGACCGTGCAGATGTCGCAGCTGGTGAATGGGTAGCTGTCCATGGAACAGGAGGTATTGGTTTGTCCGTTCTTCTATTGGCAAAAATGCTCGGATGCCAAGTTGTTGTGGTGGAGGTCGCAGATGAGAAACTTGAGCATGCAAAGCTTCACGGCGCGGACGCTACAGTAAATGCAAGCAAACAAGACGCTGCGGCAGCGATCCGAGATATCACGGATGGAGGAGCACAGGTTTCCGTAGTAGCACTGGGCATCGAAACAACGACGAACGCATCCTTAGAGTGTCTCGCCACCCTTGGTCGACACGTGCAAATTGGTATGCCGTCGAGAGACGGCCAGATGCAGGTGAACATGCGGGCAATCTATTCCAAACAACTTTCGTTTTTCGGTACTCGTGTTATGACTACTAGGAATGATTGAACGTGGTAAAGTCAACATCCAACCGATGGTGGCTAGAGAGGTCCGCTTGGAGGAGGCGAGTACTTAACTTCGCGAAATGTGCGGACCAACGTCCCCAGGAACTGGCGTAGTCCCAAGGTTTCAGCCGTGATCGGTGCGAATACCCGATAGGATTCTGTGAGTACCGCCCTCTTAGCCAGCGCGCTCCTTCCTAGCGGACGATATTTGTGCAAAAGGCAGCTCGTGGCGACGCAATGCGATAGCACATTCGCCTCGAAACAGTCGTTCGCCCAAATCCGTTGAACGTCTACTTTGCGGACAGACTCACCATGCGCGGCGTTTCAAACAATGCTTCACGAACGCGTGATCACTGTTGCGATAGTGAGGTCGAGAAACAACCTACCTATCAGTAGGTAAGTTGAATCATTTTGCACAGACACAGTGAAACTGGAAGGAGACCAAACCATGCGCGTGAATGCCGACTTCAATGAACGTACACTTGTACATTTTGAAGAGAACGATTGGGTTGCATCCCCGATGCCTGGAGTTGAGCGCAAGATGCTTGACCGAATTGGAGAGGAAGTAGCTCGCGCCACCACCATCGTCCGTTTTGCGCCTGGCAGCGCCTTCTCTGCTCACACGCATGACGGTGGCGAAGAATACCTTGTGCTCGACGGTATTTTTCAGGACGAGGACGGTGATTTTCCGACTGGTTCCTATGTGCGGAACCCGCCGACATCGTCTCATACACCTGCAGCACAGGACGGCGCGACAATTCTAGTAAAGCTCCACCAATTCGATGCTAGCGACCGCAATCAGGTACAGATCGACAGCGGCAAGGCAAGCTGGATTGAAGCAGCAGATGGTGTTTCCAGGTTGCCCCTTCACACAGATGTACGTGAAACTGTAGCGATGGAACACTGGGATGCAGGTACAGTGCGCTCTCTAGATGCCTCAGGCGGGCTTGAGGTCTTTGTGATTGATGGGAGCTTGAACGAAGGTGGCGATACCCTGTCCCGCTGGGATTGGCTACGCCTACCCGTCGGGGCGAGTTTCGAGGCGACCGCTGGCGCTGACGGGGCGCAAATCTGGATCAAGACCGGCCACCTTAGTCACATCGCAGAGAGCGCGACATGAAGCCAAACGCAGAGATTGTCATCGTCGGCGCAGGGTTGTCCGGCCTCGCTTTGGCGCATGCGCTGAAGCTTGAAGGGCGCTACGTGCTTTTGCTGGAGGCCCGCGACCGCGTAGGCGGTCGCATTCTCTCACAGAGCGGCTATGATCTCGGCCCTGCTTGGATTTGGCCGCACAACCACCGCATGCTGGCCCTCGTAGACAAGCTTGGGCTGCGAACATTTCCACAATACAGCGATGGACGATTGGCGTTCGAGGATGCTCAGGGCAATGTGCGTCGTGACTTCGATTTCGCCCCCATGGGTGACGCGCTTCGCGTTTCAGGCGGACTCACTCAGATAACCGACGCACTCGCCCAAAAGGTTGTTGATACGCTGTGCCTTGGCCACGAAGTTCGGCGTGTGATCGAAGAAGACGAATTCGTGACCTTGAGCGGAAACGGGTTTTCATTGCGCGCCGACTTCGTTGTTTTGGCGTTGCCCCCGCGCCTCGCTGCACAGATGGGTGTGGTCGTTCCGGATGTTCCAACATGGATGGCCGGGCACGCCAAACTCGTTGCTCTTTACGACACCCCGTTCTGGCGCGACGCGGGCCTGAATGGCGACGCAATCTCTCATCAAGGTCCGCTGGCTGAAATCCATGACGCGTCACCCATGGACGGCACCGAGGGTGCTCTGTTCGGCTTTGCCATACCCGGCACGGCCCAGCAGTCCGGGTTCGAAGCTCTCGCTGTGGCGCAACTGGTCCGCCTGTTTGGTCCCAAAGCAGCCGAGCCGCGCGGTGTAATCGTAAAGGATTGGAGTGCCGACATGGCAACCGCCACGTCTGCCGACCTCGAGCCGCTTAAATCACATCCTATATATAGTACACTAACTCCTACTCCGAGGGTGATCTTTGCAGGAACTGAAACCGCACTGTCGCATGGTGGTTTCCTCGAAGGCGCTCTTGAAGCCATGGATGCTGCGCGGAAGGAATTGTCGCGGGTGATGGTATGACATCAGAAGAGAAAATCCTTGCCGCCGCTGAGGCGCGGGTCCGCACTGGCGGCTACAACGGCTTTTCGTTCCGAGACATTGCGCGCGACGCAGGGCTGACCAGCGCAGGCGTACATCATTACTTCCCGACCAAGTCTGATTTGGTCGCTCGACTGGCCAGAAATTACACGTCCCGTTTCTTAGCCGCATTGGATGATTGCCCGTCTGACGCGCGTGTCGAACGCCTACGCGAGCTTTTCGTGGAAAGCTTGCGCCAGGACGGAAAGATGTGCCTTTGTGGACTTCTCGCAGCTGAAAGCGGAGGTCTGCCTGAACCGGTCGCGGAGGCGGCAAAAATGTTCTTTGCAGCATTGGTCGATCGACTTGTGAGCTCATTTCCGAACAGCGACAATCCGCTTTCTGACGCACTAGCGGTGCTCGCGACGCTGGAAGGCGCTGCACTACTTGCGACTGTAAAGGGTGATCCTGACATCTTCGAGAAAGCAACGTTGGCTTTGGGCTCTTAGCTGACGCTCGCCAAATCTGATTGAATAGCTGCAAACCTATTTTGGTCAAAAATATTTGTGTTTGAAAAACGGATGTATTTCGGGGTTCTGTCAGACGAATTCGAACCAGTCTCAGTTTGCCGCGGAAACCGCGAACCTATCCGGAACAAAGTTGACGCCACTTGCTAAGAGCGGCGGCGCGGGTTAGCTTGAAGGTGTCTCGACTGGCTAGCGATCTTTCCTGGTTGAAGTGGTTGTAGACAGAGGAATGGACGGAGGCGAATTTCTGTAGACTCGCATGCGTCTGAAACGCTGCATCGCGCGTCCGCGTCGTCGGAAAAGAAGGTGCGAGTTCTCGACGCGGTTGTTGAACCACCTGCCCGTCTGCTGTTTTTCGGTAGCGCCTAGTTCTCTGAGAGCAGCCCGACACGACGCGAAGCGGTGCTGTCAGACGAATTCGAACCAGTCTCAGTTTGCCGCGGAAACCGCGAACCTATCCGGAACAAAGCTGACGCCACTCGCTAAGAGCGGCGGCGCGGGTCAGCTTGAAGGTGTCTCGACTGGCTAGCGATCTTTCCTGGTTGAAGTGATTGTAGACGGAGGAATGGACGGAGGCGAATTTCTGTAGACTTCGCATGCGCCTGAAACGCTGCATCGCGCGTTCGCGTCGTCGAAACGGCAGGTGTGAATTCTCGGCGCGGTTGTTGAGCCACCTGCCCGTCTGTTGTTTTTCGAACGCGCCTATTTCTCTGAGCGCAGCCTTGTAGGAAGCGAAGCGATCTGTGATGACCTCCTTGGCGCAACCGTGCCGTTTCATCAATTTCCTGAGAAATTTTAGTGCTGCAGCCTTGTTTCGGCGCTTGGTGACAACGGCTTCCAGCACTTCACCTTCGTGATCTACTGCACGCCACAGATAATGTCGCTTGCCATTCACCTTTACGAAAACCTCGTCCACGTGCCACTTCCATTTCGAGAACGCGCGCAGCTGCTGCACACGCTTCCGTCGGATCTCAGCTGCAAACATTGGACCAAACCTGTTCCACCAATATCGGACGGTTTCGTGGCTCACGTCGATGCCTCGCTCGTGCAACAGATCTTCGACATTTCGAAGCGAGAGCGGGAAACGGATGTACAGCATCACCGCAAGGCGGATGACCTCGGGACTGGTTTTGAAGTACTTGAAAGAGGCAGGTTTGGTCATGGGCAAAAGCTACGCAACCGTCCTGCCTGCCTCAAGACAAGTTCTTCTGACAAGACCCCTGAAAGGATTGCACATCCCCAACTCGAACTGCTGGTCCAGCAAAGAGCTTTTCCGTACAATGCGGAACTAGATCCAACCCGATATAGAGCCTTATGAAGGCAAGTTGGACACTCGCGTAGCTGGTCTGAGGACGACCCGCTGTTGCCGGTGTGCGCAATCCGTGAAGAACTAAAACAGCGAACATTGCGAGAAAACCGATAAACGCGCAGGCACATAGAATGTTGATGGTTCCCATCCCCGTCAACGTGGAGATACGCCAGCCGACCAAAAGGGGGAACAAACCCAAAAGAAAAACCAACCTCGGTATCGCGATAGGTGCCAACAAAGTCAGCGTAACAGACAAGCCAAGAAAACCGATCAGAAAGTAAATCGCAGATGAACTCTTGATCGCCGAAACTGCTTCATCGCTTACTCCGAAATGCGACAAACCTAACCAGATAAGAATGGCGAGCAACGCTGCAATACCGGTGAGCACGGCAGAAGAAACACGAAGCGTCTGTATCATTCGAGGATAGGTCAAAACTGCGCCTCCAAGTCAGGTCATCTTTTGTCGAATGAGCGATCAGGTTCTCCGACTAGACAGTTCAGCACCCACGGGTAGCTTGTGGTGACATAGTATCCGTACTGGCCGTCCACAGTCATGCCATTGCACTTATCCAGATCGCCAGCCCCAGTGAACTCGTAGTCGTCGATATATGTCCCGTCCGGAGTACCACCCGGCCCGTTAGGCGGCGCAGGCCGAGGCGTAGTTTTGAGTTGGTAGCCGGAAATCGCAGGTCTTATCGTACCATCCCTGTCTTTGAATATCGTCCCGTAGATCGGAAAGCCGTCAGCGGCGAAGCCAATAGCTGGTGACGGCTTATCAAGGTCGTGATCCAAAAACAGAGCATTTGGATTGGAATGGTAGTGATACCTGCCATCGGGCTGGGCATGGGCATTGTGCAGATCTACACCAAAATACTGATCGTAGGACGGCGGATCTAGCAACCATGGATCAGTATCTCGACACCCCGCCAATACATTTCCGTTCTTGTCTGCTCGCGGGCCGCTCGGGCGATAACACCCAGCCGAAAGCAAATCGACCGGCACGCCATTCAATAAAATGGCATCATAACTCCGTTGCGACAGCGCGGTTTGGTTGCGGGCCTTCTCTGGATTTCTGGGAATCCGAAAAGTGCCAGGCAATTCGCGTACATTGTTAGCGAAGTTGGCTGTAGGCCCATTGAAATCATGGTTAGGAATGCCATTGGTCTTGAGGGTACAGTGCTGGCTTTCTGCCGAGATTTCGATTTCGGAGTTAAACCGTTGTTGGCGCGTGACGTCTTCCACCGAAGCGGAATACACTCCTGCATAATCCGCGCAGTCTCCGGACCGGTTGCTGAACAAAAGATTGGTGATGTCTTGGGTTACGTTTTGCGCATGAGCCTGCAGGGCCACAAATCCTGTCAGAAGCGCACTGATTATCAATACTTTCAATCGCATTGCTCAATCTCCTTGGGCTTTCGGAAATTCCAAAAAATGTTAATGATGAGAGTTGTTTTTGGTCATCCTACCTTCAGAAGGCGACGCGGTCTCCTCCCTTTAAGTCTAGGATTTCCCTTGCTTCATCTGGGGTCGCGACCTGAGTGCCCAGATCTTCTACAATACGTCGAATTTTAGCGACTTGCTGAGCGTTGCTTTCGGCCAACTTTCCACGTGAGATGAACAAGCTGTCTTCTAGGCCAACGCGAAGATTGCCGCCCATCTGACTTGCAGTGGTAGCAAGCGACATCTGCGCACCGCCGGCTCCGAGAACGGACCAGCGGTAGTCATCACCAAACAGGCGATCTGCTGTGCGTTTCATGAAGATCAGGTTGTCAACCTCAGGCCCGATACCACCGAGGATTCCAAAGATGAACTGAATGAAAATAGGTGCTTTGAACAACCCGATATCCACGCAGAATTTCAGGTTATACAAGTGGCCGACATCGTAGCATTCGTGTTCGAACTTGATGTCATGCGGCGCGAGCGTTTCTGCCGCCTCGCGAATATCCCGGAATGTGTTGCGAAAGATATTCTGATCGGAATTAGCGACATAGTCCTTCTCCCAATCAAACTTCCAATCGTCATCGCCATATCGGTTGGCCAATGGGTGAAACGAGAAGTTCATCGAACCCATATTCATCGAGCACATTTCGGGGCTGAAAGTCTTGGCCGGATTGATCCGGTCCTGAATGGACAATGTCAGCGATCCACCGGTCGATAGGTTCACAACAGCGTCCGTTGCCTGTTTTATACGGGGCAGGAATGGCGCGAAGTCGTCCGGATCGACCGATGGCGACCCGTTCTCAGGGTTGCGGGCATGGACGTGTAGGATCGACGCTCCGGCCTCGGCGGCCTCGATCGCCTGCCGTGCGATGTCGTCGTAAGTGTACGGCAGCGCATCCGACATGGTTGGTGTGTGGATCGCTCCTGTTACAGCACATGTAATGATGGTCTTTTTCTGACGGGCCATAGGTTCAGTTTTCCTTGGATTGTCCGGTGTGCTTTACGCGATAGCCTAGCGGGAAAAGTTGCAGATCATAGCGGCTACGGATCACGCCCCAGATGCCTTTTGGCGCCTTGAGCATGACGACAATTGCGACCACGCCGAGAACGATCAGGTAAGTTGTTCCTAGGTCGGCCAGCGTTTCGCGCAGCGCAAAGAAGACGAGTGTGCCGATGATTGGTCCTTCGATGGTACCGATGCCGCCGATCACGACGATGAAGATGACGAAGGCAGTCCAATCATTGACGCTGAACGCCGCATCCGGCGATATGCGCAGCTTTTGCAAGAAGATCAGCGCGCCGATCATCGCCGTGAATGCCGACGTGACGACGTACACTATGAACTTCGTTCGCCAGATATCGATGCCAAGGCTACCGGCGGCCAGTTCGTTGTCCCGAATTGCCGTCAATGCCAAACCTTGGCGCGAACGCAGGAAGAGATACACGGCGGTTACAACCAGCACGGCGGCCCCGAGTGCCAGCCAATAGCTCAGCGCCTCACGCATCGCGCGCCCGGATGCCAGTGATTTCACGATGGCAACGGGCAGCGAAGATCCTGACCCTCCGCCAAGCGCTGAGATTTGCGCGAAGCTCAGTCGAAAGACCTCTGCGATGACCCAGGTGCCAATGGCAAAATATGCGCCCCGAAGCCTGAAGATCAGAACAGCAACCGGGATCGAGATCAAAGCCCCTAGCGCTCCCGCTGCTGCAATAGCAACCAAGGGGTTCAGCCCACCCAGCATCGTAAGTGCGAAGAGCATATAGCCGCCGAAGCCCACATAGGCTTGCTGCCCAACCGAGACGAGGCCGGCGTAGCCCGCCATGAGGTTCCAAAGGGTGGCAAGTGATAGGTAGAGAAACAGCTCCCCCATCAAGCGCATGTCGGCGCGGCCTGCCCACCAGGGCGCTGCAATCAGAACAAGCAATCCGATTGCGGCCACGATCGCAGCAACGCGCGCTGCTTTTGATGACCGAGATACACTGTAGTCCTGCAAGTTCATCCGGAAACCCTCGGGAAGAGGCCGTTCGGACGAACGGCAAGAATAACAAGGAAGGCAATATGGCCGGCTAGTACTTGCCAGCCCGGATCAATCTTAGCTCCGATGGTTTGCGCGACGCCAAGAATAACGCCGCCAATGAGAGTGCCCCAAAGGTTGCCAAGCCCGCCGATAATGACAGCCTCAAAGCCAAAGATCAGGCGGCCCCCGCCAATCGAGGGATCAAAGCTTGTCCGAATGCCAAGCAGAATACCGGCGATTGCCGTCACGCCGAGGGCCAGCGCCATGGCCAAGCCAAAGATGTGTCGGCGATTGAGGCCCATGAGCTGGGCAATGTCTTGATTGTCGGACACCGCTCGAAATGCGCGACCGATAGCAGTGTGATAAAAGGTCCATTGCAGCCCCCAGATCACGGCGATTGCAATCCCAAAAGTCAGCAGCGGCAAGATCCCGAGGGTCACACCGCCTACCGCAACGCTGGCTGTTTCCAGAGCACCAGCATTCAATGTTTGCGGGTCGGCTGTGTAGACCTCCAGCAACCCGTTCTGGATGATTACACTCAGCCCGAAGGTCACAAGCAGCGGTGGAAGGATATCGTCGCCCAGGGTTTGGTTCAGTAGGCCGCGTTGAAGGGCATACCCAATCAGAGCCATAGCGGGAACGACAATCACTAATGCGGCCATCGGGTGCATCCCGGTCGCGGTCGTCACGGTCAGCCCAAGATATGCAGCCAACACAATTAGATCGCCATGGGCAATATTGACGAGCCGCATGATCCCAAAGATCAATGACAGACCTGCGGCAAACAGCGCGTATAGCCCACCCAGCAAAGTTCCCTGCACGATAGCGTTAAGCCATTCCATATTATTCGATCCCGAAATACGCGCGCGAAATGTCTTCGCGCGAAACGGTGTCAGACGCGCTTTCCAGCGAAACGCGCCCCTCCTGCAGGCAATAGACCCGGCTCGAGACCGAGAGTGCCTTGGTTATGTCCTGTTCGACGATGATCGCGCTCATGCCCTCACCGATGATGCCGGGCAAAGCCTCGTAGATGTCTTTGATAATGATCGGTGCCAATCCAAGGCTGATTTCGTCAAATAGGATTAGATCTGGATTGGCCATCAATGCGCGCCCGATGGCGACCATCTGCTGCTGACCACCCGACAGCGATGTAGAGGACTGATCTTTGCGCTCCTCAAGGATCGGAAACAGATCATAGACAGCTTTCAGATCCCAAGGGCCTGAGCGACCAACTTGAGCCCCGATCATCAGGTTTTCCTTGACTGACAACGATGGGAACAACTGGCGACCTTCTGGAACCATGGCGAGGCCAAGTACTGCAACTTGGTCTGCGCGAAGGCGGCTGATATCCTGACCACGGTAGTGAATCTGATCCCGCCCGTTCGTCAGCAACCCGGTGATTGACCGCATCAGGGTCGTCTTGCCTGCGCCGTTCGCACCAATGATGGCCAGAACTTCTCCCTCGCCGACGTCCAATTCGACATCATAGAGCGCTTGGAAATCGCCGTAGTAGGAGTTCAAACCGCGTGTCTGAAGAATTGAGTCAGGCATCGGCTTCGATCCCCAGATAGATTTCCTTTACTTCAGCGCTTTCTATAATTGCCTGTGGCTCGCCTTCCGCGATTTTTTTTCCAAAGTCGATGACGATCAGACGATCCACGACGGCCAGCAGCGCATGCACAACATGTTCGATCCAGATGATGGTGACGCCAGCGGCGTGGATGTCCTTGATGGTTTGGACCAGTGACTTGCACTCAGCTTCGGTCAAACCACCTGCAATCTCATCCAGCAACAGCAGTTTGGGCTTGGCGCAAAGCGCACGTGTTAGTTCCAGGCGTTTGCGCTCCAGCAAAGTCAGGCTACCAGCAAGAACGTTTGCCTTGGGCAGCAGTTCCGTTTGGTCCAGAACCTCCAGACAAAAGTTTTCGGCCTGGTGTCCGTGCATGCCAGCTGATTGCGTGGCGGCGATCATCGCGTTTTCGAAAACAGTCATGCCCAAAAACGGCTGCGGGACCTGAAAAGAACGCGCGATGCCTGCATGGCTGCGCTTTGCCGCGCTCCATTTGGTGACGTTTTGCCCACTGAATTCTATCACCCCGGAATTGGATTTGAGCGTCCCAGTGATCAGATTGAACATCGAGGTTTTGCCAGCGCCGTTGGGGCCTATTACCCCGAGTGCCTCGCCTTTGTGGACCTCATAGCTCATGGCATCGGCGACAGTGACTGCGCCAAATGCCTTGCTCAGGTCTTGGAGTCTCAAGATTGTCGTCATGCTTCTCTCGGATGGAGGGTTCGGCACCAAGATCGGCGCCGAATGTCTGGTCAGCCCAGCAGTTTCATATCGGCCGTGATCGGAACTTCGGGCGCGGTGCTGTTCGCAACAATCTGCAGCTCATAGGCGTCTCCGGACTTCTGCCACTGGCCTCCGACCAGCGGAGTTTTGGTGACGTTGTTCATCGGCCCATCACCCCAGTTCACCGGCCCGACAATTGTGTTCAGGTTGGTTGAGGTGATTGCCGAAATGATCGAAGACGGGTCTTCCAGATCATCCGCCCGTTTGATGACATCAGCGACGACCTCGAACAGAGCGTGTTTAAAGCCAAGGGGTTGAGTCCAGGGGCGACCGGACTCTGCGGTATAACCTTCGGCTAGGTCTTTCGAGGAAATGCCGGTGAGTGAGGACGAGAACGGATGATGCGGGGACCACCAGACCTCGGTCGACAACCCGTCACCGCGGTCTCCCAGCGATTCAATGACGGATGGGAACAGAAGCGCCTTGCCAATGGTCACGACCTTTGGGTTGAACCCTTGCTGGGCGGCCTGGCTCCAGAACGTAGCGAAATCAGGTGGGATCATGTTACCCGTGACGATTTCGCAGTCGGCAGCCTTGAACGCTGCGATCTGGTTTGAGAAGTCGTCGGACAAAGGCTGATAGCGACCGGGATCGGTCAACGTGTAGCCAGCTGCGGCGAGCGGTTTAGGCAGGCCCAGTTCCGCATCGCCCCAAGCATTACCGTCGGCATCGTTGGGGAATAGACCGCCGACGGTTTTTGTGACACCCGTTTTATCCCACATATCAAGGAACGCCGCGATCACGTCTTCCAAACCCCAGAAGAAGTGATAGGTCGTTTCAAAACCCTCACCCGGAACACCATTGCGGCCAAAGAAATAGGGCTGCCAAGGGCAATCAGTCGTGATGCAGGGAACTTCGTTGATCTCTGCCTGATCCGCAACAGGGTTCACCGTGTCCGGCGTTGAAGCCGCTACGATGATATCGACCTCATCGCCCAAGATCAGGTCAGCGGCGACCTCGGCTGCGCGGTTGGGGTTGGACTGGCTGTCTTTTGAGATGATCTCGACGTTCCAAGTCTTTCCGTTATTGTCCAACCCGGCCGAAAAGACCTGCTGAATGGCTTGAAGCACATATTCATCAGCCTCGGCGAAACCAGCCAGTGGACCGGTACGCGGGCTGACATTGCCAATCCTTAGCGTCGGGTTTGCCGCATAAGCACGCGTTGCCCGGAGGATGGCCGGAGCAGCGATTGCCGCCGTAGCCCCGGCAATAAAACCGCGCCTTGTGGCCGTCTTAAAAGTCTTTGTCATTGCGTCCTCCCTTCACCGGCCTCCCGCCAGTGTTTGATTGATCTTACAAAGTCTTCTCGAGATTTTTCAGATGTTTCGCGACACGTTGGCGAACCTGATCTGCTTCGCCCTCGGCCCATTTCCTGAAACCTTCGCCTGATTTCATGCCCAGCTTGCCCGCATCGACAAGCGACTTGAGGTAGGATGAAGGGCCTTTATGCGCCTCAAGATCGTGTAGTACGTTTTCGTGGATATCGAGTGTCAGGTCAGTACCAACCAAATCTGCGTTTTCCAACGGGCCAAGGACCGCCAATCGCCGCCCAAAGCTGGACTTGATCACGGTATCAACGGCTTCCGCATCGCAAATACCGTTTTCCACCAGACTGACCGCTTCGCGCCACAGCGCATGCTGAAGGCGATTGCCGATAAAACCGGGCACGTCCTTCTCGACCATCACCGGAGTTTTTCCTGCGTCCTTCAGCAGATCGAACATGGTTTGAGCGATCTTGGGATCTGTCCATTCTGTCTTGATAACTTCAACTAACGGGATCATATGCGGCGGGTTCCACCAATGCGTCCCCAACGAGCGGTTTTTCAGCCGCAAACCGGACATGATCTGAGTAATCGGCATGACCGAGGTATTTGATGCGAGTATGCAAGTTTCTGGTGCATGCGTCTCGATCTCGGCAAAGATCGCTTGCTTGAGCGCCAACTTTTCCGGCGCCGCTTCAAAAACAGCATCGGCATTTTGAACCGCACCTTGCGTCGTCCCAAAAATCTCAATCATCTTGAGAGTTTTTGTGATTGTGACCTCGTCGTTCCCCATCGCGGCCATGCTCGCGCGGATGCGGTCAGGCACGGTGGCTCGTGCCTCTTCAACGGGATCTGTGATGGCGACATATTGACCTGCTCTTGCCAAGGTCAGTGCGATACCGTGCCCCATAAGACCCGCGCCAATTACCGCTATCTGCTGTTTCTTGTGCACCATTCTTTAACCCGCCGTATACCCGCCGTCAGCATGCAGAATATGCCCGGTGTAAAAATCAGACGCCCGCGACGCGAGAAACAGGAGAGGGCCGGCAAGGTCTTCAGGTTCACCCAGTCGTCCTTTGGGAACACGGGTCAGGAAACCGTCGCGCACTGCCTTCGCTTCGTCGGTGTCTTCGAACATCCAAGCCGTCAAAGGCGAACGAAATACAGTCGGCGCAATCGCGTTGACAGTAACTCCTGTTGGACCCAGCTCACATCCCAACGCTTTGGTTATCCCGTTCACTGCAGCCTTTGACGCACAATACGCTGTGTAACCGGCAGGGTGTCCAAGGGTGCTGCGCGCGGAACTGACGAATATGATCTTGCCATATTCGCTTTGCTTCATGTGCGCTGCCGCTGCGCGTGCCAACAGCCAGCTTTGGTTCACATTGGCGTCCATCACTGCGTCGAAGGTCTCTGGCGCCATTTCGTTGATCGGCGCAACTTTGTTCATACCGGACGCGACAACGAGAATATCGAGCCTACCAAAATTATTGACTGCTTCTTCTACCAGCGCACTGCAGGATGCCTCGTCGGACGGGCGCGTATTCACCGCAACGACGATCGCACCAAGCGACTTGCACTCTTTGGCGATCTCGTTGAGCGCGTCCTGATTGCCCGCAGCCAGAACCAGATTGCACCCAGCTCCGGCCAAGACGCGCGCTGCGACCGTGCCAAACGCGCCGGATGCTCCGGTGATCAGTGCGACGTTGTCTTTTACGTCAAACATCTTGAGTGGATCAGACATTCTTTTCGTCCTCAGCTTTCTGGCGGATACGGAATGACCACCAGCATTTTGCAGGTGTGGTTGGCGCGGTTTTCAATTTTGCGCACTTCGCCCGGTACGATCGTGCAACTATCCATCGGCCCAAGAATGGTTTCTGTGCCGTCAACGATGACGGTCATCTCACCCTCCAAGACGACGTAGACTTTCTCAAAAGGTGTGGAGTCCGGCCCGGCACCACCACCCGGTAGGAACTGGCTGAAGCCAATCCACTGATTTGTCGGCCCGCCTTCCTCAAACCCTTGCAAGCGAAGCCCATGACACCCAAAATGGTTCGGTGCTTCGTAGGGTTGGGCGTCTTGAAAGCGCTTCAGATGCATGTCCGTCTCCGCTCAAGGTTATTGGCGGCCGCCGGCGAACCGGCGACCGGTCCGTGAGTGTTCAGAATTCTTCGCCAGCTTCGATGCGGTAGGACTGGTTCTTGTCGATCATCGCAACCAGTCGGATGATGCAGCCGTCGCCTCGGTCCCAATTCCATGGGAAGAAGGCGAATGTGCAGCGCTTGCCCGTCACCGCATCCAGATCCCCACCGACATTTTCAATACCGAGAATACCTTTGGAGAACAGCATGTTGTGCACTGGTTCCCACTCGGGGAAATCAACCTCCCACGGTGTCCCCCCTGACCATTCAAGATATTCTTTTTCAAGGTGTGGCAAAATTGGACCGTTACGCTGCGGGCCAATGGCCGTTGCCAGAGGGTGATCGTTTGCCTGGGTGTCGTGGCCAACGACTTTCACACCTTTTTCGATCATCCACTCGGCAGCGGAAGGAACAAGCCCCGGGCAATAAGCAAAGTAGTCACCGTCTTCGTACTGCTTATGCCAACCAGTGTTGATGATCAGAACGTCGCCCGTGCGGATTGCGTGCCCGCAAGCCTTCTCCAGATCATCTCCTGTGATTTGCTCCCACTTCTTCTTGGGAACCGAGACGACCAATCCCGAACCGAAGAAATGCGGCAGCGGAACTTCGTCGATGAACGGCGTTCCCTGAACGACATGCGCTGGAGCATCGATGTGCGTTGTCACATGCATCGTTGTGGTAATCGTCTGAGACAACACGCCGGACTTGGCCATATAGTGCTTTCGGTCGATTTGGACGTCTTTGAAATAGGGCCAGTTCGGGCACTGGAACCCGTATCTGTGGCTAAGGTTGTAAAACTCGAGCCCCATGTCATTGTCGGTGTTTGACTGAAACTCAATGCCGCGGATTTCGACCATTGGGCATATCTCCTTTGTTCGCCGGCAACGCGGCGGTGTTCGCTTTTCAGTTGTCTGGGTGGCCTCCCCACCTGTCCCGTATGATGATGCACGCGCACCGCATTACGGTCAACTTAAAACTCACTATACGGTTGACTTGCACCGCATTGTGATACAACACTAAAAAATCGCCAGGCATCCAAAGCTACGATGCCAAGACAGAATGGGGTAGGTTAAATGTCTGAAAAACCGGATAAAGGTGGCATTCAGGTCATTTCCAGAGCAGCCTCTATTTTGCGTGTTCTAAAAGAAAACCAATCCGGAATGAGCTTGGGGAAAATCGCCGAGCGTGTTGACCTGCCCCGCTCTACGGTACAGAGAATCACAAGTGCACTTGCTGAAGAAAAACTTGTCATAGCAGATGCAAATGGAGGTGGCTTGAGGCTCGGCCCCGAACTAAGCGCTCTCGCGGGTGCCGCGCAGTACAGCATCGTCGAACACTGCCGGCTGCTTTTGACAGAACTGACCCAAAAGACCGGGGAAACCACAGACCTCGCCGTCATGCGCGGTATCGGCATGGTTTTCTTAGATCAGGTCCCAGGTGTCTATCGGTTGACGACCGTTTCGCAAGTGGGCGAGGTTTTTCCACTGACCACCACTGCAAATGGGAAAGCTTGTCTCGCTCAACTCGATGAAGAAGATGCGACAAAGCTCATTCAAAACGAATGGGAACGGAATGGTATACAAAGGAATTTGGATGAGTTCCTTTCCGAACTGAATACGGTCCGCGAACAGGGCCTTGCCTATGATTTGGACGAGCATTCCGCCGGCGTGTCGGCGATCGGGTTTTCTTTCGTCGACTGGGTCGGAGACCTGCACGCGATCTCAATTCCAGTGCCAACGACGCGATTTGCGCGACAAAAAGAAAGCATCGAAAGAGCTCTGCTGGAAACATCCTCAAGTATTCATCAAACCTTCCATTGAATACATGAAAACGACTGTGGCTCGATTTAGGCTCGGGACGGGTCAAGCTTTTGTGTCTGCAATAGACGCGAAGGTGCTGTCAGATGAATTCGAACCAGTCTTTGTTTGCCGCGTAAATTGCGTACCTATTCGGAACAAAGTTGACGCCACTCGGCAAGAGCGGCGTTGCGTGTTAGCTTGAATGTATCTCTGCGGGTCAGCGATTTTTCCTGTTTGAAGTGGTTGTATACTGAGGAATGGACGGCGGCAAACTTCTGCAAACTTCGCATCTGTTTGAAACGTTGCATCGCGCGTCCGAGTCGTCGGAAAGGAAGGTGTGAATTCTCGACTCCGTTGTTGAGCCACCTACCCGTCCTTTGTTTTTCGGTAGCGCAAAGCTCTCTGAGAGCGGCCTTGTACGATGCGAGGCGATCCGTGACGACGGTTTTCGCTTTACCGTGTCATTTCATCTACTTCTTGAGGAATTTCAGTACTGCAGCATTGTTTCGGCGTTTGGTAACAACGGCTTCCAATACATCGCCTTCGTGATAAACAGCCCGCGAGAGGTAGTGTCTCTTGCCACTCAACTTCACGAAAAGCTAGTCCACGTACCACTTCCATTTGGAGAATGCGCGCAGTTGCTGAACCCGTTTTCTTCGGATCTCAGCTGCCAACATTGGACCAAACCTGTTCCACCAATACCGGACAGTTTCGTGACTCACTTCGATGCCTCTCTCGTGCAGCAGATCTTCCACATTCCGAAGCGAGAGCGGGAAACGGATGTACAGCATCACAACAAGGCGAATGATTTAGGGGCTGGCTTTGAAGTACTTGAAGGAGGCAGGTTTGGTCATTGCTAAATGCTACGCAACGGCCCTGCCCCGTTCAACCCAAGTTCTTCTGACAAGACCCCCTCGTTCACGCTGGATGTCCACTTTGTGGACGACACTATCATTTGCGCGGCGGGGCCCATAGTTTACTATGCAATCCTAAACTCAATCTCTTCTAACGAGTGCCATTCAAACAAATGATGGCCTCTTGGCGACGCCACTCACTCCACGTCACCAAGAGGCGAGCCAGACATATCTGGCGAATGCGTGAGCAACAGAGGTAATACAAATTTGCCACGCATTCGAATACTTGAATCCAAGATGCAACAATTCAAGTATTTTTACGCGCGGGAAGAATATTTTTGTCGCGCGGACTATGCTTGCGTGAGTATTAGATCTCGCAGTCCTGCTTTTGAAGGCAGGGGCGAACTATGCAGGTAGTTGGTTACCAATCGGGTCAACACTGTCGTGAAGCAGTGGCCACACCAATCTGGTTAACTTCGCTTGCCCGAATACGCATTCCAGATAGTCTGGGCAGTCCCATGCCAGACTATGGCCCGCGCTGTCTGTCATCCCAGATCACGACAGCGCGGGTATTTGGATCACCACTACATTCTGCCCTGCCTTTAAAGTATTTGAATGAGGCAGGTCTGGTCATGGGCAAAAGCTACGCAACAACCCTACCCCGCTCAATCAAAGTTCTTCTGACAAGACCCTAAATCTCGCTATAGCCGAGCCTCGAAAGGGCACTAGCGACAGCAGGTTCTGTCGGATTCAAACTTCCTTCGCGCGCCCATTTTTTGATGCATATTTCCGTTTCTCTGGGCTTAACAAATTCACTATCTTTAGCCAAAATTACTAAGGCAGCCTCACGAGGTGTAAGTCCCATCGCCTCACAGACTCCCATTGCGTAGAGTTGGTCATCTCTTTCACTTACTACCGAAGATACCTTCATGGCCGAGAGCGCCATATCTACACCGATTTCATAAACCATTGTTACTAAAACACCCTTTTAACCCAGTGATATGAAGTACAATGGACTTGGTGCTCGAAGCTTTGGTAAGGATTACGCGAACATTATTTATTCTTAATCAGTAGGCACTCTGAGATGGAACAACTATTGGATCGTTTCGTCTGCGGTTCTCGAAACAGCGTTTTGCGATGCATTCAATAACTTTCCTTGCCGCATTGGAAACAAACACGTTTGCATTTACACGCTGAAGTCTTACAACAACACTTCCTTGTAGTACTTCGCGTCCACCCGTTTCCACTCGAGTAAAAGATCGTCGCAATCGGCAAAGTACCAACCCTCTGAATAGTTCTGCACCATCTTGGTTGCACTGCGCCTAATCCGGGTCGCTTTCTGCCCGGGATAGCGGTCGTTCACGCTAGGTGCAGCGAATGACCGCTCCGAGCCCAAGGCGGAATCCCATCGTTAGGTCTAACTATTCAGAGAAGTGGAAAACCCCAAATTCCTCTCGGGTAAAGGTCTAAGGTTTGCTAGACAGCGTCACCAAGAACGCAACCAAGTCTGCAATCTCCTGCTCGGATAAACTCAATTTCGCGAGTATGGCTTCACCGTCAGCGTGCAACCGTTCCATGTCAATTTCGCTGTAGTGTCGGATTACCGCATCCAAGTCGACCAAGTTGCCGTTATGCATGTAGGGCGCTGTTTCGGCTACGCCCCGCAGGCTGGGTGTCCTGAAGGTTCCAAAGTCAGAATGGCTCCTGCGCACACCGCGAACTGCCCAAGCCCCTTGCTTATCCGGATCGTCGCTCCAATCCCCGTCCAGGGTATATTTGCTTGATAGTAATATGTTCAATCCGCCAAACCGCCCTTCGTCTACTTCGGCTCCGTTTAGAAAATATGGTACGCCGGCGTCGTGGAACTCGTTGTTGGAGAATCTTGGACCGTTGTGGCAAAACACACAATTGCCGCGTCCCAAGAACAACTGAAGACCTCGCTGTGCAGCTTCAGGATAGTTCGCCGCCTCAGCAAAATCGCTGCGTTCTAGCGCGTCTCGAAAATCGTCAAATTGCGTCGGTTCTGTAATTAAAGTTTCCAGGTAGGCTGATAAAGCTTTGGCCGTGTTGACCAAAACCAATTCTGCGTCTTGCTTCTGGATCTCACCAAAAATCTTCTCAAAGTCATAAATATACGGACTGTCAGAAATTGCTGCTTTCAGACTCTCTTTTTTGTGCGCCATCTCTTCGTCTTCGATGATGGGATGTAAGCTGGCGGCCCAGAGGTTGTCACTCTTGCCGCCCCAACCGTACCATCGAAGACCCGCAAGGTTTCTCAGAGATGGCGTGTTCCGATCTAGCAGAACTCGGCCGAATGCGCGCGCTTCTGTCGTAGTAAATGCCTGCTCAGGATCATGGCAACTTGCGCAGGCAAATGCACCATCGACGGACAACAACGGATCGTTGAACAAAGCCTCGCCGAGCGCAATCGCGCTGGCATCGTTTGAAACTCTGTTACTTGGATCCGGCTGCAAAGATGGTGGCCACGGTCCGAAGGAAAGCGTTTGTTCAATTTCGTCTTCAGACAACAAAACTTCTGCATTCGCGGCACTTGCCAAGACCACCAACGCGACTGACACCCAAAGCCTCATCTCAGCGCAAGCTCACTTATATAGGAAACTGATTGCCCATTGAAGTCGACGTCCACCTGCAGTTCCCACAAACCCGGCATGTGAAACAACAGGTCATCGATACGGAATTTTCCTTCGTCCAACGCCGTTACCTTGGGAGTGTAGTTTAAACCGTGTTGGTGAGCCGGCATGATTGCATCGACAAGTATTTCCCTCACGGGAGTTTCATTGCAGACTTCGATTAGAATGGAAAACGGTTGAGCCAGTGGAATGACTCCTGAAGAGACATAGACCTCAGGTGCGTTTGCGGCATCTGAAGCTGCGCGTTGCCCCACCGCTTCACACGCAGCGACCGGCCCTGATGAAATCAAAAACCAAAAAGCCCAGCGGTTCATTCTGTTGCCAGCATACGTTCCGCGTTTGCGTACGCAATATTGTCTGCAATCTGATCTGGAAGAAGGCTTAACCATTCACGCGAATAGTCGGCATGAGGGCCAACGTAGTACCAACGCTCTGGGGCGAATGTATCCGTGCCAACCATAAAACGATCGGGATGTCCTTCAAACGCGGCCTTCCAACCAGGGTCGACGCGGCCCTGTGAAATCATATCAGAACGAAACGCTAGATCGGCCCAAAGTCTAGGATGGGTGTCCAGGGCGTCGACCACACTTTCAGGATCGACAAAGCCTGAATGGGCCCACAAAACACGGGCTTCGGGCCATGTTTCGAAGATCAGGTCAACCGCCTCACGATCGCCGTGGTGATGCAGAATTAAATTCCGTTCTTTTGCCAAAGCGATCATATGCTGGATGACCGGCGTTTTGATATCACTGCCATAGGCGTGAAATTCGCCTATGGCTTCGTATTCGTTCTTCGCCAGATTTGATTCCAGATAGTCGACTACAGTTTCGTCGTGCATCCAGGTGTTGATCTCTCCGCGACGACGATAAGGACGAAGTGCCGGGACAACGATATCTGGCGCTGCGTCCAAGAGCAGTTGAGTACCATTGTCATCAGAGCTGGAAACAAGCGCCTTTCGCACGCCAGCATCCCGCAAAATCCTAGCCACTTGTTCAGGTGGGACCAGCTCCACAGCGTCGTGACTGTAGTGAATATGCGCATCAAAGATTGGTCGGTCATCTGCGGTCGCTGTACCGTTCAAAACGACTAAGGCAAAGAGAAGGAGATATCTTAGCACCGTAAGCTTCCTCATTTGAACTATTGCATTTCTGACAGTGGTGTATCGTAGCAGAACGTCCAGAGCCTACGACGATCGGCCAGTATAAAGCCAATCATTTTGCCAGTTGATTTTGGTCGCGTAGAACGCCTGCTTTGTCCGCAGAGCAATCATTCGTCGCAACTCTTTTCAATGTCTGCTTTGCGGAACAAACGGTCTCAGCGTTTTTCTCGAGTGTTGCGACCAAGCGCTACTCATCCAAGAAACGGGTATTGTTTTTTGGTTTGCGCTTATCCAAGCGGTCGACCGCCGATACTTCTCAGAACTAGCGGCTTGTTGCTCGCATCGAGGCGCGATGAATTCTTAACTCATTATTATTGCGGATTTTTGTAACGCTGGGTCGGGGTGCACCCAATCTGCGGCGGCTTTCACTCGGCTGTCGCTCAAATTGAACATGAACATTCACAATGCGCGCTGATTACCTCGGCGCGTGGCAAGAGAGGTGCGCTATGAAGCAGAGCTCCGCAAGAAGACAACCAAGAGACGATCGACAAGACCGCCGGTCAAACGAGAACTTCGAAGAGCGCGGTGATCGTCAACGTGAAGATCGACATGGCCGAGACGAAAACCCACGTTCCGAAGATGTAAGCGAGATAGTAGCTCGCGCCGTAGATGGAACCGGCAACAACGCGGCGAAAGTTGACTGGGGTTCTGCCGGACAGGACCTACTTAGACTGGCACCAAACAGTTTTGTGGATGGTATCGGAGAGATGGACGTCAGCAGACCAAATCCACGTGCAATCTCCAATGCGGTTGTTGCCCAGGAAGGTGAGATTCCCAGCAGTTTTGGTATCAGCGATATGGTTTGGGCCTGGGGTCAGTTTATTGATCATGACCTTGACCTGACCGAGGGCGGAGACACCGAATTCGCTCCGATCGTCGCCCCTGTGGGTGATACTGTTTTTGAGCCCGGCGGCGTAATTTCCTTCTTCCGGGCTGATCCGGTTGAAGGCAGTGGCGAGGATTTTGAGCGCACATATCACAACGAAATCACGGCGTTTATTGATGGCAGTATGCTTTATGGCTCTGACCAAGCTACAGCCGCCACACTGCGTGATGGAGCCTATCTGATACTGGACGACAATGGGTTGCTAGTTCAAACCGAGGATGGCGGTGTTCTTGCGGGGGACGTACGCGCAGCAGAGAATATCGCGCTGACGTCTCTGCACACACTGTTCGCGCGCGAACACAACCGGTGGGTGGATACACTTGCAGAACGACAGCCTGGTTTGTCCGAAGAAGAGCTTTTTGATGCAGCCCGCATGCGGGTCGAGGCAGAGTTGCAGGCGATTACCTTCAACGACTTCCTACCAATCCTCGTCGGTGAAGAAGCTATCTCTAGTTATTACGGATATGATCCGACGATCAATCCGGGTATCGCAGTCGAATTCTCAGCTGCTGCCTATCGGTTTGGCCATTCTCTTTTGTCGTCAGATCTGTTGCGTCTTAACGAAGATGGCAGCAGCATCGCGGAAGGGTCTATTGCGCTGCAGGATGCCTTCTTAAACCCGCAAGCCATTGAAGACGCAGGGGGAATTGATCCAATCCTACGCGGATTGATGGGAAGCACAGCCCAAGAGCTTGATACTATGGTCGTCGAGGACGTACGTTCCTTCCTGTTTGCTCCCGATGGGTCCTTCGGGCTGGATTTGGCATCGATCAATATTCAGCGCGGTCGAGACCTTGGCGTCGCCAGCTACAACGACCTGCGTGAAGCGTTCGGTCTGGAACGGGCGGAAGACTTCTCGGGCGTGACATCGGATGCCGAAATAGCGGCAACGCTTTCGGACCTTTACGACAGTGTTGACGACCTAGACGCCTGGATCGGCGGGCTGGCCGAAGACCCCGCAGACGGCGGTATTCTGGGTGAAACCTTCTCGGCAGTGATAGTCGATCAGTTCCTGCGTCTGCGGGATGGCGATGCCTATTGGAGTGAAGCCGGGTATCTGAACAAAAGTGACGTAAAGGCCCTCTGGGATACGACTCTGGCGGATGTGATTGCGGCAAACACTGGTATCGAGCATCAGCAAGAGGATGTATTCTTTGCTGCTGGACGTATCGGCGGAACCAATGAAAACGATGTTCTCACTGGGACCGATGACCGCGATCTCTTGATTGGCTTTGAAGGCGATGACGTAATCACCGCAGCAAACGGCGATACCGTGGTTGGCGGTAGCGGAACCGACCGGTTTGTCTTTGAAGAAGGCGGAGCATTCATCGCTGACTTTAGCAAAGCAGATGACGATATGATCCAGATTGATGGCAGTGCCTCGCGTGTTTTAATCAGCTACGAAGTGGAGGACGACGAAATCACAACGCTGCTAACGTTGTCATACGGTCGTCGAAGCGAAGTCGAGGAACAGGAAATCCTGATCGCTGGAGACATCGTGGAGGCGGATGATCTAGAGACACAGATCTCGATCAGCGTTGACCACAGTAGCCTAGACTTGATTGCCTAGATGCTGACGAGAGGCAACACTTTGGCAATTGACTAAGACTTCATACACAGTCAGAAAATTTGCCTCTGGTATTCGCAAACAGGGCCTGCTCTGTTTGCGATTTTATCCACTACCTTTGTCATGTTTGGAAAATAAGTTGGCCAATAAATCCGCATTTAGTTCCGACGGGATAAAGTTCTCGGTACACGGCGAATTCACAGACGATACCATGGTGTTTCAACGCGGTTTGTGCGACACCGCTCAATTTCCAATTGAGGCTTTTCCGAAGGACACAATTACAAGTGTTGCCGCGATGGAATTTCGCGGACATGGCGACTCAGAAACCGGGCCTGTTGATGACTTCTCGATCAGACAATTCACAGACGACACAATTGCGCTCATAGAGGCAAAGGCTTCCCGTCCTGTGGTAATCGGTGGTATTTCCATGGGTTCTGCAGTTGCTCTGCGTGTGGCAGCTAAGCGACCTGAGCTTATCCGAGCATTGGTGGGGTGCTGTCAGACGAATTCGAACCAGTGTCAGTTTGCTGCGAAAACCGCGTACCTATCCGGAACAAAGTTGACGCCACTCGGCGAGAGTGGCGGCGCGGGTCAGCTTGAAGATGTCCCGGCTGGCTAGCGATCTTTCCTGGTTGAAGTGGTTGTATACGGAGGAATGGACAGAGGCGAATTTCTGCAAACTTCGCATGCGCTTCAAACGCTGCATCGCGCGTTCGCGTCGTCGAAACGGCAGGTGCGAATTCTCGACGCGGTTGTTTAGCCACCTGCCCGTCTGTTGTTTATCGAGCGCGCCCATTTCTCTGAGCGCTGCCCTGTAGGAAGCGAAGCAATCTGTGACGATCTCTTCGGCGCAACCGTGTCGCTTCATCAATTTCTTTAGGAATTTCAGTGCTGCAGCTTTGTTACGGCGCTTCGTTACAACGGCTTCCAGCACCTCACCTTCGTGATCAACATCCCGCCAAAGATAATGCCGCTTGCCATTCACCTTCACGATAGCCTCGTCAACGTGCCACTTCCATTTGGAGAAGGCGCGCAGGTGCTGAACACGCTTCCGTCGGATCTCAGCTGCAAACATTGGACCAAACCTGTTCCACCAATATCGGACAGTTTCGTGGCTCGCGTCGATGCCTCGCTCGTGCAACAGATCTTCGACGTTTCGAAGCTAGAGCGGGAAACGGATATACAGCATCACCGCAAAGCGGATGATCTCGGGGCTGGTTTTGAAGTACTTGAAAGAGGCAGGTCTGGTCATGGGAAAAAGTTACGCAACCGCCCTGCCCGCCTCAAGCCAAGTTCTTCTGACAAGGCCGTTCCACCAATATCGGACAATTTCGTGGCTTATGTCGATGCCTCGCTCATGCAGCAGATCTTCGACATTCCGAAGCAAGAGAGGGAAACGGATGCACAGCATCACCGCAAGGCGGATGACCTCGGGACTGGTTTTGAAGTATTTGAAATAGGCAGGTCCGGTCATGGGCAAAAGCTACGCAACAACCCTACCCCGCTCAATCAAAGTTCTTCTGACAAGACCAATCCCGCTGCTACACTCCTAATCTGGCTGGAATAGAAATAGTCTGAAACCCAGCGACTGACACCGTGGCGTGCAAAGCAGTCAATTTATGTAAGACCGGGAAAATATGGCGCTTGAAGAACCTTTCACAGAACTCAAAATAAGAACTCAGGGAACTGGCTTTTACAAAGGATATAGCCTGCCGATTGCGCTGGTAAGCAAACTTTCGGTTTCTCTGCTCGTTCTCTGGGCGCTGGTTTGGCCACTATCTGCGAACGATAAACTGCGATCCTGGAAGTCAGGAGTGCTGGCCGAGTTCAACACATTTTACAACCTTTCCGTTGGATTATTTGTATTTTTCCTTTTCCTTATCGCGCTCATACCTTCAACCGGCCGGATGAGGCTGGGTTTAGAAGATGAGAAACCGGAATTTTCAAACTTCTCTTGGTTTTCGATGATGTTTGGGGCGGGTCTAGGCGTGGGCCTAATGGTCTATGCAACCGCCGAACCACTCGGCCTTTGGGAAACAAATCCATTGACTATTTCCGGGGAAGTCGCACCCAAAAGCGAGGACGCTATTGATGGAGCCTACCGCTATACCTTTTTGCACACCGGATTTCACGCCTGGGCAATATACGTCGTCACCGGCCTTAGCCTTGCCTATTATGCGTTTACAAGAGGCATGCCGCTAACAATCCGCACCGCACTGACCCCATTGCTTGGAGAATACTCAAACGGTGTTGCAGGCCATGTGGTCGATGTACTCGGCGTCGTTGCGACAATACTCGGCGTGGCGGTAACGATCGGTTATGGCGTTTCTCAATTGGTGGACGGTGCGTTTCTAATTACCGGTGCGAATTGGCTTGTTGAAAAAGAAGTAACCAAAGTGATCCCGTCGACCGCCGGCCTAATTACGGCGTTGATCGTTGTTATGATTATGTCGACACTCTCAGCCGTCTCTGGCGTGGGGCGTGGTGTCAAATACTTGTCAAATATTAATCTTCTCTTTTCACTGGTATTGCTGGCGGTATTCATTGTTTATGGTTCATTCGCTTTTGCGGCGACGACCTACGCCACAGCACTGGTTGACTATATCAAAAACTTTGTCCCGCTGAGTTTCCAAGCTTTTCGACCGATTTCCGAAGGCGAGTTTGGCTCCGCATTGCCAGCTGAGGCTGCGCCCTTTGTCGGCGAACTCTTCGCGGGTGCAACTGATCCCTGGGGAACAAAAGCAACCTATCTTGAGGGTTTGAGCAACGATACAGCCGATCTTTCTGACGCGACCAAGACTGCAGCTTATGACGCGGGCACACGAGGCAGGTTGTTCGGATGGCAGGCCGGATGGACTACATTTTATTGGGCATGGTGGATCGCGTTTTCGCCCTTTGTCGGCCTTTTCCTAGCGCGTATCTCCAGAGGGCGAACCGTACGCGAGTTCATATTTGGCGCGGTCATTGCCCCGTCCCTCGTTTGTTTCGCGTGGATGGCCATTCTGGGTGGAGCGGCCATCGATCTGGAACTAAATGGGAATGCAAGTGGATCAATCCTCGCAGCTTCAACGACGGCAACCCTGTTCGTCACATTGGGGGAAATGATATCGGGCAACTTGCTCGCGGTAGTGAGTGTCATGTGTGTGCTCTTAACCATGACATTCCTTGTCACGTCCGCCGACTCTGGCATCCTTGTGATGAACACGATCATGTCCGGCGGGTCTGAAAACACCGGCCTTCTTCATCGTATCCTTTGGGGTGTTCTTCTGACTCTTGTAATTGGAACTCTGCTGATCGCTGGCGGCGGCGGATTGGAAGCATTGACCAATTCGATGATCATCGGGGCATTGCCGTTCAGCGTCGTTTTGCTACTGATGTGCGTCTCTCTGGCCAAAGCAATGATCAACGACTTGCGCCGATTGAACCACAAGACTCGGACGGGTTCGTGATTGCCCGTGGCTAGTTCCCAGTCACCTACTCCCGCGGATCGACCGAGTGCCAAAGTGTTTAGGAAACATCGATTGCAGCACAAACAGGCAGATCTTCAAAGCCTCGGAGGGGTTGAAGATATCTGAGTGCAAATGGTAGTCGGTCCAAAGCCCTTCCAACAAAGCAACCAACGCGTCTGTTGCAAGTTTGGCGCTTACATCCTCATATTCGCCTTCACCCTTTATTTGTTCCAACAACTCCAGGATCACCGCGCGGAAACCTTTGTCGCGCGAGTCGATGAAAGGAAATATGTTCGGGTTCGAGAGCGCTTCAGCCCGAAAGGAAAACCAGATCGCGACGTCCCGCGCATTTAGGACCAGTGGGTCGAAATCTGCCTTTATAATAGAGACTAGCTTGTCTGCCGGGTCTAACTCTGGATTGACTGCAATGGCCGTCCACTGCTCCGCGTATCGGACTGACAATTCCTCAGCCACTGCAAGCAGCAGCTTTTCCTTGGAACCAAAGTGTAGGTTGACCATCCCTTGCGATAATCCCGACAATTCTTGGATTCTTGCCGAAGTTGTTCCGCGTATTCCGTATCTATAAATGGCGTCCGCAGCCGATTGGATCAGCAGCTTTCGGTTCTGCAATTTACCCAGGTCTCGGGCATTGGTTGGTGTATCACGCTCGAGATTAATCTTATTTCTCCTTCACTGGGGTAGTCGCCTTTGTCTTCTCGCATTTAGCGTTAAGACAGTTCAAGGATTGACATTGAATGAATGATTGTTCAATTTGTGATTTATATTACATTAAGGTGCTGCATGACCCTTTTCAACTCCGACTTTCGGTCCATACGAGAATGGGACAACGAACATTTCCTGCACCCTTGGGAAGGGATGTCACACCTTGGCCAAAATGAACGAACCTTTGCCGAAAGCGGCCTTGGCGTTCATGTCGTCACAGAGGACGGAAAGCGCCTGATAGACGGCCCTGCTGGCATGTGGTGCATTCAATTGGGCTATGGAAACAACGAGATTGCCGATGCGATGGCTCAGCAGGCGAAACAGATGGCGTATTTTACGCCCTTCAACAACGCCAACTCAACTCCGGCCCGTTTGGCACATGAAATCGCCAAGAGAACGCCGGGCGATTTGAACCATGTATTCTTCACGACCGGTGGTTCAACGGCCGTGGATAGCGCTCTGCGGTTTGTACAATTTCGCAATAACCTGCTGGGAAAACCTCAAAAGAAAATCGTGATCTCGCGCCAGAAAGCATATCACGGATCGACCTATTTGGCGGCCTCGGTATCCGGAAAAGAGCGCGACAAAGGGTGGTTGGATCAAGCCTCGGACCTGACGAGGTTTTTGCCGAACGTGAATCCGTATATACGTCGCCCCGATCAGGCGGTCGATGACTTTCTGGACGAAAAAATTGCAGATCTGGAGAACATGATACTGCAAACCGGAGCAGACAAGGTCGCTGCCTTCATCGCTGAACCGATACTGTGCTCTGGTGGCGTCATTGTGCCTCCGCAGGGGTATCATCAGCGCTGTCTTGAAATCTGCCGGAAATACGATGTCCTGTATATTTCAGACGAGGTCGTAACCGGATTTGGGCGGCTTGGACATTGGTTTGCTTCAGAAGACGTCTTTGGGATTAAGCCCGACATCATAACCTGCGCCAAAGGCATGACGTCTGGGTACGTACCCATGGGGGCTTGTATCATCTCTGACCGGCTGATTGCAGATGTAAGCGGAGACAATGCGCAGAACGCTACGTTTTCAAACGGCTTCACTTACTCAGGCCATCCAGTATGCGCGGCGGCAGGCCTGAAGACGATTGAAATCATGGAGCGCGACGGCGTTCTGGAACATGTCCGCGCAATCACGCCGCTCTTCGAAGAGCGCCTCCAGGCTCTGGCAGATTTGCCGCTCGTCGGTGATGCGCGCGGCATGGGGCTCGTTGGCTGCGTCGAATGTGTTGCAGACGCAAAAGCAGATAATGCACTGGACCTAGATAAATCTGTCGGCGCTTTGATTGATCATCATTGTCAGGAGAACGGGCTGATTCTGCGGCCGATCATCAACATGTGCGTGTTTTCCCCACCTCTGATCATTACCGAAGGCGAGTTGAACCAGATGTTCGACGTCCTTGAAAAAGGTATCCAGCTGGCAACCGAAGACCTAAAGCAGCAGGGTATGTTTAAACCTTAGGAACTGCCTCGGCGCGCCATCGCGATTTTCATGGTTGCTATGCCTTCGCTTAAGTGCGCTGCGTTTAACCTGCCCGCATCACCTCTGGTGGCAATTTGATCGGGAACTTGGACCGAACCTCCGCATCCGCCTTGCTGCCAAAATAGTTTGGATAGTGATTGGATAGAATGTCGTTCACGACTGACCGGCTCCGTTCAAACATATCCTGACGACCGGCTTTTTGCCAAGTATCGGTTAGCTCCCGATCCATCAGGGTTGGATAGACATACTCAGTCTCCATGTATTGCAAGGTCTGCGTGTTGCCGAGGAAATGACCGGGATCAATTGCACATTCGTGGATGACGTCAACCGACAGAGTGTCGTCGCTCACCTCGATACCACGCAGGGTTCGTGAGATCATACCCGCGGCCTCGTTGTCGATGACCATGGACTCAAAGCTGCAACCCATCAGGCTGCCGAGCATACCGCCAAATTCGCAGAGCCTGTTGGCCCCAGCATGAGCCGCTAATGCGAAAGTCAACGCCTTTTCCAGACCATATTGTGCGTCAGGAATCTTGGAATCCGTCATGCCGCAACCAACGCTGGTCGGCAGGTTGTAGAAATTGCCCATTTGGATAGCCGCCGCGGATATCAATGCTTGCTCACCACTGCCACCCGTAAACGAACCAGTTCGCAGGTCAGTAATAAACGGCCAAGCTGCAAAGACGACGGGGGTGCCCGGGTTAATCAGGTTGGCAATTGCGACGCAAGATAGGGTCTCGGCTACGGCTTGCGCCAAAGTCCCGGCCAGAGGCGCAGGCGACGTCGCCCCAGCCTGTGGCGGAACAGCTAAATCGCAGACAAGCCCCATCTTCGCTGTATCAATCAGGATCTCCAAGTTTTCCCGCCCAAACCGGAGCGGGGATACTATGGGACAACCGCCAAAAATGACTGAGGGTTTCTCGAGGAATTTACCCTCCCCGCCTGATGCCAGATCGAACAGATGAATCGCGTCCTGAATATGCTCTCGAGTACGGAACGTCAGGCAAGATGGTTTTTCGCTACCCGCCAGAATGGCGTAGAGCATGCTCATGTCGTGCTCGTAGTCCTGTGGCACATCCGTTGCCAAAACCGTATCACCGGTCATGTGGATATTATCGAGCCGGTCAACCAATCGTGTAAAGTCGTAAATGTCTTTGAGCGTCGACGGCCGGTAACTGCGAGTTTCCGCATCAAACGTTGTCACAGCGGTGCCGGAGTTCGCATAGTACACCTTGTCTTTGGTGCAGTGCATGTCATCCTTACCGGCCCGCGATCCGCGTGCATGGACATAGAACTCACGGGCCGCCTTAGCCAAAAGATCTTCCATCAACGCGCGAGGAAAGCACAGCCTACCATGCTCGTTCAACGTCGCACCTTTGGACAGCACGAGATCGAGAACTTCCTGCGTTGGATCACCGACGCCCGTACGCTCCAGAATGCTAAGGGCGGCCTCGTGAATATTTGACATGTCAGCATCTGAAAGGGGCTTGTAGCGCCCACCCGAAATGCCCGGCCAGATCGCTTGCGAAGCGACGTTGCTGGTTCGCACGGCTGCACGTGCTTCGCGCCCACCCCCGCGCCGTCTTGATCTGCGCTTCGTTAATTCTGTCATAGTATTTCTCCGAATTCTGAGCGTGTCAGATCATGCTGAAGTAATTGCGATAGAAACCCGGAATGCTCCATTCCATCTCGGACAGCGGTCCCGGCACGAAGCGGTGGGAGTTCACGCCCTCTTGGTTGTGACGGATGATCCGCTCATCATCGAGCGACGTGACATGCCAGAGCCATGTAATGGCATCCTTGTTATAGTCCCGACCTTCTTCAGCATCGCCGCGCACATACCAGACGATTTGAATATCCGTTTCCTGCAGCGCGCGTGGGACGAACCGGTAGCCAACCATGTGATCTGCATAAACAAGGAAGTAGTTCAGCGTCCCGATCCCCAGATCGGTGGCACCGCCATCGTGACCTTTCAGTTCACCCAAAGGCGGCGCCAGCGAAGCGCCATCCTTACTACCGGTCAAATAGCCGGGAAACAGCGGGTAGCGGCGCCAATAGACATCTGCACCCGGGGCGAGCGCGTTATCTCCGGTCAGGTCCAGCTCCTCAACGGGCACTCCGGCTTCTTTCATCCGCTCATGAAGTGCGCCGCTGAACTCCAGAACCTGAGCGGGGTCTTTCAACGAATGGCTGCGCGAATAGTCCTGATGAGACGGCGCGCAGTGGTAGCATTCCAGGTAATTCTCCAAAGCCAGTTTCCAATTTGCTGGAACTGGGTATGAGGCTTCATGAGCGACCTTCAGGTTTTCAAATTCGAACGGTTTTGACAGTGGGGCCAACTGCACCAACGCAGCATCTAGCGGCGGGGCGTCTTCAGCTGCGCAGACAAAAATCAGACCTTGGAATATCTTCACCTGAACCGGGAGCAATCCGTATTGGCCCGGGTCGAAATTCGACCCCATTGAACGCCCGTTTCGTAGCTTGCCGTTCAGATCAAAAGTCCACGCATGATAGGGGCAGATGAAATTGCGTGCCTTGCCTTTCCGTTCAATGCAAACCCGCGATCCCCGGTGGCGGCAAACGTTCAGATGCGCGCGCACCTCACCTTCGCGATCCCGAACGATGATGATGGACTCGGGCCCATAGTCGAACAGGAAAAAGTCCCCCGGTTCTGCGACCTGACTAACATGGCCGACCCAGATCCAGTTACGGTTCCAGAACGCGCCGATATCGTTCTCGTATACTGCTTGAGACGTATAGAAGTGACGAGGCAGGGCGAACCCTTCCTGTTGCGCGTCCATCAAATCGCGCATTACTTGCAGGTCATCTTTTGGCATTGCGCACCTCATGCAGACTCAAGGGAAATGACTTCCCGGCGGAAGAATTCACGGTCGATGTCGTCCGCGTTACGTTCGAAATTCCGGGCAGCCATGTGACCCGAATATACAGCATCCGCGATCAAGCCGGGGTTTGCGGCATCTCCGATTAATTCCAACGTTTTCAGCGGACTTGCCGTCAAACCGCAAAGCTCGTCGTAAAGAGTGGTTTCTCGCATTCGCTGCGTCACCAGTACCACAGAGCTGCATTCAATGGAGTTCTCTCGCCCCGTGTATACGCACTGCAATGTCGCCTGGCCGGGCGCGATACCGGCCAAGGTCTGGGACAGGTTCAGACGAACGCCTTTTTCCAACAGACTGCGTTGCACTTTAGTCTGCTCCAACGTCAATTCGGTAAACGGCGAAACTATTGAGGCCGGCGTTACAAAGACAACCTCTCGCCCAACCTGAGCCAAATGATCAGCCAAGACTCCACCGAGATAGGCTTGATCATCATCGTAGACCACAATCGGGCCGTCCTGCGGCATGACTCCGGCCACAATGTCATCCGGAGTGAAAATCTGAGAACCTAAACCGATTGATACACCGTGAAATGCAGATTTCCCGCGCCCGTCTCGCCGCCATTTTGCGCCGGTTGCAACAAAGACGTTCGGTATACCCAACTCGATGACCTCACTTGCTGACAAACGGCTGTCGGTGAACAGTTGAACGTTCCCGCGTTGTTGCAGGTCGTAGATTCTGTGATCTGTCACGCGCTTCCAAGCGGATAGCCCGGTCAGGGCAGCTTCCTGCATCACACGGCCGCCGAACTCTTGCTTTGCTTCCGCCAGAGTTACCTCGTAGCCCCGCCGCGCCAATTGCATGGCGCATTCAAGTCCGGCTGGTCCGCTGCCGACAACAAGCGCAGCTTCCTCGTTTACCCGACGCTCAATGATCTCAGGATGCCATTTCCTCCGCCACTCTTCACCCATAGTCGGGTTTTGAGTGCAGCGTATTGGGACGCCGAGAGAGTCGGATGAAACACAGATATTGCAACCGATACACTCACGTATTTCTTCGATGCGATCTTCCCTAATTTTGTTGGGCAGAAACGGATCGGCGATGGATGGTCGCGCCGCGCCGATAAAATCAAGGATGCCCTTCCTGACCAGTGACGCCATCAAGTCCGGCGACGTAAGGCGCCCGACGCCCACAACAGGCTTAGAAGTCACCTGTTTCACGAACTCGATATATGAGGTCTGAAAGCCGTCGCGGGGCTCGAACCGGGTCGTAGCAGAGTCGTTGCTCCAATCCGCCACATTAACATCCCAAAGGTCTGGAAGCTCGGCCAGCAATTCGACTACTGCACGGCCTTCTTCCTGCGCTTGCATCCCCTCTGACCCGAGCATTTCATCAACCGCGAACCGAAGGGCAATGGCGCAATCATCTCCGACCTCTTCCTTGGTTTCTTCCAGAAGCTCGCGGGTAAGTCGCACCCGGTTCTCCAACGAACCTCCATATTCATCCGTCCGATCATTGAACTGTGGCAGCAGAAAATGATGAGGCAATGTCATGTGATGCCCCGCATAGACATACACAATGTCGAACCCGGCTTCGCGCGAACGACGAGCCGCCGCGCGATGCCACTTGCGAAATTCTCGAATGTCAGCCTTGTCCATTGCCCTTGCCTGTTTCGGGTATGGAGTCTGCAAGACAAGTTCTGATGGGGCCAGCAGAGGCGCGCGGGTCAGGTGGTTTTGGGCATGGTGCCCGTTATGCGCCAATTGGATTGCCGCGAGCGAGCCCTTCTCATGAATTGAGTTGGTTATCAGACGCAGTGCGGGAATATCCTGATCGTCCCAAATTCGGTTTTCAGAATAAGGAGACAAATCCGAAGTCGGATGAATCTCGGCCTCCTGAGTAGACACCACTGCCCAACCGCCCTCGGCTTTCATCGCCCGCATGGCAGCTTCGGCCTGAGGTCGCAAATGACCCAAACCATTGCAGTGGGGCACCTGGTAGAACCGGTTTCGAGCCGTTACTGGCCCGATCTTGACCGGTTCGAAGAGAACAGAATACTCGTCAGCGCCTGACATTGCCGCGCTTCCTCCAAGGAAATTGGAAATTGGTTCGTGGGAATGGAAGGATTTCTACCTCCCCACCATTCCCGGGTGTGTTGTAAGAGTGCCCTTAGAAGCCAGCTTTAATGCGCTCGAATTCCTTCAACATCTTGGCCTCCAGCTCGGGGTTAACAGCGTCAAAGAACAGGCTGCCTTCAAAGAAGCTGTCCACATCCGAAAACCCGTAGGTTTCGATCAGCTCTGGGTCTGCCTGTGCAAAAGCGTCTTCGTTGGCGTGGGCGTAACCCCAGCTTTCAATAATGTATTTACCGCTTGCCGCAGAGCTGAGCGCGTTCAGCATGTCATAGACTTGCTCATCCGACTGCTTGGCAGATTTCAGATGCACATAGCCGCAGACCCAAGTCGCGATACCTTTGTCTACATCACGCATCATGACCGCTGGCGTTTCGTTCCAGATCAGGTTCAGTTCCGATTGGTTCCATCCCCAACCCAGCGTGACCTCACCGCTGGCAATTGCCTGATCCAGTTGGCCGGCGTCAGACCAATAAAAGCGCACGTTCGGATGAATCGCGCGCAGGTAGTCCGCCGCTTTTTGGAATTCCTCGTCACTCATATCGGTATAGCTGGAGGCGCCGGTTGCCAATGCCGCCATTGCAAAGGCACTGGAAGCGGCGTCCGGAATGGCGACTTTGCCCTGATATGCAGGATCGGCAAGCAATTGCAGCGAAACGTCATCTGCCGAAATCATATCTGTTCGATAGATAAGACCAGTATTGCCCCATTCGAACGGAACCATGTAGGTCTGCCCATCAATGGTGATGCCATCGACCTCTTTGATCTTGGGCATCAGCTTGTCCCAGTTTTCCAGCTTGCTGGTGTCAATCGGCTTGATCATGTCTGCCGCTACCCACTTTCTCAGGGCATCCGTGCAGGGATGGGCCAAATCAGCTTCAAAACCGGACTGAAGCTTTGTGAACGCTTCTTCCACGCTGCCAAAATAGGTGTAGCTAGGCGCGCCGCCGTATTTTTCGACATAGTCGCCGTAAAAGCCCTGATCCTCATATCCGGACCAGTCAAAAACGGTCAGATCAGCGGCGTTCGCCAGAGTTTGGCTGGCGGCAAAGGTGGCAACTACTGCTGCCATAAGTGATGCTGTTTTATTCATTTGTCTCCTCCCAAAGATTCACGTTTACCCAAGTCAATCACCGAGGCGCTTTGAACGCCAAGCCAGACGGTATCGCCGCGCGTGTGATCGACCGTGTGAAAGTAGTTTGGTACTGCGACGGCGATACTGTCTTTCAGACCATCGACGCGCACATAATAGTGGACACTCTCTCCATAAAAGGCGACGTCCGAAACCTCGCCCTGAACAAGAGCATCGTACCCATCCGGCTTTTCCGCACTGATTTCCAATTGCTCAGGACGAACGCCGACAAGAAGTTCCTTGTCATGCACCTGGACGTTGGGGTTCACCCCGATTTCCATCTTCCCTAAGCCCTTAACGTTGACTTCAAACGTTTCAGCATTCTCTGCAGTCACTACGGCATCCAGAAAGTTCATTCCACCGATGAAAGAAGCCACTTCCCGGTTACACGGTTGGGAATACAGGACCTCTGGCTTATCCACCTGCTTGAGCTGCCCCCCAAACATGACGCCAATACGGTCGGACATGGTCATCGCCTCGTACTGGTCATGCGTGACCATTACAAAAGTTATTCCAAGCTTCTGCTGAAGGCGGCGCATTTCCAATTGCATCGCTTCGCGCAGATTCTTGTCCAACGCAGATAAAGGCTCATCTAGCAGTAAAACCTTGGGTCGCATGACGAGTGCGCGGGCGAGCGCTACTCGTTGCCGCTGACCTCCCGACAATTCGTTGGCCTTACGGTCCTGCAGGCCGCCCAGTTCAACCATCTCAAGCGCCTCGGCAACGCGTTCTTTAATTTCCTGCCGCGAAAGCTTGGTCTTGCGTAATCCGAAGCCAACATTGTCGCCGACATTCAGGTGAGGAAAGATCGCATAACTTTGGAACACCATATTGGTGGGACGCTTGTTCGCAGGCACCTCTCCCATCGTTCGACCATCGATCCGGATCTCGCCTTCTTCGTGATCTTGAAAACCCGCGATGATGCGCAAAGCCGTCGTCTTGCCGCATCCCGAAGGGCCAAGCAGCGAAAAGAACTCACCCTCTTTCAAGGTCAGGTTCAGATCGGACACAGCCACAAAGGAACCAAAGCGTTTTTCGACGCCCTGAATTTCGATGATGTTCTGTTCGCTCATCTTATTCGTTTCCTTTGGCTTCAATCTGACGATTGGATGGAACGGCGGCGGAAATATTCGGCGATCAACAACAGCAGCACCGAGGACAGCAAAAGCAGCGATCCTAGGGCCAACGTGTTGGGCAATTTTGCCGGGAAGCGGATCTGGCTCCAGATATAGACCGGCAATGTCGGGCTGTTCCCGGATAAGAAAAAGGCCAGGACGAACTCGTCAAACGACACCGTAAACGTGACCAAAAGGCTGGCGACAATACCCGGCGCTACGATTGGGAGGGTAACACGCCGAAACGTTCCCACGACGCTTTCACCAAGATCGAATGCAGCCTCCTCCAAGGACTGGTCGAAATCGTCAAACGCAGATTTCATGATCGACACGGAAAATGGCAACGCCACGAACACATGCCCAAGGATCACGGTGGCCAGCGATGGTTTCAAACCGATGCTGATGAACAGAACCAGCATCGAACTGGCCACGATGATGCCGGGAATGACCAGTGGAAGCATGACCAGTCCCTCAGACAACTCACGCCCCGTGAAACGATACCGAACGTAAGCGCGAGCTGCGAAGAGACCCAGAGATGTTGCCATCAGGGCAGTCACGCTGCCGACGATCAACGAGTTTACCATAGCCTGTAACAGCGTGTCCTGCTGCCCCAACTGTGCGTACCACTTCAACGTGAAACCCTTTAGGGGGAAGGCTACGATAGTTCCGTCGTTGAACGAAAACAGTGGCAATAGCAAAACCGGCAGGTAGAGAAACACCAGATAGGCAATCGCATAAACCAGCAACCATGAAAAACGAAATGCCTTGGTCATCTGATCCTCCGGCCCAATGCGGTGACGACCACCACGAACAGGATTGCAACGCAGCCGACCGAAAGCATGGCAAGAAGAGACAGGGTCGCACCCAACGGCCAGTTATTGGCGGCACCAAACTGCACTTGGATCAAGTTCGCCACCATTTTGCCCTGCGATCCACCGACTAAGGCCGGAGTGACGTAATCGCCCACCGTTGGGATGAAAATGATCAGGCAGGCCGCAATGACCCCCGGCACCGTCAGAGGCAGTGTCACGCGAACGAACCTTTCAAGCTTGTTACAGCCAAGGTCGGTTGCAGCCTCCAATAGGCTGCGGTCGATCTTTTGAAGCGATACATAGATCGGCAGGATAGCAAACGGTGCCCAGGCGTGGGCGAGCGTAAGGACAACAGCGAATTCGTTGTAGAGCAAGAATGTCAGCGGATCTTGTATCAAACCAAGTGAAATCAGCGCAGAATTCAACACTCCATTGAAGCCAAGGATTAGTTTCCAGCTGAACACGCGCAGAAGGTAGCTGCTCCAAAAGGGAATAGTGATCAGCAACAGCCAGAGGGTCTTCTTCTTTGTCCGAAACGCGATGAAGTATGCAATCGGATAGGCCAGACAAACCGTTGCCAATGTCACCGCGCCTGCAATTGCGACCGAACGGAACATTAGGTGTCGAACCAATGGGTCGGTAAACGCCTCTTGGTAGTTTGCCCAAGTCAAGGTCCGGTCGATCTCGACATAGTTCTGGGTCCAAAAACTGTATGCGACGAGAATGCAAAGCGGCACGGCGACGAGCAGACCGACGTAGAACGTCGCAGGTGCGCTCAGTGCGAGGCCCTTGCCCGTTTCACTTCGTAGTACTCCGGCCATGCTTCCCTGCTGAACTTTGCTTTTTTGGTGGCGCGACCATGTCGATCACAAAATGGACAATCGTCCATTTAAATCTGGAATTTTTGGACTAGTTGTGTCAACTGATAAATTCGCAACCGGGGATGGCCAATTTCACACTGGCCGTTAGAAGGAACCGCAAGAGACTGAAAACAAACAGAGCCGCCTGATCCAATGACTGGAAGACGACAAGAAATACGCGAGCGAAACCGCCTTTCCCTGATCGAGGCAGTACTCGACTCGGTCGCAGAAAAAGGGATTTCCGAAACCTCCGTCAGTGAAATCATTCAACGCGCCGAGTTGTCCCGTGGCATGATTCATCTTCATTTCGGTGGCAAGGACAACTTGGTTGACGAAGCCGCCCGCTACTCCTCCGAACAATACTACAACGGAATTTACGACTTGTTGGAAACGACCGGGCAAACCGGACAGGAACATATTGAGATGATTGTTCGGGGCGACTTAAGTGAAACCATTCTCAATAAGAAAAACGTTTCCATTTGGTACGCGTTTCGAGGCGAGGCCCGAAATAGAACAGCAATCGCTGCGTTTTCAGATACCCGCGACGCTAAGCTTCGGAACCTAGTTTTCAACGCTTTCGCTCGAATTGCGAAAGAAGCCGGAACCGAACGCCCTAATCAAGTTGCTAGGGACGCTACACACGGCACACTCGCAATGCTGGAAGGCATGTGGACCGATTACCTACTCCACCCGGATTCATTTGACCGCGACGAAGCGATGAGAATTGTTTTTCGTTTTCTGCGCGCAATGTTCCCGAAGCATTTTGACCTAAGCGGCGCTTTGTTGTCTGAGTAAAGCTTGAGACAGGTTTCCTATCTGGCTGCTTTAGAAGTGGACAATACCCATCTTCCAGTCAACATGATATCAGCGCACATTGGACGCAAAAAGTACAATTGAAGAAGCTGCCAAGTGCTGTCAGAAAAATTCTGAACCAGTCTCAGTTTGCTGCGAAAACCGCGCACCTATCTGCTGCTGTTGCAAGGTGCGTAAAACGGGCTTCGGCATCTGGTAAGCGAACGACAGAAAAGTCCGCGAAGCAGACATTGAACAGAGTTGCGACGAATGACCATTCTGCGGACAAAGCTGTCGTTGGTTGTTTAGTTTTCGATTTCCGGATTCTACAGGGTGGAGCCCTTTGCAAAGATGCTCTGACACAACCTCTCAATCCGTAGTGTTTGGATTTGAAGCGACGGAAGGACAACTTTCAATCGGTTCGCAAATGCAGTCCACTAATCTAAGGTTATAGAAAAATCAACAGCCTCATGCGGTGTGACCATGAATCCCGAACAAATATTTGCCGTCCTGTCTGCTTTGCTTGGAGAGCCTTCTGATCCGACGGCTTTTGAAGCTCAATTCGCGGGTGGAGCAGATACGCGCTATCCGGTCGAAATCACTCCGTGCACGCGCCCCGTCGTCCCCGATGAGATTGACGGAGAAACTGTAATCTGCGGTATCGTGGCAGTACCTGAGGACCACAGAGATGCTCAAAGCAGGACCCTGGACCTGAGCTTCATCGTTTTCAAGGCTCATTCGCTGGCACCCGTGGCAGACCCGGTTGTCTATCTTCACGGGGGACCGGGCGGCGGTTCAGTTGAATCTGTGCGCTCGCTCAGTCTGTTTTTTGACCATTTGCGGGGGCGAAGGGACGTCGTGGCGTTCGATCAACGCGGCGTCGATGCAAGCGCCCCGGATATGGATTGCTTCGGGACTCTGGCAAAAAACCTGGAGCCAATCGTCGATCAGTTGGGCGGGGCTGACCTACCTCAGCTGGAGACGGCACTTGTTCGCGACTGCATTTCGGAATTGACCGAACGAGGCTTCGATCTTCCGCAGTTCAACACGACCCAAAATGCTTTAGATGTGCGAGCTGTAATGTCGGCTCTTGGCTACGCTGAGTACAATATTTATGGCGTTTCATATGGCACCAAGCTCGCGCTAGAAGTCATGCGCTCTGCGCCAGAGGGTGTGCGTGCAGTCGTTTTAGACAGCGTCGCTCCACCCCAAATCGCGCTTTACGACACTCTGTTCGTCCCACACACCGAGGCCATTTTTAATACGTTCGCACCGTGTGAAGCGGATCCTATCTGTGCGGAGGCGTATCCCGATATAACGCAGCGGTATTTTAACCTCCTTGAAGACTTAGAGGCACGTCCATTGGAGGCTGCGGGGATTGAGATATCCGGGCAAATGCTTTTCAGCATTTTTTCCGGCAGAAACGATTGGTCCGACCCAACGATCCGGGGCTTCACCACTTACGCGCCCGCACTGGTCAGAGAGCTTGAGGACGGAACGGTCGACCTCATCACACAAATCATCAACGGTGACCTTCCACCCCAGCCCTCCGCAGAAACGTTGTTGGCGGGTACGTTGGACCTGAGCGCCGATGAAAAGGCTCTGGCGCAAGCTGCAATCAACGCCATGTCGCAAATGGAAATTGCTTCCGACACTGCGTCCTCGGCTTTGGAGCAACTTGAAGCGGATCGCGACCGAGATCTAGAACCGGCCTCCTTGGGAGAGTTCTTTGACGATGCTCTTGAAGATGCTCTGGCCGGGTTGCCTGATCGGGCGGATCGTTTGGCGTTTGCGCAAGACTATCTAAACCTACGGTTTGAAACGCCGCGTGCTGGAGCGTTGCTGGACCTAGTCCGCGCCCATTTCAATGAAGCGACAGCAGGACGGTTGGCCTCATTGGTCGCTTTGCTCAGCCCCGAAGATGTCGAGCGCGTTTTCAACTTGATCGCAACAGATAACGCAGCTTTGCAAACCATTATGGAGGGTGAATTCGAGCTCTTGCTCTACGCTTGCCAGGAAGATTTTGTAGACGGTTTCAACTCGGCGGCGGGGTTTGGCGCTTTAGTAGCAGAGTTGGGATACGGTCCATTGATGACAACGGCTCTAGCTGAAATTCCGAGCCTATTTGCAGATTGCAGCGAGTTCACACCGGCACCTCGAGACAACTACCTTGAACCCGTGCTTTCCGACATCGCGGTACTGGTACTGTCTGGTGAGATTGACACACAGACCGCATCTTCCTGGGGTGGACTAGCGGCAGACACTTTGCACAACAGTCAGTCGTTCCTGTTCCCGGAAACAGGGCACGGGGCCCTTGTTTTCAGCCAATGCGCCCGCGATATTGGTGAAGCGTTTCTGGAAAACCCCGGGGCAGGCATCGATAGCACATGCGTCTCGGATCTAAGGCTACCGTATTTGATGCCGGACGGCAGCTTGCATAGTGTCGAGAATTGAAGACCGCTTAGGCAAATGGAGAGTCCAATGAAGGCCCTGATCACAGCAACGATTTTGGCGATTGGCTTTGCATCGTCTGCCCATGCATTTGACCGTCAAACGACTGACGCGCTTCAACTGTGCCACGACTATTTGTGGGATGTACCCGAATATGCTGACCTGCCAAACGCCGCGATTTCCGTATTTCCGGGCATTTTGAACGATCAAAGTATCGTCGTTTTCTGGAATGTGTATTGGGACGACCCAACAATACGCGCGGCAGGCAACTGTACGATCATTGACGGCGCGGTGAAGGGTTTTGAAGATTATCTGGCGCAGGAATAGGACAAGACCCGTGCCGTCTTTTGCAAAAACGTGGCGCGGGTCGGAGACTTCATGAAGCGGTCAGCGTTTTTCTGGCTAGCGGCTGCGCTTCTTATAGCGGCGGGCATAACTTGGCTTGTATCTCGCCCTCTTTTACGGATTGAAACACTCAGAGACTTGGCTGAGGCAGTACTGCCTGAACCGGCGCTCCTGAACGCATCAGAGTTGGAGCAACGCCTTCTGGCAGTCGGCCTTCACCCGACCGGTCAGCTAAGCGATCTCGGCGTCGATGACCACCTTGCTCGGCTGGAAGCCGACAAGGTCGACGCAGCTACACTGAGCGCGTATGCCGATGCCATAGGAGAATTGTCGGCAGTCAGCGCGGATCGCGGTCAAGCCTTGCCGCCGACACTTTGGGATGTGAGCACGCCAGCGCTTCGTGAGGCGGGCTGGACTGTATACACACTCACCGAAGCAATGGCATCAGATGCCGGAGCAATTCACGTCGCACTTCTATCTGATGCTTACGCGGCTTTTCTCGAGCGCAAGCCCAATGCATTGGAAGGCGCATTGGCGCTGCTGCCGCTTTCCCGTAACTATGTCGAAACGCTGCCAGAGAGTGCGCGAGCAGAGCGTGAACGCCATGCCAAGACAGAGGGACAGGCCACTCTGTTGATCTGGCAAGCTCTGTTATCAGGCACAAGCAGGTACAATCCCTTAACGCACCGCCCCCTGTGGAGCCACGGCTACATCGGCCACTTTAGTGTGCCGCACATCCATCAATATGCAACGGGCGAAGGCCTAACCGCGAGCCAGGTTTGGGGAGTTGACGGGTTCAATCCCGCGTTCGTCGGCCCCCCTACTAATAGCAACCAAGTGGAACATTTGGGCATTAGCGCATTGCTACAGGGCGTGGCGCATGTGCCGGGCGCAGTCTTAGCCGCCACTGAAGCATTCGAAGTCTTCGTCGATCACGATGACCCAGCCGCTGCCCGAGCGGATAGGGCATTGAACGACGTCGTGAGAACAGTACTACTCCCCCGCATGGAGGAAGATCCGAACGCGCTGGTCTCTGCATTGACTAAAGCACTCCAATAGCGTTGCCACTTTGTCAGGCCAACTTTGATGCCGTTATCCGCATTATCGAGATAGTCTGTTTCTTTATCCTGGGCGGCAGTCCGGAAGCGGACAGTCGAAATAGGTGCAGAAATCTGCCGGTTTGGGCTCAGTATTGCCGTTCTCTGCGGTTTGCATGGTTGGCGGGTCGCAGCCCCAAGCGGACATTTTATGAGCTACTGCACTTCGCAGTCAGGCACAGCTTCAAGGCTGATGCCTTATCTAGACTTAACAATCGCTCTTTTTGGAAATGTGTGTTCGGTTAGCGCATCTGGCCTAGAAGCAATTTTGCGTTTAGCGTGGTGCCCACTGTGGGAGTTCAGTCTTTGGAAAGACGTCTAGCAGCGATACTTGCCGCCGATGTGGTTGGCTATAGCCGTCTTATTCGAAATGACGAGGCCGGCACGCTTGCAAGGGTCAAAGCCCATCGCGAGCAGTTTTTTGAACCAATTGTCGCTTCACGACATGGGCGCATCGTCAAATTGATGGGCGACGGTTTGCTTCTTGAGTTTGCAAGTGCAGTTGAGGCCGTTCGGTGCGCGTTGGACATGCAACACTATGTAGGCGTCGCTAATGCGGACCTGCCGCAAGATTCGCAGGTGCGATACCGGATCGGTCTCAATGTTGGCGACATTGTCGTCGATCAGGATGACATTCACGGCGATGGTGTAAATGTCGCCGCACGCATTGAAAGCCTGGCTGTCCCGGATGGCATTTACATGTCGGCTAGCGTTTTCGAACAGGTTCATACCAAGCTCGATCTCACCATCGAAGATTTGGGGATGCGAGAGGTCAAGAATATCTCCGAACCCGTTCACGTCTACAGCCTTACAATGGATGAAAAGGCAAAAGCCATCGTTTCTCCTATCGTGCCACTTACGAACAAGCCTTCGAAAAATCGCCTGATCACGGTTAGTTGCACCGCAATTGTCCTGGCGTTAGTAGTCGCGGCATGGCTTCAACCTTGGTCCGTGGTGCAATCTCCGGACACGGATGAACAAGCCGCCGCCCTGTCTGGCAAACCCTCCATCGCGGTCATGGCGTTCGACAACCTCAACAACGACCCGAGCCAAGATTACCTCAGCGACGGACTGAGTGAGAACATCTTGACCGCCTTGTCCCGTTTTTCAGACTTCTTCGTAGTCGCCCGAAATTCGACATTTTCATATAAGGACACTCCGGCAGATATACAGAAAGTGTCAGAAGAATTGGGTGTTCGCTACATTGTTGAGGGGAGCGTTCAAATTGCCGGTGAGCGTTTGCGCGTGACGTCTCAACTCATTGATGCGACGACGGGCCAAAATATCTGGGCAGACAGCTATGACCAAGACCTACAGGACATATTTTCAGTACAGGATGAGATAACGCGAACGATAGCTTCGCTTCTCTCCACTAATATCGATCTGGCGGAGTACAGCCGCCTCAAGCATCAGCCTACTGATAGTCTTGGCGCATACGAATTGCGCAAACGCGCGCAGGAGGAGTGGTTTACCTTCACAAAAGAAGGAAACATCAGGGCGGAAGAGCTTAGCGCAAAAGCCATTGCTCTCGATCCGAACTATGCCGGGGCGTATGTCGAAAACGCTTGGGCACATATTAACGGGTATCGTTGGGGGTGGACGAACTCTTTAACGCGCGAGGAATCACTGGAGCGCGCGTTTGAGATGGCGCGGAAAGCCATTGAACTGGAACCCTTCAATTTCAAAGGTCATTGGGTCTTAGCCAATGCAACCACTCAAAGCGGTAACCTTGAGCGGGCTGCTTCGCTTTACGACAAAGCAATTGCTCTGAATCCAAATTCGGCATCCGTTCTGGCAGATTCCATCGACCCTCTCGTCTATGGCGGCAAGGCGCCTGAAGCCGTTGAGCGCATGAAACTGGCGATCCGGCTGAACCCACATCACCAAGACTGGTATCTTTGGAATCTGGGTTGGGCTCAGTACTTCACCGAGGAGTATGAAGATGCAAAGGCTTCCGTTGAACAAATGAACGAAATACCCGACGGCTTGAAACGCACCTACGCGCCAATTCTTTTACGCCTTGGTCTTCCCAGTGATGCGCAGACTATTATCGATGAGTTTCTAGCGGCCAATCCCGAATTCACTATCCAAGAGGCGATGAATGCGCCATTCGAGAGTGAGGCGTATCTCAATCGGTGGGTAGAGGATCTGCAAAAATTGGGTGTGCCTGATACCAAAGAATGAACGATTTTTCGAGTTTGCTTTGCGGATGTCGCTACCAGACTCAGACACCCACAACTATCGCGACAAACTTTAATCCTGCGATTTGCGGCTGTGGCTTTGTAGTGTTTTCAGCCCAAAACGGGCCTTGCTCGTCGGGCTTTGC